>JAXLYI010000027.1:0-180195 GCA_046351555.1 Polyangiales bacterium
GCAGACGTCCCCTCCCTCTGGCGCCGCCGCGGCGACGGAGGGAGGGCAAACGCGCGAGGCTTGGCGAGCGGGGGAGGGAGGAGAGCGAGCGCGATGTGCGACCAGAACGACATCGTGTCGGGAAATTCTTCGAGAGCTGAAGGCTCGCCGCGTCGGGCCACGCACCCCCGCTACACCGCGTAGCGGTCGCCCTCGCGGGCGCAGGCGATGGGCGACGCGTCGGGGTCGAGCTGGTCGGGGTAGTGGATGAGCCGCATCCGCGCGCGGGTGGCCTCGGGCAGCGCGGCGAGCTTCTCCAGCGGCGTGTGGATGCCGAAGTTGGTCTCGTGGAGGAAGAGGTCGGCCTCGGCGAGCCACGCGACGAGCGACGGGTCCCACGCGGTGTCGGCGCTGTAGCCGAAGCGCGTTCCTCCGTGCGCGAAGCGGAGCGCGGTGGTCGGGATGTGGTGCACCGTCGGCCGCCAGGAGACCGCGAGGTCGCCGACGGCGCCGTCCTCGGCGAGCGGGCGCACGTCGGCGTAGTCGTCGAGCGTGAGCGACGAGAGCGCGCCCGAGGCGTCCATCAGCACCTCCATCCCGCCGCGGAGCCTCGTCTCCCAGAGGCCCGCGAGCACCGCGGGGGCGGCGTGGAGCGAGCACTTGCGCCCGGTGACGAAGCGCCGCCAGAAGAGAAGCTGCTCGAGGCCGCCCATGTGGTCGCCGTGCAGGTGGGTGATGAGCACGTGGTCGACGTCGTCGAGGCCGACGCGGGGCCCGCCGCGCTCGCCGAGGTCGCCGAGGGCGCGGGCGAGGGCGGGCGGGGCGTCGACGAGGACGCGCGTGCCGCCGCCCTCCACCAGCAGGCAGGCGTTGTGGTAGCGGGTCGTGAAGGCGTCGCCGACGCCGACGACGCGGACGGTGAGGGCCATGCGCGCACGGTACCAGAGTGCGCGGAGGGCCGTGCGCCGGCGCGCAGCGGATGCGCGAAATCCACTGGGAAAGCAGGGCTCGCAGCGGCACGGCGCGTGCGACACGACGTCGCACGGACTTGTCAGCGTGGGCGCAGGTGAACAACAAAGGGGCGTCCGCGCCGCGGCGATGGGGCCGCTGGTGCGACGGAGCTTTGGCAAAGGAGAGATTCGGATGCGCTTCGGGACGAGGATCGCGCTCGCTTCGGTGATGGCCCTCTACGGGTGCGGTGACGACCACTCGCACGCGGCGGACGCCGGGGAGGATCACGTTCACAACGAGGACGTGGCGCCGACGCCGGACGCTTCGACGCAGGACGCGCCGGTGGTCGATCAGCCGACGACGGGCACCGCCGTGGAGATCCGCTTCGAAGCCGTGGTGGGGGCGATGCCGTTCTCGTGCACGAGCTCGTTCACGGGCGTCGGCATGGCGGCGAGCCCGTGGACGCCGCTCGATTTCCGCTTCTACGTGCACGACGTCCAGCTCGTGCCGGAGTCGGGCGCGCCGGTGGCGGTGAGCCTCGACCAGGACGGGACCTGGCAGTACCGCAACGTGGCCCTCCTCGATTTCGAGAACGCCAGCGGCACCTGCGCCAACGGCACTGCGCTCACCAACGCTTCGGTGCGCGGCCGCGTCACGGCGCCGGCGGGGACGCGCTGGGCGGGGCTTCGCTTCAAGCTCGGCGTGCCGCAAGACCTCAACCACCAGAACCCCGCGGCCGCCCCCTCGCCGCTCAACCTCTCGACGCTCTTCTGGGCGTGGCAGAGCGGGTACAAGTTCGCGCGCATCGACGGGCGCAGCGGAACCAACGCGGTGAACATCCACGTCGGCAGCACCGGCTGCACGGGCGACGCGATGGCGGGGACGGTCACCTGCACCGAGCCCAACCGCCCCGAGTACGCCCTCACCGGCTTCGACCCCACACAGAACTTCGTCGTGGCCGACCTCGGGCGCCTCGTGGGAACCACCGACGTGAGCCGCGACATGGGCGGCGCGCCGGGCTGCATGTCGGGCGCGACCGACCCCGAGTGCCGGACGATCCTGCCGGCCTTCGGCATCCCGATGGGCGGCGCCCCCGCGACCCAGACCTTCTTCCGCGTGCGTTGACGGCGACGCACGCGGCTGCCACAGATGGAGCCGCAGCGATGAAGCCCCGGAGCCTCCTCCTCGCCCTCGCCCTCGCCGCCCTCGGGTGCGGCGACGACGGCGCGCCCAACGCCCGCCCGACCGAGCTCACGTCCACCCCGCCGTCGGGCTTCCCGGCGATGCGCATCCCCGCGGACAACCCCTTCACCCGCGAGAAGGCCGAGCTCGGTCGCTACCTCTTCTACGACCGCAAGCTCTCGGGCAACCAGACGCAGTCGTGCGGCTCGTGCCACCGCCAGAGCCTGGCGTTCACCGACGGGCGCGCGGTGTCGACGGGCTCGACGGGCGACCACACGCCGCGCGGCGCGATGAGCCTCGTCAACGTCGGGTACGCGGTGACGCTGACGTGGGCCAACCCCTCGGTGCGCCAGCTCGAGCGGCAGGCGCTCGTCCCGATGTTCGGCGAGCGCCCGGTGGAGCTCGGCCTCGCGGGGATGGAGGCCGCGATGCTCGCGCGGCTGCGGGCCGACGCGCGCTACCCGGCGATGTTCCGCGCGGCGTTTCCCGGGCAGGGCGACCCCGTCACGCTCGACAACGTGACGAAGGCGATCGCCACGTTCGAGCGTGCGATCCTCTCCGCGGACTCGCCCTACGACCGCTACCAGCGCGGCGATCACACTGCGCTCTCGGCCTCGGCGAAGCGGGGGATGGACCTCTACTTCGGCGAGCGGCTGGAGTGCTTCCACTGCCACGGGGGCTTCAACCTCACCGACGCGGTGGTGACGGCGGCGACGCGCATCGAGGAGACGCCCTTCCACAACACGGGGCTCTACAACCTCGACGGGATGGGCGCGTACCCGGCGGAGAACACGGGCATCTACGACATCACCCACAGCGCGTCGGACATGGGGCGCTTCCGCGCGCCGACGCTGCGCAACATCGCCGTGACCGCGCCCTACATGCACGACGGCTCGGTCGCCACGCTGGAGGGCGCGATCGACCACTACGCCGCGGGCGGGCGCACCATCGCCTCGGGGCCCAACGCGGGGGTCGGGAGCGCGTCGCCGCTGCGGAGCGAGTTCGTCCGGGGCTTCATCCTCGACCCGCGGGAGAAGGCCGACGTCGTGGAGTTTCTCCGGGCGCTCACCGACGAGTCCCTCCTGCGCGACCCGCGCTTCGCCGACCCCTTCGGCAACGAGCACTGACCCCCTTCCCGCGCGGCGGCGTTTGTGTACCCTCCGCGCGCATGGAAACCCTCACCCACTGGATCGACAACCGCTCCGCCTCCCCGACCGGCGAGCGCGCCGGCGACGTCTTCAACCCTGCGACCGGTGAGGTGCAGCGCCGCGTCGCGTACTCGACGCCCGCCGAGGTCGACGCCGCGGTGGAGTCGGCGAAGCGCGCCCTCGGCCAGTGGCGCACGGCCTCCGTGGCGAAGCGGACGCGCGTGCTCTTCGCCTTCCGCGAGCTCGTCGAGCGCCACAAGGACGACCTCGCCCGGATGCTCACGCTCGAGCACGGCAAGGTCTTCTCCGACGCGCAGGGCGAGGTGCAGCGCGGCCTCGAGGTCATCGAGTTCGCCTGTGGTCTCGCCGACCTCACCAAGGGCACCTTCTCGGAGAACGTCTCGACCGAGGTCGACTCGTACTCGATCCGCCAGCCGGTGGGCGTCGTGGCCGGCATCACCCCGTTCAACTTCCCCGCGATGGTGCCGATGTGGATGTACCCCATCGCCATCGCCTGCGGGAACACCTTCGTCCTCAAGCCCTCCGAGCGCGACCCGTCGGTCACCAACTTCTGCGCCGAGCTCCTCGCCAAGGCCGGCGCGCCCGAAGGCGTGCTCAACGTCGTCCACGGCGACAAGGTGGCCGTCGACCGGCTGCTCGAGCACCCCGACGTCGGCGCGGTGAGCTTCGTCGGCTCGACCCCGATCGCGCGCTACATCTACGAGACCGGCACGCGCCACGGCAAGCGCGTCCAGGCCCTCGGCGGCGCCAAGAACCACATGGTGGTGCTCCCCGACGCCGACATGGACCTCGCCGCCGACGCCGCGGTCGGGGCGGCCTATGGCTCCGCCGGCGAGCGCTGCATGGCCATCTCCGTGCTGCTCACGGTCGGCGACGCGGCCGACAAGATCCTCCCGAAGATCCGCGAGCGCATCGCGGCCCTCAAGGTGGGCGACGGGCTCGACCCCTCGTCGCAGATGGGCCCGCTCATCACGCGGCAGCACCTCGACAAGGTGCGCGGCTACGTCGACGCGGGCGTGAAGGAGGGCGCGGAGCTCCTCGCCGACGGCCGCTCGCTCAAGGTGCCGGGCCGCGAGAACGGCTTCTTCCTCGGCCCGACGCTCTTCGACCGGGTGTCGCCCGCGATGAGCATCTACCGCGAGGAGATCTTCGGGCCGGTGCTCTCCACCGTGCGCGCGAAGACCTACGACGAGGCCATCGGCCTCATCCACGCGCACCCCTACGCCAACGGCGTCGCGGTGTTCACCAACGATGGCGGCGCCGCGCGGAAGTTTCAGAGCGAGGTGCAGGTGGGCATGGTCGGCGTCAACGTCCCCATCCCCGTCCCGATGGCCTACTATTCCTTCGGCGGGTGGAAGCAGTCCCTCTTCGGCGACCTGCACATCTACGGCCGCGACGGGGTGCATTTCTACACCCGCAACAAGGTCGTGATCTCGCGCTGGCCCGACCCCCGCTTCCGCGGCGTCGACCTCGGCTTCCCGCAAAACCGTTGACGCACCGCGCGGGGCGCGGGTGTGCACGGGATACCTGTTGACCCCGCTTCGCCACAACCACTAGGCTCCTCGGTCTGTCCCGGGCGCGCGGCGAGGCACACGCCACCTCCGCCGTCGGGCCTCGGATCGCGACGCACCATGCGCCTCGTCTCCACCCGCACCGCCGCCCGGATCCTCCGCTCGCTCCCGCGCGAGCGAATCACCCGCCTCGTCGGCCGCGTGGCCGAGAGCTCGGTGCCCACGCCCGTGCTCGAGCGCTTCCTCTCGCTCTACGTGCGGGCCTACGACGTCGACCTCTCGGAGGCCGTCGTCCCGCCGGGCGGCTTCGCGAGCTTCAACGACTTCTTCACCCGGCGCCTCCGCGACGGCCGCCGCGCCTTCGACGCCGACCCCGACGCGGTGCTCTCGCCCGCCGACGGCCGCCTCGACGACGCGGGGCCCGTCGACGCGTCCTCGCGCTTCGTCATCAAGGGCCAGACGTACGACGCCGCGGAGCTCCTCGGGAGCGCCGACGAAGCGCGCTCGTTCGAGGGCGGCCGCTACGCGGTGGTGTACCTCTCGCCGCGCGACTACCACCGCGTCCACAGCCCGGTGGAGGGCGTGGTTCGCAGCGTCCGGCACGTGCCGGGCTCGCTCTACCCGGTCAACGCGATCGGGGTCGAGCACGTTCCGCTGCTCTTCGCGCGCAACGAGCGGGTGGTGGTCCACGTCGAGTCGCCGCACTTCGGCCCCGTGGCCGTGGTGCTCGTCGGGGCCTTCATCGTCGGGAAGATCACCCTGGCCTTCGACGGCCCCGCCCGCCCGGAGCACGGCGGCGCGCCCGCAGAACGTCGCTACGGCGACAACGAAGCGCCGCGCCTCGCCCGCGGTGATGAGCTCGGCGCCTTCCTGCTCGGTTCGACCGTGGTGCTCCTCCTTCCGCCGGGGCCCTGGCGTGACGACCGCGAGGCGCCCTCGGGCGCGGTGCGCGTCGGCCAGCCCATCGCCTGGCGGGGGGCGTGAAGGTGCCCATGGGACAGCCGCCGTCCAATCCCCCCGACACCCACGACCACGACGGGGAAGACGGGCCGCGCCCGCCTCGCCGTAGCCGCCACCAGCTCCGCCTGCCGACCGAAGTCACCCGCATGGACGCACCCGACGAACCCACGGCCCCGCCCGACGCGGCGCGGACGGCCCCCGACGGCGCCACCACCGCGGCCGCCGCCGCCGCCGCGGTGCAGGGCGAACGCCCGAGCACGGTGGGCGAGGTCGAGGTCCACCTCGACACGGCCAACGCGGTGTCGGTGCCGCCGCTCCCCCTGCGCACGCCGCCGCCCGACGGTCCGAGCGGCTCGATGGTGGTCGTGCGACGTCGCGTTCGGATGGTGGGCCACGACGACAGCGCGACGAGCTCGACGCCGCCGCCGCCGTCGCCCTCGCTCGAGGCCGCGCGCATCTCGTCGCCGCCCGTCCCGCGCCTCTCCGACCTCCCGCCCGACGGCCTCGCGGGCCCGCCCACCGACCGCGCGGACGCGCCCGGGAGCTCGCTGCCGCCGCCCGTCCCCTCCGCGCCGCCGCCGGCCATCTCGCTCGACGCCGAGCCCGGGCGCATGACGCTCCCAATGGCCGAGCCCGCGCAGAAGCGCCCGTCCAACCCGCCGATCCCGCGCGCGGAAGACGCGGTGCCCAAGCGCCCCTCGACGCCGCCGCCCGCGCGTCGCCCGTCCAACCCGCCTCCGCCGATGACGCCCGCCGCGAGCGTCCCGCCGCCCGCAGCCCCGGCCGCCGCGCCGTCGCCGCCCGTCACGGTGAGCACCGCGCCCCCCGCTGCGTCGCCCGCGCCCGTCGCGGCCCCCGCGCCCGAGCCCGCCGTGGCGGCGCCCGCGGTCGCGATCCCGCCGCTCCCGTCGCAGCGCCCGCCCCCGCTCCCGCAGGTCGCCGCGGCGCGCGAGGAGTCGGTGCTCGAGATCGACCGGATCAGCGCGCCGCCTGACGACGAGGGCGTCGACGTGTCGATCGACGACGCGGCCGCTGGCGAGGTGCACCCCGCGCTGCCGGCGCCCCCGGCGATGCCCGCGCTGCCCTCGACGACGGCCGCGACCTCGGTGGCGAAGCCCGGCGCGACGGTCGACCCGTCGCTCGCGATGCTCGACGAGCTCGCCGAGCTGTCGACCGAGACGCACGAGATCCTCGACCCGGAGGCGATCGAGCACGTCGAGACGCCGCCGCGCGGCACGTCGCTCCCGCCGCCGCCGCCGAAGGACGCGCCGCGGCCGCCGACCAAGACGTCGCTGCCGCCGGTCACGTCGAAGATCTCGGGGCACGTCACAGTCCCCGACACGCGGCCCAAGCGCCGGCGCATGTGGTGGGAGGAGGTCTTCAACGAGGACTACTTCCGCACGATGGAGCGCCTGACGCCGACGCAGGTGCAGGCCGAGGCCGACTGGATCGAGCACGCGCTCGGGGTCGAGGCGGGCGCGTCGATCCTCGACGTGGGCTGCGGGGCGGGGCGCCAGGCGGTGGAGCTCGCGCGCCGGCGCTACGAGGTGATGGGCGTCGACCTCTCGGTGGCGATGCTCACGCGCGCGGCAGAGGCGGCGCAGGAGCAGAAGGCCGCGGTGGCCTTCACCCAGTGCGACATGGCGGCGATGGAGTTCGACGAGGGCTACGACGCGGCGTACTGCGTGGGGAGCTCGTTCGGCTTCTTCGACGACGGGCGCAACGCCGAGGTGGCGCGGCGGATCCACCGGGCGCTCAAGCCCCACGGCACCTTCCTGCTCGCCGTGCTCAACCGCGACCACACGATCCAGCGCCAGCCGGCGATGGCGTGGTTCGAGGGCGACGGCTGCGTCTGCATGGAGGAGTCGACGTTCAACTTCATCACGTCGCGGCTCAACGTGAAGCGCACGATGATCTTCGACGACGGGCGCCAGCGGGAGTTCGAGTACTCGATGCGGCTCTACTCGCTGCACGAGCTCGGGCAGGTGCTCCACGAGGCCGGCTTCCGCATCCTGGAGGTGTCGGGCTCGTCGCGCACCCCGGGGGCCTTCTTCGGCCCGACCTCCCGCGAGCTCATCATCCTCGCGCAGAAGCGCGCCCACGAGGTGGTCGACCTCGCGGGCGACGCGAGCGACTCGTCGCGCCCGGTGTGACCCGGGCGTGGCGCTTCGCCGTGGACGGGCGCGGCGCCCGTGTGCGACCGTCCGCGCCACCATGGCAGAGCTCCTCATCGAAGACCTCCAGGCGGGCACCGGCGCCGAGGCCGTCGCGGGCCGCGACGTCGACGTCCACTACACGGGCCGCCTCACCGACGGGAAGAAGTTCGACTCGTCGCTCGACCGCGGGCGCCCCTTCTCCTTCCGGCTCGGCGCGGGCCAGGTGATCCAGGGCTGGGACCGCGGCGTGGCGGGGATGCGCGTCGGCGGCAAGCGCAAGCTCACGGTGCCGCCCGAGCTGGGCTACGGCGCGCGGGGCTTCAGCAACCTCATCCCGCCGCACTCCACGCTGGTGTTCGAAGTCGAGCTGCTCGCCGTGCGGTGAGCCCGCGGTGGCGCCTCGGGTAGCCGTTGGCGCTCGCGCGCGGCGGTGATACGCAACGCCCCACGTGAGCACCCCCGCGCCCTCCGCCGTCGACCGCGCGTTCGCCGCCCTCGCGCGCGCGTCCCACCGCCACGCCTGGCGCGTCGTGCTGGCGACGCTCGCGGTCATCGCGCTCTCGGCCGTCGCCACCAGCCGCCTCCAGATGCGCGGCGATTTCCTCGACCTGCTCCCCGCCAGGAGCGACGGCGCGCGGCTCTTCCGCGACGCGATGAACCGCATGGGCGGCGGCAGCGCCACGCTCTACGTCGTCGTCCGCTCGCCCGACGCCGAGGCCAACCGCCGCCTCGTCGACGCGCTCGAGCCCCGCCTCCGCGAGCTCCCGGCCTCGATGGTGCGCGCGGTCGAGCACGGCCCGGAGGAGGCCCGCCGCTTCTACCAGCAGCGCCGCTGGCTCTTCGCCGACGTCGGCGACCTCGAGGAGGTGAGCTGCGAGCTCGATCGCGCCCGCGCCCGCGCCCAGCCGGGCTTCGTCGACCTCGACGACGAGCCCTGCAGCGCCCGCCGCAGCGACCGCGCCACCCGGCCCCCCGAGGCCCCCGCGCCGGCCGCCCAGGCTCCCCCCGCGCAGCCCGGCGCGCCCCGCTCGGCGCTCCCCTTCGAACGCTTCCGCGCGCAGATCGCGACGCGCACCCGCGAGGTCGACCGCTACCCGACGGGCTACTTCCGCACGGCCGACGGGGCGACGTACCTCCTCGTCCTCCGCGCCGCGGGCGGCGGGTTCGGCGACCGCTCGGGCGACGCGCTGGTGGCCCGCGTGAACGGCATCGTCGCGGCGGCGCGTCCGACCGGCTTCCACCCGCGGATGGAGGTGGGCCTCGGCGGCGACATCCCCAACGCGATCGCCGAGCGCGACTCGGTGGTGCGCGAGGCGGCCGTCTCCTTCGGCCTCGCGTCGCTGCTCATCCTCGGCGGGATCGTGGTGTTCTTCCGGTCGGCGTGGTCGCTCGGGCACATCGGGCTCGCGATGTTCACCGGCGTGGGGCTCGCGTACGCGATGGCCTACGCGGCCTTCGGGTACCTCACGCTCTCCACCGTGTCGCTCGGCTCCATCGTCGCGGGCAATGGGATCAACTACGCCATCGTCTACCTCGCCCGCTACCGCGAGCGCCGCGGCGAGGGGGACTCGGTCGAAGACGCCCTCGCGGATGCGTCCATCACCTGCCGCGCGGGCACGTGGCTCTCGGCCCTCGCGGCCGCCGGCGCGTACGGCTCGCTGATGCTCACGGACTTCCGCGGGTTCAGCCAGTTCGGGCTCATCGGGGCGGCGGGGATGCTCTGCTGCTGGCTCGCGACGATGGTGGTGGTGCCCGCGTCGATCACCCTCGTCGAGCGCCTCCGTGGCAACCGGGCCGACCACTTCGTCGAGCGACCCACCGCGCCCGTGATGACCTTCCTCGGTGACCTCACCGGGCGCTTCCCCCGCGCGGTGCTGCTCTTCGGCGTCGTCGCGCTCGTGGCGGCCGCGTGGAAGGTGCCGTCGTACCTGCGCGACCCCTGGGAGTACAACTTCGCGAAGCTCGGGAGCAGCGGCAGCCGCACGACCGGCGCCGACGCCTGGAGCTCGGCGGCCGACCGCGTCTTCCGCGCCAACACCCCGCCCGCCCCCTCCGGGCCGCTCTCGGAGGCGCAGCTCCAGGGCCCCGGCGCGAGCGACCTGCTGCTCGCCGACCGCATGGAGGACGCGCTCCCGCTCGCCGAGGCCCTCGTGGCCCGCGACCGAGCGCAGACGGGTGGGCGCTTCATCCACCACGTCGAGACCGTGTGGGACGTGCTCGGCGGTCCTCCGCCGGTGGTGGCGCGCAAGGTCGAGCTGCTCAACGAGATCCGCGCCCACCTCGACGCGGTGTACGCCCACCTCGACGCGAGCGATCAAGCGGTGGCCCGCGAGTGGCGCCCGCCCGAGGGCCTCGGCCCGATCCGCCCCGAGGAGCTCCCCACGCTGGTGCGCGAGCGCTACACCGAGCGCGGCGGGCGCTTCGGGACGCCGGTGTTCGTGGTGTACCGGGCGCACTACTCGCCGAGCGACGGGCGGAAGCTGTTGGAGGTGTCGCGCCTCACCCAGCGCGTGCGGCTCGCCGACGGCAGGGAGCTGCCCACCGCGAGCCGGGCGACGGTGTTCGCGGAGATGATCCGCGCGATGAAGGCCGACGGCCCGCGGGCGACGCTCGGCGCGCTCCTCGCGGTGGCGTGCGTGGTGGTGATCGCGACGGGCAACCTCGGGGCGGCCTTCGCGGTGCTGGCGACGCTGCTCGGCGGCGTGCTGCTGACTGTGGGCGGCGCGGCCTGGACGGACACGCGGCTCAACTTCCTCAACTTCGTCGCGCTGCCGCTCACCTTCGGCATCGGCGTCGACTACGGGATCAACCTCTACGACCGGATGAAATACACCGGCGGCGACCCGGCCCTCGCGGTGCGGTCGGTGGGCGGGGCGATGGCGCTCTGCTCGTTCACCACCGTGGTGGGCTACGGGGCGCTGCTCTCGCACGACAACCAGGCGATGCAGTCCTTCGGGCGCGTCGCGATGGCGGGCGAGCTGTCGTGCCTCGGCGTCGCGATGCTCCTGATGCCCGCCTCGCTCTACCTCCTGCGCCGGAAGCCCCGCCCGTGACCGAACCCCTCCGCGTCCTCTTCCTCAACGACACCGCGCGCAACGGCGGCCCCGGGCGCAGCCTCCACACCATCCTCTCCTTCCTCGACCCCGCGGAGGTGCACCGCACCGTGCTCCTGCCGCGCGAGGACGTGATCGCCGACCTCCTCCGCACCTCCCGCTGCGCCGAGGACATCGTGATCGAGCCCGACCTCATCGAGAACCCCTTCCAGCCCCGCGACCGCGCGGTGGAGCGCGACGACCTCGACGCCCCCTGGACCGTGCGCGGCCCGCGCCTCGCGCTCAACGTCGGCCGCCTCGGGCGCCTCTCCGTCACCCTCCCGCGCCTCGTCCGCGAGCGCCGCGTCGACGTCGTCTACTGCAACGGGACCACCGCGGACTTCGTCGGCGCCGCCGTCGCGCTCCGCACCGGCGTCCCTGCCGTGTGGCACGTGCGGTACACCTCCGTCCCCGCGGCGTCGAAGGCGCTCCACCATTGGCTCTCGTCGCGCCCCGAGGTCGCGCGCATCGTGTGTGTCTCGCGCGCGGCGGCGTCGCTCTTCCCGCACTGCCCGGAGAAGGTCGCGGTGATCCACAACGCCGTCGACCTCGGGCGCTTCGAACGCGGCGCCACCCCAGGGTGCTTCAAGGGGAAGGAGGCCCCGGCCGACGCGTTCGTCTTCGGGAGCATGGGGCGCGTGCTGCCGCGCAAGGGCTACCCCCAGATGATCCGCGCCGCGAAGGTGATGCTCGAGCGCGCCACGGAGGAGGAGCGACGTCGCGTCCGCTTCGTGGTGGTGGGCGACACGCCGGCGGACATCCCCGGCGACCACCTCGGCGAGTGCCGCTCGCTCGTGAAGGCGTGCGGGCTGGAGGGGGTGTTTCTCTTCCCGGGCTTCACCGCCGACGTGCGGCCGTGGGTGGAGGACTTCGACGTGGTGGTCCTCCCGTCGGTGTACCCCGACCCGCTGCCCCGCACCGTCATCGAGGGGATGGCCTACGGGTGCCCGGTGGTGGCCTTCGACGTCGGCGGCGTCGGCGAGATGGTGCGGAGCGGCGAGACCGGCGCGTTGCTCCCCGAGAGCACCACGCCCGAGGCCCTCGCCGACGTGATGCTCGGGTACCTCCGCGACCCGGCCCGCGTCGCCCGCGAGGGGCGCTGCGCCCGCGAGGTGGTGGTCGAGGCCTTCGACGCGCGCCAGCACGCGCGGAAGATCCACGCGCAGATCGTCGAGGCCGCGAAGGCGCGCCGACGATGATCGACCCGGCGGCGGTGCGCGCCTGCCTCCACCGGCTCTTCATCGCCGCGGAAAAAGCTCGCCTGCGCCGCGAGGACGAGAAGAAGGCCGAGGAGCTCGCGGGCTTCCTGGCGCTCCTCCGCGGGCGCGTTTCGAAGCGGGCGGCGCTGGTCGACGCGGCGGCGGGGAAGTCCCCCGTCGGGCTCGCGGCGGTGGAGCTGCTGGGCGTCGGGCGCCTCGTCGCGATCGAGCGCGACCCGGCGCGTGCTGCGGCGTGCCGAGAGGCGGCGGGGAGGCTCTCGCGCGGCGCGTCGGTGGAGGTTCGCGAGGGCGACCTCGCCGACGACGCGTCGTGGCCCGCGCGCGTCGACGTCGTGGTGGCGCTCCACGCGTGCGGTGCGGCGTCCGACGCGGTGTTCGCGCAGGCCGTGAAGCGTGGCGCGCGGTGGATGGTGGTCGCTCCGTGCTGCTACGCCACGGCCGTTCCTTTCTCGGCGCGGGCCCACGCGGTGGCCGAGGCCCTCGGGGCAGCGAATCACGCGGCGGTGCGGCGGCCGCTGGTGCAGGCGCTGGTCGACGCGGATCGCACGCTGTCGCTGGAGGCCGCGGGCTACGAGGTGACGGTGGCGCCGTTCGTCGCGCCGACGGTGACGCCGCACCACCTCGCGTGGGTGTGCCGGCGGGCGATGGAGCCGCGCGCGATGGAGGCCGCGGGACGTCGCCGCGCGGCGCTCCACGCGGCGCTCAGCGGGTGAAGTACTCCATGGCGCTCAGGCCGTAGTAGCCGCGGACGAGAACCGGGGTGCCGCCGCCGCAGCGCGCGGAGACGACGTTGCCGAACTCGTCGGGCGTCGTGAGGTAGTTGGCCATCGGGCGCGGCGGGGTGAAGAAGGCCGAGCCGAAGGTGGGGCAGGTGGCGCAGCAGGCGTTGAGCGTCCAGGGGACCGAGCCCGACATGTTGATGCAGTCGGTGGAGACCGGCGCGCCCGTGTCGGTGGTGACCCAGGTCGACGAGTCGAACACCATCACGCGCTGGGTGAAGGCCGAGAGCCGCGCACCGCTGACCGCGGGGACCGTCCACGCGCCGCCCGCCACGGTGTAGTACATCGCCGAGCACGAGGCCCCGTCGGTGCGCCGCGGCGTGAGCGTGAGCAGGTGCATCGGGGCGGAGCCCTGGAGCGCGGGCCAGTGGCGCCCGGCCATCCGATACGCGCGCCCCGGCAGCGGCGAGCCGTACGTCGTCGCGTAGTAGCTGGCGTAGTTGGTGACGAGCTGGCGGTTGTCCTCCCAGTCCCACACCGTCCGTTGCACCAGCGTCCACCCGCCGCCCAGCAGCGACATCTCGCAGAACGCGTCGAACGGCGCGCCCCCGCCCGCCCCGTCGGGGTCGATCGGGTACACCCCCGTCGGCAGGTCGGGGCGCGAGGCGTGAAGCTCCAGGCAGCTCCGGGCGTTGGCGCAGGCGCCGGCCGCGCAGAGGTAGCCGGGGCACACCGCGCCGCAGCGGCCGCAGTTGAGCGGGTCGTTGCTGACGGTGGTCTCGCAGCCCGTCATCGCGTCGCCGTCGCAGTCGGCGAAGCCCGCGGCGCAGGCCCCGACGATGCACGCGCCGCCCGCGCAGGCCGCGGTCGCGTTGGGCAGGGAGCACCGGCGGCCGCAGCCGCCGCAGTTGGTGGCGCTGGCGCGGGTGTCGACCTCGCAGCCGCTGACGGCGTTGCCGTCGCAGTCGGCGTAGCCGAGCTGGCACTCGTAGCCGCAGGTGCCCGAGACGCAGGTGGGCGAGGCGTTGGGGCGGCTCGCGCAGCGGTTGCTGCAGGCGCCGCAGTTGGTCGGGTCGGCGGCGAGGGAGGTGCAGCCCGTCGTGCCGCAGGCGACCTGCGGGGGCGCGCAGGAGGCGGCGCAGCGGCCCGCGGAGCAGACCTGCCCGGCGGCGCAGCGCGTCCCGCAGGTGCCGCAGTTGCTGAGGTCGACCTGGAGGTCGCGGCAGGTGCCCGAGCAGTCGGTGAGGCCGGTGGCGCAGTAGAGCCGGCAGGTGCCGCCGGAGCAGGCCTGCCCCGCGGCGCAGGCGGCCCCGCAGGCGCCACAGTTGAAGGGGTCGGCGTTGAGCGACACGCACACGCCGAAGCAGGCCGTCTGCCCGGTGGGGCACGAGAGGCGGCAGGCGCCCATCACGCACGACTGGCCAGGGTCGCAGGCGTTGCCGCACGCGCCGCAGTGGCTCCGGTCCGTGGCGAGCGTCACGCAGGCGCCCGCGCAGAGCGTCTGGCCCGTCGGGCAGGAGGTGACGCAGCGACCGTCGGCGCAGAGCTGCGCGGAGGCGCAGGCGTTGCCGCAGGCGCCGCAGTTGTCGCGGTCGGAGGCGAGCGTGACGCAGCGGCCGGCGCAGAGGGCCTGCCCCGTCGGGCAGGAGGTGACGCAGCGGGCGTCGGCGCACACCTGGCCGGCGGCGCAGGCCGTCCCGCAGGCGCCGCAGTTCTCTCGGCTGGTGGCGAGCGAGACGCAGACGGCGCCGCAGGCCGTTTGGCCCGAGGGGCACGAGAGCGCGCAGCGGCCGGCGGCGCAGGTCTGGCCGATGGGGCAGGAGGTGCCGCAGGCGCCGCAGTTCTCGCGGTCGGAGGCGAGGGTGACGCAGGCGCCGCCGCACACCGTCTGGCCGGCGGGGCAGGCGGTGGTGCACGCGCCCATCGCGCACACCTGGCCGGCGGGGCAGGCGTTGCCGCAGCGGCCGCAGTTCGCGCGGTCGGTGGCGAGCGTCACGCACGCGCCGTCGCAGGCCATCTGGCCGGCGGGGCACGCCGCGGTGCACGCCCCCATGGTGCACACCTGGCCGGCGGGGCAGGCGTTGCCGCAGGCGCCGCAGTTCATCCTGTCGGTGGCGAGGGTGACGCAGGCGCCGCCGCACACGGCCTGGCCGGGCGGGCAGGAGAGCTCGCAGCGGCCGCCGTTGCAGGCCATGCCCGCGGGGCAGGCGTTGCCGCACATCCCGCAGTGCGCCCGGTCGATGGTGATGTTGGTGCAGAAGCGCGCCGCGCCCGACCCGCACGCGGTGAGGGGCGCGGGGCAGACGAGGGCGCAGCTCCCGGCGACGCAGGACTGCCCCTCGGGGCAGGCGTTGCCGCACATCCCGCAGTGGTCGGGGTTGCTCTGGACGTTGACGCACTGGCCGGCGCAGGCCGTCTGGCCGGTCGGGCAGACGAGCGCGCAGGTGCCGCCCTCGCAGCTCTGGCCGGTGGGGCAGGCGAGGCCGCACATGCGGCAGTTGAAGCGGTCGGAGCGGGTGTCGGCGCACTGCGACCCGCCGGTGGACGACGCGCAGAGCGTGAGCGGCGCGGCGCAGGTGAGGCCGCACGCGCCCTCGGAGCACACCTGGCCGGCGGGGCAGGCGTTGCCGCAGGCGCCGCAGTTGCGGAGGTCGGTGGCGAGGCTGACGCAGACGTCGCCGCAGAGGCGCTGGCCGGCGGGGCAGAGCGTGGTGCACGAGCCGCCGACGCACGCGCGCCCGTCGGGGCAGGCGTTGCCGCACATCCCGCAGTGGGCCCGGTCGTTCTGCGTGTCGGCGCAGCGGCCCTCGCAGACGGCGAAGCCGGGGCCGCAGGAGAGGGTGCAGGCGCCGGCGGAGCAGACCTGCCCCTCGGCGCACGCGGCCCCGCACGCGCCGCAGTGGCGGCGGTCGTTCTGCACGTCGACGCAGGCGGGGGAGCCGGCGACCTCGCAGCGGGTGAAGGGCGCCGGGCAGAGCCCTACGCACATGCCGGCCATGCACGCCTGGCCGTCGGCGCAGCGGGTCGCGCAGGCGCCGCAGTGGAGCGCGTCGCGGGCGAGGTCGACGCAGCGGCCGTCGCAGAGGGCGTCGCCGCCGGGGCACGTCACCGCGCGGTCGTCGGGGGGAGGCGTCTGGTCGAAGGGGACGTCGAGGGGCGGCGCGTCGGGCTTCGCCACGTCCGCGTCGACGGTGGCGTCGACGGTCGCGTCGGGCCGGGGAACGGAGGTCGGCGGGTCACCGCCGCAACCCGCGGAGAGGGAGAGCACCACGGCACACGCCGCGATGAAGCTGAAGCGAGCCATCGCAAGTCCTCCGTCGCCGCGCCCAGAGGACGCGGGTCCACCGAACTACGTACACGTTTCCGCGTCGCGCTGTCGACCGAATTTGGCGGGCGCGGGGATTCGGCAACCCGACGCGCGCGACGAGCGGGCGGCGAACCGCTACGCGCGAGCCGGCCGTGGGCAACCGACCGCTTGACGCCCCCCGACGTCTCGGACGAACGTCCGCGCCCGCATGACCCCCCGCGCCGGCCGTTGCGTCTTCGTGGCCCACCACGCGCGGACGGGCGCGGCGGCGCTCAACGTGGTGACGGCGGCCCTCGACGCCGACCCGCGCACGCGCGACACGGAGGTGCGCTTCTGCCGCGACGCGTTGGGGCTCTCGGCCGCGATCACCGACGTCGCGTCGTCGGGCGCGCGCCCGGTGGTGGGCTGGTCGTTCTACTCGACGGACTTCCCCGCGACGGCGGCCGACCTCGCGCGGGTGCGGGCGGCGACGGGCGACCTCGCGGACGTCGTCCACGTCGCGGGCGGCGTTCACGCGACCGCGGAACCTCTGGACACGCTGCGGGCGGGCTTCGACCTCGCCGTGGTGGGCGAGGGGGAGGCGACGGTGGTCGAGCTCTTCCACGCGCTCGCGACGGGCGGTGACCCACGTACGTTGCCGGGCGTGGCGCACCGCGACGAGGGCGGTCGGCTGGTGAGCAACGGGCCCGGACCGCGGCGCCCCCTCGACGACTTCCCCGGCTTCAACGCCCGCCACTACAAGTGGAACCCCCTGGAGATCACCCGCGGCTGCGTCTACGCCTGCACCTTCTGCCAGACGCCCTTCGCCTTCAAGGCCCGCTTCCGCCACCGCTCGGTGGGCAACGTGCGCGCGCACGCCGAGGCGATGGCGGCCCACGGCGCCCGCTACATTCGCTTCGTCACCCCGACCGCGCTGTCCTACGGCTCCGACGACGAGACGCCGAACCTCGACGCGGTGGAGGCGCTCCTCGCGGCCGTCCGCGGCGCGATGGGGCGGGAGGCGAAGGTGTACTTCGGGACGTTCCCTTCGGAGTGCCGGCCCGAGCACGTGACGGAGGCGGCGCTCGACCTCATCGCGCGTTGGTGCGACAACGACAGCGTGATCATCGGGGGCCAGTCGGGCAGCGAGCGCCTGCTCGAGGCCACGCGTCGCGGGCACACGGTGGGCGACGTCGTCCGCGCGGTGGAGCGCTGCGTGGCGAAGGGGATACGGCCCGACGTTGACTTCCTCTTCGGGCTGCCCGGCGAGACCGACGACGACCAGCGCGCCACCGTCGCCCTCGCCGAGCGCCTCGTCGCGATGGGCGCGCGCGTGCACAGCCACGGCTTCATGCCCCTGCCCGGCACGCCCCTGCGCGATGCTGAACCCGCCCCCCTCGGCGCCGACCTCCAGGCGATGCTCCGCAGGCTGGAGGCGCAGGGCCAGAGCTACGGCCCGTGGCGCAACCACGTCGTGCGGGCCGACGACCTCGTGCGGCGCCGCCGGGCCCTCCGCGCGCTCGGGCGGCGGTGAAAGGTTGCGGCGGCCGGCGCCGCGGGGATATGAATGTCCCATGCGCAGCATCGGGATTCGTTGGCTCGGCGTGGCGGCGTTGACGGCGTACGGCGGCGCCGCGTGGGCGATCGACCCGCTGCCCGTCCACACCGCGACCACGCGGCTGTCGGCGACCAACCTCCAGCCCGCCGACCGCCTCGCGCTCGCCGACGCGGTGGCGCAGGTCTTCGTCGAGGCCGGCTTCCAAGACCTCGTGCCCGCCACCGAGACGCGCAACCGCCTCCAGGACGTCGGCCCCGTCGGCCTCTCCTGCGACGTCGCCGAGTGCGCGCAGAACGTCTGGAACCCCCTCCACGCCCGCGGCCTCGTCCTCGTGCGCCAGACCCGCACCCGCACGCGCGTCACCTTCGACATCCAGTACCTCAACCTCCGCGGCGAGGTCGTCGCCCACGAGGAGCGCGACGAGCCCATCACCTCGTGGGCCGAGGCCATCGCCTTCGCCCGCGCCGCCGCCACGTCGCTCGCGCTCCGCCTCCCGGCGGAGTATCGCGGTCCGCAGGTGATCCCCGACGCGGGCCCCACCCCGACGCCGGACGCGTCCGTGCCCGACGCGGGCCCCGCCCCGGCGCCTGACGCGCAGGTGATCATCATTCGTGACGCCGACGTGCCTCCGCCGGTGGTCTACGTGCGCCGCTGGTGGGAGGTGGGCGTCGGCGCGGGCCTCGCCGCCGGCGGCCTCGCGCTCACGCTGACGAGCATCGTCGGCCTCGCGAACCACGGCAGCGAGGAGCCCGCGGTCAACGGCCTCGTGGAGCAGCGCTGCGCCTTCGGGGCGCCCACGCAGACCACCGCCCAGGGGACCACCTGCGAGGGCGTCGGCGTCGTCACCCCGCTGCTCCTCGGCGTGGGCCTCGCGGCCGTGGTCGGCGGGGCTCTGCTCGTGGTCGACGGGGTGCGGCTGCGCCCGGAGGCCGCGGCGCCGGTGCGCCCGCGCGCGTGGCAGTTCGGCGCGTCGCCGCTGGCGCGTGGCGGCGGGGTGTTCACGTTGTCGGGCGGCTTCTGAAGTGTTCGCCGAGGCTCCGGTCGCGGAAGTGGCGGCGCGGGCGATCGCGCTCGACGGGTATCAACGCGCGGTGGCCACGGACGCCGACGGGACGCTCTGGGCCACCGACGTCGCCGACGAGGTGATGCTCCTGCTCGGCGAGCGGCGCGACTTCCGTGGCGCTGCGCGTGAGGCGCTTCGCGCGCGGGCGGCGCTGCATCTCGACGCCGTCCCCGACGACGACCACGCGCTCGCACGGGCGCTGCTGGCGGCCTACGCCGCGGGGCGGATCCCGATCGGGCCGATGTGCGAGCTCCAGGCCGAGTCGACCGGCGAGCGCTCGGAAGACGAACTCGCCGCGCTCTACGCCGACGTCGCCGAGCGCGTGGCGCCGACGGTGCGGGTGGAGGTGCGCGACCTCGTGCTGCGGCTGCGCGACGCGGGCTTCGCGGTCCACGTGGCGTCGGGGAGCCTCGGCGACGCCGTGGCCGCGTGCATGAGGCGCGTGGGGATCCCGTACGACACGGTCGCCGGCGCGGCGCTCCGGCGGCGCGGCGCGTGGGTGGAGGGGGCGCTCGACGGGGAGGTTCCGCTCTTCGACGGGAAGGTGCGGGCCTTCGAGCGGGCGGGCGCGTGGCCCGCGGCCGTCGGGATGGGCGACGGGGGCTGGGACGCGACCTTCCTCCGGGAGGCGGGGCTGCCGTTGCTGGTTCACCCGAAGCCCGCGCTCCGCGAGGCGATGGCGGGGCACCCCCGCGCGGTCGTGTTGGTGTAGGTTCGCGCCCCGAGAGAAGAACGCGGGCCCGCGCCGCGTCCAACCGCCTCGGAGGCCACAGTCCCGCCGTGCACACCACCGCCCGCTCCCTCGTGTTCGCCGCCCTGGTCGCGCTCGCCCCGTCGCTCGGGTTCGCGCAGGAGTCGGCGCTCCCGCCGCTCCGCACGGCCGCCACGGACTCGGCCGGGCAGGTGCGCCTCGCCCGCGCCCTGCGCCGCGCGGGCCACTACGACGAGGCCGCGCGGCTGCTGCAGGACAACTCGGGCGTCGCGTCGATGCGCGAGGAGGTGCTCTGGGAGCTGGCGCGCGTCCGCTTCGACCAGGGCGTCTTCCAGCCCGCCCGCTCGGCCTGCGAGCGCTTCCCGCTGCCGCGCAACAACCCCGCCGGCGCCTTCCGCCGCCACGTCTGCATGGCCCGCGCGTACCTCCTCTGGAACCGCGTCGCCCTCGCCGAGCGCGAGATCAACGCCGCCCGCGCGGTCAACGGGAGCGACGGGGAGCTCCAGCTCGCGATCGCCGACGCGCGCCGCCTCGCGAGCGACCTCGCCGGCGCCGAGGCGGGCTACCGCGCCGCGGAGTCCGCGCTGCTGGGGCGCGACGAACCCGCGCTCGGGCTGGCGGCGCTCTACGAGATGTTCCAGCGCCTCGACGACGCGCAGCGGGCGTACGCGCGGGCGATCGAGATCGATGGCGCCGACCCCGCGGCGGCGCTGGCGATGGGGCGCTTCCTGCTCAAGCGCCGCAACGACGCGGCCGCCGCGCTCCCGCACCTGCGCCGCGCCGCGCAAGACCGCCCGCGCCACCCCGAGGGCACGCTGCTCTACGGCGAGGCGCTGCTCGCCACCGGCGCCGCCGAGGATGCGCTGCGCGTGCTCACCGAGGCCGCGCAGGCCGCGCCGACGCAGACGGGCGTGCAGTCGGCGCTCGGCCGCGCGCTCAACGCCGCGCACCGCTACGCGGATGCCGAGGCGCCGCTGAGGCTCGCGATCCGCCAGGTCGACACCGACGGCGCGGCGTGGGCGGGCCTCGCCGACGCGCTCGAGCACCTGGGCCGCGAGCCCGAGGCGATGACCACCTGGGACGGCGCCATCGACCGCTCGCCCGGCGACGTCACCCCGCGCCTCCGGGCCGCCCAGCTCGCGCAGCGCACGCACCAGGGCGCGCTCGCGCGGGCCTACCTCGACCGCGTGCTCACCGACGACCCGCAGCTCGCCCCGGCGCTCTACCTCCGCGGCGTTGTCGCGATGGATGAGGGCGACCGCGCCAACGCGCGCAACTACCTCACGCAGGCGCTCGCGGGTCACGGCGAGGTCGACCGCGCGGACATCCAGCGCCGCATCGCCGAGCTCGACGCCCCGCAGCGCGTCCGCCGGCGCTAGACGCGTCGCCGCACGATCGCTGCACAGCCCGGTGTGAAGCAAACGGCCGATTGAAGCGGTGGCGCGCCCGTGCGTCAATGGCGCGTGGCGCGTCGGCGAACCCGCGCGACGGAGGAGACGGGCGATGAAATGTGCGAAGGCGATCGTGATCGCGGCGACCGTGGCTGTGGGGTGCGGCGACGACTCGACGGGCGGCAACACGGTCAACTACTCGGGGCCGGTGACCATCAACGTCGACAAGTTCAAGGACGACGAGGTGCGCAACGAGGCCTTCGACGAGAGCAAGTCGGTCAACACCGAGTCGGGCAACCCGTACGGCGCGTTCCTCCAGCAGGCGCGCGCGGTGCTCGGGCGCCCGCCCGCGGCGGTGGTGGTCGACCGGGTCACCCTCACGCTCGCCGCCGACGCGCGCGGGGTGACGGGGTTCGAGCAGTTCCTCGGCGGGCCGCTCACGCTCTACCTCGCGAGCTCGCAGACCACCGTCAACGTCGGCACCGTCGCGCAGCCGCGCGGCGCCGGGCCCGTCGAGGTCACCATCACCGCGACGCGCGACACGCTCGCGCCCATCCAGTCGGAGCTCACGCAGGGCAGCTTCAAGGTGGGAATCCGCGTGCCTGCCGCTGCGACGCGCCCGCGCTCGTTCGACGCGAAGATCGCGACGGTGCTCTACTTCCGCGCGCTCGCGCTGTGACCGCGACGTGTTCACGCCTTGCATGACGGCGTGCGCACCACATGTACATCGCGAGCAAGTGTCGCGCGCATCACGGACCCTGTAGGATCGGATCGATGCGCTTCCGCACCGCGCGCCTCGCGCGCCTCCTTCCCTCCCCGGTGGCATGCGCCGCCGCGGTCCTGGTGCTTTCTACGATGGGCTGCGGCGACTCGGGAGAAGGCGCCCCGCCCGACGCCGCGGGCGACGTCCTGCTCGACGGCGCGGACGCGGGCGACGACCGCGACGACGCGACGACGTCACCCGATGCGACGACGTCGCCCGACGCGACGACGCCGCCCGACGCGACGGTGACGCCCGACGCGACGGTGACGCCCGACGCCATGACGTCGCCCGACGCCACGACGTCGCCCGACTCGCCTCCGCCGCCCGACGCGACCGTGACGCCCGACGCGACCGTGACGCCCGACGCAGCCGTGACGCCCGACGCGACGGTGGACGTCACGCGGCCGCCCGACGGCACGTGCGCGGGGACGTTCACCGTGGCCGTCACCGCGCCCACGGCCAACCAGATGATCGAGACGTGTTCGGCCGGCGGCATGCCCGTCTACTTCAACTTCGCGGCGACGGCGGCGGGCGCCGCCTCGGTGGAGTTCGCCTTCCGCACGCCCGACGGCGCGCTCGCGCCGCCCGCGCTCCCGCCCGACACGGCCGCGCCCTTCGGCGTGCGCCGCCAGGTCGGCGGGCCGATGACCGACATGGTGTCCCTCGCCACCTTCGGCCTGCGCGGCACCTGGTACGTCGAGGTCACCGCGCGCGACGCCTGCGGCCGCACCGCGACCGCGCGCCAGCCGTTCACGCTGATCTACACCAACCGCATGTGCCCCAACCCGTGACCGCGGCGGAGTGACGAGACGATGAAGTACTGGGTCCCCTTCCTCGCGGCGCTCGCGCTCTCGCTGATCGCGCCCGACGCCGGCGCGCAGGGCCGCTGCCGCTGCAACAACGGCTGCCACAACTACCCGGGCCAGTGCGTGAGCGGCAGCGGCACCTGCGACCAGGGCTACGCCCCGTTCTGCGGGACGCGCGCGGCGACGGACTGCCGCACGGGCTGGGTGTCGTGCTCGGGCGAGTGCACCTGCGTCCGCATCCCCGGCTTCGACGGCGGCGTCGCGCCCGACGGGGCGACCTCGGACGTCGCGCCGCCCCCCGACGCGCCCCGCACCGACGCGCCGCCGGGCACCGACGTCCCGCCGGGCACCGACGTCCCGCGCGTCGACGTACCGCCCGGGATGGACGTGCCGCGCGCGGACGTCCCGCCGGGCACCGACGTGCCGCCTGGTGTCGACGTGCCGCGCGCGGACGTTCCTCCCGGCGTCGACGTGCCGCCGGGGGTCGACGTGCCGCCGGGCGAGGACGCCCCGCCTGCGATGGGCGACGCCTCCGTGCCGATCGACGCACCGTGCGAGTGCGACGGCGGCATCTGCTACTTCGGCCAGTGCGTCCGCGACCGCTGCGAGTACCAGGGCGAGCTCGGCTTCGTCTGCGCGCTCGCAGGGAGGCGCTGCGTGCTGCTCGAGGGCGAAGCGTGGTGCGTGCCGGGGTGCCTCGGCGTCGCGTGCACGACGGCGGAGTTCTGCGAGCCCGAGACCGGCAACTGCCTCCGCGACATGTGCTCCACCATCCGCTGCCCGCTCGGCTCGCGCTGCGCGATGAACCGCTGCCTCGACGCCGACGGCGGCGCGGTGGGCGACGGCGGCGTCGCGGGCGACGGCGGATCCGCCCCCACCGGCGTGGACGACGGCGGCTGCGGCTGCCGTGCTCGCCCGGCCTCCCCCTGCGGGTGGACGGCGCTCGCCGCACTCGCCCTGCTCGCCGCGCGCCGCCGTCGCCGCGCGCGCTGACCGGGAAGAGCCGCGCGGCCGTCCGTCAGGGCATCGTGATCGACGCGCTGGTCGACACCACGTCGTCGACCGCGACGATGTCGCAGGTGCTCGCGTCGCGGAAGGTGACCCGGGCCACGCGCCACAGGTCGTTGGCGAGGTTGAAGGCTGTGGTCCCCGTCAGGCGGCGGGTGTAGGTGCCGCGCAGCACGTCGCCGCAGTAGATGCGGACGGTGGCCGACGCGGGCGTCGCGGGGGTGGTCCCCTCGTCGTAGTTGACCCCGACGGTGTACGTCTGGGCGGCGGGGATGGGCGCGTCGACGCGGACGTTCTCGGGGCCGTAGCCGTAGACGTTGTCGACGTCCAGCGAGGGTGCGCGAGGCGCCGACGGTGCAGCCGCAGCAGTCGTCGTTGGTCCCGTTGCAGTCGTTGTCGACGTCGCACGTCTCCCGCGCGGGGCGCACGTCGCCGGTGCAGTCGCCCCATCGGGCGCTGACGTCGCCGCCGTAGCAGGGGCGCGTCATGTCGAGCTTTGCGCGCACGAAACCGCTTGAATTCAAGCGGTTTGTGACGGCGCCTGCGCACCGCGCAGGGCGCGTACAGCGCCGCGCGTTGGGGCCCTGCGCAGCGCGCGTGCACTGCGCTGCGCCCGCACGCGAGATTGCGTCAACTGCGTGCTTTCAAGGCGTTTGCGGCGGTGGTGAGGTGTCGCGTGGGAGGCGCCCGCGTCGGGCGCCGACCGGAGGAGAAGCGAAGGCCATGAAGAAGCCGTTGTACATCGTGCTCGCCGCGGGGCTGGCGCTGCCGTCGTGCGTGGGCGCCCCCGACGACCCCGCCAACGCGGGCGCGTCCGCCGTCTCGGAGGACGTGTCGATCACCGCGATGCTCACGGGCACCGTGCTCTCGGTGCGGACGAGCGACATGCCGAAGGGCTGGTTCACGCGCGGGCCGGGCCCGGACGTCTTCGACCCGACCAAGTCGCCGATCACGCTGACGCTCACCGCGCCCGCCACCGCGTGCTCGCCGTCGTTCAGCGTGACGCTGCGCACCGCCGACGGCACGCTGAACGCGCTGCTCAACCCCGCGGGGCGGCCCAACGGCTACTACTGGACGGTGTCGTACGACCTCGGCGCGCTCGCCGACCACTGGCACAACCACGTCGCCTGCGACGGCTCGGTGACCGTCGAGGGCTGCCCCGACGCGCGCACCGTGACCGCCACGCTGAACGTCGGCGGCGCGTGCAGCCCCGCCGCCCACGTCTGCACGGCGACGGCGACAGCGGAGGTCCCCTCGGTGCAGGACGCCGACGTCGTCGACACCGCCTGCTCGACCTCGTGCGAGATCGGCGCCTGCGTGAGCGCGTGCGCGCGCACCTGCGGCCCGCGCAACGCCGGCTGCCACCAGTGCTGCGAGTGCCGCTGCAAGGCCGAGGGCCTCGCCGCGGGCAACGTCGCCTGCCGCCCGCAGGACCTCTGCTACACGGGCTCGCCCGGCCACCTCGCCTGCCTCGCGCCCTGACGGCGCCCTTCAGAACGCCAGCCCCACGCCGCGGCCCGCCGCGAGCCGCTCGACCTCGGCCCTCGACGGCGGCGTCGCGGCGCTCCGCACGAACAGCACGACCCCCGCGGCGACGCCCGCGACCGCGAGGGCGCCGAGCACGTCGGCCGTGACCGCGAGCGCGCGGCCGCGGCCCGCGAGCGCGTCGACGTCCGCGTCGCCCCGCGCGCGCGTCAGGAACTCCGCGTGCGCGTCGACCGCCAGCGCGCCGCTGATCACGGTGCCCGCGAGCAGCGCGCCGGCCGCGGCGAACGAGGCCCACGCCCACCGCCGCTGCCCCGCGTCGACGAGCGGCGAGAGCGACACCCGCAGGCGCGCGTCGGCCTCGACGGCGACGGGGCCCTCCCACGGCCGGAAGCCCGCCGCGGTCACGCGCACGCGGTGGCGGCCCGCGGTCAGCGCGGCGGCCGCGTCGGGCGCCGCGGGCGCGCCGTCGATCACCCACGCCGCGGCGAGCGGCGCCCCGTCGAGCTGGAGCGAGAACGTGGGCGGCGGGGCCGGCGCGAGCGCGAGGCCGAGCTGGCGGCGCTCGCCCGGCACGAGCGTGAAGGTCGCCTCGGCGTCGAGGCGGCCGGGCATCGCCGCCCGCGCGGTGTGGAGGCCCGGGTCGACGGGGACGTCCTCGCCGGCGCGCAGCGGGCGGCCGTCGAGCGTGACGGCCGCGCCGGCGGGGTCGGCGTCCACCCGCAGCGTGGCGAGCGCCGCCTCTACGCGGCGCGAGGCGGCCTCGGCGTCGGCGCGCAGCGGGGCGGGCGTCCCCGCGGTGAGGGCGAGGTACTCGCGGAAGGCGGCGAAGGCCTCGGCGTTGCGGCGGAGCCCCTCGAGCGCGAGCCCGAGGTTGTAGAGGGCTGACGGGCGGCGCGACAGCTCCCACGCCGCGCGCAGCTCGGCCGCGGCCCCCTCGTCGTCGCCGCGCTCGTGCAGGAGGACGCCGCGCTCGAAGCGCGCCCTCGCCTCGGCCAGCGCCTCGGGGGTGGGCGGCGTCTGGGCGGCGGCGGCTCCCGCGAGGAGCGTGAGGGCGAGCGCGAGCGTCGTTCGCACGGGTCAGAACTCCCGGGTCATCGCGGTGCCGCGCGGCGCGGCGTGCCCGCGCGACGGGCGACGCGTCGGCGCGGCGCGGGGGGCGCGGGCGGCGACGGCGGGGGGCGGCGCGGCGGGCTCCGGCGGCGCCACGGCGGCGGCGGGGTGCAGCGGTTCGGGCGGCGCAGGGGGCGCCTCCGCGGGCGCTGGTGTGGGGGCGGTGGGGGCGACGGGCGGCGCGGTTGCGACGGGCGTCGGCGCGCGGCGCTGGCGGGAGACGGCGAGCGCCCCGGCGGAGACGAGCAGCGCGCCGAGGGCGGCGGCGGCCCACCGCGCGGGACGTCGCTGCGGCCCGGCGGGGGCGGGGTCCGCGGCGGGCGCCGGGTCGAGCTCGGTGGTCGCGGCGACGCGCGCCGAGCGCCCGCTCTCGTCGACGAGCGCTTTGAGCGACGCGAGCGCCGCGGCGTCGACCGGCAGCACCTCGGCCGACGCGCCGAAGGGCCGGAGCGCGTCGAGGAACTCCTCGGCGCTCTGGTGGCGCGCGGCCCGGTCGCGCGAGACGGCCTTGAGCACCACGGCGTCGAGCGAGCGCGGTAGCGCGGGGAGGAGCTCGCTCGGCGCGGCGGGCGGCTCCGTGCCGTGCACCACCGTGCCGTAGAGAACGCCCTCGGTCGCGCCCTCGAAGGGGAGCGCGCCGGTGAGGAGCTCGTAGAGCATCACGCCCGCGGCGTAGACGTCGGCGCGGAGGTCGACGTCGCGCTGGCCGGTCCACTGCTCGGGCGCCATGTAGCTCGGTGTCCCGATCGGCGTCCCGTCCTTCGTGACGTGCGCCGCGCGCGCGCCCGGCGGGTGGAACTTCGACACGCCGAAGTCCAGCAGCTTCGCCGCGCCGCCGCGGTCCTCGCAGAGGAAGACGTTCTCAGGCTTGAGGTCGCGGTGGACGACGCCGACGGCGTGGGCCGAGGCGAGCGCCGAGAGCACCTCGCCGGCGACGCGGCACGCCTCCGCGGGCGCGAGCGCGCCGGCGCGCAGCAGCCGGTCGGCGAGCGACTCGCCGCGCAGGAGTTCCATCACGAGGAAGGGCCTGCCCTCGTGCGAGCCGAAGTCCGTCACCGCGACGATGTGCGGGTGCCCCAGGGCCGCCGCCGCGCGCGCCTCGCGGGTGAAGCGCGCCACCGCCTCGTGGCTCCGCGCGAACCGTGGGTGCAGCACCTTCAGCGCCACCCGCCGCCCGATGAACACGTGCTCCGCCTCGTACACCGCGCCCATCGCGCCCTCGCCGAGCAGGCGGAGCGCCCGGTAGCGGTCGGCGACCACCTCGCCGGGCTCGATCACGGAGAGCACCTGGGGTCGCACGCCGACCCCCGGCAGCACGCGCCGTTGCAGCAGCGCCCGCCCGAGGTGCAGTCGGCGTTGGCGCAGCACGCCGCGCAGGCGCCGCGCGCCGGGCAGTAGCGGGCCCCCGCGCCGCACGCGCCGCCGTCGCCCGCGCCGTCGTCGACGTCCGCGTCCGCCCCGCCGTCCCCCGCGCCGTTCCCCGCTGCGTCCCCCGCGGCGTCGGCGGTCGCCTCGGCGGCGCCGTCCCGCGCGGGGGAGGGCGGGAGCTGCGCGCGGTCGAAGTCGAGCGCGATCGAGCACGCCTGGGCCGCGCACGCGAGGGCGGCGAGGGTCGCGGTCGGGCGCCGGCGCAACGTCACCCCGCCGCGGGGCGCCGCGGCAGCGCCTTGAGGCCGTAGCGCTCCATCTTGTAGATGAGCGCGCGGCGCGAGATGCCGAGCGCCACCGCGGCGCGCGACTGGTTGTGCCCGTGGCGCTCGAGCGCGGCGACGATCGAGCCGCGCTCGACCTCGTCGACCACCGAGCGCAGCGGCGCGGCGGGGTTCTGCGCGCGCTGCGCGGCGCCGCGCACCGCCGGGGGCAGGTGGTCGGGCAGGAGCGTGTCGCCCTCGGCGAGCGCGAGGGCGCAGTCGAGCGCGTTGAAGAGCTCGCGCACGTTGCCGGGCCAGCGGTGGCGCAGCAGCGCGTCGGTGAAGCCCGGGCCGAACGCGCGGCGCGCGCCGCGGCGGGCGAGGGCGCGCTCGGCCAGCGGGATGATGTCGCGCGGGCGGTCGCGCAGCGCCGGCACCAGCAGCGTCGCGGCCCCGAGGCGGAAGAAGAGGTCCTCGCGGAAGCGCCCGCGGGCGACGTCGGCGGCGAGGTCGCGGGTGCTCGCCGCCAGCACGCGCACGTCGACGCGCGTCGGCCGCGGCGCCCCGACGCGCAGCACGGAGCCGTCCTGGAGCAGCCGGAGCAGGCGCGCCTGGTTGGCCGGCGACAGCTCGCCCACCTCGTCGAGCAGCACCACCCCGCAGTCGCCGGCCTCGACGAGCCCGGGCCGCCGCTCGACCGCCCCGCCCGCGCCCTCGCGCTCCGCGCCGAAGAGCTCGACGTCGGCGATCGACTCCGGCAGCGCCGCGCAGCTCGCGATGACGAAGGGCGCCCCCGCCCGGCCGCTCTGCCGGTGGAGTGCGCGCGCGACCACCTCTTTGCCGCTGCCCGTCTCCCCCTGGATCACCGCGGGCAGGTCGGTGGCGGCGACGCGGCGCGCCTGGTCGAAGAGCCGCACGCTCGCCGGGTCGACGGCGACCGCCGCGGGCTCGGCCTCCGCCGCCCCGGCGCCGACCGCGAGCAGCAGGATGCGCGCGCCGCCGATGCGAACCGCCGCCCCGGGCGGCAGCGCCGTCGCCGCGCCCACCCGCACGTCGCCGACGAAGGTGCCGTTGCTGCTCCCCTCGTCGGCCACGGTCACCCGCGCGCCGTCGTAGGTGAGCGTGGCGTGCCGGCGCGACGCCCGCTTGTCGTCGAGGTGGATGTCCTGGTCTTCGCCCCGGCCCACCCGCAGCGCGCGCCCGCGCTCGAGCACGAAGGCCCGCGGGGCGCGGCCCATCTCCTCCACATAGAGCCGCGCGACGGTGCGGCGGTCGTCGCGCAGTTCGGCGTCGAGGGTCGAGGTGTCGGTTCGCTCCATGGCCGCCGCGATTGTGCCGCAACCCGCCCGCGGCGGAAGCCCCTCCCGCCCGAGTGTTTGTTGCACAGCGCGCTGCGCAGAGAGATCACACCCGCGTCACGGCACGCGCCGGGTCAGCGGACCTCGACGCCCTGCGCGATGCGGGCGTTCTCCTGCGGGGAGAGGTCGCTGGCGATGGCGTAGGCGACGCCCTGCTGCTCGGTGAGGGTCACGGTGTAGCCGTGCGACGAGGCGATGACGACGGGCCCCTGGTGCGGCGGCTCGGCGCCCATGACGTTGCGGTCGAAGACGAACACCGTCATCCGCCGCCCGCCCACGTCGTAGTAGAGCGCCGCGGCCATCTGGTCGCGCACGCTGGAGATGCGCGCGCCCACGAGGCGCGCCGGCACGTTGCGGAACATCACCGGCCGCACCGGGATGTCGAGCTTGCCGCGGAACCACTGCGACACCGCCGTCGGGTCGCTCGCCTGCACCTCGGCCGGGAGCTCGCGCGCGTGGCGCTGGGCGCAGTCCTCGGCGACCGGCAGCATCGCGGCGTTGATCGTCTGCCCCGCGGGGCCCGCGCGGTGACCGGAGATGAGCACCGCGCCCGCCAGCGTCGCGCCCGTCAGCACGAACCCGAGCGCGTGCTTGCGCCGCCGCACGGAGCTCTGCTCGGCCTCCTGGGCGTGGTCGCATTGATCGAGCGCCGCGGCGATCTTGAAGCGCAGCGCGGTCGGGGCGCACTCCTCGCGGAGACCCGCCAGCGAGCGCTTGAGGGCCTTCAGGCTCTCGGCCTCCGCCCGGCACACCCGGCAGTGGGACATGTGCGCCTCGACGTGGACGGCGGCGCTCGGGTCGAGCTCCTGGTCGGCCCAGGCGTCGAGCCACCGCCTCGCTTCGTCGCAACCGAACGTCATCCGAGACTCTCCTTGCGCCGACGGAACGCATCGAGCGACACCACGCTGTCCTCGACCTCGGCCTGCGCCGGGGCGGCGACCCCGAGGCGCTGCGCGACGGCCTTCCGCGCGCGGTGCAGCCGCGACATCACGGTGCCGATCGGGCACCCCATCGCGTCGGCCACCTCGCGGTACGTGAGGCCTTCGATGTCCACCAGAACCAGCACCGTGCGGAAATCTTCCGGCAGCTCGTCGAGCACCTTGCCCACCGAGGCCTCGAGCAGCGGCCGCTCGACCAGGCGCTCGGGCTCGCGCGTCGGCGCCATCGACGCCGCCCCCATCCACCCGTCGGCGACCGGGTCGACCGCGCCGAGGGCGCTGACGTTGCCCTCCAGCGTGGTGCGGCGGTGGCGCGAGAAGAAGAGGTTGGTGAGGATCTTCAACAGCCACGCGCGCACGTTGGTGCCCTGCTCGTAGGAGTCGAAGAAGCGGTAGGCCTTGACGACGCTGTCCTGCACGAGGTCGTCGGCGTCGGCCGCGCTCCGCGTGAGGCGGACGGCCGTCCGGTGCATGGCGTCGAGGTGGGGGATCACCTCGGCTTCGAAGCGCTGCCGGCGCTGCTTGTCAGGGAGTGTCATGGGCGTCCGCGGAAGAGAACCACGGCGTCTCAACCGCGCAAGGGGGGCACCCTATTCCGCGTCGGCCGGGCGGTCGTCGTTGGGGGGCGAGCGGTCGCCGGGGCCCAGCCGGGCCTCGAGGGCGTCGACCCGCGCCTGGAGACGCTTCACCTCGGCCTGGAGGGCCTGGATCTGCGTCGCGGGGTTGATCCCCTCCCAGAAGGTCTTCATCCGCTTGTCCGCGTCGTGCTGCCACTCTTCGAATGCGTGACGGCTCTCCTCGAAGAATTGCTGCACCCGCCCCGGCTCTTTTACGCCACCGTCGGCGGCCGCGGGCTCCGCGGGCGGGTCGGCGGGGGCGGGCTCCTCGGCGGGCGGAGGCTCCTCGCCGGGCGGCGCGTCGCCGTCGCGCTGCATCAGCCGCGTCACCGGCGAGAGCGTCGACAGGATGCGCTCGCGCGAGGTGTTGATGAGGTCTTTCAGGGCCGTCAGCGGCAGCGCGCTCGACTGCTTGCGCTCCTCCTCGTAGAGGATCTGCGCGAGCGTGACGCCCGTGAGGTCTTCCTTGGTGTTGTTGTCGATGATGCGCACGTCCTCGCCCTTCCGGACGAGCTCCGCGATCTGCGGGAGCGTGACGTAGCGGCTCTCGACGGTGTCGTAGAGCTTGCGGTTGCTGTACCGCTTCACGACCCGCGGCTCAGGGGGCGCGGTCTCCGGGCTGCTCGGCGTGGACACGGGGTGCTTCTCCCAGCGGCGCGGCGCGCGCGGCGCCCTTGTTAGCTATCGCCCCGGGACGCGGCGCGTCAAGGGTCGACGCGAAGCGCGGGCTTCACCCGCCGCCGAGGGGCGGGCACTCCGTGCCGAGGGGCGGATCGGGGTTGCAGTAGATGAAGCCCCCGCCGTGGGTCACGGTGACGAGGACGATGGTGTCGGCGCGGGTGGCGGCGGGGAGGGTGTTCCACGCGCGCTCGACCTGGTCGGCGACGGCGTCGCTGATGACGAACACGTGCAGGATCTGCTTGACCCAGCGGTCCTTCGGGAGCACGCGCATCGAGCTGCGGTTGATGCCCGTGAGCTTCGTGTCGAGGAGGGCGCGGACGTCGGCGTCGGTGAACGTCATCGGGGCCGGGCGGTAGGCCCGCGTCACCGACACGCCCACGCGCATCCCGCCGATCTCCACGAGGATGTCGGTGATGGTGTTGGCGCCCGAGTCGTCCGGCGGCTGGTAGTGGATCTCGGTCTCCGTCCGCAGGAGCGACGCCCCCTCGCAGAAGTGCAGCACCTCGGTGCTCATCACCTCCGACTCCGTGGAGCTCCCGCCCGCGTTGGCGGTGTCGAACATCCGCTGCCCGCCCGGCGAGAGCGACGCCCGCTCGTAGCGCTCGCCCGCGACGAAGGTGAGGTCGTCGCGCACGAGCGACGGCATCGGCGACGTCAGCATCGCGCGGATCGTCCCGCACGTCCCGCGCAGCGTGCCGAGGATCTCGGTGGAGCCGTCCCAGGTGGCGTCGGCGAGCGCGTCCGTGGAGGCGTCGGCGGCGTCGAGGGGCGCTGCGTCGGTTGGGGCGTCGACGGTCGCGTCCGCGGGGGCGTCGGCGGCAGCCTCCGCGGGAGTGTCGGCGGGCGGGGCGTCGGGGGCTGCGTCGAGGGTTGCGTCGGTCGAGGCGTCGGCGGGCGCGGCGTCGGCGGTGTCGAGCGCGGCGTCGGCGGGGGCGGGCGGCGCGGTGGGCGCGTCGCTGCACGAGGCGAGGAGCGCGAGGGCGAGGAGGGCGAAGCGCGGGGACATCGCGCGCGAGGGTACCGCAGGCGGGCGCGAAGCGGCGCGGCGGTCGTGCGATACTCGCGGGCGCGATGCGCTCCCCCCTGGCCGAGCGGCTCCGGCGCCACGCCACCACCATGGTCGACCCCGCGATGCGGGCCGCCCTCTACCGAACCATCGCCGCCGAGGTCGACGACGCCGACCTGCGCGCCGCGGCCGAGGCGCTCACCGCCGCCGCGGCCGAGGGCGACGTCGGCGCGCGCGTGGCGTTCCAATCGCTCTTGATCGCGCTCTCCACCGCGCCCGAGCGGCACCGGGCGGTGTTCGCCCCCGACGAGGCGGACACGGCGACGCCGGCGGAAGAGCGCCACGTGCCCGACTACGGCCGCGGCCGTCCGCTGACCCTCGGCGAGCGCAAGTCCCTGGCGCGCAAGCCCGACCGGCGCATGTTCGACCGCGTGCTCCGCGACCCGCACCCCGACGTGATCGCGCTCCTCCTCCAGAACTCGCAGCTCACCGAGCCCGACGTGGTGCGCCTCTGCTCGCGGCGCCCGGGCGTCCCCGAGGTGCTCTCGCGCGTCGCCGCGTCGCCCAAATGGTCGCTCCGCCCCGCCGTCCGCCGCGCCCTCGCGATGAACCCCGCCACCCCCGCCGCCGTCACCACGGGCCTCCTCCCGCTGCTCGCCCCCGAAGACCTCCGCGCCCTCATCGACGACGAGCGCACGCCGCCCACCGTGGCGCGGCGCTGCGACGAGCTCCTCGCCCGCGACGACTGGGGCGGCGACGACGAGCGCGGCGACGGGCGGTAGCGCTGCCGAGTCCCGTGCGCGCATGGCGCCCTGGGGGATGCAACGCCCCGCCGCCCCGTGACGCACCCGGCGCACCCCGCGTCGCCCCTTTTTCCCGCGGCGGCGGGCGCCTATGCTCCATCCCACCCCACGATGAAGTTCCCCTCGCGCTACGTGAACCTCGACGCCGCGCGCCGGCGCCACGGGGACCGCGTCGATCGCTTCGGCGCCTTCCTCTCCGTCGGCGATGCGCCCGCCGACGCCGCCGTCGATGCGCTCGCCGAGCTCCCGCGACCCGCGCGTGACGCGCTCATCGACCGCGCGCTCGCCGAGGGCCCCGACGCCGTGCCCGACGCGCCCGAGGCCCTGCGCGCGCTCTTCCGTCGGCTCGACCACGTGCCCTACTGGGTCGACTGGTCGCGCGTCGACCGCGGGGGCCGCGCCTTCCTCGAGTCGGGCATCCTCGGCGGGCTCGTGCTCGGCGCGGGATCGCTCGTCGCCGGCTACTGCTCGCCCGCCGGCAACAAGCCCCTGGTGTTCTCGGGCCGCCTCGCGTCCGACGTGCCGCGGCGCCTCGCGGAGACCAGCCGCTTCGTCGAGGTGGTGAGCGCGCCCGGCGGGATGCGCCGCGGCGCCGAAGGCTTCCGCGCCTGCGTGAAGGTTCGGCTGATGCACGCCTCGGTGCGACGCGCGCTCGTCCGCTCGCCGCGGTGGCGCGCCGACGACTGGGGCGTCCCCATCAACCAGTGCGACTCGTGCGGGACGCTGCTGCTCTTCTCGTACACGGTGCACGAGTGGCTCGCGCGCCTCGGGCACGTCATGACGCCGCGGGAGCGCGACGACTTCCTCCACCTCTGGCGCTACGCGGGCTACGTCCTCGGCGTCGAGGAAGAGCTCCTCTGCGCCACCCACGACGAGGCCGCCGCCCAGTGGGACCTCCTCTCCACCACGCAAGACCCGCCCGACGACGACGCCCGCGCGCTCGCCCGCGCCCTCATGGAGAGCGGCCGCCTCGCCGCGCGGACCAGCGACCAGGAGGAGGCCGCGCGCCGCCGGATCCCCTTCGCCTACGCGCTCTCGCGCTACCTCATCGGCGACGCCTACGCCGACGCGCTCGGCTACCCGAAGTCGCGCTGGTCGTACGCCTTCCCCGTCGCGCGCGAGGTCCACGCCGCGGGCCTCGGGCGACTCCGCACGCTCGGCCCCGCCGGCAACCTCGCGTTCGAAGTCGGCCAGCGCTACTGGCGCGAGGTCACGCTCGCCGCGCTCAAGGGCGTCCCCGCGGGCTTCTCCATGCCCGACGACCCCGCCCCCGCGCACTGAACCCCCCAATGACCCGCCCCACGCCCTGCCCCTGCCAGTCGGGGCTCCGCTACGCCGACTGCTGCGAACCCCTCCACCGCAACGCGCGCGAGGCCGCCGACGCCACCGCCCTCATGCGCTCGCGCTTCGCCGCCTTCGCCCGCGGGGAGGTCGCCTACCTCTGGAAGACGCTCCACCCCGACCACGAGCTCCGCGCCGAGCCCGAGCGCGCCGTCCTCGCGTCGCTGCGCCGCGCCGCGGAGTCCAACCGCTACCAGACGCTCGCCATCCTCGACGCGACGCCGCCCGACGCCGACGGCCTCGCCCGCGTGCTCTTCCGCGCCGGCGTCTTCACCCGGGGGCGCGACGTGGGCTTCACCGAATGCAGCGAGTTCGCCCACGACGGAACGGGCTGGCGCTACCTCCGGGGCGTCACCGTGGCACGCACGGATGCGATGACCGTCGCCGACTTCCGCGCGAAACACCCTTGAACAAGGGGTGCGTAGGATCTTGCGCACCCGCGCGAGACGGCTTACATCCCCTTCACCTCACCGGAGGTGTGTGCATGGATGCTCGGTTCGCCCTGTTCGTGAGCGTGGCGCTGGCTGTCTCAGCCGCGTCGGCGCACGCCCAGGCCGGGCCGCCCATGATGCGTTCGGCGCGGGCGATGGGCGCGGTGGGGCGCGACCGGGTGGAGTGCCGGCTCACCGAGCCCATGCACGCGCGGCCGCGGCGTTCGTACTACCTCCCGTGGGCCGACGGGCGTCAGTTGCTCGAGGTGCCGGCGGAGGTCGCGGCGATGGAGGTCGCGACGCCGGAGCTCCTCGACGTGCCCGAGCACGAGCTCGTCGAGCCGACGATCCCCGTCATCCCGACGGACAGCTTCCTCGCCGACATGATGTACCGGGTGCGCCCGGTCGACGGGTGGACGTGGGTCAACCTCGGCGTCGGCACCGCGGGCCTCGGCATCGCCGCGGCCTTCTTCCGCGCGGCCGGCGCGCAGGCCACCGGGCTCTCGCTCCTCCAGCCGCGCGCGAGCGCCGCCGACCCCTCGACCGCGGGCGACCCCCTCGCGATCATCGGCAACTACTCGCTCAACTACGACAACCTCGGGAGCCTCGCCCTCCAGACGGGCCTGGGCACGGTGTCGTCGACGGTGTTCCGGTTGATCTACGCGCCGCGCGACAACCGCACGGTCCGGTACATGCGGACGTTCGTCACGGAGTACCAGGGCGGCTGGCTCTTCGGCTTCCAGGGCGTGATGTTCTGACGGGTCAGCGCGACACGTTGAAGACGACGAGCTCGTCGGGCTCGTTGACGAGCACGTAGTACGTCGCGCCGTCGGGCGAGAGCGCGGCGCCCTGCGGGAGCCTCCCGAGCGCGGGGGCCACGTCACGCACGGAGCCCGTCGCCAGGTCGACCGCGCGGACCGGCACGGGCACGCCGTAGTCGGTGCCGGCGAGGAGCACCACAGCGCCGTCGGGCGTGAGCGCGAGGCTGCGGGATGCGGTGGGCGTCGGGATCGCCCGCACCGCGCCGTCGGCCACGGACACGACGTGGAGCGCGCGGGCGTCGCCCGCGGTGAGGATGGCGTCGCCCTTGGGCGTGAAGCGCAGGCGGTAGACCCAGTCGGCCACCTTCGACGTCCACGCGGCCTCGCCCGTCGCGGCGTCGAGGAGCGCGACGACGCCCGTGCAGTCGGCCGCGGCCACCCAGCGGCCGTCGGGCGACGCGGCGACCGCGGTGGCGGTGCGCGGGAGCTTGTACTTCCACAGCGCGGCGCCGGTGGCGGCGTCCCACGCGCGGGCCGTCCAGTCCGAGGGCGTGTAGTTGTTGCCGCTGGCGGTGTAGGCGCGGGCGCCGTCGGGCGAGAAGTCGGCCCCTTGAATCTCGTGGCGGTGCCCCTTGAGCGACGCACCCTTCTTCCACGTCGTCGTGTCGAACACCGTGAGCGCCTTGCCGCCCGACGCCACGCGGCCCCCGTCGGGCGCGAAGCACACCGCGTTGGGGAACGACGTGCCGAGGTGGAGCGCCTTGCGCAGCGTCATCCCCGCCGTCTCGAACACGCGGAGCTTCTGGTCGAAGCTCGTCGCCGCCACCAGCGCGCCGTCCGGGGAGAGCGCCAGGGCGTTGGTCGACGAGCCGATCGCGATCTTCGTTCGAACGGTGAGCTTCATCGGGGGCGGGAGCCTCGCACCGGGGCGCCGCCGCCGTCACGTTTTTCCGCGCGACGTCAGCGCGCGACGACGACGCGCTCGATCTTCGCGAGGTCTTCGCGCACCGAGACGTCGGTGAAGCCCGCGTCGCGCGCGATCGAGCGCGCGAGCTCCGCCTGGCCGTAGCCGATCTCCACCACGATCGCCGCGCCCTCCGCCAGCCGCGCGCGCGCCCCGGCGAAGAGCGGCCGCAGGATCGACGCCCCGTCCTCGCCGCCGTCGAGCGCGAGCCGCGGCTCGTACTCCGACACGTCGGGCATCAGCGTGTCGACCTCCGCGGTCGGGATGTATGGCGGGTTGCTCGCGATCACCGCGTACCGCGCGCCCGCCTCCAGGGGCTTGTAGAGGCTCCCTTCGAGCACGCGAACGCGGTCGGCGACGCCGAGGCGCTCGGCGTTGGCGCGCGCCACCTCGGCCGCCGCGCCCGAGAGCTCGACGGCGTCGACGGTGAGGTCGGGGCGCTCGGCCGCGAGGGTGATCGCGATGCACCCGCTGCCGGCGCACACGTCGAGCGCGCGCAGCGTGACGCCCTCGGCGGGCGGTGGGAGGAGCGCGAGGGACGCCTCGATCACCCCCTCGGTCTCGGGCCGCGGGATGAGCACCCGCCGGTCGACGGTGAAGCTCCGCCCGTAGAACTCCCGCACGCCGAGGATGTACGCGACGGGCTCCTTGCGGCGCCGGCGCTCGACGAGGGCGCGGACGGCGGCGAGCTCGGGGGTGTCGAGGGGCTGGTCGAAGCGGAGGTAGAGGTCGAGCCGGCGGAGCTTCAGCGCGTGGCCGACCAGGAGCTCGGCGTCGAGGCGCGACGACTCGATGCCGCGGGCGTGGAGGTCCTTCGCGGTCCAGGCGATGACGCGGGAGATGGTCCAGGGGGCGTTGGCTTCGGTCACGGGTCAGCGGCCTCGGAGCTTGCGGACGTCGCCGACGCGGAGGGTCACCTTCTTCGCGTCGAAGTGCTCGGCGTAGGGGATGGAGTACTTGCGGGTCTGCCCGGTGAGCTCCTTGAAGCCCTGGGCGTCGATGGTCCCCCGCTCGGTGAGGTGCGCGACGAGGCGGGCCTCGAGGTCGCGCATCGCCGCGGCGTCGACGTAGAGCTCCATCGACACCTTCACCACGTGCCCGAGCTCGACGAGGCGCTTGAGCGCGAGGTCGAGCTCCTTCGGCGAGGCCCCGCACGAAGAAGCGATCTCGTCGAGGCGTGGCGGCGCGAGCCCTGCCCGCGCGAGGGAGGCGCGCACCTGCGCCACGTAGGGGACGTCGTCGAGGCCGCGGGGCTTCCACCCGGCCCGCGCGATCACGTCGCCCGCGCGCGCCACCTTCGCCTGCCCGACGAGCTCGCCCAGCGCGTGGTCGACCGCGACGTCGGGGCCGAGCGTCGCGAGGGCGCGCCGGTCGAGGCCGCGCTCGGTGGGGTTCTTCCCGTGGAAATCGCTGAGCGCCTGGAGGACGGCCTTCGCCACGCCGTCGAGGTACGAGCGCCCGAGGTAGCGGTCGCCGCCCACCAGCACCACCCCGTCCGCCACGGATTTCGCGCCGACCCTGTAGCCCGCCCGCGCCACGAGCTCGCTCGCCGTGAGCCCCTTCGCGCCCACCGCGTCGAGCTCCACGCGCGCCCGCGCCGCGGCGTCCCCTTCGTACGAACGGCGCGCCCGCTCGAGCGCCACCGCGCGTCGACGCACGCGCTCGGCCACCGGACGAACCACCGTGAGCCCCCCCACCGTGCTCCCGACGCCCGCGAGCGACGACGGACCGCGCAGCACGAGGCGCTCGCCGGGGCGCAGCGCGAGGGGGCGATCCGCGGTGATCCGCGCGAGGGCGCGACCGCCGGGCGCGAGGGACTCGCCTTCGAGCAGCGCGACGCCCGCGACGGCGTGCGTGGCGCCGACGTCGACCTCCAGCCGCGAGCGCCGGGCGAGGTCGCGGCGCGTCTGCGGGAGGAGGTACACCTCGGCGTCGAACGTTCGGGTGAGGGCGACCTCGGTGGGGTGAAACAGCCACGCGCCGCGCGGGACGTCGTCGAGGTCGACGCCGGCGAGGTTGACCGCCACGCGCGTGCCGGCTCGGACTTCGCTCGCTGCCTCGCCGTGCACCTGGAGCCCGCGCACACGAACGGAACGCGTCCGGTGCTCGGGCCCGGTGGGTCCGAGAAGGAGCTCGTCGTCGAGGCGGAGCGTTCCCGAGAGGAGCGTTCCCGTCACCACCACGCCGAAGCCCTTGCGCACGAACACCCGGTCGATCGGGACGAGCGCGGGGCCACTTGCGTCGCGCGGCACCACCGAAGCCGCCGCGAGGGCCGCCCGCAGCGCGTCGAGGCCGGCGTTCGCCTGCGCGCTCACGGGCAGCACGGGGGCGCCGTCGAGCGCGCTGCCGCGCAGAACCTCGCGGATCTCCTCGGCCGCGAGCTCGAGCAGGTCGTCGCTGGCGAGGTCGCTCTTGGTGAGGGCGCAGACGCCGGCGCGGATGTTCATCAGGCCCGCGATGGCGAGGTGCTCGCGGGTCTGGGGCATCACGCCCTCGTTGGCGGCCACCACGAGGAGCATCACGTCGACGCCGCCGGCGCCGGAGATCATCGTGCGAACGAAGCGCTCGTGGCCGGGCATGTCGATCACCGCCGCGCGTCGCCCGCCGGGCAGGGCGAGGGGGGCGAAGCCGAGCTCGATGGTGATGCCGCGGGCTTTTTCCTCGGGGAGCCGGTCGGTGTCGACGCCGGTGAGCGCGCGGACGAGGGCGGTCTTGCCGTGGTCGATGTGTCCGGCGACGCCGATGACGAGGTCGTTGGAGGTCATCCGAGGGGGGCGGACAATACCCCCATCCGTCGGGTATTGTCCGGGCCATGCGTCGCGTCGCCGTCGTGAGCCTCGGCGTGGCCACCGCCGGTGCGGCCTTCGCCCAGTCGCGCCCCGCGGCTGCGCCCGTGGCCGCGGTGGTTCGGGTTCAGCGCGCCGACGTCGCCCGCGCCCGCGCCAGGCTCGCGGCGCACCAGTCGGGCATCGCCCGGTGCCTCGCCGACGCGCGCACCGCCGACCCGGGGCCCCTCGAAGCCGTGCGCTTCATCGACGCCACCATCGCGCTCGACCGGGCGGGGGCCGCGGTCTCGGTGGAGTTCGTTCCGCCGTTGCTGTCGCGGGGGCTGTCGGCCTGCATGGCGGAGGCGCTGCTCGACTGGTCGCAGGGTGCCCCCGCGGGCCCGGCCGGGGCGGTGGTGCTCCGGATCGCGCCCCGCTGACGGGCGGTTGCGGTATCGTCGCCGCCATGTCGCGGCCGAAGCGGTACTCGCTCGCGGTGGAGCTCACGCCCTACTGCAACCAGAAGTGCGGCTACTGCTACAACGACTGGCGCGACGACCCGTCGGCCACGCAGGCGCTGCCGCACGACGAGCTCCTCTCGCTCCTGGAGCGCGCGGTCACCGAGGTGGAGTTCGACCACGTCACGCTCACCGGCGGCGAGCCTTTCGCGCGGGCCGACGTGTGGGACGTGCTCGCCCTGCTCCAACGCCACGGCCTCCGCGCGCTCATCATCTCCAACGGCGGGCTCGTCACCGACGCCCACGCCGCGCGGCTCGCGCCCTTCCGCCCGCTCTTCGTGCAGGTGACCCTCAACGGCCCCGACGCCGCCCTCCACGAGGCCCACGTCGGCGCGGGCATGGACCACTTCGAAAAGACCCTGCGCGGCATCGAGGCCCTCCGCCGCCACGGCGTCACTGTCGGCGGCTGCATCGTGGTGACGCGCCTCAACGCGGGCGTGGTGGATCAAATCCTCGAGCGCTTCCTCGCGCTCGGTGTGACGGACGTGGCGCTGAGCCGCTACTCGCCCGCGGGCTACGCGGCCGAGCAGGTGGCGACGTTGCTCCCTTCGCGCTCGGAGCTCGCGAAGGCCCTCGCGCTGGCCGAGCCCTTCGCGCGCGACCGCGGGATGAGCCTCCAGGTGACCATGCCCGTCCCGCCGTGCGTGATCGAGACCTCGGACTACCCCCACGTCCGCTTCGCGAGCTGCCCGATCGGCACGGAGATGCAGGAGTTCGCCCTCGGGCCGCGCGGTGAGCTGCGGCACTGCACGCTCCACACAACCTCCCTCGGCGACACCCGCACCGAGTCGTTCGCGGATCTGGTGACGGCCCCCGCGGTGGCGCGGTACCGCGACGTGACCCCGGCGTTCTGCGCGCCGTGCCCGCATCGGGCGCGGTGCATCGGCGGGTGCGGCGCGGCGGCGGCGACGGTGCTCGGCGACCCGCGCGGGCTCGACCCGATCGTGGCCCAGCACGTCGACGACGACTTCCGCGCGAAGCTCCGCGCGGCGCGCGGTGGCGGGGAGGGCTTCGTGCCCGTGGGTCGGTTGACGCGCCACGGGGCGCAGGAGGTGGCGACGTGAGCCAGCACGACGACGAGGACGAGGACCGCAAGGCGATCCTGGCGCGCAAGGCGATGTTCATCGCGTCGGCGATGTCGGGGATCGCGCTGCTCGACGGGTGCACGCGCCCGCAGCCGTGCCTGAGCGTGGTCCCCATCGAGCGGCCCGCGCCCGACGCGAGCGCGCCCGAGGCGAGCGCGCCCGATGCGTTGGTGGTGATGGTGCCCGAGGCTGGCCTGCCCGAGCCGGCAGCGTGCCTCTCGGTGCTTCCGCTCGACCTCGACGCGGGCCCGGTCTACACGCCCGAGGCGGGCCTCACGCAGCCGATGCCCTGCCTCTCCCGGCCGCCCCCGCCGCGCGACGCCGGTCGCCCGCCGCGCCCGCCCGAGCCCGTTCCCCAGCCGTGCCTCACGCCTGTGGTCGTGCCGCAGCCCTGCCTCTCCATCGCCGTCCCGCGCGTCATGCCCAACAAGCCCGGCGAGGACGAGTGACCCGCCCCGTCCGCGTCCTGCTCCTCTGGCCTGGAACGGGCGGGGCGGCCGCGGGCAACTTCGGCGTCCCGCAGCTCGTCGGCCTCGCCACCTTCCTGCGCGTTCGAACGGGCGCGGACGTCACCGTCGTCGACCTCGGCGTCGAGCCCGCGCTCGGGCCCGTGTCGCTCCCCGCGATTCTCGGCGGCGCCGATGGGCGCGGCTACGACGTGGTCGCGCTCGGCTGCTACTCGTCGTACGACCACCTCAAGTGCCTCAGCCTCGCCGAGGCCGCGCGCCTTCCGCCGCGACTCGGTGATCGTCGCCGGCGGCTACCACGCCAGCGCGCGGCCCGACGACATCGTCTACGACGGCTCCCCCTACGACGTGTGCGTCGTGGGCGAGGGCGAGCACCCGATGGCGCGCGTGGTGGAGTCGGTCGCGGGCGGCGCGCCCCTGCGCAACGCGGTGCTCGGCCCCGAGCCCGTCGAGGCGCTCGACGAGCTTCCCGTCACCGACTGGTCGTACCTCGCGCGCTACCGCGCCGTCGCGCGGCGGGTCACGTCGCAGGCGCAGCTCTACCTCTCGCGCGGCTGCCCTTTCGACTGCGCCTTCTGCATGGAGCGGGCGAAGCGCGAGGTCTCCTGGCGCGCGTACTCGGTCGAGCGGGCGGTGGAGGAGTTCCGCCGGCTCCATGAGTTTCTCGACCTGCGGACGTGGACGGTCTACGTCGCCGACGCGCTCTTCGGGATGAAGGTGTCGTGGCGGCGCGCCTTCCTCGAAGCCCTCGTGCGCGCGGGGATCCCTGCAGAGAAGCTCTGGCTCCTCATCCGCGTCGACCTCGTCGAGGACGACGACCTCCGTCTCTTCGCCGCCGCCAACTGCGGCCTCGGGTTCGGGCTGGAGTCGGGCGACCCCGCGCTCCTCGCGGTCATTCGCAAGGCGGGGCGGCTCGACGACTACCTCGACCGGATGCGCCGCGTCGCCGCCGTCGCGCGCGAGCTCGACGTCCCCTGGGGCGCCAACGTCATCGTCGGCCACCCCGGCGAAACACCCGCCACGCTCGCGCGAAGCGCCCGCTACCTCCGCGACCTCTTCCTCGACCCGAAGGGGACCACCGGCTTCCTCTCGGTCGACCCGTTTCGTTTGTACCCGGGCTCGCCCATCGACGCCGAGCGACCGCAGTGGGAGGCGCGCTTCGGCACGCGCTTCCACCGGCCCGAGTGGTGGCGCGACGGCGACCCGGAGTTCCTCTCCGAGTGGGTCGACCCGTCGTCGGAGCTCACGTACCGCGAGCGCGAGCGACTCCAGCACGAGCTCCTCGCGCCGGTGCTCGCGGCCGTCCCCGATCGCTTCGTGTACCGCGGCCCCGCGCGCGACTACTTCCTCCGCGCGGCCTTCGGGCAGCGCGACCTCACCGCGCCGCGCGTCCGCCTCGCCTACGCCGAGCGCTACTACGCATGGCAGCGCTACCTCGGCCGCGGCGCCGCGGGCAGGGCCGAGCGCGCCCGCGACGAGGGCCTCCGCGACGTGTGCCGCGCGGTTCGGGCGGAGGCGCTCCCGGGCGTGGAGCGCGTGTTCGGCGGCGACCCGTCCCGGTGGCGGACGGAGCCCCTCGTCGCGATCCGTGAGGCGCTGGCCGAGGTTCCCCGCGAGCGCTTCGTCCCGCTCGACGCGGTGGCCGCGAGCGTGCGCGACGCGGTGGTTCCGCTCGACGCGACGGGCGCCGCCACCGTGTCCGCGATGCACGCCTACGCGCGGTCGTTCGAACTCCTCGACGTGCGTCCGGGGGATGAAGTGCTCGACCTCGGCTGCGGCACCGGCTACGGCACGGCCCTCCTCGCGCGCCTCGTGGGTGCCTCGGGCCGCGTGTGGGGCGTCGAGCTCGACCCGCGCCTCGCCGCCCTCGCGCGCGACAACCTCGCCGACGTGCCCAACGCGAACGCCGTCGCGGGCGACGCCGCCGACCCCGCCGCGTGGCCCTGCCCGCGCCCGTCACGCGTCGTCGTGGGCTTCGCGCTCCCGGCGCTCCCGCTCCACTGGGCGGACTTCGTCGCGCCCGGCGCCGTCGTCGTCGCGCCCGTGGCCGAAGGCGACGCCCAGCGGCTCGTGCGCGTGACCTTCGACGCGACGCCCGTCGTCGAGCGCTTCGACGCGGTGCTGTACGTGCCCCAACGCGCCGTCAGCGACGTGACGCCGACGCCCGAAGCGCCCACGCGCTCGCCAGGGCCGTCGCAGCGTCGGCGGCTGCCCCTGCGGCCTTGAGCGTCAAAGCGCGGCTGTCGAAATTTTGACAGGGAGGGGTGTCGAGATTTCGACGGTTGTCGAAATTTTGACAGTCGTGATTCGAGCCTCGGACGGTCGATTTGCGACGAAACCGCGGACATGACCGAAACCGCATTGGCGCGAATCGAACTCCTGATGCGTGGCATGGGGATCGCATTAGGGGTTGGCGTGCGGCGCTGAGAGGTCGAGGCGCCGCGGAGACCTTCACGGTCCATTCAACAACGAGCGCCACCCCGCGGGGCGGGGCGATGCGCCAGGGGAGAGATCTGTCATGAGCAAGATTGGTGACCTTCTGTTCGGTGGCCAGGGCGCGGTTCGCGAGGAGAGCGCGGCGGTGCTCGACGCACGTGACCGTGAGCGCTGGGGCGCGCTCGACGCGCTGCCGTCGCCGGTCGCGGTGACGGGCCCGGACGGGGTCGTGTGCTGGACCAACGCCGCCTGGACGCACCAGAGCCGTGAGCGTTGGACTCGCCCCGTCGAGGCCGCCGGCGCCCACTACCTCGCGGTCTGCCGCCAGGGCATGGGTCTCTCGCGCGACGACCTCGAGACCGTGGGCGCGGGGCTCCGCGCGGTGCTCGCCGGCCAGCGCGCGACCTTCGAGCACGAGTTCGCCTGCCACCCTGCCGGGGCCGAGGCCTGGTACACCGTGTCCGTCACCCCCTGCACCACCGACGGCCGCCGCGGCGTGATGGTGCAGCACACCGACGTGACCGACCTCCGCCAGGCCGACCGCCGCCGCACCGTGGCCCGCGCCGTGGCCCGCGCGATGGAGCGCGAGGAGGGGCGCCGCGAGATGCTCCAGGGCGTCGTCGCCACCGTCTGCGACGCGATGGGCTGGTGCCTCGCCGCCACCTGGACGTGGGACCACGCCACGGGCGTCCTCCGCTGCGACGGCGTGCAGCCGCGCTCGCTCACCGCCACCTACGGCTGGAGCGCGGTCACCACCGCCGCCGGCATCGCCGCCCGCGTTTGGGGCGACCACGAGCCCCGCTGGTTCGACGAGATCGACCGCGAGGACGCCTCCGTGATGCGCACCGCCCTCGGCGCCCAGAGCGACCGCGTCCGCGAGGCGGTGGGCGTGCCCGTCGGCCGCGACGGCCACGTCGACGGCGTGGTGGTGTTCTACAGCGCGCACACGCACCGCCCCGAGCCCGCGCTCCTCAAGCTCCTCGCGATGCTCTTCACCGGCGCCCGCTGGTCGCCCGCGTCGATCGCCGACGCGCGCCCCGCCGCCACGCAGGACCGCGAGGACGACCGCGCCGGCCAGCGCTCCTTCGCCTCCATCGCCGCGCAGTCGATGGCGCCCGCGCTCATCCGCGGCGAGCGCGGCACCGGCAAGGCCCGCCTCGCCCGCGAGGTGCACGCCCGCGGCGAGCGCGCCCGCGGCCCCTACGTCGAGTGCAACTGCGCGTCGCTCAAGGCCGCGGCCTTCGAAGACGAGCTCTTCGGCCACGAGGCCGGCGCCGTCCCGGGCGCGAGCCGCGCGCGCCGCGGCCTGCTCGAGGAGGCCTCCGGCGGCACCCTCGTGCTGCGCGACGTGGGCTCGCTCGACGCGCTCTCGCAGGTGCGCCTGCTCAAGGCCCTCGAGTCCCGCTCGATCCGCCGCATCGGCGGGGCGCGGGAGATCCGCTTCGACGCCCGCGTGATCGCCACCACCTCGGCCGACCTCTCGGCCGCCTCCGCCGCGGGCGACTTCGACTCCGACCTCCTGCGCCACCTCAGCGCGATCGTGGTCGAGGTGGCCCCGCTCCGCGACCGCGAGGGGGAGTTCGACGAGCTCGCCCGCCGCGTGGCCGACGACGTGGCCCGCTCGTACAACCGCCCCGCGCCCGAGCTCCCCGCCGACACGCTCGGCGCGCTCCGCGCCCACCGCTGGCCGGGCAACGTCCGCGAGCTCCGCAACGTGATCGAGCGCGCCTGGCTCGGCGTCGGCGCCGAGGTCTCCGCCGCCTCCGTCGTCGCCGCGCTCGCGTCGCTCCAGGCGAAGGCCGCCAACGACACCGCGCCGACCCGCGCCCGCGCCCCGCGCCCCCGCGCCGCGGCCCCCGCGCCCGTCGCCGCGCCCGTCGCGCAGCCCGTCGTCGCCCCCGCGCCCGTCGCCGCCCCCGCGCCGATCGCGGTGCCGTCGGCCCTGCTCGCGGCCAACGCGGTCGAGCTCGCCGACCCGTCCGACCTCACGCTCTCGGCCTTCGAGCGCGCCCACATCGAGCGCGTGCTCAAGCACACCAACTTCAACATGCGCCGCGCCGCGCAGGTGCTCGGCATCTCGCGCTCGACGCTCTACCTCCGCGCCAAGGACTACAAGCTCGACCTCGGCACCTCGCGCCGCTCGGGCCGCGTCGAGGTCGACGAGTTCGCCGCCAACGACACCGACCTCGACCAGGACAACGAGCAGGACAACGAGCACGAGGGCGAGAAGGCCGAGCAGGCCGCCGCGTCCGAGCCCGCCCCCGCGCTCCACGCCACCGGCACCTGAGCGTCACCCCTCGCGCAGCGCGGCCAGCACCCGCCCGACGCGCGCGTCGCCCGCCCCCACCGCCTCCGCGCCCCGCGCGTCGACCTCCCCCCGCCAGCTCCCCCACGCACCTTCCAACGCGGTCCCGCGCGTGAGCGACTCCACCGCGCGGAGCGCCACCCCCTCGGCCGCCGCCCAGCGCGCGAGCGCGTCCCCCATCGTCGCCGCCATCGCCGCCGTCACCGCCAGCTCGTGGAGCGCGAGGACGGCGGGGCGCTCGGCGGGCAGGTCGCTCCAGGGGCAAGGGGCGCCGAGGACGAGGACGTCGCCGTAGGCCCGGCCGCGCGCGCCGAGCACGAACGAGAGCGCCACGTCGCAGCGCGTGAGGGCCGGGGCGAGCGCGGCCGCGAGCGTGAGCGAAGGCGCGGCGTCTTCCACGGCGCGCAGGGTGAGCGGCGTGATGAGCGACGCGTGCGAGCGCTCGTAGGCGCGCGCCACCAGCGCGGCGTCGGCGCGGGCCACCTCGACGAGCGCCTCGTGATCTCGAGCGAGCGCGCGGATCGCCTCCGCCGCGTCGGGGCGCGCCGCGTCGCGTGGGTCGAGCGCTGCGACGGGGTGCGCGGCGGCGGCGACGAGGCCCGCGACGTCGCGGTGGGCGAAGGGGAGGAGCTGGAGCGCCCACCACGCCGGGCCCGCGCGCGCGGCGAGAGCGGCGAGGAGCGCGGCGTCCTCGTCGAGCGGGCGCCACGCGTCGGCGGGGAGGTTCGCGCGGCACCACGCGGCGTAGCGCGGGTCGTGGAGGCTGCCGGGCTCGGGGGCGGGGGCGAAGGCGAGCGCGTGGAGGCCGAGCTCGACGACGGCGGGCGCCGCGCGCGGCGTCATCAGTCAGACGCGGAGGACGGCGCCGAGCACCGCGAGGGCCACCGAGCTGGCGGAGAGGGCCGCGGCGCCGACGGGCGGGCGCATGCGGGGGTACACCTCGGGCTCGGTGCGCCACGTCACGAGCGGCGGGGCGGTGAAATGGAGCCCGCGCTCGGCCTGCGCCTGCACGCGGCGCATCGGGTGGGTGGTGACCGACGGGTCGCGGCGCACGAAGCCCACCACTGCGACGCGCTCGCCGACGCGGAGGCGCAGCTCTTCGAACATCGCGTCGCCGTCGCCGCCCTCGGTTTCGAAGTCGACGCGCGCGGCCGAGGGCTCGAGCGCGACGCGGCCCGAGTCGTCCTCGACCCAGAAGGGCGCGGTGGTCCGCTCGATGCGGGCGAGCACGCGGACGGCGCCCTCGACGGTGTAGTGGTGCACCTCGCGGACGGCGACGAGCGCGTCGCCGTGGAGGCTGCGCGCCGGCGCGTCGCAGCCGATGGTGCCCACGAGCTTCACGAGGCCCTCGCGGGCGAGCGCGATGGGGGTGGGCGCGAGGCGGCGGAGCGCGCGGACGTCGGCTAGCGTCATCGGGCCGAGCTGGCGCTTGTAGTGCTGGACGAGGCCGCCGACGGTGGCGGCGCCGGCGAGGGCTGAGCCGACGAGCAGCGGGGCAAACATGCCCCGAGTCTACGCCGAGCGGGTGGTGGCCACCGAGCGGAAGAGGCCGACGACGACCCCGAGGATGCGGAAGCCGCCCATCTCGCCGCGGCGGACGTAGATCGGGCCGAGCCGCTTGTTCTCGGGCTGGAGGCGGATGTGGTCGCGCTCCTGGTAGAAGCGCTTGACGGTGGCCTCGTCGCCGACGAGGGCGACGACGATCTCGCCGCGGTTGGCCGTCTCCTGGCGGCGGACGAAGAGGATGTCGCCGTCGTGGATGCCCGCGTCGACCATCGAGTCGCCGCGGACGCGGAGCGCGAAGGTCTCTCCCCCGCCGGCCCCGGCGCCGCGCAGGAGCGACGGGTCCATCAGGATCTGCTGCTCGATGTTGTGCGACGCGAACGTGAGGGGACCCGCGGCGACGCGGCCGACGAGCGGGACGTTGAGCACGTTGTTGGCCGGCGCGGCGTCGACCGGGATGTTGAACGTCGCGTCCTCGTCGACGGCCTCGTCGTCGAGCGCGGGGGGCGGCGCGGTCGGGCGGAGCGCGCGCGACTTCATGTCCTCGCGCGAGATGTAGCCCTTGCGCTCGAGGGCCCGGAGGTGGTCGCTGACCCCGTTGGTCGAGCGGATGCCCATCTGCGCGCCGATCTCCCGCAGCGTCGGGGGATACCCCCGGTCGCGGATCGAGCGGCGGATGAACTCGAGGATGGCTTCCTGACGGTCGGTGAGCGGCTGCACGGCGGTGCGCGTCCCTTCTCCACCCCTGAGATCACTCCCGCGTCCTCGCGGTGGGGTACTGAACGGACGCTACTGAACGCTCACGCAGCCTGTCAAATCTCTTGTGTGCCGAGGAGTGGAGCTCCACGTGTGGGCTCTGGTAGGGGTCGGGGCGTGCGCGGACTGGCTCGATTCCTGGGACTCCTGGGCCTCCTCGGGGCGATCCTCCTCGGGTCACCCTCGGCGTTCGCCCAGACTCGGCGCAACCCTCGTCGCGACCGGGCGGCCGCGTCGCGCAGACTCGCGGCGCCCCCGAGCGCCTCGATGGGCTGGGCCAACCGCGGCGCGCTCGAGCACGGGCGGGCCCTCACCGAGGGCGACGGGATCCGCTTCCTCCCCGGGCGGACGCTGCACTTCGGGACCGAGGAGCTGGTGGGCCTCCTCGAGCGCGTGGGCGCGGAGTTGCGCCGGCGACAGAACGCGCGGGTGACCGTCGGCGACCTCTCGGCGCGCCACGGGGGCCCGGTGGTGCGGCACCGCTCGCACCAGAGCGGCCGCGACGCCGACGTGTGCTTCTTCGCGCGGTGGTACAGCGCGCGGGGGCAGGGGGCGCCGGTCGACCTCGACGACTACGTGTCCTTCGACCGCAACGGCCGCTCGCTCGACGGGCGCTACGTCTTCGACACCGCGCGCAACTGGGCGCTGCTCGACGCGATCCTCACCGACCGGCGCGTGCGGGTCGAGCGGATCTTCATCTCCGCGCCGCTGCGCCAGCGCCTCCTCGCCTACGGTCGCGAGCACGGCGCCGACGGCTCGCTGGTCGACCGCGCGGCGCTCACGCTGCTCCAGCCGCGCGGGGTGTCGCCGCACGACAACCACTTCCACGTCCGCATCGACTGCCCGGCGGACGACGCGCAGTGCCGCGACGGCGTCCACCGCGTCCCCGTGGTGCGCCGGCGCCCGGCCGCCCGCCACGAGCACGCGCGCCGCGGGGACGTGGCGGCGCCGGCCTCGCGCACGCGCGCCCGCCCCCGCCGCTGAAGGGACGTCACGGGAAGCAGAGCGCCTCGGCCTCGCCGCGCTCTCGGACGACGGCGTCGACGCGGGCGAGGATGAGGTCGCGGCGCGTGAGGACGGCGTCGATCTGCGCGGCCGAGAGGCAGGGGCCGAGCGGGTCTTCGGCGACGGCCGCGCGGAGCGAGTCGGCGGTGAGCGCGCGCAGCGACGCGACGAGCGCGCGGGGGAAGCGACCGATGGCGGCGAGCCGGCGCGCCTGCTCGGCGGGCCTGGCGCCGCGGCCGTCGTTGATCGCGCTGAACGACGCGCCGTTGTCCATGAAGAGCATCGGGCCCGGCGCGTTGGCGCCCTCGGCGCGCTGGCGGAGGATGTTGCCGCCGCTCCAGCGGTCGACGTTGTCGTTGAGGAAGTCGAAGAGGAGCAGGGCGGAGAGGTCGGCGGCGAGGCCGGCGCGCGCGGGGTCGAGCGGGCGCGCGGGGTCGAGCAGCTCGGCGTACGACTCCGCGCCGGGGACGGGCTCGAGCGCGCCGGGCACCCAGAAGAGCACCGCGCCGGGCACGCGGTCGTTGCGGCCGAGGAGCTCGGTGAGCACGCGCTGCGAGAAGGCCGCGTCGCCCGAGGCGTCGCCGGCGCGCTGGAGGAGGTCGCGCGCGACGAGGCGGCCGCACGCGGGCGGCACGCGGTGGAGGCCGAGCAGTCGGCTCACGCGGTAGGCCGCGAGCTCGGCGCGGTAGTTGGCGATCTCCGAGCGCTGCTGCGGCTTGAAGAGGGCCTTCTGGTTGTTTTCGAAGCGGACCTTGAACGACACGGTGCTGCCGCCCCGGTTGCGCTCGACGCGGGCGAAGGGCGCGTCACAGATGCGGGCGAGGGTGGCGTCGTCGTCGAGCCCGAGGAAGCCGCGTGTCACCGGAGCCGCGGGGCCGTGGGGCGTGGGCGACGGCGCGACGTCGGCCGCAGCGACGTCGGGGGCGGGCGCGGCGTCGCGCGGGGGCGTCCGGGCCGGGCGCGGCGCGGGGGCGGGCGCGGCGGGGGGCGGCGCCGGGCGTCGCGCGTCGGGCGGGGCGGCGGGCGCTGGATCGCGGCATGCAGCGAGGGCGACGAGCGCGGCGCAGGCGTGGCGCATTGGTTGACGCACTCTGGACAGTGTGGCAAGCGAGCGGCGCATCGGCGAGAGCCCTCGGCGCCCTGTATCACAGCGACGGCGCCGCGGGATGCGCGAACGGAAGCCTCGAATGCACACCATGACGACCCCCCGATGGTTCGCCGCGCTCGCCGCCTGTCTCGCCGCGCTCGCGCTCGCACTGCCCGCCCGCGCGGTTGACGTGTGGACGGAGCCCAACCCCGGGCTCCGGCACCTGCACCGGACGACGCCCGCGCCGGCGGAGTTCCACGCGTTGGTGGTCGACCTCAACGCGCCGGGCGTGCGCATCCGCTGCACGCCGCTGCGCGAGCGGTGGAAGAGCACGAGCGCCTACGCGCACGACGCGGGCCTGGCGGCGGCGGTCAACGGCGGCTTCTGGGGCCTCTTCGGCCAGGGCGCGCAGGGGATGACCGCGGGCAACGGGCAGATCTGGGGCGCCGACGACGAGGAGCTCGGCTTCTTCGCCGTGAGCCAGAACGGCCGCGGGTGGGTCTCGCGCCCCGCCGACGTGGTCGAGGGCAGCCGGCGGCTCATCACCGACGCGGTGTCGGGCCGCCCGATGGTGGTCGACCGCGGGCGCATGTCGGAGGAGCTGTACACCTTCGCCCGCACCTGGACGCGCGAGCCCCGCACCGCGGTGGGCGTGAGCGAGGACGGTCGCAAGGTGATCCTCGTGACGGTCGACGGCCGCCGCGCGACGAGCCACGGCGGCACGCTCGAGGAGGTGGCGCAGCTCATGATCGAGCTCGGCGCCTTCCGCGCGATCAACCTCGACGGCGGCGGCTCGTCGACGATGTTCATCGGGGCCGAGGGGGGCGTGGTCAACCGCCCGAGCCGCGGGTGGGAGCGCGAGGTGGTGAACCACATCGGCGTGGTCGCGCCGCCGCCCGCCGCGCCGCCCGCCGCCACGCAGCGCGTCGCCGACACCCCGCGCGAGGTGGTGGCCCAGGCCCAGCGCGCCCGCGCCGCCCGCCCCGCCGGCGACCCCGAGGCCGTGGAGGGGACGGGCTTCCGCAACTGGGCGCGCGTCCATTTCGGGCGCTTCCTCGCGATCGACCGGCTCGGCCTCGGGCGCAACCGCGAGCTCGTCGTGCCCGCGATCTTCGCCGCGGTGCTCGCGCTGGTGGGCGGCGTCGCGTACTTCGCGTGGTCGCGCGTCCGCCGCGCGCGCCGCCGGGCCGTCGCCGTGTCGTCGACGGACGTGTCGCACCCGGCCGACCTCAAGCGGGCCTCGACGCCGTGAGCGACCTCGTCACCCGCATCCTCCGCGACGTGGGGCGCGCGGTGAGCGACCACAAGCTCATCGAGGCCGGCGACAGGATCATGGTCGCGGTGTCGGGCGGCAAGGACAGCTACGCGATGCTCGACGTGCTGCGCCGCCTCCAGCGCCGCGCGCCGGTCCGCTTCGAACTCCTCGCCGTCCACCTCGACCAGGGACAGCCCGGCTACGACGGGGCGCCGCTGCGCGCGTGGCTCGCGGCCGAGGGGCACCCCCACGAGGTCCTCCGCGAGGACACCTACTCCGTGGTGGTCGAGCGCGTGCCCGAGGGGCAGACGTACTGCGCGCTCTGCTCGCGCCTGCGGCGCGGCGTGCTCTACGGCGCCGCGACGCGCCTCGGGTGCAACAAGATCGCGCTCGGCCACCACCGCGACGACGCGATCGAGACGCTGCTGCTCAACGTCTTCTTCGCGGGGCGCATCGCGGCGATGCCGGCGAAGCTCACCTCGGACGACGGCGCCCACGTGGTGATCCGACCGATGATCTACTGCGCCGAGGAGACCCTCGCGGCCTACGCGGCGGAGCGCGCCTTCCCCATCCTCCCGTGCAACCTCTGCGGCTCGCAGGAGAACGCGCAGCGCAAGCAGATGAAGGCGATGCTCGCGCGGATGGAGGCCGAGCACCCGGGCGTGAAGGGCTCGGTGTTCGCGTCGCTGGGCAACGTGCGCCCGACGCAGCTCCTCGACCGCGGGCTCCTCGGGCGCAGCGACGAGGCCCCGCGCGGTGAGGGCGCGTCGCTCGGCGCCGGGCGGCTGCGCGTGCTGGGGGAGTAGGTCAGAGGCGCCCGTCCGTCACGCTCCCGAGGGCGCTCGCTGCTCCGTGGTGGACCGAGCGTCTGGGTGATATCGTCCCTCGACATGTCGACCCTCTCCGACGACGCGGTGCGCAGCGACCCCACCGTGGTGGCCGTGCGCGCGATGCTCGCCGCGCAGGATCCCGAGCTCCTCGCGGCGGTCGACGAGGTCGACCGGACGCTCATCGTGTCCGCGCTCGCACGCGACCCCTGGCAGCGCGTACGCGAGAGCGCCCGAAACGCCCGCTACCTCGACGAGCTCCGCCGGTGCATGACGAGTCCGTCGAGGGTCTGATCGCGCGCCTCGCGGACGCGGGGGTCGAGTTCGTCGTCGTGGGCGGCATGGCCGCGGTGCTGCACGGCGCGCCGCTCGTGACCGGCGACCTCGACGTGGTGCCGCGACGCGACCCCCGAACGTCGAGCGCCTGCTCGGCGTGCTCCGCGACGTCGACGCGGTCAAGCGCGCCGACTCCCGCATGTTGCGCCCGACGGCGACGTGGTTCATGGGGCGCGGCCACATCCTGCTCGACACGAAGGGCGGGCCGCTCGACCTGCTCTGCGAGTTCGAAGAAGGTCAGGACTACGACTGGCTCATTCCTCGCTCAGTGTTGATCCGGCAGGGGCAGAGGGAGGTGCGCGTCGTCGACCTCCCCACCCTCATCGCCCTGAAGACCCGCGCCGGGCGCTTGAAGGACCGGCTCGCCGTGCCGATTCTGGTCGCGACGCTGGAGGAGCAGACCCGGCGGCGCGGCGGTTGACGCCCCCTGAGGGTGTCCTGCGAGGGCGCGCCGGCGCTGCGGTGCGCGCTGCCGTGAGGGCCACCGGCGGCGGGAGGGCGCATCGCTCTCGCCATGCCCGCGCACACCCGATCGGCGCGTCGCCCGTCTACCCCGAAGCCCCGATGCACCGCCCTGCGCTCCCGCTGCTCGCCGCCCTCGTCTTCTCACCCCGCGCCGCGCTCGCCCAGGAGGTCCCGCACTCCGCCGCGCTCGCCGCGGCCCTCTCCGTCGAGGCCCTCGACGCCCCCTCCCGCCGCGCCGAGGAGCTCCGCCGCGTCGCGCCGGACGCGCCCGCCCACCGGCGCGTCGCCGCGGCGTGCGAGCTCGCGGGCCTCGCGCTCGATGTGGCCTCCCGCGTCCGCGTCGCCGCGTCCGCCGGCGTCCTGCCCGAGCCCGCGGCGGCGGCCCTCTGGCATCGCCGCTTCGGCGCCACCCTCGCCGCGACCGACCCCGAGGCGTCCGCCCTCGCGTGCCTCGCGCTGGCGCGCTCGCTCCACGTGCGGAGCGAGGCCGTGCAGGTGTACCGCGCGCGGTTCGACCCGCGTCAGGAGCGGCCCCTCCTGCTGCCCGCCGTCGGCCCCGAGGTGTACGACGACCGCGACGGCGAGCGCACCGTCGCCGCCTACGCCGACGCCGCCCGCGCCGTGGCCGCGCGCCCCGACGACGGCCCCGCGCGCGTCCGCCTCGCCGCGCTCCAGGCGCTCACCGACGACCCCGCCGCGGCGCGGGCCACGCTGCGCGACGTCGCCGACGGGGTCCCGGGCGCGCGCCTCACCCGCGCCGTCGCGGCGTGGCGCGCGCGCGACGACGCCACAGCCCTCCCCGCGATCGAAGCGCTCGCCCGCCGCGACGGGGACGCCCGCGCGGCCTTCGACCTCGCCCGGGTCGCGCGCTTCGCCGCCGACGCCCGGGAGGACCCCGCCGTGCGCCGCCGCCGCTCCTTCGTCAGCGCCGCGGCGTGGCGCGTGTTCTTCTGCGGCGCCGACGGGCTCGGCCCGCTGCCGCGCGACGCCCTCCGCGACGCGGCCGAGGAGGCCTGCGAGGCCCGCACGCTCATCGAGGATCCGAACATCACGTACGGCGGCTGCGGCGTGGCCACGATGCTGCCACTGGCCGAGCTCCCCGCCGCGGTGCGGGCGCTCGCGCCCCGCCTCCCCGAGGACGTCTCCACGCCCTGCGCGCGGGCCCGCGCCGCGCTCGACGCGGCGTGCGTCGGACGCCCCGTCGCACCGCACCCCGCGCTGCCGCCGCTCCGCGCGCTCACGCCGGAGGTGACCTCCGTCGCCGGCGCCCGACCTGTCTTCGCGTGGCTCGGCGCCCCCCGCGCGACGTGGGAGCGCTGCGCCGACCGCGCCTGCGCCCGCGTGCTGGAGCGGGCCGACGTCGCGACGCCCTTCCGCCCGCCGCGCGACCTCCCCGCGGGGCTCTCGTTCTGGCGCGTCCGCGCGGGCACGCTCGCCTCGCCGCCGCGCGCGCTGTGGGTCGACCCGCGCGCGACGGGGCACCGGGGCCTCCCCGACGTCGACGGCGACGGGTGGCCCGACGTCCCGCTCGGCGACGCGGGGGCGTACGCGCGCGTCGACGCCGCGCAGCGGGCGACGCTCGTCCCGCTCCCGCCCGACGACGGCCGCCGCGCGCCGATCGCCTTCGCCGGCGACCTCGACGCCGACGGCTTCGGCGACTTCGTCCAGTCGAGCGCGCTCGGGGCGGGCGTGCTCCGCGGGTCGCCCGGCGGACTCCGCCCGAGCGCCTTCCTCGCGGGAGAGGACGTGTGGTCGGCGGCCGAGCCCTTCGCCGATGTCGACCGCGACGGGGCGCCCGACCTCTACCTCTCGAACGCCCACCAGGTGCGCGACGCGCGCGGCGCCGTGCGGTTGTTCCCCTACGACGGGAGCGGCGTCGTGGCGCTGGCGGGCGACGTCGACGACGACGGCTTCGACGAGGTCGCCTCGGGCACGTACGACTCGGTCACGTACCGCGGCACGTGGCGCTGGTGGCGCCTGCCCGTCACGGGGCCCGACGCGCGCCCGCTCCGCGAGGTCGACCTCGCGGCGTGGAGCGGCCTGGGCTTCCGCGTCGGCGACCTCGACGGCGACGGCCGTGAGGACTTCGCGCTCGTCCACCACATCCCTCAGAGCTACCCGCAGCGCGTCCGCGTCGACGTGATCGCGACGCGGGCGGCGCGACGGCCCGAGGCGATCGAGGCGGCGGGCCAGTGGCCGCGGCTCTGGCCCGCGGGCGACGTCGACGGCGACGGCCACGCCGACGTGCTGATGCAGCTCGACCGGGCGCTCACCGTCCACCTGGGCGACGGCGCGGCGCGCTTCCCCCGCCGCCGCGCGCTGGCCGCCACGACGTCCCGTACGCCGCTGGCCGTCACGCCCGGCGTCGGCGCGTCGCCCGCGCCGCTGTGGGTGTTCCTCGACGGCCCCCTCCGCGCGATCCGCGTGACGGCGGGCGCGGAGGAGACGATGCTCCTCGGCGCCCCATGAAGACGCTCTCCCTCGTCGGCCGCGTGGCCGCGCTCGCCCTGCTCGCGGAGGCCGTGGCCACGCCCGGGCTCTGGTGGCCCGACGGGCTCCTCGCGCCCGTCCCCGCGTGGGGCGCAGTCGCCCCCGCCCTCGTCGCGTGGCGCGGCGCCACCCTCGCGCTCGCCCTCGCCTGCGCGTGGGCCGTGGTCGACGGGCGGCGGCGCTCGTTCGCGCTCGCGCTCGCGCTGCTGCTCGCGCGCTGCGGCCCCGACCGCGCGCTCTGGCAACCGTACGTGCTCGAACAATCCGCCCTCCTCGCGGGCGCGTGCTTCGTCGACGATGCGCGCGAGGACGACGTCACCGAGGCGCTCCGGTGGCTCCTCGGGCTCGTGTTCGTGTGGGGCGGCGCCCACAAATGGAACCACGACTTCCTCGCCCGCGGCCTCGACTGGGTCCCCTTCGCCCTGCCGCGCGGGGCCGCGTACGGGGTCGCGCTCGGCGAGTTCGCGCTCGGCGTCGCGTGCATCGTCCGGCCCGCGCGCGCCGCCGCCCGCTACGCCCTCGCCCTCTTCTCGCTCGCAATCGTCGCCACGCTCCTCGTCGCCCGCCGCAACCTCGCCGTCGTCCCCTGGAACCTCTCCCACGTCCCCCTCGCGCTCCTCCTCCTTCGCCCCGACGGCGACTGGCGCCGGGCCGCGCGCCACCCCTTCGCGTGGGGCGTGGCGGCGGTGTTCGGCGCGCTGCCGCTCGCGTACCCGCTTGGGTGGCCGCCCTACCTCGCGCTCCGCGTGTACACGGCCGACTCGCTGCGGGCGATGTTCTTCCTCGCCGACGACCGTGCGCTGCCGCCCGCCGCCCGCGCGGTGGCCCGCCATGATGCGCCCGGCGCGCTCTCCGTCTCCGTCGACCTCGAGCGCTGGGCCCACGCCGAGACCGGCGGCTTCGTCCCGCCCGAGGCGCCCTGCTTCCGCGCCATCCACGCGCGGCTCTGCGCGCGCGCGGCCGGGGCACAGGTGCTGCTCGTGATGGCGCAGCCGAGGGAGCCGCGCACCCGCTACGAGCGCTGCCCGCGCTGACCACCCTTCGCCCGGCAGACGCGGCGATTTCGCCCGCGCGTTCGGCGGATCCGTCGCTCCCGCGCGGCTGCGCAACGGACGGTCGCAACGGCCGGGCGTGTGGTACGGTCGCCCGCGAGGCGTCTCTTGTTGTTCCTTCGGAAAGCGGGCGTTCGCGCGCGCGGCGTGGTGGTCGCCCTCGCGCTGGCCGCGCTGTCGTGCCGGCCCCGCGAGTCGACGCCCGCGCCCCCCGCCGTCACCGAAGGGACCCCGTCACCCCCGCGCAACCCGCCGCGCCCGGCCGCCGCGCCGACCGCGCCGCGCGCCGTCGCGACGGACGCGCCCGACCCCTGCCAGCCCCCGCCCCGCCCCGCCGTGGCGCCGCACTGGGCGCTCGCCGGCTACCGCCCCGGGCCGCGGCTGCGCGAGGTGGTGTCGACCGGCCGACGCCACGAGGCCCTCGTGGCCGCCACCTCCCGCGAGGTGTGCGTCAGCCGCGACGGGGGGTCGTCGTGGGAGACCGCGCTCGATGCGTCGGCGGCCCTCGCGGCGCCCGTCCCCGTCGACCTGCCGGGCCTCCGCGCGGTCGCGGTGATCGCGCAGGGCTCGGCCGCAGAGCCCCGGCCGGCGAAGGTCTTCGTCTCGCGCGACCGCGGCGAGCGCTGGGAGCCCCTCGCGCTCCCGGCGGGCGCCGGCGCGCGGGCGCGCGTTCACACCGACGCGCAGTCGACCCTCTGGGTGCACGACGGCGCGCGCCTCTGGTGGAGTGAAGACGCCCGATCCTGGCAGGGCCCCCGCCCGGCGCCCGGCACCGCCATCGACCGCTTCGACGCCTGCGGCGCGGTGATCGTCGCGCGCATCGAGCGCCACGGCGAGCGCTACTTCCACCGCAGCGACGACCGCGGGGCGACGTGGCGGCCGCTCCGCCTCGGGCACCTCGGCATCGACGGGGGCGACGGCGTGGTCCGCTGCCTCGGGTGGCGCGGCGCGCTCGAGGCCGGGCGCGGGCCCCTGCCGACGCACTGGAGCTTCGACGGCGGCCGCACCTGGGAGCGCGCCCGCTACGACGCCCGCGCCCGCGCCGTCGCCCGCTCGCTCGCGGAGGACCCGCGCTGGTCGGCCGACCCGCCCCGCTGCGGCGCCACGCCCGACGGCGAGCTCGCGTGCAGCGACGCGCGGCGCCTCGTGCTCGGGCTCGACCGCGACCGCGTCCACGAGGTGAGCGCGCCCGCGGGCTGCGAGCGGGTTCGTCTGCTCGACGACCACCGCGCGATGGCCTTCGGCCCGTCGTGCGGCGTGTACCTCAGCGTCGACCGCGGCGGCGTGTGGCGCCCCGTCTCGACCAGCGTCGACCCCGAGCGCGGGCAGGCGGTGGGCGCGCCCGGCCGAGGCGGCTTCGTCGGCCCCGCGTCGGCGTGGCGCGTCGACGACGGCCTCTGGTGGACGGACGACGCCGGCGCGCGCTGGCGGATGATCCTCACGGCGCAGGCGCGCGCGCTCGGCTCGGGCACCTTCGGTGATCGGCGGCGCGGGGTGTTCGTGCGCGACGACGGCTGGGTGGTGGCGACGCGCGACGGCGGCGAGCGCTGGACGGGGCTCTTCCGCGAGGAGGTCGAGCGCCTCGCGTCGAGCGGGCCCTGGGTGATGCTCACCACGCGCGCGCGGGTCCGCGTGTCGCCCGACGGCGGGGTGACCTGGCGCACGTCGCTGCCCTTTCCCCCCGACCGGCGGCTCGACCCGGTGCTCCAGGTGTCGGGCGCGCGCCGCTCGATCGAGCTCGCCCCCGGCCTCCGCGTCGTGCAGGAGGGCCGCGGCGTGTCGGTCGCCCGCGCCGGCCGCGCCGAGCCCGTGGTCGACGGACTCCCGCCCGGCTGGGACCTCCTCGCCGCCCACATGACCAACAACTTCGTCGACCGCGTGCTCCTCGTGGGCGGCGCCGTGCTCCGCCACGACCCGGCGCACGAGGACGTCGCCCGCTTCGAGGTCACCGCGCGCCGGCCCCGCGCCCGACCATGATCCAGCTCCCCGCCGACGTCGTCTCCGACCTCCCCGCCGCCACCGCCCGCGAGTGGCTCGTCACCAACGGCCTCGGCGGGTTCGCCGCGGGCACAGTGTCCGGCGTCGCCACGCGGCGCTACCACGGGCTCCTCGTCGCCGCCCTCGCGCCCCCGCGCGGCCGCCACGTGGTCGTCTCCCACCTCGACGAGACCCTGATCGTTCGCGACCGAACGATCAAGCTCGCGGCCCACGCCTTCCCCGACGTGGTCGACCCCGAGGGCTGGCGCCGCGTGGCGGGCTTCGCGCTCGACCCGCTGCCCGTCTGGACGCTGCGCGCGGGCTCGCTCGTGCTCGAGCGGAGCGTGTTCATGGTGCGGGGCGCCAACACCACGGTGGTCCGCTACACGCTGCGCGAGTCGCCCGCGGGGGTGCTGCTGACGGTGCGGCCCTTCGGCGCCTTCCGCGACTTCCACCACCACCGCAAGCGCGACCCTTCGATGAAGCTCGACGCGGCGGTCGACCCCGACGACCCGCGCACCGCCCGGTGGACGCCGTACTCCGACTGGGTGACCCTCACCATGCGCGCCCCCGGCGTCTTCGCCCCGTCACCCTCCTGGTGGAACGACTTCGTCCACGCCGTCGAGCACGAGCGCGGACTGGATGACCGCGAGGACCTCGCCACGCCCGGCGAGTGGCACCTCGCCCTCGCGCCCGGCGACACCGCGTACGTGGCCCTCTCGGTCGATGGTTCGATCCCGTACGACCTCGAGGCCGCCGAGCGCGAGGAGCGCGACCGGCTCACCGCGCTCGCACCCGAAGGCGAGCGCGACCCGCGCGTGGCGGCGCTCCACCGCGCGGTGGACGCCTACCGGGTGGAGAAGTCCGACCCGCCGGCGCTCCTCGCGGGCTACCCCTGGTTCGAAGACTGGGGCCGCGACACGCTCATCGCCTTCACGGGCGCGTACCTGGTGACCGGGCGCTTCGACGAGGGGAAGCGCCTGCTCGCGGCCTTCGCGCGCTACGTCGACCAGGGGATGCTGCCCAACCGCTTCCCCGACGGGGGCGGCGGCGGGGCGGACTACAACACCGTCGACGCGCCGGTGTGGTTCTTCCACGCGGCGCGGCGCTACGTGCAATACACCGGCGACCACGCCTTCGCGACCGAGGTGCTGCGGCCGGCGCTGCGCGAGGTGGAGCGGTGGTTCCGCAAGGGGACGCGGTACAACATCCACGTCGGGGCCGACGGTCTCGTGTACGCGGGCGGGCCCGGCACCCAGCTCACGTGGATGGACGCGCGCGTCGGGGACACGGTGTTCACCCCGCGGCACGGCGCGCCGGTGGAGGTCAACGCGCTCTGGCACGCGGGGATGCTCACGCTCGCGTGGTTCGCCGAGCTCGCGTGCGACGCGGCCGACGCCGAGGCCCACCGCGCCGCCGCCGCCCACACCCGGGAGGGCTTCCGCGCCCGCTTCTGGTGCGAGCGAACCGCCTACCCCTACGACGCTGTCCGCGCCCACGAGCGCGACGCCGCCGTGCGCCCCAACGCGCTCTACGCCGTCGCGCTGCCGGGCGAGCTCCTCGACGCCGAGCAGCGGGCCGCCGTCCTCGACCGCGCGCGCCGCGAGCTGCTCGTCCCGCTCGCGCTCCGCACGCTCTCGCCCACCGACCCGCAGTACCGCGGGCGCTACGAGGGCGACCCCTGGTCGCGCGACGGCGCCTACCACCTGGGGACGGCGTGGCCCTTCCTCCTCGGCGCGTACACATCCGCCGTCGTCCGCCACGCGCGGCTCTCGGGCGACCCCGGCGCGCTGGAGAAGGCGCGGGCCGAGGTGCTCGGGCTCTTCGAGGGCCTCTCGGATGCGCTCGGCGCGCAGTGCGTCGGGCACCTCGCGGAGATCATGGAGGGCGACGCGCCGCACCGCCCGGTGGGCTGCTTCGCGCAGGCGTGGTCGGACTGCGAGGCGCTCCGCGCGCTCCACGAGGACGCCTACGGCCGCGGCCCCGAGGACCTCCCGTGAGCGACGCGCCGGCGCCGGCGGAGTGGTTCTTCCTCGACGAGCGCGAGCGGGCGCTGATGGCGGCGGCGCTCGCGTGGCTCGCCGGCGAGTCCGCGCCCCGGGAGGCCCTGCTGCGCGCCAACCTCGCGCGCCTCGGGCGGCTCGCGGAGGTGATCCGCGACAGCGCGCCGATCGCGACCTCGTGGAGCGCGATGCGCTTCGGCGAGGCGCCCGGCGAGGCCCTGGCCGACCTGCTCTGCCGCGTGCCCGGCTACGACCTCGAGCTCCACCTGCCGACGCGCGCGGTGATCGGGCAGGCGTACCTCGTCGCGAAGATCAACCTCTTCAAGGCCGTGGGCTACGCGCTCGCCAACGGCGACCCGGCGCTGCGCGAGCGGGCCGAGGCCGAGGTGGCCGAGTCGATCGCCTCGAAGATGGTCGAGGAGCTCCTCGTGGCCGTGGTCACCGACCGCGCGGGCGAGCGGGCGATCAAGGGGCGCGCGGCGGCGCTGCTCTTCCGCGTGTGGGACGAGCGGTTGACGGCGGAGGTCGACGACATCGCGCCGCTGCTGGCGGCGGCGTGGGACGCGCGCAACCGCGTGCGCCCGGTGCTCGGCGCGATGCTCGGCGCGCAGGAGGTGTTCCGGCTCTTCCGCGAGACCCGCGACGAGCGCTTCCTCGACTACTACACCGCGGAGACGGTGCCCGAGGAGGAGATGGAGGCGTTCGAGGAGTTCCTCTTCGGGCTGACGCACGAGGACATCGCAGCGCTGCGGCGGCACCTCTCGGAGGCGCGGGTGTCGTGCGTCACCCCGGAGGACGCGCGGCGCGTGCTCGGCCCGGGACGCGACGGGTGGGCCGACGAGGTGACCGGGCCCGGCGCGCTCTACACCAGCTACCGGCGCCGCTGGACCACCGCCGCGTCGCGCGTGCTCACGGGCGCGCCCGGGCCGAAGAAGACGGCCGAGGAGTACGTCCTCGCGGCGTGGCTCCGCCGCGGCCTCGCGCTGTAGCGAGGCGCGGCGGCGAACGGTCGGGTTACTGGCGGCGGAGGGAGGGGTCGAAGAGCACGAGCCCCTCGGCGTCGGCGAGCCACACGCGGCCCTGCGCGTCGATGGCCATGTCGGAGTAGGCCTCGCCGGGGAGGCCCTCGTCGCGGCCCACGCGGGTGAAGCGGGTGCCGTCGTAGCGCCACACGCCGCGGGGACCGGCGCCCCAGAGGTCGCCGTTGGAGCTCACCGCGAGCGCGGTGGCGCGCGGCACGGCGCTGGCGCCGTCGATGGCGAAGTTGAAGGCGTCGCCCGTCCACACGCCGAGCGCCTCGGTGGTGACGAAGAACACCCGGTTGTTGAGCGCGCGGACGAGGTCGCTCACCAGCTCGCCGCGGAGGCCGTCGGGCTCGCGGAAGCGGCGCACGGCGCCGTCGGTGGCCACGCGCACCGCGCCGTCGAGGCCCGCCATCCAGGCGTTGCCGTTGGGCTCGAAGTCGACCGCGGTGACGTCGTTGGGGGCGCGGGCCGAGCCGTTCTGCCCGCCCGTCGCGGGGATGTTCTCGTTGTACTGGACGGTGACGGGCGAGTCGGGGTCGAGCACCGCGACGCCGAGGTCGCGCGCGCCCCCGTCGCCCTCCGCCGGCAGCACGCGGAGCCCCATCCAGAAGCGCCCGCGCGAGTCCGCCGCGAGGAACTTCGCGTCGACGATGCCCGGCCCGTACGTCTCGATCGGCCCCGCGAGCACGCGGCGCCACGAGGTGCCTTCGAGCCGGTAGCCGCGGACGACGTTGGAGTCGCCGACGCGCGCGACCGCGATGGCCGTGGTGCCGCGCGACCAGAAGAGCAGCGGCCGCACCTGCGGGTCTTCTTCGAGCTCGACGCGGGTGAAGGCGCGGCCGTCGTAGCGCACGGCGCCGCCGTCCTCGCCGACGAGCCACACGTTGCCACGCGAGTCGGTGGCCACCGAGAGCGCGCGGCGCTGCATCGCGAGGTCGTGCGTGCGGTAGTCGACCGCGGTCACCTCGGGGCGCGTGGCGAGCCGCGAGACGCCGAGTCCGGTGCGAGCGACGTAGACCTCGCGGCCCGAGGCGTCGACGCGCACGGCGTCGAGCGGCACGCGGCCCTCGCGCGCCATCGTCAGGCCGAGCGTCGGGGCGTCGACCGTCGCCGCGTTCTGCGGGCGGTCGATGGGGAAGGAGGGCTGCGGCAGCTCGCGCACGCGGATCGGCGGCGGCGGCGGGGTCGCGGCGGGTGCGGCGTCGGCCGGGGCGCCACCGTCGGTGCTCGCGGCGGGCACAGCACCGCCGTCCGCGTTGGCGGCGGGCGGGGCGGCGGCGTCGGTCACGGCCGCGGGGCCGGCGTCACCGGCGTTGGCCGCGGGGCGCGCGGCGGGCGCTGCACCAGGACGCGCGGCAGCCGCACCAGGACGCGCAGCGGGGCAGCGGCAGGACGCGCAGCAGGCGCGGCGGCACCGGGGCGCGCGGCGGGCGCGGCGGCACCGGGGCGCGCGGGCGCAGGGCGGGCGCCGCGTCGGCCGCGGGGCGGGGTCGGCGGCGGGGGCGGCGGGGGAGGCGGAGGCGGCTCGAGCGCGACGGGCTGGAGGTCGACGTGGCGCGCGCCGCCGGGCGCGGCGGCGTTGGTGGCGACGAGCTCCTCGCCGCGGTCGAGCCCGATGTCGAACCAGCCGCCGGGCGTCACGATCGCGGCCCAGTTGCCCGAGGGGACGAGCGCGAGCCACGTGTTGCGCGCGAGCTCGCGGGCCGTGTACGAGAACCACCGCGCCCCGTCGTAGTAGCCGAGCACCGAGCCGCCCGCGCCCTGGAAGAGCGCGAGGAGCTTCCCGCCCTGCAGCGGGACGAGGTCGCGCGCGAGCGACTCGGGCACGCCGGCGTTGAGCCCGTGCTCGTCGAGCGCGGTGAAGTCGGCGTTGAAGATCACGATGCCCGCGTTGGCCGTCGCCGCGAGCGTCTGGTCGCCGGAGCGGGCGAGGGCGGTCACCTGGTAGCGGTCGGAGAGCAGGTACCAGCGCGTCCCGTCGAAGCGCGCGAGGCCGTGCTCGCCGCCGAGGAGCGCCCCGCCGTTGGGCAGCGCGACGATCGCGGTGGGCTTGCCGACGTCGGGCTGCGCCGGGCCGACGGAGCTCCACCGCTCGGCGCCCTGCTTGCGCGAGACGCCGCCCATCGTGGCGGCCCACACGGTGGCGCCGTCGTCGCTGGCGGCCACGGCGAGGACGCGGTCGTCGACGAGGCCCTCGTGGTGCGTGGCGCGCGTCGCCGGGCCGCCCGCGGCGGGGTACTGCACCACGCCGCGCCCGGTGGCGACGTAGAGGGTCTGCTCCGACGCGGCGATGTCCGCGACGACGTCGGAGTCGGTGAACACCCGGACGGGCCCCTGCGCGGCGCCCGCCTGCGGGTTGTTGACCGACGACTGGGACGACGAGCACGACAGGGGCGCGGCGAGCGCCAGGGCGGCCAGGAGGCGCGCGGTGCGGGGGGCCATCGGGGACTCTCTCTCCTCGCTCGCAATGCGAGCGCGCGAGGTCATCCAACGGGGGCCGCCGCGCTGTCAATCCGGATCGCGGGCAACCGACCTGCCGCGCCGCGGGGTCGACGAACGGCGCGCGTTCGGGTAGGGATGTCCGGACGGGAGGCGCGCGGCGCACGTCCCGCGGAGGCGAAGCGATGAGCGGTTCAGGTCAGGGAAATTGGGGCGGTCCTCCGGGCGGGTTCGGCCCGCCGGGCGGGTTCGGTCCCCCGGGCGGCGGCAACCCCGGCGGCTTCGGTCCTCCGGGTGGGTTCGGTCCGCCGGGCGGCGCGCCTCCGGGCGGGTTCGGCCCGCCGGGTGGTGCACCTCCGGGTGGCTTCGGTCCTCCGGGCGGCTTCGGCCCTCCGGGTGGCGCGCCGCCGGGCGGATACGGCGGCCCGCCGGGCGGGTTCGGCGGCCCGCAGCAGCCGGGCGGGTTCGGCTTCCCGCCGCAGCAGCCCGGGGGCTACGGCCAGCCGGGCGGCAACTGGGGCGCGCCTCCGCCGCAGCCCGGCCCCAACCGCACGCCGCTCATCATCGGCGGCATCGCCGCGGTGGTGGTCATCTGCGCGGCCTGCGGCGTCGCGGGCTACCTCTCCAACAAGAAGACGCAGCAGACCTACGGCGCCCTCACCGCGGCCTGCGAGGGCCGCCCGGTGCCCGGCGCGCGGGCCTACACCCCGGGGCCCGGCGTCCACCGCGTCGTGGGGGCCGAGCGCTCCGGCAGCGCGTGGAGCATCACCAACTCGCGCGTGCCCGACGCACAGATGCCCCAGGGCGTCTCCGACGCCGAGGTGGTCGCGTGCTTCGGCGAGGAGACGCAGACCGTCCTCGGCACCTGCGAGGTGTACCGCACCCGCTACGGCGTGCGCGTGCCGGGCTCCACCCGCACGTACTCGCGCTCGCAGAAGTACCTCCCGGTGCGGCTCGTCGCGGCGGCCACGGGGCAGACGATCACCGTCGGCAGCGTCGCCGGCCCGATGCCCACGGCCTGCAACTCCAGCTTCGGCAACCCGACATCGAGCACCTTCCAGGGCAGCTCGGTCGGCTCGTCGCAGCTCGGCCCCTGGCTGACCTCCGTGCTCGCCAACGGCGGCACCGGCATGGTCCCGATGAACAGCTACTGAACCCTCAACGATGGACCTCCCCGCCGCCGCCGCCACCGCCGAGGCCTTCCTCCGCGTCTGGCTGGCCGAGCACCACCCGGCGCCCGCCGAGGGCTCCGACGACTTCGCCACGGTCGTGCAGAAGGTCGAGCCCGACGGCGACGACGGGCTGCTCCTCACCTTCGGCGTCGGCATCCCCTTCCGCATGGGCGACATGCGGCCGCAGCACCGCATCAACGACGCGATCCGGGCGCTGCTGAAGGCGCACCCGGCGCTCGACCCGCTGCGGCTCGAGGTCACCGCCGTCACCCTCTCGGCGCCCGACGCGGCGTGATAGCGTCGCGCCCATGCGGACGCGCGCCCTCTTCTTCCTCCTCGCCGTCCTCGCCGCGTGCGGTGAGTCGCGCGGCGTGGGCTTCACCCCCAAGCCCGACGCGGCCGACGACGTCGCGGACGCCGCCGACGAGAACGTCCCGACCTTCGACGTCCCTGTTCCCGACGCGAGCGCGCCGGATGCGAGCGCGCCCGACGTGAGCGCGCCGGATGCTCGCGCCGACGCGACGGCGCCCGACGCGCGCGCCGATGCGAGCACGCCCGATGCTCGGGTGGACGCGGCGGGTGACGACGCGGGCGACGCGGGGCCGGCGCCGGACGTGGGCGGGTGCGGGGCGACGCCGCTCGGCTCGCGGCTCGGCGTGGTGGCGACCGGGAGCACGTCGGGCGCGGGCTCGATGGAGGGGACGTGCGGCGGCGCGGACGCCGCCGACGCGGTGTTCTCGTGGACGGCGCCGCGCGCGGGGACGTACCGCGTCGACACGGGCGGGTCGGACTTCGACACGGTGCTCTACGTGCTCGACGGGGGCTGCACCGGCGCCGAGCTCGACTGCAACGACGACGCGGAGAAGTCGCTCCAGTCCGAGGTCACGGTGACGCTCCGCGCGGGGCAGACGGTGGTGATCGTGGTCGACGGCTACGACGAGACGGAGTCGGGGCCCTTCTCGCTCAACATCAACGAAGCGGCCCCCGACGACGCGGGCGCCCCCGACGCGTAGCGCCGCCCTGTCAGAGAGCCGTGCCCCGGCGCGTCCCATGTTCGACCGGCGCGCGAAGGACGCCGCCGCCGGTGCGGGCCGGGCCACCGACCCGCGAGGCGTCCGGCACGACTCACCGAAGGAGAGCACCATGGCGAAGGGCGGCAGCGGATCGAACACCGGGTCGAAGGGCGGCGGGGGCCCGAAGGGCGGCTCGCAGAACGGGGGCAACTGGCCGAGCACGACCGGCAACCCCTCGGGCGGGGGGCGCGGCAACGGCCCGCCGAAGTAGCGGCGATCAGCGCCACCCCTCTCAAGGTGTTCGTGAGCGTGGCGTCGGGCCTCCATCCCCCGCTCGCTTCGCTCGCGCGTCTCCCCCTTCCCCCGGCGCAAAGCGCCAGGGGAAGGGGCCGTGAACGCCACGATGAAACGGCTCGTGAAGGGTGCGTCAGATGACAGGCGTCACGCTTCTGCGTGTCGGACGATGGACGTCACGCCTCGATACGTACCCGATGCGTCAGGGCCCCTTCCCCTGGCGCTTTGCGCCGGCCCACGAGATGCGCAACGGCTCGCGCGAAGGCGCTCGCGTGCTCGATGTTTCGGGAGATGGGAGCCTGTGGCTCGTCGGCACTGGGCGCCGAGCGCTGGGTCGCCCGGGGGCTGAAGCCCCGGGCTACACGAGGTGAAGCCCCGCCTTCGCGGGGCTCCTCGTCTCGGGACCCGCGGTACGCGACGATGACGCACCGACGACGAGTCCCGCCGCCGGACGTGTTCCGCAGCAGACAGCGTCGGAGCCGGTGTGCCGTTCCGTGGCGCGAGGGCCGGCGCGTCCTGATCGCGCGCGAAGGGGTCGCAGGCGGGGAGCCCCGCGACGGCGGGGCTTCACCTCGTGTAGCCCGGGGCTTCAGCCCCCGGGCGACCCAGCGCTCGGCTCCCACTCCCATCTCCCGAAACATCGAGCGCGCAAGCACTTCCGTGCGAGGCGTTGCGCATCTCGTGGGCCGGGGGAAGGGGGAGACGCGCGAGCGAAGCGAGCGGGGGATGGAGGCCCGACGCCACGCTCACGAACACCTTGAAAGGGATGGCGATCAGCGCGCGTCGGTCGCTGCGTCGGGGGGATCGGGCTCGTCGACGCAGCGGCCGATGTCGCCGGGGCGCGTGACGCAGCGCGACCCGTCACGGCACGCGCGTGCTCCCGGGCAGCACGGCGCGCCCACGAAGCCGCACAGGCGGCACATCGGCGCCCCCTCCGGGGCGGCGGGGTCGCATACGAGGAAGGCGCCCTCGCAGCGGCGCGGCGCGCAGCAGGGCTGGTCCTGCGTCCCGCATGGCAGGCACACGTTGGGGGCAGCGGCGTCGCTCGCATTGGCATCGCTCGCGTCGGTTGCGTCCGTCGCGTCCGCCACGTCGGCGTCGCTCGCCTCCGCATCGTCGCCCGCGTCGCCCGCGTCCGCAGCGCCGCCATCGAGGCGTGACGCTGTCTCCAGACTGACGCACGCGCTGCCGAGCTCGCAGTCGTTGCCGTCGCAGCACCGGCTGAAGGTGCGCCCACAGAAGTCCGCCCGGCAGCGCCCGTCGAACTGGCAAAGGAGCCCGCGCGCACACGCCCCCTTCACAGCACGGCCGCTCCACGCTGCCGCAACGGCGGCACCGCCCGCCGTCCGCCGTCGTCACGCAGAGGGAGTCCGCTTCGCATTCGCCGTCGGGGCAGCAGGCCATGTCGGGGGCGCCGCACGCAGGGCACACGCCGTCCCGGCAGGACAGGCCCGAGTAGCAGCCGCCGTCGCAACAGGGTTCCTGCGAGCCCCCGCAGGCCCGGCACGTTCCCGAGATGCAGGCGTTCGAGAGGGGGCAGGGGTTGCCGCTCTCGCAGCACGGCTGGGCCGGGTGACCGCAGCGGCGGCACGTGCCGATGACGCACGTGAGATCGCTCGCGCACTCCGACCCGCCGTCGACGCAGCACCACTCCCCATCCTCGCCGCACGCGCTGCGACACTGCCCGTCGACGCACCGCCCCCCGTGGCAGGGCTCGTCGACGGTGGTCGGGCAACAGAGCTGATCGGCGTAGCCGCAGCTGCGAGACGGTTCGGGGGTGCACCCGCTCGAACAAGAGAGCGCGGAGCCCGACGACGACGCGCCCGACCCGTCGCAGCACCCGCGACAGCTCCCCGCGCCGAGCGCGACCATCAAGATCAGCGCCCGCGACCCCTGCACGACGACGGTGCGAATGCGCATAAGCAACACCCTCCAAGCGACGCGAAGGAACCGACGCTATCACGGGCGCCGCGGCCCGCGAAAGCGGTGCTAGGTTCGCGCGCCCACGATGCGAGCGACGAGCGATTCTCCCCGGTCACGCCGCCCCGCGAGGCGCGCGTGATCCCCGCGTTCATGCGCGAGCTGGCGGCGCGCGAGGGGCCCTTCGGCCCGGTGCGGGTCGTCGAGGACATGGTCCACCGCGCGCACGTCCTCCTGCACGGCGACACCTTCCACGGCTGGCAATTCCGCGACGACGAGCGCCTCGACGAGCCCACCGGCTACTACGCCGCGGGCTCGCCCGTCGCGCGCCTCGTCGCCGACGCGGGGCCCCGCGCCCACGTCGCCGTCGCGGGCCTCGGCGCCGGCGTGATGGCCTCGCTCGCCACACCCGGCCAGCGCGTAACCTTCTTCGAACTCGACCCCGCCGTCGTCGCCATCGCCCACGACCCGAGCCTCTTCTCCTTCCTCGCACGCTCGCGCGGTCGCTGCGAGGTGGTGGAACGCGACGCGCTCGACGGCCTCCTCGCGCTGCCCGCGGCGGGCCTCGACCTCGTCGTGATGGACGCCTTCGTCGACGACGCCGTGGCCCCCCACGTTCGAACGCCCGCCGCCGTGCGCGGTCTCCTCGCGCGGCTCCGACCCGGGGCGATCCTCGCGTGGCACGTCACCTCCACCAAGCGAGGCGACGACCTCCGCCCCGAGCTCGCGCGGGCCGCGGGCGAGGGCGTCGCGTGCGCCTCCATCGACTGGCGCTCCGACCCGCTGCCGCGCGACCCGACGCTCGAGATCGCCCCCGAGGTCGACCTCTCCGCGCCCGTCGAGTGCCGCTGGGTGGCGATGGGCGGGGCCGCGCGCGTGGCCTCGCTCGCCGCGTCGGGCTGGACGCCGCTCGCCCCGCCGGCGTAGACACCGCCGCCCCCCGATGCGCGAGACGTGTGACCGCTGCCGCCGCCCGAAGAGCCACTGCTTCTGCGCGCTCGTCCCCTCGATCGAGACGAGGACGCGCGTGGTGGTGCTCCAGCACCCGCGCGAGCGCGACGTCGCCATCGGGACGGCCCGCATGGCGAGCCTCTGCCTCCCCAACAGCGAGCTCCACGTGGGCCTCGACTGGGAGGAGACGCGCGCCCTCGACCGCGCCCTCTCCGACCCCGCGCGCCCCGCGGCGCTGCTCTATCCCGGCGACGGGGCCGTCGACCTGCTCACCGACCCGCCCGACCACCCGATCACCCTCGTCGTCGTCGACGGCACCTGGGACCTCACCCGCAAGGTGGTCCGCCGCAACCCGCGCCTCGCCGCGCTGCCGCGCTACGCCTTCAACCCGCCGGCGCCGAGCGACTACCGCATCCGCCGCGAGCCCCGCGCGGCCTGCGTCTCCACCATCGAGGCGATGGCCTACGCGCTCGGCGCGCTCGAGCGCGACCCCGCCCGCTTCGCCGCGATGCTCGTCCCCTTCCGCGCGATGATCGACGCGCAGATCGCCGCCGAGGCCTCCCACCGCCGCGGCCGCGAGCGGCGCCCGCGCGGCCCCCGCCCCGAGCGCCCGACGCCGACGTCGTGGCTGCGCAGCCGCTCGCTCGTGTGCGTGGCGGCCGAGGCCAACGCGTGGCCCAAGGGGGACGACGGCTCGCCCGCGCCGCACCCCGCGGAGATCGTTCAATGGGTCGCGTGCCGCGTCGAGACGGGCGAGGCGATGGAGGCCTTCGTCGCGCCGTCCGCGCCGCTCGCGCCGGGCGTCGCGACACAAACAGGGCTCGCGGAGACGTGCATCACCACCGGCGGGACGCGCGACGCGCTGCTCGCGCGGTGGTCAGCGTTCGCGCGGGAGGGCGACGTGGTGTGCCAGTGGGGGGACTTCCCGCAGGCGCTCTTCGAGGCCGCGGGCGGGCGCTTCGAAGAGCCCCCGGCCGACCTGCGGCGGCTCTTGCGGGCGGAGTGGCGGGGCAACGTCGGCTCGCCGCGTCAGTGCTGCGAGCGGCTCGGGGTGTCGTCGGCGGGGGCTGTCGGGGCGGGGCGTTCGGGGGAGCGGCTGGGGGAGCTGGTGGCGATCGTGCGGGCGATCATTGGAAGCGCGGGCGATACGCCCGGCAGGCGCCCCAGCGGCCCTCCGCGCAGTCCCGCTGGCCCACGTAGCACGTCGCCGACGTGACCGGGCCGTCGGTGTCGACGTCGCACGCGACGGGCGGCGCGTCGGGCGCGCAGGGGCAGTCGGTGGCCTCCACCGCGCAACGGTCGGGCGCGCGTTCGAGGGCCGCGCTGCCGCCCTGACAGTCGCCGTCTTCGGGGCACCCGAGGGAGGCGTCGTCGACGGCGAAATCCCCCGCGGCGGGGGCGCTCGCGTCGGAGGCACCGGTGGGCGCGGCGTCGTCGGAGGGGAGGCGGGTGGTGCTGCGCTGCGCGGCGGGGATGGGGGCGTCAACGGGGCCGCAGCCTGGGGCGAGGGCGGCCAGCACAAGGAGCGTTTTCGTGGGGGTGAGCATCGCGGTCTCCACCCCGCTTGTTCGGCGGGCGGAGACGCGCGTGTGAGCTGCGCCGTAGCGCTACGGGGCGCCCGGCGGGGGGATCGGGCGCGTCAGGCCCTCGCGCACCATCCAGCCGGCGGTGCCGCAGAATCCAGGCCGTCGCACCTCCTGCATGTCGTTGGTGCCCGCCTGCTGCGTGACGGCGAGGTACTGGTCGGCGGTGTACTCGGGGTGGTCGTCCATGCGCGGAACGGGCCCGCCGGTGGCCGCGCCGGTGCCGACGCGCCAGATCTGCGAGGTGGGCGGGTAGGCGTCGGTCCAGCGCTCGCGGACGGCGACGTCGCGCTCGCGGATGATGCGGTAGCGCGTGATGCGGAAGCCCGGGATGCCGCGCTGCGTGAGCACCCGCGTGCCGGTCGGGAGGTTGGGGTCGGGGATGGTCCGCTCTTCGAAGCGGTCGACGCGCGGCATCACCTTCCGCACGAAGGTGACCGTGCGCTCGCTGCGCGCGCCGAGGATCTCGATGCGCAGCGAGCCCTGCCCGATGCGCCGGTGGATCACCACGGGGAAGGGCAGGTTGTTGCGCATGCGGAGGTTGATCGACGGGTACACCACGGTCGCGTCGAGGCCCATCTTGATGTAGCCCGAGGGGCGCGTGTGGGGGCGCCGGTCGAGCACCTCCATCCCCGCGAAGAAGCTCGCCGCGAAGAGGGTGCCGGCGATCTGGCAGGTGCCGCCGCCGACGCCGTCGATCAGCTCGCCCGCGGAGATCACCGTCGCCATGCGGAAGCCGTTCGCCTCCGAACGATCGCCGACGACCTGGTTGAAGTCGAAGACGGTGCCGGGCATCCAGACGTACCCGTTGATCTTCTCGGCCGCGAGGTGGAGGTTGTAGGTGCGGTCGCGGTGGTCTTCGTTGGCGTTGTAGCTGGTCTGGAACCACCCGAGCACGGCGTTCATCTCGACCTCGCGGAGCTGCTCGGCGAGGATGCCGGGGCGCGTGCGCTCGACCGCCGCGCGCACCTCGCGCTGCCCGCCGGCGAAGGCCCGCTCGAGCGCCGCCACCGTGCCGAACACGTCGAGGTACGCGCCCCAGCGCTCGGGCAGCACCCGCCGCTGCTCGACGTCGATGCGCGCGTCGACCGGCACGTGGTCGACCTCCTCCTTGAGCTGCATCACCAGCGGGAGCGCGACGCGGCCCTCGACGTGGACGGGCAGCGGCAGGTCGATGGGCCCGCGGGCGAGCGCCGCGTGGTGGCGCATCATCGGGCTCCCCGGGTCGCGCGCGTCGGCGATGAGCCGCGCGAGCAGGGGGATGTCGACCCGGGCGCCGAAGCCTTCGCGCGAGCGCTCGACCGACTTGCCCTCGGCGCTCACGGTGACGTGCTCGCGGAGGAAGTGCCGCGCGATCTCCAGCGCCGCGGCCTGCGGCGAGCGGTTGGCGGGCACCGCGAGGCCGCGCACCGTCACCGGCGGGAGCCCCGCGGCCTCCGGCGCGCTCTCGGGGAGCAGCAGGTACCCCACGCCGCCGCCCATCGCCCCGAACAGGAGCGAGATGGCGCTGAACCGCAGGAGGGACGACTTCTTCACGGCGCTCCTCGACCCGATACCGCCGCCCGACCGTGCCCGTCAACATCGTGACCCTTGACGTCCGCCGGGCGGGGGCGTTGTGCTCCCGGCCCATGAGCTACGACCTGAAGATCACCGGGGGCACCGTCGTCGACGGCACGGGGGCGCCGGGGCGGCGCGCGGACGTCGCGGTGAAGGGCGGCGTCATCGTCGCGGTGGGCGACTGCCCCGACGTGGCGGCGCGCACGATCGACGCCGAGGGCGCCATCGTCACGCCGGGCTTCGTCGACATCCACACGCACTACGACGGCCAGGTGACCTGGGACGACACGCTCTCGCCCTCGGCCATGCACGGCGTCACCACCTGCGTGATCGGCAACTGCGGCGTGGGCTTCGCCCCCGTGCGCCCGAGCGACCGCGACCGGCTCGTGGCGCTGATGGAGGGCGTCGAGGACATCCCGGGCTCGGCGCTCTCCGAGGGGATCCGCTGGGCGTGGGAGTCCTTCCCCGAGTACATGACGGCGGTGGGGTCGCTGCCGCGGTCGGTCGACGTGCTCGCGCAGGTGCCGCACGACGCGCTGCGGGTGTTCGTGATGGGAGACCGCGCGGTGGCCCACCAGGCGGCCACCGACGATGACATCGACCGGATGCGCGCGCTCGTCCGCGAGGCGCTCGTCGCGGGCGCGGCGGGCTTCTCCACGGGGCGCTCGGACAACCACCGCGCGGTGACGGGCGAGCCCACGCCCGCGTCGGAGGCCGAGGCGCGCGAGCTCGCCGGCATCGCCCGCGCGTTCGAAGGGCTCCCGCACGGCGTCCTCCAGGCGGTGAACGACTTCGACATCACCGTCGGCCCCGAGCGCTTCACGCCAGAGTTCGACCTGCTGGAGCAGATGGCCGAGGCCGCCGCGGGGCACAGCTTCTCCGTCTCGCTCATGCAGCGCGACATGGAGCCCGACCAGTGGAAGTGGATCCTCGGGCGCGTGGAGAAGGCCGCCGCGCGCGGGCTCCCGATGCGCGTCCAGGTGGCGCCGCGGGCGATCGGCGTGCTGCTCGGGCTCCAGGCGACCTTCCACCCCTTCATGGGCTTCCCGAGCTACAAAGCGGTCGCGCACCTCCCGCTCGACGCGCGCGTCGCGGCGATGCGCGACCCGGCCTTCAAGGCCCGGCTCCTCACCGAGACGTCCGAGAAGGTCGCGGGCGACGGGAGCCCGATTCCGCCGCTTGCGGATCATCTCCTCGCGCGGCTGGAGATGGTGGCGCTGCGACTCTTCCGGTTGGGCGAGCGGCCCGACTACGAGCCGAAGCTGGAGCAGTCGATCTACGCGGAGGCGCAGGCGACGGGGCGGCCGCCGCTGGAGGCGGTGTACGACGCGCTCCTCGCGCACGACGGCCGCGAGCTGCTGTACTTCCCGCTCTACAACTACACGGAGTTCTCGCTCGACAACGTGCGCTCGATGCTGGCTCACCCGCTGGCGCTGATGGGCCTGAGCGACGGCGGCGCCCACGTCGGGACGGTGTGCGACGCGAGCCAGCCCACCTTCGCGCTGATGCACTGGGCGCGCGACCGCGCCGAGGGGCGCTTCCCCGTCGAGGCGATGGTGAAGAAGCTCACCAGCGACAACGCGCGCTTCATCGGCCTCCGCGACCGCGGGGTGGTCGCCCCGGGGATGAAGGCCGACCTCAACGTGATCGACCACGCCCGCCTCGCCCTCCACCGCCCGCGCATGGCGCAGGACCTCCCCGCCGGCGGCCGCCGCCTCGCGCAGGACGCCACGGGCTATCGCGCCACGGTGGTCTCCGGCGAGCTCACGGTCGAGAACGACACCCTCACCGAGCGCCGCCCCGGCCGCCTCGTCCGCCTCGGCGCGTAGCTTCGCCGTGCGAATCGACCTCACCCAGCGCGTCGAGGCCCCGCCCGCGGCGGTGTGGCCCTTCCTCACCGACCCGGCCTTCATGAACCGCTGGTCGCTCGCCCGCATCGAGCCCATCGCCGCGGGCGACGGCGGGCGCTTCGACACGGTGGGGACGTGGCGGCGCGTGTTCGTGCGCAACCCCCTCGGCGCGCAGGTGCTCGACGAGGCCGTGGTGGCGGTGGACGCGCCGCGCCGCTTCGAATACCGGGTGGTTCCCGACGCGATGATCACCGGGCACCGCGGCGTCATCACGCTCGCGCCCGACGGCGACGGGACGCTCGTGCGCTGGACGGTTGATCTCCACCTCGCGTTCGGGGTGATGGAGCACGCCGCCGTCCGCGTCGTGCGCCCGCAGCTCGCCGAGAGCCTCGCGTCGATGGCCCGCTGCGCAATGAGGGCTGCGCCAGTGGATCCGTGGCGCGACGACTTCGAAGACGCGGGCGATGAAGATGCGCTGCTGCGCGAGGCCCGCGCGGTGCTCGACGCGCAGCGCGCGGTGGCGGCGGAGCTGGAGGCGGCCGACGATCCGCGGCGGTGGTTCACGCGGCTCTACGCGTTCACGACGGAGGCGATCCTCGGGGCGCACGCGCGGGGCGACGTGGCGCACGGGCGGTGGCTGCTGCGGCTGGTGCCGCGCTTCCATGCGTACTACTTCGACAACCTCGCGCGCGACCGGGGCGCGGGCGAGGGGGCGCCCGAGGCCCACTGGCAGAAGGCGTTCCGCGCGATGCGGGAGGGGGCGCCGCGGGCGCGCTTCGTGGCGGGGCTCCGCGCGGCCGTGCAAGCGCACATCGAGGACGACCTCCCGCGCGCGCTCGCCGACGTGCACCGCGACCACTACCGCGGGCGCTGCGACTACGGGCGCTTCCAGGGCGACTACCTCATGCTCCAGCGGGCGCTCGAGGAGCCGGCGGTGCCGTTCCTGCCGACGGTGCCGCGGGAGCTTCTGCCGTGGGGGTTTCGCGTGGCCGAGCGGGTGACGCCGGAGGCGATCCGGCGCTTCATCCGCATCCGCGACGAGTACGACGTCCCGACGCGCCGGCGCGAGGCGTTTGCGCGTGGTCGGGCGCTCGCGGGCTGACGCGTGCCCGTCACCGCGGCGGGCGCGCTTCGATCGCCGCGACCGCCGCCGGCACCGCGCCGCCGAGGCAGCCGTTGCACGCCGACAGCCCGAGGAAGCCGCAGCCCGTCCCTGTCGGCACGCGCCGCAGCGCCGGGAGCGCCCGCGCGTCTCCTTCGCGCCCGAGCGCCTCCACCGCGGCCTTGCGCGCGTCGCAGGTGCGCGCCGACGCGAGCGCCACGAGCCCGCGCTGCGTGACGTCGAGCCGCGCCGCGAAGGTGGCGTCCGCGAGCAGCGAGAGCACCCGCGCGTTGCCCCGACCGCCGCGCCCCGCCGCCTCGACGAGGGCGTCGAGGGCCGACTCCGCGAGGGGCCCGCGGAGCAGCGCCTCGGCGGGCGCCGAGAGGGCCACGGTGGTGGCGTAGATGCGGACGACGTCGTCGACGAGGGCCTCGTCCCACGCGAGCGCGGGCACCACGCGGAGCGCGTCGCGGTAGGCGTTGACGCTCTGGTTGACGGTGCCGCGGTCGGCCGCGTAGAGCGCGCCGAGCGCATAGGCGGGCGCGGCGTCGTCGGGCGACTGGAGCCGCATCGCCTCGAGCGCGAGCGCGGTCTGGTGGCGCTCGCGCGTCCCGCGGGTGGGGAGGTCGGGGCGGGCGCGCAGGGCCGCGATGCGGGCGCGCGTGGCGGCGAGTTCGTCACCGCGCGCGGCGGGCGGCGCGCGGCGGGTCACGTGCGCGGTGGGCGCCTCGGGCGTGACCGCGGCGGGCCTCGGGCGAAGCGCGGCGGTGACGAGCAGGAGGAGGATCACCGCGGCGCTCGCGGCGGCGACCTGGCGGTGGCGTAGCGGGGTCGCGCGCCAGCGGTCGCGGAGCGCGAGGGCGTGCGGGCGGGCGCGGGCGGCGAGCGAGCGGGCGGCGGCGACGGCCGGGGCGAGGCGGGCGGGCACGCGCGAGGGCGGCGCGGCGAGCGCGTCGGCGAGGGCGTCGACGAAGGCCGCGGCGGTGGGGAAGCGCTCCTCGGGGGCCTTGGCGAGCGCCCGCGCGAACACCGCGTCGACCTCCGGCGGGAGGCCCGCGCGCTTCGAAGAGGGCGCCGGCGCGGGGACGGCCATGTGGAGGCGGAGGAGGGCCATCACGTCGTCGCTGTCGAAGGGGCGGCGGCCGACGACCATCTCGTAGGCGACGACGGCGAAGGCGTAGAGGTCGGCGCGGTGGTCGACGCTGGCGCCGAGGGCCTGCTCGGGGGCCATGTACTCGGGCGTGCCGAGGACGAAGCCCGTCCGCGTGAGGGCGCTCCCCTGCGACGAGGTGGGCTCGTAGACCTTGGCGATGCCGAAATCGATGACCTTCACGGCGTCGCCGCCGTCGGGGCGGCGCTGGACGAGGACGTTCTCGGGCTTGATGTCGCGGTGGACGATGCCCTGGGCGTGGGCGTGGTCGAGCGCGGCGGCGACCTGGCGGAGGATGCCGCGCGCGCGGCCGTCGGGCACGGGCTCGCCGTGGAGGAGGGCGCGGAGCTCGTCGCCTTCGAAGAACTCCATCGCGAGGAAGAAGCGCCCCCGCGCGTCGGCGCCTGAGTCGTACACCGCGATGACGTTGGGGTGCTCGATGCGCGCCGCGGCCACGGCCTCGCGGGCGAAGCGCGCCGCCACCTCCGCGTTGCCCACCAGCGACTCGTGCAGGAACTTCAGCGCCACCTGCCGATGCAGGCCCTCGTGCTCCGCGAGGTAGACGCGCCCCATCGCGCCCTCGGCGACGGACCGGACGACGCGGTAGCGCCCGGCCACGAGGGCGCCGGGCGCGCGGTCGTCCTCCGCAGTGTCGGGCGTCGAGACGCTCACGTCGGGGGCCTCCGCGTCCATCGGGCGCGCGAGGCTACCACGCGGCGGGTCACGCCGGCGCGAGGCCCCACGCTGCCGCGAGTTCGCACACGCGGGCGTTGGGGTGGCGCCGCGAGAGAAGGCGCCGCCGCCGCTCGGGCGACGCGACGCGGGAGACGAGCGCGCGGAGGCGGACGAGCGAAGTCTCCAGCGCGGCGACGGCCCCGGCGCGGTCGCCGCACGCGTCGAGGGCCTCGGCGAGGGCGAGGTCGGCGAGGCCCGAGGTGAGCTCGAGGTCGCGCGTGGCGCGCTCGACGCGGACGGCCTCCCGCGCCACCTCCGCCGCCTGCGTCCGCGCCTTCTTCGCCAGGAACACCCGCGACAGCAGGGCGGTCGCGGCGGGCCGCAGCTCGTCGGCCACCGTCAGCGCGAGCGCCTCGCGGCAGCGCGACTCGGCGAGCGCGACGTCCCCGCGGTCGAGCGCGAGGCCACCGGCGAACACGCCGAGCAGGTACGACACCCGCGGCGACGCGCGGAAGGCGGGGAGCGCGGCGGCGAGGCGCGCCTCGGCCGAGGGGTCGCCGCGCCACGCCGCGGTGAGGCCACCCACCGCGTCGGCGTAGCGCGCCAGGAAGGGGGAGCGAAGCCGGGCTGCCTCCGCCGCGCCGCGCGCGAGGAGCTCGTCGCTTCGTTCGAACTCGCCGGACCAGCCCTGGAGGCTGGCGGCGTTGATCCAGGTGAGGCAGAGGGCGCGGCGCGCGCCGGCCCGCTCGTAGGCGTCGCAGCTCGCGTCGAGCGCCTCGAGCGAGCGGTCGACGTCGTGGGCGCGGAGCCACAGCCCCTCGGCGTGGACGCGGTAGACCCAGCCCGCGTGGTAGGGCCCGAGCGCGTCGAGGGGCTGGGCGAGGTCGTAGAGCCGCGCGTGGACGGCGCGCAGGTCGCTGGCGTGGTGGGCCCAGTAGAGCTGCGTGAGCCCGCGGCAGAGCGCGATGAGCTGCGTGCCGCGCGCGTCGGGGGCGCTGGTGGCCTCGGCCGCGCGCACCACCAGCCGCGCGACGGCGTCGTTGCGCCCGCGCTGGCCGAGCGCGCTGACGGCGACGGACACCGCGTCGAACCACGGCCGGCTCCCGGGCTCCAGGCGCCCGGCGGCCTCGTAGGCGAGGCGCGCGGCCTCGTCGGCGTCGCCGCGCCAGTACGCCGCCTCGGACTGGACGGCGCGCGCGGCGCCGAGGGTGGCGGGGTCGTCGGCGCAGGCGGCGGCGCGGGCGGCGAGGTCGTCGGCGCGGGCGAGGTCGTTGGCCTGGAGGCTCCGCTCGGCGGCGAGGCGGAGCCAGCGGGAGGCGCGGGCCGGGTCGCCGCCGCGTTCGAAGTGGCCGGCGAGCTCGGCGGGGTCGGCGACGCCGGCGCGCTCGAGCCAGGCGCCCGCGGCGCGGTGGGCGTCGGCCCGGTCGCGCTCGGGGAGCGTGGCGTAGGCGGCGTCGTGCACGAGCGCGTGGCGGAAGGCGTACTCGCTCTCGCCCGCGACGCGCGAGGTCGCCCGGCGCACCACCACCTCGCGCGCGATGAGCTCGGCGAGGCGCGCGCCGACGGCGTAGGGCGTGGCCGGCGCGCCGAGCAGGGCCGCGACGCCGCCGGGCCAGAAGCTCTCGCCGAACACGCTCGCCGCGCGCAGCGTCCGCCGCGCCTCGGCGTCGAGGTGGCCGATGCGCGCCTGGACCATCGCGAGCACCGAGTCGGGCAGCGCGTCGGGGCTGCGGCCGGCGCCCACCGCGCGGACGAGCTCCTCCAGGTGGAAGGGCTGCGCGCCGGAGCGCTCGACCAGCGCGGCGACGGTGGCGTCGTCGACGGCGCCGCGCAGCGCGTCGCGGACGAGCGCCTCGGCGGCCTCGCGGGGCAGCGCGCCGAGCTCGATCGATTCGACTCCGCGGCGCGACCACATCTCGGGGAAGGCTTCGCGCGCCTCGTGGCGGGCCGTGGCGACGACGAGCAGCGGGCGGTCGTGCAGGGCCTCGAGGGCGGCGTCGAGGAGCTTCACCGACGCGGCGTCGCCCCAGTGGAGGTCTTCGACGACGAGCGCGACGGGCCCCCGCGCGGCGCGCGCGCCGAGCCACGCGACCCACGCATCCGCGAGCGCATCGGCGAGCAGCGACGCGTCGACGCGGGCCGCGCGCAACGCGTCGCTCGCCTCGCCCCAGGGCGTCGCCGCGCCGCTCACCTCGCCGAGGAGCTCGGCCACCGCCGCCGCGCGCGGGCCGGGGACGTCGCGCGCCACCGTCGCCCGGATGCGCGCGGCGCGGGCCGCGGGGTCGTCGCCGGGTGCCACGCCCGCCGCGCCGCCCACGAGCTGCGACACCAGCGCGAAGGGGGAGCCCGTCCGCGCCTGCTCGGCCTGCGCGCGGAGCATCCCCCCGCCGAGCGAACCTCCCTCGCGCGCGACCCACTCCTGCACGAGCCGTGACTTTCCCTGTCCGGGCGCCCCGTACACCACGATCGCGCGGGCGTGGGGTGTTTCGCGGGCGTCGGCGAGGGCGGCGGAGAGCGCCGCGAGCTCGCGCGCGCGGCCCACGCAGGGCGTCACGCGGCCGAGCACCGTGCGGACGCCCGACGCGCCGGCCCGAGCGCCCGCGAGGCGTCGCCACGCGCCCTCGCCGTTCACTTCGAAGCGGTCGTCGAGGAGGTCGGCGGTCCCCTCGTCGACGTGGACGCCGGCGGCGGGGAGGCCCTGCGCGCGGAGGGCCGTGAGGCGCGCGGCGGCGCGGTCGATCGCCTCGCCCGTCTGGGACGCGCCCGCGACCAGGACGCGTCCGGTGGCGACGACGTGGGCCCCCTGCGGGCGGAGCGCGGCGAGGGCGAGGGCGCAGCGCGCGGCGAGGGCGGCCTGCTCGGCGGGCGAGGCGCCGCGCACCGTGACGAGTCGCGTCCCGTCGGCGAGGACGTCGAGCGCGCCGCCGGCCTCGCGGATCGCGTCGCGGAGCACGTCGAAGCGGCCCGACGGCGCGGCGCCGCCGGTGGCCGTGAGGGTCGCCTCGTCGCGGCGGACGACCGGGCGAGGGCGGTGCTCGGTTCGGGCGAGGCGCGACGCGCTGAGGACGAGGCTGGCGACGCGCTCCTCGCGGTCGGAGACGGCGGCGACGCGGCGCGGCTCGTCGGGGTCGGCGCCGTGGAGCGCGGCGAGCTCGCGGGCGAGGGCTGCGCCGTCGGCGGGGCGCGCGAGCGGGTCCTTCGCGAGCAGGCGCGTGACGAGCGCGCGGAGCGCGGGCGGCGCGTCGGGGCAGCAGTCGTCGAGGCTCGGCGGCTCCTCGATGAGCACCTTCGCGAGGACGGCGAGCGCGTTGGGGCCGCGGAAGGGGGCCTCGCCCGTGAGGCAGCGGTAGAGCACAGCGCCGAGGGCGAAGAGGTCGGCGCGGACGTCGGCGCGCTCGCCGCGCACCTGCTCGGGGGCCATGTAGGAAGGCGTCCCGAGGAGGGCGCCGGGGTCGGTGAGGGACTCGGCGTCCTCGGCGGGGAGGGCGAGGCCGAAGTCGACGATCTTCGCGGCGTCGAAGCGGCCGTCGACGAGGACGAGGTTGGCGGGCTTGAGGTCGCGGTGGACGACGCCGCGCGCGTGGGCGTAGGCGAGCGCGTCGGCGACGGCGCGGGCGAGGGCGACGGCGTCGCTCGGGGTGACGGGGCCCCGGCGCAGACGTCGCTCGAGGTCGAGCCCGTCGATCCACTCCATCGCGAGGTACGACGCGCCGCCCTCGGCCTCGCCGAACGCGAGGTAGCGCACGATGCCCGGGTGCTCGAGCGACGCGAGCACCGCGGCCTCGCGGGCGAAGCGGGCCTCCCCCTCGCTCCCCGCGTGCAGGAGCTTGACCGCGACGGTGCGCCCGGTGTCGCGCTCGACCGCGCGGTAGACGCTCCCGACGCCGCCGGAGCCCGCGTGGGCGACGACGTCGAAGCGGCCGCCGACGCAGGCGCCGGGGGGCACGGTGACGCGTTCGTCGTCGCGGTCGGGGACGTCCGTCATGGTCGAAGCGAAGGAAGGGCCTTCGCACACAGTCTACGCGAACCCACGGGGTTGGGGGAGAGCGGCCTTGCGCGGCGCCCGCGGCGCCCGGTAGCGTCCCCGTCATGGGGCGCTCGTCGCGCATCGTGTGGCTCGTGTTCGCGCTGTCGTGCGCGTGGGGGGCTTCGTGCGCGGAGCCCGACGGCGCGGCCGCGCCCGACGGCGGAGACAAGGCCGACGTGAAGCGCACGGCGCCGGGCACGCCAGCCGACGCGGCCGACCACTTCCGCGGTACGCCCGTGACCGACCCGGCGCGCGCGGCGCTGATCCGCTATCCGCTCGACGGGGTCCTCTTCCCGCGCAACGTGTCGCCGGCCGACGTGCAGTGGGACGGCGCGGGGGCCGAGGGGGACATCTACCGGGTGCGCTTCGGCGGCGCGCTCCCCGTGCTGACGGCGTACGTGGCGCACACGGGCGCGGGCTTCCGCTACGACTACGCGTTCGACGCGGCGACGTGGCGGCGGCTCGCGGAGGGCTCGGGCGGCCGCGAGGTGACGCTCACCGTCGACCGCTGGGACCGGGCGCGCGACGAGGTGGTGTCCGGCGCGCCGGTGCGCGTCCGCTTCGCGCGCGGGAGCATCGCGGGCGCGGTGTACTACTGGACGCTCGGGAGCTTCGCCGGCACCGAGGGTCGCATCCTCCGCGTGGTGCAGGGCGCCGACACGCCGCCGCGCCCGGAGAACTTCATGCCCATGCCGCCGCCGCGCCGCGACGGGGCCCGCTGCGCCGCGTGCCACGGGCTCTCGCGCGACGGCAACCGCCTCGCGCTCTCGCTCGGCGACGGGGAGTTCGGCGGGGTGTACGATGTGACGGCCGACCTCGGGGGCCCGACGCCGACGCCGGTGTTCACCTTCTCGGAGCCGTGGTTCTTCGCGGCCTTCAACCGCGACGGCTCGCGGCTCTTCATGACCGACACGGGCCAGCGCTCGTCGCTGCTCGACGGCGCCACCGGCCGCGTGATCGCGCGCGACGGACTCCCCGCCGCGACGCACCCCGCGTGGTCGCCCGACGGCTCGCTCCTCGCCTTCATCTCCTCCGCCAACGACGCGTGGAACCTCTCGCGCGGCGACCTCTCCGTCATGCGCTCGCTCGACGGCGACCGCTTCGAAGCCCCGCGCGTGCTCCACCGCGGCGAAGCGCTCACAGGTGCGCCCGAGGGCGGCGCGATGGACGCGTACCCGAGCTTCTCGCCCGACGGCCGGCTCCTCGCCTTCCAGCACGGCACGCGGGTTCTTCTGTCGGCGTCGGGCGCGTCGGGCGCGCTCTACACCCTGCCCGCGGCGGGCGGCGACCCCACGCGCCTCACGCGCGCCTCGGGCGACGGGACCGAGGGCAACGCGTGGTACCCCAACTTCACGCCCTTCGTCACCGCCGATGCAGGCAGTGGGACGGTGTACTGGCTGCTCTTCTACTCGCGGCGCGACTACGGCAACGCCCTCGCGGGCACGCGCGGCACGCGGCGCCGGCAGATCTGGGTGAGCGCCGTCTCCACCGCGCCTGCGTCCAACGCCGACCCTTCCTTCACGCCCTACTGGCTCCCCGGCCAGGACACCGCGCAGGAGAACGCCTCGGCCTTCTGGGCGCCTCGCCCCTGCCGCCCGACGGGGGCAGACTGCACCACCGACGCGCAGTGCTGCGGCGGCAACTGCGACGAGCTCACGCCCGGCGCGCACGTCTGCCGGCCGCCGGGGCCGCAGGGCTGCCGCCGCGAGGGCCAGAGCTGCGGCGCCGACAGTGATTGTTGCGACCGGACGCTCACCTGCGCGGGCGGCGTGTGCCTGCCGACGCCGGTGTGACGACGAGACGTTAGCGGCAGTCGTCGCGGCCCGACGGGAAGGCGGCGCGGTACGTCCAGAGCGTCTGGACGCAGAGGTGCGAGCCCGTCGACCACGTGGGGTAGCCGGTGTCCGTGGTGTTGCCGCCCGAGAGGCCGACGATGTAGCCCGCGGGGTAGACGCGCCCGACGTCGGTGGCCCACTGGTTCTGCGGGCGCAGGTGCAGCAAGCGGAAGCGCGCGCCGGTGGAGAGGTCGGTGAACTCCGGCATGTAGCCCCACCCGTACACGCCGTGCCGCTCGAGGCGCGACGTGTGGCGGAGCTGGACGGGCGTGCCCGACGCGACGCCGAGGTCGGTGTCGCGCCAGCCCGAGGAGATGTGCTCGTAGGTGATGTAGGAGTTCCACCACTGGAGCGCGCCGCACATCGGGAGGTTGGGCTCGGTGCAGCGGCCGCCGTCGCAGCTCCAGCCGCCGGGGCACGACCCGCACGACCCGCCGCAGCCGTCGCCGCCGCAGTTGTGCCCGTCGCACCGGGGCACGCAGCGCACGGTGATGTCCGTCGCGGGCGACGGCTCGTCGAGCGCGCCCGCAGCGCCGTACACCGCCCAGCGGTACGGGTAGCGCCCCGGCGCGTCGGGCGCCCGCACGCGGAACGGCACCTCCACCGCGAACCCGCGGCCCACCGGCAGCGGCAGCGCGACGGGCCCCGCGCCCCACGTCCGCGCCATGCCGTCGAGCGCGGAGTCGAGGCGGTGAGACGAGTCCCACGTCGCCGACGAGCAGTTGGCGAAGGTGGCCGAGACGTCGAAGCCCTGGCCCGGGTCGACCGTCGACGGCGGCGCGCTCTGCCGCACGAAGCGCGACGGGGCGCCGCCCTCACCGCAGTCGAAGCGCTCGAGCACGACGGGCTCGGCGCGCGGTGACGGCTCGCCGACGGCCGCTCCGCCGCGCGTCACCTGCCACTGGTAGGGGTAGCGGCCCGGTCGCGCGGGCGCGGTGAGCTCGAGCGGGAAGGTCACCTCCGCGCCGGGGGGAACGTCGCCCGGGAGCTCGACGCGTCGCGCGCCCCACAGGTCGTCGGGGTCGACGCGCGATGCGAGCGCCCAGCCGCCGTCGCGTGTGAGCGGCTCGGTGTTGCAGTTGGCGAAGGTGACGCTCGCGCGAAACCCCCTGCCCGCTGCGAGGAACGCGTCGGGCCCCTGCTGCGAGCGGAAGCGGATCGGTGGCCCGGGCTCGTTGCAGTCCGCCGGCGCGAGCACGCGGACCACCTGCTCGGGCGAGTGCTCCTGGTAGGTCTCGACGGACTCGCGGGTGACGGCCCAGCGCAGCGGGTACGTGCCCGTGACGGCCGGCGCGGTGAGCTCGAAGCGGAGCGTGACCTCGGCGCCATCGGGGACGTCGACCGGGAGCGGGACGCGCAGGAGGTTCCAGGGGACGCCGAGCTCGGGCGAGGCGGGCGTGAGGGCGAAGCGGTCGCTCGTCCAGGTGACGCCGGAGCAGTTGGTGAAGGTGACGCGCGCGGGGATGCGTGCCGACGGCGCCACGGTTGCCGGCAGCGCGTCCTGCCCGCGAAACTGCGCCGACGCCTGGCCCGCGTTGCACGCGCCCGGTCGCACGCACGCGGCGCCGGTGCACTCCGGGTCGCCCGACGGGCCAGGCGCAGTGCCCGCCGCGCCGCCGTCATCCACCGCGCAGGCGGCGGGGCCCAGGGCGGCGAGGAGTGTGGCGATGCGGCGGAGGTTCATGGCTTCACCACGTCACGGGCACGGGGCCCGACTGGGGGTTGACGTTGCCGTTGCCGAGCGCGCCGGCCTGGTTCGAACCCCAGCACCGCAGGCTCTTGTCGGCGAGGAGCGCGCAGGCCGAGGCGGCCCCCGCGGACACCGCGGTGACGCCCTGGAGCGGATTGTTGCGCGCGGCGCCCGGCGTCGCGATTACCACCGACGGCGGCTGCGGGTCGCGCACGCGTCGCCCGTCGCCGAGCTGCGCGTCGGTCGCGTCGCCCCAGCACCGCACCGTCCCGTCGGAGAGCAGCGCGCACGAGAACGTTCCGCCCGCCGTCACCGCGCGCGGCGTCGGCACGACCACCGGCGGAAGCTCCTCGGCGACGTCGTCCGCGCCGTCCACCGCGGCGTCGAACACGTCTTCGCGCGCAGCGTCGTTCCGCGGCACGCCCCCCGCCCCGTCGCTCCGCGCATCGCTCCGCGCGTCGACGCGCCCTGCGTCGCTTGCGTCGCTTGTCTCGCCCGCGTCGTCCTCGACCGCGGCGTCGCCGAGCCCCGCGTCCATCGGCGGCGCGGCGTACCCGTCGACCGGCGTCGCGCGCGTCGCGCAGGCGGACGCGCAGCCCTTCGGCGTCGGCGTCGGGGCCTCGCTCCCGAGCTCGCGGTGGTCGTCGCGGCCCCAGCACCAGAGGTGCCCGGCCGCGTGGCGGGCGCAGGTGTGCCACGCGCCCGCGGCGATCTCGGCGACGTCGAAGAGCGGCAGCTCGCCGTCGAGCGTCGAGCGCGGCGTCGGCCCGGGCTCACCGCTCGCCTCGCCCCCGCCGAGCTGGCCGTAGCGCGCGTCGCCCCAGCACACCGCGAAGCCGTCCGACGTGCGGGCGCAGGTGTGCGCGGCGCCCGCGGTGATCGCGGTCACCTCGACGAGGCCCTCCACCGGCGCGGGGTCGGGCGCGCAGGCCACCATGCCGTCGAGCGTCTCGCAGCGGCGTGCGCCCGGCGCGCGGCCGAGCTGACCGCGGTCGTTGGCGCCCCAGCACGACACGCGGCCCCCCGCGAGCGCGCAGGCGTGGCGGGCGCCGACGGCGATCGCGCTGACGCCCGAGAGCCCGCGCACGGCGGCGGGGCGGGGCGAGGCCGCGGTGCCGCCGGTGCCGAGCTGGCCCGCCGCGTTGCCGCCCCAGCAGCGGACGGTCCCGTCGTCGCGGAGCGCGCAGGCGAAGCCGTCGCCCGCGGCCACGCGCGTGACGTGGTCGAGGTCGTTCACCTGGAAGGGGAAGGTGTGGCAGGCAACCTGGCGCGTCTGCCCGGGCGCCGTCTCCACCGCGCAGAGCTCCGTGGTGGGGTAGCCGAGCTGACCCTCGTCGTTGCGCCCCCAGCACCACACCGTGCGGTCGAGCAGGGCCGCGCAGGCGAAGCGCGCGCCGACGCTCACCTGCGCGACGCAGCGGCTGCGGCCCTCCGTGCAGGTGGGCAGGAGCTCGCCCGTCTCGGCGCAGCCGGCGAGCGCGAGGAGCAGCGGGAGCGCGGCGGCCGCGCGGGGGAGCCTCATCGCCGCGATGCTTACACAAATGCAGCGCGCGGCGCGAGCGGCGGGGACGCCGCGGCGCTACCGGGCGGCGCCGAGGCGGGTGGACATCGTCGCGCGGCCGCCCGTCGCCCGCTCGAACGAGTAGAGCGCGTTGTGGGCGAGGTCGTTGCCGAAGATCGCCGCCCAGCGCTCGAGGGCGTCCATCCGGGCGGCGCTGACGGGCGCGGCGGAGAAGACCACGAAGGCGGCGCGGAAGGCGCGGTCCTCGGGGGCGGCGGGGGCGCGCTCGCCGTGGGCGCGGACGATGTCGTCGAGGGAGACGGAGTGGGCGCCGGTGATCTCGAAGGTCATGCGGCGGGTGGCCGCGTCGTTGGAGACGAAATGCGCGCCGTCGAGCACAAGGAAGGGGCCGCCGGCCTCGGCGCGGGGCACGAGGCCCATGAGGTAGAGCTCGATCGGCGCGAAGGGGCGGCTGTCGCCCCCATTGGCGTTGGGGCCGAAGGTGCCGACGGTGATGCGGGTGACGCCGTCGGGGTCGGCCATGCAGCCCGGCGGCTGCGCGTCGGCGGGGCGCATGCAGCGCAGGGTGGCGAGGTCGAAGCCGCCGTGCTGGCCGTCGACGCTCGCGACGCCCCAGTGCGCGCCGAAGGCCTGGTCGCGGTCGCGCCCGAAGCCGAAGCTCGCGTTCAAGAACATCGACCAGTAGTGGAGCGTCTCGTGGAGCGTGGGGCCGTTGCCCGCGGCGTTGAAGTTGACGCCGATCGCGCCGCGCAGGCGAGCCGCGGCCGCGGGGTAGCTGGTGTTGCGGGCCGCGCGCGTGAGGCCCGTCCCCGGGATCGCCGGGCGCCGCACCACGGTGAAGCGAGCCGCCGCGGTGGCGCCGTCCACCGGCCCGTCGCTGAAGGCGTAGAGGAAGTCGTACTCGTCGCCGAAGTGCTGGTAGAAAATCTCCGACGCCCGGTACAGCTCCGGCGTGCGGGAGAGGACGTACTGGGTCACCTCCGCCGCGGCCTCGGCGTGGACGATGTTGGCCGCGTGCGCGCGGAGCTGAACGCCCTCGGGCGGCGCGGCGTCGACCGCGGCCTCCGCGGCGACGTCGGTGCCCGCGCTCGCGTCGGCGGTCGGGGCGGTGGGCGCGGCGGGCTCGCTGCACGCGACCGCGAGGAGGAAGGGTGCGAGGCGCCGGTGGATCATCCTCCCGATGTGTACAGCGCGGCCGCCCGGCGGCGCTACGGCGACGCGCGCGCGCAGACGTCGGTGACGGCGCGGATCTGCGCGGTCACCCGCGGGTCGGAGAAGTACGGGCGGAGGAGCACCGCGAGGCGCCCCATGTCCTCGGGCGGCAGGTCGCAGTAGGAGTTGCCGGCCGCGGTGTAGCAGCCGGCGTGGGAGGCGTACGCGGCGTCGGCGAGCGCGTCGCACGTGAGCGACGGGCGCGCCGCGAGCTCGACGAGCGTGCGCTGGAGGCACGTCCGCACGCCCCGCAGCCACCGCTGCCCCGCCGCGCTGAACTCCCCGCGCCGCTGGACGAACAGGTAGCAGAGCGGCTCGCCGAACCCGAGCGCGTAGCCCGTCGCGCCGCACGCGTGCGGCCCCTCCAGGCACGCGCGGTAGAAGGCGCAGCCGTCCTCGACGGGCGCCATGCAGCGGCCGGGGGCGGCGTAGGCGGGGCCCGCGACGCAAGGTCCGGGGCGCGTCGGTGTGTAGGGCGCTGCGCAGCCGAGTGCGGGGTCGCAGGCGTCGCGCTCCTCCGTGGTGAGCCGGGCCCGGCACGCGCGCGCGGCGGCGAGCGCGTCGGCGGGGGCGCAGTACGTGGCGGCGAGCTCGGCGGCGCAGCGCGCGCGGACGGCGGGCGCGGTGGGGACGAGCTCGATCGCGACGCCCGCGGACAGCGCGGCGAAGGGCGCGTCGGCGGGGTCGGGCGCGGGCGCGGCGGGCTCGCTGCACGCGACCGCGAGGAGGAGGCTGAGCGAGGCTCGGACCGGGGCGCCCATGGCGGCGCCGACGCTACACGCATCGAGGCGTTGGCTGAAACTCCATCCGCGCGCTTGAGGCGCGGCGCGGGCCGGCCGTTGAAGGTCAGCGGACACACCATGACGACCTTCCCCATCAGCCTCCCCGAAGACCCGGAGGCCGTCCTCGTCGCGCTGGAGGTGGGCCGCGCGATGTGGGAGCGCGGCGACCGGCGCGACGCCGTGAAGTGGCTCCGCCAGGCGGTGGACGACGCCTTCGACGCGGGCCTCGACGCGCGCGGGCTCGACCTCTCCAAGCAGGCGGCGGCGCTGGCCTCCGACCCCTCGCTCGCGCCCCCGCCCGCGCCGGAGGGCCCGGTCGACCTCGAGCTCCCGGGCCGCGCGGCCGCCGTCCCCGCCACGCCGCTCCGCTCGGCGACCGGCCGCCACGCCGCGATCGGGCGCGCCTCGCTGACGCCGCCCGAGGGCGTCGAGGTCGGCGCGCGCCGCTCGCTCCCGTCGCCCGCGGAGGCTCGGCCCTCGATGGCGCCTCCGGTGCGCGCGTCGATGGCGCCGCTGGCCCGCGTCGCGCTCGAGCGCAGGCCCGCCGCGTCGATCGCGCCGGCGCGGTCGTTCGTCCCCCCGCCGCCGCCGGAGGCCCGCCCGGCGCGCCCTGAACCCCAGCGCGCGTGGGGCGCGGCGACGGCGCTGCGGGTGGCGTTTCGCGCGTGCGGCGGCGAGGTGAAGGCGCGCGTCCTCGCCGAGGGCGAGCTCGCGGGCGAGGGCGAACTCGAGGCCACCGTGCTCGCGCCCGGCGCCGATGGCGAGCTGCGCGCGCTCTTCGACCGGCGCCTCGACGCGACCGGCTGAGCTTCCCGTCTATCCCTCGGAGAGCCTCGCGAGCAGCAGGTCGAGCGCGGCGAGCACCGTCGCGCGGCGGACCGAGTCTCTCCCGCTCGAACCGAAGTCCCGCTGCGCGTGCAGCACCTCACCGCCGCGCATCGCCGACGCGAGGTGGACGCGCCCCGCCGGGTTGGCGCCGCTCGGCCCCGGGCCCGCGACGCCCGTCACCGCGACCGAGAGGTGCGCGCACGGGTGCGACCGCGCGAGCGCGCCCGCGGCCATCGCGCGGGCCACGGCCTCGCTCACCGCGCCGCACGCCGCGACGAGGTCGTAGGGGACGCCGAGCATCTGCGCCTTGGCCTCGTACGAGTAGGTGACGTACGCGCGGTCGACGACGTCCGACGAACCCGGAACCTCCGTCAGCGCCGCGGCGATGAGCCCGCCGGTGAGCGACTCCGCGGTGCACACCTTCCACCCCCGCGCGCGGCACCCGTCGAGCACCGCGCGCGCCTTCGCCAGCGTCTCCTCGTCGAACATGGCGCCAGCATCGGGACATTCGCGCGCGCGTGCAAGCTCGGGAAGAGCGGTGTCCGCCCCGCACGCGGCGGACACGGCGGGCCGGTTGAGGCTTTCATTTCACCCGCCGCTGTGGTGAATGTCGGCCCCCGCAAGGGCAACAAGAGTGGCAGAGACGAGGCCCCCCAATGCTCCGTAGGCTGAAGAACCCCGCGATGATCGATGGATTGACGACCGTCGGGTTGTTCCTTCTGATGGTCGGCGTGCTGGCCTTCTGGACGTGACGCGCGCGGCGCGCCGCCGCACCCGTTGCGCCCCTTGACCTTCCTCAGCGGGACAGTTCCCGCGTCTCCCCGACCTCCATCACCCACAACCTTGACGGGTCCCACCCCCGCGACGCGAAGCCCTCGCGCGTGCGCGCCGGCGGCTCGGCCGCGGGCTCGTCGGTGAGCACGAACGTCCCCCAGTGCATCGCCACCATCGTGCGCGCGCCGAGGTCTTCGAAGGCCCGCAGCGCGTCGTCGGGGTCCATGTGCTGCGGCTGCATGAACCACCGCGGCTCGTAGGCCCCCACCGGCAGCATCGCCCAGTCGGGCGCGCCGCAGCGGGCGCGGATCTCCGCGAAGCCGTCGAAGTACGCCGTGTCGCCCGAGTGGTACGCGGCGCCCTCGGGGCCGCGCAGCACGAAGCCGCCCCAGAGCCCGTCGTTGCGATCCCACGGGGCGCGCATCGACCAGTGGCGCGCGGGCACGAGCGTCACCTCCAGCTCGCCCGCCCGGTGCGTCTGCCACCAGTCGAGCTCCACCACGCGCGGCATGCCCGCGCGCTTCAGCGTGGCGCCGTTGCCGAGCGGGACGACGTAGAGCGCCTCGGGCCCGACGCGCTTCAGCGACGGCAGGTCGAGGTGGTCGTAGTGGTTGTGGCTGACGAGCACGACGTCGAGCGGCGGGAGCTGCTCGGGCACCACGCCCGGCCCGACGAGCCGCGGCACCACGCCCTGGATGCGCTCGGAGAACACCGGGTCGATCGCGACGAGCTTGCCGCCGAGGCGCGCGACGAAGCTCGCGTGACCCACCCACGTCAGCGACGCAGCGAGCGCGCGGACGAGGGCGCCGTCGTTGGGCCGGCGCGGCGCGCCCTGCGGGCTCCGCTCGCGCCGCCGGGTGCGGCCGGTGATGCGCTCGTACTGCCAGCGGAGGATGTCCGCGGGGCCGCGGGCGGGCTGCGTGGCGCGGTCGTCGAAGCGTCCCATGGTGGCGCCGGGTGTAGCACCGACGCGGGCGCAGGCGAAGGGTGAGGGGAGGGGTCAGAAGGGCGGGTCGAGGGCCCACACGGCGCGGAAGACGAGCGTCTGCGTCGAGACCTCCCAGGAGTACACGACGACCCACGGCCGAAGCGGGACGTGGCGCGCGTAGCGCACGTCGGGGAGCGCCTCGGTGACCAGCCCGTCGACCAGGGCGGGGAGGTTCGGGGCGTTTGCGACGATCCGATCGCGAACGGCGAGCACTTCGGGGAGCAGCGCCCTCGGCGCGAGCCGGAGGGCACGGGCGAAGGCTACGTCGTAGAAGACGCTGACGCTCACCGGCCGGTCAGCGCGCGGAGTTCCTCGTCGAACGCCTCGGGCGTGAGGAGGGCCTCGGGTCCGTCGAGGGGGACGCCCATTCGCGCGAGGTCGGCGCGGTACTGCGCCGATCGCTTGCGCACGGCGTCCGCGCCGTTGTCGGGCGGCGGCGCCGGTCGGACGCGGGTGCCGCCGACGATGGTGACGGGGAAGTCCTCCGGGAGGAAGGCCACGCGTTGGATCTTCAACAGCGAGAGCTGACCGCGGACCTGCTCGTCGCGGACGACGTCTTCGCCGCGGGTCACGACGACGGCCGAGCGGCCGCCGGGCGTGTCGAAGAATATGACTTCCACGAGCCCGACGGCGCCGTACCCTCGAACCACGAGGGCGACCTCTCGGGCGAACGTGTCCGGGGGGATGGAGTCGACGGCGCGCGCGGGGTCTCCCATGCGCCGGAGGCTATCACGGGCCCGCGTCGGCGGGCCGGGGCAGCGCGCGGAGCGGGCGCCGGGCTCGGGCTCGACGCCGCGGTAGACGCGGTCGACGTCGAACAATCGTCAGAACCGCCACCCCGTGGCGGCGAGCAGCGACTGCGCTAGCTCCGCGACCCTCGCCGCGGGGCGAGTTCGCTGCGACGGACGCCCTCCGGCCGCGGCGCTCAAAGCGACGCCCAATGGAGCAGCGCCCGGCCGTCGCTTCGGGCGCGCTGCGCCACCTCGCGGAGCCTCCGCAGGACGACGGCGATGTCGCCCGCAGTGTAGTCGTTGCCGTTCGCGTCCTGAAGTTGCTCGGCGCCACGCTCGGCGAGCCGCGGCAGGTCGACGACATCGAGCGCGGCCAGCCGCGTGATCAGGGCGGGGTTCACCTCCGTCACCCACGGCCCGTCTTCTCGGCGTGCGTAGAGGAGCGGCCCGAGCGCAACCTCCCGCCGGTCGTGCGTCGGGTCGATCGCATCCCAGAGCGCCTCGAGCTCCAAGGCGTGGAGCCACTTCGACGCCCACCCGCCGAACGACTCCACCGGCCGCGTTGCAGCGCCCACGCGCGCCGCCTGCGCCACGTCCGCGACCACGAACGCCGTCAGCAGCCCCACGGCCTACTCGCCCTCCAGCACCGCCGCCTTGCCCCGCAGCGCTTGAAGCAGCGCGTCGGCTTCGAAGCGCTCCTCCGCAGTGAGGTTGGCCTTCAGGTAGCGCTCCAGGTACGCCGCCGCCTCGTGCGGCGCGCCGAGCTCCGCGTGCGAGAGCGCCAGCAGGTGGAGCGCGTCGGGGTCGTCGGCCTGCATCGCCAGCGCGCGCTCGCCGGCCTTCACCGCCTCGGCGAAGCGCCCCATCTCGTGGAGGCACCAGCCCGCCGCCACCGCCGCGCCGAGGTAGCCCGGCGCGCGCCGCTCAGCCTCCGTCAGCGCCGCGAGCGCGGGCCCGTGCTTGCCCTGCGACGCCAGCGCCGTGCCCAGGTGGAAGTGCGCGTACGCGTTGCCCGGGTCGCGCTCGAGCGCCGCCCGCAGCAGCGGGATCGCCTCGTCCGCACGCTCCTCGCGGAGGAGCTCCAGCGCCTCCTCGATCGCGTCCCAGCGCGCCCCGTCGTCCGTCGCGGCCATCGCGCCGTCAGCCCTTCGGCGCCGTCTTCGGGGCCGCCTTCGGGGCCCGCGCGCCCGACTTCTTCAGCGCCGCGATCTCCTTCTCCAGCGCGCGCTCCTTGCCCCGGAGCGCCTTGAGCCCCGCGGTGGCCGCCGCGTGCTGGCGCGCATATTTCGCCTCCAGCTTCTCGACGCCGCGCACCATGCGCTTCGCCTCCTTCAGCTCCGCGTTCGCCGCGGCGAGGCGCTTGCCGGCGCGCGCGGCCTCGCGGGCGTCGGGCGCGGCGGCCTTCTTCGCGCGGGCCTTCTTCGCGGGGCTCTTCTTCGGGGCGGTCTTCTTCGGGGCGGTCTTCTTCGCGGGCGTGGGCATGCGGTGGCTCCTCGGGCGGTGTGCGCGCGATCAACGCCCCCAAGGCCCGCGCGCGTCAAGCCCCTTCGCGCGCCGCGGCGTGCCGTGCCCCCGGGCGTCACGCGTTCCGTTCGGATTACGATTGCCTCGCGCGCGGCCCGTGGCCATCGTCACGCGCCGTGAACGCGGACGCAACCACCGAGCGGCCGGCGGTGCTCGAGGCGCGCTCCCTGTCGAAGCGCTACCGCATGGGCGACGTGGAGATCGACGCGCTCCGCGGGGTCGACCTCGCGCTCCGCGAGGGCGAGTTCACCGTGCTGCTCGGGCCGTCGGGCAGCGGCAAGAGCACCCTGCTCAACCTCCTCGGCGGCCTCGACCGGCCCACCGCCGGCGAGGTTCGCTACCGCGGGCGCGCCGTCGACTTCGACGACGACCGCGCGCTCACCCGCTTCCGCCGCGAGCACGTCGGGTTCGTCTTCCAGTTCTACAACCTCGTCGCCTCCCTCACCGCGCGGGAGAACGTCGAGCTCGTCACCGACATCGCCCCGTCCCCCATGCCCGCCCGCGAGGCCCTCGCCCTCGTCGGCCTCGCTGCCCGCGCCGACCACTTCCCCTCGCAGCTCTCCGGCGGCGAGCAGCAGCGCGTCGCCATCGCCCGCGCCGTCGCCCGCCGGCCCGACGTGCTCCTCTGCGACGAGCCCACCGGCGCCCTCGACGCCTCCACCGGCGTGCTCGTCCTCGACGTCATCGCCCGCGTCAACCGCGAGCTCGGCACCACCACCGCCGTCATCACCCACAACGCCGTCATCGCCCGCATGGCCCACCGCGTCGTCGGCTTCGGCGACGGCCGCGTCGTGCGCGACGAGCGCAACGCCGCCCGCGCCGAGGCGCGCGAGCTCGCGTGGTGAGCGCCCTCTCCCGCAAGCTCCTGCGCGACCTCTGGCGCCTGCGCGCGCAGGTGCTCACCATCGCGCTCGTCATGGCCTGCGGCGTCGCGGCGCTCGTCTCCATGCGCTCGGCCTACGACTCGCTCATCGCGTCGTGCGAGGGCTGGTACGCGCGCTCGCGCTTCGCCGACGTGTTCGCCCCCGTGCGCCGCGCGCCCCGCGCCGTCGCCCGCCGCGCCGCCGCGCTCGACGGGGTCGACGCCGTCGAGGCCCGCGTGCTCGAAGACATCGCCCTCGACATGCCCGGCCTCGCCGAGCCCGTCGTGGGTAGGCTCGTCTCGCTCCCGCGCGACGAGGGCGAGTCCCTCGGGCGCGTCTACGTCCGCTCGGGGCGGATGCCCGACCCCGCCCACGCCGACGAGGCCCTCGTCTCCGAGGCCTTCGCCACCGCCTGGGGGCTGCGCGCCGGCGACACCGTCACCGCCGTCATCCAGGGCCGCCGCCAGGTCGTCCGCGTCGTGGGGGTCGGCCTCTCGCCCGAGTTCGTCTACGTGGTGCAGCCCGGCGCCATCGTGCCCGACGACCGCCGCTTCGGCGTCCTCTGGATGGACGCCGCCGCCGTCGAGTCGGCCTTCCGCATGGAGGGCGCCTTCAACGACCTGCGCGTGCGCCTCTCGCGCGGCGCCTCGCGGGCCCGCGTCGTCGCCGCCCTCGACGCGTTGCTCGAACCCTACGGCGCCGTCGGAGCGTACGGCCGCGAGCGCCACCCCTCGGCCCGCTGGGTCGAGCAGGAGCTCGGCCAGCTCCGCGGCCAGGCCACCGTCACCCCCGCGATCTTCCTCGGCGTCGCCGCGCTCCTCGTCAACTTCGTCCTCTCGCGCCTGCTCGGCCTCGAGCGCGAGCAGATCGCCACCCTCAAGGCCCTCGGCTACGACGACGGCGCCATCGCCCGGCACTACCTCGCGTGGGCCGTCGTCACCGCGCTCCTCGGGGCGGCCCTCGGCGTCGCGCTCGGCGTGTGGACGGGGCGCGCCTTCGTCGCGATGTACGGGGACTACTTCCGCTTCCCGGTGCTGGCCTTCCGCCCGTCGCCCGCCACCCTCGTCGCCGCCGTCGGCGCGGGCACCGTCGCCGCCGTCGCGGGGGCGTTCCAGTCCGTCCGCAAGGCCGTCCGCGTGCCGCCCGCGGAGGCGATGCGCCCCGAAGCCCCCGCCCGCTTCGCCCCCACCGTGCTCGAGCGGATGGGCGTCCACCGCGCGCTCCCGGTCGCCGCCCGCATGGTGCTCCGCGAGGTCGAGCGTCGCCCCGGGCGGCTCGCGCTCTCGGCCCTCGGCATCTCCTTCGCCGCCGCCATCATGGTGGCCGGGCGCTTCTCGCTCGACGCGCTCGACGTCGTGATCGACCTCCAGTTCACCCGCGCGCAGGCCGACGACGTGACGGTGTCGTTCCTGCGGCCGCTGCCGCCGCGGGCGGCGCTGGAGGTGGCGCGGCTGCCGGGCGTCCTCCTCGCCGAGCCGCAGCGGGTCGACGGGGTCCGCATGCGGGCGGGGCCGCGCGTGCGAGAGGCCGCCATCCTGGGGCTGCCCGCCGACGGAACCCTGCGCACGCTCTACGACGCCGACGGCCGCCGCTGGGCGCTGCCCCCCGACGGGCTCGTCCTCGGCCGCGCCCTCGCGCGGAGGCTCGGCGTCGGCCCTGGCGACGTCGTCACCGTCGAAGACCTCGAGGGCGCCCGCGCGCCGAAGGACGTCCACGTCGCCGCCCTCGTCGACGACCTCGCCGGGCTCATGGGCTACATGGACCTCGCCGCCCTCCACCGCCTCCGCGGCGACGGCGGCCGCGTCACCGCCGTCGCCCTCCGCGTCGACCCCGCGCGCCGCGACGCGCTCCTCGCCCGCCTCAAGCGCGCCCCCGCCGTCGCGTCCGCCTCCCGCCGCACCGCCGCCATCGAGTACTTCCGCCACGAGACCTCGCGCATGAGCGCCGCGATGTCCGTCGTGCTCGCGGCCTTCGCCTCGATCATCGCCGTCGGCGTCGTCTACAACAACGCCCGCATCGCCCTCTCGGTGCGGAGCCGCGAGCTCGCCACGCTCCGGGTGCTCGGCTTCACCCGCGCCGAGGTGTCGTCGATCCTCTTCGGCGAGCAGGCCGTCCAGGTCGCCCTCGCGATCCCCGCCGGGCTCGCCATCGGCCGCGGGCTCGCCGCCATGGTGCTCACCACCATCGACGACGAGCTCTTCCGCATGCCGCTCGTCATCTCCGCGCAGACCTACGCCTTCGCCGCCCTGGTGGTGGTGGCCGCGAGCGTGGCGAGCGCCATCATCGTCCGCCGCCGCGTCGACGAGCTCGACATGGTGGCCGTGCTCAAATCGAGGGACTGACCATGGGATGGGTTCGACGGATCGTGACGGGCGTGTCGGTGGCCGCGGCGCTGGCGGCGGGGGCCGCGGCCATGCGCCCTAAGCCCACCGAGGTCGACGCGGAGCCCGCCCGCGCGCAGCGCCTGGTGTCGACGCTCGACGAGGAGGGCCGCACCCGCGTGCGCGACCGCTACGTCATCTCCGCCACCGTCACCGGCAACCTCCGGCGCAGCGAGCTCCACGCCGGCGACGAGGTGGCCGCGGGCGCCGTGGTCGCGCGGATCGTCCCGGTCGACCCGACGCCCCTCGACGCCCGCTCGCGCGCCGAGGCCGTCGGCCGCGTCCGCCTCGCCGAGGCCGCGCTCCGCCAGGCCCAGTCGGGCGTCGAGCGGGCGCGCGGCGCGGCGGATTTCGCCCGCAACGACCTCGAGCGCCTGCGCCGCCTCGGGGCCGCCGGCGCGGTCGCCGCCAACGACGTCACCGTCGCGGAGTTCGCCGACCGCAGCCGCCGCGACGAGCTCGCGTCGTCGCAGTTCGCCGCGCGCGCCGCGGAGTACGAGCTCGCCAACGCGCGGGCCGTCCTCGCGCGGGCCACGCAGGCCGCCCCCTCGGGCGACGAGATCGACGTGCGGACGCCCGTGCGCGGCCGCGTCCTGCGCGTGCTCCAGGCCTCCGGCGGCGTCGTCACCGCGGGCACCCCGTTGGTGGAGGTCGGCGACACCACGGCGCTCGAGATCGTCGTCGACCTGCTCACCGCCGACGCCGCGCAGGTGCTCCCCAACGCGGCCGTGCGCGTCGAGGGCTGGGGCGGCGACGCGCTCAACGGCCACGTCCGCATGGTCGAGCCGTCGGCCTTCACCCGCGTGTCGGCGCTCGGCGTCGAGGAGCAGCGCGTCAACGCGATCGTCGACCTCTACGAGCCCCCCGAGCGCTGGCGCGCGCTCGGCGACGGCTGGCGCGTCGAGGCGCGGATCACGGTGTGGGAGGCCGAGCGCGTCACCGCCGTCCCGCTCGGCGCGCTCTTCCGCCGCGCCGGCGACTGGTGCGTCTTCGTCATCGAGAACGGCCGCGCCCGCCGCCGCCCCGTCGCCGTCGGCCACCGCGGCGGCGACCGCGTCGAGGTCACCCGCGGCGTCCGCGACGGCGAGCGCGTCATCGTGCACCCGCCCGACCGGCTCGAAGACGGCGAGGCCGTCGTCGCGCGGTAGCCCGTCGTCGCGCCGCCCTGCGTGAGCCACAGCACTCCCGCCCCACCGACGCCCGCGCACCTGTGGCATGCTCGCATCGTGGATCCGCCCTCCTCGTCTCGGATGTTCGTCGCGCCCGGCGCGGTCTCGTACGGTCTCTCTGCTCCCTCGCGTACGCCCGCCGCCCTCCCGGCGATCGACGACAACTTCCTCGACGAGGGCAGCGGCCACGAGGTGGTCGACGGCCAGGTCTACGAGCTCGCACCCGCCAACGAAGACCACGGCTTCGAGCACTTCCACCTCCCGACGGTGCTCGGCGCTGCGCTGCGCCCCGAGTACCACGGCGCGGTCGACATGCTCACGCGCCCGAAGGCGAAGTCCAACCACGCCCCGGACGTCTCGATCGTCGCGCGGGCCCGCGATGAGAAGACCGGCGGCCGGCGCGTCGAGGAGATCGTCTTCGAGGTGATCGACACGGAGTCGCTCGCCCACGTCACGACCAAGACGCGCGCGCTCATCGCCCGCGGCGTGCGCCGGGCCTTCCTCGTCGACGTGAACGACCGCTCCATCCACGAGTGGTCGTGCGACGAGGACGGCTGGCGGCGCCTCGACGACGGGGCCTCCATCACCGACGCCTGCTTCGTCGTGCCCATCCCCGCGCGGGCCCTCGTCGACGAGCTCCTCAGCGAGGACACCGTCGCCCGATCACTCCTCCAGAAGAACAACCCGGTCCTCGCGGCGGAACTCCTTCGCACCCGCGTCGCCGCGCAGGCCGCGGGCTTCGAGCACCAGCTCGCGCGCCGCCTGGGCCGCCCGCTGACCGACGCCGAGCGCGACGGCCTGCTCGCCCGCCTCGCCGCGGAGGGCGCCGCCGCGGTCGGGGACGTCGTGCTCGACCGAACGCCCGAAGCGCTCAGCGCCTGGCTCGCCGACACAGCCGCGCGCTGACGCCCTGATCCCCGCGGCGCGGCTCAGGGCAGCGGGTGCCGGCGGAAGAAGTCCATCACCGTGGGCGACGCGGAGAACGCCTGCGGGGGCCGCGGCCAGCGGTGGCCCCCGGAGCCCACGCGGCAGTGGGACACCTCCTCCGCGCAGCCGTTGAACCGGAAGCACGTGGTGTCGCCGACGGTGAGCCACGTCGTCGTGCCCGACCCGCAGCGATCGAACGCTCGCCAGCGGCTCAGGGTGTCGCCGACGGACGGCAGGAAGACGCCCGCGAGACCCGAGAAGGTGCCGCCGTCGTAGGGCACCCGCGTGTCGTCGAGCGCGTGCGCGTAGAGGATCGGGACGGGCCGCGAGGGCGCGCACGACCCGTCGTAGGGCCCCGAGACCGCGGAGACCGACGCGACCACCGACGCGCGCTGGCAGGCGATGCGCTGGACCATCATCGCGCCGTTGCTGTAGCCCGCGAGGCCGACGCGCCGCGGGTCGACGCAGAAGGTCGCGCTCAGGTCGGCGAGCAGCGCGTCGAAGAAGGCGACGTCGTCGACGCTGTTGGTGGTGGCGAGGGGGCAGCAGATGGAGGCGTTCCAACTGAAGTAGCGGCCCTCGGGGTAGGCGACGATGGCGAGGCGGGCGGCGGCCTCGGCGTCGAGGTTCGTGTCCGCGGCCATCTCGTCGGGGGTCATCCCGAGGCCGTGGTAGACGACCAGCGCCGGCGTCGCCACGGCCCGGTCGTACCCCGGCGGGACGAACACCCGGTACCGCCGCTCCTCGCCGCCCGCGCGCACGGCGCGGGTGAAGGTGCCGGGCGACCCGCGCGGCGTGCCGCATTCGCAGCGCCCGCCCCGGCACACGAGCGACCCGCCGCAGCGGTTGCCGCAGGCGCCGCAGTGGCTCGCGTCGGTGCGGAGGTCGACGCAGACGTCGCCGCAGCGCGAGAGGCCGCCGGCGCACCCGACGTCCGCGACGTCCGTGGACGCCTCCGGGACCTCCGACGCGTCGCGTGAGCCCGCGTCTCGGGGGGCCGCGTCGAGGGGTGTTGCGTCGGAGGGCGCGTCGAGGGGCGATGTGTCAGGCGGCGTTGCGTCTGGAGCTGCAACGTCGAGGGGTGTGGCGTCGAAAGGTGCCGCGTCGGAAGGCGCGTCGAGCGTTGATGCGTCTCGGGTCGAATCAAGAGGCGCGTCGAGCGTTGATGTGTCCTGGGTGGCCGTATCGAGTGGCGTCGCGTCGACGGGTGCCGCATCGACGAGCACCGCGTCTCGGCTCACCGCGTCGAGCGTCGCAGCGTCGACGGGCACAGCGTCGAGGGGGGCCGAGGCGTCGGGGCGAGGAGCGTCGGCCGCCGCGTCCGGTGGGGTCGCCGTCGGCGCGTCCGCGCAGCCCGCCAGCGTGAGCAGCGTGAGCGCCGTCCGAAGCGCGGGATGGTGCGGTGACGGGGTGGGCAACGCGGTGGGCCGATCGTGTCACGGCTCCGAGCGAGAGGTCTGCGACGAAGCCGATCCACCCGATGGCCGGATCTGGACACCGCCCGCCGTGGGCGCGTCGGGCCCTACGGCGCCGGGTCGACGCAGCACGCGCCCGCGCGCTCCGCCGCGAGTTCGAAGTACCGCGCCTTGCGCCGCAGTGCCGCGGCGAGTGGGCCCGTCCCCGTCGCCGCCCGCAGGCGCGCGGCGCCCTCGCGCCACGCCGCGACCACCGCTTCGGGCGCGCGTGCTCCTGCCGGGACGTCCGCCGCGGACACGCCGAGGCTCAGCGGGTCGAGCACCTCCGCGCCCTGCGTCGCGAGCCACGCCGCGAGCTCCGGGCGGTGCTCGGCCCCGACGAACGCGAGCGCCCGACGCGCGCGGCGCCGCGTGATCGCCTCCATCGCGCGGTGGTGGAACCACGACTGCCGGCGGCTCCACACGGGGTTGCCGTCGAAGTAGCGGCCCTCGACGTTGCGCATCGCGGCGACGACGGCGGCCTGCGCGCCGGAGTTGGCCGTGGCGAAGTCCGGTGCGCGCTGGAAGGCCGCTCGCAGCGGCGCCATCTCGCGTTCGAAGGCCGCGCTCGCGTCCGGCGCGAGGCGGGGCTCCGGGGCGCCGACGTCGGACTCCTGCCACCAGTCGATCGGCTCCACCGCGATGCCGCGTTCGCGCGCGACGAGCGTGGCGTAGGTCATCTCGAAAGGGCCGTCTTCGAGGTGGCCCGCGGCGAAGGGCTCGGGGCGGATCTCCACCAGCACGAGGTCGGGCCGCGCTGCCCGCATCACCTCGCCGAGCAGCGCCACCGGGTAGCCGGCGACGTGGAGGTGCGCCGCGTGGAGGGTCGCCACCACGGCCACGCTCACGCCGTCGAGCGGCCGGGGCGCGGCGGGCGCGGCATCGAGGACGCCGCGCAGGTGCGGCTGAACCTCGGGCGGCAGCTCACCCGGCCCGGCGTGAGGGCACACGAGCGTCGCCGGCGAGAGCGTCGCCCGCGCGCCCCGGACGCTCGCCTCGAAGCGGAACGGGACGCTGTCGCCGATCCAGTCGATGTGCTGCAACCACTCCGCCTCCGAAGCGCCCGCGAGGCGCTGGACGCTCCAGTGGAGGTGCCGGTGACCCGCCATGCCGGTCGCTCCCTCCACGCCGAGGGCCTCGCCCTGCGCCACGCGTTGCCCGTCGCGCACGAGGACGCGCTCCAGGTGGGCGTACAGGCTGAAGTACCCACCGCCGTGGAGCACCTTCACGTGGTTGCCCCAGCCCTGGCCGCAGGGGCTGTTCTCCGAGCGCGCCGCGGTGCCGGGCGGTGTGGGGCAAGGCCCCTCGCGCGGGAACACGTACGCGACGCCCTCCGCGGAGGCGCGGATCGTCGCGGCGGGGCGGTCGACGGGGCTGCTGAGGTCGAGGGCCCAGTAGGCGTTCTCCCACGAGTGGCTCCCTTCGCCGGAGCCGTGCGTGCAGAGCAGCTCCGCCCGCGCGTCGACGGGCAGCGTGAACGTGCGCAGCGGCGCCTCCGGCGGCGGCGTCCTGCACTCGGCGCGGTCGGGCCGGAGGTTGACGCACACCGTCCCTGCGGGGCACGCGGGCGCCTGGCCAACGCGGCACGTCCTCGCCGTGGAGGGCGCGGGGGGGTTGCCCGCCGCGGGCCGCTGCGCGGAGACGAGCAGGGCGAGCGTGCACGCGGCGATGCGGGCGGCGGTCGAGGCGGGCTTCATCCGACGACGCTCTCACCGGGGCGCCGCGCGGATCAAGCCGCACGACGCCTCACCCCCGCCGCGCCCCGCCGCTACCGCAGCGTGAACGGGTACACCACCACCAGGTCGCCCGTCGACCCCGTCGCCGGGAAGCGCCACGCCCGCACCGCCTCCGTCACGCACGGCGCCACGCCCTGGTGCGCCGGGGCCGCGTCGTTGGCCGTGGCGCTCCGCACCGAGCCGTCGGGCGCGAGCACCATCGACACCGACAGCCGCCCCGCGAGCCCCGGCGCGCTCTGCCGCGCGCGCCGGACGCACTCGCCCACCTCCGCCCGGTGCAGCCGGACCACGCGCTGGATTGCGTCGCCCGTCAGCGGCTCGGCCACCGCCACCGTGGCCCCCGTGGGCTCCGCCGCGCTCACCACCCGGATCCCGCGGCGCGCGAGGTCGCGCTCCCGACGCTCACGTCGTCGGCGCTCGGAGGGCGACTCCGCGCGCGTCGGCGTCGGCGGGGCGCTCGGCGGCGCGGCGGGCGTGAGCTCCACCTGGACTTCGGTGTGCCCGTTGAGGACCACCCACAACCGCTGCGGGTCGCGGCCCGGGGCGGTCACCTCCAGGAGCTCCGGCTCGGAGCCCGGCGCCACCTCCAGCAGCAGCGGAAGCGGGTGCGAGCGCCCGCGCAGGAGCGCCTGCGCGCCCTCGGCGTTGGCGCGCAGCGTGAGGCGGACGTTGGTCGGCGCCGGCGGGCGGAGCGTCGCCACCGCCGTGTCGAGCCGCGCGCGCCGGGCCTGCACCAGCGCGACCGCCGCGGCCACCACCAGCGCGCACGTCACCCCGAGCGCCACGCCCATCCAGCGGAGCGCGCGGGACAGGTCGCGCGGCGCCTCGGGCTCCACGGGCGGCGGGGGAGACAGCGCCGGGAAGCTCACCGCGGACGGGCGCTCGGGGGCCTCGACCGCGGGCGGCGGCTGCGAGGTGCGGGCCCGCGCGAAGGGGGCCGGCGGGAGCGTCGACGCGCGCAGGGGCGAGGGCGCGTCAGCCTTGATCGCGGCGCGGCGCGCGGTGGCGTCGGGGCCCTTCGGCGGCGCGTCGGAGGCGCGCGGGGTGTGGAGCCCGCTCTCGCTCGGCGCCGGCCGCGAGGGGCGCTTGTTCTCGAGCGGCGTCGCGCCCGACGCGCCGAAGAACGACCGCCCCCCCGAGGCCGAGCGCCCCGGCGACGCCATCGCCTGCTCGCAGTCGCGCAGCGCGCGGACGAGCGACACGGTGGATTCGAAGCGCTCCTCCGGGCGGCGCGCGAGGCAGCGGCGCACGAGGGCCTCGAGCGGGGCGGGGGCCTCGACGCCGCCCTCGGCGAGCGAGCGTGGGTCTTCGCTGAGCACCGCGACGAGGAGCTCGCTGTCGTCGTCGGCGAGGAAGGGCGCCGTCCCCGTCACCATGCGGTAGAGCAGCGAGCCGAAGGCGTAGAGGTCGGTCGCCACCCCGGCGGGCTCGCCCTCGATCTGCTCGGGCGCGAGCGTCTCGGCGTGGAGCACCTGGTCGCGCAGGCTCGGCGGCCGCCCCATCGCGTCGAGCAGGAGGTTGCCGATCGCCGCGTCGCAGAGCACGGGCCACGAGAGCGCGTCGCCCGCCGCCGGGCCCCGCGCGAAGCGCACGTTGCCCGCGCGCAGGTCGCCGTGCACGAGGCCCACCTGGTGGATCGCCGCCAGCCCGTGGAGCACCCGCTGCCCGATCGCGAGCGCGTCGGCCACGGGGATGCGCCGCTCGCCGCGCGCCCGCGCCTCCACCGAGTCGCCCTCGGCGTGCTCGGTGACGAGGCACAGCCGCGACTCGCCGAAGGTGTCGAGCACGCCCGCGGAGAGCACCCGCTGGACGTTGGGGTGCTCCACCATCCCGAGCCGCTGGATCGACCCCTCGATCGCGTCCCACTGCGCCTCCGCCCCGCGCGCGAAGGCCGGGTGGACGAAGACCCGCGCCTGCGCCGGCGCGCCGCCCGCCAGCGGCCGGACGAGGTAGCGGTCGCACACCCCGTCGCCCGCCAGCAGCGACGCGACGCGGTACTGATCGAAGATCGTGGTACCGACGAGGGGAGGTTCGGGGCGGGACGCGGCGGCGGTCATGGCGTCTCTTGGGTGTCCGCCGCGGCGATTCTCCGCGGCGACACCTTCTCCGAGACGCTACACCGCGGCGCAACGGGAGCGCCACACTTCCGACGGGCTCCGGATGATTCTTGCCCCGCGCCCCGCGGATGTGCGGGAGCTCCCGTCTCGACCGCGAGGCCGTAGAGTGCGGCCGTGATCGTGATCGACGAGCCCCGCGACTGGGGCGGCGCCTTCAACCGACGCTACGGCCCCTCGGCCCACCTGCTCTCCGACCTCCCCGGCGAGGCCGGGACGCGCGAGCTGCTCGACTTCGGCGCGCGCCTGGGGATCCCCGCGGCGGCGCTCCAGCACCCGGGCACCTCGCGCGAGCACCTCGACCTCGCGGGCCCGTGGCTCGAGGCCGCGCGCGCCGCCGGGGCGACGGTGATCGACCACTACAAGCTCGTCGACATCCTGCGCGCGAAGCGGGCTACAGGAGCCCCTCGATGAGCGAGGCGAGCTCGGCCTCGCCCTCCATCCCCGCGTGGCGGTACCGCAGGTGGCCCTCGCGGTCGATGACGAGCAGCGTCGGCAGCGAGCGGATCTGGTAGCGCGCCGACGCGGCCATCCCGACGTCGTAGACCATCGGGTACCCGACGCCGAAGTGCCTCCGGAAGCGCGGGACCACGCCGGGCCCATCCTCGTCGACGTTGACGCCCACCACGGTGAGCCCGCGGGCGCCGTAGCGCGCGTGGAGGCGCTGGAGCGTCGGCGTCATCGCGCGGCAGGGGCCGCACCAGGTGGCCCAGAAGTCGACGACCACCACGCGGCCGCGGAGGCCGTGGAGGCTCACCCGCTCGGCGCCCGGCGCGCCGTTTTCGGCGACGACGGGGAGGTCGAAGTCCGCCGCCGGGCCGAGGTCGCGCTTGCGGGCCAGCACCAGGATCGTGAGCACGATGAACGCGAGGCCGAGGAGGGGGTAGAGCACCCGGTCGGACAGGACGCGGTCGAGGAGGGGGCGGGCGGCGGGCTCGTCGCGGCTCACGCGGGGGACGTATCCCGCGCCGGGGCCGCTGGCAAGTGCGGGGCGGTGACGTCTACGGGTCGCAGGGGGAGCCGGACATCCCGCGGATCCAGCGCTCGACGAGGGAGGCGCCGGCCTCGTCGTTGAAGTTGAGCCCGAGCGAGGGCATGCGGTCGCGGGCGGAGGTCGTTCGCATCCGAAACAACAGGATCGAGCGCTCGGGCGTGCCGGGCACCACGTCGTAGGAGAGGCCGCCCGCGCCGGCGCCGGCCATCGCGGGGCGGCGGCACACGCCGAGGGCCGACGGAGCCGACTCGTCGGCCTCCAGGTTGAGCCCGGTGGACGAGGCGGTGGAGGCGTCGCGGGGGTTGTGGCAGTGCCCGCAGTTGGCGTGGAGGTAGGCCCGCGCCCGCGCCTCGACGGGGAGCGCTTCATCCGACGGCGGGGCGAACCTCCGGCGCATGGCGAAGGGCGGTGGTTCGGTGCCGAACCATCCCCGCGCGGCCATCGCGTCGACCTGGTTGGCGGTGCCCGCGGCGCCGGGGCGGTCGAGCTGGTCGTTGCGCATCGCGAGGGCGTTGGTGAAGCCCCGCTGCCCGTGGCAGGTGAGGCACTGGTTGGTGTTGGGGATGACGTACTCGTTGGTGCGGGTGGCGCCCGACTCGTCGACCCACGACACCTGGACGGTGGGGGCGGCGACCTGGCGGACGGCCTCGGTCTGGGCGTCGTTCCAGACGTAGGTGTGGGGGATGAAGCCCTCGCGGGTTCGGACGAGGAGGCGCGTCTCGAGCAGGCGGAGCGGCGAGCGCGGGTCGCGGGCGTCGCGGGGGTAGGCGAACACCTTCGCGAGCACCGAACCCTCGGGCAGCTCCCAGCGGCCGTCGGCGCGCCAGGTGATCGTGCGCCCCGGCGGGATCGCGACGAAGCGGTACTTCCACGTGTGGTCGGAGAAGAGCGGCGAGATGACCTCGTAGGCCATCACGCCATCCATCGGGCGGAGGGTGGCGCCGCTCCCTTCGAAGAGCCGCCACTCGGCGAGCGTCCGGTAGGGCGTCTGCGGGAGCGTCGTCCACCCCGTCGGGGCGGGCGTCGGCTCGGCGCCGCACGCGAGGAGCGCGGCGCACGCGGGCAGGAGACGTCGCATGGGTTCGGGTGTACCCCGCCACGCCCCCGGTGTCACCGCGGGATGCGGTACCCGTCGAGCGGAACCATCAGCCCGCTCGGCACCGCGTCGGGGCGCTCGGGGAGGCGGTGCAGGTCGGTCATCCCTTCACGGAGGAAGGCGACGAGGTCGTCTCGCTCGGCGGGCGTGAGCGCGCGTGAGCCCGGCCGATGGGTGGCTTCGAGCGACACCGCGTCGGCGAGGGAGCCGACGGCGCCGTCGTGGAAGTATGGGCCCGTCTCGCCGACGTTGCGCAGCGTGGGGACGAGGAAGCGCCCGCGGTCCTCCGCGCGCCCGGTCACCTCCGCGCGCCCGTCATCGCTCGGCGCCCCCGGCGTGCCCGGCGAGAACGATGGTTCGTACACCATACGATCGAAGGTAGGGGGCGCGTGACAGGCAACACAACCCAGTGTTTGAAAAAGGTTGAGTCCCCGAACGGCCTGGGTCCCGAGGGCGCCCCGATCGCCGGCGGTGTAGCGGTCGTAGGGGGCCCAGGTGGAGACGAGGGTCCGCTGGAAGGCCGCGAGGGCGCGGACGAGGTTGCGGGCGGAGACGGCGGGCGCTTCGCCGGGGAAGGCGTCGGCGAAGAGGCGCCCGTACGCGGGGATGCGGGCGAGGTCGGCGGCGACGTCCTCGGGTGGGCGGCCGAGCTCGCGGGGGTCGCGCATCGGGCCGAGGGCCTGCTCTTCGAGTGAGGCCGCGCGGCCGTCCCAGAAGAGGGCGGGGCGCCAGGCGACGTTCCAGAGGGTGCTGGCGTTGCGGCGGGTGACGTTGGGGCCGCGGCGGCCGGTGCCGGCGGGCCCGACGCCGCCGACGCCGACCGAGACGCGGAGCCCGTCGGAGAGGCCCCAGATCTGCCCGTGGCACGTGACGCAGGCCACCTGGCGGTCGGTGGAGAGGATGGGGTCGTGGAAGAGGAGCCGCCCGAGCTCCACCTTGGCGGCGCTCATCGGGTTGTCGGCGGGGACGGGGACGGGGGGAAAGGCGCCGCGCAGCGAGTCACCGACGGGCGCGATGGGCTCCGACGCGCAGCCCGCGGCGAGGCAGAGGGCGGCGAGGCGCGCGGGCGTCACCCCCCGACCGGCTGCGTGATGGTCGGCAGGGCCGGGTGCATGCAGTTGTGCGGCGCGAGGTCGGTGCGGGCGCCCGCGCCGACGTCGGGGAGGTTGAGGTTGCGGAAGCGGGCGCCGGTGTTGCCGGTGATGCAGAACCGCGCGGTCGGGTCGGACGCGCGCGCGGGGTCGACCGAGCCGTCCCAGATGATGTCCTCGAGCGGGAGCATCTCGGTCGCGTTGCGCAGGAGGTCGTAGTGGGGGTCGGCGCCGTTCGTCGCGAAGGTGTTGTCGTGCACCCAGGTGGTCTCGGGGTAGGGCGAGTACATCGCGTCGCGCGGGTCGCCGAGGATCGAGCGGTAGTTGAGCACCACGACCCCGGTGGTCTCGTTGCCGCGCACGGTGTTGCCGCGTACCTCGGTCTCGTCGGCCGACATGATCAGCATCCCGGTGCCCGCGGGCACCTGCCCGACGATGGCGCCGCGCGGGGCGAAGTTGGCGCGGTTGTTGTTCTCCACGGTGTTGTCGCGGACGAGGCAGCGGCGGCCGTCGCGCACCGGGAGGTTGGGGAGGTTGAAGACGAGGATGCCCGCGGTGTTGTCGTAGGCGCGGTTGCCGTAGACGTCGGCGTTGGTGCTGTTCTCGATCTCGATGCCGGCGACGTTGCCGTGGACGACGTTGTTGCGCACGGCGATGTTGCGCGACTGCCCGACGTAGATGCCCGCGTCGGAGGCGCCGGCGACCTCGCAGTTTTCGACGAGGACGCCCGTCACGTTGACGGGGTAGATGGCGTAGGCGCCGTTGGCGGTGACCGAGCCCGCGTCCCACGAGACGTTGAGCCGGCGGAAGGTCGCGTTGGAGGTGTTCTGCACGCGGATGCCGTCGCCCGGGGAGTTCTTGAGGGTGACGGTGTCGATGGTGAAGCCCGCGGCGGTGACGAGCATCCCGTTGGCGGCGCTGCCCGTCATCCCGCCGTCGCCCACGGGCCGCTGCTGGTTGCGGAAGTCGAAGACCACGCCGGGCCCCGTCCCCTTCACGGTGACGTTGGGCGTCGACACCGAGAGCTCCGCGGTGAAGAGGTACGTCCCCGGCGTGAAGCACACCGTCGCGCCGGCGCGGGCCTCGATGAGCGCGGTCTGCACGCGCTGCTGGAGGTCGGCGCCGCCGGGCGAGAGCGCCACCGTGCAGCCCGCGGGGACGGCGGGCGCGGGCGTCTCGTCGCCACACCCAGCGGCGACGGCGGTGAGGAGAAAGGTCACGGCGTGTGCAGAGCGGGTCGCGCGAATCATGCGCGCGAGATGATCGCAGAACGTCCGCACGGAAACCACCGCGAGCGCTTGTGAAGGCCGGCGCGGTCGCGTTACAAGCTTTGTGTCGCCGATGACACAGCCGCCGCTCCCCCCGCGGGGCCCCCACGCGCTCTTCCTCCGCGGCTCCGTCCGCCGCGGCGAAGCGACCACCCCTGATGAACGCCGCCGGCTCGCCGACTCGCTGCGGGCGCTGCGGGGCGTGCGGCGCGCGGCGGCGGTGACGGGCGACCCCCGCGACCTCGCGGCCCTCCAGCGCGACGGCCTCACCCCGAGCGCGTGGCCCCTGACCCCCGCGCGCGGCGATCTGGTGGTCGCCGTGGAGGCCGACTCGGCGGACGCGGCGGTCGACGCGCTCGCCCGCATCGATTCGTTGCTCGCCACCGCCATGCCGCCGGGCTGCGCCAACGTCGTGCGCCCGGGCCCGGTCGCCGTCCTCGGCTCGTCGGAGGGCGCCCTGCGCGAGGTGACCACGCTCGTCCATCACTACGGGGCGGGGGTCTCGTGCGCGGTTCGAACGCGCGAGCACGACCTCTCCGGCGAGGGCGGCGGGCGCTCGACGCTCGCGGCGCTGGAGGCGTTGGAGGGCGACCCCGACACGGGCGTGCTGGTGCTGGTGTCCGCGCCGCCCGCGCCCGCCGTCGCCGCGCGCGTGCTCGACCGGGCCCGCGCCACGGGGGCGAAGGTGGTGGCGGCCTTCCTCGGGTACACCCCGCCGGCGCGGCACCCCGACGTCGCCTTCGTCGCGACGCTGGAGGACGCCGCTCGGGCGGCAGCGTCGATGGCCGGGGCGGGCACGGTGAGCAACCACCCGACGCTGCGGGTCACGATCCCGCGGTTCACCCGCGAGCAGCGGTGGCTGCGCGGGCTCTACGCCAGCGGGTCGCTCGCGTGGGAGGCGGTGACGGTGCTCGGCCCCGCCCTCCGCCCGGCGTCGAACCTCCGCGAGGGAGGGGCTTTCTTCGGCGCCCTCAACGACCCCTCGCACCTGGTGGTCGACCTCGGCGACGACGCGCTCTGCAAGGGCCGCGGGCACCCCCGGGTCGAGCTCGAGTCGCGGCTGGAGGCGATTCGTTCGGTGGCGAACGACCCGACCTCCATGGTGCTCCTGATGGACGTCCCCCTCGGCGCGCGCGCCCACGAGAACCCCGCGGCCGTGCTCGCCCCCGCGCTCCGCGAGGCGCGGGCGCAGGTGGCGGCGCGCGGCGGCACGCTGGTGGTGGTGGCGTCGGTCACCGGAACCGACGGCGACCCGCAGGTGCAGTCGCGGCAGATCCACGCGCTCGTCTCCGCGGGCGTCGAGGTGTGCAGCAGCAACGCCGCCGCCGCCCGCCGCGCCCGCGCCGTCGCGCTCGGCGAGTGGCTGTAGCCATCGGGGTGTGGCCCGCGCGTTGCTCTCTCCTCCCGTAAGACCACTTACCCACGGGAGAACGAGCCATGTTGTGCCAACGAATCGTCCACGGATGCATCCTCGCCGCGCTGCTCGGCGCGTGCAGCCCCGCGCCCGACGAGCCTAGCGACAAGGTGTGGACCTCCGACAGCACGCGCTTCTCGCTGCGGGTGAGCGGAGGCTTCCCGCCGCCGCCGACGCCGGGGGGCTGCTCGCTGCAGGACTACACGGTGACGTGGGAGGCGGCGACAGGGCGGCTCGCGATGCGCGGGTGCTACGGCTCGCGGACGGTGGACGCCTCGGCGCGGCTCGACGCGGCCGGGCGCGCCGCGGTGTCGTCGCAGCTCGCGGCCCTCGCGGTGAGCGCCGAGCGCGGCTGCGGCGCGGACTTCCCTGACTACGTGCTCACGGTGACCACGGCCGCCGGGGCGCGCACGTACAACAGCACCTTCTACGCGGGGTGCCCGGCGCGCACGGTGGCGCCGCCGTTCATCTCGAGCGACGCGCTCGCGCGCTTCGGGGCGAGCCTCGTCAACACGCTCCAGACGTGCGCCGCGGGCGACGCGGGGGTCACCTGCGCCGACGCGGGACCCGCCGGGCCCTGACGCGCTTCGGCCGCGCCGTCTGTTGAAGGCCGTCGCCCCGCCGTGGTAGTGCCCCCGGCGTGATGTCCCGGTCGCTCCTGGCGGTGCTCTCCCTCGCGGTCGTCGCGGGCTGCGGCGGCTGCAAGCCCTCGGCGCCCCCGCGGCCCCGGGCCGACGCCGCCGTGGCCGCGCGGCCCGACGGCGGGCTCCGGCGCGACGACCCCTGCGACAACCTCGACCCCGCCCAGCGCGAGCTCGTCGTGGCGCGCGTCGACGACCAGGTGCTCACCCTCTGCGATTTCAACCGGCGCATGGGGCACAACAACCCCTACCTCCGCGCCCGCTTCAACGCGCCCGAGCAGCGGCGCGCGCTGCTCCAGTCGTGGGTCGACACGGAGCTCCTCGCCGCCGAGGCCCGCGCCCGCGGCCTCGCCGACGAGCCCGAGGTGCGCCGCGTCGTCTCCCTCCAGCTCGCCCGCCGGCTGGAGGCCGCGGTGCGCGCGGAGGTGCCGCCGCCCGCCGTCTCCGACGACGAGGTGCGCGCCTACTACGAGGCCCACCGCGACGAGTACGTCACCGAGGCGCAGGTGCGGGCGAGCCAGATCGTCCTGCGCAGCCGCGCCGAGGCCGAGCAGGTGCTCGCCGAGGTGAAGGCGCGCCCCGACGACGACGCGCTCTTCCGCGAGCGGGCCCGGCGGCTGTCGGTCGACCTCGCGTCGCACGCGGCCGACGGCGACATGGGCTTCTTCCCGCGCGCGGGCAACGGCAACGTGGTGCCCGAGGTGGCCGCCGCGGCCTTCGCGCTCCAGCGCAACGGGCAGATCGCCGACGCCGTGGTCGAGAGCGCCCACGGCGGGCAGAACCACGGCCCCGGCTTCCACGTGATCCGCCTGACGGCGCGGCGCGACGCGATCCGGCGCACGCTCGAGGAGGAGTCGCGGCGCATCCGGGCGCGGCTCTCCCGCGAGAAGCGCGAGCGCGCGGAAGAGGAAGCGATGCGCGCGGTGGTCGAGCGCGTGCGCGCCGCCACGCCCGTCCAGGTCGACGAGGCCGCGCTCGCCGCGGTGCGGGTCGAGCCCGCGCCCGGCGTCCAGCCCGCGATGCAGGGCCCCGTCCCGACGCTCCCCGGCCCGCTGCCGCCGGGTCTCCCCACCGCACCCGCCGCCCCCGTGAGAGCCCCATGAACCGCCCCGCGCTGCGCCCCACCGCCCTCGCCCTGTCCGTCGCGCTCGCGCTCCAGGCGCTGCCCGCCGTGGCCCGCGCGGAGATCATCGACCGCGTCGTGGCCGTGCTCGACGAGGAGGCGATCTTCCTCTCGGACGTCGAGCGGCGGGCGAGGCCCTTCCTCGCGGAGATCCCGGCGGGCGCGGCCGGCGCCGAGCGCGAGCAGATGCGCCAGCGGATCCTGCGCGAGACGCTCGACCGGATGGTCGACGACCAGCTCATCCGGCAGGCGGCGACGCGGCTCCACATCACCGTCAACGACGAGGACGTCGAGCAGTTCATCGGGCGCATCGCGCAGGAGCGCGGGGTGACGACGGAGCAGCTCTTCGAAGCGCTCCAGCGCGAGGGCGTGTCGATCACCGAGTACCGGGCCCACATGGAGACCGAGGTGCGGCGCCTGAAGGTGCTCCAGCTCCGCGTGCGCGGGCGCATCAACCTCACCGACGCCGACCTCCAGGAGGCCTACCGCCGCTTCGTCCGCGAGGCCGCGGGGTCGTCGATCCTGCACGCGGCCCACATCTTCCTGGCGACGCCGGAGGGTGCGGATGACGCGGCGGTGGAGGCCGTGCGGGCGCGCGCGGCGGACGCGGCGCGGCGGGTGCGCGGGGGCGAGCGCTTCGAAGACGTCGCCGCGGCGGTGTCGGACGACGCGGCGTCGCGGGGGTCGGGCGGCGACCTCGGTGAGGTGGCGCCGGGGACGATCCCCGAGGCGCTCGAGCGGACGCTCAGCGGCCTCGCGGACGGCGAGGTGAGCGACCCGATCCGCGGGCCCAACGGGTGGCACGTGATGCGGGTGGTGTCGCGCCGCGCGGCCACGCCGCCGCCCTTCGAAGAGGTGCGCGACCGGCTCTACGCCGCGCTCCTCAACCGCGAGATGCTCCGCCAGCAGGACCTCTACCTCCGCGAGCTGCGGCGCACCGCGGCGCTGGAGATGCGCTGGGAGACGCGGCCCGCGGGGGCGCGGTGACCCTCACCCGCGACGACCTCCGCGCGATGCGCCGGGAGGAGCTCGCGGCGGTGGTTCGCGCGGCCCACCCCATCCCCGCGGGCGCGCTCGACGACACGCAGTACCTCGGCATCGACCTGTCGCTGCCCGGCTTCGTCCACAAGATCCTCTGGACGACCTTCCGCAAGACCTTCCACCGCGACCCCGCCACCGGCTCGCTCCGCGGGTGGAACGTGCGGATGGAGCAGCGCGGCGTGGACGGCCCGCAGGAGCCCCTGCGCGGGCGCGACGGGGCGCCGGTGACCTTCGGGCACTACCACCTGCTCCCCGCGGCGGGGAAGCGCTTCCCGGGCGGTTGGACGGGCCAGGACTACCTGGACTACGGCGTCGCGGGCAACCTCCTGTGGGACGTGGCGCGCTTCGGCTACTGCCCGCTCGTCGCGGTGAACGCGGGCTCGGCGGAGCTGCTGCTGGGGTGGGAGGTGTTCCGTGTGGGCGGCGTGTTCGTGCCGCTGCCGGACTACTGGTTGCTCGTGCGCGAGGGGCCGCTCGACGCGGTGGTGAAGCCGCCCCGTTGACCGCCTGACCGGCCTCCGGTCGTCATGACATTTGTCATCGCTCGGGGGTGACCCCACCGCCTATCCACGCGGGGATGGCGCAGACCTCCCGCGCGCGCACCGCGCTCACCGCCCTGCGGCGGCACCTGCTCACGCTGCTCGCGGCGGGGGTCGGCGCGCTCGTGGGGGTCGGCGGGTTCACGTTCACCTACGCGCGCGGCGGGGCCTACCTCACCAACGACCCGCGGGCCTGCGTCAACTGCCACGTGATGCGCGAGCAGTTCGAGGGCTGGCAGCACGGGAGCCACCGCGCCGTCGCGGGCTGCAACGACTGCCACGCGCCGCCGGGGCTCCTGCCGAAGCTCTACGTGAAGGCGCGCAACGGCCTCCACCACTCGTGGGCCTTCACCACGGGGCGCTTCCGCGAGCCCATCCAGATGGGCGAGTTCAACCGCGCGGTGACCGAGGAGGCCTGCCGCGGGTGCCACGCCACGATCGCGTCGGCCATCGAGACCCACGCGCAGGGGAGCGTCCGCCGCGCGGATGCGCGCGTCTCCTGCGTCCGCTGCCACGCCAACGTCGGACACCTCCATTGAAGGGCCGCGACACACCGCCATGACCGACACGACAGACCCGCCGAAGCCTCCCCCCGTCGCGCGCCGCCTCGCGCTCGTCGCCGTTGCCACCGCCGTCGCCACCGCCGGCGTCGTCGCCCTCCTCATGAACGTCTTCGAACACAAGGTGGAGGCGCGCAACCCCTTCTTCCGCGTGGTCGAGCTCACCGAGGACACGGACGACCCCGCGGTGTGGGGGCGCAACTTCCCGCTCCAGTACGACGGCTACCGGCGCACCGTGGACATGCAGCGGACGCGCTGGGGCGGCAGCGAGGCGATGCCCCACACGCCCACCGCGCGCGACCACCGCACGGTGGTGGCCCAGTCGCGGCTCGAGGCCGACCCGAGCCTCCGCACGCTCTGGGCGGGCTACGCCTTCGCGGTGGACTTCCGCGAGGAGCGCGGCCACGCCTACATGCTCTCCGACCAGGAGAGCACCGAGCGGCAGGTGGTGGTGCGCCAGCCGGGCACGTGCATTCACTGCCACGCCTCGGTGTGGAAGGCGTACCGGCGCCTCGGCGGCGGCGACATCACGCGCGGCTTCGAGGCGCTCAACCACATGCCCTACGCCGACGCGCGGCGCGAGGTGCGGCACCCGGTGGCGTGCATCGACTGCCACGAGCCGACCAGCATGGCGCTGCGGGTGACGCGCCCTGCCTTCATGGAGGGCATCCGCGCGTACATGGCCTCGCGCGGCCGCCCCGACTTCGACGTGAACCGCGACGCGACGCACCAGGAGATGCGCTCGTACGTCTGCGGCCAGTGCCACGTGGAGTACTACTTCCGCGGGCCCGAGAAGCGGCTGACGTTCCCGTGGTCGAACGGGCTGCGGGCCGACGAGATCCTGGCGTACTACGAGCGCGACGGGCACCGCGACTGGACGCACCGCGAGTCGGGCGCGCGCGTGCTCAAGGCGCAGCACCCGGAGTTCGAGCTCTACAACCAGGGGATCCACGCGCGGGCCGGGGTGGCGTGCGCCGACTGCCACATGCCCTACCGCCGCGAGGGCGGGCTGAAGATCAGCGACCACCACGTCCAGAGCCCGCTGCTCAACATCGCCAACTCCTGCCAGACGTGCCACCGCGTGCCCGAGGCCGAGCTGCGCGAGCGCGCGGAGGCGATCCAGAACCGCACCCACGCCATGCGCGACCGCGCGATGGAGGTGGCGGTCGAGCTGATCCGCGGGATCGGCGCGGCGCGCGCGGCGGGCGCCTCCGACGAGCAGCTCGCCGGGGCGCGCACCGAGCAGATGCGCGCGCAGTTTCTCCTCGACTTCATCGAGGCGGAGAACTCCTCGGGCTTCCACGCGCCGGGCGAGGCGGCGCGGGTGCTGTTCCTGTCGATCGACCACGCGCACCAGGGGCTGCGGGCGATCGGCGCGCGGCCGTCGCTGGTGCCGCTCAACGCAGGCGGGAGCGACGCTGCGGTGGGTGACGCGGGCGTGGGCGACGCGGTCGCGGCGATGGACGCGGGCGCGCGGGACTGACGGGCCACGTCAGCGCCACCCCTTTCGAGGTGGCTTCCATCCCCCGCTCGCCGAGGCTCGCGGCCTCCATCCCCCGCTCGCCGAGCCTCGCGCGTTGACCCCTTCCCCCGGCGCAAAGCCGCCAGGGAAAGGGGCACTGTCGCGACCGGGACGCGTCGGCCTCTGGCCCTCGTGGCGTCTCGGCGTCTGGTGCTCGTGGCGTCTCGGCGTCGGGTGCGCGTGGCGTCTCGGTGGCTCGGCGTCGGTGGGTCCTCGTTGCGACAGTGCCCCTTTCCCTGGCGGCTTTGCGCCGGGGGAAGGGTCAACGCGCGAGGCTCGGCGAGCGGGGATGGAGGCCGCGAGCCTCGGCGAGCGGGGGTGCTGGCGACCTCGAAAAGTGGCTGCTTCAGCGCGCGACGCGGAAGATCTGCGCGCGGTCGCCGGGGCGCGGTCGCACGGCGCCGACGTAGATCGCGTCGCGGTCGGCCACGGCGCGCACGGTCGTCACGCCGAGGTCGGCGAGCTTCCGCGTCGCGCCGCCGGGGTCGCACTCGAACACCGTGCCGTCGTAGCTGGCCCCGACGCCGGCGCCGTCGTCGTCCACGAGGAAGCCCCGCGGGTCGAACACCGCCGCGACGCGCTCGGCCGCCGCGCCCTCGCGCACGCGCCACAGCCCGTCGTCCTTCGCCCTCGCGCGGGGGAACTCCGCCGCGAAGTACACCCACCCGTTGGCTGCGCGGAGGCACTCCTTGCAGAAGCGCATCCCGTCGGCGAGCACCGTCGCGGCCGCGTCGCCCCAGCCCGCGGCCCACACCGCGCCGGGGTGCTTTGGCTTCGCGTTGGTGGCGAACACCACCCCCGCCGCGTCGGCGGAGAGCGCGATGACGGAGCCGACGCGCGACGCGATCGTGCGGGGCGCGGGCGCGGGGAGCTCGCCGACGCGCACGGCGTGGGCGGGCCCGGTGGAGCCGCCCCAGGCGATGCGACGGCCGGAGACCGCGACGCGGACGGCGTTGGGGTCGCTCACGATCACCTCCGGCGCGGCGGCGCCCGGCGCGAGGCGCGACACGGTGCGGGCCCAGGCGTTGGCGAGGTAGAGCGTTCCGTCGTCGCCGACGGCGAGGTCGGAGAGGCCGGCGGGGGCTTCGGCGAGGAGCTCGGCGCGGCCGGTGTCGAGGTCGATGACGCCGACGCGCGCGGGCTCGAAGGTGGTGAAGTAGAGCCGGCGCCCGTGGAGCGCGAGCGCGCTCAGGGTGGCCGCGTCGTCGGGCGCGCAGAAGAGGACGTCGGGCTCGCGCATGGCGGACGCGTACCAGAGCGCGCGGGGGGACGGAAGCGAAGGGCTCCTCGCTTGCGATCTCGCTGTTCCTGGTGGAGACGAGGTGGCCCCAGCAGCCCCGGCAGCCCCAGCAGCCCCAGCAGCCCCGGCAGCCCCAGTAGTCCGGGTTTCAACCCCCGGGCGACTGCTGGCGGTACTCGCGGAGGAGCGCGACCGCGCGGCGAGCTGCGTCCGTGGTGGCGATGGCGCCGGTGGTCGCCATGGTGTTCACGTCCGCGATGGTGTTCACGTCCGCGATGGTGTTCACGTCCTCTCCGTAGCCCCGGGGGCTGAAGCCCCGGGCTACACAAGTTCAAGGCCCGCCTCCGCGGGCCTCCTCGCTGCGGCTCTCGCGCTACGCGTCGAAGGAACTCACCATCATGTCCCGTCCCTATGTCTGCGTCCGTTACCACTTCGTCTGGTCCACCTGGGATCGCGCGCCCTTCCTCACGCCTGCCGTCGAAGCCGCGGCGTACGACTGCATCCGCGCGAAGTGCGTCGAGCTCAGTGCAGTGCCCATCGCGCTCGGCGGCATGGACGACCACGTTCACCTCCTGGTGGGCGCGCCCGCGACCCTCGCCCCCGCGGCCCTCATCGGGCCCGTGAAAGGGGCGGCGGCGCACCGCGTGAACCTGATGCCCGACCTGCCCTTCTCGTTCCGGTGGCAGGGCAGCTACGGCGTCTTCTCCGTCTCGCGCTGGGACGAAGACCGCGTCGCCGCGTACGTCTGCAACCAACGTCAGCACCACCGCGACCGCACCCTCGACGCCCTGTTGGAGGCGACTGCGGACGAGGTGGAGCGCGGTTGAGATGGCGGCGGGAGCAGCGGTGGCCGTGGCCGTGGTAGCGGTAGCAGAGGCGGCGGTCGCAGAGGCGGCGGTAGCAGTGGCGGCGGTCGCAGAGGCGGCGATAGCAGAGGCGGCGATAGCAGTCGCCCGGGGGTTGAAACCCCGGGCTACACGAGGTGAAGCCCCGCCTTCGCGGGGCTCCTCGTCTCCGATTCACGCGTGGCTCACCTCGAACCCATCCGTCCCAACGGAGCGCCTCCCAGGAGACCCGGGGCCGGCGCGTCCTCGTCGCGTGCAGAGCGACCGCAGGCGAGGAGCCCCGCGGAGGCGGGGCTTCACCTCGTGTAGCCCGGGGCTTCAGCCCCCGGGCGAAGCGTCAGCCCCGGGCCACGGATCACCGCCGCCCGCGCGGGCGCCAGCGCCACAGGGCGATGCGCATCGCGCCGGCGTGGACCAGCGGGGTCTCGTCGAGGCCGCGGCCGGTGACGTGGCGGATGGTGTCGCCCGCGCCGAGGAGCCCGTCGCCGTCGGCGTCCGCGACGAGCGCCACGATGTGGTCCCAGTCGCGCGGGAGGGAGTTCTCCGCGTCGTCGAGGTAGCCCAAGGTGACGAGGTCGCCGGGCGCCACGTCGACGCCCCAGCGCGGAGCGACCGCACCGTGGAGGTAGCGGCCCGCAGCGTCGATCGTGAGCGGGCGCGAGCGCCTCACCGCGGCCTCGCCGATCTGCGCGACGGAGAGGTAGGGGACGTCGCGCCGCCCGGAGGCCCGCAGCGCGCCCACGAGGACGTCGGCGCAGTCGGCGCCGGTGTAGCGGTCGGTCTGGTGGTCGCCGGAGGTCCCGTTGGAGCCGAACACGTTGGGGACGCCGAAGTACGTGCCGAGCCAGCCGAGGTAGGTGTCGTCGGCGCGGAAGCTCACGCGGGCCACGTCGCGCGAGAGCCCGAGCGTGTCGACGCGTTCGCCGTCGGGCGCGCGCAGCACACGCCCGTCGGGCAGCGTCACCTCCGCGGAGAACCACATCGAGCCGGCGCCGCCGCGCGGGGGGTCGAGGCGCGCGGCCCGGACGGTGAGTGTGCCGTCGGGCTGCGCGTCGCCCTCCTCGGGTGCGAGCGGGCGCGTCTCGTACTCCAGGCGGTCGTAGCCGAGCCAGCGCCCGTGCCGCGGCCCGAAGAGAACCGCGTTGGAGAACGACGCGGTGCCCGGGTTGGGCGACGGACGAGCGACGTGTTCCATGCGGGGCACCACGCGGAGCCAGCGGACGCGCGTCCCGGCGGGCCAGGGCGTTGGCGTTGTGGTGCGCCCGGCGACCGCGGCGAGGTGGACGACGTCGCCGACGCGAGCCTGCACGGGCGCGGCGGCGTACGACGACGCGCCGGGCGCGAGGGCGACGACGCGGAGGGGCTGCGCGGCGGCGGCCGCGGGCAGGAGCGAGAGGGCGAGGGCGGCGTGCGGGAGGAGTCGCATCACGCGTTGGACGCGGCGGGCGCGCACGCGGTCTGCGGGTCAGCGCGACGGCGTGCGGAGGGCCTCGACGTTGATGCGCGTCCCCGCGACGGGGGCCTCGGTGCTGGAGAGCGTCACCGCCAGCGTCGCCGCGACGCCGCCCGCCACGGCCGTGCCCACGAGCGCCCAGAACCACCAGCGCGACGTGACGCCTGCTTCGGGCTGCGGCGGCGGCGGGTGCGGCGTCGGCTCGCGGCGGAGCGCGGTCTGGAAGACGTAGCGCTCCGCGGGGCCGAGGCGCAGCTCGCGGCGCTCGGCGACGTGGCCGCGCGCGCCGACGAGCACGGTGTGGGCGCCGGGGTCGAGCGTGAGCGAGCCGTCCGCAGGCGCGGCGTCGCGGCCGTCGACGTTGACGGTGAAGTTCGCGGGCGTCACTTCGAAGCGCACCACGGCGAGCTCGGCGCGGAGCTGTGCGACGGCGTTGGCCACGGCCTCGGCGCGGCCCTCGGGGAGGTCGCCGCCCGACTGGGCGAGGTAGCGTTCGAAGTGGGCGACGGCGGCGTGGTGGTGGCCGAGGGCGCGGTGCGCGAGCGCGAGGTTGTAGAGCACCACAGGCACCGGGTTGAGCCGGTAGGACTCTTCGAAGAGCAGCACCGCGGGGGGGTAGCGCCGCGCGTCGAGCTCCGCGAGGCCGCGCTCGAAGAGGGAGCGCGCGGGGGCCACGTTCTCGGCGCCGGGCAGCGACTGCGCGACCGCGGCGGGCGGCGACGCGAGCGTGAGCGCGACGGCGAGTGCGGCGGCGAGCGGGCGGGGCATCTACGGGTACCTGCGGTCGGGTTGGAGCGGGTCGGCGGGCGGCGCAGGCGGCGCAGGCGGCGCGGGGGCGACGACGGGGACGGGCGCGGGCGCGACGACGGGCGCTGGGCGCGCTTCGACGCGAGGCCGCGGCGGGAGACGGCGCGGGGCGGGCGCGGCGTTCGGTGGGGGCGGTGGCGCCTCGACGCGCGGTGTCGACGCGGGGGCGCCGCGCGTGGGTGCTGCGGGTGCGGGCGCGGCGGGTGCGGGGGTGGATGGCGCGGCGGCGGCGAGGGCGGGGCGCGCGGCGTCGAGGTGCCAGCGGGTGACGGCGGCGCCGACGAGCGCGGCGAGCGCGGCGACGGCCACGAAGGTGAGCACGTGCAGGGCGCGCGGGCGCGGCGCAACCGGGGGCGCGGAGGCGGGTGCGGCGACGGGCGCGGGGGCGGGCTGCGTGGGCGGGGCGCTCCGCGGGGCGCGCTCGGGGCGCGTGCAGGAGAGGGGTGGCAGCGGGAGTCCGGTGGCGCGCCAGGCGGCGGTGGCGGCGAGCGCGTCGACGACCTCGCGCATGGCGGCGAAGCGCTGCGCGCGGTCGCCGAGGAGGCAGCGGTCGACGACGGCGAGCACGTCGTCGGGGACGTCGGGCGCGACGTCGCGCAGGGGGCGCACCTCCTCGCGCATCAGGCGGCGGAGCACGACGGTGGCGTTGGGGCCGTCGACCGGGAGCGCGCCCGCGAGGCACTCGTAGAGCGTCGCGCCGAAGGACCACACGTCGGCCTGGGCGTCGACGTCGGGCTCGGAGCGGGCCTGCTCGGGCGCCATGTAGGCCGGCGTGCCGAGCACCATGTCGCTGGTGGTGACGGTGACGTCGTCGCTGGTGTGCTTGGCGAGGCCGAAGTCGATCACCTTGGGCGCCTCGTCGCCGCGGGCGTCGCGGGCGAGGAAGACGTTGGAGGGCTTGAGGTCGCGGTGGACGATGCCCTCGGCGTGCGCGGCGGCGAGCGCGGCGGCGACGGGGACGAGCGCGCGCAGGGCGGCGTCGACGTCGAGGCGGCCGTCGGGCGCGGCGGCGAGGCGCGCGTCGAGCCCGTCGCCCTCGAGGAGCTCGTACACGATGAAGGGCGCGCGGCCGACGCTCATGTCGAGCACCTCGACCACGTTGGGGTGGCGGATGCGCGCGACGGCCCGCGCCTCGCGGAGGAAGCGCTGCGTCCAGCGGGGGTCGTCGGCGAAGCGCGGTCGGAGCATCTTCAGCGCGACGCGGCGCCCGGTGTGGGCGTGGACGGCCTCCCAGACGCGCCCGACGCCGCCGGCCCCGAGCTCGCGGACGAGCGTGTAGCGCCCGTCGAAGGGGTCGTCGGGCGCGGCGGCCTCGGCGGCGTCGCTCACCGCGACCTCGCGCAGCGGAAGCCGATGCCGAGGCTCTGCGTGTCGAGCGGCATGGCGCGGCGGGAGGGCGTGCGGAGCCAGGCGACGGTGGCGGCGTTCCACCCGCCGCCGCGGGTGACGACGCGCTCGTCGGAGGGGGCGGCGGCGCCGAGCGTGGCGTCGCAGCGGGGGTTGTCGGCGCTCGCGGCCCAGCACCCCTGGCCGAAGGGCGTGTTGCGGTCGGCGGTGAACTCGCTGACGTTGCCCGCGAGGTCGTAGAGCCCGCCCGACGGCGCGAACGTCCCGACCGGCGCCGTGCCCGCGCCCCAGCGCATGCAGGCGGTGGTGGCGCTGGTGTTCCAGCGGGCGCGGTCGCAGTCGTCGGAGGGCGGGGCGTCGCCCCAGGGGTACCAGCGGCCCGGCGCGAGGCCCTCCGCGGGGACGGGGCGCCAGCGCGCGGCGTACTCCCACTCCGCCTCGGTGGGCAGCCGTCCGCCGTCCCACACGCAGAACTCCATCGCGAGCCAGAAGGGGAGGCAGTCCATCGGCCGCGACTCGTTGGCGCCCGCGGCGGACGTCCACGCGCAGGCGGTGTTGCTGAGCGGGCCCGCCGGCGCGGCGGCGGGCCAGGCGACGTCGCGGCCGCCCGGGTAGGCGACCGGGCGCGCCCGCACCGAGGCGCCCCCGTCGCGCGCTCGCTCGCTCCAGTAGCGTCGGAAGCGCGCCACCGTCACCTCGTAGGCGTCGAGCCAGAAGGGGTCGACCCGCACCGTCGGCGACGGCGGCGAGGCCCGCAGCGCGCACCCCTCCGGCGTCGCGAACTCCGACGCGCACGGCGTCGCCGAGCCCAACGCGAACGAGCCGCCCGCGACCGCCACCAGCCCGCAGCCCGTGCCGCCGTCGGCGCAGCTCCGCGACACGGGCGGGGCGGCTGCGTCGGATGCGACGTCGGGGGATGCGTCGGGCGCGACGTCGGGGGATGCGTCGGGCGTCGGGGCGGCGGCGTCGAGCTCGGAGAAGGGCCGCAGCTCCGTCTGCCGCACGGCGGACACGCAGGTGCCGCTCGCGGGGCTGCACGTCTGGTCGAGGGGGCAGCGAACGCCCGCGCAGCGCGACGCGAGGACGAGGTCGAGCAGCAGCGTCGCCTCGCGGACGTACGAGACCACCGCCCGCTGCGTGACGAGCGACGTCGCGGCGTCGCAGGTGGCGCGGGTCGAGCAGCCGGCGACGGAGATCCAGACCGTCCCGTCGACGTCGCCGTCCTTCGGGAGGAGGCCGATCGTCGAGGGGAGCGTCCACTCGCCGGTGCCCGCGCCGAGCACCGCGTGGGCCTGGAGCCTGAGCTCGCCGGACGCGCCGCCGCGCCGCACCTCCACCGCGAGCGACTGGAGCGCGGCGCCGGCGCCCGTCGGGAGGTCGGTGGAGACGCGCGCGACGATCTCGGTGCGGGGCGAGACGCACCCCAGCGCGCACGCCGCGAGCGACGCGGAGGCCGCGCGCGGGCGAGGACGTCGTGCGGGGGGAGTCGCGGGCATGGCAGCGCCCTTCCATCACCGCGCGGTCACGGTTCTGTCAATGCCCAATCGGGCCGCGGCGCGTCGTATCCTCGGGCCATGTCGCCGCCCCCACGGCTCGCGTCGGGCGCCCGCGTCGGCCCCTACGTCATCGAGCGCCACCTCGCGAGCGGCGGGATGGGCGAGGTGTACGTCGCGCGTGACGACGGCGACGTGGGCACGCCCGAGCGCGTCGCGCTGAAGGTGGTGGCGGCGACGTCGCCCGCGGCCGAAGCCCGCTTCGAACGCGAGCAGCGCGCGCTCGCCCGCCTCGACCACCCGAACGTCGTCGTCGCGCGCGACCGCGGCCGCACGGGCGACGGCGTCGCCTGTCTCGCCATGGAGATCCTCCGCGGCGAGGACCTCGCGGCGCGCCTCGCCCGCGCCCCGCTCGCGCCCGCCGAGGCCGTCGCGCTCGCGCTCCAGGTTTGTGACGCCCTCGTCCACGCCCACGCCCGCGGCGTCGTCCACCGCGACCTCAAGCCGCAGAACCTCTTCCTCTGCGAGGGCCCCGCGCTCCGCGTGAAGGTGCTCGACTTCGGCATCGCGCGGCTCGCCGACGAGGCGCCGTGGACGGCCACCGGCGGTGTGGTCGGCACGTGGGCCTACATGCCGCCCGAGCAGGCCCGCGGCGAGCGCGACCTCGACGGCCGCGCCGACCTCTGGAGCCTCGGCGCGGTGCTCTTCCAGTGCCTCGCGGGGCGGACGCCGTTCACCTCCGCGAGCCCGGCGGGGCTTCTGTTCCAGATCCTCGTCGAGCCGCCGCCCGACCTCGCCGACCTGCGCCCCGGCCTCCCCGCGCCGCTTCTCGCCGCCGTGCGCGCGGCCCTCTCGCGCGACCGCGACGCCCGCCCCGCCGACGCCGCTGCGCTCCGCGCGATGCTCGCCGCCGTCCCCTGCGACGCGCTTCCCGCCGCGCCGCCCGCGCCGTCGCCGTTCGAATCCGCGCCCACCGCCGAGCCCGACCTCGCGCTCACCACGGAGCGCGTGCGTCTGGTGTCCGTGGCCTACCTTTGCGGCGTGCGCGACCGGGCGCTCGCCGAGGGCGTCGCGCATGCCTTCGGGGCGCGCGCGATTCCGGTCGGGGGCGACGCGCTGCTCGCGGTGTTCGGGCTCGACCGCTGGGTGGGCGACGAGGCCGAGCGCGCCGTCCGTCTCGCCGCGGCCCTCGGCGCTGGCGCGTCGGGCGGCGGCGTCGCGACGGGGCGCGCGCTGCTCGGGCCCGCGCGGGTCGCAGGCGCCGCGGTCGACGCCGCCGTCGAGCTCGCGTCGCGCCACGGGGTGACCGTCGACGCCGCGACCGCGTCGCTGGTGCGCGGCGCGATTCGTCTCGAAGTCTGCGAGGACGGCTGCGCGCGGCTCGAGCCCGCCCGGTTGTCGCCGCCCGCGGAGGGGGAGGAGGTGTCCGTGGCGTCGCCGCTCGTCGGGCGCGACGCCGAGCTCGCGGTGCTGCTCGGGAGCGCACGCCTCGCGGCCGCGGAGGTTCGCCCGACGGCGGCGCGCGTCACGGGCCCGGTGGGTTCGGGCAAGACGCGGCTGTGGCGCGAGGCCGCGCGGGCGCTCCCGGGGGCGGTAGAGGGCGCCAGGGTGCTGACCGCGCGCTGCGACCCGGCGCGCCGCGACGCCCCCTTCGCGGCGCTGCGTGACGCGCTCGCCGAGGCGGTCGACCCGCGCGTGGCCGAGGCCCTTACCGAGCTCGCACGCGCCGGCGACCCGCAGCTCGCGCAGGACAGGGTGCGCGGGTCGTTCCTCGGGCTGCTTCGGTCGCTGCGGGGGGAGGGGCCGCTGGTGCTCTGCGTCGACGACGCGCAGTGGCTCGACGCGCCGTCGCGCTCGCTGCTCCGGTGGCTCTGCGACGCCGCGCCCGACCTGCCGCTCGCGCTCTGGCTCCTCGCGCGCCCGGAGGCCCGCGAGGCGCTCGCCGCGGCCGCGCCCGACGCGCAGGCGGTCGACCTGCGCCCGCTCGATCGCGCCGACGCCGAGGCGCTCCTCCGCGCCGCCGGGGCCGAGGCATCGCCCGAGCTCGTCGAGCGCGGCGGCGGCAACCCCCGCTTCCTCGAAGAGCTCGCCCGCCTCCCGCGCGGCGCCGCCCTCCCCGCGTCGGTGGAGGGCGCGCTCCTCGCGCAGCTCGACGTGCTCGCGCCCGCGGAGCAGCGCTTCCTGCGTCGGGCGGCGGTGTTCGGGCGGGGCTTCTGGCTGGAGGGCGTCGTCGCGCTCGGCGGCGAGACGTCCGCGGTGCCGGGCCTGCGGCGCGCGGGGCTGGTGGTGCCGTCGCCGCGCGCGCGGTTGCCCGGCGCGCAGGAGATGGCCTTCCGCATGGGGACGCTCCAGGAGGTGGCCTACGCGATGGCCCCGGCGGCGCTCCTCGCGCAGCGCCACCTGCTCGCCGCGCGCTGGCTCGCGGGGCGCGCGGGGGCCGGCGACGACGAGGTCGCCTCGCACTGGGAGCTCGGCGGCGACCCCGAGCGCGCCGCCGCTTCGTACGCGCGCGCTGCGGAAGGGGCCGCCCGCGCCGGCGACGTCGCCACCGCCGACGCGCGCGCCGCCCGGGTGCTCGCGCTCACCGCCGACCCGCGGCTCCGCTGGCGCGCGCTCGTGGCCCGCGACGACGTGCTCCAGCTCGCCGGCGATCCGGCCCGCCAGGCCGAGAGCGTCGCGGCCCTCGCCGACCTCGCGCCCTCGCTCGACGAAGCCGCCCGCGCCGAGTCCGCGTGGCGGCGGTGCTACGCCGCGCGCGTCGCGTCCGACCTCGCCGCTGCGCTCTCGCTCGGGGAGGAGGCCGTCGCGCGCGCCGCCGCGATCGGGGCGCCGCGCTGGGGTGCCCTCGCGCACGCCGAGCTCGCGCTCCTGCGGGCCAACCGCGGGGAGGCCGACGTCGCGCTCTCCCACGCCACCGCCGCGCGCGACCTCGCGGGGCGCGCGGGCGACCCGTGGCTGGTCGCGCGGGCGCTGTCGATCCTCGCGTACGTCACCGCGGAGGGAGACGACCCGGCCGCCGGCCTCGAGCTCTTCGACGCGGCCGCAGACGCCTTCGCGCGCGTCGGCGACCGACGTCGCGAGGCGCTCGCGCGGGGCAACGCGGGCTCGCTCCTGCTCGACCTCGGGCGCGTGGCGGAGGCCGCGGCGCGCCTCGCCGCCGCCGCGGAGACGTCGCGCCGGGTCGGCAACGCGCCCACCGCCGCGGTGTCGACGCACAACCTCGGCGTCGCCCTCCGCCTCCGCGGCGACCTCGACGGCGCCGAGGCGCACCAGGCGAGCGCGGCGGCCGCGGCGGCGAAGCTACGTCACGCGCGGCTGGCGAGCTCGGCGGCGACCGAGCGCGTCTACCTCGCGCTGGCCCGCGGCGCCGCCCCCGACGAGCTCGTCGCGCGCGCGGACGAGGCCGACCGTCGCGCGGCGGGGCTCCCGGCGGCCTCCCTCGCGGCCTCGGCGCTGGCGGCCTCGTTGCGGGCGCGGGCGCGGACCGGCGTCGTCGACGCGGGGGCGGTTGCGCGTGCGAGGGAGATGCTGGCGCGCGAGGGGGACGCCGCGCGCGTCGAGTTGCACGCGGCGCTGCTCGAAGCGGACGGCGGGGCGGAAGGCGACCTCGCCGCGCTCCGTGAGGCGCTCGACCGACGGGCCGCCCGCGCGGGTGCTGCGGACGATCGGGCGTCGGCCCGCGCGGCGTTGTGCGCGCGCTACCTCGTCCCCGAGGGCGCGCGCTGACGTGGATCAGCGGGCGGGGAGGTCGCCGCGGAAGGCCGCGGCCACGGCGGGTGTTGGTGCGCGGCCGAGCACCGTGGCGGCGCCTTCGACCGTGGCGCCGCCGTACGCGCCGACGCCGAAGCCGTTGCCCTCGCCGCGCGAGCCCGTGGCGCGGAGCGATGCCTGGTGGGCGACGAGGCCGAAGCGGCTGTTGTTCGAGAGCTCGGACTGCATGAGGACGGTGGGCTCGGCGCCGAGGTCAGCGTCGGCGAGGGTGAGCCCGTCGCCGAGCATCACGGGGGCGCCCGCGGTCGCGAGGACGCCCGCGCGCGTGTAGAGCATCTGGTCGCAGAGGAGGAGCGCGAGGCGGCCGCCGCGGGTGGCGCCGACGCCGATGGCGGCGTTGTCGGAGGCGGTGGAGAAGGCGAGGCGGTCGGCGAGGGCGCCGTTCTGCACGAAGGCGCCGGGGCCGCGGTTGGAGCCGAGGAGGGCGCCGGCGACGTCGAGGCGCGTGCCGAGACGTCCCGCTGGCAGGGGCGAGCCGCCGTCCGCGAGGAGCCCCGCCCGCGCGTTGCGGAGGAAGGCGCTCCCGCGACCGCGGCGGGCGTCGCTGGCCACGTCGGGGTCGACGCACACGCGCGCGCCGCCCGCGACGTAGAGCCCGTCGCCGCCGACGGCCCCCGCGGGGACGCGCGTGTCGGCGACGAGGATGCGCGCCGCGCGGACGAAGGCGCCCGCCTCCGCGCGCACGCCGGTGACCCCGTTGCGCAGAACCGACACCTCCGCGAGCTCGTGGACGCGCACCGAGCGCCCCGCGAGGCACGCGCGCGCGGGCGCCGCAGGCAGCGCAGCGCAGGCGAGGTCGTCGGCGCAGGCGCCCCCGTCGGGCGTCGGCCCGAGGAGCACGACCCCGTCGCGGGCGTTGTCGGCCACCAGCACGCGGGCGAGGTCGACCGACGCGCGCTCGGCCCACACGCCGTCGCCGCCGCCGCCCGTCACGCGTGCGTCGCGCAGGGTGATTGACGCGCCGTCGGTCGCCTCGACGCCGCGGCGGGAGGCGCTCTCGACGGTCACGCCTTCTCCGCGCAGCGACGCGCCGCCGTCGACGCGGAGCCCGAGCGACGCGCCAGTGATCGCGACGTCGCGCAGCGTCACGTCGGCGCCCGTGTCGGCGACGTCGACGCCCACCGCGCCCCCGCGGATCGAGAGCCCGCCAAGCGTCACGGTGACGGGCGCGCCGCCGGGGGCCCGGACGGTGATTGCCCCCGCGGCGGCCGCGTCGAGGCGCGTCCCGCCGTCGCCTGCGCCGGCGCCGCGGAGGTCGATCGAGCGGGTGAGCGCGATCGGCGCGGCGAGCGCGTGGGCGCCGCGCGAGAGGAGAACCGTCGCCGCACCCGCGTCGAGCGCCGCGGCGACGTCGCCGAAGGGCCGGGTGAGGCTGCCGTCGCCGCCCGCTGCGCCCGCCCGCACGTACACCACCGGCGCCATCGCCCCCACCGCGGACGGGAACTCCCCCGCCGCGGCCGTCGTCACCGCGCCCGCGCGCAGGCACCGCGGCTCGCCGCGCTCGTCGCGCAGCGCCGCTTCGTTGGGGGCGCACGAAGGCGGGGCGAAGAGGTCGAGCGTCGGGCCCGGCGCGGGCGGAGGGTCGCCGCCGCACGCCACGAAGAGCGCGGCGCCGACGAGCGCGGGCAGTCCCCGGGGGTTCATTCGCGCCTCGTGCGCGGGGCGGGCGGGCTGGGCACGGGGAGCGCGTCGATCAGGGGCAGCGCGTCGTCCACCCGCACCGCGTCCGAGAGGTTGCCGGCGTAGGACATTTCGGCCGTCGTCACGGCGCCCGCGGGCGTCGCGCGGGTGACGGCGCCCGCGGACGCGAGCTGCCCCGCGACGAGCGCGTGCCGCAGCGAGAGCGCGCCCTGCGCGACGAAGAAGCCGACCTCGCCGCCGTCGATCACCGCGCGCTCGGCCGCGAGCGAGCTCCCCGGGCCGCTGTAGAAGCCGTAGGCCGCGGCGGTGTTGGTCCGCGGGCGCGCCGGGTCGAAGGACACGGCGGACGACCGGACCCCGCGGACGAAGACGTCGCTCAGGGTGACGCGCGGCGAGCCTTCGAAGCCCTCCACCCGGGACGAGGGGCTCGCGGCGAGGGCCACGCCGTGCAGGTCGACGAGCGCGAGGCGGCGCGCGTCGAGCGTCCCCCGGCCGGCGACGAACACGCCGGCGCCGAAGAGCCCCTCCACGGGCTGCGTCGCGGAGACGGTGACGTCGTCGAGGCGGACGACGCCGCCGAGCGAGCTGAGCCCCACCGCGTGGTTGCGGTCGAGCACCGTCCGCGTGGCCGTGAGCGTCGCGCCGGAGCCCACCAGCACGCCGCCCCCGCCGGAGCCGTCGGGCAGCGTCTGCGTGCCGCGGACCGCGACGTCCGTGAGCGCGGCGCGCGCGGCGCCCTGGGCCACGAGCACGCCGAGCGCGGCGTTGTCGTCGACGAGCGTGCGGGTCAGCGTGAGCGACGCGCCGGCCGCCGCGACCACCCCGCCCGTGCCCTCTCCGTTGCCGGCCGCGGGGAGGGTCCCCTGCACGACGCTGTCCTCGAGGGTGAGCGCGGTCTCGTCGTCCAGCGCGAGGGCCCCGCACTGGTCGTTGGCGTCGAAGAGCGTCCGCCGCGCCTCCAGCGTCGCGCCGCCCCACGCCATCGCGCCGTAGGCCGCCTCGCCGGCCCGAACCAGCGACCCTTCGAGCGTCACCCGCGTCCCGCCGCCGATGGACTCGACCCCCACGCTCACCGCCCCGTCCACGCGGACCCGCGTCGCCTCCAGGGTCGCGCCGCCGAAGGCGATCACCGCGCCCAGCGGCGAGTTCTCGCTGGTGAAGTCCGCGAAGGCCCGACCGGAGCGGAGGAGCACGGCGTCCTCCAAGGTGAGGCGGGAGCCCTTCCCGGCGGCGACCGCGGCGCTGCGGTCGCTGTCCTCCACCGACACGCGGCGCGCGATGAGCGAGGCCCCCTCCTGCGCCTGGAGCGCGCCTTGGATGGCCTCCCGCGCGCTCCGCCGGGTGTGACGGACGACGCAGTCGTCGAGGGTGATCGACGCGCCGGCCCCCGAGGCGTTGGCGCCCGCGGTGCCGCAGTTCTCCATCCGCACCCGCGTCGCCTCGACGGCGCCGCCGGCGTTGGCCACGAGGGCCGCCCGCGCCCCGTCCGTCCGCTCGCTGCGGACGACGCTGTCACGAACGACGGCCCGCGCGGCGCCGGGGGAGGCGATCGTGAAGACGCCCATCGTCGCGTCACCGTCGAGCAGCACGTGGTCGACCTCGGCGCTCGCGCCCACCGCGGCCACGCCGACCGCGTGACGCGTCGCGAGCATCGACGACCCGTCCCGGGTCACGACCGTGCCGACCGCGGTGGCGCGCACGATGGAGGCGCCGAGCGAGAGCGTCGCGCCGGCGCGGGCGTAGGCGCCGACCCCGACGCTGCGCTCGACGACGGTGCCGGTGGCGGTCAGCGACGCGCCGTCCCGCGCGAGCAGCCCGTAGCCCGTGGAGTCGCGGTTGGCCTGGGTGTCCCGCACCACGGAGGTCGTGAGCGTGAGCGCGCTCCCCGCGTCGGCCGCGAGCGCGCCGGCGCCCCAGTTGTCGGCCACCAGCACGCCGGTCGCCACGACGCGCCCGCCGGCCGTCGCCACGACGCCCTCGCCGCGCCGGCTGTCGCGGTTGTAGCGCGTGCCGCGCACGACGGAGTCGTTGAGCTCCAGCCTCGCCCGCGCGCCGGTGGCCTGCACGCCGGCGGCGTAGCTGCCCTCGACCACGACGCGCGCGACCGTGAGCGATCCCCCCGGGGCGACGAAGAAGCCCTGGCCGAACATCCCGTCGGGCCGCGGCTCCGTCCCGCGCACCACGGAGTCGATCAACGCCACGGTGGCGCCGTCGCCCGCCCACACGCCGGCCTCCTCGTTGCCCTCCGCGAGGACGCGCTGCGCGATCACGCGTGCGCCGCCCCGCGCCACGAGCGCGTCGCCGTCGAAGTAGCCTCCCGCAGGGTCGCGGCGCGCGGACGTCCCCGTGACGGCGAGCCCGTCGATTCGAACGGTGGTGTTCGCGCCCTCGGCGTCGACGCCGATGCCGGTGGTTCCCGCGACGCGGACCTCGCCGAGCACGAGGTACGCGCCCGCCGAGGCCACCGCGCCCGAGGTGCCGCCGGTGAGCGACACGCGGCGCAGCACGAGCGAAGCGCCCGCACCGCGCACCGCCGCCACGGGACGCCCCGCGGGCCCGACGAGGTTCACGCCGCACCGGCCGAGGACGATCGCGCGCCCGGTCACCTCCAGCGACTCGCGGTACTCGCCGCGCGCCACCAGCACCTGGCCGTCGTCGCCGACGCGCGCCAGCGCCGCGTTGATCGTCGCGAACGGGTGCTCCACGGACCCGTCGGCGCTCGCTGTGTCGGCGCCCGCACGCACCCGCGCGGCCGCGCCCGTCACCGTCGGGTCGGCCGCGGGGAAGGCGTCGTCGTCGCACGTGGGCGCGGGAACCGACGCACACACGCCGCCCGGCAGCGCGACGCTCCCCGCGGGGCAGTCAGCGCGGAGCACCGGGTCGCACGCGCCCGCTGTGAGACGCCAGCCCGTCGGGCACGCGGTGATGCCCGCGGTGGGGGCCCAGAGTTCCATCGGCGCGCCGCCGCCCGCTTCCGGGCGCCAGTCGGGGGTCGGCGGGCCTTCGGGGTCGCCCGGCTCGCGCCACGCCCTCGCGCTCGGGCACGCACCGCGCTGCGGGTCGCAGAGGAGCGACGCGGGTCCGCAGCCGCCGCGGGGGCCGGCGACCCACCCCTCGGGGCACGGCCAGCGCGCCACGACCGGCGCGCCGGCGGGCGGCGCGGGGTCGTCGCACGCCACGAGGAGCGCGGCGAGCAGCGGCGCGGCGCGCCTCATCGCGGAACGCGCGCCCCCTTCGGCACGAGGCCGTAGAGCTTCACCTTGCCGGCGAAGGTGCGGAGCGGCATCGCGATGAGCTGGGCCGCGCGGTTCTGCACGCCCCCCGCGGCGTCCAGCGCCTCGGCCATGCGACGTCGCTCGAGCTCGCGCAGCTCGTCGGCGACGGGGCGGAAGCCCGGCGGCGGCTGCGACGGCGCGGGCGGCGCGGACGACGGCGCGGGCGCTTGCGACACGACGCCCGCTGCGGCGCGCACGCGGCCCGGCAGGTGGTAGAGCTCGAGCACCGGGTCGGCGACGGCGGCGGCGGCGTACTCCATGGCGTTCTTGAGCTCGCGCACGTTGCCGGGCCAGTCGTAGCGGGCGATGGCCTGGAGGGCGGCCGGGGCGATCGCCATCGCCGGGCGCCGCGCGCGCGCGCAGGCCGCGTCGAGGAAGGCCCGCGCGAGCAGCGGCACCTCCCGCGGGCGCTCGCGCAGCGGCGGCACGAACACCGTCGCCACCGCGAGCCGGTGGAAGAGGTCGAGGCGGAAGCGTCCCGCGCGGCTCTCGGCCTCGAGGTCGCGGTTGGTGGCGGCCACCACGCGGATGTCGAGCGCCACCTCGCGCACGCCGCCGACCCGGGTGACGCGCCGGGACTCGAGCGCGCGGAGGAGCTTCGCCTGCGTGGCCGGCGGGAGCTCGCCGACCTCGTCGAGGAAGACCGTGCCGCCCGCCGCGGACTCGAGCAGCCCCGCGCGCGCCGCCACCGCGCCGGTGAAGGCGCCCTTCTCGTGGCCGAAGAGCTCGCTCTCCACCAGCGACTCCTGGATGGCCGCGCAGTTGAGCGTCACGAAGGGCCCGTCGCGCCGCGGCGACCAGCGGTGGACGGCGGCGGCGGCGTTCTCCTTGCCGACGCCCGTCTCGCCGGTGATGAGCACGGGGACGGCGAGGTCGCTCGCGGCCACGCGGCGGATGAGACGGTAGATCTCCGCCATCGCGGGGTCGGCGACGAGCACCGTCTGGTCGCCGACCTCCAAACGCGCGGCGCCCTCCTCGGCCGGGGCCACGCCGAGCGCCACGGCGGCGCCGGCGGCCGCGCGGGCGGCGGCGAGCAGCGAGGCAGCGTCGCACCCATGCGCAGGGCACGCGGCGAGCCCGGCGCGCGCGGCCGGGGCGCCGGGGCCGAGGTCGGACAGGAGGCGCTCGGCGACCTCCGCGGCCTCGTCGAGGTCGCGCTCGGGGAGCGCCGCGAGGAGCCAGCCCTCCGGCCCCCAGCCCGCGACGTCCACCCGGCGGAGCGAGGCGTCGACGGCGTGGGCCGCCGCGCGCGAATCGGCCCCCGCGCCGAGCGACACCGCGAGCAGCGCGAGGGGGCGTTCGAACGACAGCGCCCGCTCCACCTCGTCGTCGAGCCGCGCGCGGAAGGCCGCGGCCTCCAGCACCGACCGCCGCGGACGCGAGCGCGCGCCGCCGAGCACGAGGTTGGCGGCGCCGATCGTGACCACGTCGCCGGGCGCGAGCACCCGCGTCCCCTCGACGCGCTCGCCGTTGACCCAGGTTCCGTTGCGGCTGGCGAGGTCGACGACGGCGGCCTCGCCCGCGGCGGTCACGATGCGCGCGTGGGCCCGCGAGGCGCCCGCGTCGCGCAGGGGGATCTCGGCCTCCGGGCCGCGGCCGATCACCGCGACGCCGTCGTCGTCGAGCGGGTGGAGCGCGGTGGTTTCGCCCTCCAGCACCATGACCCACGCGCCGCCCGTGGGGCGAGGGCGCGTCGCGGGGGAGGGCTCGGGTCGCGTCTCGGTGTCGGGGAGGTCGGGCGGTTCGGGGGGCATCGCGGCGCGCGCACTCTCGCACCCCGCCCGCGCCCGGGGCAATCCCTCGGGCGCGGGCGTCGCGGGCTTCAGTAGGGCCGGCAGCAGTAGAGGTTGATGTTGTCGCAGTAGCTCCCGCTGCACTGCACGCCGGCCATCGCGGTGCCGGCGGGGCAGAGCCCGGCGCCCGTCTCCTCGGAGAAGGAGGGGGTGGTCCACGCGCACGACCCCCACGGCCGCGAGCCCTGGACGCAGAGGAGCGAGACGTTGTCGCAGTACGAGCCCGAGCACTTCATGCCCGCGACGTAGTAGCCCGGGTTGCACGTCCGCTGGCCCTGCTCCTCGGAGACGGGCGTGGCCCAGTACGAGCTCCCCGTGAGCGTGACGGCGGGCGTGGCCGGGCAGCGCAGCGAGACGTTGTCGCAGTAGCGCCCGGTGCAGGCCATGCCGTCGGCGGGGACGGCGCCGCAGCTCGTGGCGGGCGAGCCGTTCTCGTCGGAGACGTAGGGCGACCACTGGGGCGCGCCGGGGTCGCGGACGCAGGTGCACGACGCGGTGGGGCTGAGCGCGCTGCGGAGCGAGACCTCGTTGGCCGCGCAGGTCGCGGGGCACGTGTCGGAGATGTCCCCGACGTAGGCCATGCACGACGTGATGATGTACGGCGCCGTGTGGCGGAACATCCACCCGTCGTCGTTATCGGTGAACTGCCCCGCGCCGTAGCCGCAGGACTCCGCGCGCCCGGAGCCGTGGCCGTAGCCGTGCTGGTGCATCGCCTCGTGCCAGATGATGGCGGCGGCGTAGTTGAGGTCGTTCGCGTCCATCGAGGCGCGGAGCGAGCCCTCGCGCCAGGTGAGGCGCTCCGCGTAGCCCGGCGCGGTGGTGACGCCGGTGAACGCGAGCCCCGACCCCGTCGTGCTCGTGCAGGTGATCGCGACGTCGAGGTTGCTGCGGGTGAAGGCGAGCAGCGAGCCGGCCGGGTCGGTGCTGACGGGGTCGCCCGCGCAGAGGTTGTAGGGGCCGAGCGCCGTCTGCACGCGGCCGCCGGCGTGGGGGTCGCCGGGGAGGTTGATGGTGCCCGCCATCGCGTTGCGGACGCAGGTGTTGAAGGCGCCGCTCAGGGCGATCGCGCGCCCGCGGCGCATCGCGTTGCGAACGAAGCCCTGGTAGGGCGCGCAGTCCGTCCCGCCCGAGGAGTTGAAGGTCACCGCGCCCAGCAGCGGGTCGGTCCGCGCGGCGGCCGACTCGTCGACATCGCCCTCCACCGGCGCGCAGCCGGCGAAGAGGGCCCCGAACGCCATGAACCAGATGGAACGCCCACGCATGATCGTCACTCGTCCTCGGGGGCCGCGCGCGCCGTCACGCCCCGCGCGCCCCGACCGTCGGGGCCGCGGGGCGCCGCCGCGGCGGTCCCCCCGTGTTGTTGTGCGGGGCCCTTTCGCAACGCCCGTACCACGCGACGTTTCCGCGGGAGGCACCGTGATCCCGCGTCGCTGCGCGCCCCCGGAGGCAGCCGCTGCCGGCCGACGGCGGCGGGCGCTTGCAGAAGCTGCACGCGGCGCCTGTTGGTTTGCGGGCGGGGCCGTAGTAAACGACCGCCCCGATGTTGACCTTCAGCACCGACTCGATGGCCCACGAGGCCGAGATGCAGGCGATCCTCTGGTACCTCACCGGGATCGCCTTCCTCGACGGGCATTTCGACCCGACCGAGCGCCAGTACCTCCGCGACCAGGTGGTGAAGCTGGTGGAGCAGCGCGCGCGGGCGATCGTCGGCGACGACATCGCCGGGCACCGCGACGCGATCGACCGCTGGGTGGCGCACTTCCACGAGTCGCTCGACGCGGTGGCGGCCGAGGTGAGCGGGTACTTCACCGAGTCGCCGGCCGAGGGGGAGGACATCGGGCAGTTCGTGACGGCGCGGCTGAAGCTGCGGTGCTTCGAACTGCTCGAGCGCTTCGACGAGGGCGGGCGTCGGCAGCTCATGCGGGTGGCCGACGAGCTGATCGCCGCCGACGGGGTGGTCCACCCGGCGGAGAAGGCCTTCCGCGACGACCTCGAGCGCCTCCTCGAGGAGCCCGACGAGCTCGACGACACGCTGGTGACGCACCTCGACGAGGGGAGCGTGGTGGTCGAGCGCGCGTCGGTGCTCTCCGTCCGCCTCGACGACCACCCCTTCCTGCGGGCCCTCGAGCGCGACTGGTCGCGCGACCCGGCGCGCTTCGCCGAGGAGGCCGAGTCCGACCTGCGGCTGATCCGCACCTTCATGGATCGCCTCGACGAGAAGCGCGCCAAGGGCGCCGGGCGCCTCGCGGGCAAGAAGGAGGTCGGGGAGTTCGCGCCGGGCGACTCCTTCCTCGACGGGCACGTGCACGTGTACCGGGCGCCCGAAAATACGGACGTCGAGCTCCTGGTCGTGGGCGACCTCCACGGGTGCTACTCGTGCCTGAAGGCCGCCCTCCTCCAGACCGACTTCTTCGCCAAGGTGGAGGCGCACCACGCCGACCCGGAGCACACCCCGGCGATGAAGCTCGTGCTCCTCGGGGACTACATCGACCGCGGGCGCTTCAGCTTCAACGGGGTGCTGCGCGCGGCCATCCGCCTCGCGCTGGTGGCGCCCGACGACGTCTACGTGCTCCGCGGCAACCACGAGTACTACATCGAGCACAACGGCAAGGTGCTCGCGCCGGTGCGCCCGGCGGAGGCGATGCAGGGCCTCCAGGACATCGCGACGCAGGAGGTGTTCGCGTCGTACATGCGGCTCTTCGAAGCGCTGCCGACGAGCCTCCTGTTCGAGCGGATGATGTTCGTCCACGCGGGCATCCCGCGCGACGCGACGCTGCGCGACAAGTGGAAGGACCTCTCGTCGCTCAACGACCCGGAGGTGCGCTTCCAGATGCTCTGGAGCGACCCGAGCACGTCCGACCACGTGCCCGACGACCTCCAGGCCGCCAACGCGCGCTTCGGCTACGGGAAGAAGCAGTTCCAGCGCTTCATGGGCCAGCTCGGGCTGCGCGCGATGGTGCGCGGCCACGAGAAGATCAACGAGGGCTTCCGCCTGAGCTACGACGACCCGCAGGCGCAGCTCATGACGGTGTTCTCGTCGGGCGGGAAGTTCAACGACGACCTGCCGAAGGAGAGCGGGTACCGCTCGGTGACGCCGATGGCGCTCACCATCCGCCACCACGCCGGGGTGACCGAGGTGGTGCCGTTCCCGCTCCACTACGAGCGCTTCAACGACCCGAAGAACAACGCCTTCTTCGAGTGACGCGCCTCTACGGTGCCTGGAGTGTCGGCGCGGGGAAGGCCCGGTCGACGTAGGTGCCGTCGTCGAGGCGCCCGTCGTCGTTGCGGCCCCAGCACAGCACCTGGCCGGTCCGCCGCCGCGCGCAGGTGAAGTCCGCGCCCGCGGTGACGTCGTCGACGTCCTCCAGGCCCCGCACGTCGACTGCGGCGGCGCGGTCGATCGTCGTGCCGTCGCCGAGCTGGCCGAAGGCGTTGGCCCCCCAGCACGCCACCCGCCCGCCGCGCCGGAGCACGCACCCGTGGCCCGCGCCGAGCGTGACGTGGACCGCGTCGGCGATGCCCGGGACGGCGGCGGGCGCGGGGCCCTGCGCGCCTGGGAGGTTCGTGCGGCCCCAGCACGTCACGCCGCCCGCCGCGCGACGCGCGCACGACACCCGCGGGCCGACGGCGACCTCCACCACGTCGTCGAGGCCCGCGACGCGCTCGGCCGACGCGAGTGATGCCTCGGGGCGCGTGGGCGCGGCCTCGCCGTCGGCGTTGTCGCCCCAGCAGTGGGCCTCGCCGAGGGCGTTCCACGCGCAGAAGTGGCCGGCGAGCGACGAGCCCGCGATGCCCACCGCGTCGAGCGACGGCGCGGCCGCGGGGGAAACAGCGACGAACTCGCGCGCACTCTCCCCGGGCACGGTCGACGTCCGCGGCGCCGCGCGGAAGCACCGCACGCGCCCCTCCGCCGTCCGCGCGCACGTCACGAGAACCGCCGACCCGACGCGCTCCCGTGACACCGCGACCTCGCGCGCGGGTCCGTCGAGCGCGTCCGCGGGGACCGCGCCCGACGAGCACGCGAGGCCGCCGTCGACGCGCGCCGCGCAGGCCCCGCCGAGGCCGTCGAGCGCGAGGTCGCGGAGGGCGACGCCGGCGAAGCGCGCGGCGAGCATGGGGCGGCGCGAGTCGGTGGATCCGTCGGCGCGGAGCAGCACGAAATCGCCCGCCGCGGCCACGACGCGCGCCCGGTGACGGAGCGAGGTGACGGGCGTCGGGGCGCGGCGGCGGGCGTCGGTCCCGTCGCCGAGCTGGCCGGCGGCGTTGTCGCCCCAGCACAGCACCTCGCTGGTGCCGAGCAGCGCGCAGGCGTGGTCGGGGCCGAGCGCGAAGCGCGACACGCCGCCGAGCGAGGGCGTGAGCGTGGGGCCTTGAAACACGCGCGCGTCGCCGCGGTAGAAGACCTCGCCGGCGCAGGTGGGGACGCCGTCCGCCCGCCGCGCGCACCAACGGGCGCCGCCCGCCGTGACATCGACGAGCGCGTCGACGGTGACGGGCGCCGGGGCCGTGAGCGACGCGCCCGCCGAGGCCGCGCCGAACCAGTTGCCCGGGTTGGCGCCCCAGCACCAGAGCGAGCGGCGCGTCGGGTCGCCGTCGACCTCCGTCAGCGCGCAGGAGAAATCACGGCCCACCACCGGGCGCACGAGCGTGCTGCCCGCAGGTGCGCGGAAGGCGGGCTGCGTGGGGGGCGTGGCGCGTGCGTTCCGCGTGCCGTCGCCGAGCTGGCCGAGGTCGTTGCGGCCCCAGCAGTACACCCCGGGGCCCGAGCCGACGCACGTGTGGGTCGGGCCCATCGCGAGCGTCTCGGGGCGCCGCCCGAGGGAGACTAGCGCGGGCTCATCCACCCACGCGGGGGCGTCCGCCACACCGAGGTTGCCCGACGCGTTGGAGCCCCAGCACCAGAGACGTCCGTTGCTCGACTCGATCGCGCACGCCGAGTCGCGTCCGTCGACGCCGGGCGCCCGCGCGACCGCCTGCACGTTGTAGGCTTCGAGCACGCGCCGGGGCGCCGGGTCGCCGCCGTCGGGGCGCGGGCCCCAGCACCAGAGCGCGCCCGTGTCGCGCGGGCCTCCGACGGCCAGCGCGCAGCCGCCGTTGCCGCCGAGGGCGAGCTGCTCCGCGCCCGCCGCGAGCGGGAGTTCGAAGGAGATGGGCGCACGCGTCGCGGGCGTCGCCTCGGGGTCGACGCCGAGCTGACCGTCGACGTTGTCGCCCCAGCAGAGCACCCGCGGCGAGCGCCCCGCCGCCCGGTCGCCGCCGCGCACCGCGCAGGTGAACGAGCGCCCCGCCCCCGCGCTCGACCCCGCGCCCGCCGCGATCGCGGTGAGCGCCGCGGCGCAGCGGCCGTCGACGCAGGGGCTGCCCTCGCCGCAGGCCATCCCGCACGCGCCGCAGTGGGCCGCGGAGGTCGCGAGGTCGGCCTCGCAGCCGTTGGCGAGGTCGCCGTCGCAGTCGCCCCGGTCGCGCTGACAGGTGACCACGCAGCCGCCGCCGCGGCAGACGCCCGCCCGCACCGCCCGGCCCGCGCAGACGGCGTCGGCCTCGGGGGCCTCGTCGCTGGCGCCGTCGCAGTCGTTGTCGCGGCCGTCGCACGCCTCCGACGCGCCGGGGTGCACGTCGCCGCGGGCGTCGTCGCAGTCGCCGCCCTCCGCCACATAGCCCGCGGGCGCGGCGCAGGCGAGGACGGGGTCGCCCGCGCCGAAGCCGTCGCCGTCGACGTCGCGCCGGTAGCGCCGCGCGTCGCCGCAGCCCGCCTCGTCGACGGGGGGCGCGGCGAAGAGGTCGAGCGCCGAGCACGCGGTGAGCGCGACGAGGGCGGCGAGGGGGAGGGGCGGGCGCATCAGAAGGTCCCCGCGAGGCCGACGCCGCCGGGTGTCGGGGCGAGCGAGACGCGCGCGGCGGGCGAGGGGCTCCACGCGGTGCGGAGCCCGAGCACGACGGCCGCGACGCCGAAGCCCGCGGTGAGGGCGAGGGCGACGTCGGTGCCGACCGCGAGTTGTTGACCGTCGTCGCGCATCGCCGAGGTGCGCGCGGGGTCGGCGGCGTACGCGGTGGCGGCGCGGACGGTGAGGACGCCGAGCGTGACGGTCGCCACGGCCCCGACGCCCGCGAGGCCGACGGAGCCCCAGAACCACATCGGGTGGAGCCCTGCGCCCTCGCCGCGCGACGGGCCGAGGAAGCGGAGCGTCTCCCGCGCGCCCGCGGTGAGCGTGGCGGTGCGGCGCTCGGGGGCGCGGCCCTCGGCCCGGAGCTCCACCTCGTGAGTCCCGGCGGCGACGCGGAAGACGCCCGGCGCGGCGCCGACATCGACGCCGTCGACGAGCACGCGCGCGGCGCCGTCGCAGTCGACCTCGAGCTCGGCGAGGAGGGCGCGGAGGCTTCGAAGGGTCTCGTTCACCTCGGCGCGGTGCGGGGCGTCGGGGGGCGCGTCGGCGAGGTAGCGCTCGTAGTAGCGGATCGCGTCGGGCACGTGTCGGAGCCGCTCGTGCGCCTGCGCGAGGCTGTAGAGCACGGTCGGGTGCGGCCCGAGCGCGTACGCCGCGTCGAACTCCTCGATCGCCTCCGCGAAGCGCCCCGCGCGGAACGACTCCGCCCCGCGCGCGTAGTGGTACCGCGCCTCGGCGACGGTGGCCGCGTCGGGCGCTGTCTGCTGCGCCGCGGCCTGCGACGCGGCGAGCGTGACCGCGAGGAGGAGCGCGTGCGGGCCCGCGCGGCGTGCGCATCGGGGCGCCAACGGGGGACATTCAGACACGGAAAAGACCGTAGACGAGCGCTCGCGAGGGTGTCAATTCCGCGGCCCGCGCGGGGCCGGCGCTACGCGGGGAAGAGGTTGAAATAAGGCTCGGCCTCGGCGAGCACGCGCGCGAAGGACGGGCGCTTCTTCAGGCGCTCGAGGTAGGCCGTGGCGAAGGGGCGGCGGTCGCCGAGGGGCTCGACGCGGTCGGCGTAGTAGAGGGCGGGCGCGGCGGCGCAGTCGGCGAGGGTGAAGGCCTCGCCCATGGCCCAGCGGTCGTGGGTCATCGAGCGCTCGATCATCCCGTAGGCGGTGTGGAGCGTGGCGCGCGCGGCGGCGACGCCGTGCGGGTCGTGGGCGCCCGCCGGGCGCAGGCGGTCGAGCACGATCTTCTGCATCGGCTCGTGGACGTAGAGGTCGTAGAAGCGGTCGGCGAGGCGCGTCTCGCGCGCGTGGTCGGGGTCGGCGGGGAGGAGCGCGACGGGGCCGGGGTAGTGCTGCGCGAGGTACTCGATGATGATGGTGGACTCGGGGACGGTCTTGTCGCGCGCGTCGTCGCGGAGCACCGGGAAGCGGCCGACGGGCCAGAGGTCGGCGAGGCGGTCGCGCGCGGCGCTGTTGCTGAGGTCGACGATATGCGGGGTGAAGGGGGTGCCGTTCTCGTAGAGGGCGATGAGCACCTTCCAGCAGAACGACGCGAGCGGGTGCAGGTGGAGCGTGAGCGACATCGGTGGATCTCCCGCGGGGCACTAGGCGGCCGCGGGGCGCGGTCGTCAAGCGGGCGAACGTCAAGCCGCCGCGCGCAAGGCCGCGGCCTCGGCCGGGTGCGCGGCCTCGACGTGGGCGGCGACGGCGCGGCGCGCGCGGTGGAGGCGCGACATCACGGTTCCCATCGGGCAGCCGAGCGCGTCGGCGATCTCGCGGTAGGAGAGCTCGCTGAGGTCGGCCATCACGAGCACCGCGCGGAAGTCCTCCGGGAGCGCGTCGAGCGCCTCGCGCAGCGCGCGCCCGAGGCCCCCGTACTGCACGCCGCCGTCGCGGCCCTCGAGCGCGAGCTGCGAGGTGGAGAGGAAGAGCTCGCGGCGCCCCGGGTCGGCGTCGAGGTCGAGCGCGCGCCGCTCGCGCTTGCGGCGGCGGTACTGCGAGATGTAGCCGTTGACCAGGATGCGGTGGAGCCAGGCGCGGAGGTTGGTGCCGGGCTCGAAGCGCTCCCACGACTGCCAGGCGTGGAGCATCGCCTCCTGCACGAGGTCGTCGGCCTCGGCCCGCGAGCCCGACAGCCGCAGGGCCGCGGCGTAGAGGCCGTCGATCATCGGGCTCGTCTCCCGGAGGAAGGTGTCGCGCTTCGTCTTGTTCATGGGGGTCACCACGGAGAGACCCTTTATCAAGAGCCGGGCCAGGGCCTCGGGGGGCGGTGACGCGCGTGAAAACCGCTGGAGTTCTAGCGTTTCTAGCGGTGACGGGGTGTCATCACGTCCGACGGCGCCGGGCGGGCGGTGACAAAGTGGCAACCGCCGTCTATGCGGCCGCGAGGGAGGCCCGGAGCGCCTCGCCGAACCCTTCGAGCTGCGCCTCGGTGACACAGCAGGGCGGCGTGAGGGTGAGCGCGTCGGCGTCGGCGCCGCCCGGGAGCGCGACGTACCCGCGGTCGAGGAGCGCGCGCATCACCCCGAGCGCGCGGCCCGGCGCGCCGAGTCGGACGGCCGCGAGGAGCCCCACGGCGGTGACCGGGAGGCCCGTGGATGCAAGCACGCGGGCGAGCGTCGCGGAGGCGCGCGCGATGGCCTCGCGGGTGGCGGGCTCGTCGAGGACGTCGAGGGCGGCCCACGCGGCGGCGCAGGCGAGCGGGTTGCCGAGGAAGGTCGACGTGTGGATCGCCTCGCCCGCGCTCTCCCCCCATGCCCGCGCGACCTCGGCGCGGAGGAGGCACGCGCTCACCGGCACGCCGCCGCCGAGCGCCTTGCCGAGGCAGATCACGTCGGGCATGCAGCCCTCCGCCACGGAGCGGAAGAGCGAGCCCGTGCGGTGGAGCCCGGTGTAGATCTCGTCGGCCACGAGCACCGCACCTGCTGCCTTCGCGCGCTCGCCGAGGGCCGCGAGGAAGCCCGCTGGGGGCACCACCACGCCGCCGCGCCCGAGCACGGGCTCGACGAGGACGGCGCCGACGTCGCCCGTTGCGAGCGCCGCGTCGACGGCGGCGAGCGACGTCGCGAGGTCGTCCGGGTGGGCGGGGTACGGCGCGAAGCGGACGCCCGGGTTGAGCTGGCCCGCGAAGGGCGATCGGAATGCTTCGCGGTAGCCGCACGCCGCGACGGCGCCGTAGGAGAGCCCGTGGTACGCGCCGCGGAACGCGAGCACGCCCGCGCGGCCGGTGTGGAGGCGCGCGGTCTTGAGGCCCGCTTCGACGGCGTCGGCGCCCGAGAGCCCGAGGATGACGCGCGGGTCCCACGGGGCCATCGCCGCGAGGCGCCCCTCGAGGCGGACCTTCGCGTCGGAGGGGTAGACGTCGCCGAGCGCGTGGAGCATCCGGGCGGCCTGCGTTTGCACGGCGTCGACGACGCGCGGGTGCGAGTGGCCGACGAGGGCGGCGCCGAAGCCCGCGGTGAGGTCGACGAAGACGTTGCCGTCGACGTCGGCGACGTTGGCGCCGCGCGCGGCCGTCCAGACGACGGGGTCGTGGGAGGCGCCGGTGCTCTCGGCGCGGCGGCGTCGGCGGGCGGTGAGGCCGGGGCACTCGTGGGCGGCGAGCGCGTCGACGAGCGCGCGGCCCGCGGCGCCGGGGAGCGGCGCGCGCACCGAGGGGAGCGCGTCGCCGGGGGGGACGGGGACGGTGGGGGACATCGCGCGGATGGGGAGCGCAACGCGGGGCGGCCGTCAAGCGGGGGCGTCGTCGTGGTAGGGTCCGCGGCGATGACGAAGGTGGTCCCGCTGCGGTACGGCACGGTGTTCAAGAAGGCCTTCGGCGAGCCGGAGGTGTTCTCGCGCTTCGCGAGCGACGTGCTGGGGGTCCCCATCACGGTCGACACGGTGCACCAGGAGTACTCGTACAAGGAGCCCGTCGGGCGGGTGAAGGTCGAGTACGACCTCTTCGCCGAGGACGTGGAGCACCGGGTGGTGGTCGAGCTCCAGCACATCCGCGAGCAGGACTTCTTCGCGCGCTTCCTCCACTACCACCTCGTGTCGATCGTCGAGCAGGCGCAGACCCACCAGGACTACCGCTCGGAGCGGACGGTCTACACGCTGGTGATCCTCACGACGGAGCCGCGGGCGAGGGACCTGCGCTTCAGCGTCGCGGTGAGCGACCTCGACCCGGTGAGTGAACAGGGCGCGCGGCTGGGGGTGTACCGGCACCGGCTGGTGTTCCTCAACCCGAAGGTGATCAACGCGGGGACGCCGCCGGCCGCTCGGCGCTGGATGGAGCTGATCGCAGACTCGCTCGACGGCGAGGTGGAGGAGGCGCGCTTCCCCGACCCGATGATGCGGCGCGTGCTCGGGGCCATCCGCGACGAGGTGCTCACGCCCGACGAGCTCGCCCGCGTCAAGGACGAGGCCGCGTGGGAGGTCGCCAAGCGCGACGCCGCCCACGACGCGGTGCTCGAGCACGCGCGCCAGACGCTGCTGATGCTCGCGCGCATGGTGGGCCTGGCGCTCGACGAGGCCGCGCTCGCCCGCGTCGAGGCGTGCGACGACGGCGCGACGCTCCAGGCCTGGACGCTCCGCGTCGCGACGGCGAAGACTGCGTCGGAGCTCTTCGAAGGGTGACCGGTGCGAGCGCCCGCTACCGCGGCGGGTGGCGGTAGACGGTGACGATCGGCACGCCGTCGTGCGTGAGGACGTACGCGACGGCGGGCGACTGGTACGCGGTCCAGATCTGGTAGTCGACCTCGTTCATGTGGAGCTCGTGGTGGACGATGGCGAACTCGCCCTCGCCGACCTGCCACACCGGGCGGAGGTCGCGGCGGAGCGCGCCGTCGCGCTGGAGCATGTCCCACGCCTCGTAGGTGGTGTCGTGGATGTACACGCCCGCGCCCGGCGGCGCGTGGGCGTTGAACCACGGCGCCAGCGAGCCCGTGGTGAAGCCCCAGAACTGGCGGTTGAGCCCGATGTCCGCCGAGCCCGGCGTGCCGCCCGCGAGCGGGGTGTAGTTGCTGAGCCCGAAGGGGTGCGAGTGGGCGGTCTGCCAGAGCGGCGGCAGCGCGACGAGCACGCCGAGCGCGAGGGCGAGCGCGTGGGGGTTCTTCACGCGGCCGGCGAGGTTTTCTTCGAGGCGCTTCGCGACGTAGGCGAAGCCGAGGCCGGCCATCAGCGCGAGGAAGGGGTACGCGGGGAACCAGTGCTTCGTTCCGCCGAAGATGGGCGTCTTCGTCGAGAACCACGGCGCGAGCGGGACGAGGAAGCCCATCCCCACCAGCAGCAGCGTGCCGCGGCGCTCGTCGTCGGTGCGGTCCTTCACCCAGGGGAGCTCGCGGAGGCCGCGGAGGAAATGCACCGCGAGCCCGAGCGCGGCGAGCGCGAGGGTGATGCCCGGGACGGTGAACGCGATCATCCCCCACGAGTACGACCGCGGGAACGGCGGGCGGAACCAGTTAAACCCGAGGTACTCCATGTTGTAGTACGCGTGGTTGGTGTGGAACCCCACGTACTCGGAGAGGCGGCCGGGGCGGCCGTCGGGCGTGCGGAGGAAGTCGAACCACATCCACGGCCAGAGGGCCCAGAAGATCAGCGGCCCGAGCACCGCCATCATCACGAGCGACATCGGCAGCGGGAAGCGCCCGCGCCGCACGTCGCTCACGATGGCGTCGCCGCGCGAGAGGACGTAGTGCGTCACGACGAGGAAGGGGACGAACCACGCGTTGTGCTTCGTCTCCAGCGCGAGGCCCCAGAGGGCGCCGGTGGCGACGGCCCACGCGAAGCTCCCGCTCGTCGAGCGCCAGTAGGCGTAGAGGACGACGACCCACATCGTCATGACGGGCACGTCGAAGCAGTCGAGGTGCGCGTGGTAGAAGACGCGCGGCATCAGGGCGAGGAGCACCGCGGCGACGAGGCCGACGCGGGCGTTGAAGGCGCGGTGGCCGAAGAGGTACGTGACCCAGAGGCCGAGGCCCCCCATGAGCATCCCGGGGAGGCGGAAGGCGAGGCTCTCGGAGCGGATGAGGTGCCACTTCTCGTGGAGGAAGAGCCACGAGAGCCCGAAGAGGGACTTCATCAACGACGGGTGCTCGTGGTTGACGTTCCAGGCCGAGTCGATGGCGGCGCGCTCGAGGGCGGCGTGGCGGTTGGTGAAGAGGAGGTTGAACCACTCCGCGTAGGTGCGCGAGGCGTGGAAGTAGAAGCCCTCGTCGCGCGCGAACCCGATGGCGGGCGCGGTGCGCATCAGCACGATGACGTAGATCGCCGCGAGCGTGAGGCCCACGGCGTGGGGCTTCAGGGCGGCGAGGAGGCGGCGCCGGCGGTCGCTCATCGCGTGTCCCCTTCGAAGCAGTAGTGGCGCATCCCTGCGCGCTCGCTGGTGACCTCGAAGGTCACGTCGCGCGCCGTCCCCTGGAAGGCGCTGGTGTCGAACTCGAACTGCTTCCACCCCTCGCCGTCGCGGTGCGTGTCGCTCCCGACCACCTGGTCGCCGACCCGCACGCGGAGCACCACGGGGCCGCCGAGGTCGTTGCCGTTGTCGTCGCCGCGCTCGGCCTCGTACGCGAGCGCGTGGTGCCCGTGGAGCTTCGTCCCCATCGGCACGTTGTGGAAGGTGGTGGCCATCACGGCGTTCTGCACCGGGTGCGACCAGATGCAGCGGCGGCCGCGGTGCTGCATGTCCTCGGCGATCGTGACGCCGACGTGGTTCCACCCCTCCGCGGAGCAGTTGAAGCGCTCGGGGCCCGGGAGCATGCCGCCGCCGAGGCCGCCGCCGGCGACGAAGAGCCCGCCCTGGAAGCTGCACTCGCGCCGCGTCTCGCCGTCGATGCGAACCGCGCTCGCGTCGGGCGGTCGCACGTGCTCGGTGAAGTCGTAGAGCACGCGCGCGGGTCGCGGGTTGACCATCAGCCGCACCGTCACCCGCCCGAACGACGTCGCGGACGCTTCGCGCCAGCCGGCGAGGTCGGGGTTGTCCTTGCCGCGGATGGTGGCGACCCAGGCGCGGGCGTAGCGCGTGGCGTCGGGGCGCGCGGCGTCGCGGAGCGCGATGAGGTCGCGGAAGTGCATCCGCGCGAGGGGGTCGGTCCAGAGCGGGGCCGAGGTGACGAGGTCGCCCTCGCGCTTCTGACGCGCGATGTGGTCGCGCGCCGCGCGCCAGTCGGCGTCGGTGGGGACGCGCGCCTGGATCACGCCCTGCGCGATGAGCTCGACCACAGCGAGCGCCGGGAAGAGCATGAACCACCACGCCTGCAGGCCCTTCGGCAGCGGCCGCGCGGGTGACGGCTCGGGCGCCGGCGGCGGCGCCTGGGGCGGAGGCGCTTCGGGAGGAGGCGCCTCGGGCGCGGTTTCGGTGGGCTCGGCGGACACGGGCGCGGACCATAGTCCAACCGTCGCCGCCGGCTCAACATGGACGCTCGCGCACGCGCCCGCGCGGTCGGGGCCCGCTGACTTGACAGCCCGTCGGGGCTGCGAGAGTGCTACCCCGCGATGCGCCCCGCCGCCCTGCTTTCTCGTGCTTCGCTCTCGCTCGCGCTCCTCGCCGCGCCGTCGCTCGCGCGCGCCCAGGCGCAGTGCCCGCCCGGCCAGTCCGTGAGCGCCGACACGGCAGGCCACTGCTGCTGGCCCGCGCAGGCGTGGTCGTCGGCGCGCGACGCGTGCGTCGGCGCCCCCCAGTGCCCCGCGGGCACCGCGCCCGCCGGCGAGTCCTGCGCGCCGCTCGCCGTCGCGACGGTCGCGCCCCCGGCCCTCGCCGTCCAGCCCGTCGCGCCGTGGGGCACGCCCGCGCCGCAAGCGTCCGCCGCGCCGTCGCCCGCCGCGCCCGTCGCGTACGCGCCGACCTACGCGCCGCCGCCGGAGCAGGGCGTGCCCGTGCGCTTCCTCCCGTACCTCATGGGCGACCGCTTCACGCTGACCGTCGCGACGCCCGCGGGGCCGCGCCAGTGCCAGGTGCCCTGCGCGCTCTCGCTCCCGCCGGGCGAGTACGCGGTGGCGGTGGCGGGCGACGCGGAGTTCAACGACTCGGTCACGGTGCCGGGCTACCCCCTCCAGGTTCGCGTCCGGCGCTACCGCCGCGAGCGGATGATCTGGGGCGTCGCGGGCACGGGCCTCGGCGGGGCGCTGCTCATCGGCGGGCTCGCGATGGCCGGCGCGTGCGACGGGGGCTCGTCGAGCGGGCGCTGCGAGGTGTCGGCCGCGCCGGCGTGGCTGATCACCCTCGGCTCGGCGCTCGCGGTGGTCGCGGCGACGACGGGCTTCACCACGATGGGCTCCAACAGCCTCGTGCCGACCGCAGACTACGCCCTCTACGCGCGACGTCAGGGCCCGCGGCTCGTCGGCCTCGGCGCCGCGCCCGCGTCCGGCGGCGCGGGCCTCGGGGCGACGCTCTCGTTCTGAGCGCCGTGGCAGAGCGGCGTGAACGACGTCGCACGCCGCGCACGCGGTTGACACCGACGCGCCGCGCGCCGCCAATCACGCCATGCGCGCCGCCCCCTTCGCGTTCACGCTCGCCGCACTGCTCCGCGCCGCCGTCGCGCGCGCCGACGACCGCCCGGCCGACCCTTCGAACTACCGCGCCGTCCTCGCGACGCTGCGCCCCGGCGACACGATGCGCCTCGCCGCGGGCTCGTACGGGCTGCTCAACGTGTCGGGGCTCAACGGCCGCGCCGACGCGCCCATCGTCATCGCGGGCCCTGTGTCGGGCGCGCCCGCGGTGTTCAACGCCGACCGCGGGCCGTGCTGCAACACGATCGAGCTCCGCAACGCGAGCTACGTGGTGCTGCGCGGCCTCACGGTGGACGGCGGCGGCGTGGCGGGCGCGTTCGGCGTGAGCGCGGGCGGCGGCGCGGCCAACCTCGTCCACCACATCACCGTCGAGGGCTGCACCTTCCTCCACCACGACGCCTCGCAGCAGACGGTGGCCATCTCCACCAAGACCCCGACGTGGGGGTGGGTCATCCGCGGCAACGTCATCCGCGGCGCGGGCACGGGGCTCTACCTCGGCAACTCTGACGGGTCGTCGCCCTTCGTCGGCGGCCTCATCGAGGGAAACCTCGTCGAGGACACCGTCGGCTACAACATGGAGATCAAATACCAGCGGTCACGGCCCGCGGTGGCGGGGCTCCCCACCGACCCGCAGACCACCGTCATCCGCCACAACGTGTGGGTCAAGAGCGACCGCGCCTCGCCCGACGGCGACCGGCCCAACGTGCTCGTCGGCGGCTTCCCCGACGCCGGCGCGGGCTCGATGGACCGCTACGAGGTCTACGGCAACGTCTTCCTCCACAACCCGCGCGAGTCGCTCTTCCAGGCGTCGGGCCGCGTCACGGTGCACGACAACCTCTTCGTCGACGTCGCGGGCACCGCGCTCCTGCTGCGCAACCACGACCTCCCCTTGCGGCAGGCCTTCGTCTACCACAACACCTTCTACGCCGTCGGGCGCGGCGTGGTGTTCGGCAGCGCCGCCGCGCAGGGGAGCGCGGTGGTGGGCAACGTCATCTTCTCGCCGTCGCCGGTGTCGGGCCCGATCGCCGTGCAGCGCGACAACCTCACCGACAGCGTCCCCAACGCCGCGATGCACGTCGCCGCGCCGTCGATCACGCCGGGCATGATGGACTTCTACCCGCGCGTCGGGCGCTGCCAGGGCGCGGCGGTCGACGTCTCGCCCTTCGCCGGCGACCGCGACCGCGACGTCGATTTCAACTGCGCGCCCCGCGGGGCCGACACCTTCCGCGGCGCCTACGCGGGCGAGGGGAGCAACCCCGGCTGGCGCGTCGTGGCGGCGCCTCGCCCGGTCGTGTGCGGCGGTACGGTCGACGGCGGGGCGAGCGACGCGGCTGTGGCGGACGTGAGCGCGGTCGACGTGAGCGCCGTGGACGCGGCCGTCGCGGACGCGAGCGCGATGGAAGCGGGTGCGCCCGACGCGAGCGACGCGGACGTGGCCGACGACGCGCCGGTCGCGGACGCGCCTGGGGCGCCTGCGCCCGCGGGCGGGTGCGGGTGCGCGACGCCTGTGCGGGCCTACGGGTCCTGGGCGTGGCTGGTGGTGGCGGCGTCGGCGCTCACGCGGCGTCGGCGCGCGCGGGCCTGAGGGGGGGTGGGTTCAGTCGCAGGAGCCGCCGAGGAGGCCGCGGCGCAGGCCCGCGTTGGGCGGGTGCGACCCGAGCCAGATGGAGAAGAACACCCGCGCGAAATCGTCGCCCTCGATGATGCCACGCGCGTTGGAGCCCACGTGCACGCGGACGCCCGCGCCGGGGAGGTACGTGAAGCTGAGCTCCATGCCGCTGGTGGCCGCGGGCATCCAACTGTTGAGGCGGTTGATGCGGGCCTGGAGGGCGCCGAGCGAGCCGCCGGCGTTGCGGCGGAAGCCCTCGTTCCAGGCGCCGACGAGGTCGTCGCGGTCGACGTCGCGGACGAAGTGGAGGACGAGGCGCTTGTGGGTGGTGCTCGCCGCGATGGCGTTGCCGTCGGACGAGCGCTGCACGACGTAGAGCCCCGCCACGTACACGTCGACGTTGAACACCGTCGCCTCGCGGATGCCCATGCCGTTGAGCACGAGCTGCTGGCCCGCGACGGTGATCTGGTTGGGCATCCGCACCGAGCCGCACTCGTTGGCGAACGCCGGCGACGCCACGCTCAGCGCCGTGGCCAGCGCGATCGAACGAACGAACAGACGCATCTCGAAGACCTCCTGTGCGGGGACACTCCCGGGGGAGCGAGGCGCCGTCCGCGCCCTCCGCGGGCCGTAGGACGTAACTTCCCGGCCCGATCGTCAAGGCGCTTCGCCGTTTGCTCGCGGGATTCGCCCGCCGCCCGGCCGTGGCACGCGGTGCACGGCGGCGATTTCAGCCCGCCGGGCGGCGGCTGTCCCCCGTCGGCCTGGGTGACGGGATGGGTCTGTTCACGCGCGAGGCGCGGGGGTAGACGGGAGATCATGCGCACTTCGCCCTGCCTCCTCGCGCTCGCGCTCGCCGCCGCGTGCAGCGAGACGCCACCCGCCGTGACCCCCGACGCCGCGCCCGCCGACGTCGCGCCCACCGACGTCGCGCTCGACGTCGCGCCCGACGCGCCCGCCGACGTCGCCTCCGACCTCGCGCCGTCGATGGACGCGCCCGCCGACGTCTCCCCCGACGCGCCCCTCGACGTCGCCGCCGACGCATCGCCCGACGCATCGCCCGACGCCGCGCCCCCGCCGTGCCCGACGTACCAGGCGCGCTGCGGCGGCGCGTGCATCCCCGTCGCCAACGACCCCGCCAACTGCGGCGGCTGCGACGTCCGCTGCGCCGCGGGGCAGGTGTGCTCCGGCGGCGCGTGCGGCGCGACGTGCCTCACCGGGCTCACCGCCTGCGCGGGCCGCTGCGTCGACGTGCAGAGCGACAGCGCCCACTGCGGCGCGTGCGGCGCGGCGTGCCCGGCGGGCCAGGGCTGCGTCGCGGGCGCGTGCCGGCGGCTGATGATCCTCGACCCTTCGGCCGTCCCCTGCGCGGGCGGCGTGGGGCCCCTCGTCGACCTCGGCGGCGGGCGCTGCGCCGGCGCGGTCGCCGAGACCACCTTCCGCTGGGCCCTGTGCTCGTGCAACGCGGTCTCGCTGAGCGGGCCGCTCACCACCGACGGCTTCGACAGCACGCGCGGCCCCTACACCCCCGGCGGCCTCGGCGCGGGCGTGGGCGCCAACGGGCCCTTCTCCTCCTCGGCCCCCACGGAGGTCGGCGGCGCGCTCTGGCTCGGTAACGCGGGCCCCTGGGGCGTTGGCAGCGCCCACAACGTTCGCCAGGTGCTCCGCGTCAACGGCGACATCAACGGCTCGGGCCCGCTCACCGCGGGCGACGAGGCCTTCGTCAACGGGTCGATCCGCACCTCGTCGCGCGTGGCGGTCACCGGCGCGCTCCACCTGCCCGACGGCGCGATGCTCGTGGGCGACGTCACCGCGGCCCGCCTCGCGCGCGGGCCCGTCACGGTCGAGCCCCCCTGCGACTGCTCGGCGGCGACGCGCGTGCCGCTCGCGTCCTTCCTCGCCGAGGCCCGCACCCGCAACGACAACGCCCGCCTCGGCCTCGACGCCGGCGCGCTCATCAACATCGACGCCCCCGCGCGCCTCGACCTCCCGTGCGGGCGCTACCTCCTGCGCGGCGTCGCCTCGTCGGCCCCCGTCGCGATCGTCGCCCACGGCCGGACGGCGCTCTTCATCGACGGCGACATCTCGATGAGCGAGCGCCTCACCATCACCGTCGACCCCGGCGGCGAGCTCGACGTCGTGATCGCCGGGCGCGTCGGGGTGAGCGCGCCGATCACCTTCGGCTCGCCCGCGTGGCCCGCGCTCACGCGCGTCTACGTCGCGTCGACCGACGGCCTGAGCCTCTCCAGCGGCACGGTGGTCGGCGCCAACCTCTACCTGCCGGAGGGGCGCCTCGGCACCTCGGGCGCGGTGGAGGTGTTCGGCGCGCTCTTCGTCGGCGAGCTCTCCGCGAGCGAGCGGGTGACCGTCCACTACGACCGCGCCGTCCTCCGCGTCGGCGACCCCTGCCACCCCGAGACGACGCCCGCGCCCGACGCCGGCGTCGCCCCCGACGCGAGCGCGCCCGACGCGGGCGCCCCCGACGCGGGCCGCCCCGACGGCGGCTGCGCGACCTGCCGCGACTGCGCCAACCAGGCGTGCAACGGCGGCACCTGCGGTCCGTGCCGTGTGGACGGTGACTGCTGCGCGCCCCTCCAGTGCTGGATGGGGCGCTGCGTGGTCATCCCCGGGTAGTACCCTCCGTCACGTCACCGCCCGAACCACCGGCGGAAGCGGTCGATCACCGCCTCGACGGGCGCGTCGTCTTCGGGCGCGAGCAGGTGCTCGATGCCGAGGCCGCGCAGCGTGGCGACCGCGAGGTGGACGTCGGGGTCGTCGGCCTCGCGCCCGAGGAGGGCAGCCACCACGCGCCGCTGCGCCGCCACCATCGCCGCGAGCGCCGCGCGGACCTCGTCGTCCTCGCCCGCCTCCGCCAGCATCGCCACCAGCACGCGCGAGCGCCGCCGGTCGCGCAGGAGCGAGCGGACCGCCTCGTAGAGCGCGCGCTCCCCCGTGGCCGCGTCGAGCGAGGCGCGCCCCGCCGTCACCCGCGCGAGCTCCTCGCGGGCCCCCTCCGAGAGCCGCGCGAGCACCGCCGCCACCAGGTCGCGCTTGTGGGGGAAGTAGTACGTCAGGTGGCCCTGCTGGAGGCCCGCCTCGCGCGCCACCTGAACCTGGCCGAAGCCCTTCGCGCCCTTCGCCTCCAGCAGGCGGAGCGCCGCGTCCACGATCTTCGCTCGAACGTCCTCGGCCACCCCTCGAATGACGCACGGCGCCGGCCCCGCTGGCAAGCCCTCCGACGGGAGGATTCAGCTTGAAAGAAGGTGTTTCCGGCGGGTGATGGGCCCGCGTGATGCGCGGCCGCATCAAACGATGCCGGCGCGCATCCGCCCCGCGCGCGGCGGCGTAGCGAGATGCGCTTGACGCGAATTTGTGTGCCTACAAAATGGCGCCATGCGAACCCGATGGATCTCCCTGCCGCTCCTCGCGCTGGCGGCCTGCTCGGATGGCGTCGTCCCGCAAGGCGCCAACGACGCGGCCGCCGACGCCCCCGCGGACGCCGCGCGCGACGTCGACACAGCCGCGGGGCTGCGCGACCGGCGCTACTGCGAGGTGCTCGCGGGCAGCGTCCAGGGCGGCGACGTGGTGCTCGACGTGTACAACACGATCGGGCTCAACGACTGCCCCGACGCGGCGTGGCGGGCGCTCGACGCGGCGTCGCTGCGCGCGTCGCTCGGCGCGGCGGTGGTGGTGCTCAACGGGCCGCGCCACTGGACGATCGACGCGTTCGAAGCCGCCTCGCTCCAGGACGCGGCGGTGCGCGACGTCGGCGGGATCCCGATGCGCGTGGCGGGGCGCATCCAGGTGCCGCTGGCGGTCGCGACGGCGGGCAACGCGCCGTACCGCGTCCAGTCGGTTCGGCGCGACACGACCGTGCGCTTCGAAGCGGGCGCGCGGGTGTATGAGCTCGTCGACGACGCGGGGTCGGTGTTCGTGATGCAGTCGTACAGCCTGCAGCGGGAGGCGCAGACGCTGGCGTCGCTCGAGGGGCTGGGGGCGCGGTTGACGCCGCCGGCGGGGTGGCGCTTCCGCACGCGCGTGCTGGACGCGCCGCTGCGGGTGACCGCGGTGGGCGGCGTCGCGACGGTCACCACCGACGACCTCCAGAACACCTACCAGCGCACGCAGCTCACGCCCTGACGCGCCTGCGCGCGGCGACGAGGAGGAGCAGCGCCGCGAGCCACGGGGCGCGGGCGCGGCGGGAGGATCCGGGCGTCGCGCAGCCGCAGCCCTCCGCGGGGGCCGGGGCCGCGCCGCCGTCGCTGGTGACGTCCGTTGCGGCGACGTCGGGCGGGGCGTCTTCGGGCGCGGCGTCGGGCGGCGGGGCGTCTTCGGGCGCGGCGGCGTCGAGCGCGACGTCCTCGGGCGCAGAGGCGTCGGGCGCGGCGTCTTCGGGTGCTGCGACGTCGGGCGCGTCGGCTCCCGCGTCGCGCGGGGTGTCCGTGGTCCCGTCGGCTCCTGCGTCGCGCGGGGTGTCCGTGGTCACGTCGCGCGGGACGTCGGCGCTCGCGTCGACCGCGGCATCTGCAACACCTCCGTCCACCGCCGCCGGCGCGCCGAACTCGAAGGCCCCGACGTCGGCCGCGGTGCCCGTCGTGACGCGCGCCGCCACGCTCGTCGGGTGCGCGTACTGGGACGTCGGCGCCAGACCCACCGCGCTCCCGTCGGGCGTCGGGCCCACGGGTGCGCCGCGGTCGATCGCGCCCGCGCCCGCCGCGAGCCGGTAGTCGTAGCGCGACGGCGCGACGAACCACGACGCCGTCGCCGCGAGGTTGCCGGTGCTCGTCGCCGTCCCCATCACCTGCGCGCCCGAGCCGAGGAAGAGGTTGTTGACCAGCACCGCCGTGGGCGTCCCGTAGAGGCGGACGAAGTTGCCGACGGGGCGGTCGTTCACGAGGGTGTTGTGGGCGAGGTAGAGGCGCTGGACAGGGTTGGACGCGCCCTCCGCGGCGTAGCTCACCATCAGCGAGTTGTCGGTGGCGGGGCCCTGCTCGATGACGTTGCCGACGAGCACGGCGAGGCCGCCGTTGGGCAGGTCGACCTCGTAGCTCGACGTGCCCGCCTCGCCCGTGAGCCGGTTGTAGAGCAGGTAGGTGGCGAGCGCGCGGCTCTTCACGAGGTGCCCCACCCGCGCGTCGTGCGAGTAGCACCCGCGCATCGTGAGCGAGCGCACCTGGTTGATGTAGAGGTTGTGCGACTGCCCGTCGCCGTAGCCGTTGCGCGCGAACTCCGTCGACTCGATCACGACGTCGCTCGCGGCGTTGGCGCCCGCGAGGATGCCGTCCTCGTTGTCGTGGAAGAAGCACCCGCGCAGCGTCAGCCCGGCGCCCTCCTGCCGGATGCCCGCGCCGTTGCGGTCGGGCACGCGCGCGCCGGAGAACTCCACGCGCTCCACCGTGGTGTTCTGGCCCTGGATCACCCAGATCGCCTTGCCGTTGGGGATGGTGAGGCCCGCCGCGTCGAGGTGGGCGAGGCCCCCGACGCCGCGGATCGTGAGGTTGCTGGCCCGCCAGATCGCCACGTCGCGGTAGGTGCCCGCGGCGATCTCGACGACGTCGCCGTCGCGGGCCGCGGCCGCAGCGGCCGAGGGGGTCGCGTACATCCGGCCCGGGCCCACCGTCAGCGTGACGGCCCACGCCGAAGCGGGCGCGATCGCGACGAGGAGCGGGAGCGACGTGAAGAACGTGAGCAACGGCTTGCGCATGCCCCGATCGTCGCAACGCGCGCCCGTGGCAGAGTACAGAAATCCCTACGAAGCGCGGGGGTTCCACGGCGTTTTTCGGGGTGCGCGCGGCGTGCGGCGCGCTGCGCACCGCGGTGTGGCGGGTTGCGCAACGCGTGCGACAGCTCACTGAAAATTGGAAGGATTGCAGAGGCAGGGCTTGTGCAAAGGTGAAGGATCGGAAAGAAAAGCCCCGCCTGGAGGGGCACCTTTCCAGCGCGCTGGTCATGCTCACACGGCTTCAGTTCATTCTGTCGACGACGGCCTACCTGTTGGTGTGCTGGCACTGCCTCGTCCACCACGGGGCGGCCTCGGCATCGCCGCGCGTCGCCCCGGCGCCGACGCAACGCCTCGCGCTGCGCGCCGCGCCGCCTCACGCTCCGCCGGTGGTCGCGCCGCCCCACGCTCCGCCGGTGGTCGCGCCGCCCGTCATGCGGCCCCCCACGCCCGCGCCCGCGCCGACCGACGACGCGTCGATCGCGACGGCGCTCGGGCTCCAGCGCGCGATCGACGACGCGACGGCGGGCCACGCGGTGGTCTTCGCGCCGTCGAGCGACGTGATCGCGCCGGCGAGCCTCCCCCTCATCGAGGCGGTCGCGTCGCTCCTCGTGCGGTCGCCGCAGTGGCGCGTCGAGGTGGCGGGGCACACCGACGACGTCGGCGCCGAGGAGGCCAACGTCGACATGAGCGCGCGCCGGGCGGCCGCGGTGGCGCGCGTCCTCGCCGAGCACGGCGTCGCGTACCGACGCGTCCGCGTGGTCGGCAAGGGGTCCGCGCAGCCCATCGCCGACAACGAGACGGCCGAGGGGCGGGCGCGCAACCGGCGGATCCACTTCACGGTGATCCGCGGGGGAGGGGCCTGATGCTCTTCGGCCACGGCGCGCTGTGCCTCCTGCTCGCGGGGCTCTCGGCGGCGACCTCGGGGTGGCTGCTGCGGCGGTTGATTGCGGAGGGCGAGGCCGAGACGCTCGCGGCGCTGCGGGCGAAGCTGCTCGAGGCCGTCCGCGCCATCGAGTCCCTGCGCGCGCGCGTCGAGTCTGAGCGGGCGCGCGCCGACGGGCTCAACCGCGAGCTCGCCGTGGAGCGCCGACGTGGCGAGGAGCGCGAGCGCGACCTCCAGCACCACGAACGCCACATCGTGGAGCTGGCGGACGAGGCCGCGGCCCGCGACCGCGAGCTCGCCGCGCTGCGCCGTCAGGTCGAGTCACTGGAGGCCCGCGCCCGCGGCGAGAGCGAGCGCGTGCGCAAGGCCGGGGCGTGATCAGCGCACGGGTGTGACGGTGAGCGTCATGGGGGCGCCGGCGGGCCGCGACGCGAAGGGGAGCAGGTAGGCGTCCTCGCCCGCGGCGAGCGCGAGCTCCACCGGCGCGAGCGCCGTCGCGGGGCCCTCGGTCAGTTGCGCGCCGACGTCGCCCATCCCGCAGCGCGTCCGCACGGCGAGCCGCGTCCACGACGCGCTCGGGGCGGCGATCGAGAAGCGCCACGTGCCCGCGGCGGGCGCGCGGAAGCGGTAGATGCGCTCGGCCCCGAGGTCGCGGTCACAGCCAGAGACGCGGACGACGCCCGTGGCCGGGCGCGTCTCGGTGTAGGCGACCGAGCCGTCGCGGCCCGCGGGCGCGTCGATCGGGGTGACCTCCGGGCCGCCGGGGCACGCGCGCTCGTCGGGCCGGCAGTAGCTCAGGCCGCAGCCGTCCACGACGAAGCGGCTGCACACGTCGCCCGCGTCGCAGCGGGTGGCGACGCCCGCGGGGTCGCACACGGCGCCCCGGGCGAGCACCGTCGGGCACGCGACCGTCACCTCCGCCTCGCCGCTGACGTGGCCCTCGCGGTCGACGAGCCTCACCCGCGCGCGGTCGCGCCCCGCGAACACGTCCCGCGCCCAGCGGAACTCCGCGTCGCGCACGCTCGCGGCGCCGCGGCCGTCCAGCTCGAGCGACGGCGGGCAGCGCTGGCCGGCCTCGACCACGACCGCCGCGACGTCGCCGTTGGGGTCGTCCCACGAGAGGCGGAGGGCGCTACGCCCGTCGTCGGCGCGGTACGCCTCGGCGCGGACGAGCGTCGGCGCGGCGGGGGGCGCGCACACGCCCGACGGGCCGCAGGAGCTCCCGAGGTCGCACTCGTTGAGCCCGAGCTCGCCGATGCAGTGCTCGCCGTCGCGCAGGCCGCGGAAGTCGACCACGGGCATCACGAAGTCCGCGCTCCGCGCGCCGTGGACGTCTTCGAGCACGAGCTCGATCGAGCGGGCCCGTGTGCGCGCGTCGCTCGGGGGAAACCGGATCTGCGCGAGGCCGTGCGCGCCGCGTTCGGGCGACTCGACCGGGAGCGGGGCGGGCACCTCGATGAGCGCGCCGTCGGCGTCGAAGAGGCGCGCGTGGAGCCGCACGACGGGGGCGCCCGTCCGGTGGAAGACGAGGTGCGCGTGGAACTCGCCGCGGTCGGAGCGCCACGCGCTGCCCGAGTCGGGCGCGGGCCCCGGCAGCGTGGTCTGCGCGATCTCCGCGGTCGAAGGGAGCACGGCGTCGACGGGGCGCACGACCGGCGGGCGCGTGGGGCCGAGGATCTCGACCTCGGGCGGCGCCGGGCGCAGCGCGTCGACGTCGGGCGCACACGCGCTCGCGAAGAGGGCCGCGAAGGGAAGCAGGGAGCGTGCGGTGGGGGTCATGCCGCTGCGTGGGAGGGGTCGGCGCGATCCGTCACGGGAAAGCGACGCCCGATCACCGGACCACCACCGTCGCCGCGCCGCGCACGCTCACCCGCAGCGTCCGGGTGGCCGCGTCGTGGTGCCAGCAGCCGTCGCAGCCCGCCGCCACCGTCGCGGCGTCGGGCGCCATCGTCAACGCCGCGCCGCCCTCGCGCACGACGCTCGTGGGGGCGGTGCTCGTGCCGCTGCTGCGGTGGGCGAGGTCGAGCTCCGCCCGCAGCTCGCGGCTCTCGGTGCCGGGCGTGAACGCGAGCCGCAGCAGGCCCTTGGTCTCGCTCACCTCGATGCGCGTGCCGTCCTCGACGGTGAACGAGCGCGACCCCGCGGGGATGACGCGCGCGCGGAGGATCGCCTGGCGGTCGGAGAAGTCGACCACGTCGGTCGCGTCGGTGGCGGCGAGCGTGGCGACGTCGCCCGCGTACATCGGGACGATCGCGCCCTGCCGGAGGAACACCGGCGGCCGCCCGAGCGGCGCGGCGACGTCGACGTCGGCGGGGCCGCTGTGCGCCTCGCCGGTGTACCAGTGGACCCACGTCCCCGGCGGCACGTGGACGCGGCGCGAGGTGGCGCCGGCGGTGACGACGGGCGCGACGTAGAGGTCGTCGCCGAGGAGCCACGCGTCGCGCTCGGCGAGCGAGCCCGGGTCGTCGGGGAAGGCGAGCGCGAGCGCCTGGAGCGGCGGCGTCCCGTCGCGCGAGGCGGCGACGGCGTGGGCGCGGAGGTAGGGGACGAGGTCGGCGTGGACGCGCGCGAGGTCGCGGTAGATGGCCGTGGCGGCCTCGTCGTACGACCAGGGGTTGTGGCTCTCGCCGCCGCCGCCGAGCTGGAGGATCGGCGAGAAGGCCGTGTGCTCGGCCCACCGCAGGAGCACCTCGCGCGTCGGCCTGCCCCCGCGGTAGCCGCCGGTGTCGGCGCCGTAGTTGGGGAAGCCGCTGGCCGCGAGCGACACCATCGCGTGGATCGACGCGGGCAGGCCGCCGACCTGGACGCGCCCGTTGGCGAGCTCGTGGCGGCGGAAGTCGTTGTCGAGGTCGCCGGGCCACACGACGTCGGCCACGCGCTGGCCGCCCCAGCTCGACGCGCGGACGAGGAGGAAGCCGTCGCCGCCGGCGCCGCGCATGAGGGCGTTCTGGTAGGCGCGATGATAGCCCTGGGGGTAGGCGTGGTGGCCGGTACGTTCGTCCTCGCCGCTGGCGAAGAGGAAGCCGGGGCGCGCGCCGACGAGGTCGGTGACGATGTCCTCGCCGTAGTCGAGCTTGAAGCCGCGGACGCCGAGCGCGACGAGGGGCTCGAGGCGCCCCGTCCAGAAGTCCGTCGCGGCCGGCGAGGTGAAGTCGATGAGGGCGCCGCGGCTGTCGGGCATGCCGCCCGCGCTGCCCGGGTTGGTCACGCTCACATAGGGCTCGCCCGTCGAACGGAACCGCACGAGGTGACCCCGGTCGCGCGCTTGCTGATAGAGCATCTCCGCGGTGTTGCGCGGCGTCGCGCCGGGCTCGACGAAATCGAGGTAGGGCGTGCTCCACACCAGCACCCGGAAGCCCATGCGCTGGAGCTCGCGGAAGAGCCCCGGCGGGTCGGGGAAGCGCGCCGTGTCGAACTCGCAGTCGTTGTAGGAGCGCTGCCAGGGGTTGTCGATCCAGATGGTGGTGGTCGGGATCCCCTCGGCGCGCACGCGGCGGGCGTCCTCCATCAGCTCGTCGCGGCTCCGCCACTCGTTGCGCCAGTGCATGGGCCCGTAGACCCAGCGCGGCGGCAGGCGCGGCAGCCCTGTCTGGCGCGTGTAGGCCGCGACCACGGTGGACGGGCGGTCGCCGACGTAGAGGTACACGGATGCGCGCGCGCCTTCGAAGGTGGCGGTGACGCGCGCAGGGTCGGCCGCGCCGACGTCGAACGCGCCCGGCATCCGCGACTCGACGAACACGCCGTACGACCGCGTCGAGACGAAGAACGGCACGGGCACGTGGTGCTCGTTGGTGCCGGAGTCGCTGCGGCCGTCGACGCCGAACTGCATGGGGACGATGGAGCCCTTCGCGTCGGCCTCGCCGAAGCGCTCGCCGAGGCCGTGGTACTGCCCGCCGTCCGCCGCGAGGGCCCAGCGGAGCATGGCAGCGTCGCGCCCCGCGGTCTCGCTCTCGACGCGGTAGACGCCCTCCGCGACGCGCGAGAGCGTGACGGTGAGGGGCCCCGCGTCGCCGAGGGCGAAGGTCACCGAACCGCGCGCGGGGTCTTCGCCGGTGACCTCCGCGGGCGTGACCCAGGTGATCCCGTTGGGCGCGACGGCGCGCGTGTCGGGGGCGCGCGTCGGTGAGGGGCCGCCGGGGGCGGTTCCGACTTCGAGGAAGGTGCCGTCGCGCGGCGATTCGAACCAGGGCGTGCCGTCGGGGCGCGTGACGCGGACGGCGACGCCGCGCGGGCCGGCGGTGAGCGTGACGCGGGCGCGCGCGTCCTCGACGCGAACGGTGGCGCTGCGGGTGGGCGCGTCGGGCGCGACGTCGAGGGCGAAGTCAGGGGCGACGTCGCCGGCGGGGGCGTCGGTCGCGCCGTCGCGCGGGGCGGGCGCGGGGTCGTCGCAGGCGGCGAGGCAGAGGGGGGCGAGGGCGAGGGCGAGTCGCGTCGGGCGCATCGGCGCGGAGGGTACACCAGCGGCGGCCGCCCACGGTTTCCGCTGCGCAATGGGTGACAGCCCCCCGCCGGGGATGCTACGTGCCGCGCGCCATGCGACGCCCGCTCCCCACCGTGTTCGCGCTCGCCCTCGCGGCGCTGAGCTGCAAGAAGAACCCGCCTCCCGCCCCGCGGCCCGCCGCCGACGCCGCCACCGCCGACGCCGCAGCCGTGATCGACGACTCGCCGCTCGTCGCGCCCGAGGGGGCCGTGTTCACCCTGCGCGGCAGCGGCGTCCGCAAGCTGTTGAACGTCGTGGCCCCCGGCGCGCCCACGCGGCTCGCGCTCGGGCAGGTGGCGCCGCAGTTCAGCCCCGGCATCGGGGAGCACGGCGTCGACGTCGACCCCGACGCGCCCTTCGCGGCCGTCGCCACCGCGCGCGGCGAGGAGCCCGGCAAGCTCGCCCTCGTCATCGCCTGGCCGCTCCGCTCGGGGATGCAGGTCGCGCAGGACGCGCAGGCCGGCCGCGGCTACCGCGAGGTGATGGCCAACATCTACGAGTCGACCGCCGCCCCCGAGCCCGGCGACGCCGGCGCGCAGGCCGCCCGCAACCCCTGCTGGGTCGCGCGCAAGCAGCCCGTGGGCTGGATGCTCGTGTGCGGCCCCACCGAGGCCCTCCGCGCGTCGGCGCGCTTCCTCGTGCGGGCCGGAGCGCGCCCGCCCGACGGCGACCCGGTGGTCGACCTCACCTTCCGCCCCGAGGCCGCGCGGCCGCTGCTCGCGCTCCAGGTCGCGGCCCTCGAGGCGCACGACCCCGCCCGCTCCGACGCCGGCACCGCCGCCGAGCGAGCCGCCGTCCAGGCCCAGTACGACGCCGTCCACCGCTCGGCGCTCACCTACAAAGAGGTGGTCGACGACCTCCGCTCGCTCCACGCGCGGCTCACCATCGACGACGCGGCGTACCACCTGCGCGCGGAGGCGGAGTTCGCCAACGCCACGGGCGCCAACACCCGCGCGCTGCTCGCCTCCACGGTGGGCCGGCGCACGGCGCTCGAACTCCTCGGGCGGCTGCCCTCCACCGTCAACTCGTACCTCGGGCTGAGCGTCGACGGCTCTGCGCTCGGGCCCCTCGCGGGCGGCGGCGACGACGACGACCCGCGCGTGGCCGCGGCGATGGGCCCGGAGTTCGTCCGCTTCCAGCACGCGCTGCGCGACCTGTCGGGGCTGCGCCGCGCGGGCGAGCGCGCGGTCGGGTTCATGACCGGCAACGGAGGCACCAAGATCGAGGTGCTCCGCATCGCCGACGCCGCCACCACGCTCCAGCAGGTGCGCACCGCCGCGCTGGCCGTCCCGCGCACGCCGCGGCCCTCGGGGATGAACCCCGCCGACCAGTTCGCCGTGCTCCCGACGCCGCCCGCGATGCCGCCGGGGACGCTGCGCCTGCGCCTCGGCCCCGACCCCGCGCGCCTGCCCCCCAACGCGCCCGCGGAGATGCGCCGCGCGTACTCCCGCTCCACCGCGCTCGTGCCCGAGGGCGACAAGGTCTACCTCATCGACGCGCAAGACCCGGTCGCCACCTGGACGGCCCTCCAGCAGGGCCAGCGGCTCACCGTCACCGTCCCCGAAGACCGCGCGGGCGTGATCCACCTCAACCCGATGGCCGTCCTCATGTTGCTCGGCGTCCCCGCGAGCGAGGACATCGCGCGCCAGGCCGGCGGCGAGCCCATCGACGGAACCCTCACCGCGCGCCGCGCCGGCGACGCGGGCGGCCGCTTCGAACTCCAGGTCGACGCGCCCGTCCAGTCCGTCAACCAGGTGCGCGACGTCGTCGCCGCCATCCAGGCCCAGCAAGCGCAGATGATGCAACAGCAGCAGGCCCAGATGGAGCAGATGCAGCGCCAGATGCAGGCCCAGGCCCGCCGCGCGCCGCAGGGCCCGCAGCGCCCGCAGCTCCCGCAGCTCCCCGTGCCCGAGTCGCCCGACCAGCTCCCCGACCCCAACTTCCAGCTCCGCGGCCCGGGGCGCTGATTCTGGTAGAGTCCGCGGCGATGTTGCGCCGCGCCTCGCTCCTCGCGCTCACGCTCGTTGCCTCCTGCAGCGAGACCCCGGTGGTCTTCTCCGACGCGTCGCGCGCCGACGTCCGTGACGCCGTCGCCGACGCGCCCTCCGACGCCGCGTGCGCGTCGGGCCAGTGGGTGTGCGACGGGACGCGCGCGCGCCGCTGCGACGGCCGCGGGGGCTACGCCGAGACGCGCGAGTGCGGCCCGACGGGCGTGTGCGTGGTGGGCCGCGGGTGCGGGCTCTGCCAGCCCGACGCGTCGCAGTGCTCCGCGAGCAACGTGCCCCAGCGCTGCGCGGCCGACGGCGCCCGCTGGGTCGACCAGGAGGCCTGCGACACCGCCGGCGGCTTCCGCTGTGTGCGCGGCCGCTGCGTGCGCCCGTGCGAGAACCTCGGCGCCTCCTACCTCGGCTGCGAGTACTGGCCCACCGTCACCGCCAACGGCTCGCTCCCCAACGACTTCCAGTTCGCCGTGGCCCTGTCGAACACCCAGGGTTACCCGATCACCGTGACGGTCGAGGGCGGCTCGCTCACGGCGCCCGTCACCCGCACGGTGGCCGCCAACGCGCTCGAGCTCGTGACGCTCCCGTGGGTGGCGCCGCTCAGCGGCAACGGAACGCGCTGCTGCGCAGGCACGCTCTTCGACACGAGGCCCAACTGCCTCGCCCGCTCCAACCGCGTCATCGGCGGCGCCTACCACCTGCGGAGCGACGGGCCGCTCGCGGTGTACCAGTTCAACCCGCTCCAGTACCACGCGGGCAACTACTTCTCCTTCAGCAACGACGCCTCGCTCCTCCTCCCGCAGAACGCCCTCGGCCGCGAGTACCTGGTGATGTCGTGGCCCGACACCGGCCAGCCCTTCGCCACGCCCGCCGACCGCTGCATGGCCACCGGCCTGCGCGGCGGCTTCGTCGCGATCGTCAACGCCGCCCCCGCGCGCAACCACGTCGTCGTCCGCACGACGGCGCCGGTGTTCGCGCCCGGCGACCCGGCGCGGGTCCTCCCCGCGGGCGAGCAGACCTACGACCTCAACCCCGGCGAGGCGCTCCAGCTCGTCGCCCACGGCGTCGACCTCGCGCGCGCCGTCGACCTCACCGGCACCTCCGTCCGCGCCGACATGCCCGTGGCGGTGTACTCCGGCCACGAGTGCGCCAACGTGCCCAACGACCGGATCGCCTGCGACCACATCGAGGAGCAGCTCTTCCCGCTGGAGACCTGGGGCCGCCGCTACGCCGTCTCGCCGCTGCGCTACCGCGGCGCCGACGAGCCCGCGGTGGTGCGGGTGATGGCCCAGCGCGACGGCGTCACGCTCACCTTCGACGGCATCCCGGCCCCCGCGGCGTGCATGCGGACGCTGATGCGCGGGGAGTTCTGCGAGCTCCAGACGGCGGAGCCCTTCCAGGTCACCGGGTCGGGCCCGGTGCTCGTCGCCCAGTACATGCGCGGCCTCGGCGAGAGCGAGGAGTGCCGCTGCGGCGGCGAGATGTGCGTCGACGCGCCGGCGTGCGAGGGCGACCCCGCGATGGTGCTCGAACCGCCGATCGACCAGTACCGCACGAGCTACCGCTTCCTCGTCCCGGAGACGTACTCCAACAACTACCTCACCGTGGTCGCGCCGCCCTCGGCCGACCTCGACCTCGACGGGCGCCCGCTGGTCGGGATGCTCACCCGGCCCATCGGCGCGGGCTTCGTCGCGCACCAGCTCCCGATCACCCCGGGCTCGCACGAGCTCCGCGCGCCCGACGGCCAGACGCGCTTCGGCATCAAGGTGTACGGCGTCGCGCCCTACACCTCGTACGCCTACCCGGGCGGCCTCGACCTCGCGCCCATCTCGCCGCCGTAGAACACCCCTTCACCGCCGTGAGAGAAACCTCGGGCGGCACTCGTCCTCCCACCGCTCCAGCGTGAGCTCCGCGAGGGGCGCGCGCTCGGGCGCCGCGTCGCGCGCGACGAGGAAGTAGGGCGCCATCACCAGCGCGCAGCCCGTCTCGCCCGGCGCCACCCGCGCGCTCGCCACGCCGACGAACACGCGGCCGTAGCGCACCCGCTGGTTGGCCCCCACCTCGAGGACGGACTGCACGAGGCACTCCATGGCGCGCTCGCGCGGCGCGTCGGGGTCCTCCTCGCCGGGCATGAAGCCCACGTCCTCCATCAGCAGGCAGGCGTTGCGCGCGCGGTCGTCGGGGACGCCGAGCCCGAGGCCCGCGTAGACGACCCCGGGGCCCGCGGCGGTGCGGCTCTTCATCGCCGCGGGCAGGTGGGAGCCCGGCAGGAAGGGGAAGCGCTTGTCCTCCACCGTCCCGACGAGCGCGGCGAAGGCCGCGGTGAGGCCCGCGAGGTCGAACACCTCCGCGCGCTGGGCGCCGCGCGACGTCGCGCCGAGGCGGCGGTGGCCGGCGGCGGGGGCGCATACGTCGAGCCCCCAGATGAGCCCGTGCGGGCCGCAGAACGACGACACCGTGATCGCGTTGAGCTGGCCGAGGTTGGCGCGGGCCACCTCGGCGAGGTCGAAGGCGTTGGTCTCGTCGAGCTTCGTCGAGCCGGGCGAGGGGAACATGTCCTCGCACACCCCGGTCGTCAGCGAGACGCCGAGGAAGTGAGACGGCGCGGTGGTCGCGAAGTACCCCTCGCAGTAGGCCGCGTGGCGGCTGCGGGCGAGGGACTCGTCGGCGCGGGCGGCGTGGGGGGAGTGCATCGTGTCGTGCGCCCCCGTCACTGCCGCGGGAAGTAGTCGACGCACGGGCCCTCGCGGTGCACGTCCGCGGTCGCGCAGTGGAGGCTCCCGCCGAAGGCATACACGTGGCGGAAGGGGACCGTGATCACCTCGAAGCCGAGCCGCGAGAGCTGCTCGTTCTGGTGCACCTCCGTCTCCTCCGCGATGACCGTCTTCGGGTCGAGGATGAGGAAGTTCATCGAGAGCCACACGCTGTAGTAGCAGAGGGGCATCTGGCGGTCGTGGGCGGGCTTCGCGGCCATCACCACCTCCCAGCCGTTGCGCTCGAAGAGCCGCTCCTTGCCGGGCTCCATCACGATCGGGCGGCTCGGGTTGGCGAGCACCAGCCCGGGCCGCAGCGGCACCAGCGAGCAGTCGATGTGAACCGGGTCGGGGTCGTTGCGGAAGTTCACCCGGTGGACGCGGTGGTCGGGGAAGTGCCGCCGCAGCCAGTCGACGCCCTTCAGGTTGGTGGTGAACCCGTGCTGGACGAAGAGGTCGCGCCCGCAGCGCGCGACGTCCGCCGCGTCGAAGAGGGGCTCCTCCTCCGTCGTGACGAAGTCGAGCGCGTCGGCCTTCGAGATGATCTCGTCGAAGTCGGCGATGCTGGTCGCGAAGTAGTCGGGCTTGTAGCTCGCCGCAGTGAGCCTCGGCCGGGGGGCCGCGCTGTGGCGCATCCGCGGGTCGGCCTCGAAATAGCGCTTCAGCAGCGGGCGGTACGCGAGGTACTCGAACCACCGCGAGCGGTACGACATCGTCGCCTCGAGCACCTCGCTCCCCACCGTGAGCAGCACGTCGCGCGCGGGCATGCACCCGAGCATCGACGGGTGCTCGAAGTCGGGCGTCACCACCGGCCGCGCGAAATCGATCGGCGTCGGGCGGTCGACGCGGACCCCGCGCCGCCGGAGGATCGTCGCGACGTTGTCGAGCTCCTCGTTCGCCCGGTCGACCAGCTCCTGCGGGAGCCGGCCGCGCTTGCCGGCGTAGGCGGGGTCGTCCGGCGGGTCGTACGCGATCGCGGGCTCGGAGACGGGGAAGCAGGCGCCGTCGGCCACGCCGAGGATGACGTGGCGGAGCGGGTCCCACTCGTTCCAGGAGCTGACGGTGATCTGGCGGTCGGCGTCGGGCGTGGTCATGGCGGTGTCGTTGGCCTCCGCCGGGCGTCGCTCGCTCGTCGGCGCGCCCGGCGGTCGGACGTGTACCGTCGCGTCCGCGCTCTCCGCGATGACACGCGATATCACCTTCCGCGCGCCCCGCCGTCGCGCATAGGATCCGTTCCGCCGCCGCGATGCCCGACCCGAGCGACGACGACCCCCTCACCGGCGAGGTGCTCCTCGAGCGCTACACGGTGGGCCCCAGGGTCGCCCGCGGTGGCTTCGCCGCGGTGTACCGCGGACGTCACCTCGAGCTCGACGTCCCCGTGGCCCTGAAGGTGCTCGCCCCGCGCGACGGCGACGCGTCGTCCCGCGCCGCGTGGCTCGCGCTCTTCCGCCAGGAGGCCCGCACGCTCGCGGCGCTCGGCCACCCGGCGATCGTCCGCGTGTACGACGCGGGCGTGGTCGAGCGCGCCGGCGAGTCCCGCGCGTGGATGGCGTTGGAGTGGCTCGACGGCGTCACGCTCGACGACGACCTCCGCGAGCGCGCGGGCGTGGGGCGCTCGCCGCGCGAGGCCCTCGAGCTCCTGCGCCCGGCCTTCGACGGCCTCGCCTTCGCCCACGACGCCGGCGTCTCCCACCGCGACGTGAAGCCCTCCAACGTCATGCTCGTGAAGGCCGCGCGCGGCGCGCCGCCGTTGCGCGTGATCGACTTCGGCATCGCCAAGGCCGACGACGCACTCGGCCCCTCGTCGGGCGCCACCGCCACCGGCGCGTCGCTCGTCGCGTTCAGCGCGGCCTACGCGGCCCCCGAGCAGGTGACCCGCACCCGCACCGGCCCATGGACCGACGTCCACGCGCTCGCGCTGGTGGTGACGGAGGTGCTCACGGGGGAGCGGCCCTACGGCGACGCGCAGGGTGCCGGCGTGGTCGAGGCCATCCTCCGCAGCGAGCGACCGACGCCGGGCCGCGCGGGCGTCGACGTCGGGCCGTGGGAGGCCGTCCTGGCGCGGGCCCTGGCGCGGCTCCCTTCCGACCGACCGCAGACCGCGGGCGCGCTCTGGGCCGAGCTCTCGTCGTGCGTCGAAGAAGCCCAGGCCGCGTGGGCGGCCAACCCCCCGGCGAAGCGCAGTGCGACGCCCGCCCGCGCGGAGGAGACGCTCGCGCCCACCGAGGGGACGAGCGCGCCGACGCCCGCGGCGAGGCCCGAGGCGCCCGCGGTGGCGGTGTCTGCGGTGGCGGTCGTGACGGTTGCGCCCGCGCGAGCTTCACGCGCGTGGGTGGCCGTGGTGGCGGCGGTGATCTCGCTGGTGGCGGTTCTCTCGCTCGCCGCCGCGCTGCGAACCGAGCCGTCCGCGCGCGCAGCGAGCACGCCGACGCCGACGGCGGTGTTTGCGCCCGTGCCCGCGCCCGTGCTGGAGGCGCCCGCGCCCGCGACGACGCCCACCGTTGCGGCGCCCGTCCCCGTTGCGCAGCCGGTGGCGCCTGCGCTCGTACGACCTCGCCTCGCCGTTCGACGCGTCGTGCGCGCGGCCCCCGCGGTGGACGCCGGTGCGCGGACGACCACCCCCGCAGCGGAGCCGAGGCTCGTCGTCGAATGAGGCACCCCGCCGTGTTCTTCTCCGTCGCGCTCGCGCCCGCGATGGTGTTTGCGCAGGAGGCGCCCGAGGAGTCCGCCCGCCGCGAGCTCATCGCGCAGGCCGACGCCGCCGCGGAGTCCGGCGACCACGCCCGCGCGGTGGAGCTCGCCCGCCGCGCGTCGGCGCTGCGCACGTCGCCGTCGCTCACGGCCTTCCTCGCGCGCGAGCACCAGCGCCTCGACCAGCGCGTCGAGGCCCTCGACCTCGCCCGCTCGTGCCTCCGCGACGTCGCGCTCGACACGTCCCTCCGCAACCGCGAGACCATCGCGCAGGTGTGCGAAGGCGTCCGCGCCGCCGTCGAGCCGCGCGTGGGGCGCGTCGAGCTGCGCGTCCCCACGGAAGCGCCCGCGGGCCTCACCGTGCGGGTCGGCGGGCGGGCCGTGGTGGCGGCGCTCTACGGCGTGCCGGTGCCGGTGATGCCGGGCGCGGTCCGCGTCGATGCGGAGGCCGCGGGCTTCGTCCGCTTCGAACGCGAGGTGACGGTGGCGGAAGGCGCCGTCGGGGCCGTCGACGTCGTGCTCACGCCGGTGCCGCCTCCTGCACCGCCACCCCCGCCGCCACCCCCGCCGCCACCACCCCCGCCGCCACCACCTCCACCACCTCCTCCTCCACCACCTCCTCCGCGCTCGTCGCCCGGCGTCGGCCCCTGGATCCTCGGCGGCGCGGGCGTGGCCTCCCTCGCGCTGGCGGGGGTGTTCTACGGACTCGCGTCGTCGGCGCGCGACGATCGTGACGCCGCGTGCCCCGTGCCTGAGCGCTGCCCTTCCGCCGCGGCGGGCCTCGCCGCCGACGCGCGCGACGACGACTACGCCTCGTGGCTCACCGCCACCAACGTCGCGATCGGCGTCGGCGCAACCGCGGTCGTGGGCGCCGCCGTGTGGTACGTCGTCGCGCGGGTGACGGGCGGGCGCGCCACCGCGACGGCCGCATGGAGCCCGACGACACTGCGCCTCGGGGTGACGTTCTGATGCGCGCGCGCGCCGCCCTCCTCCTCGCGCTTCTCGCCGGCTGTGCCCGCGACGACTGGCGCGACCGCCGCGACGCCTCGCGCGACGTCCTCCCCGACGCTTCGCCCGACGTCGCCCGGGACGCATCCCCCGACGCCGCGCCCGACGTCGTCCCCGACGCGTCCGCCGCCCTCCGCGTCACCCAGGTGCTCGCCGCGCCGAACCTCACCTTCACCCGCACCGACGACGGCGGCGTCTTCGCCGTGGGCCTCGACGCGGGCGCCTTCGACGGCGTCGAGCGCTCGTCGCGCAACACCTTCACGCGCGTGCAGGGCCTCGACGGCGCGGCCGAGATCTCCCTCGCCTCCCGCACCCCCGCCGTCCTCTGCGCGCGCCACGCCTCAGGAACCGTCACCTGCAAGCAGGGGAGCACCGACGCCTTCCCCATCGCGGGCCTCACCGACGCCCGCCAGATCGCCGGCCGCTGCGCCCTCCGCGCCACCGGCGAGGTCGCGTGTTGGACGGTGGCCGCGGGCGCCGCGGTGCCCGTCGCGGGCCTCACCGACGTCACCGCCATCGCCGGCAACGGATCGCTCCAATGCGCGCTCCTCCGCGGCGGGGGCGTGTCGTGTTGGGGCGAGGTCGGCGCGGTGATGGACGACCCGCCGAGCGAGCGCGTCGCGTCGCGCCCCGAGGCCGTCCCGCGCGTCACCACCGCGGCCGCGATCGGCGTGGGCACCGTGAGCGCCTGCGCGGCCCTCGCCGCCGGGGGCGTCGTGTGCTGGGGCCGGCGCTCGGCCGTCGACCTCGGCCCCGCCACCGTCAACGTCCCCGCCACGCCCATCCCCGGCGCCCGATCGATGCGCGCGGTCTCCTCCAACGCGGGGCTCCGCGAGGACGGCGCCGTGATGGTGTGGGCGACGGGCTCCACCGGCACGCGCGGCGACGGGACCTACGGGGCGAGCGCCTCGGCCGTCGAGGTCCCCTCGCTGCGGGCGGAGGCGCTGGCGCAGGGCGACACGGCGCAGCACGTCTGCGCGATCGACGCGTCGGGCTCGCTCCGCTGCTGGGGCCTCGACGAGGCCGGCGAGCTCGGGCGCGGCGGCGGGCTCCAGCGCGCGCCGCTCCCCGTCCGCGCCAACCCCGCGGAGGACGCCGCCCCCGTCGCGCTCGATCGCGTCACCGACGTGATGGTCGGCGCGACCGCGTCGTGCGCGCTCCGCGAGGGCGGCTCGGTGTGGTGCTGGGGCAGCGAGGAGGAGGGCCGCCTCGGCGACGGGATCATGGGAAGACCACCCCCGTGGCGCCTCACGCCGACGCAGGTGGCGGGGCTCCGCGGCGTCGCGCAGCTCGTGTCGTTCGGGTCGACCGTCCGCGACACCTTCGCGGCCGTCCTCGACGACGGCACCGTCCGCACCTGGGGCGCGGGGCAGCGCGGCGGCCTCGGCGACGGGAGCTCCTCGGCGCGCGCGACGCCCACCGCCCCCACGGGGCTCACGGGCGTGGCGAAGCTCGCGGCGGGGCTCTCGCACCTCTGCGCGCTCGGCCTCGACGGATCCGTCCGCTGCTGGGGCCCCGGCGACTCGGGCGAGCTCGGCGACGGGACGATGCGCGACGCCGCGACGCCCGTCACCGTCACCGGCCTCGGCCCCGCGCTCGACCTCGCGCTCGGCCCGAGCGTCTCCGTGGCCCTCCTGCGCGACGGCTCGATCCGCCTGTGGGGAATCGCCGACTCGCTGCTCCCGACGGGCGGCCCCCGCGCGACCCCCACCGCGCTCCCCGCGCTCGCGGGGGCGACGCAGCTCGCCGTGGTGATGCCGCACGACTGGCGGCAGCTCTGCGCGCTCCGCAGCGACAGGCGCGTGAGCTGCCTCGGCGACCGGCTCTCCGCGCGCAACGCGTGGGTCGACGTCGGGCTCGCGGACGTCACGCAGATCGCCGGGAGCCCCGCGGCCATCGGCTGCGCGCGCCACGCCAACGGGACGGTGTCGTGCTGGGGCGTCAACCGCAACGCCTGCGTCGGCGACCCGCGGCTCCCGCAGACGGAGGACTACGTCACGCCGACGCTCGTCCGCCTCGACGACGGGACGCCCCTCGACCGCGTGGCGCGCGTGCGGCCCGGCATCGGGCTCACCTGCGCCGTCCGCGACGACGGGACGCTCTGGTGCTGGGGCGCCAACGTCAACGCGCTCCTCGCGCGCGGCGCCGCGCCGTACGTCGCGCGCCCGGCGCGGGCCCTCGGGCTGTAACTACGGCTTCGAACCGAGCGTGACCTGGGCGCCTTCGCGCAGCCGGAAGCGCGTCGCCCCATCGCCGCGGTCGAGCAGCGTCGGGCCGTCGACCTCGGCCCGCACGAGGTCCTTCCGCACGCGGAACACCAGCGTGTTGATCTCGACGCGCCCGGCCTTCCCGTCGGGCCACACGCGCGGCAGGAGCACCTCGTCGGGGATCGCGTCGCCGGCCGCGAACGGCGCCGGCGGGAAGAGCAGCGTCGCCACCAGGTCGCAGCGCCGGTCGGCGAGCCAGAGCGTCCGCTCCCACGCGCCGAAGCCCAGCGTGAGGCGCCCGCCGCGCGTGAGGAACTCCAGCCGCGCCTGCCGCGGCAGCGACTCGTCGCCCGACGGCACCGTGGCCGTCTCCGACGACAGCGGCGCCGCCACGAACTTCAGCGACTGCCCGAGGTGCCGCACCGTCGCGCCCGGCAGCACCGACGCGAGCTGACCCTCCTGCAAGGGCGCCCCGTCGAGCTCGACGCCCGGCAGCGCGGCCTCCAGCACCAGCGCGCGCTGCACCGACGTCAGCGTGAGCAACGACGGAGGCCACGACGCCACCTGGAGGTGGTCGTGCGCGCCGCCGCCGACGACGAAGGGCGACTCCTGAATGCGGTAGAAGGCGCCGCGGTGCACCTCGACGCCCCACACGAAGGCTGCTTCACGGCGCGGCGGCGCGGCGGTCGTCACCACGCGGAAGGTCTTGCCCTGCACGAGCACCACGTCGCCCCCGCGGAGCGTCGCGCTCGCGGCCACGGCGGCGCCGTTCACCTGCACCGCCGCGCGCCCGAGCACGGTGAGCTCGACGCCCTCGTCGGTGGGGCGCAGGAGGAGCTGGTGGCGGCTCACCTTCGCGTCGGCGATCACCACGTCGCACTCCGCGCTCCGCCCGACGAGCAGCCCCGCGTGGCGGATGAGCAGCCGCCCCGACTCGCCCTCCAGCCAGTGCTGTTGCGCCGCGGCGCGCTCCGTCACACCCGTCACCCGCGCACCCGCCACACGCGGACGGCGACCCACGGCTCGTCGCCGGGCGTCTCGGCCTCCACCCGCGCGGCGAGGCGCTCGGCGGCGCTCCGGTCGGCGAGGAGCCCGCGGGCGTTCACCGCCTCGCCGTGGCCCGCCTTCGCGAGCGGCGAGTCCCACGGCTCCATCGGCTCGACCACGTCCCAGCCCAGGAACTCCAGGTCCTCCGCCGGCGGATCTTCCGCGACGGGCAGGGCCTTCGGGTTCCACGGCGTCTGCGGCACCGCGAACACCACCACGTCGACGTCGGCGAAGCCCATCGCGCGGGCCGCGTCGCGCAGCGCGATGGCGTCGTCGAGGTCGTCGAGCACCCCGTCGCCCTCCACGATCCGCTGCGCGTAGGAGCGGGCGAGGTCCTTGCCCTTGCGCCCCGTCCACGCGAGGCCGTCGAGGGGCTTGCGGCGCAGCCCCGCGTAGGGCGTCCCTTCGGTCGGCGCCAGCACCAGCGCCCCGCGGTCGATCATCGGGTGAACACCTCGCGCCGCACGATCGTGGCCTCGCGCTCGGCGCCCACCGACGCGATCGCGACGGGCACCTCGACGCGCTCCTCGATGCGCGCGAGGTAGCGCCGGACGGCCTTCGGGAGCGCCGCCTCGTCGCGCGCGTGGGCCACCTCCGCCGACCACCCCTCCCACTGCTCGAACACCGGCTTCGCGCGGTCGATCGCGTCGACCGGGAGGTCGGTCACCGTCGCGCCGTCCACCTCGTACGCGACGCACACGGGCACGTGCTCCATCCCCGCGAGCACGTCGATCTTCGTGACCGCGAGCGCGGTGAGCCCGTTGACGCGCGCGGCGTAGCGCAGGGCCGGCAGGTCGAGCCAGCCGCAGCGCCGCGGCCGCCCGGTGGTCGCGCCGTACTCCTCGCCGGCCTCGCGGAGCCTGTCGCCCTCGGGGCCGTGCAGCTCCGTCGGGAAGGCGCCGTGCCCGACGCGCGTGCAGTACGCCTTGGTGATGCCGACGACGGCCTCGATCATCGTCGGCCCGATGCCCACGCCCGTGCACGCGCCGCCCGCGACGGTGTTGGAGCTCGTCACGAAGGGGTACGTCCCGTGGTCGAGGTCGAGCAGCGTGCCCTGCGCGCCTTCGAACACCACGCGCTTGCCCGCCCGCACCGCCGTCCACGCGGCCACGGAGGCGTCGCCGAGCAGCGGCGCGATCTCGCGGGCGAGGGGGGCCACGTACGCGAGCGTGCCGTCGAGCGTCGGGGCCTCCACCCCGGCCGCGCGGGCCCGGTGCGACCACACCTCCACCAGCGCCGCGATCGCGTCGCGCGCGCGCGGCGTCTCGAACTCCACGAAGTCGCGCAGCGTCACCCCGATGCGCGCGGCCTTGTCGCTGTAGGTCGGGCCGATGCCGCGGCCGGTCGTGCCGATCGCGCGCGGCCCCGCGTTGGAGGCGCGGTCGATCGCCGACTGGAAGGGGAAGGTCACGTGCGCGCGCCCGCTGACGGTGAGCCGCGGGCGCACGTCGAGCCCGATCGCCTCGCAGGTCTTGATCTCCTCGACGAGGACCTCGGGCACGATCACCATGCCCGCGCCGAGCACGCAGCGCACCTTCGGGTGCATCACCCCCGAGGGGAGCAGGTGCGTGACGAGCTTCTGCCCCTTCACCTTCAGCGTGTGCCCCGCGTTGGCGCCCCCGGCGTAGCGGACCACCAGGTCGGCCCGCTCCGCGATGAGGTCGACGACCTTCCCCTTGCCTTCATCGCCCCACTGGGCGCCGATCACGACGAGTGCTGCCATGGCGATCTCCGCGCGCAGGGTACCCCAGGCCAGCGCCCGCGCGTTGCACGAAACGCCCGTTGCCGCGCGCGTCGGCGGGTGCCACATACCCACGTCGATGGGCCCCCTCCCTTCGTACGACCTCGCGGCCATCGCCGAGCGGCTCCACCGGGTCGACGCGGGCCCGCACCACGAGGCCGAGCTCCCGCGCGCGGCGGTGGCGGTTCTCTTGCGGGCGCCGACGGTGCGCGACGAGGCGGAGGTGTTCTTCATCGAGCGGGCGGTTCGCGCGGGCGATCCCTGGTCGGGGCACATGGCCTTCCCGGGCGGGCGGCGTGATCCGGGCGACGTCGACCTTCACGCGACGGCCGTGCGCGAGACGCGCGAGGAGGTGGGCATCGACCTCGAGCGCGACGCGACGCTCATCGCGCGCCTGCCCGACCTGCCCGCGGTGCTCAAGACCGCTGGCATCGGGATCGTGGTGTCGCCCTACGTGTTCGCGCTCCAGCGCCCGGTGGAGGCCGCGCCCAACCACGAGGTCGCGGGGTCGCTCTGGACGCCGATCGGGCCCCTCGCGCGCGGCGAGCTGCGCGGCACCTACGCGTACCCGGTGATGGGGAAGACGATGGAGTTCCCGTGCCACCGCCTGGGGGACAAGGTGGTGTGGGGGCTGACGTGGCAGATGCTCGACGGGCTCTTCAGCCGCCTGCACGCCGACTGAGACGGGCGGCGCCGTCGCCGTCGTTCTCGGCGCGCACGAGGGGCGCAACGCCCTGCGTGAACGGGATGGCTTTCAAGGTTCTTCGAGAGGTCTGAGCCTTTGGCTCGCCTGCTCGCGGCGCCGAGTGCCCAGGGTTCGCCCGCCTGCCCTCGCTGAGTCGCTTAGGCTCACCCAGATGGGATGAAGCGCCGGCCCCGTCGCAGGCAACGCAGGAGCGTGCCTCATCGTCTCCCCCGGGACCCACCGTGGTCCCCGGGGAGACGACGACGAAGGCAAGGGAGGCTGGTCCCTCGCCGGTCGTCTTCACGACCGACACCCCGGCGCGCTCGGAGGCGCAGAATGTGGAGCCCAAGGAGGTTCCAGCCATGAGGACGGTAGCACTCGACCTGGGCGTTCGAAAGGTCTGCTTCTGCGAGATCGACGACGGAGCCGTCGTCCGCAGGGTCACCGCTCGATCGCTCGAGGACCTCGACCCGCTGCTCGGCGAAGGCACCGCGCCCGCACGCGTCGCATTCGAGGCCTGCCGCGAGGCGTGGCATGTCCACGACGTCCTCAAGGCGCGCGGGGCACCAGCCCATCCTCATCGACACCACACGCGTGCTCCGCATCGGCGTCGGGCAGCACCGCGCCAAGACCGATCGCAGGGACGCCGAGGCGCTCGCCCGCGCCTTGGAGCGCGGCGACATCCCCGTCGCCCACGTCCTGTCCCCGGCGCGCAGGCACCTGCGCGATGAGCTCTGCACCCGGGGCGCCATGGTCGAGACCCGCGCACGGTACGTCACCACCCTTCGAGGGATCGCTCGCGCCCACGGGGTCATGCTCCCGAGCTGCAGCCTGGAGGCCTTCGTCAAGCAGGCGCGCGGCGCCAGGCTCTCGCCGGAGCTGCTCCGCCTCATCGAGCCCGTGCTCGGCGTGATGGAGGCGCTCCAGGCGCGCCTCGTGGAGGTCGAGTCTCGGCTGGAGACCCTGGCGCGCAGCGCGCCGAGGTCGCCCTGCTCGCCACCGTCCCCGGCGTGGGCCTGATCGTCGCGGCCACGTTCGTCGCCGCGCTCGACGACGCCGGGCGCTTCCGCGACGCCCACGCGGTCGAGGCCTACCTGGGGCTGGTCCCCCGCGAGGACAGCTCGGGCGGGCGCCGCCGCCTCGGCGCCATCACGAAGCGAGGGAAACCCTGGGCGCGGGCCGCCCTGGTCCAGTCCGCCCACGTGATGCTCCGTACTGCGCCGGACGACGACCCGCTCAAGGTCTGGGCGCTGGCGGTGCAGGAGCGGCGCGGCAAGAACGTCGCCGTCACCGCGCTCGCGCGGCGCCTCGCGGGCGTGCTCTGGGCGATGTGGCGTCGGCGGCGCTGCTACGACCCGCGCCCGCTGGCGGCGCGCAGCGCGGCCGGCCTCGGGCAGGCCAGCGAGGAGACGGCGCGCCAGGCCGACGAGCAGTCCGCCATCGCGCGCGCCGAGCACAAGATCTTCCGGCGGACCCGCGCCCGGCGCGCGGGCAAGCCCCCGCGTTCGAGGGGCGCCGCGTCGACCGAGGAGGTGACCGGCCGCTGACGAGATTCGCACCGTCACCTGCGCCCCGAGCGCGTCGAAGAGCACGCCATCATCCCCGCATGAGATCCGCGAGACCGAGCGCGAGTTGCCCATGGAGCCCACGGCTTGCCGCGCGAGCTCGTCACCCAGAGTGCGCCGTCGGGATCTCTTTCGTACCCCAGCTTGCGCCCCGTTCGACCGCGGACGGTGAGCGCGAAGAGTTGATTGAGTCGTAGCTCGCCTTCGCCCCGTTCGAGGTTCCCGGTCCATGTCTGCCACGCGTGCGTCATCGCACGAGAGGAGATCTCCATGCCTCGCGTCGTCCGTCCGAGTTCGTCACCGTCGACCGCTCCGTCCCCCAAGCCCCGCGTGCGTCGCAAGAAGTCCGAGCCGCCGCAGGAGCCCACGCCGAAGGGCGCGGAGGCGCGGTCCTCCGCCGCCGTCGAAATGCTTTCAGCGAAGGCGTCCAGCGGGTCGACGCCGTCGCCGTCGACGCCGAGTCTCGAGGTGGGGGAGGAAGGGAAGAAGAATGCATCTATCCCCTTGCACGAGGGGGCGCTTCAGAGTTGGGCAACCTGCATGGGATCATCCGCCCGGTGGCGGATTCGGGTCGCAGATGGGAGTGCGGGCGTTCCGGTCGTACCCCGTCCAACGTGGCGGCGTGGCACCGTAGCTCGTCCCGTGTTGCTCACCGTTAGTCGCTCGTCGCCTGAATCCGCCACCGGGCGGATGATCCCATGCAGGTTGCCCAGGGTGAGCCTAAGCGACTCAGCGAGGGCAGGCGGGCGAACCCTGGGCACTCGGCGCCGCGAGCAGGCGAGCCAGAGGCTCAGACCTCTCGAAGAGCCTTGCAGACAAGCTCTTTCGGTCGACGGGCGCTTCAGCCGCCTGCGACGCGGCTGGGCCGGGCGGCGTCGCCGTCGTTCTCGGCGCGCAGCGACTGGATCTCCTCGCGCAGCCGGTCGAGGCTCATCGGCTTGGCGAGGAAGCCGTTCATCCCCGCGGCGAGGCAGGCGTCGCGGTCGCTGGCGTAGGCGTTGGCCGTCAGCGCGATGATGCGCGGCTGGCGCGCGAGCGGGAGCGCCCGGATCGCGCGGGTCGCCGTGAGCCCGTCGGCCACGGGCATCTGCATGTCCATCAGCACGAGGTCGTAGTCCGCCGCGCCCGCCATCGCGACCGCCGCGCCGCCGTCGGGCGCGACCTCGACCTCGCAGCCGAGCCGGCGGAGCAGCCGCGTGGCGATCGTCTGGTTCACCGGGTTGTCCTCGGCGAGCAGCACGCGGACGCCGTCGGGCGCGTGACCCCGCGGGCCCCCGCTCGCGCGACGTAGCGACGTCGCGTCGCCGAGCCCCGCCCGCACGTCGAACGAGAACGTGGTGCCCGCGCCGGGCTCGCTGGTCACGCCGATGCGTCCGCCCATCAGCGCGACGAGGCGGGCGCAGATCGCGAGCCCGAGCCCCGTTCCCCCGTAGCGACGCGTGGTGGTGCTGTCGGCCTGCGAGAAGGGCTGGAAGAGCCGCCCAATCGCCTCCGCGGAGATCCCCACGCCCGTGTCGCGCACCGCGAAATGGAGCCGCGCGCCGTCGCCCTCGAACGCCGCCCGCACCGACAGCGTGATCGCCCCCGCGTGGGTGAACTTCACCGCGTTGCCGAGGAGGTTGCCGATCACCTGGAGCAGCCGGTCGGCGTCGGCCACCACCACGTCGGGCACCGGCTCGGCGACCTCCACCTCGAGCCGTACGCCGTTGCGCTGCGCGTTGGCGCGGTGGAGCGCCACCACCCCGCCGAGCTCCGCGCGCAGGCGGAAGGCGCGCGGCGCGAGCTCCATCCGCCCGGCCTCCACCTTCGAGAAATCGAGCACGTCGTTGATGACGGTGAGCAGCAGGTCGCCGCTGCGGCGGATGAGCGTGACGCCCTCGGCCTGCTCGGCGTCGAGCGCCGTGAGCTGGAGGAGCTCGGCGGTCGCCAGGATGCCGTTGAGCGGGGTGCGGATCTCGTGGCTCATCATCGCGAGGAAGCTCCCCTTCGCGCGGGTGCCCGCCTCGGCGCGGACGAGCGCCTGCTCGAGCTCCCCGGTGCGCGCGCGAACCTGCGTCTCGAGCCCGCTGGCGAGGTCGGTGAGCGCGGCCTCGGCGGCCCGCAGCCGCTCGATGTCGCGCTCGCGCGAGGCCACCGCCTCGGTGAGCTTCTCGGTGAGCCCGCGGTTGGCCTCCTGGCCGGCCTCGAGCGCCTCGATCGCGCGCCGCTGCCGCTGCGTGATCGCCATCCCCAGCGTGAACACGATGCTGGAGATGACCGAGATGTTGATGACGAAGAGGCCGACGACGAGGCCGGGGCTCGGGCGGAAGGCGGTCCGCGCGGCGAGCGCCCGGTCGAACACGCCGCTCCCCACCGTCAGCGCCACGTAGAACAGCAGCCAGAAGCGGCTCTGGCGGTTGCTGGTGAGCGGGAGCGAGCCGGCCAGCGCGATCAGCGACCAGAGCATCACCCCGCCGCTCTTCACGAAGCCGCCGAGCCACCACTGGAGCGCGAAGGGGAGCAGCAGGCTGGCGAGCACCTGGAGCGTGCGGCACCGCCACAGGTCGCAGGAGCGGGACAGCACCGCGAGGTTGACGGCGGTGATCGCGACGTAGCCGAAGGGGATCGAGGCGGCCTGGGGGAAGCCGACGGCGACCAGCAGCGTGCCCCAGAGCACGCCGCCGAGGCTCATCAACGTTGCGCCGAGGACGAGTGTCTGGCGGCCGACGCGCTCGCGTGTCCCCTCACCGGGTGGCTCGCCCAGGGCGAGGAGGCGGGCGACAAGGGGGGCGAACAAAGAGGCTCCTTCGGCGGGGCGGAGAGGCGTTGGCGGCACCTCCGTTGATCGGCGGGAGCGGGGCGAACTTGAGGCGCGGGCGGCCTTCGGCCTCGCGGTTCCAACGTTCGGGATGGAACTCGAAGCCCGCCGCCTCCCGTCTCCAACGTTCGGGTTGGAATCCGAACCTCCCCGCCTCCCATCTCCAACGTTCGGGTTGGATTCCGATGCCCTCGGGCTCCCGCTTCCAACGTTCGGGTTGGAATCTCGATCGCGGGGGCTTCGAAATCTGACGCGTGCGTTGCATCGCGCTCAAGTCGCCGCGACACATGCCGTTCCTCTGGGTGAACTCGCCGCGCTGGTGCGGCGGGGGCGGTCGGGTCACGCCACGATCTGCGCGCGACGCGCGCAGGGGGAGAGCGCGCCTATGGGACAAGAGAAGACGAAGAAGCCTGGGGTGGATGGGCCGCCCCCGGCGCCGAAGACCTTCACCTCGCCGCCGAAGCTCGGCGCGCCGGAGACGTGGGAGGACGCCGCCGACGAGGTCGACGCCGTCCCCGACGCCGACGTGCTGCGCCCCCGCATCGACCTCGCGGTGGCCGCGGAGTCGGCGCTGGCGGTGTGCGACGACGTCCGCGGCGACGCGGCGCTCTACGCGCGCTTCCTGCGGGTGGCGGAGTCCGGGGAGTTCGACCCGAAGTCCTTCCCCCGGCTCCAGCGCTACGCCAACGCGGCGTGGCAGGCGAGGCGGATGCAGGTGAGCCTGGAGGGGGCGGAGGGCGGCGCGTCCGTGCCCGCGGGCGTCCTCGCCACGGCCGACGCGCTCTACGGCCGCATGCACTCGGTGGTCACCTACTACCTCGGCAACAAGCCCGAGGCTGCCCCCTTCCTCGCCAACCTCGCGCAGTCGCCGGGGCACCGCCGCGCCGCCGTCCGTCTGCTGACGCTCGCCGACCTCTACCGCGACCACCGCGCCGTCGTCTCCGTCGACACGGTGAACTACCGCGCCACCGACGAGAAAGACGCGCGCGACACCGCCGCGGCCATCGTCGAGGCGCTGCGCGACGACGGCGTCACGCAGGCCGAGCTCTGGGCCGGCCGCGCCGCGCGCGCCTGGACGCTGCTCTCCGCGTGCTACGCGGAGGTGCAGGCGGTGGGGCAGTTCCTCCTGCGCCGGACGCCCGACGCGGCGAAGGAGCGCTTCCCGTCGCTCATCGCCGAGGCCCGCACCCCCGCGCAGCCGCGCAAGCCCGCCGAGCCCGCGCAGCCCGCCGAGCCCGCCGCGGATCCCGCGCAGCCCGCCGCGGATCCCGCGCAGCCCGCCGCCACGCCGCGCGCCGCCGCGCCGAAGCGCAAGCGCCGCGCGCGCTGAACGCCGCCCCGTCACCCCACCGCTCCGTCGCCCGCTGGGGGCGGCCTACGCTCTCCAGCACGCGTCATGTAAACGCCGACGCG
>JAXLYI010000028.1:0-173196 GCA_046351555.1 Polyangiales bacterium
GCCGGCGATGCGTTCGTGGTTGCGTCCGGGGCTCATGAGCTCGAGCGTCCCCTCCAGGTAGGTGAGGCGGGGCGTGCGGCGCTCGCCGCGGAGCGTGTCGAGCGCTTCGTACATCGCCCAGCTCACGCCCGGCAGGACGACGCGCTGGTCGAGGTCGTCGTCACGGAGGAGGGTGCGGAGGTCGCGCGCGGGCTCGCTCATGGCGGCGAACATACCACCGGCGCGCTACCCCGCGATGCGGCCCGAGCGGAAGACGTGCTCCATGAGCTGGTCGAGCTCGGCGAGGGCGCGGCGGGCGGGGTCGGTGGCGAGCGACTGGAGCGCGGCCTTGATCTCGCCGAGCGCGCGCATGTGGGCGAAGAGCTGGAGGTCGCTCACCGGCGCGCCCGACGTGAGCGTGGCCTTGATGCGCTGCATCTCCGCGAGGAGGGCGTCGAGGCCCACCTCCATCGCGCCCGCGCGCCGCGCCTCGGGGTGCTGGCGGAACCACCCGTCGAGCACCGGCGTGACGATGCCGTCGAGGATCTCGGCCTGCTCCAGGGTGTTCCAGGTGTGCTTGAGGATGAAGAGGTCGGAGATGTCGGCGGCGGGGCGGCCGTCGAAGAAGGCGCTGGCGGCCATGAGCTTCAGGAGCTTGACCACGCGGCGGTCGGAGAGCGAGACGCCCTCCGCGCGGATCTGGAACACCAGGGACTTGTAGGTGGCCATCAGCTCGTCGCTGATCTGCATGCGCCGGGCGATCTCGGCCTGGGCCGCGCGCAGGTCGCGGGTGGAGACGAAGGGCCCGTGGCCGGCCTCGGGCACGAGGCGCTCGATCTCGAGCTGGACGCCGCGCTGGACGAGCTCCTGGAAGTGGTAGGCGTCGAGGTGCTCGCTGCGCACGCGCAGGAGGAAGCGGTCGAAGATCGCCTGGAGGCTCTCGTCGGAGGGCACCTCGTTGGAGGCGCCGAACACGCTGAGCAGCGGCACGTCGACCACCGAGCCGCCGTTGTTGAACTTCCGCTCGTTGAGGATCGTGAGCAGCGCGTTGAGGATGGCGCTGTTCGACTTGAAGATCTCGTCGAGGAAGACGATTTCGGCCTCGGGCATCATGCCCTCGGTGCGTCGGCGGTAGGTGCCCTGGCGGAAGGCGGGGATGTCGACGGGCCCGAAGAGCTCGTTGGGCTCGGTGAAGCGGGTGAGGAGGTACTCGAAGTAGCGGCTGTCGAGGTAGCGCGCGAAGGTGCGGACGAGCGCGCTCTTCGCCGTGCCGGGCGGGCCGATGAGGGCGATGTGCTCGCCGGCCAGCACCGACAGCATCATCAGCCGCACGGTCTCCTGCTTGCCGAGAAACTGCTTCTCCAGCGTCTGGGCCATCGCCCGCAGCCGCTGGACGAGGGGCGGCGTCGTCACGTGCGTGTCTCCAATGCCCCGGCGCGCGCGAGCAGCGGCGCGGAGGGCGGTTCTTTCGGGGAGGTTCGGTTGGGGTCGACCGGGAGGGCGCGGGCGACGAGGGCGGGGTCGAGCTTCACGAGGCCCGCCACGCGCGCGGGCCCGAGGCGCATGGCCGCGTCCCACGCCATCGGCTGCGAAGGGATGGGCGACGGACCCGCGCCCTGCGTTCCACCAGCGCGCGGGGCCTCCGCGGCGCGCGTCGACGACATCGCGTCGAGCAGCGCGAGCTCGAGGTGGAAGCGCAGCAGCAGCCGCGCCGCGACGGAGGGGCAGTCCGCGCGCACGGCCGCGAGGGTGGCCTGCTCGACGGCCTTGAGCGCGGCGCTCCCGCGCGCGAGGAGGATGCGCGCCGCGGCGCCGCGGAGGGCGTCGTCGCCGAGGGCGTTGAGGGCGGGCGGGGTCCACGCGAAGGCGAGGGGCTTGGGGCGGTCGGCGAGGGAGAGGTCGGTGAGGGGCGAGAGGGCGAGCGCGGCGCGGGCGACGCCGAGCAGGTCGGCCGACTCGTCGTCGAGGTCGGGCGCGTCGAGGGCGAGGAGCAGCTCGACGAAGCCGACGCGCTTCTTCTCCTCGTTGACGCGGCGGATCTTCGGGAGCGCGACGAGCGAGGCCGGCGGCGCGACGCCGAGGAAGTCCGCGTAGCCCGCCCAGAAGGTGACGTGCGTGTCGACGCGGCCCACCTGCCCGAGGCGCCCGAGCACCCCGTGGCGCAGCGCGACGTCGGCGCGCGCGTAGGGCGCACCGGCCCACTCGAGGAAGGACACGCACCACTGCCGGGCCTTGCGGCGCAGCGACGTCTTCCCCGAGACGTCGGGGTGGGTCATCGCGAGGAGGTTGTGCCACGCGGCGGCGAGCGCGAGGATGTCGGGCGGCAGGTGGTCGGCGTGGCCGACGGGGCCCACCTTGGCGAGCCGCAGGCGCGCGGCTTCATGCACGCGCGCGACGGCGGTGGCGTCGAGGTCGACCGGGCGCGTCCAGGCCGCGAGCACGCCGGGCCCGATGAGCCCGTCGACCTCCAGCCGCCCGCCGGCCGCCAGCGGCGTCACGAAGCGCGTGAGGAATTGATGGAACGACCCGTAGTCAGCCACCGCCGGTGTCGCTCCCCGAGCCCGCGGTGGGCGCTTCGAGCTGGAGGGGGGGCTTCGGCGCGGGGGCCTCGGTGCGCGCGCCCGGCGACATCAGCGCGGCGAGCAGGCCGGGCGGCGTGGGCCACACGTCGGGCAGGGCGGTGTCGGCGTCGAGCGGCGGCGCGATGAGGGCGTCTTCGAGCACGGGCAGGTCGGCGAGGAGCACGCGCGTGGCGGGGACGAAGGCGCTCGTCGGGATGGCCGTGAGGGGGGCCTTGGCGCCGGTGACGAAGAGCCGCGCGTCGCCTGGCGCGCGCGAGAGCTGGCGCAGCACGTCGGAGGGGATCGGCGGCGAGAGCGACCAGCCGAGCGGCGCGAAGACGTTGTCGCCGAGGTCTTCGTAGAGCACACCGAGCGCGACGACGGAGGCCGCGTCGGGGCCGTAGAGGTAGATGGAGTTCTCGGTGAAGGCGACGTGGATGCGGTTGAGCATCGCGGGCGGGAGCACCGAGAGCATGCGCCCGAGGGTGTCCTGGTCGCCCAAGGGGATGACGGCGGCGGCGACGCGCTTCGGCGGCGACCCGCTCGGCACGAGCTTGAGCGGGAGGTGGAAGCTCCCGGAGACGCCGAAGGTCTTGACGTTCTCGACGGTGGCGGGCGAGTCGGCGACGAGGCTGGTCACCGTCTGCACGTCGACGAAGGGCGGGCGCGACGCGAGCGTCACCGCCCCGTCGCCGCCCGCGCGGAAGAGCACGAGCTCCTCGGCGCCGAAGAGCGCCGCGCAGGCCGAGAGCGGGATCGGGTGGCGGTGCCCGAACTCCACCACCGCGCGGTCGCCGTCGGGCACGAAGAGCCGCACGCCCGGGAGCGACCGCAGGAGCTGGATGAACCGGGCAGCGGGCTGCGCGAGCTGGAGGAGCCAGGCGCGCTCGACGACGTCGCTGGTGCCGCCGCGGCGCCACTCCACCACGGCGACGCGGGCGGGCACGGCCCAGCGCGCGAGGTAGCCCACCACGGCGTCGCCGAGGCCGGTGCGCACGAGCGCGTAGAGCAGCCGCGGGGACTCGGCGCGGGCGCGCGGCACGGCGACGGGCGCGAGGCGCAGGAGCAGGTCGCGCAGGGCGATGTCGCGGTCGTGGCGGTAGGGCTGGGAGAAGCGGTCGTGGTAGAGGGCGAGGTCTTGCGGGTCGTCGAGGAGCTGCGCGATGTCGTAGCCGAAGGGTGCCTGCGCGTCGCGGTACTTGACGAAGTGGCGCCCGCTGCCGGTGAACACCATCGCGCCGACGAGGCGGGCGATGGCGGCGAGTCGGTCCATCCGGTGGGACGAGCCCGACTGCACCTCGACGACGAGCTCGCGGGTGCGCAGCGCCGAGAGCACCTGCATGATGCGCAGCGAGTCGAGCAGCTCGTCGAGCGCGCCCTCCTCGCCGGCCGCGCGGAGGAAGGCGACGAGGCGCTCCATGCTCGGCACGAGCACCACGCCGGTGGGCCCGAGGGCGACGCCCCGGGCGTCGGGGCCGAGGCCGGGCGTGCGAAAACGGCTCTGGTGTTGCGCGACGCGCTCGATCACGGGGGCCGCCGACCGTACCCCCCCGGGCGGGGGCGTTTCAACGGGGAAGGGGGCGCCGCTACCGGAGGGCCGCGGCGAGGTTGTCGAGGCACCGCTGCATCGCGCGGCGGAAGAGCCTGGCGGTGACCCACGCGGCGGGCACCACGGGCCCTCCCTTCGCGTGGATGGCGTAGCGCCAGACGACCCGGGTGGCCCCGCCCACATCCGAGAAGCGCCACTCCGACACCATGTTGGTGCAGAGCATGCGCTGGAGGGAGTTCATATCGGCCATGTCGTAGCGGTGCAGGGCGCCGGGCTCGTGGGCGAGGATGCGCTCCTTGATGGCCGTCCCGTCGGAGAGGTGCACGGTGCGGAGCGCGCCGACCGCCACCGCGCCGCCGCCGTCGATGGTGGCCTCGCGGATGGCCGGGATGAGGGGGGGATAGCCCGTGAAGAAGCGCGCCAGCCCGGCAGGGTCGGTCGCCGCGTCGAAGACCTCCTCCACGCGCCGGGGGATCACCGCCTGGGCCTCGACCTCGATCACCATAGGGGCCGGGACGGTAGGCGCTCCCCCGCCGCCGTGTCGACCGAGAACGCACCCGCCGACGATTGACCCGGAGTGGCCATGCGATCGCCCCGCGGCGGTCATACCCGCGGGGTGGTGGAGGCCGTAGGTTCAAGGGCGTCGACAGCGTCGGATCACCGTCTTGGGTGAAGCCGACGCACTTGAAGGCGCCCGGGTTAGGCCATTGAATTGAAGCGCCGACCCCGGGCGCCGCTCACCCCTTCGCCGGCGCGCGGCTCACCCCTCGCCGCGCACCAGAACGCGCTCGACGAGCTCCGCTTGGGAGTGCACGCCGACCTTGGCGAAGATCGACTTGAGGTGGTTCCGCACCGTGTGGGGGCTGATGTAGAGCTCGCGGGCGATCGTCGGCGGCCGCTTGTGGTCGACGAGCCCGCGCAGCACCTCCCACTCGCGCGTCGACAGCGACGCGAGCTCGGGCAGGTCGCGGATGCGCCGCGAGGCCGCGAGGGTCGGGCCCAGGAGATGCGCCACCTGCTCGAGCTCCCGCGCGATGCGCTGGAGCGCACGGCGCGCGAGCTCGAGGTCGGCCGCGAGGTCGGCCGGGGGGGGCTCCACGCTGTCGCGTCGCGTGCCGAGCGCCACGCGCACCGCGGCCTCCACCTGCGCCACCGTGTAGGGCTTCACCACGAAGCCCGCGGGCGCCACCGCCTGCACGCGCTCGAGCGTCTGCGAGTCGGTCGAGCCCGACACGAACACCACCGCCACGTCGTCGGGGATCGCGCCCGACTCCGCGACCGCCAGCCCCGCGCCGGGCTTCTCCAGCGAGATGTCGAGCAGCAGCACGTCGGGCGCGTGACGACCGAGGGCCGGGACGATCCCGTCGCTCGACGACACCGTCTCACACACCGTGCACCCGATCGCGCGGACGATCATCGCGAGGTGGCGCGCGATCGCCCGCTCGTCCTCCGCGATCACGACCCTGGCGGACTCGCCCTGCATCGACCCGCAGGATGCGCGCGCGGCGACCGCCCCCGCAAGGGCGTTCGCGAGGCGAGAGAATGCCCGCGCGGGGTGCGCGGAGGCAGTGCGCGGGGTGCGCAGGCGACGATCAGTAGCGGGGCACGCTGGGGTCGACCGTCACCGACCACGCGTCGATGCCGCCCTGGAGGTTGTAGACCTCCGCGAACCCCTTGTGCAGAAAGTGCTCCGCCGCGTGGAGGCTCCGCACGCCGTGGTGGCACTGGAAGACGATGGGGGTGGCCCGGTCCATCGCGAGGAGCTCGTGCTCGTAGGCCGCGTCGAGGAGGCGCGCGCCGGGGAGCGAGGCGATCTCGTGCTCCTCCTCGGTGCGGACGTCGACGAGCTCGAAGCGCTTGCCCGAGCGCATCATCTCCGCGAGCATCGGCGGCGAGAGCTGGCGCACCTTCGCGGGCTCGTGGGGGTTGTCGATGGTGAAGCCGCCCCCCTGCGAGCCCACGGCGTAGTCGATGCTGACGCCGTCGGCGCGGTGGGCGCTGCCCGGATCGAAGTGCATCGCGAGCCCTTCGCCGAGGTCGACCGTCACGTCGAGGGGGTCGGGGTCGCCGAAGAAGAGGTCGTGCCGGAAGCCCGCGCTCACCTCCATGCGGAGCACGGCGCCGTCGGCCTCGCGCGCGGCCTCGCGGAAGGCGCGCTTCGCGGACTCGCTCACGCGCAGCGTCGGGGCGCGCACGGAGGCCGTCACGCCGAGGGTCGACGCGAGCTCGCCGCGGCCGTGCAGCTCCTTGACGATGTCGGCGCCGCCGACGAAGCGACCGCGGGCGTAGAGCTGCGGGAAGGTGGGCCAGTCGGAGAAGTCCTTGAGCCCGTCGCGGACGGCCGGGTCGGCGAGCACGTCGACGGTGTGGTAGTCGGGGAGCATCGCGTCGAGCAGGCCCACCACGGTGGCCGAGAAGCCGCACTGCGGCGAGCGGCGGGTTCCCTTCATGAAGAGCACCACGGGGTGCGCGTCGACGATGGACTGGAGGTGCGCGCGGAGCGCGTCGGGGAGGGGCATCGCCCCGGCGTTGTCGTGCGGCGCGCGGCCGCCGTCAACCGTCAGATGAAGAAGCAGCCGCCGCCGAAGCGCCGCGTGTCGCGGGGCTCGACGGGGGTGACGGCGCGGCAGCGGTTGGAGAGGGCGCCGCGGAGGCCGTCCATCAGCTCGCCGTCGGCGGCGATGTCGGGGTCGGGGCGGCGCCGCTGCCAGGGGTCGAACGAGCGCTGCATCATGTCGAGCACGCCCTGCGCGCGGCCGCAGTCGCCGTCGTCGTAGAAGGTCACCGCGGCCCGCATCGCCAGGTACATGTTGAGCATCATGAACACCTTGCCGCGCCCCTCGTCGGTGAAGGTCGGCCACATCGAGTCGGGGTTGCGGCCCGGCGGGAGCGGGTTGCGCGCCTCGGCGGAGGTCATGCGCATCGCGCCGTCGGCCGGGTCGCGCCACGCCGCCGCCACGCGGAAGGCCGGCGCGTTGGGCCCGACCGCGTCGGCCATCGAGGCGTCGGCGAGGAGCTCGACGAAGAGCCCGCCGCCGCCCCCGCGCCGCCCGCCGCCCACGTCGCGCGCGCCCATCCGCGAGCCGACAAACATCGCCGGCGCGTCGAGCACCGCCACGTCACCGACCACCTTCGCGTTGCGCGCGCCGTAGACGCGACCGATGCGGTAGCCCGGCGCGGCCGTCACCTGGAGCCGGAAGTCGCTGGCGAGCGGGTGGAGCCGCGTCTCGCCCTCGGCCCGGAGGATCTGCTCCATGTCGGTGTCGTCCTCGGCGTAGGCGTAGGTGCCCGCGCCGAGCGAGCCGAGCGCCGCGGGGACGGCGGCCCGGTAGTCGCGGCCCGTCCCGATGACCGAGAGCGCCACGCCCCGGCGGGCGAGCGCGGCGCCGAGGCCGACGATGCGGTCGGGGTCGGTGACGTAGCCGTTGCCGGGGCCGCTGGTGACCAGCACCACCCGGTGCGCGCCGGTGAAGCCCTGGAGCGAGTCGATGGCGGCGCCGGCCTCGGCGAGCGACTCGTAGAGCGCGCCCTCGATCGAGGTGCCCGGCGCGGTGAATGAGAGGCGCGGGTCGTTGGGCGCGACGCCGTGGAGCGCGACGCGCGGGTGCGAGCCCGGCAGCACGACGCTGACGCGGTCGTCGGCGCGGAGGCCGGCGAACACCGACGCGAGCCCGCGCGAGACGCCGAGGTAGCGGAGCGAGGTGGTGAGCGCGACCACGAGGTGGAGCGGCGGCCGCGGGAGCGACGCGGGGTCGACCGCGGTGGAGAGGGCGACGAAGCCCATCGTCCAGTTGCCGTTGTCGAAGCGGGGCGCGACCGCGAGCATCGGGTTGAGGCAGATGTCGGCGCCGCACGCCGCGGGCGGCAGGTCGAGCGCGTGCTCGGCGAAGAAGCCCGTCGCGTCGAGCGTCGTCGGCGACGGAACCTCGTTGCGCCCGACGATCGCGCGGAACTCTCCGATGTCCTGCGCGCCGGCCTGCACCACGCCGCGGGTGCCCGAGGCGGTGGGCGACGCGCCGCCGGCGGAGGTGGGCGTCGTGTCGCTCGCGCAGGCGGCGAAGGCGAGGGCGACGAAGGGGAGGATCCAGTGCTTCATGGCGGGTTTCTGCCTCTCAGAGTCCGGTGACGACGGCGAGGTTGTAGAGGGCGGGGAGGGCGCTGTCGTTGCCGCCTGGGGACTGCCACAGCGCGGCGGTCCCGCAGGCGCTGGGGCGCACGAGCGGGCGCTCCCCGCCGCCGAAGTAGAGCCGCGCGCCGCGGAGGTCGACGCGCTGGTCGTGGGCGATCATCGCGGGCGCGTCGGGCGCGGCGAGCTCGCGGCGCTCGGCGTAGGCGCCGCACGCGCTGTGGGCGCTGCACGTCGGGACGAGCACGCGGAGGCCGTGAGCGCCGAGCACGCGCGCGGCGGGCGACGACGCGGCGACCGTGAGGGTCACCCCGCGGTCGGCCTGGAGCGTCCACACGCCCTCGAAGAAGGTCGCGGTCACCGTGTCGCCGGCGCGGAAGGGGACGGCCTCCTCGGGGACGCAGACCGTCATCGCGATGCCGTCGGCGGCCTCGAGGCGCGTGCAGCCGTCGGCCTGGACGCCGACGCGCTCGACGCGGCGGCTGTTCCAGGCGGTGACGTCGTCGGCGACGAAGTAGCGGGTGATCGACCCGGCGCAGACCGCGGGCTCCTCCGCGGGGGGCGCGCTGGCGACGTCGCCGACGCCGCGCGCGGTGAGCTCGGTGGCGTCCCCCTGGAGCACCAGGCCCGGCGCGGGGTCGGCCGCGTTGCTCGACCAGCGCGGCGGGACCGTCTGCGCGAACGGCGGCAGCCACACCACCGCGCTCGCGAGGTTGTCGGCCTGCACCAGCACCGCGCCGCAGCGGCCGACGCCCGGCGCGAACGCGCCCGCGTCGCCGGACGCGATCGCCCGCAGCGCCGCGTCGCGCGACAGCGGGAACGTCCGCCCCGGCGCCAGCCGCACCGTCAACGGCTCCGAGCCGAACGCGCCGCGCAGGAAGACGCCCGCCGCGCGCTCGTTGGGGTCGCGGCACGACACGTCGCCCTCGACCCAGCGGAGCCTCACCTCGATCGTGTCACTGGTCGCGTTGGCCACGAAGGCGCTGGTGACCCACTCCCCCTCGCCCGGCACACCCGGGTCGGGCTGGCTGGTCGCCACGCACGCGAGTCCGCCGAGCGCCACCGCCAGCCGCTGACGCCCGGCCCGCAGCGCGGCGACAGGCCGCTCCGCGCAGAGCCGCCACGCGAGCGGGAGAACCGCCAGCGCGGCGAGGTCGGTCGGGTCGACGGCGTTGCGCGCGCGCATCCCGAGCGCCGCGAGCGCACCGACGTACGCGCCGCTCGCGGCGGGGGAAACCTTGATGGCCGCGAAGCCCGCCGCGACGAGCGCGAAGGCCGCCGCCACGCCGCGCCGCCCGCGCGCGCCGAGGAGGGCCGCGGCGAGCACCGGGGCCACCACGAGCCCGGCGACGTCGCTGAGCTTCCCCGTCAGCGCGCCCGGGAGGAGCCCGCGGCCCTTGAGCACGTGGTCGTTGAGCGCGAGGAGCCCGAGGGCGGCCCACCACGCGGGGTGCGCGAGGCCGTGCCAGGGGTTGAGCGGGGGGCGGGTGCGGTCCATCGTGCCGCCCCGTTCGCAACCGACGTGCCGCGCGGAAACGCTACCGAAACAGGGGGGCTGGCGCGCGGGCGTCGGGCGGCGGGGGCACGCTGTGCCGCGCGGTCACGCCTCGGCGAGGAGCCCGACCTCCCACGCCTCGTCGCCCTCGCGCATCGCGCCGGTGAGCTCGGTCACGCGCGGGAGGACGTCGGCGGGGGTGCTGCTCGGCGCGACGCGGACGCCGATCTCGACGCGGCCCGGGAGCTCCCAGACGCGCACGGCGGCGACGCCGTCGAGCTCGAGGACGGCCTCCTCGATGCGGCGCGCGCGGCGGGAGGCGGCGGGGGTGTTGGGTTCGTCGCTCATGGGCGTCGCGTGGGGGGCGGCACGTACCACCCGCGCGGGCCCCGGCGCAAGGGGCGGGGCGTGCGTCGGCACGGCGGAGTAGAGCCCGAGCGCTCACGCGCTACGGCTTGCCGCCCGTCGACTGGCAACGCAAGGCTGCAATTCGCGGACGGCAAACCGCCGGGCGTGAGCCCGCGGGCGTCACCTCCCCTGGCTTTCTGTTGAAGCGCAGGAGCGCGTGGAGGAATATCCCGCCGCCCCGACGTCGTTGCGCACGCCGTGGCCACCGCCACCAAGACCCTCCATGCGACCCCTCCTCGCCGCCCTCCTCGCCACGACCCTCGGCTGCGCCGCCGGGCGCATCCCCAACACCGAAGTCCCCGACACGTCGGAGAACCGCGACGTCATCGCCTTCTGCGAGCGCTACCGCCGCGCCGTCGAGACGCGCGACGCGCGGGCGCTCCTGGCGATGGCCTCCGCCCGGTACTTCGAAGACGGCGGCACCCCCGCGGGCGACGACGACTACGGCTACGACGGCCTGCGCCGCCTGCTCGAGGTGTGGAGCGAGGAGGTGAAGGAGGTCCGCTACGAGATCCGGTACCGCCGCGTCACCGTCGACCCGCACAACGCCAACCGCGTCCACGTGGATTACACGTACTCCGGGAGCTACACGCTCCAGCCCGCGGTCGGAGCTCCGGACGCGCGCGCCCGCCGGCCCGCGCTCGCGATCGACCCGGTGCGCGGCGCCGCCGCGTCGCGCGACGACGACGAGGCGTGGTACCGCCGCGTCGCCGACAACCGCCTCGAGCTCGAGCGGAGCGGCAGCGAGTGGCGCATCGTCGCCGGGATGTGACCCCCGGCGGGTGCGTTCTGTCGCGCGTGGCGCGGCGCTCCGGCGCGATCGTTGATGCGGGGCGCGCGGCGGTGTTACGGTAGCAACCGCAAGGCCGCTGCAACGCGCGGGGGCCCTGCGACGCGCGCAATGCCCCACCGCGACGAGCCGACCCCCAAGCCCGCGTCGCCCTTCGACGCCCTCTCGCCGGAGACCACCGGCGTGCGGATGGCGGCGATCGACGCCGAGCGCCAGGGCGTGATCGCGCTCTCCGAGCGGACGGGCGCGCCGGGCGTCGACGTGCGCGCGGTGCCGCTCGACCTCGCCGACCTCGACGTGCTCCCGCGCGACCTCGCGCTGCGCCACCTCGCGCTCCCGATGCTCGTGCGCGACGACGCGATGCTCGTGGCCCTGGCCGACCCGTCGTCGGCCGACGGGCTGCGCGAGTTGGAGTTCGTCACCGGGCGCCGCGTGCACGCCTACGCCGCCGACGCCGAGGCCCTGCGCGCGGTGCTCGAGCGCGCCTACGACCTCCGCGCCGCCGGCGGCACGGAGCTCTCCGCCGACGCGCCCACCGTGGCCCCGCCGGGCACGCGCCCGTCGTCCCCGCAGTTCGGCCTGCGCGCCTCGCCGCCGCACCCGGTCGCCCACATCGTCGCGCCCCCGCAGCCTGTCGCGCCTGTTCCTCCGCCCCACCCGCCGCCGCCCGCGCTCGCGCGCCGCTCGCGGATGGGGACGCTCATCCACCCGTCGCCCCCGCCCGCCGGCGGCCCCGCGCGCATCCCCGTGCCCCCGCCGCCAGGGGGCATCTTCCGGCCGCCGACGCCGGCCCGCGCCCCCGTCGTGCCGCAGCCCACGCGGACGTGCCTCGCCCTCGTCGGCGCCCACGTCGCCGCGCCGCTGCGCGAGGTCGTCGCCACGATGGGCTTCGCGGTGACGGTGGAGACCTCCGTGCTCGAGGCGCTCGGGCGCGCGGCGTCGGCGCCCCCCGAGCTGCTCATCATCGACCTCGACCTGCCGGGCCCCCACGGCTTCGACGTCGTGCGCCAGGCGCGCGCGCAGCCGGGCCTCGCGGGCGTTCCGTTGATGGTGACGGCCGCGGCGGGCCTCGGGTGGCGCCGCGAGCGCGACCTCGCGGCGTGCTTCGGGGTGGGCGCGGTGCTGCCCCAGCCCTTCACGCCGGCCGACGTGGTGGTGAAGGTGGGCCGCTGCCTCGCGCCCGGCGCGCCGGCGGACGAGGCCCTCCCGGCCGACGCCGAGCAGGCGCTGCGCTGGAGCAACGACGCCTGGTCGCGCGGGGATTTCGCGGCGGCCGTCGGGCACCTCGAGCGGGCCTCGGCCGCGGCGGGCGACTCGTACCGGCTGCACTACCACCTCGGGCTCGCGCTCGGGCGCCAGGGCGAGCTCTTCCGCGCCATCGACGCGCTCGAGCGCAGCGTCGCCCTCCACGACGGGCACTTCCCGTCGCTCAAGAACCTCGCCGTCCTCTACGAGAAGACAGGCTTCCGCCACGCCGCGCTCGAGTCCTGGGAGCGCGCCTTCCGCTGCGCGCCCGACGACGCGACGCGGGAGCAGATCAAGGGACGGGTGATCGCGCTCCTCGCGTAGCCCACCGCACGCACCGACCACGCCGCGAGACGACCGATGAATTTCATCTGCGAAAAGTGCAAGCAGAAGTACCACGTGGCCGACGAGAAGCTGCAGGGGCGCGCCGTCACGCGCTTCCGCTGCAAGAAGTGCGATCACATCATCGAGCTCGAGGCCCCCACGCAGACCGCGCTCGGGGGTTCGTCGTCGGCGACCGCCTCCGCGCCGCCCTCGTCCGTGCGCCCCGCCACGATGGCCGTCCCCGCGGTTCGCTCGGGCGCGCCGGTGAAGGCCCGCCCCGCCACCACCTCGGGCCCCGCCTTCGGCGCGACGCCCGCGCGCGCCGCCACGCTCGCCACGCCCGCCGCCCGCTCCGCCGCCTCGTCGAACCTCAGCGCCCGCCCCGCGCCCGGCGACCGCGGCTGGTACGCCGGCATCCGCGACGTCCCCGTCGGCCCGCTCACCCGCGCCGAGCTCGGCGCCCGCGTCCAGTCGGGCGACGTCGCCGCCGACACCCTCGTCTGGCGCGAGGGCCTCGACGACTGGCGCCCGCTCCAGAACATCGCCGAGCTCTCCGACCTCCTGCGCCCCGCGCCGGCAGCCTCCGGGCCCGCCGAGGCCGCGCGGCCGGGGTCGAGCGCCAACGCCGCCGCCCGCAACTCGCGCCCCGCCGTGGTCGACGACGACGAGGAGGCCACGCGCGTCTCCGGCCTCGACCCCTCGCTCGCGGGCATCATGGGCAAGCGCCCCCGCCCCGACAAGCCCGAGGCCCCGAAGCCCGCCGGCGCCGCGCTCTCGCCGCTCGCGCGCACCTCCGCCCCGCGCCCGCCCGCCCCGCCCGACCGACGCGACCTCTCGCCGACGCCCGCCCGCGCGCCCGAGCCCGCGTCCGCCGTCACCTCCGCGCCGCCGTCGGCCGTCACCTCCGCGCCGCCCGCCGCCATCACCTCCGCGCCGCCCGCCGCCGTCACCTCCGCGCCGCCCGCCGCCATCACCTCCGCGCCCCCTTCGGCCATCACGTCGACCCCGCCCGTCGCCCGCGCCTCGAGCGGTGAGCCGTCGTCCTCGTCCAAGCGCCCCGCGGCGGAGGTCTCGTCGTCGGAGAAGCGCCCGACGGGAGAGCCTTCCGCCTCCGAGAAGCGCCCCACGGGGGAGCCCTCGTCGTCGGAGAAGCGCCCGGGGAGCGAAGCCTCGTTCTCGGAGAAGCGCCCCGAAGACGAGCTGCTCGACGAGCTCTTCGCCAAGCCCGCGAAGGCCAACAGCGGGCCCTCGCAGCGGCCGCCGGTGGAGTCGTCGCCGCTGCTCACGCCGCCCTCGTCGCCCGTCGCGCCGCCCCCCACGGCGCCGCCGTCGACCCCGCCGCCGCCCGCGCCCCTCGCGGCGCCGTCGCTGCCCGACCCGTCGCCCCTCGCGACGCCGCCGGTTCCTTCGCTCGCGCCGCTGCTCGGCCCCGCCCCGACGCCCGCGCCGCCGCCCCCGGTGACGGCCCCGCCGGTGGTCGCGCCGGCCCCGCCGCCGGCCCCGCGCGCGCTGCCGCCCGTGGTGTGGCTGATGATGGCCGGCGTGCTGGTGGCGGGCCTCCTCGGCGGGCTCTACATCGGCCGGATGAACGCCCCGCGCCCCGAGGCCACCCCCGCCCCGCCGCGCCCCGCGCTGCCCGCGCCCGTTCCGCAGCTCGCCGGGCCCGACGCGGGCGCCGACGTCGCCGTGGCCGCGCCGCGCGGGGAGGCGCCGGGCGCGGCCGTCCAGCAGACCGCGATGGCGCTCGCCCCCGCGTCGGCGCGCGCCGACGCGCTCCTGCGGGCCTTCCAGGAGAGCAACCTCGCCCGCGCGTGCTGGCAGTCGACGGTCGCCCAGCGGCCCGACCTCGCGGCGACGTCCGTCACCATCGACCTGCACGCCGACGCGCGCGGCCACCTCGCCTCGCTCGACGTCGCGCAGAGCCCCGACCCCCGCTTCGACGCCTGCCTCCGCGGTCGCCTCGGCACCGTGGCCGCCATCGGGGATGGTGAGGCGGTCGACGCGCGCGCCACCGTCTCGCTGGCCGTGACGCCGTGAGCGACTTCCGCCCGGTGTCGCCGCGGGTGGTCCCGCGCTTCGCGGGCGTCTCCACCTTCCTCCGGCTCCCGCTCCACGACGACCCCGCGGACGTCGACTGCCTCATCGTCGGCGCTCCGTTCGACGGCGGCACGAGCTTCCGCCCCGGCGCCCGCTTCGGCCCGCGCGGCGTCCGCGAGGCCAGCGCCCTCACCCGGGGCTACCACCCCGACCCCGGCGTCGACCTCTTCGAACACCTCCGCTGCGCCGACGGCGGCGACGTCCTCTGCGTCCCGATGGACGTCGCCCGCACGCTCGACAACCTCGCCGCGCGCGCCCACGCCATCGCCGCGGCCGGCGCGCTCCCGGCCTTCGTCGGCGGCGACCACACCTGCACCCTCGGCGTGCTGCGCGGGCTCGCGAAGGTCCACGGCCCGCTCGGGCTCGTCCATTTCGACGCCCACTCCGACACCTACGGGCCCGCCTGGGGCGTCGACCCCCACCACGGAACCGTCTTCCGCAACGCCGTGGAGGAGGGCCTCCTGCGCGCGCCCGACGTGATCCAGATCGGCCTGCGCGGCCCCTACTCCACCCGCGACGACCTCGCCTTCGCCCGCGCCCACGGCTTCACCCTCGTGAGCGCCGAGGACGTGCACCGCGGCCTCGACGCGGTGATCGAGAAGATCCGCGCGATGCCCGCCACCGGGCCCTACTACGTGTCGTTCGACGTCGACGCGGTCGACCCGAGCATGGCACCAGGAACCGGCACGCCCGTGCCCGGCGGGATCTTCTCGTGGCAGGCGCTCGCCCTCGTGCGGGCGACCACGCACCTCCCGGTGGTGGGCTGCGACGTGATGGAGGTGTCGCCCGGCCTCGACCTCAACGGGATCACCTCGGTGCTCGCGGCCAACGTCCTCGCCGAGACGCTGGCCGCCGTCGCCGCCCGCCGCGCCTCAGCGAACGCGCCGCCGACGCCGCGCTGAAACGAACGCCGCGCCCGCCACGAGGGCGAGCCCGAGGCCGCGCGTCCCGTTCGAGCCGGGCGCGCTGCACCCGCAGGCCTCCGAGCCCGCGATCGGCGTGGGCTCGCGCGGCCCCGAGTCCATGGTCATCGGCACGTCCTGCTGGAAGGACGGCAGGTCGACCGAGGGGAGCGCGTCGCGCGCTGCGTCCGCGCTCGCGTCGGTGCTCGCATCCATGCCCGCGTCGGCGTTGGGGAGCGGCTCGACGCACTCGCCCGCGACGCAGCGGCCGCCGCGCGGGCACACCGCGCCCTGGCAGGCGTCGAGGCAGCGGCCGCCCATGCAGTACTGGCCGGCGGCGCAGGTGACCGTGGCGCAGTCCATCGCGCGGCAGCGGCCGTCGGAGAAGCACTGCTCGCTCGCGCCGCAGCGGCGGCAGGGGCAGCGCGTCTGGCAGACGCCGTCGGTGCACACCTGATCGCGGTCGCAGGTGACGCCGGCGCAGGGGTCGACGCAGCGGCCCTGGCGGCACACGCGGCCGTGGGGGCACGTCACGCCGTCGCAGGGGGCGACGCAGCGGCCGGCGCGGCACACCGAGCCCGCCGCGCAGGTGACGGTCGAGCACGCGGTCTCCTGGCAGGCGCCCGACGGGGTGCAGACGAAGCCCTCGAGGCAGCCGAGCTCGAGCTGGCAGCGGTCGACGCAGACGCCGCGGTCGCAGATCTGCCGGGCGGGGCAGAGGCCGTCGCCCTCGTCGACGACGCCGTCGCAGTTGTTGTCGAAGCCGTCGCAGCGCTCGGCGGAGGGCTGGGTGGCGGAGACGCACGTGAGCACGGCGTTGCGGCACTGCATCACGCCGTTGGCGCAGACGCCGCGCGCGCCCGCGACGGTGCAGGGCGCGCCGCCGCCGGTGCAGGTGAGGTTGTCGACGAGGACGATGAGGTCGTTGAAGTCGCTGTCGTTGCCCTCGATGAGGTCTTCCCACGCGAAGTAGAAGCCCCCGGCGGTGACGCGGCTGTCGTAGATGAGGCCGTAGACGAAGCCGGGCACGGCGCTCGGCTGGTAGCGGCGCTCGGTGAAGTACGTGTGCCCCTGGGTGGTGTTGTCGAGGAAGAAGCCGATGTCGCCGCCGGCGTAGCGGGGGTCGGTGCCGATGTCGAGGCTGGCGACGAAGCCCACACCGCCGCGGGCCATCGGCGTGTCCATGTTGCCCGCGGGCACGATGACGTAGCGCTCGGACGCGGGCGGCGGGGTGGTCCGGCCAGCGACGACGTTGTACCAGCCGAAGGCGTCGGCGTGGCCGGCGAAGCGGGAGATGACGGTGAACGAGATGCGGCAGCCGGGGCGGAAGGTCTGCGGGTCTTGCCGGGCGTTGGCCTGCGCGTCGAAGGGGGTGAGCGGCGGGCGGAGGTTGGTCTCGCCGCGGCGGGTGAGCACCTCGCCGACGCTGAGCCCGTCGTCGCTGGCGACGAGGGGGACGACGGTCCCGTCGGGCTGGCGCACCTGGGCGCGGGCGACCAGCGGGAGGAAGCAAGCAACGAGGCCGAAGGCGGCGGTGGAGAGGCGGCGCATGCGTGACGTGAAGAACGTTGCGCGCGCGTTGTCAAGAATCGCGCGGCCCCGGCGCCACCGTCGGTCGTGACATCGCCCGCGCCGCCGTGGTAGCGCCCTCGGCGCGATGGAGCCCCTCGAAGCGCTCCCCCCCGCGGCCTGGCGCGCGGTGCGGGGCGTCGCCACCGACCTCGACGACACCCTCACCGCGCACGGGCGGCTCACCGCCTCGTCGCTCGCCGCGCTCGACGCGCTCTCCGCGATGGACCTCCCCTGCGTCATCGCCACCGGCCGCCCCGTGGGCTGGGCCGAGGTGCTCGCCGGCCTCCTCCCCGTCCGCGCCGTCGTCGCCGAGAACGGCGGCGCCTGGGCCGCGCGGGAAGGGACCGCCGCCCGCGTGGCGTTCCTGGACGACGTGGCGACCCGCGAACAGGGCCTCGAACGGAGCCGCGCGATGGCGCGCCGCGTGAGCGAGCGCTTCCCCGCGCTGCGACCCGTGACGGAGCACGTGCTCCGCGCGACCGACGTCACCCTCGACGTCGGCGAGCGCGTCGTCGTCCCGCGCCCCGTGGTGGAGGAGGCCCTCGCGATGGTGCGCGCCGAAGGGCTCCACGCCGTGGCCAGCACGGTTCACCTGCACATCAGCCACCGCGCGCCCGACAAGACCGCCGGCCTCCGCGCGGCCCTCGCCGACGTCGGGCTCGACGCGGCGCAGCTCGACGGCGCGTGGCTCTACCTCGGCGACAGCCCCAACGACGCGGGGCCCTTCGCCGCCATGGCCCTCTCGGTCGGCGTGCGCGGGGTCGACCGCCTGCCGATGCCCGCCCTCCCCCGCTTCGTCTGCCGCGCGGGCGCGGGCGAAGCGCTCGCCGAGGTGGTTGACGCGCTCCGGCGCCACCGGGGGGACGCGTGAAGCGCCCCGCGCTCCTGGGCGTCGCTGCGCTGACCGTGGCGGCGAGCGTTGGTGTGGTGCTCGCGCTCACGCGGCCGGCCCCACCGCCCGCGGCGCCGCAACGCCCGATGGCGGTCGAGCGCGAGGCCGACGACCCGCCCGCCGCCCGCGACGAGGCCAACCATTTCGCCCCCGGCTCGCCCGCCGCGGTGGCGGAGCGCTTCCTCCGGGCGCGGCTGCGGTACCGGTACGACGACGCGGCGGCGCTCGCCACGGGCCGCGAGCGTTCGCGCTGCGAGCGCAACGTCACGCTCTACCGCGAGATGCCGCCCGACCAGCGCGAGGCCGTCCGCCAGGCGCAGCTCATCGCCGAGGCCGCCACCTTCGACCTCGAGCGCGCCCTCACCGACGACCTCCCGCCCGGCGCCGACGGCGTTGCGCGGAAGCGCGTGCGCGGGGTGATCCACGCGCGCGGGCCGGTGGAGGGCCGCACCGCGGAGAGCAGCCGCGAGCAGACGGTGGTGCTCGAGCTGGTGGCCGGCGCGTGGCGCGTCGCGGAGTGGACGCCGGGCGCGTCGGATGGTGGGATCACGATCCGCTGATGCCGAAGTTCCGCGCCGAGCCCGACCCCTTCGACCTCCTCGACCGCGGGAGCCGCGAGCACTACGACGACCCGGCCTACTACGACCAGGCCTACCGCCGGCGCCGCGACGACGTCGCCTTCTACCGCGGCGTGGCGCGACGTCTCGGCGGCCCGATCCTCGAGCTCGGCGTCGGCAGCGGCCGCGTCGCGCTCCCCCTCTGCCGCGACGGCCACGCCGTGGTGGGCGTCGACGCCTCGCGCCCGATGCTCGAACGCGCCCGCGCGCTCGCCGCCGACCTCCCGCGGGGCCGGCTCACGCTGCGCGAGGGCGACATGCGCGAGGTGCGGCTGCGGCGACGCTTCCCGCTGGTGATCGCGCCCTTCAACGCGCTGATGCACCTCTACGAGCCGCAGGACGTGGTGAAGTGCTTCGCCAACGTCGCGCGGCACCTCGCGCCCGACGGGCGCTTCGTCTTCGACGTGCGGATGCCCGACCTGCGCGAGCTCGCGCTCGACCCCGACCGCGAGTACAAGTGCCGCCCCTTCACCCACCCGACGCTCGGGCGCGTGCGGTACACCGAGCAGTTCCGCTACGACCCGGTGAAGCAGGTCCAGTTCGTGACGATGCGCTTCTACCCGGAGAAGGGGAGGGTGCGGGCGACGGTGCTGGCGCACCGGCAGTTCTTCCCGGCGGAGCTGCGCGCGCTGCTCACCGCGGGGGGCCTGCGGCTCATGAAGCGCCTGGGCGACGCCTCGGGGCGGCCGCTCGCGCCCGACGACCCGGTGCAGATCATCGAGTCCGCGCTGGCGTAGCGCGCTTCAGCAGGGAAGCGCGGAACGGTTCGAATCCCGTCACGGCGTCCTTCTGGTCGCACATCGAGTTCGCTTCTCCTCCCTCCCCCGCTCGCCAAGCCTCGCGCGTTGGCCCTCCCTCCGTCGCCGCGGCGGCGCCAGAGGGAGGGGGCCGCCGTCCTCGACGGTACGCCCTGACGCCGGAGCGACGTGACGCGAGAACGAGCGCGCGCCGCGGCGAGCGACGTCGGAGCGTCTCAGGTGGGAGTCGGCCCCTCCTCTGGCGCCGCCGCGGCGACGGAGGGAGGGCCAACGCGCGAGGCTTGGCGAGCGGGGGAGGGAGGAGAAGCGAACTCGATGCGACCGCGCTCACACAGGCATCGAGTCGGTAGAATCGTCGAGAATTGAAGGCTCGCAGCGTCGGCCCACGAAACGGTGTCAGTACGTCTCGACGTGGAGCCTGCCCTCGGCGCGCATCGCGTCGCGGCGCTGCTCCCACGAGAGCCCGTGGGCGCGGCACACGTCGGCGAGGGCCTCGAGCACGCCCTGCTCCATCGCCTTGTGGCCGCACACGTAGAGGAAGGTGTCGTCGTCGGCGAGCAGCCGCGCCACGTCGGCGGCGCGCGCGCGGAGGCGGTCTTGCACGTACTCCTTCGGGCGCCCGGGCACGCGCGAGAAGGCGAGCTCCGCGTCGATCAGCGCGCGCGGGAGCTTCGTCAGCGGGCCGTGGTACGGCAGCTCGTGGGGCCCGCGCGCCCCGAAGAACAGCATGATCTCGCCGCCCTCGCCGAGCGCGAGACGTCGCCGGCGGCGCTCGGTCATCGCGCGCATCGGCGCGGCGCCGGTGCCGGTGCAGATCATCAGGAGCTTCGCGCCCGGGTGGTTGGGCATGAGGAAGGCGTCGCCCCAGGGCCCGGTGACCCGCACCTGCGCGCCGAGCGTGAGGTCGCAGAGGTAGTTGGACGCGACGCCGTAGACGGGCGCGCCCGCGCGGTCGCGGGTGACGCGCTTGACGGTGAGCGCGAGGTTGTTGTGCCGCGGGCGCTCGCCGTCGCGGGCGGAGGCGACGGAGTAGAGCCGGACGTGGTGCGGTCGCCCCTCGCGGTCCGCCCCAGGCGGGAGCACGCCGACGGTCTGCCCCTCGAGCACGGGGAAGGCGACGCGCCCGAAGTCGAGGACGATGTGGCGGATGTCGCTCTCGGCGCCCTCGGCGGTGAGCCGGAAGTTGCCCGTCACCGTCGCCACCGCGGGCTTCTCCGCGCTGTAGAGCCCGACGTAGGGGTGGGCGGCCGACCAGGGCGGCGGCACCGGGCCGCTGAGCGCGTGGGCCCGCGCGGCGAGGGCGGCGACGTCGGTGTCGACGGGGGAGGAGGCGTTCTCGGGCGGGGTCTCGTCGGCGGGGAGCGCGTCCCAGCGGAGCTGCTCCTCGATGGGGAAGGGCCGGAGCACCTGGCGCCACGAGTCGATGGCGCCGGTGGGGCAGGGCGAGAGGCAGTCGCCGCAACTGTTGCAGCGGTCGAAGCGGACGACGTAGTTGCGCGCGTCGTGGGTGATCGCGTCGCGCGGGCACGCCGCCTCGCAGGTGTTGCAGCGGATGCAGACCTCGGGGTCGATGAGGTGCTGGCGCGCGAGCGTCGCGGTCACGGCTTCGCTCAGTGGAACCGCACGTACGCGAAGTCGGCGGCCTGGTTGTTGATCCCGCGCGGCGGCGGGGCGATCCAGTTGGCGTACTTCCCGGGCTCGGTGACGGCGCCGCTGATCGCCTGGAGGTAGGCGTGGTCGGCGTCGGAGGGGAGCCACGCATGCGAGCGCGCGCGCCACGCGGCCTCGCCCAGCACCTCGCCCTCGGGCGACACGTGGCGCCCGGCGAACGCGCCGATCTTGCGGTGGAAGGTCTTGTGCGGCAGGCGCAGGCGCGCGGTGACGCCGAGCTTCTCCAGGGCGCGGTTCCAGCGCTCGACGCCGGCCTCGCAGTCCTTGATGTAGTCGTCGCGGAGGCGCTCGTTGAGGGCGAGCGGCGCGGCGACGTCCTTCGAGACCACCTTGTCGCCGTCCATCGCGGCGACGGGGTAGTGGGCGTGCTTGAGCACGTGGTCGTCGTCGATCTTCGACTCCTCGAAGCGCCCCTTGAGGCCCATGGCGTAGAAGTCGGCGGCGTTGGACGACACCTCGCCGCCGTAGAGGTCGAGCGTCACGCTGAAGTGGAAGTTGAGGAAGCGCTGGATGGTGGGGATGTCGATGACCCCGTGGCGGCGGAGCGCGTCGGGGTTGTCGGTCCCCTCGGCCTTCATCACCTCGGCGGTGCGCTGGAGGATGCGCGCGATGCCCGACTCGCCGACGAAGAGGTGGTGCGCCTCCTCGGTGAGCATGAAGCGGGTCGAGCGCGAGAGCGGGTCGAAGCCCGACTCGGCCAGCGCCGCGAGCTGGTACTTCCCGTCGCGGTCCGTGAGGAAGGTGAAGAAGAAGAACGACAGCCAGTTGGTGGTCTTCTCGTTGAAGGCCCCGAGGATGCGCGGCTTGTCGGCGTCGCCCGAGCGGCGCTCGAGCAGCCCTTCGCCCTCCTCGCGCCCGTCGCGCCCGAAGTAGGCGTGGAGCAGGTACACCATCGCCCAGAGGTGCCGGCCCTCCTCGACGTTGACCTGGTAGAGGTTGCGCAGGTCGTAGAGCGAGGGGCACGTGTGCCCGAGCATCCGCTGCTGCTCCACGGAGGCAGGCTCGGTGTCGCCCTGGGTCACGATGATGCGGCGGAGGGTGCTGCGGTACTCGCCGGGCACCTCGTTCCACGCCGGGATGCCGCGGTGCTGGCCGAAGCCGACGAGGCGGCCCTCCTCGTGGGGCGTGAGGAAGATGCCCCAGCGGTACTCGGGCATCTTCACGTAGTCGAAGTGGGCCCAGCCCTTGGCGTCGACGCTCACGGCGGTGCGCAGGTACACGTCGCGCTCGGCCGACCCGTCGGGCCCCATCTCCCGCCACCAGTCGAGGTACTTCGGCTGCCAGTGCTCGAGCGCCCGCTGCAACTGCTTGTTGCTCGCGAGGTCGACGTTGTTCGGGATCTTCGAGCTGTAGTCGATCGCCATGGGGCGGCCGCGGGTGCAACGCGTGTGCGAAGGGGAGACACGACGGGAAGCGCGCAGCGGTCGCGAGGGGATGCACGGAATGCGGCGCGGGGTGCGTGGGCGCGCACGGGGTGGCGGCGGGGACCAGACTCGGAGCTGGTGGGCGGAGCGATGGCGGGCGCGAGAACCAGCTTCGAAGCTGGTTTCGAAGGGGTCGAGAGGGTCGAAGACCAGGTTCGAAGCTGGTCTTCAGGGCGTTTTCGCAACGCAAACCGGGAGACGAGCTGGTTTTCGGTGAATTTTCGCAACGAAACCAGGATGCATCCTGGTTTTCGTCGGGATTACGGGGGTTTGGAGGAGGCGGGAGGGGGAGACCGTTCACTCCGCGGCGATGTCGGCGAGCCACGCGGCGAGCGCGTCGGGGGCGCGGTCGAGCAGCGCGTCGCTCGCCGCCGACCGAACTACACGAACACGTCGGGGAAGAGGCTCCGCACGGCGGGGAGGGCGTCGCGGACCTCGTCGACGGACGCGTCGAGCCACTCGGCCGCCGTGTCCCACGAGATGCGGCGCTGCTCCGCGGCGCGCAGCGACACCGCGCTGAAGCGGCCCGCGCGGGAGGGGTGCCGCGCGAGCGAGCGGATCGGGTGGTAGTCCACCGTGTAGGCTTCCCTGGCCTCCCAGCCCGGGTCGGGGCGGGTGTTGGGCGCCGCCAGCGACGTGAGCTCGACGCGTCGGGCGAGGCCGTTCCACACCTGGTAGCGGGCGGCGGTGAAGCTGATGCCGAAGCGATGGATGACCGCGGCGAGCGGCTCGCTGGGGCTCGTCTCGAAGAGCCGGACGGACGCCCGTTGCGGCGCGATGAGCTCGACGGCGAAGGCGTTGGCGCGCTGCTCGACGACGTCGACGACCTGCTCCGCGGGGCGGTCGAGCTCGTCGTAGCGGTCGACCCGGAGGTCGTTGAGGCGCTGCGGGGGGTCGAAGAGGATGTGGCAGAGCTCGTGCGCCAGCGTCGCGCGCCGCACGAACACCTCGCGGTTGCGCCCCGCGAGGTTCAGCACGATGGCGCGGGCGCCGGAGGCGTCGACGGTGGCCCCCGCGAAGTCGGCGCCGAGCTCCGTCTGGATGACGGGGATGCCGAGACGACGCTCGCACAAGTCGCGAAGCGAAGGGATCGGGTCGTCACCGAGCTGGAGGCGTTCGCGGACCTTCGTCGCGAGCTCGTAGCCCGCGCGGTAGGCGGGCCACCCCGGCGCGCCGTAGTCGTGGCTGTGTTCGAAGCCGACGCCGCGCCCTTCGAGGCCGAGCTCCCGCTCCAGGCGCACCTGGGTGGCTGCGACCCACGCGGCCTCTGCGAGGGCCGCCACGGTCGGCGCCGAGAGGCCCGTGCAGGGCATGTGCTGGAGCGTGCGGAGGCGCACGGCGATGCGCTCGTTGCCCACCGGCTCGGCGCGGTAGGAGACCATCCGCTCGTCGAGCCCGAGGACGCGGGCGACGCGCTCGTACTCCCGCACCGGGCGGCGCTTCGACTGCTCGATGGCCTCCACGACGTCGAGCGAGAGCGAGGCGGCCTGCGCGACCCGATCGGCGGTGAGGTCCAACTGGGCGCGCCGCTCGCGGATCACCCGCCCCGCGGCGGCGGGGTCCTTCGTGAGCAGCGCCGAGCCCTCGTCGGCCACCTCCAACAGCGCGTCGAGGCCGTACGCGTCAAGGGCCTCGCGCGCCGTGAGCCGCCGACCACGCGCGCCTTCCGACGCGAAGGCGAGCTGATCGATGCTGCGGACGAACTCCACCGTCGACGCATCCGCCCGTTGCTCCGGGGAGTCGCCGAAGCCGGGCCCGAACACGCGGTCGAGCGCGCGTGCGTCGATCGCGGCGTTCATCGCATCACCCTGGCGGGCAGGTTGACATCGTGGTCCCAGCCGAAGCTGTCGACCGAGAAGCCCAACCCCTGGATGAGCGCCACGGCGTCGTCGGGCTGCTGTGGCGTCTTGGGCCCGTAGCGCCCGGAGGCGCCGTTGACGTAGAGCTTCGAGGGGTTGGCCGGGTCGACCCACAGCTCGCCGCCGCAAGAAGCCGGCGCACCGCCGGTGAGGTTGGTGTGCTTCGCCACCCCCGATGCCAGCGGGCTTTGGACGTGGGGCGCCTGCTCGTGGAGGTAGGGAATGCCCTGCGGCCAGATCACCCAGAGGTGCCGCGCGGCGATGTCATCGGGCTTGCCAGTGACCCGCAAGACCGCTGGCGCGGGACCGACGTCGAGCACCCCGTCGAGCGACCCGAGCGGGCGAATCTCGTCGTTGTTCGCGGGCGCCCGACGCGGCGGCGCGGGCGGGTACTTCTGGACGAAGGTGGCGAGCGAGATCATCGCAACGGCCCGGTCACCTTTCTATCCTGGGGGGGCGCCCCCCGGCAAGGCGATGCCCTTCGCGGCGGGCTGCGCGTTCGGGTAGCGCCGGTGGCGTTGACGGAAGGGTTGGAGACGCACGCACCGACGCGCTCGCGGCGCCTGGCGGCTCACTCCGCGGCGACGTCGGCGAGCCACGCGGCGAGCGCGTCGGGGGCGCGGTCGAGCAGCGCGTCGCTGACGGCGTCGGGGCCTTGCGCTTCGAGGCGCGCCAGGAGGACGGCGCGCTCGGCGGCGGTGAGTTCGCGTTGGAGGCGCCGCTCGGCGACGCGTCGGGGCCCCGCCGCGCTCGCGCGCAAGAGCGCGTCGTCGAGGACGCGATTGCCGCGTGCGAGGAGCGCGCGCGCGACGGCGTCGCCGCCGAGGAGCTCGTCGACGAGGGCGCGCGCGGGGACGGGGACGACGAAGCACGGGTCGGAGATGACGGCGTCGTCGGCGAGCCTGCGCCAGCCGTCGTCGTCGCGCGACCACTCGTGGACGGAGCCGTCCTTCACGTCGACGAGGAAGGCGCGGCGCACGCCGCGGGCGATGAGCGCGCGGGTCTTGCCGGTGACGTGCGCGCGGGACTCGGCGTCGACCACTTCGAAGATGATCTCCTCCACCTGCCGGCCGCCGGTCTTCTCGTCGCGCGCCCGCGGGAAGATCGAGACGTCCGGGGCGTGGTTGGAGGACGCCTTGGGGCGCGTGAGCATGTCGACCGCGCCCTTGTAGGCGGGAGCCAGGCAGCCCTTGAGAAGCCCGGGGATGTCGAAGTGCTCGGTCCCGTGCTCCTCGTTGGCGGGGGAGAGCTCGTACACTTCGCCGTCGACGATCTCGTGGCGGCAGCCCTCCCCGAGGACGTTGTCGTCGATCGCGGGCAGGCGGGCGGCGGGGGCGCGCGACGGCGCGGAGACGGCGTGCGAGGCGGCGCCGGGCGCGAGCAGCATCGAGGCGGAAGGGCGCGGGTCCATGGCCGCGAGGATGCTACCGCCGCGCCGGCGCGCCGTCGAACTCCGCCCGCACCGCCGCGCGCAGCTCCGCGTCGGCGAGGAACTCCGCCGCCGTCCGCGCCATCGCGCGGGCCGCGTCGAGCATGGTGTCGATGCCGCGCTTCGAAGCCGCCGCCGCGGCGAAGGCGTGCTGGTGGCAGAGCGTCTCGTCGGCGTTACAGATCGCGAGCCACGGGTGGATCGCCGGCACCGCGTGGGAGATGTCGCCCATGTCGGTGCTCCCCGCGCCGACGCGCTCGTCGCGCTCGGCGGCCGCGCGCCCGCCGGCGGCGAGGTGGCGCCCGAAGGCGCGCGCGAGGGCGAGGTTGTTCACCATGTCGCGGTAGCCCTGGCGCACGTGGAGCTCGGCCTCCACCCCGCACGCGATCGCCGCGCCGCGCGCGCAGCGCTCGACGATGGCCTTCACCCGCTCGAGCTCCTTGCCGTCGCGCGCCCGCACCGAGAACTCGCAGGCCGCCGTCTCGGGGATGATGTTCACCGCCTGGCCGCCGTTGGTGACGTACCCGTGGACGCGCACGCCGTCGCGGAAGTGAACCCGCTGCGAGTCGATGAGCGAGAAGGTCTGGAGGCACGCGGTGAGGGCGCTCGCGCCGTCGTGCGGGGCCGCGGCGGCGTGGGCCGGGCGGCCGCGGAAGGTCATCGTGATCCACACGCTCGCGAGGGCCGGGTGCGCCACCAGGTCGCGGTCGAAGGGGTGGAACATCATCGCCGCGTCGACCCCGTCGAACGCGCCCTCGCGCAGGAGGATGATCTTCCCGCCGCCGCCCTCCTCCGCGGGCGTCCCGATGAGGTCGGCGCCGCCGCCGAGCTCCTGGGCCAGCGGGGCGAGCGCGAGCCACGCGCCCACCGCGCCCGCGGCGATGAGGTTGTGCCCGCAGGCGTGACCGATCTCCGGGAGCGCGTCGTACTCCGCGAGGATGGCGACGCGCGCGGCCCCCGCCCCGGCGCGGGCGCGGAAGGCCGTGGGGAGGCCGCCGAGGGGGCGCTCGACGCGGTGGCCGTGGGCCTCCAGGAGTTCCGCGATCCAGCCCGCGGCGCGGTGCTCTTCGAAGCGCAGCTCGGGGTGGGCGTGGATGCGGAGCGAGAGGGCGGTGAGCTCGTCGCGGAGGCGCGCGAGGTTGTCGTCGATGCGCCGGAGGGTGTCGTCGCGGAGGGTCATGGCGACCTCAGGGAGTATCACAACGCCGGCGCCCGCCGTGAGGGACGGGCGTTCAGGGGAGGAGGTCGTCGACGCGGAGGCGGCCGCACGCGGCGCCGTGGAGGGTGAGCTCCAGCGAGTCGCCGGGGCCGGCGGTGGTGCGCGTGCGGTAGGTGGGCGTCGAGGCCGCCGCGTCGGGCGACGTGTACACCTCGATGCAGCGGTCAACGAGGTTCACGATCCAGTACTCCGGGAGCGACGCGCGGGCGTAGCTCCGGAGCTTGATGCCGCGGTCGCGGTCGAGGGACGAGTCGGCGACCTCCACGACGAGGCCGATGTCCGGGGGCGTGGGGTGGGCGGCGAGGTAGTCGTCGATGGCGCCCCGCACCACCGCGAGGTCGGGCTCGGGCTCCCCGTCTCCGAGGGTGATCGGGTCCTGCGAGCGAACCGACCAGCCCGCTGGAGCGAGCGCCGTGATCGCGCGAAGGAGCCGCGCCAGCGCGACCACATGCGGAGGGTTCTTCGACATCTTCTGCACCAGGAGCCCTTCGAGCAGCTCGATCGGGTCTGCCTCCGAGAACACGCCGGCGTCGATCGCCGTGTGGTACTGGGCGACCGTCAGTCGGTACACGGGCTCGGCGGGGATCACGGACCGGGGGAGGATCACGGCGGCCGACATCGGCGACTCGTATACCACGGAAGCCCCGCGACCGACCCACCGCCGCGTCGGCCCTTCTTCGCGTGCCGCGCCGGGCCTTCGCCGCAGTACCATCGCGCGCCATGCGCTCCCGAACGCCCTCCTTCCCGCGCGCCGCCTGGGCGCTCCCCTGCTTGCTCGTCGCCGCGTGCAGCGACCCGGCCCCCGCGACGCAGCCGCCCGCCGACGTCGCCCCCGCCGACGTCGCCGCGGACGCCGCGCCCGACGTCGCTCCGGACGTCGCCCAGGACGTCACCGCCCCCGACGTCGCGCCTGAAGACGCCGCGCCCGACGCGCCTGAAGACGCCGCGCCCGACGCAGCCATGGACGCCGCGATGGACGCCGCCCCCGACGCGCCCGACGACGTCGCCCCCGACGCCGCGCCCGACGTCGCCCCCGACCTCCCGCCCGCCTGTCCCACCGGCCTCACCTCGTGCGCCGGCGCCTGCGTCGACACCCAGCGCGACGCGCTGAACTGCGGCGCGTGCGGGATGCCCTGCGCCGCCGGGCTCACCTGTCGCATGGGCGCGTGCGCGCTCGTCTGCCCCGGCACGCAGACGGCCTGCGCCGGCGCCTGCGTCAGCACCGCCACCGACCCGCAGCACTGCGGGATGTGCGGCCGCGCCTGCGCCGCCGACCAGGTGTGCGCCGCGGGGTCGTGCGCGTGCCCGACGGGCCAGACGCGCTGCGGCGACGCCTGCGTCGACACCCAGGCCGACGCGCGCAACTGCGGCGCCTGCGGGACGTCTTGCGCGAGCGGGCAGGTGTGCGCCGCGGGCCGCTGCGAGACGCGCTGCCCGGCCGGGCAGGCGGTGTGCGCGATGGCCTGCGTCACCACCGCGACCGACGCGCTCCACTGCGGCGCGTGCGGCAACGAGTGCCCCGCGGGCGCCCGCTGCGCCGCTGGGAGCTGCGCGTGCCCCGCCGGGCAGACGGCCTGCGCGGGCGCGTGCGTCGACACGTCGGTGAGCCGCTCGCACTGCGGGATGTGCGGCCGCGCGTGCAGCGCCGCGGGGGGCACGGCCGCGTGCGTCGACGGCGCGTGCCTCGTCGTCGCGTGCGAGGCCGGGCGCGGCGACTGCGACCGGATGCCCGCCAACGGCTGCGAGTCGGCCCTCGCGAGCGACGCCGCCAACTGCGGCGCGTGCGGCAACGCCTGCGCGACGGGGATGTGCGCGGGCGGCGCGTGCGTCGGCGGGCGGACGTGCGCCGAGCTCCACGCCAGCAACCCGAGCGCGCCGAGCGGCGTGTACCCGATCGACCCCGACGGCGTCGGCGGGGAGCCGTCGTTCATGGCCTACTGCGACATGACCACCGACGGCGGCGGGTGGACGTACCTCGCCACGGTGACCAACAACGGCGACCCCGCCAACACCGGCAACTGGCTCGTGGCCTCGCCGTCGCCCAACAACTGGGAGTCGACCACCGCCTTCGGCACGCTCGACCCGACGCTCAACCAGGACTACCGCTCGGCGGCGTTCCACCGGGTGGCGGGGCGGGCGCTGATGGTCACGCACCGCAACCGCTTCCTGCTCCGCACCGACGACGCCTGCCTCGGCAACGTCACCCTGCGCGACCGCTTCACGCGCCTCGGGTGGACGTGCGGCGGCTCGCAGGATTTCACCAGCGCGCCGGCCTGCACCAACGCCTGCGTCATCGCCCAGGCCACGCCCCAGTCGGGCGACACCGCGCTGCTCAACGGCACCGCCCGCACCCGGCTCTTCTTCAAGGCCGGCGAGGCCGACGGCGCGCAGGACGCCAACCGCGACCGCGCGTACCTCTCCACCAACTACCGCGACAACGTCGACTACCCCACCGGCCTTGGCGCCTTCTGCAGCGGGAGCAGTTGCTCCCCGCGCACCGGCGAGGCCGACGTCAACGACCGCTCCGACGCGATCACCCCGAGCGCGGGCTCGGAGTTCTACGGCCTCTGGATCCGGTGACGTCGCGGCGTTCGCTCGTCGTCGCGGCGCTGCTCGCCGGCGCGGAGGCGCGCGCACAGGGCGCCGTCACGCTCGTCGCGGCGGGCGATGTGGTGGTTCACCGCCGCGTCGCCGAGAGCGCAGCCCGCCACGCGGCCGACGGCGGCTACGCCTGGGTGCTCGCGCCGCTTCGAAGCGAGCTCGCGCCGGAGATGGTCGCGTTCGTCAACCTGGAGACGCCGCTGAGTGAGCGGTACCGACGGCCGGGCAACGCCACGCCGCCCGTGCTCGGCGCCGAGCCCTCGCTCGCGGGCGCGCTCGCCGCGGCGGGCTTCGACGCGGTGTCCGTCGCCAACAACCACAGCCTCGACCAGACCGCCGCCGGCCTCGCCGAGACGATGGACGCGCTCGCCGCCGCGCGCGTCTCCTTCGCCGGCGCGGGGCGCTCGCCCGCCGAGGCCGAACGCGCCGCCGTGATCGAACGCGGCGGCCTCCGCGTCGCGCTGGTGGCCTTCACCGACCGGGTCAACGCGGGCCCCGGGCCCAACCCCGGCGGCATTTCACTCGCCCTCTCGCCCGACGGCGCGCGCGTGGCGAGGGCCCTGCGCGCGGCGCGGCGGGGGGCCGACGTGGTGGCGCTGTCGATCCACTGGTCGCGGGACTTCGCCTACGCGCCCACCGCGGCGCAGCGGCGCCTCGCGCGCGCCTGGGTCGACGCCGGCGCCGACGTGATCGTCGGGACGGGGCCCCACGTGCTCCAGCGCGTCGAGCGGGTGACGTCGCCGCGCGGCGAGGCGGTGGTCGCGTGGTCGCTCGGCAACCTCGTGTCGAACCAGGGCTCCCTCCACGAGCCGGGCGGCGCGTCGCGGGCCGACCCCGAGCGCTGCCCCTTCGCGCGCGACGGCGCGCTCCTCCGGGTGACGGTGGCGCGCGACGGAGAGCGCGTCCGCGTGCGCGCGCTCGAGGCCGTCCCCCTCTGGACGGAGAACGACCGCGCCGGCGTGGTGCGCGCCTCCCCGCTGCGCGATGCAACGGCAGCCGTCCGCGCCGAGCGACGCCCCGCCATCGCCGCCGCCCTCGGCCCGGCCGTCACCCTGGTGGACTGACCGTGTCCGCGCGCGCCGTCTTCGCGCTCGCCTTCCTCGCGCTGGCGGCATCATCGCACGCGCAACGGGCGCCGCGGCTGGGGTGCCCCGCCCTCGCCCGCCCCGACCGCGACGGACGTTTCGTCGCCCGCGAAGACCTCGCCGGCCCGCGCACGCCCGTCGACGGCGACGACTGGCTCGCGCGCGTCAACCGCTCGCCGCGGGGCTCGCTCGCGCCCTCGTACGCGCCGCGCGACCTCGTCGACCTCCGCACGCTCGCCCGCGCCGACGCGTCGACGTGCGTCCCGCCCGACCGGCAGTGCCTCCGCCGCGAGGCCGCCCTCGCCCTGCGCGCGCTCGCCGGGGCGCTGCGGGCGGCGACGGGCGACGCGCTCGTGGTCGACTCGGCCTTCCGCGGGTACGCGACGCAGTGCCAGGTGTTCGGCAAGTGGGCGTGGCGCGAGGGCCGGGGCTTCTGCGCCACCGCCGTCGCGAGCGCGCTGCCGGGCCACTCGCAGCACCAGCTCGGCACGGCGGTGGATGTCCTCACCGCGGCCTGGCTCCGCGGGGGCTACCGCTTCCGCGACGGCTTCGGCTGCACCGCCGCGGGGCGCTGGCTCGCCGAGCGCGCGTGGGCCTTCGGGTTCGCGCTGCCGTACCCGCTCCACCCCGACCACCGCGCCACCGGGAGCGACTGCCTCGCCCGCCCCGACGCGCGCGGGCGCCTCGACCCGCGGACGGGCTACAAGCACGAGCCCTGGCACCTCCGCTACGTCGGCGTCGACCACGCCGCCCGCTTCCGCGCCGCGTGGGAGGCGAGCGGGCCGGGCACCGCGGGGGAGATCACCCTGGAGCAGTGGATCCGCCGCGAGCGCGGTGTGCCCGGAACCGCCGACCTGCCCGTGTGCGACGGCTGCGCCTGCGACGCCTGCGCGACCTTCCGCCCCCGCGACGCGACCACGCCCGCCCCCTGCCCCGCGGGCCCCGGCGTGGAGGTGCTCGACCCCGCGGGCGAACCCGCCCCGCCGTAACCCAAGGCTTTTCTGTCCGTGCTTCGTTCGGGCCGAATGCGTTGCTCCAAGGCCGCGGGCGATGCGTTACTTTCCAAGTCGTGACGTCTTCCCGCCAGAGCCGCGTCGACCTGCCCGCGGGCGAGGTGAGCCCCGCGCTCGCCGCGGTGCATCGCGCGCTCGACACGGGCGCCTACGACGAGCTCGACGTGCTCGGCGAGGCGCTGGTGGCCGACGCGGCGGGCGACGAGGCGCGCGTCGGCGACGTGGTCCGCGCGCACGCGGCGGTGTCGGTGGGGTGCTACCGCCGCAACCAGGTGGAGCGGGCCGCCCGCCACGCCGCCGCGGCCCGCGAGGTGGGCCGGCTCTCGGGGCGCGACGCACTGCGCGCCGAGGGCCTGGTGGCGTGGGGGCGCGTGCTCTGGCGCGCGGGCGACCTCGACGACGCGACGCGGGCGCTCGAAGAGGCGCTGCCGCTCGCGACCGCGCACGGCGACCCGCGCCTCGGGGTCCACGCGAACAACCTCCTCGGGCTCGTCCACGCCGACCTCGGGCGCCTGGAGTCGTCCCTCGCGATGCACGAGCGGGCGATGGAGTTCGCGACGGCGAGCGGCAGCCCCGACCTCGAGCTCGTGGTGATCAGCAACCTCGCCGGCCGCTGGCTCGCGCTCGGCGAGCGGGCCGACGAGGCCGGCGAGCGCGACGAGGCCCTCGCCGCGTGGGGGCGGGCGCTCGACGCCTACGAGGTCGCGCGGGCCCTCTGCGCCGACCACCACCTCGAGCACGGGTCGCCGCACGTGCTGGCCACCCACGGGGCGACGCTCTTCCGGCTCGGGCGGGGGGATGAGGCGCTGGCGGTGTTCCGCCGGCAGCGGGAGATCGCGGGGCGGACGCACGACTGGTCGAGCCTCGGCTACGCCGCGCGCTACCTCGCGCTGCTGCACCGCGGGCGGGGCGACCTCGGCGCCGCCCGCGCCGCGCTCGCCGAGGGGATCACCGCGACGGAGGCCATCGGGGGCCGCGCGCGCCTCGCCGAGCTCCACGAGCAGGCCGCCGCCTTGGAGGAGTCCGCGGGCCGCTTCGCCGAGGCGCTCGCGCACCACAAGGCCTTCCACGCGCTCCACGTCGCGTGCGCGGTCGAGCGCGCCGAGCTCCGCGCGCGGCTGCTCGCCGTCCGCCTCGACACCGAGCGCGCGCTCGCCGAGGCCCGCGCCGAGCGCGGCCGCGCGGCGGCGCTCCAGGAGGCCAACGCCTCGCTCGCCCGCCGCGCCGAGGCCGAGCGCCGCGCGGCCCGCACCGACGCCCTCACCAACGTGGCCAACCGCCGCCACCTCGACGACGAGCTCCCCCGGCTCTTCGAGCGGGCGCGCGCGGCCCGCGAGCCGCTCGCCGTCGCCCTCGTCGACGCCGACCACTTCAAGCGCGTCAACGACGACTTCTCGCACGCCACCGGCGACGCGGTGCTCCGGCGCGTGGCGGCGCTCCTCGCGGGCGCCCTCGGGCCCGGCTCCCTCTGCGCGCGCTACGGGGGCGAGGAGTTCGCCCTCGCGCTGCCGGGCGTCGACGCGGCGCGGGCGCTCGCCGAGGTGGAGCGGGCGCGCGCGGCGGTGGAGCGCTTCGATTGGGCCTCGATCGCGCCCGGGCTGCGCGTGACGGTGAGCGCAGGCGTCGCCGACGCGGTGCTGGCGCCCGACGCGGCCGCCGCCCTCGCGCGCGCCGACGAGGCGCTCTACCGGGCCAAGCGGACCGGGCGCAACCGGGTGTGCCTCGCGGGGGGCTCGCGCGTGTCGGTTCCGCGCGTCTGACGGCGCGCCGCGACGGGCGGCCGGGGGCTACACCGCCGCGGCGGGCGCGGGGGCCTCGGCCGCGGGGCGCTCGCCGGCGCCGAGGCCGCGCGCGAGGGCGGCGAGCGCGCGGGAGAGGTCGGTGATGCGCCCGGCGGAGAAGACCACGCGGTCGGGGCGCACGAGGGCGAAGTCGACCCCGCGCTCGCGCATCCAGCGGGCGAGGACGCCGTCGACCTCGGGGAGGTCGCGGCCGAGGCGCCAGACGTCGACGCCGAGGGACTCGGCGCGGCGGAGGTCGGCGGCGGCGACGGGCGCGAGGGAGACGAGCGCGAAGCGGTAGCCGAGGACGTCGTCGCTCAAGGCGCGCGCCCCGCCGCGCCACGCCTCCACCTGCGGGAGGTGCTGGCCGTGCAGCGCGGCCTCCCCGTCGAGCAGCCCGTCGGCGAGCGCGGGCCGGCGGAACATCTGCTGCCGCATCACGTCCTGCACGGCCGCGGGGAGGTTGGCGATCAGTCGGAGTTCGGTGCGGCGGACCCAGCGCCCGAGGGGGCCGTTGGCGGCGAGGCGGTTGCCGATGGCGAGGGTGCCGGCGAGGATCTCGCGGACGTGGCGGCTCCGCTCGCGCTCGTAGGTGTCGAGCAGGGACTCGGGCGCGCCCTTCGCGACGACGCGGTGGAGCTTCCACGCGAGGTTGACGGCGTCGCGGACGCCGGAGCACATGCCCTGTCCGGCGGAGGGCGGCATCATGTGGGCGGCGTCGCCGGCGAGCAGCACGCGCCCCGCGCGCCAGCGCCTCGCCACGAGCGAGCGGTGGGCGTAGGGGGCGACGCGCACCACCTCGACCCGCGCGGGGTCGACGAAGCGCGAGAGCCACGCCCGCAGCGTCGCGTCGTCGGGCGCGCCCTCGCCCTCGCCGAGCTGAAACTCCCACCGTCGGTTGCGCCCGAACCCGTGGGCGTAGATGGTGAGCCGCGCGGGGTCGAGCACGTAGCGGAAGTTGCCCGGGAGCTTGTCGGCGTCGGCCGGGTCGCGCAGCGCCGTGTCGACGATGAGCCAGTCGCGCTTGGGCGAGAGCTGCTCCATCTCGGCGCCGACCGCCTCGCGGGTGAAGCTCCGCCCGCCGTCGCAGCCCACCGCCCAGGGCGCGCGGAAGTGCCTCGCCGCGCCGCCGTCGAGCGCGCGGACGCGCACGGTGACGCCCGCGCCGTCGTCGTCGAGCGCGACCGCCTCGACGCCGGTGACGAGGCGCGCGTGGGCCGAGGCGCGGAGCCGCGCGCGGAGCACCCGTTCGAAGGCCGCCTGGTCGAAGAAGCGGGCGCCGAGGTAGCCGTGCGGCGCCGCGGGGTCGACCACCTCCTCGGAGAGCAGCGCGGCGCCGTCGTCGTCGACCACCTCGAAGCGGCCGAAGGGGGCGGTGTGGACCTCGAGCTCGGGCATCGCGCCGGTGGCCTGGAAGTTTCGCAGCGTCTCCTCGTCGATGTGGGTGGCGCGGGGGGAGGGGTACACCTCCGCGTCGCGCTCGAGCACCGTCACGCGGACGCCGAGGTTGGCCAGGAGGTTCGAGAGCACCAGGCCCGTCGGGCCGCCGCCGATCACCAGCACGTCGCAGTCAAAGTCCATGCGCGCCTCCGTCGAGGGCGCCAACGCCCTCACGACGTCCAACGTGGCGGGCGGGGGCGCCCCCTGACAAGGCCGCTCGGCGGTGCCACCGATGGGCCGGAAGCGGCCACCGCGCAGGGCGAGCGCGCGACGGCCCTGCGGTGTTATGGTCGCGGCCAGAGGCGGAGACAGCGATGGACCTGGAAGAACTGCGGGCCTTCCTCGCGGTGACGGAGGTGGGCTCGTTCCTGGCGGCGGAGCAGCGGCTCGGGACGCCGCGGGCGACGCTGCGTCGGCGCGTCGACTCGCTGGAGTCGCGGGCGGGGGTGGCGCTGCTCCACCGCGCGCGCGACGGCGTGACGCCCACCGAGGCGGGCGCGGTGCTGGCGGCGCGCGGCCGGCTGATGGTGCAGGAGGCCAACGCGCTGGTGGCCTCGATCCGCGAGCTCGGGCGCGAGCCGAGCGGGGTGCTGCGCGTGCTGCTCCCGCCGGGCCTGCCGCCGCAGGCGCTCACCGCCGTGTTCGGCGCGCTGCGGCAGGCGTACCCGAAGCTCGCGGTCCGGGTGAAGCTCAGCAACGACCCGGTGGCGGGGCTGCTCGACGACTTCGACCTCGCGGCCCACTTCGGCGCGCGCTCGCCGCCGGGGCCGTGGACCTCCCACGAGGTTCTCCGCATGGGCGAGCACCTCCTCGCGCACCGCGACTACCTCGCGCGCCGCGGGGCGCCCGCCTCGCTCGACGAGCTCGCGGGCCACGAGCTCCTCACCTGGGACGCGCCCGGCGAAGACCCGCAGCGCCTGCCGCTGGTCGGCGGCGGGGTCTTCCCGGTCGAGCCCGCGCTCGTCACCACGGACATCCACATGATCCGCCAGTGCGTGATCGCGGGGATGGGCATCGGGTTCATGCCCGACGGGCTGCTGCCCGACCCGGGGCTCGACCCCGACGCGCTCGTCCCGGTGCTGCCGGGCGTGGTGGGGCGCGAGCGCGTGCTCCGGCTGGTGGTCCCCGATGCGCTGGCGGAGGTGCCGAAGGTGAAGGCCGTCCTCCGGCACGTCCGCACCTTCACGGACGGTCTGTAGAGACGCGACCGGATGAAGCTGCGGAGGGCCGCAAAGAGACGCAAGTCCGGCAAGGCGCGGCTTCGAAGCAAGGCTGTTGGCCTTGCGAGAAGACGCAACGCCGCCGGACGACGCGGATCTGCCGCGGGCCGACCGGCCTTCATCCGGTCGTGTCTCTAGCCTCCGCCGGCTTCGGGAAGGCCGCCCCCGACGCCGCCACGCCGACCCCGATCGCCGCGACGCCCGTGAACACCGTCGCCACCGCCTCGCGCAGGTGGGCCGACGCGCCCGCGAGCGTCGCGGCCGCGAGCCCCCGCCCGTGCTCGGGCCCCACCAGCTCGCGCAGCACCGACTCGGGCACGGCGCCCGCGAGCCGCGCGGAGACGAGCGCGCCGAAGGCCCCCACCGCCACCGTGCCCCCGATCGTGCGGAAGAACACCGTGCTCGCCGTCGCCACGCCGCGCCGCGCCCAGTCGACGCTCTCCTGCACCGCGATCACGATCGCCGTGTTGCACACGCCCATCCCCGCGCCCATCGCGAACATCGCCGCGCGCATCGCCCACGCCCCCGCGCCCGCGCCGAGCGCCGCCCGCACCGCGAGCGCGCTCACGAACACCAGCGCGAGGCCCGTGCGCACCAGCGGCCGCGGGCCGAGGCGGGCGAGCAGCCGCGCGCTCAGCATGGCGGCCGCCGGCCACCCGAGGAGCATCGGCGCGACGACGGCGCCGGCCTCGGTGGGCGACGCGCCGAGCAGCGCCTGCGCGTAGAGCGGGAGCCAGGTGAGCGAGGTCATCATCACGGCGCCCATCAGCGCGCTCGCGACGGAGGCCACGGCGATCACCGGGCTCTCGAAGAGCGAGAGCGGGAGGATCGGGTCGGGCGCGCGTCGCTCCCACGCGAGGAAGCCCACCGTCGACGCGAGCGAGAGCGGGAGCAAGAACGCCGGCGCCTGCCCCCCGACGCCGAGCAGGAGCGACACGACGGCGACGACGAGCAGCGCGGCGCCGGCGACGTCGAGCGAGACGCGTCGCGACGGGTCGCGCGCGGGCTCGTGGAGGAAGAGCGCGAGGAGCGCCGCCGAGGCCGCGCCGAAGGGGAGGTTGAGCAGGAAGACCCAGCGCCACGACGCCGCGCGGGTGATCGCCCCGCCGACGAGCGGCCCGGCCATCGCGGCCGTCGCCCACACGCCGCTGAAGAGCCCCTGCACGCGCGAGCGCTCCTCGACGGAGTAGAGGTCGCCGATGAGGGTGAGGGTGACGGGTTGGAGCGCGCCCGCGCCGACGCCCTGCACCGCGCGGAAGGCGACGAGGGCCGCGAGCGAGTTCGCGAGGCCGCAGCCCACCGAGGCGCCGACGAAGAGGGCCATGCCGGCGAAGAGCATGGGCTTGCGGCCGAAGAGGTCGGCGCCGCGGCCCCAGAGGGGGATGCTCGCCGCGGTGGCCAGGAGGTAGGCCGCGCTCACCCAGGCGTAGAGGTCGATGCCGCGCAGCTCGGCCACCACGGTGGGCATCACCGTCGCCACCACCGTGGCCTCCATCGCCGACAAGAACATCGCCGCCAGGATGGCCACGAGCACGGGCGCGCGTCGGGTCGTTCGCATGAAGGGGCGAATCGATGCCCTACGGCGGCCGCGGTGTCCAGTCGGGAGGCGCTACGCCTCGGGGATCGCGCGCTCGACGAAGCCCTTCGTCGCCGCGTCGTACACGCGCGCGGAGGCCCGCTCGAGGCCCGCGGCCGACACCTCGTAAAGGTTGTAGCCGGCCATCGCGCGCGGGTCGTCGTCGACGAGCGACGCGCTGGTGGCGCCGAGCCGGTGGATCGTCGCCCCGCCGCCCGCCGCGATGCGCTCGTGGACGCGGTGGTGCAGGTGCCCATGGAGCGCCAGCGCGTCGCGCCCGAGCGAGAGCGCCTGGCGGAGCGCGCCGGCCTCCGACCAGCCGCGCAGGGCCGTGCCCACCGCGCCGCGCGGGTTGGTGATCGGGTGGTGCGACAGGATCACCGGCGTGCGGGCGCGCACCTCGGGGTGCCGGAGCACGCCCGCGAGGGCCGCGAGCTGCGGCGCGCCGGCGCTCCCGGAGGCGACCAGCGGCACGCGCGCGACCGCGGTGGAGAGCCCGACGATCGCCGCCCCGCCGCGCAGCCGGACGAAGGGGAAGGGCCCTGAGCTGTGGCCCGCGCCCTCCACCGCGAGGTCGCTGGTGATGTAGGGCGCGAAGTGCCGGGCGAAGCGCTGCGAGCGCTCGGCGCCCGCGGTGTACACGTCGTGGTTGCCGGGGATCACGCTGAGCTCCGCGGGGCCGTAGCCCATGCGCTCGAGCAGCGCGCGGGCCCGTTCGAACTCCGGGTTGAGCGCGAGGTTGGTGAGGTCGCCGGTGACGACGACGTGGTCGACGCGGCGGTCGCGCAGGTCGTCCATCATCGCCTCGACGACCCAGGGCTTGTGGTGCGATCCCCGCTTGAGTTTGAGGTTGAGCCAGCCGGTGACCCGCTTGTTGAGCAGGAGCTGGCGCGGGGGAACCCCGGTGAGGTCGAGGACGTGGGGGTCGGACAGGTGGGCGATGCGCACGGTGCTCATGGCGTGGCCGCGAACATAGGCCGGCGCGCGCGCGGCGGCACCGGGGATTCGACCCTACGGGCGGCCGAGCACCTCGTCGAAGAAGCGGACGAGGTCGCCGTAGGCGCGGACGCGGTTCTCCCGGCGGGAGACGCCGTGGCCCTCGTTGTCGAAGCGGAGGTACTCGACGCGGCGCTGGCGGGCGCGGAGGGCCTCGACGATCTGCTCGGCCTCGCCGACGGGCACGCGCGGGTCGTTGGCGCCGTGGATGACGAAGAGGGGCGCGCGGATGCGGTCGACGCGGTGGATGGGCGAGAGCCGGTCGAGCAGCTCGCCGTCGCGCGCGAGAGAGCCGTACTCCGCCTCGCGGAGCGCGCGGCGGTAGGGGGCGGTGCGCTCGAGGAAGGTGCGGAAGTTGGCGATGCCCACCACGTCGCAGCCGGCGGCCCAGAGCTCGGGCTGGAGCGTGAGGGCGGCGAGCACCATGTAACCGCCGTAGGATCCGCCGAAGACCGCGATGCGGTCGGGGGCGACGTCGGGGCGGCCGCGGAGCCACTGGTTGACGGCGCCGAGGTCGCGCACGCTGTCCTCGCGGAGCCCGACGTCGTCGAGGTGGGAGTAGCGCTTGCCGTAGCCCGTCGAGCCGCGGACGTTGGGCGCCGCGACGATGTACCCGTGGCCGACGAGGTATTGGATCACCGGGCTGAAGTACGGGGTGAACTGCGACTCCGGGCCGCCGTGGACGTTGACCACCACGGGCGCGCGCTCGCCGGGCGCGAGGTGGTGCGGGCGGAAGAGGTAGACGGGCACCTCGACGCCGTCGAAGCTCCGCACGCGCTCGATGGTGGGCTCGACCAGGGCCGACTCGTCGAGGCCCGCGTGGTCGCTGCGGGTGACGCGCTCGGCGCGGGTGGTGGCGAGGTCGAGGCGGTACACCTCGTCGGGCGCCGACGCGCGCGTGAGCCCGAACACCAGCGCCCGCCCGTCGGCGGAGAACTCCAGCCCCGCGATCTCCCCGGGCGGCACCTCGGGGCGGGGCTTCTCGCGCGGCGCGGTGGGCGTGGTCACGTCGTAGAGACGGAGCTGCCCGAAGCCGTCGAGGTTGACCACCACGGCGAGGGTGTTGCCGTCGGGGGAGAGCTCCATCGCGTCGACGTCGTGCTCCTCGTCGATCACGAAGCGCGGCTGCGTCGCGGCGGTGGCGCGGGCGTCGAGGAGGGCGACGTTCATGAACTCGCGCCCGCGGTCGCTGAGGACGAAGAGCGAGGCGCCGTCGCGGGTGAAGCGCGGCGACTGGTAGCGCACGTCGCCTTCGCCGGGGTGCGCGGTGAGGGTGCGGGTGCCGCCGCCAGCGACCTCGACGACGTGGACGTCCTGGTCGAAGTTGGAGCGCTCCTCCACCACGGCGAGCCTCGCCCCGTCGCGGGAGAAGGCAACGGCCTCGCGGTGCCCGGTGGCCTCGAGCACGCGGCGCGGGGCGGTGGCGTCGTCGGCGACGCCGCGCACGTAGATGTCGAAGTCGCCTCGGCTGCGCGCGTTGGAGGCGTAGGCCATCCAGCGCCCGTCGTCGGAGACGGGGCCGAACATGTGCTTCACCTCCGGCGCGTGCGTGAGGTCGGTGACGCCCTCGCCCGTCGGGAGAACGCGGAGGAGCTGGGTGTTCTCGTTGCCGCCGACGTCGCGGCCGTAGAGGAGGTGCGAGCCGTTGGGCGTGAAGCGGACGAACTGGACGCGCTCGCCGTCGGTGACCACGCGCCGCCACGCGCTCTCGGGCACCGCGTCGCTCCCGACGCTCGCCGCCCACGGCTGCGCGAGCCCCGACGCGTCGGAGAGGAACACCACCGTCCGCCCGTCGGGCGACACCGTCGGCGACGACGCGCGGTGCACGTTGAGCAGTTGCTCCATGGTGGGCCCCTGGTGGGGGCGCCAGGTGAACGCGGGCGTCGAAGGCCGCTGCGCGCCGGAGCACGCGGCGAGGGCGAGGGAGAGGGCGAGGGGGAGGGCGCGTCGCATCATCGGGGCGGCGGAAGGTACCGCATCCCGCGCGGCCGCCGGGAGGGCCTTCGGGGGGCGCCGCGCCGGTATCATCCGGGCGCGGCTTGTTGTAGAAACGCGCGCCCGATGACCGAGGCCGCCGACGAGACCCGCCCCCGCTGGTGGCGCACCGCGCTCTCCGTGACGGCCGCCGCCGCGCCGCTCGCGGCCCTCGCCGTCGCCGGCGCCGCCCGCCGCTGGATGAGCGACGACGGCTTCATCAACCTCCGCGTCGTCGACAACGCGCTCCACGGCCACGGCCTCGTCTTCAACCCCGGCGAGCGCGTCGAGGCCGTCACCAGCCCGCTCTGGATCCTCATCCTCACCGCCGTCGGCGCCACCCGCGCGCCGCTCGCGCCCGCCGCCGCGTGGATCGGCGTCGCCTTCGGGGTCGCGGGCGCGGCCCTCGCGATGGCCGCGTCGCTCCGCCTCGCGGGGGCCTCGGGCGGGCTCTGGAAGGCGCTCCGTGCGCGGACGCACCTGCCCCTCGGCGCGCTCGTTTTTGCGGCCATCCCCGTGGTGTGGGACTTCCTCTCGTCGGGCCTGGAGAACGGGCTCACCTACCTCTGGTGCGGCGCCTCCCTCGCCGCCATCGCCTCGATCGCGCGCGACGCCGACGACGCGCCCGACGCCCCGATCGCCGTGCGGCGGACGGCGTCGACCGCGCTCCTGCTCGGCTTCGGCCCGATGGTTCGGCCCGACCTCGCGATCGCCGCGGGGCTCTTCGGCCTCGTCGCCGCGGCGGCCTCCCTGCGCGGGCGTGCGCGGCGCGACGGGCTGCGCGCGGCGGTGATGACAGCGGCGGCGCTCGGGGCGGTGCCCGTGCTCTGGCAGCTCTTCCGCATGGGCTACTACGCGATCACGTCGCCCAACACGGCGCTCGCGAAGGAGGCCTTCCTCTCCAACTGGCCCCAGGGCGGCGCCTACGCGCTCAACTACGTCAGCACGTACGCGCTCCTCTTCCCGGCCGGCATCCTCGCGGTGGCCCTCGCCGGCGAGGTGGCGGGCGCCTTCGCGAAGGGCTGGCGCCTCACCGCCGCCGTCCGCCTCGCGGCGCTCGCCTCGGGTGCGCTCTGCGCGCTCTACGTCGTCCGCGTCGGCGGCGACTTCATGCACGGGCGGATGCTCCTGCCCGCGACCTTCCTGCTGGTGGTGCCGGTGTGGCTCGTGCCGCTGCGCGGGAGCGTCGCGCGCGGCGCCGCCGTGGCCCTCGTCGCCGCGTGGGCCGCCGTCTGCGCCGCCACCCTCCGCATGACGGTGGAGAACCAGAACAACGTCGGCGACGAGCGCGGCTGGTACGTGCGCGGCTCGCAGATCGCCCACCCGGTGAGCGTCGAGGACTACCGGCTGTTCTACTTCTACTCCGAGGGAGCCTCGCTCCGGGCCGCGGCCGACGCGAGCTGCCGGAGCGGCCACCTCCCCGCGCGCGGCACCCCCGTTCGAGATTGCACCCGCGCGGTGTACATCGACCAGCCCGAGTACGGCGTGCTCGCGGGCATGGCCGACCGGATGCCGCTCGACCCGGCCACCGTCCACCCCGAGGTGGTGATGGTCGCCGCGCGCGTCGCCGTCGGCATGATGGGGATGATGCTCGGGCCTCGCGTCCACCTCGTCGACCGCGTGGGCCTCGCCGACCCGATCGCGTCGCGCCTCGAGCTCGCCACCCGCGGCCGCCCGGGCCACGAGAAGGTGCTCACCAACGCCTGGATCGCCGCCCGCTACACCGCCCCGATGCCCGGCGAAGACCCCGCGGTGACCGAGGCGCGCCGCGCGCTCCATTGCGGCGAGCTCGCCGAGCTCGACCGGGCCCTGCGCGAGCCGATGTCGCTCCGGCGCTTCGTCGCCAACGTGCGCAACGCGAGGCGCTTCACCGCGCTGCGCATCCCGGGCGACCCGTGGGAGGCCGCGCGGCGCTTCTGCCCGCCCGTCCGCGGCGGCGTCGGCGAGCGCGGCGGCCCCGGCGGAACGCCCTACCGCCTGGAGTGCCCGCCGGGCTCGGTGCTCGCGGCGATCACGTCGACCACCGCGACGGAGACCATCCCGACGCTCGGCAGCGTCGGCGTCGAGTGCCGCGCGCTCACCGCCGCGGGCCTCGGCGCGCCGACGGGAGCGCAGCAGGCGGGCAACGCCGCGCCGGGCCCCACCGGGCGGACGGCGTGCCCCGCGGGCGAGGTGATCGTCGGGCTCCGCGGCGGCTACGGCGCGCTGGTCGACGGCGTGCGGCCGCTCTGCGCGCGGCTCGTTCGCGAGGGCGGGGTGACGCTCTGGCGCGAGGCCCACGAGGGCGCGCTCGTCGGCGGCGGCGGCGGGCTCCCGTGGGAGGTCGCGTGCCACCCGCAGGCGGTGGCGGTGGGCCTCGCCGGGCGCTTCGCCGAGCGCCTCGTCGCGACGGGTCCGCTCTGCGCGCCGACGGCGGAGTTCGGGCTGCGGTAGCAGCGGGCTACAGCACCAGCTTGTACCCGTGGCCGTACACCGTGAGGATGTGCTGCGGCTTGTCGGGGGCGGGCTCCACCTTGCGCCGGAGCTTCACGATGAAGTTGTCCACCGCGCGGTTGTTGATCGCCTGCCCCCCCCACACGCGGTCGAGGATCTCCTCGCGCCCGACGGCCTCGCCCGCCCGCTCGATCAGCAGCCCGAGCAGCGCGACCTCGTAGGACGAGAGCGCCTCCTCGCGGCCGTCGGCGGTGACGGTGTGGCCGGCGAGGTTCACGTCGGCGCGGCCGATTCGCACGAGGGCGGGGGCCTGCGCGGTGCGCTCGGCGCGGCGGAAGATCGCCCGCACCCGCGCCACCAGCTCGCCGACGGAGAAGGGCTTGGTGACGTAGTCGTCGGCCCCGGCGTCGAGCCCGCGGATCTTGTCGTTGTCCTGGCTGCGCGCGGAGAGGATGAGGATGGGCACCGTCCGCGACCACCGCCGGAGCTGCGCGCACACCTCGTAGCCGTTGGTGTCGGGCAGCATCAGGTCGAGGATCACCAGGTCGGCCTTCTCCGTGCGCGCGAGCTCGATCCCCGCGCGCCCGGTGCCCGCCGCGGCGACGCGGTAGCCCTCAAAGGTGAGCGCGTCGGTCACGCCGAGCGCCATCGCGGGCTCGTCTTCGATGAGGACGATCGTCTTGCCGACTGCCATGGCCGCGGAGGTTTCTACACGACTTCGCGCGGGGCTGTCACGGCCCCGCGGGCGTGGGGTACAACCGCGGCCCCGTCGCGTGCCCCCCCTCCTCCCCCTCGCCCTCGTCGTGTGCGCGGCCTTCGCCGTCGAGTCGGCCCTCGGCTTCGGCGCCACGGTGATCACCGTCTCCCTCGGCGCGCGGCTGATGCCCGTCGCGTCGCTCCTGCCCGCGTTCGTCCCGCTCAACCTCGCCCTCTCGCTCTACCTCGCGGCGCGCCACCGCGGCGCGATCGACCGCGGGCTCCTCGGGCGGCGCGTGCTCCCGCTGATGCTGCTCGGGATGCCCGCGGGGATGCTCCTGATCCGCCGGCTCTCCGAGGCCGCCGCGCGGCGCGTGCTCGGGGCGCTGGTGGTCTCCCTCGCGCTCGCGCAGCTCGCCCGGCTCGCGCGCGCCGACGGCGACGAGCCCGCCGCGCCGCCGGGGCCCGCGGGCGCCGCGCTGCTCGCGGCCGCGGGGGCCGTGCACGGGATGTTCGGCGCGGGCGGGCCGCTGGCGGTGTACGTCGTCGGGCGCGCGCTCGCGGACAAGGCCCGCTTCCGCGCGACGCTGAGCGCGCTCTGGCTCGCGCTCAACGCGGTGCTGGTGGCGGGCTACGCGGCCGACGGCGCGATCAACCGGGCGAGCCTCGGGGTCACCGCGGCGCTCGCCCCCGCGCTCGGGCTCGGGCTCGCGACGGGGGAGTGGCTCCACGGGTACGTGCCCGAACGGGCCTTCCGGGTCGGTGTCTACGCGGTGCTGCTCGCCGTCGGCGCGGCGCTGCTCGCAAGGAGTTGACGATGGACGTGCTGGTCACCGGGGCGACGGGGTTCGCGGGGCGCGCGCTGGTGGCGGCGCTCCGCGCGGAGGGACACGCGGTGCGGGCCCTCGTGCGCAAGGGGAGCGCGGCGGGCGCGAAGGCGAGGCTCGCGGGCCTCGGGGCCGAGCTCGTCGAGGGCGACCTCGCCGACCAGCGCGCGCTCGAGGGCGCGGCGCGGGGGCGGGCGGTGGTGTTCCACGGGGCGAGGCTCGACGACGCGACGCGGCCGCGCGCCGAGCACGAGGCCGTCAACCTCGTGGGCACCGAGAACCTCCTCGCCGCCTGCCGCGCCGCCGGCGTCCGCCGCGTCGTCTACCGCTCGACCGCCGACGTGACCCTCGGCGACGTCGAGCGCAGCTACGTCGACGAGGACTTCGCCCAGCCCGTCCCCTTCGACGACCCCTCCGTCGTCATCCGCTCGCTCGCCGAAGACCTCGTCGTCGCCGCCGGCGACGGCGGCCTCGAGACGGTGGTGCTCCGCCCCGGCTGGCTCTGGGGCGCCGACGACACCTGCCTCGCCCCGCGCCTCGTGCGCGCCGCGCGCGGCGAGGGCCCCAGGGGCTGGGTCGACGACGGGCGATCGCTCTGCGCCACCACCCACGCGCGCAACCTCGCGACCGCCTCCCTGCGCGCCGCGGTCGCGCCCGAGGCCGCCGCGAAGGTGCTCACCGTCACCGACGACGAGCGCGTGACGGTGCGCGAGTTCTACACCCGGCTCGCCGCCGCGCTCGGGGTCACGCTGCGCTGGGGCTCGACGCCCTACCTCCTCGCGCGCGGCCTCGCGTGGGTCGCCGAGCGCCGCGGCGCGCTGGGCCGCCGCGCCTGGGTGCTCGCGCACGGACGGCGCGCGCACTTCAACGTCCAGCGCGCGCGCAAGGCGCTCGACTGGGCGCCCGTGGTCGACGTCGCCGCCGGGCTCCGCGGCGTGGCGGCGTGGGCCACGCGGGTGGGCGCCGACGCGGTCGCGCGCGCCGAGGTGACCGAGGCGCCGCCACCGGAGGCGTAGCGAGCGCGACGAATCCGAACACCCCCCGCGGGGGGATTCCGTTACCATCAGCGGCCATGCGTTTCCGGTACGCCGCCCTCCTCGCCGTCCTTGCCGGGTGTTCGTTCAACACCAACAACGTCATCATCGTGGCCGACGCCCCGTCGCCCGACGTCGACGCGGCGCCCCCGCCGCCCGACGCCACGCCCGACGCCGCGCCCGACGCCGCCCCGCCGCCGCCCGACGCCGCGCCCGACGCGCCCGACGACATCCCGACGCCGCCCGACGCCGCGCCCGACGCCGCGCCGGACGCGCCCGCCGAGGCCGCGGTCGACGCGCCCGCCGACGCGCCCGCCGAGGCCGGCGACGTCCCGCTCCTGCTCGACGGCGACGAGTGCCCGACGGGCCAGACGCGCTGCAACGACCAGTGCGTCGACACCAACACCGCCGCCGACAACTGCGGCCGCTGCAACAACCGCTGCGCCGCCGCCAACGCGGCCAGCACCTGCGCCGCCGGGGCCTGCGCCTTCACCTGCAACGCGGGCTTCGCCGACTGCGACATGAACCCCGCCAACGGCTGCGAGGCCGACCTCTCCGCGCCCGCCACCTGCGGCTCGTGCAGCAACCGCTGCGCCGGGATGAACGGCACCCCCACCTGCGCCGCCGGCGTGTGCGGGCTCACCTGCAACCCGGGCTTCGGCAACTGCGACGGCAACGCCGCCAACGGCTGCGAGACCGCCACCACCACCAGCGCCTCCCACTGCGGCATGTGCGGGCGCGCGTGCAGCAACAGCAACGGCACCCCCTCCTGCGTCGCCGGCGCCTGCCAGATCACCTGCGACACCGGCTACCTCGACTGCGACGGCAACAACGCCAACGGCTGCGAGACCCTCGGGCTCAACGACACCGCCAACTGCGGCCGCTGCGGCACCCGCTGCCCGACCTCGCAGTCGTGCGTGCGCGGCTCGTGCACCACCGTCTGCGCCGACACCATGTGCGGCGCCGCCTGCGTCGACCTGATGACCAGCGCGACCAACTGCGGCACCTGCGGCCGGGTCTGCTCCACCACCAACGGCACGCCCCGCTGCGTCGGCGGCACCTGCGGCATCGCCACCTGCAACACCGGCTTCGCCAACTGCGACTCCAACGCGGCCAACGGCTGCGAGGCGGCGATCCAGACCGACGTCAACAACTGCGGCGCCTGCGCCAACCGCTGCAACTTCCCCAACGCCGCCTCCACCTGCGTCGGCGGGGCCTGCGCCCTCGGCGCCTGCAACCCGGGCTTCGGCAACTGCGACGGCAACGCCGCCAACGGCTGCGAGACCAACCTCTCGGGCGACATCGCCAACTGCGGCGCGTGCAGCAACCGCTGCACCGCCCCCAACGGCACCCCGAGCTGCTCGGCCGGCGCCTGCGGCGTCGCCGCTTGCAACACCGGCTTCGCCAACTGCAACGCGATGGCCGCCGACGGCTGCGAGGTCAACACCCTCACCGACCAGTTCAACTGCGGCGCGTGCGGGCTCCGCTGCAACTACAACACCGGCACCGCCAGCAACACGTGCGGCGGCGGCGCCTGCATGCCGACGTGCAACGCCGGCTACCTCAACTGCGACGGCGACCCGCGCAACGGCTGCGAGTCGAGCATCAACGCCAACAACGCCTGCGGCGGCTGCGGGCGCCTCTGCGCGCTCTCCTGCGCCGCCGGCGGGGCCTGCTCCGGCGTGTCGCCCGGGTCGTACACGCGGGTGGTCTCGCCGCGCACCTTCATCGACGCCTGCGCCCAGCCCGGCCACCTCAACCTCGTGGCGGGCGCCGACGACTCCTCCGCCGCCTTCGCGCTGCCCTTCGCCACCCGCTTCTGGTCGGGCACCGTGGCGGCCGGCTTCCAGATCGGCATCGGCACCAACGGCTGGATCAACATGACCACCAGCACCGCCAACGACCTCCGCACGATGATCCCCGACCCGCTCGCCCCCAACGGGATCATCGCCGCGTACATGCTCGACCTCTTCACCGGCCCGATGGGCGTGTGCGTCGCCACCGTCGGCGTGGCCCCGAGCCGCGCGGTCGTGGTCGAGTGGCGCGACGTTCTCTTCTACAACCCGCGCGGCACCCCGCAGGACTTCGAGGTCGTCCTCAACGAGGGCTCCACCGCCATCGACCTCCTCTACCGCGTCGTCGCCCCGACGCCGCCGGGCTACCAGGCCACCGTCGGCCTCGAGAGCCCCAACGGCGTCGCCGCCGCCATCGTCTGCAACGGCGCCAACACGAGCTGCGGCGTCTCCAACGGCACGGCCATCCGCTTCCAGTGACCGCGCTCGGGTACTGGCGCCGCGCGTGGCGCTTCGCCGTCGCGCGCGCGCTGCCGGACGCCCCCGACGACGTGCCCGTCTGGGCCCTCACCGTCCCCTACCAGCTCTGGCGCGAGGTCGTCCGCTACGACGGCCGCACCTTCGAAGACCTCCAGACGCCCGGCGTCCCCCCGCGCCTGCGCCGGCTCCTCCCGCTGCGCGCGCTCTACCTCGCCTTCGTGCTCGCGTGGCCGCTGGTGGCGCTCGCCCGCGCGGCGCGCCGCGGGCGACGAGCGCGGGCCTACTGGCGCATGGCCCTCGCGTACCCCGAGCTCTCGGTCTTCCACCCCGCGAGCGACTACACCGACCGCGAGGCCCGCTGGTCGCGGCCCGATTTCTCCCTCGCGATGTACCACGCCTGGCGCCACCGCCGCGCGCCGGGCGGGTACTTCCTCCTCGACGACAAGCGGCACTTCCTCGACGTGTGCCGTCGCGAGGGCCTCCCCCACCCGCCGACGCTCACCGTAGAGGAAGCGATCGCGAAGGGCGGCACGTTCATCGTGAAGGACCCGCAGCGCGACCTCGGCTTCGGCGTCACCGCCCTCACCGCGGAGGAGATCCGCGAGGCCGGCGACGAGGCGCGCGACGTCATCATTCAAGAGCGCCTGCGCAACCACCCGACGCTCCTGCGCGCGCTGCCCGAGTCCGCGCCGCTGTGCTCCTTCCGCGTGATCACCACGCTCGACCCGGCGACGGGCGCGCCGCGGGTGTCGCGCTGCGCGATCCGCATCGGGCGCGCCGGGGCGGTGGCCGACAACACCGCGCAGGGCGGCATCTGGGCGCAGGTCGACCGCGACACGGGCGAGATCCTCCCCGGCGTGACGAAGAAGACCTTCGGCGCGTGGCTGGGCGACGAGCCGGTGCGCTTCCGCGCGCACCCGGACACGAAGCGATCGTTCGCGGGGCTGACGGTGCCGTGGTTCGAAGAGGGCAAGCGGATGGCGCTCGACGCGCACGCCCGCCTCGCGCCCGACGCGGTCTCCCTCGGCTGGGACGTGGCGCTCGCCGAGGGCGCGCCGGTCTTCCTCGAAGTGAACGTCTGGACCACCTGTTATGACTACGACCCGCCCGACGACGCGCTCGGGCCCGCCTGCGCGCTCATCGCCGCGGGACTTCGCGGTGTTCAGCCGCAGGCCGACGCGCTAGCCTCCGGGCCGTCATGAACAAGCGATCGCTCAACGAGGGCGTGCTCGTGATGTACGGCGTGCTGGCCGGCGGCGCGCGCCTCGTGCTCCCTCCGCTCTTCGACGTCCCGCTCGTCCGCACGCTGCGGGCCGCGATGTTCGACCGCATGGCGCGCGCGCAGGGCGTCACCCTCACCGCCGGCGCGCGGCGCATCCTGGTCGACCTGGAGGAGTCCGCCACCATCCGCGGCAACGTCACCCAGGGCATCCGCTGGCTGGTCGACCGCCTCGTCCCCTACTCCCGCCTCGTCGACGCCTCGGGCAACCTCCTGCGCACGTGGGGGGCCGGCGCGCTGATGCTCCGCTACCTCACCGTCCACCGCCCGCAGCACGACCCCGTGATGGGCGAGATCGAGGCCGAGCGCGTGCGCGCGGGCCTGCGCGCGGCCCTCGACGTGCTCGAGCTCGACCAGGCCAAGGCCATCGCCGACGAGGTGATGCTCCCGGTGCGGAAGGTCCACGAGACGCCCGGCCTCTCGCGCGTCGAGCGCTGGAGCGAGGCGATCGCCGCCACCGCCGCCGAGCTCCCCGCCGCGTGGATCGACGCCGCCGAGCAGACCTTCCTCGCCACGCTGGAGAAGTACCAGCAGCCCGTCACGACGCCGCGCGTGGTGGTGTAGTCAGTCCCCGCGCACCGGCCCCGGCGTCGCCCGCGGGCCGCCCCAGCCGTCGCCCAGGCGCCCCTGGTCGCCCGCGCCCCAGCACAGCGCCCTCCCCCCCGCCGCCAGCGCGCACGTGTACGACTCGTCGGCCGCCACGCGCGTCGCGCCCTCCACGCCCGCCACGCGCACGGGCTCCGTCCGCATCGTGAACGTGCCGTCGCCGAGCTGGCCCTCGTCGTTGGCGCCCCAGCACCACACCGCGCCCGCCACGCGCGCGCACGAGTGCCGCGCGCCCACCGCCACCTCGTCGGCCGCGCCCGCCAGCGCCACCCGCGCCGGCCTCGCCCGCTCGGAGAACACCCCGCCCCCGAGCTGCCCCGAGCGCCCGCGCCCCCAGCACCACACCGCGCCCGCCGCGTCGACCGCGCAGGCGTGCCCCTCCCCGTACGCGAGCGACCGCAGCGCGCCGAGGTGCGGCAGCGGCGCCCACGCGCCTTCACTCTCCGCAGCGAAATCCCACTCCGCCGGGACGCCCTCGCAGCGCGCCGGCCCCGCGTCGGAGAGCGCGCACGTCAGCCCGTCGCGCGCCACCACGCGCGTCACGCCTTCGAGGCCCGGCACCGCGACCAGCACCGCGTCGCGCGGGTCGAGCGGCGCAGCCTCCCGCGCGCCCGCCGTGTTGGCGGGCAGCGGTTCGAAGGCCCGGCGGCGCGCGCAGGCCACGCGGCCGTCGACGAGCGCCGCGCAGACGTAGCCCCCGTTGACCGCGACCGAGCGCACCGCTGCGGGCGCCGGGAGCTGCGCGACGAAATCGGGCTCGCGCTCCCAGCCGGTGCCCGCGCGGCGCTGGCCCCCGCGGGCCCCCACGCAGCGGACCGTCGCGCCCGCGGCCGCGCAGGCGAAGCGGGGCTCCCACGCCATCGCGTCGGCCGACGCGCCGAAGACCTCGCGCGCGATCGGCAGCCCGGCCGACACCCGCTCCGTCCCGAGCACCGCGCCGTAGGAGGTCGCGCCCCAACATCGCGGCGCCCCGCGCGCGAAGAGGGCGCAGGTGACGCCGTGGCGCGTGGCGAGGTCGGCCGCCCCCGCCATCGGCTCGCCGGGGAGCACGAGGTGGGGGTTGGGCGCGGCGCCGTTCGCGACGGCGACGCCGTTGCCCGCGCCCCAGCAGCGCGGCGCGTCGTCGCCCGCCACGTACGCGCACGCGAAGGAGCCGCCCACCGCCGCCGACCGCGGGTCGCGCAGGCCCGCCACCGGGAGCGCCTCGGGCTCGCTCCCCTGCACGCCGTGGCCGCCGACGAAGAAGCTGTGCGGGACGCCGCGGCACCAGAGGCGCCGGTCGCGCGCGAAGCACCAGCCCGCGCCCGAGCCCCATAGCGCCGTCGCGCCGCGCGCTTCTTCGTCCGCCACGAGGAGGCCGCGCCGCACCGACAGGCGCGCCACCGAGCCGTCGGCCCGCAGCGCCACCAGCCCGTCGCCCGCGCTCACCACCGCGCGCACCTCGCCGAGGGCCGGCACCTCGATCTCCGCGTGCGATGCCCGCGCGCAGCGGAGCGCGCCGATGGGCATGCGGCCGCAGAGGAAGTTCTCCGCCGGCAACAGCGACGCCACGCCGCGCAGCGGCTCCACCGTCGACGCCGTCCCGCCGCTCCGACACGCGACGCTGCCGCCCCGGAGCCGCGCGCAGACGCCCAGCCGCGAGATCGCCACCTCGAGGGCCTCGCCGTGGAAGTCCATCGCCTCGGGCCGCTCCGCCGCGAAGTCGCCGCGCGCCGCGCCCCCGCGGTAGAGCGGCGCGCCCCAGCAGAGCACCCGCCCCTCGCCCGTGACCGCGCACACCGACTGCTCCCACGCCGCGAGCTGCGTCACGCCGGTGAGACCCTCCACGCGCCGCGGTTCGGTGCGCGACGCACGCGTCCCGTCGCCGAGCTCTCCGTGGAGGTTGTCGCCCCAGCACCACACGGTCGCGTCGCGGCGGAGCTCGCACGCGAAGTTGCGGCCCGCCGCGAGCGAAGGCTCCGGCCCGGCGGGCGCGGGGGCGGGCGACGGCGCGGGCGCGACGACGACGTCCGCACGCGGAGGAGTGGGGTCGGGCGCGCGCACGGCGACGGCGGGCGCGGAGGCGCGGCACGCGACGAGCGCCGCGGCGAGCGCGATCGTACGGCAGCGAACCATCTCAGCGAGCCGCCACCGTCGGGGCGGCGGCGGGGGCGAGCGGGAGGCGGTTGCGGCGCGCCCAGCGGGTGACGTGGGTGACGGCGCGGGCCGGGAGGTTCTCGTCGGCGAGGAGCGCGCGCGCGGCCTCGGCGACGGCCGCCCGGTGCGCGGGCGCCGACACCAGCCGCTGCATCGCCGCGAAGCGGACCGCGGGGTCGGCGTGCGTGAGGTCGGCCACCGCGCGCTCGGCGCCGGCCGCGAGGCGCTCGGCCGGGGGAACGTCGCGCTGCGAACGCCACCAGCGCAGCCACCGCCGCGCCGCCTCCTGCCGCGGCTCGGGCTGGTCGTACACCGACGACTCCCACGGGGCCACCGGGTGCGCGTCGTAGCCCGCGAGGCGCGCGAGCTGGCGGAGCGACTCCTCCGCGGCCTCGTCGAAGCCGCCCTCGGCCCCTGCCCCGTCGGCCACGTAACGCAGCAGGAAGGGCGCCGCCACCGGCGAGCGCGTCGCCGCCAGCACCTGCACCAGCCGCGGGCCGCGCTGGTCGTTGCCCATGGTCGCGCGGACGCGCCCGACGCTCTCCTCCACGGCGGGCCGGTTGAGCACCTCGCCGATCGCGTAGGCCGCCGCGTCGCCGCCGCGCGCGAGGGACGCGTACCACCCCGCGCAGCGCGCGTCGGGCGAGTGCTCGATCCGCTCGCCGTGGTACGAGTAGCACTCCTCGGTCTGCTCGACGACGCGGGTGAGCGCGGCCACGCGTCGCGCGAGCGCGGCGGGCGGCGTCGGGAGCTCGGGGGCGGTGAGCTCGTCGGGCTCGGGCGCGGCGGGCGCGGGGTCGGGCGCGCGCACCGGCACCGCAGTCACCACCTGCGCAAGGGCCGCGGGCGGGCAGAGGGAGAGCGCGAGGGCGAGGGCGATCGTACGGTACCGAACCTTCATGGCGGGGCTCCGGGGAGGTCGAGGGTTCCTTCGGCGATGGCGGTGCGCACGCGGGGGTCGCCGAAGCCTTGCGCGGCGGCGAGGGGCGTGGGCATGAGCAGGTGGTCGAGGCGCCAGCGCAGCCGCACGGCGCGGGCGGGGAATCTCAGCTCGGTCGGCACGACGCGCCCGACGCCCGGCGGCGCCACGCGCGTGTCGTTCGACTCGCGGCGGACGAACACCGCCCGCCCGTGCGGGTCGCGCTCGAGCACCGGGGCGAACGCGCGCGCCATCGCGACCGTCTGCGCGTGGGCCTCGTCGCCGTCGACCCACACGCGAAGCTCCGCGCGGCGGAAGAGGTCGCCGGTGGGAAACGAGTGCCCGATGCGGTTCGGGAGCACCGCCACCCGCGCCACGGTCGCCGTTCCCTCGCGGCGCGCGCTCGCCTCCACCCGCACGGCCTCCCGCAGCAGCGCGAGGTCGCCGCCGCCCGGGAAGCGGTGGCTCCGGTGCGAGCGTCCGTCGGGCGACGTCACCGCGGGCATGTGGCACGCCTGGCAGTGCTCGCCGCGCGCGCCCGAGGCGCTCATGGCCCACTCGGCGTGCGTGTCCTGCATGGGCTCGTCGGTGGCGTACACCTCGCCGCGCGGCCCCGAGTCCCCGCGGAAATTGAACTGGTGGCACCCCTCGCAGAACGCGCTCGTCCGCATCGCCACCAGCGGGTCACTCGCGTGCGCGCCCGCCGTCGGTGCAGCGCGGCCGGGCCCGAGCACGTGCCCGTCGCGCACGTGGCACACCGAGCACGACACGCCCTCGTCGGCCGACCGCGCGTCGGGCTCGCGGCCCGCCACCGCCAGCGGCGCGTGGCAGCTCCGGCAGAACTGCATCGGCTCCACCCCGTACGCCGCCTGGAACACCTCGTCCCGCCACGCCCCCGCGTGCTGCGACTCCCGCCACTCGCGGGCGATCTCGGCGTGGCACGGCGCACACGCCCGTGAGGTCCCGTCGCCCACGCTCGCGGGAACTCGTCCCACCCGCACAGGCCGCGCGCCGTGCGAGAAGAGCGCCCCCACGCGCACGCGGTCGCCGCGGCCCAACGCGCCCGCCGCGCCGAGCACCACGGCGAGGAAGACGAGCAGCGATGGGCGGGCGGTTCGCATGGGGCGGACGGTCGGTCTGCAACCCCGAGGCCGACGGGCGGGAGACTACCCGATCCGCTCGTGGAGGAGGGGGACCTCCGCGGGCGCCGCGTCGCCGAGGGTGATCGCCTTCTGGAGACGTTCGACGGCGGCCTCCGCGCTCTTTTCGTCGCGCGCGTGGACGATTGCGACGGTCTCGCCCGCCGCGACCTTCGCCCCGACGTTGCGCTCGAAGACGAAGCCCACCGCGGGGTCGATGGCGTCCTCCGCGCGCGTGCGCCCCGCGCCGAGGACGACGCCCGCCACGCCCACCGCGTGCGTGTCGATCGCCGTGACGAAGCCCGCCCGCGCAACCCGCACCGGCGCCGTCACGGGCGCCTTCGCGAACACCCCCGGGTCGTCGACCGCGCGGGGGTCGCCTCCCTGCGCCGCCACCATCTTGCGCGCCACCTCGGCCGCCCGCCCCGAGCGCACCGCGTCGCGGAGCTTCGCGCGCCCGTCGTCCTCGTCGCCCGCCACGCCGCCCATCACCAGCATCGAGGCGCCGAGGGCGAGCGTCACGTCGGTGAGGTCGTCGGGGCCGCGGCCGTGCAGTACGTCGAAGGCCTCGACCGTCTCGAGCGCGTTGCCCACCGCGCGCCCGAGGGGCCGGTCCATCCGGGTGAGCCACGCGCAGCACGACTTGCCCGCCCCCTGGGCCACCTCGACGAGGGCCGTGGCGAGCGAGCGAGCATCATCGAGGGTCTTCATGAAGGCGCCGCTCCCCACCTTCACGTCGAGCACGAGCCCGTCGATGCCCTCGGCGAGCTTCTTCGACAGGATGCTCGCAACGATCAGCGGGATCGACTCCACCGTCGCGGTCACGTCGCGCAACGCGTAGAGGCGTTTGTCCGCGGGGGCGAGCTCGCGGGTCTGGCCGATCATGCAGGTGCCGACGTCGCGAACCACCTCGCGGAAGCGGTCGATGGAGAGGTTGACCGAAAAGCCCGGCACGGCCTCGAGCTTGTCGAGGGTGCCCCCCGTGTGCCCGAGCCCACGGCCCGACACCATCGGGACGCGCACCCCGCACGCGGCCACCATCGGCGCGAGGCAGAGCGAGACCTTGTCGCCCACGCCGCCCGTGGAGTGCTTGTCCACCTTGCGGCCGGGCACGTCGGCGAGGTCGACCACCACCCCCGAGTCGCGCATCGCGAGGGTGAGCGCCACCGTCTCCGCACGGCTCATCCCGCGGAAGAAGACCGCCATCGCGAGGGCCGTCATCTGGTAGTCGGGGACGTCCCCCCGCACGAAGCCCGCGACCAGCGCGCGGATCTCCTCGCCCGTGAGGGCCCCGCCGTCCCGCTTCGCCATCAACAACTCAGGTACGCTGCGCGCTGCCATGGGGCCGATCCTGCCCGTTCGGGGCCCGCGGTGGAAGGTCTCTCCGCGCGGGCCCCGCCGTGCCCGCGAGCACGTTGACCCCGGGCGGCGCCCGCGGGTAGCGTGCGAGCGTGGATCCGAGTGAAGCAGACGCCCGGTTCGGGCCGGGGGCGCGGCGGGCCTTGGAGGACGCGATCCGGCTCGCGCCACGGGAGCCGCGGGTGGCGCTGAGCCTGGCGCGGAAGTCCGTCGAGGCCGTGGCGCTACACCTCTACGCCCGCGAGGTCGGCGACCCGGACGCCGCGCCCAAGCGCCTCATGCTCGACGACCTGCTCAAGGCCCTCGTCAAGCACAAGCAGATCCCGGACGGCGTCGCGATGCACTTCGGCACCGTGCAGCGCTACGGCAACTACGGCGCCCACCCGCAGGCCGACGACGCCTCCGTGGGCAACACCGTGGCCTTCAACCAGCCGTGCATCGAGTCGCTCCGCTTCATCGCGCGCTGGTATTTCAAAGACCGCCTGCGGCTGTCGGAGGCCGAGCTCTCCGACACGATGCGCGAGGTGGTGTACCGCGTGCCCTCCGCGGGCCCGGCGCCCACCGACCCGACGCCCACGCCCGCACCCACGCCCACGCCCACGCCGTCGGTGGTGCCGTCCGTGGCGCCGCCGCGGGAGCGCTCCGACATCGACCGCTTCGGCCTCGAGGGGCACTGCCTGGAGGGGAAGTACGAGGTCGAGCGGGCCGTCGCCGAGGGGGGCTTCGGCGTCGTGTACCGCGGGCGCCACACGACCCTCGAGAAGGCCATCGCGGTCAAGGTGCTCAAGACGCCAGCGGACATGGCCGCGAGCGCGCGCGCCGCCTTCGCCGACGGCTTCGCCCAGGAGGCCAAGACCATCGCGCGCCTCGAGCACGCGGCCATCGTGAAGGTGATCGACTTCGGCGTCTCCGCCATGCCCACGGGGGAGCGGGCGCCGTGGATGGTGCTCGACTGGGTCCAGGGCGAGACGCTCGAGGCGCTCCTCAAGCGGCGCCGGGGCGCCGGCGGGTGGGCGCCGCGCGAGTGCCTCGGCCTCCTGCGGCCCGTGATCCTGGCCCTCGCCCACGCGCACGAGCTCGGCATCGCGCACCGCGACGTGAAGCCCGCCAACGTGATCCTCACCGCGGGCCCCGAGGCGCCCGGGGACGGGTCCTTCCAGGGCCGCGCCTCGGTGGCGCCGTCGGGGAGGCGGAGGGACGCGGGCGTCAAGCTGCTCGATTTCGGCATCGCGAAGGTCATGCGCGCGGAGGAGTCGGCCGGGTCGGGGCAGACGCAGACGCAGGCGCAGTTCACCGCCTTCTCGCTGCGGTACGCGGCCCCCGAGCAGGTGTCGGGCACGCGCACGGGCCCGTGGACGGACGTCCACGCGATCGCCCTCCTGCTGGTCGAGATGCTCGTCGGCGAGTCGCCGTACCGCGGCGGCGACACGCAAGACCTCTACGTCGCCGTGCTCTCGCCGCAGCGCCCGACGCCGGCCGCCCTCGGCGTCGACGTCGGCGCCTGGGAGCCTGTGCTCGCGAAGGCCCTCGCCGCGCGGCCCGCCGAGCGCTACGCGAACGCGGGCGAGCTGCTCGACGCGCTCGAGGCGGAGGTGCCGGCGGCCGCCACGCGCGCCGCGGGGCCGTCGGCGGAGCGCGAGCCCGGCCCCTCGACGGAGCGAGGCCCGGGGCCGGAGACGCTCCGCGGCGCCGAGGTGTCGCGCGTGGAGCCCGTGCGGTCGGGCGCGAGGCTGCGCCAGGTCGCGGCGGCGCTCGCCGTCGCGGTCGTCGTGGGCGTCGGCGCGTTCGCGGTGCTCCACGGCCGCGAGCCCGTCGCAAACGCGAGGCCCGCGGCGACGCCTGTCACGCGGATCGCGGCGCCGACGCCGACGGTGGTGAACCCGGTGGCCGCGCAGGTCCCCGCGCCGTCGGTTGCGCCGCCTCCGGCTGCCCCCGACGCGGGTGTGGTGGAAGCGGCGCCCCCTTCGCCCGCGGTCGCCGTCGCGAACGCGCCCGACGAAGAAGAGCATGGGGGGCGGCACTCGCGGCGCCACGGTCGACGCGAGCGTCGCTCACGGCACGGTGCGGCTGCGGCGCAGGGCGGCGGGTCGGCGCCGGCCGTGACGGCGAACACGGCGGTCGAAGTGCAATGAGGCGCGTCGACGTCTTCGCACGCGGCCGACGTCGCGCGGGCGGCGCGGTGACGCGGGCCGGCGCCCTCCGCTGGCTCGGCGCGCTCTTCGTGCTGGGGTTCACGGGGTGCAGCCTCGCCCCCTTCACCTACCGGCCGCTCGACGCGGGGGCTGATCGTGGAGAGACGTCCCCGCCCGACACAACCGTCGCACCCGACGCCGACGTCGGCGCCCCGGACGTGCCCGTCTCTCCGGACGCTCCGGGGATGGACGCGGACGTCACCGCACCCGACGCCGACGTCACCACGCCCGATGCCGACGTCACCGCACCCGACGCCGACGCGGTCGTTGCGATGGACGCGCCCGACGCACCGGACGTGGCGGACGCGGCGGCGGACGTTCCCCGCGATCAAGACGCTGGGCCCGTCGACGGAGATGCGCCCTGGGCGGTCCCGTCCGACGCGTGCCCGACGATGCCGCCCTGTTCGACGGTGGCGACGGTCTCGCCGCCGACGGGCGACGGCACGGCGGCGTCGCCGTACCGGGGGTGGGAGGCGCTCCCCGCGGGCGCGTGCCGCGTGGAGTTCAGGCCCGGCGTCTACGAGGTCAACACCACGGTGATCCTGCGCTCCAACCTGACGATCCGCTGCCTGTCGAGCGGCGGGTCGACGGTGACGTTCCGGCGCTCCCGGGCGCCGCGAGGGGACGCGGGTGCGGCTGACTTCCCGATGCTCGGCCTGTATGACCCGGCGGACACGCCCGAGCGGGTGAGGGCGGGCATGGCGGCACCCCTGCGCGACGTCGTGATCGAGGGCTGCACCTTCGACCGCGAGAACCTCGTGGCCCCCTGGGCCGACATGCGCCTGGAGGTGGGAGGCCCGGCCTCCGTGGGCGAGCGCGTCAACATCACAGTACGCAACAACCGCTTCGTTGGGCTGAGCGACGCCGCCAGCGACGCCGTGATCGTCCTGGCAAGCAGCACCGTCCCCGGCAGCTCCGCCTGCTTCACCGTTGAAGGCAACCAGTTCCAGGCGTCCCCCGCGGTGCCGTTCGTCAGCGGCCGCGACCCACCCAACGCCATCTTCCTGCTCGGCGGCAACCACCTCCTGGTGCAGCACAACACCATCGACGGCCTCGGCGGCGTCGTCATCAAGGAGGGGCAGTTCCAGACCAACCAGCGCGTCACCGACGTCCGCGTGCTCGACAACACGATGGCGAACATGACGGGCTATGGTGTGCTGATCCCGTCGTGGGCCAGCCCGATCGGTCTGACCTCGGCGGACGGCGGCGCGCGCGTGTCGAACGCGACCGAGTGCGACCGCGCCCTCATCGACCTCGAACCCGCCTTCGAAGACGTCCACATCGAGCGCAACAACATCAGCGTGCTCTCCGGGACCCCCCGCAACATGGCCGGGGCGATCACCGTCGGCTGGATGTTCGGCGTCATGTACCCCGTCGGCACGAACCTCTGCTACGGCTTCCGCCCGGTGAGCGGGGTTCACGTCATCGGCAACCGCCAGCAGAACGTGCAATGGGGGATGAACTTCGGCGCGCTCTTCAGCGAGGAAGCCCTCGGTGGGCGCATCAGCGGCCGCGTCGCGGGCGCGCCCGTTCCTTACACGATCGCGGACCTCGAGGTGCGCGACAACGTGCTCGACGGCTTCGACCCGGTGGCCGAAACGTTCACCCAGCACGGCCTCCTGAACGTGACCAGAGTCCAGGGCGCGATCATCACGGGGAACACCTTCCGCCGGATCGGCGGCGGCGTCACCGTGTCCGGCTCCGACATCACCTTCACGGCGAACACCTTCGAAGCCCTCTCGCAGCGCGCGCAACCGCTCCCCTGGCTGACCGGTTCGCTCAACCTCGTGGGGCTCGGTCATGCCCGCGCCGACGGGAGCTACGGTCTCTCCGAGCGGATCGCGCTCGCCGACAACCACTTCGTCGCGCCTGCGACCAGCTCCGCCACGCAGCTCCCCGCCCTCCACCTCGACCGCGGCGTCTCTGGCGTCACGCTCACCAACACCACGTTCAACGGCGCCCGCTACGACTGCTCGATCCGAGTCGACTCCGGCGACGCGGGCGTCCCCGACGCTGGCGCGGTGATCTCCGAGAGCGGCTCGACCCGCACCCCGTCCTCGATGCCTGCGCGCTGCCCGTAGCAGCCGCCTCTTTGAAGCTTGCCGGTGCGCGCGCCCCTGGGGTAGGTCATTCACCATGCGATGCGTTGTTTCCGCGCTCTGCGGCGCGCTCCTCCTGGGGACCCCGGCGCTCTCCGCGCAGCCGTCAGCCACCAACCGCGAGCGCGAGGAAGCCGCCCGCGCGGAGCTCATCGCGCAGGCGGGGCAAGCGCGCGGCGCGGGCGACCACGCACGCGCCCTCGACCTCATGTCCCGCGCCGCGGCGATCCGCGTGACGCCGTCACTGCGGCTCTTCATCGCGCAGGAGCACCGCGCCGTCGGGCACGTCACGGACGCGTACGACCAGGCGGCCCGGTGCGCCCGCGACGCACAGGCCGACCCCGCGACCCCCAACCGCGCCGAGGTCATCGGCGTGTGCACCGCGCTGCTCGACGAGCTGCGCGCGCGCGTCGGGCGCGTGACCCTCCAGGTGCCAACCCCGCCGGCGGGCCTGCGCGTCCGCGTGGCGGGCGACGAGGTGAGCCAGGCGCTCTGGGGCGTCCCGTACACCGTGGCCCCGGGCGCGGTGGTGGTCGAGGCGAGCGCCGACGGGTACGCGCCGTTCCGTCAGTCGGTCGCGGTCGCCGCCGGGCAGAGCGCGGAGGTGCGCGTCGCGCTGACCGAGCTCCCCCGGCCCGCGGTGGCCCACGCCGCGCCGCCGCCCACGCTCGTGACCCCGCCGGTGGTGACGCCGCCGACTCCTCCCGCGCCGCAAGGCCGCTCGCTCGTCGGGCCCATCGCGCTCGGCGCGGGGGGCGTGGTCGCGCTGGGGCTCTCGGGCGTGTTCTTCGCGCTCCGCGAGGGCGCCGTGAGCGACCGCGATGCGCAGTGCTCCGCCGCGGGCTGTCGGCCGGCCGCGCTCGACCTCGACGACACGGCGCGGACGTACAACACGCTCACCAACGTGTCCCTCGCGGTCGGAGGGGCCGCGGTTGCCGGGGCGGTGGTGTGGTTCCTCGTGGGCGGGCGCGGCGCGGCGGAGCGGTCGGCGCGGGTGAGCGGCGCGTTGACGCCGACGCGGGGCGGCGCGTTCGTGAGCCTCTCCGGGTCGCTGTGATGCGCGCGGGGGCGAGGGCGCGCCTCCTGGGCGCGGTGGCGCTGGTGGCGGGCGCGTCGTGCAGCCTCGCCCCCTTCAACTACAGACCGCTCGACGCGGGGGCTGACCGTGGAGAGACGTCCCCGCCCGACGTGGACGTGCCTCCGGGCGATGCGGACGTGCCTCCGAGCGACGTGGACGTGCCTCCGAGCGACGTGGACGTGCCTCCGAGCGACGTGGACGTGCCTCCGGGCGACGTGGACGTGCCTCCGGGCGACGCGGACGTCCCTCCGGGCGACGCGGACGTGCCTCCGAGCGACGTGGACGTGCCTCCGGGCGACGCAGACGTGCTCTCGATCGACGTGGACGTGCCTCCGGGCGATGCGGACGTGCCTTCCAGCGACGCGACAGACGCTCCCCCGACAGATCGCGCCGACGCGCCGGACGACGCCGTCGTGTGCGGGGACGTGGCCCCGGACGACCGCCCCGAGGCCGGCGTCTCCGCCGAGTGTCCGCCCATCCCCTCGTGCGGCAGCGTGACCGAGGCGCGCCCCACCGGGGGCATGGGCACCGATGCCTCGCCGTTCACGGGCTGGGAGACGATCCCCGCCGCGGCGTGCCGCGTGGAGTTCCCCCCCGGCGTCTACCAGGTGCGGCAGCCGGTGACGCTGCGGAGCAACCTCACGATCCGCTGCATGTCGTCGACGAGCCCGGTGATCTTCCGGCGCGACCCCGCGATGGAGGGCGCCGACGGCGGCATCTGGAGCCGCCCCATCTTCTCGGAGCCGCTGGGCAACGACCTCTCGAACGTGGTGATCGAGGGCTGCACCTTCGACCACGAGGGCCGCTACGTCGATGCCGGCGACATCGTGGTGGAGGGGAACGAGGGGCGCGGCATCGGCGACCGCATCAACCTGTACGTGCAGGACAACCGCTTCATCAACCTCGACGTGCCGGGAGTTGAGACGGTTTGGTTGCAGTCGGGTACGGGCCCCAACAACTCGGCCTGCCTCGTCGTCAGGCGCAACGAGTTTCTCTCGCCGCGCTTTGGGACGCGGCCCAACCCGAGCGCGTACGCCCCCTTCGCCGTCTACGTCACGGCGGGCGAGCACGTCCTCGTGCAAGGGAACCGGACGCAGAACCACTACGGCGTCCTGATCGGGCCCGGCTTCTACCCGAGCGTGAGGCCGGTGCGCGACATCCAGGTGGTCGACAACACCTTCGATCAGATCAAGGGCATCGCGGTTCGCGTCACCGCCCAGAGCGACGCGTTCGACCGCGTCGACGGGGGCTGCGGGGCCGCCGTCCCGGAGACCTCGCTGCACGGCCCGCTCACCGGCGTCCACGTCGACGGCAATGTCATCACGGTGAACGACAACGTCTACGGGACGGGCGAGTCCGGGGCCATCGAGGTCAGCCCGCGGGTGAGCTTCCTCGGGTGCAGGCCGGACCTCTGCGGTCGCTTCCGCCCCATGCGCGACGTGAGCGTCGTGGGCAACACCTCGCGCGGCGCGCGCTTCGGCATCGTGCTCGAGCTGGAGCACAACGGCCCGAGCGACTGCACCACCGGCCAGGAGGGCGGCGCGCTCGTCCCCTACGTCTTCCAGGGCGTGCGGGTGGCCCACAACACCGTCGACGGCAGCGCGCTCTCGGGCTTCGTCTCGCCCAACGGCGGCGACCCGATCTTCCTGCAGGGCGTCCGCGACCTCACGATGACAGGCAACCAGGTGCTCGACTCCGCCCGCGGCGCGCGCGTGTCGGGGGAGAACCTCCGGGTCACCGGCAACACCTTCGAGCGCCTCAACCGCTCGGGCACGGTCTTCGACGACGCGACGTGGGACGGCCACCTCAGCATCATCGGCGCGCGCTTCGCGAACTACTACGGCGCGCAATACGGTGCGAGCCGCGACGTCACGGTGGCCTGCAACGCCTTCACCGCGCCGGCCGCGACGGGCCTCACGCGGCTGTCGGCCGTCTTCGTCGACCGCGGCGTGACGGGCGTCGCGTTGACCAACAACGCCGTGACGGGCGCGACCTACCACTGCGCGGTCGACGACTTCGCGCGTCGCACCGACGGGGGCGCCCCCGACGCCGCGAGCGCGATCGTCGAGGAGGGGACCACCCGGACCCCGCCGACGCTCAGCCCCCGCTGCCCCTGACGGGCGCGTCGGTCAGTGGTGCTTCTTGTGGGCGATATTGTCGGTGATCGCCATGAGCAGCGCGAAGACCGCGAAGCCCAGGAGCCCGACCTCGAGGCGCCAGAACCTCGGCGACACCACCGAGTCGTCGTCGAGGTAGTTCTTCAGCAGGTGGAGCGCGGAGATGACCGCGATCGAGGTGGCGATCTTCACCTTGAGCGCCGTCGCGTCGACCTTGCCGAGCCAGCTCAGCTCCGCCTGATCCTCGCCGACCTGGAGCTTCGACACGCTGCTCTCGTACCCGGAGATGAGCACCATGACGACGAGCGACGCGAGCAGCGCCGAGTCGAGGAGCCCGAGCACCGCGACGGTGAAGTTCTCCTCCGTCGCGTGACGGGTCTCCAGCACGAGGTGGTAGAACTGCTGGAAGTACTTCACCACCAGCAGCGGGATCACGGCCCCCAGGCCCAGGAAGATGGGGACGAGCAGCCAGCGCGTCCGGATGACCATCTGCTCCAACAACCGCTCGAACTGCTTCATCGCATGCGCTTCTTCCCCCGTCACCGGCGTGGATCCTTCGACCAACCTTTCCGCGTGCACCCCAATATTTTCGTCTTTGTCGAGCGCATTGCAGCTCGTCGAGGGTCGCTGCGGGGGAGTGCCGGGTGGAGACCTCTTGAATCGTCGACGTTGCCCCTGAAGCCGCCGCGACGGAAAGGTTTGCTCAGCCTCCACCGTCACCCGAGCACGCGCGCGAGCTCCTGCCGCGACGTCACCCCGGCGAGCGCCGCGTCGAGCGCGCGCGCGGCGAGGCTCGGGCCCGCGTCGCCTTCGCGCGTGAGGTCGCGCAGGCCGCACACGAGCGCGCGCCCCTGGTACCCGAGGTGCCCGCACGCGTCGCACCCCGACGTCGCGTGCGTGAAGAGCGACGCCCCCGCCACGCGCGCCGCGAGGTCCTCGTGCGGTGACAGCCGGCGGAGCCACGCGGCGTCGATGCGGCCGCGGTCGGGCACCCTGCACCGCACGCAGAGCTTGCGGACGAGGCGCTGCGCCACCAGCAGGTGGGTGACGGCCCGGAGCCGCCCGCCCGGCACGCCCATCTCGGTGAGCGACGCGAGCGCGGCGTCTTCATCGTCCGCGTCGAGCGCGACCATCACGAGGCGCCCCTCCCCCGCGAGGCGCCACGCCGCGCGCGCCGCGCGCCCGTCGGCGAGCTCGTCGACCAGCAGGACGTCGTCGTCGAGCCTCGCCAGCGCGGTGAGCGCGGCGCCCTGGTCGAGCGCGCCGCCCACGACGAAGCGGGTCTGCATCGCCCCCTCGCGCTCGTAGACGACGGCGTCTTCGAGCGTCGCCGCCGTGCGGGCCCCGAGGTCGACCGCCCCGAGGAGCGCGTGGAGCGTCGTCGTCTTGCCCGCCCCCCGCGGCCCCACGACGAGGACGACTCCGTCACTGCGAGACACAGCCCGCCGGAGCGCGTCGAGGTCGAGCGCGTCGAGGCCGAGCGCGTCGAGCTCGGGCGCACGCGCGGGCGGCGTGAGCGACACGCGGACCCGCTCGCCGTGCGCCGAAGGGTACGTCGCGACCCGCAGCTCCAGGGGGCTTCCTCCCGGCCCTGCGACGGCGTCGCGGCCGCTGCCAACGCGGGGCGCGGACGACGCCATCGGGTCGAGGCCGACGCGCGCGAGGAGCGCCCGCCCGAGGGCCGCGCCGGGCTCGCGCGCGACCCGGTCGATTTCGTGGGCGACGCCGTCGACCCGCATCCGCACGGAGAGCTCGTCGCGCCCCGGATCGAGGTGGAGGTCGGTGGCGCCGCGCGCCGCGGCGTGGGCGAGCAGGTCGCGCAGGGCGGCCTCCGCGTCGGGCCGCCGGTCGAGCGCGAGCCAGCGCCCGTAGGCCCGGTGGATCGCCCGCGCGAGCCGCGGCTCGTCGGACGCGTACACCGGCGCCACCGCGAGCCCCGTGAGGAGCGCGAGTTGATCGCGCGCGCCGAAGTCCAGCGGGTCGGCCATCGCCACGCGCAGCGCCCCGGCGGCGAGCGTCAGCGGGAGCACGCCGAGGCGCTCCGCGGCGGCGCGCGGGAGCGCCGCGAGCGCGGCGTCGTCGGGTGCGCGGTCGAGCGCCTCCGACGGAACGGCCTCGATCTCCAGGGTCTCGCGGAGGAAGCGCCCGAAGCCCTCCCGGTCGAAGAGCCCCGCGCGCAGGAGCGCCGCGCCGAGCGGGGACGCGCCGGAGAGCGATGCTTCGACCGCCGCGGCCGCCTGCGCCTCCGTCGCGCGCTTCGTGCTCACGAGGAGGCGGGCGACCTCGGCCGCCGCGCGCATCGCGTCGAGCTGGCGCGTGGTGGCCGAGCGCGGGAGCTCCGCGGCGAGCGCCGTCGCGCGCCCCATCGCCGCCCGCCGCGCCCCCTCATCGCGCGCCCGGAGGAACACCATCGCCAGCTCCATCCACCCGCGCACCTGCCCGTCGACGGCCCCGAGCTCCTCGAACGCGCGGACCGCGGCCTCGGCGCTCGCCCGCGCCCCGGCGAGGTCGCCCCGGCGTCGCGCGGCCTCGGCCCGCAGGAGGTCGACCGCGCAGGCGGCCGGGCGCTCCCGCGCGACCTCGAAGGCCTCCCGCGCGCGAGCGAGCGCCCGCTCGGCCTCGTCGTGGCGCCCCTCGGCGAGCTCCAGGCGGCCGCGCATCAGCAGCGTGAACCCCTCGTCGCGGAGGCTCCCGCCGCGCCGGGCGGGCTCGACGCCGTCCTCCACGCTGCGCCGCGCCTTCGCGAGGAGCGCGCGCGCCCCCGCCTCGTCGCCGCGGCCGTGGAGCGCCAGCGCCTGGCGGAGCCACACCTCGGCGAGCTGGTTGGCCATCACCGCGAGCCCCTCGTCGTCGCCGAGCTGCTTCGAGAGCGCGAGGTCGCGGGCGAAGAAGTCCGCCGCGGCGTCGAGGTCATCGCGCTGGAGGGCGAGGCGCCCGAGGCCGCCGAGCGTGATCGCCTGGCCCGCGAGGTCGCCGCACGCCTCCTTGAGCGCGAGGCTCTCGCGGTACGAGCGCTCGGCGTCGGCGAGCTGGAAGAGGGCGGCGTGGGCGGAGCCGACCGAGTCGAGGGCGCGCGCCTCGTAACCGGCCTCGCCTAACGCACGGTACCGGTCGGCGACGTCGCGCAGGGCGTCGAGCGCCGCGCGGGTGTCGCGCGCGCGCAGCGCGGCCGCGGCGAGCGCGTGGAGCGCCCGGGCGCGCGCCAGGGAAGGGCCGTCGGGGGCCGCCGCCAGGGCCTGCGCGCCGAGCGCCCGCGCGTGGGCAAGCTGGTCGTGGCGCAGCGCCAGCAGGGCCACCTCCGCGGCCGCGCGGGCCTGGAGCTCCGGTGCGTCGGGCGCGGTCCGGGCGGCGGCCTCGGCGTGGGGGAGCGCCTCCTTCGCGACGGGGTCACCGCGGCCCGCGAGCGTACGCACCACGAGGGCGCGGTCGCCCCACGGCGCGTCGACGAGGGCCGCCATGAGCGACTCGCGGGCCCGGCGCCAGTCCATGCGCAGGAGCTCGCGCAGCGCGCGGGTCCGCTCCAGGGCGTCGTCGGTGTGCGACGCCTCGCGGAGGCGCAGGAGCTCGGTGTCAGGGCCGGGGGCGCGCGTCACCATGAGGCGCACGGTAACACCGTCCCCGCGCGATCGACCGGGCAGAGCAGTCACAGCGCGCCGTCGAACGTGAGCACGTCGCCCGCGGCGACGGTGAGCGCGCGGCCCTCGCGGAGCGCCCGGAAGAGGGAGGCGAACGCGGACGGGAGGTCGCCCGTCGGCCAGGGCGCCGCGGCGTCGCCCGCGAGCGCGCGGCGCGTGACGACGGCGGGTGCGCCGCCGACGTCGAGGAAGAGGAGCGCGGGGGCGTCGTCGACGCGGTCGCCGGGAAGCTCGAGGCGCTGCATGCGCTCGAGGCGGCGGGGCTCGTCGAGGACGACGCGGTGGACGCCCGCCAGCGGCAGCGCGGCGGGCCGCGGGGCGAAGGCGTGCGTCGCGCCGGCGAGCGCGCGGGCGCGGTCGAACGCGACGGCGTCGAGGCGCGGATCGAGCACGAGGCAGGGGCGCTCGGCGCCGACGAGCCCGAGCGCGGCGACGGCGGCCGCGAGCTGCGGCTGCGCGAGGAGCGCGACGGGCTCGCCGGCGGGGACGCGCAGCGTGTCGAGCGACGCGACGAAGCGCTGGACGTGCCACGCGAGCGCGCGGAAGGAGACGGGGCGGCCGTCGGCGAGGAGCGCGGGGGCGTCGGAGGGGGCGGAGAGGTGCGGCAGGAGGGGCATCGGGACGGATCACGTCTTGCGTGCGGTGTCTAGCTCCGAAGACGTGAGCTGGAGTCGCTCGACGTGATTGGATGGGTTGCTCGGATCGATCCAGTAGCGAAGCACGTAGTAGAACGCTACCCAGTTGGAGACGCTTGCCGTCTGTGGCGGGTTCGAGGCGCGGAGCGTAGCCTGAGGCCAGGCCCCATCGAGCACATTGGCACCGCCTATCACCGCTCCTGCTCGCGCCCAATCATCCCATCCCCCCTCCACGGCGTAGGCGCCTCCGTGGTGGCAGAACACCTGCCACTGGTTTGCGTGGGAGCGAGCGGCCAGCGCGGTGTACTCGAGCAGGTTCGGGCTGGGCAGGTTGATCCACACCTTCTGGTTGGGCGCGACGAGCGGCGCGCCGGAGAGTGCGTGAGGTTTCCAGTCGGCGGACCACCCCTTGTTGGGAGCCGGCTCGTCGCACGCGCTCCAGCGCCAATGGAGGTGGAAGCAATCATGAATACAGATGGGCGCCATGAGCACGCCCGCCGAGGGCAACCCGTACCCGGTAGGGAAGAGCATCTGCGGCGCCATGTGGAGGTTGTCGAACTCCCCCTGCCTCGGCGCCTTGTAGAACGTGTTGGCGGTCTGCACTCCCGCAGGATGCCTCCGGCCGGCCGTAACGGGACGCACGGAGATCTTCGACGGGTCGACGGCGACGTACTCTCCCGCGGGCGCGACGTCGACGTGAGTAAACAGGCTGTCCCATGCGGGGATCGCCCCCGCGGCCGTGCGGGTCAGGAGACGGAGCCACGTGTCCGCCGGGCGATGATTGGAGTCGGCAACCAGGAGCGAACCCATGGTCGTCCCCATCTTCTCTGCGTCGTAGGCGGACGGTCCCGGCTGCCAGTGCTGTGTCCCGCTCTTCGCAGGTCGCTCCAGCGCGATGGAGGAGAGCACGTGATCGAAGGGCAGCGAGGAGAGCACCATGACGTGCGGGAACCAACGGCACATCCCGACGAGGTGCCCCGGTTCGAAGTCGGCGACTTCGCGGCAGAGCGTCAGGCTGACGACGATAGCGACCCGGTACGACGCGAGGTAGGACGTTGCGACCCGGCCGGAGCCGGGTTGGGCCGTCATCGCCGGCGGGGTGGTGAGCGGCACCGGCGCGGGGTCCTTGAGGAGCGGTCGAACGAAAGGCTCGGCGAAGAAATGGTCGCTCGTCGGGTCGAGCGTGACGGGCGCGATGTCACAGGCTCCGGTTGACATCGCCGCGCCGGAGCGGAATCGGAGTTCATAGGCGAAGACCACGGCGAGCCCCGAGGAAACCGCGACCTCCAGCGGCCAGAGGTCTTTGAACGCGTGCGCATGCCGGGTGTGCGCGACCCACTCCTCGTAGCTGCTACTCGAGGCGTCGTGGGCGAAGATCTGGTCGACCAGGTAGGTCGTCGTGAGGGGGAGGTCGAGCAGGTTCGGGAGCGCGCCCGCTGCGGCCGCGGTACTGGGCCAGGAAGCCTGCGAGGAGGCCAGCGAGACCGCGCCCCCTGCGTTGGCATACGCGCCGGCCACACGCACGGGGCCGAACTTCAGGCTGCTCAGGACGTCCATCGTCGCGTTCTGCGCCACGCCGTTGCAGTTGAGGCCGTTGATGACGCAGCGGACGTTCTTGAACCGCGCCGGGTCGCTCGCGTCCTGCTCCCAGGACCAGTCGAGCCCGCGCGGGTCCGAGTAGGTCTTGCCGGGGGTCTTGCCGAGCCGCCCCCACTTCGTGCCCGCGTTGAAAGGGAGCGCCTGTAGCGCGATCTTGTAGAGGCTCGCCATCGGTTCCTCGCTGTCGTCAGACGGGAGTTCAGCCCTCAGAGTCGATGCGCCTTGACGCCTGCGCCGTCGACGATCTCCGGCACCTCCGTCGAGACGACCTCGAAAACTTCGCCCGGGCGCCCGGGAATGCACACTTCGCCGTCCCCGTCCGTGACGTAGGTTCGCACGCTGCCGTCGGGGTGGCGCACACCCACGCGGATGCCCGGGATGCCCTCGCGGCTCCCCGCTCGAGCGAAGCGGAAGACTGCCTGGTCGTCGCGTTGGGTGAGTTCGCGAGGTGACTTGCCCATGCCGCGCCGCACGTGCGCGCGGGCCCCTTCGAGCGTGGCCTCCCGATCGAGCTTCAGGTTGGAGCCGCTGCCGAACGCCCGCACCTGATCGCCACACAGCTCGATGTCGCCCTTCGTGTTGGCGAAGAGGTCGTCGGCGTATAGGTTGAGTTCCCCTTGTGCGGCCGCGTCCAAGGCGCGCCCCTCGATCCGGACTCCCTCGGGCGTGAGGGCGATCCGGCTCTCGCCGCACTGGAGGTATAGCGCGTTCTTCGCTGACAGGGTGACGGTGTCGGCCGCGCTAGCCTCCAGAAAGCCTTGGACGACCACGGCGGCGCCGACGGGATCCGTGGGCGCACCTTCGGTGCCCGCTGGCTGGCCGACGGAAACCGACACGCCGGCGCCGAGGCTCACCGCCAACCCGCTCACGAACGACAGCGTGGCCGGGCCGAGAGCGGTCTCCCGCAGTGGACCGTGCACCATGACGACACGGCTCCCGCCGACCGTGAGCGTATCTCCCAGGGAGACCGCCTCCGCGCGGGTACCGCCCGTGTGCGTCCGGAGGTCTCCGTCGACGGACACGCTCCTCGCGCCGCCGACCGACAGGCTGTCGTTCGATGTGACCCTGACGCTCCGCTGGTACCCCACCTCCTCGCGCAGGTTGCGCGACGCGTGGACGAAGACCTCCTCGTGGTCGGGCGTGTCGTCGAAGGAGAGCTCGTTGTAGCGCCGGTCCATCGGGCTCCTGCCGACGGTATTGGTGCGCACGCCCGCGCGGTTCTTGTGGCCTGGCGGGAGGAAGGGCCAGTCGTACGTCTGCGGGTAGACGCACCCGATCGCGAGCGGGCGGTCGGGGTCGCCGTCGAGGAAGCACACCACCACCTCCATCCCCGCGCGCGGGATGAACTGCGCCCCGAAGGCCCCGCCGCCCCACGCCTGCGCCACGCGCAGCCAGCAGGTGCTCCGCTCGTCGCCCGCGCCGTACCGGTCCCAGTGGAACTGCACCTTGATGCGCCCGTGCTCGTCCGTGTAGATGTCCTCGCCGGGCGGGCCCACCACCGTCGCCGTCTGCGGCCCGGGGATGAGCGGCTTCGGCGTCACCTCCGCGAGCGCGAGGGCCTTCGTCGCGTCGAGGCAGCGGAAGGTGTTGCGGTAGCGGTCGCCCCGCGCCGCGTCGTCCTCGCGGAGGAGCAACTCAGGCGCCTCGCCCTCGTGCTCAACGTGGGTCAGCACGTAGCGCTTCGAGGGCTGGTGCGAGAGCCGGAAGTCGTTGCCCGCGCCGAAGCCCAGGACGTTGCCCGTCCCCTCGCCCGTGAGCGCGTCGGCCGAGGCCGCTGCGTAGTGCAGTCCGGCGAGGAGCGCCGCGTCGTCGCCCTCGTACACCGACCCGTTGTACCCGCTGAAGCGCGCGGGCCCCGGGTGCCGGAACACCTCGCGCCGCCCGTCGCCCGCGCCGGGCCGCTGCCCGCGGACCCGGTACTGCGGGCGGGTGAGGTCGTGGTCGCCGACCACCACGCGCGTCGGCACCACGCTCCGGTGCCACTCCACGCTCCGCACGCCCTCGACGTGGGCGGTGTCGAGCGAGCGCCCGAGCACCGGGACGATCATCCCGTCATCCGCGGCCACGTCGGGCAGCTCGGTCTCGCGGCCGCCGTCGTGCAGCGCGACCGTCTCCGCGTCGTCGCCCTGGACGAAGCGCATCCAGAAGCCCTCGCGCTGGGAGAGCCGGCGGAGGAAGTCGAGGTCGGACTCGTTGTACTGGACCACGTACTCGATGGGCTCGCGCTCCGCGGCCATCTGTGACAGGTCGACCGCGCCGGCCTCGTAGACGCCGGTGCGGCGGATCACGTCGAGGAAGACCTCGGTCGCGGTGAGCCCCTGGTAGATGCGGCAGTCGACGCGCTGCGAGAGGAGCCAGAGGCGCGGCACGAGCCACACGCGGAGGACGCGCTTCGCCACGGACACGGGCCCGCCGCCGACGTCCTGCACGCCGAGGTCTTCGACGCGGCGGACTACGCCGTGGAAGCGCCGATCCCGGTGCGCGCGGCGGAGCGTCGCGCAGGCGGACCGCTCGAGCAGGCTCTGCGGCTCGATGTCGAACTCGCCAGTGACGAGTTCGAAGGTCCCCTCGTAGAGGTCGCCGAGGGGCTCGACGAGCTGCAAGCGCAGCACCGCGAAGGCGTCGTCGGCGTGGCCCTTCACGGTGAATTCGAAGCCCACCTCGTCGAGGGCGCCGTCGTGGTCGTTCATACCGTCGGTGGGGATCACGCTCGCCTCCAGGCGCGGCCGTCGAGTTCAGGGAAGGAGACCTTGCACGTCCCGGGCACGAGGCCGTCCTCGCGGGCGCGGCCGTCGCGGTCGAGCGTCCCGGTACGCGCGTGTCCGTCGGGGAGCTCGATGCGGTAGGCAGCGCCGGGCACGGGGCGGTCGTCCGCGTCGACGAGCTCGATCTCGATCCAGGTGCGCACCTCCGACGCGGGGAGGGAGGTGTCCTCGGCCTCGACGTATTCCGGGCGCAGCGTGGGGACGCGCGCGCGCTCGCGGAAGGCGAGGAGCTGCCCGCCGCGGAGGAGCGCGACGACGCGGTCGCGGGAGGAGGCCCGCGGCGCGGCGGCGAAGAGCCCGCAGCGCGCGACGGCGTCGAGGGTGGTGCGGACATCGGGGCGGCGCGGGTCGAGCGCGCGGAGCACGCGGGCGGCGGCCTCGAAGGTGAGTGGGGGCGCGCGGCGGGCGTGTGCGCGCGGCGTGAGGACGAGCGCGCCGCCGGGGACGGGGAGGCGCCAGCGGTGGAGGGGGGACGCGTCGCTCATACGCCGCCGTATTTCTCGGGCATGACGCGCGCCCGCCATGCAAAGTCGGGGACCTCCGGCCACACAATGTCCGGGCCGAGCCCGGGCAGGAAGCGCAGCGGACGGCCGAGGCGGTGCGCGAACGGGCCACGGTCCATGGCCGCCTGGATCTCGATCTCGATGTGCCACACGCTCGCCCAGTCGTAGTCGCGGGCAAGCGCGGCGTTGCTCGTCGAGATGCCGAGCGAGAGGAACCAGGAGGCACTCCGCGCCGGCACCAGAGGAGGGTACAACGGGCGGGGTCCCGGCGGCTCGCGGAACACCCAAGCCGTCTGGTCCGCCTCCGGCTCGAAGACGAATCGTTCGGGCGCTTCCCCCTCGAGCCATCGCGCCAGGGAGACCGCCGTGAAGCGCAATCCCCACGCGTTCGTCGCCTCACGCGAGAGAGCGATCACCAGTCGATAGAGGCCACCGCGGGCCGCCTGCATCGGCATGAATGGATTGGTCGGCTCGCCCTCGTCGAAGATCGGCGTGACCTCGAGCTCCGCGACGTACGGCGCGGTCGTGAAGACGCCCCCCAGGCAGATGTCGCAGTAGTCGAGGGCGACGACGGCGCGGGGCCGCGCGCGGTCGGCGAACACCGGACGCACGCGCGTCGGAGTGCCGCGTTCGAACTGGACGAGCGTGCCGGACGGGCGGTCCATGCCGAAGCCGCCGAACTCCCCTGCGACATTACGCTTCGGGAAGGGCCCTGCCGAGTCCGACACGACGAGGATCGAGTTCGGGGGCGGCTCGATGCTCGCGACGTCCAAGCCCCCCGCGGGGATGTCGACGCCGTGCACGGTCGCGGGGTCCGCGAGCGGCGCGTCGATGCGGTAGAGGCCGCGGCGGTGCGAGTGCCCCGACAGGACGCAGGAGATCCGCCCGTCAACGAGCATCCCGAGCGCGTCGCCCGCGAGCTTCTCGAAGGTCCCCATCTCGCAGTCCGTGAACTCGCCGCTGGCGACGTGCTTCGTGCCCGACCCCGGCAGCGCGAGGGGCTCCTTGTAGCTCACGAAGGTGAAGTGCGTCGCGAGCAGGACCTTGTTCGGGCCCGCGGTGGCCTCGCGGAGGAGGTCGCTCTGCGTCGGGCTGATCGACTCGGTGGCGCGCGGAAGGTGGGTCGCGCCCTGGCCCTCCTGCGCAATCGACCCCATGTCCTCCCCTCCTCCCCACCCGAGGGTGACGAGACCCACGTGCGGGAGCGTCAGCGCCGCGTCCGTGAAAGGGGTCAACGTCGCGTAGAACCACTCGAACCGCGAGGCGTTGAACATCGGGCCGACGTCGCTCGCGCTCGTCAACTTCGTCCACAGCCAGGTGACGAGCGGGTACGTACCCCCGAACTTCCCCTCGCCGCCCGCCCATGCGTCGCTCAGGCCGTCCGCCACGACGGATCCCGCCTCCAGCACGACCCCGGCGGAGTCGCCGAAGGCGAGCAGCGCCTCGTACATCGTCAGGTTGAGGTCGGCCGGGATCGTCTCGTTGGTCCTCAGCCACCCCGCCCTGGGCGAGAGGCCGAAGGCGTTGTCGTAGGCGTCGTGGTTGCCCGAGAGCGCGAAGAAGGGCACCGCGTGGGTCGTCGTCGCGTGGTAGACGAGGGAGTAGAACGCGGTGGTGTCGAGGTAGCGCGGGTACCGCGCGTGGCTGTAGTCGCCGCCCGCCATCGAGACCGCGCGCCAGACCTCCGCCGGCGTCGGCGCGGGGCTGCCCCGCCGCATGAGGGCGGGCGCGTAGGCGTTGCGGAGGTGGTCGACGAAGTCGCCGCCGAGGACGACGAGCGCCGGGCGCGCCTCGCACATTTGATCGAGCACGCTCGCGAAGCTGCGGTTGGTCTCCATCACGAGGTCGCCGACCTTGGGCGACGCCGCGGCGTCGGCGCCCTCGTACTCGATGACGCGCGCGGTGCTCCGACCGAGGATGCGCAGGCGGGAGTTGACGTGGATGTCGGACGCGAAGCCGACCTCCATGTTCGTCTGCGCCTGCGCGTAGATGAACACCGGGTGGTGCGACTGGATGGGCAGGTCGAGCGCGGGCGTGCAGACGTCGACGTCGCCGCCGGTGCGCGCGAAGCAGTACAGCCCGCCGCCCGCGAGCGGGGTCGGCCCGCCCTCCTCGACGAGCGCGCGGAGCCACCGCGCGATGAGGAGGTCTTGCACCTCGAGGCCGACGACGCCGGTCTCGCCCTCGGGGAGGGGGACCTCCATCGTCAGGGCGAAGTCCGCCTGCCGCGGCCCGAGGCAGGAGGGGTCGACGCGGACCCGGTACCAGCGCGTCAGCCCGAGGTCGTCGAGGGTGGACAGCACCTGCGGTGCGATGACGCCCCGGAAGCGGGTCCCCGTCGACCAGATGCCCGCGTCGTCCGCGGCGGGGGTGACCTCGATCTTCTTGCGATGCCCGCCGCCGAACAGCGGGCGGGCGTCGAACCATTTCCGGGAGTCGCCCCCGGCGCAGACCTTGAGCTGGCGGTTCACCATCTCCGCGGTGAGCGGGTCGCGGCTCGCGACGAGGAGCTCGATCGCGGCGAAGTCCTCCGCGTCGCGGTAGAGCACGAGGGGCGTGCAGAGGGAAGGGAAGACGATGATCGCCGGCGTGAGCGGGACGTCCGCCGCGGTGTTGTGCTCCTGCAGGGCGGCGTCGTATTCCTGCTGCGCCCAGAGCAGCCCCGCGAGCTCGTCGGGCGTGGGCACGGCGTTGACGACGTCTTCGGTCAGGTGGAGGTTCGGCAGGTCGCCGGGCAGGTACGGGTAGTACCAGGCGAGGTTGTAGTGGCCGGGTCGGCTCCCCATCCGCGTCAGCCCTCCGTGAGGCGCCGGAGCGCGTCGAGGGTCGCCGCGTCCGCTTCGCCCGTCGCGGGCAGCCCGTTCGCCTCTTGAAACGACGCGAGCGCGTCGGCCGCGCACGCCTCGCCGGCGGGGCCCGGGTCCGCGTAGCCGAGCAGCCGGAGCCGCGCCACGAGCCCAGCGCCAGCGTCGGCCGGGTCGAGCGCGCGCAGGCGCAAGGTGAAACGGCGACGCGCGTGGGAACGCCGGGGGTCGGTGAACTCCAGCACAGCGCGCTCGGCGAGTGGGTGTACCGGCACGTCGATGCGGCCGTCCCCGTCGGTGACGCCCGCGACGCGCTCGCCGCCGACGGTGAGCACGTACGCGGCGTTCGCGCGGGGCTCCCCGCCGTGGAGGAAGCGGAGGCGGAGGCGCGAGGGCACGTTCTCGCAGCGGAAGCGGTGGCGCCGCGTCGTGTCGGCGTCGACGGCCTTCCGCTCCAGCGGCGGGACGAACACCCGGTCGCCGGGCGAGAGCACGTGCGGGCTGCGCCGCGCCGCCCGAAGCGGCGCGTTGTTCGGGTGCTCCCACACCGTCTGCCAGCGATGCCCGGCCCGGTACGCGACGCTTTCGACCGACTCGCCCTGACCCACCGTGTACCATGCGCCGGGCGCGATCACGGCGCGTTTCCCACGGCCGGCGACCTACTGAACCGCTCGGTCGGCCCTTGCGCTCCCGCGACGCAGTAGCGCCCGATCCAGTGCCGCAGCCAGGGCTCGCCCGACCTGCGCGAGAGTGCGTCGGGCATCGACCACGCCCGCGCGAGGAGGGACTCGTTCCAGGCGTTGGTGTCGAGCGCGAGGCCGAAGAACGCGCCGTGCGCGAAGACCACCTCCCGCGCCCCCGGCTCCAGGCGCGCCGCCCTGGCCGCGCGGTACCGGACGGTGCCGCCGTCGGACTCGACCCGCACGTCCTGTTGCTCCGGGACGTCGGGCGCGCGTCCCGGCCAGCGCCAGACCACGTGGAGCGCGTCGTGGCACCCCAGCGGCAGAGGCGCGATCTCGTCCAGCCGCCACCAGCGGAGCGCCGCGTCGCGCAGCACGTCGGCCGTGGGGACCAGCGCGGGCGCGATCACCACCGCGTCGTGAGACCCCTGGCGCGCGACGCGGTGGAGCTCGGGCGCGGTGACCGCCCACGCCTCGGACGGGGCGAACGCGGCGCCCGGGGGGACGCGCGCGAGGTCGAGGTCGCGCAGCACCACCCGCCCCCCACGCTCGCGGGCGGGCGGCGCGCCCGCGGCCGCCGCGACCACGCCCCGGTCGCCCGCGCAGACGTCGTCGTACAGGCGATCCCAGCCGAGCGATTCGAGCGCCGGCCCGCGATTCGCGAACGCCGCCCAGGTGGTCTGGAAGGCCGCGGCGGCGCGCGCGCGGAACCTCCCCTCGTCGTCCGCAGTGCAGCCCACCATCGTCGTCGCCCCGCCTCGCTCGAGGACGAGCGTCGCCGCGAGGCCGTCGAGGGCGCACGTCGCGCCCACCGTCAGCCGGGGGTGGAGGGGGGCGACGAGCGCGAGGCCCCAGGGGTCGACCCCCCGCGCGGCGCGCCCCGTGAGGAACTCGACCGCGACCATTACCACGTCGCCCTGCCCGGCCGCGAGGAGCCCCGGCCCGACCGGCTCCGCGCCGCCCTCGCCGAGGGCGTACGCGAAGAGCAGCGCCATGCTGCCATCGAGGCGCATCGCCGGGTCGGCCGCGTCGCCGTCCACGCAGGTCGCTTGCAGGAGCAGGTGGTCGGGGGCGAGCGGGAGGGCGACCTCGCGGCCCCGCCAGCCCACGCGGACCTCCTGCCAACGCACGGCGGTGCAGACGAAGAGTTCATGCGAGGGCGGGTCGTCCGCGGGCACCTTGCAGGTCAGGTCGAGCACCGCGGCGGGCTCCGCGTCGTCCACCCACCAGCTCCAGATCGGCGTCGACGGCGAGGGGGCGACGTCGTCCGGCGCGTCGACGAAGTGAACCGACCGCCGATCGAACCTACGCACCGCGGGGTCGAAGGCCTCGTACGCCGAGAAGCCGGGTCGCACGCGGACGGCGAGCCCCGGCTCGCGCGCCCTCTGAGACAGCGCCTGGGTGAAGGCGAGGCCGGCGAGCCAGGCGTCGAGCGGTGCAGGCTCAGTCATCGGTCACGTCGCCCTGCGTGGACACGACGAGGGCGCTGCCCTGGGGGGCCCCCTCCGCGCTCTCGCACCGCCCCACGCTCGCGCGCGTGAGCACGGCGACACCGTCCGCGTCGAGCGACGCGCTGCCCCCCGACCATGAGACCTTGACGCACGGCGACGCCTTCGGACCTGGCAACGTAAACGGGCACCCGACGACGGCGTGCACGTCGGACTCCACCAGCGCGAAGCCGTCGCCGCATTCGAGAGAGACGTTCGAAGTCGCGAGTGCGAGCGCGCCCCCGTGGGGGCACGTCAACACGCTCGCGACGGTGAGGAGATCAGACACGGCCCCGCAGCGCCCCATCGCGGTGAGCCCCAACATCTATGGCAAACAGTCGCGACCAATGTCGCTCCATCTCCGCCCTGGTACCATGCCGCGCACCGTCATCGGAAGCACCGAATGCAACCACGGTGCCCTTTCGCGAACCGATCAGAAACTCTCGCCATGGTTCGACAGCCGCGATCGTGAGGAGGAGGCGCGGCGCGGGTGACTTACGCGAGGTCCGCTCCCGCACGATCGAAGAATCACGGTTCGGGCGGCGAAGTTACCTCTTCCCCCAAGTGGCATCGGCAGGAACGCATCCCCTTCACTCATCGGCAGGAACGCATCCCCTTCACTCCTCCCCCCGCACGAACTTCTTGTCCTGCAGCGTCACGTTCAGAAACACCCCCAGGAACAGCGACAGCCCCCCCCAGAGCAGCGCCTGGAGCAGCGGGTGGCGGGTCATGTACTCGCCGGTCCCCTGGAGCGTCCAGAGCATGAAGCCCGCGACGCCCGAGGCGAACGCGAGCGACGCCCCCCACGGCGGCAGCACGCGCAGGAAGAGCCGCACCCCGCGCCGGCCGAGCAGCCCTTCCCCGCCGCCCGCGCCGTCGTCGGGCACGGCCACCGCGAGGCCCTGGTAGAAGAGCGCGAGCGACGCGACGAGGCTCGTCGCGGTGACCCACCAGTAGCCGGGGCGCAGGGCGTTCTCCGCGAGGGTCTGGTCCCACACGGTGCCGACGTCGAGCACCAGGAAGGCGCCGCCCGCGAGGTTGGCGAACAGCGGCACGAAGTAGCTCTGCACCGATGGGACGTTCACGTCCTCCGCGCGCACCTCCGCGTGGAAGCGCCGCGCCTCCGCGAAGAGCAGGTGCCGCAGCAGAAACTGCCCCACCCGCTGGCACTCGCCCGCCGTCACCGCCAGCACCGCCTCCGCCCCGCCGGGCATCGCCGTGAGCACACGGGCAGCGTCGCCCGCTCCGTCGCCCCAGCCGGGCATCGCTGCGGCCTCCGCCACGGGGATCGCGCGCCCCCGCTGGAGGCGCCGCGCGAGCGCCACCACGGGCCCCTCGCGCCCCTGCGCCAGCCAGCCGTCGAGCTCGGCGCGGAAGGCGGCGTGGAGGGCGGCCTCGGCGCGCGCGAAGGCGCTGTCGGCGAGCTCCCCCTGCCGCAGCGCGCGGAGCGCTTCGAAGCGGGCGCGGCGTCCGTCGAGCAGCTCCCCCCGGACGGCGCGGAGCTCGCCTGCGACCAGCGCCTCCAGGCCGAGGCGGCGCGCGTCGATGCGCTGGAGCAGCGCGTCGACGAAGGACGCGAGCACCCGGCGCTCGGGCCAGGCGAGCCACGCGAAGAAGCTCTTCACGCGCTCGAGCGACGCCCGCAGCGCGAGGAAGCGCGACCTCGCCTCGTCGCGCACCGCGCGCAGGAGCGGGAGGAGCTCGTCGGCCGCCTCGTGGAGCTTGTCTTCGAACTCGGTGCCGACGCGCAGGAGCGCGTCCTCCGTCTCGAGCGGCCGCTCGACGGCGGCGAGGAGCGCGTCGAGCGCCGCGGACCACCGTGCGCGCGCGTCGCCGTAGTCCCTCGCGAGCCCGCGCAGGCCCGCGGCGGCCCCGTCGTCGCCGCCCGCCGCGTCGAGCGCGCGCACGGCGTCGAAGTCCACCATCTGCGCGGCGAAGTCCTCCCAGGCCACCTCGAGCTCGCGCTCGCCGTCGTCGCGCTCCTCGCCGTAGCGGACCCAGTCGGACCAGTAGCAGAGCCCCCCCTGGCGGCCGCGGCGCTCGCCGAAGACGATCGCGCGGAGGCGGTCGAGCCAGGCGCCGAGCGCGGCCCCCTCGGCCGGGAGCTCGTCGAGCGACACGCCCGCGGCCATGGCGCGCGCGAGCACCGTGAACGCGAGGCGCGGGGTGATGGGGGCCTCGAGGTCGGGGAGCTCCTGGGCGCCGCCGACGGCGTCGAGGAGGTGCGCGTGCAGCCCCGCCCACGCGACGCGCGCCTCGGCCGAGGCGCCGCCGGCCTGCTCGGCGCGCGCGAGCAGCTCGAGGTCGGCGACGACGCGGTGGAGGGGGGTGTCGCGGCCGCGCAGCACGCGCCCGAGCTGGACGTAGAAGTCCGTCGGCGGTCGCCGCGCGACCATGCGCCAGAGGAGGGCGAGCGCCGCGGCGGGCTCCGGGGCCTCGCGCAGGAGGGCGGCGACCTGCAGCGCGGCCTGGATCGCGACGTCGCCGTTGGGCACGGCGGCGAGGCGCTCGACGACCGGCGCGACGTAGCGGCGCTCGCGGATGAGGGCCTTGGGGCACCGGGTGGCGTGCGCGCAGAAGTGCTGGACGAGGGCGCCGTCGAGGGCCTCGCCGACCGCGCCGTCGAACTCGGACGGGGGCGGCGCGCCCGGCACGCCGCGGAGCGCGAGGGACATCACGCTGGCGAGGGGGAGGGACCGGAAGGCCTCCGCGCGCCCGAGCAGCATGAGGCGGACGGAGCCCGCCGCGCACGCTCGGTACGACATGAGCCGGAACGCGTCGACGTCGAACACCGCCCGCGCCGCCTCGACGAGCTCTCCGGGGGACTCCGCCGAGGGTGCGCGTTCGCCGAGGGCGAGGGCGAGGAGGTCGTCGACGCCGAGGGCGCGCCCGTGCGTTCGCATCGCCGCGAGGTCGTCGACGCGGCCGAGGTCGCGGAAACAACGGGCGGTCTCGGTCCAGCTCCAGAGCTGGTCGAACATCGCCTCGCGGGCGCGGGCGGTGGTCCATCTCGGCTCGCGCAGCGTGGCCGCGATGTCGGCGAGGAGGGGCGCGGCGCCCGGGTCGCCGTGGAGCGACGCGAGGACGCCCCGGAGCGCCTCCTCCTGCTGGTCGTCCGCGAGCGACTCCCGGGCGCGCTTCGCGAAGGCCGCCCGCGCGCGTTCCGCAAGGGCCGGGGCGGACAGGAGCCGCGCGAGCCCGGAGAGCACCGCGGACCCGTCGGCCGCGTCCGTGGGCAGCTTGCGCGCGAGGAGCGCGTCGACCGGGAGCGGCGGGTCGAGCGCGGCCGGGTCGCCCCCCTCGGCCAGCCAGCACATCGCAAGGTAGAAGCCGTGGCGCACGGCGTGGACGTCGTCGGGCCTCCCGTCGGCCGTGGTGCCCGCGAGGCCGTTGGGCTGCCCGTCGCGCCACAGCCGGAGGAGGAGCGCACGGGCGGCGTCGTCGCGCCGGGCCGCGGCGGCGATGGCCTGCGCCGCGGGCATCCACGTGCCGCGCTGGCGCGCGCGGTAGACCTCCTCGGCGAGCGCGAGGAGGCGCGCGGGGGAGCGCTTCAGGCGGGCGAGGGCCCCCATCCACGCAACAGCGTCCTCGTCGGGCAGCGTGAGCACCTCGGTGAACGACCACGCCCAACGCCCCCCCTCGTCCTCGTCGAGCACGGCCGGGCCCAGGGCGTGGGCCGCCTCGTTCTCGACGACGAACTGCGCGCTGAGGGGGTCGCGCGCGGCCTTCCCCAGCGCGGACCTCACCTTGAACGCGAACCGCTCAAGCGCGTCAGCGGGCTTGCGCCGGGGCTCGGGGATCACGCGCAACGCCGCCAGCACGGCGCCCGCGTCCGGTGAGGAGTGCATTCCCGCGCGGAGCGCCTCGAGGCCGGAGGATGGGTTCTCCATGGTCCGGAGCGCGACCGTATCGCAGCGCGCCGCGCGACGCACCGGAGAGTTCGCGCGCACCCGCCGTTCCGCAGGATGGTTGACCTCCCCGGCCGTGTTCGGGAAGATCCGTCGCCGATGCCCCCGCGGCACCCGCCCCCCGTCGAAGCGATCCCCCCGGCGCCGCCCGACGGCGACGACCCGGGCGTGCTCGTGCTCCCTTCGACGCGGTCGGCGCCGGCGCCCGCGCCCTCGGTGCCGCCGCCCCGCCACGACGAGGTGGCCCTCTCCGCGGCCGTCCACGAAATTCAGAACGTGATGGCCTCCGTGCTCGGCTGGGTCCAGGTGGCCCGCGAGGAGGGCTCGCCCGAGACCGTGGCGCGGGCCCTGCCGATCATCGAGCGGGGCGTGCGCCGCGCGGCCGAGATGGTGGGCGCGCTGGCCGACCCCGACGCCGTCCTCCGCGTCCGCGACGTCACCTTCGACCTGCGCCTCGTGGTCGCCGAGGTCTTCGAACTCCTCGAGGCCCGCTGCCGCGCGAAGGGCGTCGGGCTCCGCGTGCTGCGCTCGTCGGGCGTCTCCGCCCCCGCGCCGCTGCTCGTCCGCGGCGACCCGACGCGCGTCGCGCAGGTGCTCACCAACTTCGTCCTCAACGCCTGCAAGGCCGTGGCGTCGCACCGCCCGCCCGGCGCGGGGATGGTGGAGCTCTCGACCGACACGTACCCCGCCGAGGGCCGCATCGGCGTGACGGTGCGCGACAACGGCCCGGGGATGGACGCCGAGACCCGCGCCCGCGCCTTCGACCCCTACTTCACCACCGCGGCCGGCGCGCACGACGGCCTCCAGGGCACCGGGCGCGGCCTCGGGCTGGCGGTGTCGCGCTCGCTGGCCGAGGCGATGTCCGCGCGCATCGAGGTCCACTCCGAGCCGGGCCAGGGCGCCGAGGTGACGCTCCTCCTGCGGCGCGCGTCTCGGCCCTCGGAGCCCGCGCTCAGCCCGATCACCGACGGCGGCGGCGACGCGAAGCTCCCGCTCGGGCTCCGGGTGCTGGTGGTCGACGACGAGCCCACCATCCGCGAGCTGCTCGAGGTGGCCCTGTCGCTCCGCGGCGCGCGCGTGGTCGCCGTGCCCGACCTGCGCGGCGCGCGCAAGGCGCTCACCCGCGGCGAGGCCGAGGTCGCGCTCATCGACGAGGGCCTCGGCGACGACCAGTCGGGGGCGTCGTTCCTGGCGGAGATGAGCGTGTCGTGGCCCGACGTGGGCAGGGTGCTGATGACGGGCGCGTCGAGCATCGACCACATGCGCGAGGTGCCCTGCGCGGCCTTCGTGCGGAAGCCCTTCCTCCTCGACGACATCGTCCGCGCGCTCGCCATCGCCCACGGCGCGCACTGATCATCTCCGCGCCGAGAGTTCCCCCACGCGGTCGTCCACCGCCTGCCACTGCGCCGCGAGCCAGCGCTCCCGGCCCTCCCGGTCGCGCGGGATCTCCGCCCGCGGGCAGCGCCACAGCGCCACGCGCACGTCCACGCCCACCAGGCCCCCGCGCCGCAGGTCGGCCAGCGAGCGCACCTTGTCGAAGCCCGCGTGCGCGAGGAAGACCACGTCGGCCTCGGGCGCCGCGTCGAGCAGCGCCAGCGCGCCCTCCAGCCGCGGCGGCAGCACATGAACGAGCCTCTGCGCCCGCGCGAGCTGTTCGGCCGTGGCGCCCGGCGAAGCCTCCAGCCGCGCGAGCACCTTCTCCCGCAGCGCCGGCGTCGCCCGCGTCCCCTCGGGGAAGATCAGCACCCCGTCGCGCGGACCCAACCCCTCGGCGAGCGCCCGCACCGCCGCGACGTCGCCCGCGGTGTCGCGCGAGGCCCGCCGCACGAACGCGTTGGGCAGGCGGTGCCCGACGATGTCGAGGCACGGGTCCCACAGCAGCTCGCGCTTGAGCACGTAGCGCAGCCGCAACCCGAGCGGCCGCGAGAGGAGCGCCGACGCGAGCAGCGTGTCGGCGACGCTGACGTGGCGCGCGAACACCAGCACCGGCCCTGGCGCCGCGCGGCCCGCCCCGTCGACCTCGACGCGCAGCCCGAAGAGCGCCCGCGCCGCGTCGAAGAGCCCTCCCCCCCACCACCACTGGAGCCGGTAGTGCGCGTCGAGCTGGCGCTCGGGCGACCCTCCCCACGCCCACAGCGCGGCCGCCACCGCGACGCCCGCGAGCTCGTACGCGAGGTAGACGAGCACCATGAGCAGCGTCCGGACGAGCGCGAGGCGCGACCCGGCCGCGAGGTCGGCGCACGCCGCGCACACGAGCAAGACGGGCGACAGGACAGCGAGGAGCGAGAAGGTCAGCGCGTAGGCGCTCACCGTCAGCACCCTTCGAAGCAGCCGTGCGCCGTCGCGCTCCATCTCGGCGGTCGTGCTCTACCACCGTGCGGCGCCGTCACGCAACGGAGCGAACCTCCGACGGGCCCTACATCGCCCGGCGGAAGCGGTACTCCGAGACGATGCGCACGGGGCCGGTCATCTGCGGCGGCGTCCAGACGGTGAGCTCGTCGCCCGCGACGCTGTAGGCGAGCGGGACGGAGCCCATGGCGCCGCAGTCGGCGGCGAGGCTGAGGGGGCTCTGCCCGGTGTCGCCGTGGGTGCCCGAGAGGCTCACGGGGATGGCGCGGTCGAGGGGGACGGAGCCGATCTGCACGTGGAGCCCGCTCAGCACGTCGGCGGTGAAGCGCCCGCCCTCCGTCCACGCCTGGCCGCGCGAGCGGAGCGACGAGCGGGTGAGGTCGATCTCGCCGATGCCGGCGTTGAGCGAGTTGAGGAGGAGGGCGTGGCCCGAGAGCACCCAGCGCCCCGCCGGCAGCGCGCCGCCCGTGGCCGCGGGGGCCTCGCCGACGCGGAGGCTGCCGTCGATGAGCGGGAGGTCGGCGGGTGCGTTGGGGCGCGCGCAGGTGCCGGGCGCGTAGGTGACGGTGTTGGGGTCGCTGGTGCCCTCGTCGCAGTAGCGGGCGGGCGGCGGCGGGGAGACGTACGCGAAGTTGAAGCACATCTCGTCGCGCGTCCCGCTCCCGCTGCGCACGGCCGTCGAGCCGGTGTTGTTGTAGTCGCAGCGGGTGGTGATGCGGTCGCCGGGGTTGAGCGTCTTGGCGAGGTCGTAGAAGAGCTGCGTTTCGAAGCGCCAGTTGGTGAGGGTGACCAGCGGCTCGCGCGCGCCGCCGGCCCGCACGATCTCCTGGGTGAAGCCGGTGCCGATCCCGTGCATGTGGGGCATGCCCGCGAGCAGGCGCGAGGCCGCGTGGACGGTGCAGCCGCTCTGGGCGCTGCCCGTGCTGCGGGCGGGGATCTGGAAGCCGACGGGCCCGTAGGCCACCATGCCGTACTCGGTTCCCTGCGGCGCGCCGTGGTAGACGCGGACGCCGCTCGAGTCGGTGACGTCGGCGACGCGCCCGCTGTTGTTGTAGTGGAGCTGGAGGATGAAGCGCTGCCCCGGCCGCACCCGCAGGCCCCCGTCGGGGAATTCGAACGCGCTCTGCCCGGGGGCCCAGGCGTAGAGGTACTCGCTGCTCTGCGGCATCGACGTGCACTGGAAGTCCGACGCGGGGCCGCTGCGGTCGGGGTCGCGCAGGAGCACGATGTGGTGGACGACGCGCGCCTCGTCGAGCAGGAGTTCGAAGCGGCGGATGAAGCGGTCGGCGGTCACCGGCGCGTCGAAGACGAAGCACTGGTAGAGGTCGGTCACGTCGGGCCCGACGGCCTGGTTGCGCGCGGTGAGGTCGAAGTGCTCGAGGCCCGCGGGCGCCTGCGCCGGCGAGCGGAACACCGGCGCGCTCGCCCGCACGCCCCCGCCGGGCGTCACCGTCTGCGCGCCGCAGCTCGCCCAGCCCACGATCGCGCGGCGCGCGTCGTCGTCGACGGTGGGCGCGCTCGGCGGCGGCATCGTTCCTTCGCCGAGGCGCGCGGCGATGCGGTCGACGGGGCGGCGGCCGCTCACGGGCCGGAGCAACGCGTCGTAGTCGAGCAGGGTGTAGGGCGCGCCCGCGGTGGGCGTCGCGCCGTGGCAGGTGCCGCAGTGCTGCGCGACGAGCGGCCGCACGGTGGCGTCCCACGCCGCGCGCGGCGGGACACACGCGCCGGGGGTAGGCGCTGGGGTCGTCTCACCGCCGCATCCGGCGAGGGCGAGGAGGGACAGGGCGGCGGTCGCGCGGAGCTTCATGCGTCCGTTTGTACACGCACAAATCGCCGCTCGGAAGGGGCCGCGGCGCAACGCGCGTGTCGGAAAGTGGCGGAGGACGCACGGAGCGGGTACCGGACGGCCATGCAGCGCAGCGTGCTCCTCCTGTCGACCCTCGCGCTCGCGGCGGCGTGCGCGAGCGCCCCCCGCGTCGAAGTCTCCCCGGCGGAGGTCCCGCTCCCGCCGCAGCCCGCGTCGGGCGGCGCGGCGGCGCAGGCGGCGCCCGAGGAGGACGCCACCCCCGTGGTGCTCACGCGCTCGCTCGTTCGTCAGGTGGTGCAGGCGGGCATCGGGAGCTTCCTCTCGGGCGTGGAGCTCTCGCCGGTGCTCCAGGCCGGGCGCTTCGTGGGCTTCCGCCTCGAGCGCGCGCGCTCGCTCGCGCGGTGGAACGCCTCGGGCCTCGCGGTGCGCCGCGGCGACGTGGTGACGCGGGTCAACGGCTCGCCGATCGAGCGCCCCGAGCAGGCGCAGGCGGTGTTCGCGCGCCTCGCGGACGCCGACGCGATCGTGCTCGACGTGGTGCGCGACAGCGGCCCGATGACGTTGCGGGTGCCGATCACGGCCGACCCGCCCGCGGTCACCGACGCGAGCGCGCCGCGCTGACCGTCGGCGCGTCGCCCTTCGCGACGTTCAGCGGTAGGTGAAGACGATCTCGTGGTCGCAGATGCGGAAGGCGTCGCCCTCGCCGATCGGCTTGCGGTCGACGCGCGTCCCCTGGAACTCGATCCCGTTGGTGCTCCCCATGTCGACCATCCAGTACTGGCCCTGGTGGCGCACGATGCGGGCGTGCTGCCGGGAGACGTTGGGGTCCTTCACGATCAGGTCGCAGCTCTTGTTGCTGCGCCCGATGTAGAACTCGTCCTTCACGATCGGGTACTTCTGCCCCTCGAAGACGGCGTAGAGCACCGGGATCCCGTTGGACTGCGGGTACGCCGGCGGCTGCGGCTGTTGCTGCGGCGGAGGCGCGGGGCGCGGCGGGGGATAGCCCTGCTGCATCCCGCCCTGCTGCATCCCGCCCTGCTGCATCGGGGGCATCGGGCGCTGCGGCTGCTGGGGGTAGCCCATGCCCGGCTGTGGCGACATCTGCGCCGGGGGCCGGGCGCCGTTGGCCATCGGCGGCGGGCCCGGCGGGCGCGGCATGGTGCCGTTGGGCATCGGCCGCTGCGCGCCTTGCATCGGCGCGCCCATCGAAGCGTGCGGCGGCGCTGGCATCGGGCGGCCCTGGGTGCTCGGCGCCATGGTCTGACGGAGCTTGCCCTGGCTCCGCGCGTAGTGCCGCATGGCCTCGTTGATGAGGTAGTCCGTCGAGCACTCGAGCTCCTGGGACATCTGCTCGAAGGTCTCCCAGAGGTAGTCCCGGCACTGGAACTGACGGAGTGACTTCCGGTTCGGATCGTCGGTCATGGCTCGCTGCGCGTGCGGCCCGATGGTCGTGGGGCGGGTTGCGCCTCGCGCCGTGTCCTTCACGACGTCCGACGTCGCCCCTCACAGAGGGCCGCGGCGCGCATGGTACCACCACCGCGCCCGCCCTTGGAAAGAGGCTTTCGGCGCCGCGCCGACGTTCTCTCGTTTCGTCTACCGGTAGACGAACTGAATCTCGTGGTCGCAGATCTTGTAGAGGTCGCCGTGCTCGACGACCTTCTTGTCGACCTTGGTGCCGTTGAACTCGACGCCGTTGGTGCTCTGCTGGTCGACGATCCAGTACTGCCCGTTGTAGAGCACCACGCAGGCGTGGCGGCGTGACACGTTGGAGTCGCGGATCGTCAGGTCGCTGGTCTTCTGCCCGCGGCCGATGACGAACTCCTCCTTGGTCACCGGGTACTGCTGGCCCTCGTAGATGGCCACCAGCGTGCCGCCCGTGCGCCCGCCGGGCGCGGGCCGCGGCGCGGGCGCGGGGGCAGGCGCGGGCGGCTGCATCCCGGGCATCGGGCGCGGCGCACCGGAGAATCCACCGGGCGCGCCGGGCATACCCCCCTGCATCCCACCGGGCATCCCGCCCGGCATCGGGGCCGCGGGCCGCGGGGCCATGCCGGGCGGCGCGCCCATGCCGGGCATCGGCGGCGCGGTCGGGGGCCGCGGAGCACCGGGGGCGCCCATCGGAGGCAGCGCCCCGGGCGCGCCCGAGAGCGGCGGCAGGCGCGGCTGGCCGGGCATCCCACCGGGCGCGCCCTGCTGCATCCCGCCCTGCTGCATCCCACCCTGTTGCATCCCACCCTGCATCCCACCGGGCGGGCCCATCGGCGGAAGCGCCCCGGGCGGACGCGCGCCGGGCATCCCGGGCATCCCCCCGCCACCGGGCATCCCAGGCATCCCGGGCATCCCCCCCGGACGCGGCGGCGGCGCGCCCATCGGGCCGCCGGGCATCCCGGGGCGAGCGCCGCCCATCCCGGGCATTCCCCCGCCCATGTTGGGCATCCCCCCGCCGCGGAATCCGCCGCCCATGCGGGGCTCCATCGGCTCGGGGATGTCGGCCATCGGCCCGCCGCGACCCTTCGATTGGACGAAGAGCCGGAGCGCCTCGTTGAGGAGCGAGTCTTGGGTGCAGTCGAGCTCCTGGGAGAGCTGCTCGAGCGCCTCCCAGAGGTACTCGCGACACTGGAACGACCGCGGGGACTTGTTCTGCGGATCGGGCATCATGCGACGTTGGACCTCAGCGCGCGGGGGCCCCCGCGGCGGCGCCCTGCCCCTGGCGGAGCGACTGTTCGAGGGTGGTGCGGGCGCGGCGGGCTACGGCGCCGACCGTGGTGAGCTGCTGATCGCTCCAGCCCACGCCCGTGACGGCCATGGCGTCGGTGGCGAGGCCCTGGAGCGCCGCGAGGTCTTGCTGCTCCCCGCGGACGCCGAGGAACATGATCGCCAGCGCGCGCACCTGCGCGGGGTGGTTGGCGGCGAGGTACCCGCGCATCGGGTCGCGCGGCGGCGGCGTCAGGTCGCCGATCGCCTGCGCCTCGCCGTTGATCTCCGCGAAGGTGAAGCCCTCGAAGGGCGCCGCCCGCGGCAGCCCGAGGTGCTGCATGAACTCCGGCACCACCGACGCCCCGCCGAGCTTCACGATCGCCTCGCCGAGCTTCCACCGGAACATGAAGCCCTGGTCGGTCGCGCCGCCGTTGGCCCCGTCGAAGAGCCCGAAGAGCTGCGGCACCACCGCGCGGTCGCGCGTCTCGCCGACACGGTCGACCGCGAGGCCGCGGAGGTCGACGTCGCAGTTGCCCGCGGGCGCCGCAGGGGCGGGCGCCGGGTCGTGCCCCGGGTGGGCCGCCGGCGCCGGGGCCGCCTGGCCGCAGGTGACGATCGCGAGCAGCCGCGGCGTGTGGGCCGACGTGACCGCGCCCGCCGCCGCCGTGAGCGCGAGCTTGCGCCGGTCGATCGGGGCGGCGTTGTTGGCCGCGACGTTGAGCAGGTACTCGGTGCCGTTGGGCTGCCCCATCGTGCGGATCGCCTCGAAGAGCACCGTCAGGTACTGCGTGCGGAGCTGGTCGACCGCGCGGGTCACCGAGGCCGCGTCGGTCGGGCGGTGCGCCAGCGTGAGGAGCGACGTCGCGATCTCGCGCAGCCGCGGCTCGCCGGCGGCGCCCTCGACCTCCTGGGAGACCGACACCACCCGCGCCACCGCCGCCTGCTTGCCCGCCGGCGTCGCGACCGCGTTGACCAGCTTGGCCACCTCGACCACGACGGGGATCGCGTTCTGCTCCAGGCGGATCGCCGCGGTGAGACGCTCGGCGGCGGAGGGCCCGATCGCCTGGACCACCTGCTCGGCGGTGTACGACCCGGCCAGCGCGCGGGAGTTGAAGTCCGCGAGGATCCAGTCGAGCACCATCGCCGTGAGCGTGGCCTTGTCCTCGGCGCCCGCGAACGACACCCGGCCCTCACCGCGGAGGATCACGTACGCCGCGTCCTTGGCGCGGACGGCCTGCTCCGAGGGCGCCTGCGCGCTCGCGCCGCCCTGCGGCGACAGCATGCTCTGCAGCTCGGGCACCAGCGCGTGGATGATCGGCTCGCGCTCGGTCGCGGCCATGCGCGAGAAGGCGCCCTGGAGCAGCTCGAGCCCGTTGGCGTTGGGGTGCCGCATCTCGATGAGCGCGCGCGCCGCGTGGACGCGCATCGCCTGCTCGTAGCGGCCCTCGACGAGCACGGTGGTGATCTTCCCGGGGCCCCGCTGCGTGTGCTTCCAGTGCTCGATGTCCGCGTCGGTGACGTTGCACCCCGCCAGCACCAGCACCATCGCCGCCGTGGCGGCGGCCTTGCGACCGATCGAACGCATCAAACTCCTCGACAACGCTTCGAAACCCGGGGCCATCGCGCGCCCGTGACGGCTCTGGGAGGCGGCTTCGCCGTCACGGCGCCATTCCACGGTGGCGCGATCCTAAACGCTTCGCGTGGGGGGTCAACAGCGGAGACGCGGCCCCCCGGCCATCTGCGCCCGGACCCCGGACTTGCGGGTTCCTGGCCTTGGCGCGCGGAACGGGTTTAGAGACCGGCGGACGCCCCGCATGGCCTCGACCCCCGCCAACATCCGCCGCGACCCTCGCGCCCTCGCCGAGCCCAAGCGCCACGAGGTGCTCGGGATCGTCGCCTTCGCCGCCGGCGCCCTCCTCGCCCTCGCGCTGGCCAGCTACCACGCCGCCGGCGGACCCGACTGGGTGGGCCCGGTGGGCGCACAGCTCGCCGAGGTGCTCATCGCCTTCCTCGGCACCGCCTCGCTGCTCGTGCCCTGGACCCTCGGCGCCCTCGCCGTGCGCCTCTTCCAGCGCAGCGCGCAGCCCGTCCGCCCGCTGCGCGCGATCGGCACGCTCGCGATCGTCGCCACCGCTGCGACCGGGCTCCACCTCTGGCTCGGCGACCAGCCCTGCCTCGGCGGCCTCGCCGCGGGCGGGCTCGTCGGGGCCACGGCGGGGGAGTTCCTCCGCGCGACGGTGGGGACGGCGGGGGCCTTCACCGTGGTGCTCACCGCGCTGCTCGTGGCCCTCGTGGTGCGCACGCGCCTGAGCGTCGTCTCGATGGCGGAGGGCGCGCGCGACGTCGGCGCCAAGGGCGGCGTGATGGCGAAGAACGGCGCCGTCCTCCTCGCCCGCGCCTGGCGCGAGTCGCACAAGGAAGACCCCAAGGCCGCACGCAAGGAGCGCACCTCCGCCGCCGCGCCGAAGCCCGCGGCCCCCGAGGAGCTCACCGCCAAGGCCCTCCGCCCCGTCTTCGAAGCGCCCCCCGAGGCCCACGGCGACGAGCCCGACGACGAGCCCGACGCGCCCGCCGCCTCGCCCACCCCCGACGCCATCGTCGCGGCACTCACGGGCTCCGCCAACGACTCCGCGCCCGCGACACCGGCCCCGTCGCCCGCGCCGCGCAAGGGCCGCCGCAAGGCCGCCGAAGCGCCGCCCCCCGCCGCGCCCGAGCCCTTCGTCGTCCACCTCCCGACGCCCGCGGCCGCCGCGCCCCCGGCACCCGCGCCGTCCGCCCCTGCGCCCGCGCCCGCCGCGAAGTCCGCCCCGCCGACGCCCGCGTCTGCGCCCGCGCCCACGCCGCTCGCGCCCGTCGACGATCCCCCCTTCGACCTCGTCGAGCCCGAGCCGAAGCGCCCTTCGCGCGCACGCCCCATGCCCGCGCCGCGCCCCGAAGCGAAGCCCGCCCCGCGGCCCGCGCCGCCCCCCGTGGACGACGCGGACGACCTCGACGACGACGAGGGCGACGACGTCCCCCCGCCCCGTCCCGCGCCCCGCGAGGCCGAGGCTTCCGACGCCGCGGACGAGGGGCCGCTCAACATCGTCTCCCACGAGCGTGAGATCGAGCGCGCCCGCAAGAACGCCGCCCTCCTCGCCCCGAGCGACCCGACGCCCGCGCGCATCCCCGACGCGGCCGACATGGAGCTCCCGGCCCTCGACCTGCTCGCCGCGCCGCCGCCGTCGCGCGTCCAGTTCGACGAGGCGCACCTGCGCGCCACGGCCGACCAGCTCGTGAAGACCCTCGCGGACTACACCATCGAGGGCCGCGTGGTGGAGGTTCACCCGGGCCCCGTGGTCACCACCTTCGAAGTCGTCCCCGCGGCCGGCACGCGGCTCTCCAAGATCGCGCGCCTCTCCGACGACATCGCCATGAGCCTGGAGGCGAGCAAGGTCCGCATCGTCGCGCCCATCCCGGGCAAGGGCCGCGTCGGCTTCGAGGTGCCCAACGCCCAGCGGCAGATGGTCTACCTCCGCGAGCTCATCGAGACCGAGGCCTTCCAGAAGCTCGGGGGGGCGCTCCCTGTTGCGATCGGCAAGGACGTCGTCGGCGCGCCCTATTTCGCCGACCTCGCGTCGATGCCCCACCTCATCGTCGCAGGCGCAACCGGGCAGGGCAAGAGCGTAGGACTCAACGTCATGCTCGCCTCGCTCCTCTACAAGCGCACCCCCGACGACGTGCGCATGCTCATGATCGACCCCAAGATGGTGGAGCTGGCCGTCTACGACCACATCCCCCACATGCTTCTCCCCGTGGTCACCGACATGAAGAAGGCCGCCCTCGCGCTCCGCTGGGTGGTCGACGAGATGGAGCGGCGCTACAGCCTCTTCGCGCAGACCGGCTCGCGCAACATCATCACCTACAACGAGCGCGTCGCGAAGGCGCTCGCCGAGGGCAAGACCGTCCGCGGCCTCGACGGCCCCGTCCGCACCAAGGAGACCGGGACCACCGTGGAGATCAAGGCCGCCGAGGGCGAGTCGCACGACGTCGCGCTCGCCAAGGCCGGCGCCGCCACCGCGCGCAAGCTCCCGTACATCGTGGTGGTGGTCGACGAGTTCGCCGACCTCATCATGGTGGCCGGCAAGGACATCGAGGCCGCCGTCGCCCGCCTCGCGCAGAAGGCCCGCGCCGCCGGCATCCACGTGATCCTCGCGACCCAGCGCCCGTCGGTCGACGTCATCACCGGGATGATCAAGGCCAACTTCCCCGCCCGCATCGCCTTCAAGGTGAGCCAGAAGCTCGACTCGCGGGTCATCCTCGACCAGCAGGGCGCCGAGCACCTCCTCGGCAAGGGCGACATGCTCATCCTGCCGCCCGGGTCGAGCGACCTGCGCCGCGTCCACTGCGCCTTCGTCAACGAGGACGAGGTGCAGCGCATCACCGACCACTGGCGCACCCAGGGCCGCCCCACCTACGACGAGGACATCCTCAAGCCCCGCGACGACGAGGAGGCCGAGGAGAGCGACGGCCCCGCGGAGATCAAGGTGCCGCAGGAGAAGTACGAGAAGGCCATCGCCCTGGTGCTCGCGCAGCGCAAGTGCTCGGTGTCGATGGTGCAGCGCTACCTGGGCATCGGGTACAACGTCGCCGCCCGCATCGTCGACAAGATGGAGCGCGAGGGCATCGTCGGCGCCCCCAAGGGCCCCGGCAAGGACCGCGAGGTGCTCGGGTGAAGCGGGCAGCCCTCCTCCTCGCGCTCTCGCTCGCGCCGTCGCTCGCGCGTGCCCAGACGCAGCCCGCGGGGCAGCCCCTGGCGCAGCGGACGGTGGTGGTGCTCCCCTTCCGCGGCCGCGCCACGCAGGACACCGTCGACGAGGCCGAGCGCGCGGTGCGGGCGGTGCTCTCGTCGCAGGGCGCGCGCGTGCCCGACGCGGCGGCGGTGCGGGCGAGCATGGGGGTCGACGCGCCGCGCGACGCGCAGAGCGTGGCGGGCTTCGGCCGCGTGCTCGCGGGCACCCACGTGATCGCCGGGGAGGTGCAGCCCTTCGCCGGGCAGTACAACCTCACGCTCACCCTCACCGAGGTGGCGAGCGCGCGCGTCGCGACGCAGCAGGTCAACGTGGGAGAGGGCGACGCGGGGGCGGTCCTCGCGCAGGCGATCGCGGCCCTGTTCGACCCGGCGGCCCTCGGCCCCGCGCCCGTCGACCCCGAGGAGGAGCGCCGACGCCGCGAGGCCGAGCAGCGCCGCCAGGAGGACGAGCGCCGCCGCACCGAGGAGCAGCGCCGTCAGGACGAGGCCCGACGCCGCGCCGCCGAGGCCGAGCGCCAGCGCCGCTACGAGCTCGAGAACCCAGAGCGCCGCTTCGACCAGGGCGGCCCCGTCGGCATCGGCGCGGCGCTCCACGTGGGCGGGCACTTCTCGGGGCGGCCGGGCGCGTCGTCGACGGCCTTCCTCCTGCGGCTGGAGGGCTCCTACGCCATCACCGCGGTGCCGGGGCTGGAGGTGGTCGCGGCGGCGATGTTCATGACGACGCCGTCGACGGCGCTCGGGCTCGGGGGCGGCGCGCAGTTCACCTTCCCGTCGCGCTCGCGGGGGCGCTTCCGGGGGACGGGGGGCGTGGTGCTGGGGCTGTTTCAGGGGCTGTCCGGCGCCCAGATCACCACGGCGTGGATCGAGCCCTTCGCGCGCGCCGAGTTTCACGCCACGTCGACCCTGTCGATCTTCGCGGGGCTCTCGCTGGAGGCCGCGCCGGGCGACAACGGGGGCCTGACCGCGGTGACGGGTCTGGCCGGCGTCCGGCTCCGGGTCGGGGGTTCGTAACCCGGTCGACGGGGTCTTCACAGAATCTCACCTGCCGCCGTTGCAAGGGTGTGATGGAAGCACCCTCCGACGCGGTCGCCCACGCCGTGGCGACCTTCACCGAAGCCCACCGCCGCTCCCTCGAAGTGCTGGCGGCCGCGATCCACCGGGCGACCGGGGACGACGACACCATCTGCTTCGCCCGCGCCTGGCTCCTCTTCAAGTGGGCCCGCGCGCAACGAGAGCCTCGCGTCGCCGCCGCCGCGATGGTACGGCGGATGGGCGAGCGCGTCCCCGACCTCGCCGTCGCGTAGCGGGGGGTTTCGTCCCCGCCGCGCGTCGCACCGAGGAGCCTCATGCCTTCCGTCCGCCGCGCCCTCCCCCCTCTCACACTCGCACTCGCACTCGCCGCGCCCGGCGCCGCGTTCGCCGACCCGCCCCGCACCGACTCCGACCCCTGCCGCGGCCACCGCCAGGGCGAAGTCTGCGAGGCCGACGACTTCGAGGGGACCTGCCGCCGCCGCCGCTGCACCCGCGAGACGGAGCGCGGCATGCGCACGTTCTTCTGCCTCGTGTGCGAGAGCCGCCGCCGGCACGGCCACCACCGACACCGCGACGCGGCCACCGACGCGGAAGACGCCACCGTCGCCGACGTGACGGCGCCCGACGACGCGCCCGACGTCCCTGCGGTCGACGCGCCCGACGTCGCCACACCCGATGCACACGCCCGACCCGACGCCCCCGTGACGCGGCGCGCCCCGCCGCCCCCCGCGCGGAGCCTCTTCGACTGCGCCGCGGCCCCGGCGCGCGATGAGGGCGCGGCGTGCGGTGCGCTCCTCGTGGCGGTGTGCGCGGCGCTTCAGCGGCGCGCGAGGGGCCGACGACGCGGGCGGGCGGGCGCCGGGTAGCTACAGCATGTGCATCGGGTCGACGTCGATCGCGACCCGCACGCCCTCACGAACCTGCGCGTCGGCGAGCTCCACGATGCGCGTGAGGGCCCGGCGCAGCGGCGGGCGCTCGGCCGCGCGCAGGAGGCACTGCATGCGGAAGCGGTTGCGCAGCCGCTCGATCGGCGCGGGCGCGGGCCCGAGCACCTTCACCGTCCCCGCGTTGACCTCGGGCATCGCGCGCAGCACGGCCTCGATGCGCGCGGCGGAGGCCCGCACCTGCTCCTCCTCCACGCCGTCGAAGCGGAGCGCCGCGAGGCGGCCGAAGGGCGGGTACCCGAGCTCGGCGCGCGCGGCGATCTCGTCTTGATAGAAGCCCTCGTAGTCGTGGGTGCGCGCGCGGACGAGCACCGGGTGCTCGGGCTGCCACGTCTGGATCACCACGTGGCCGTGCAGGTCGCGCCGCCCCGCGCGCCCCGACACCTGCGCGAGGAGCTGGAAGGTGCGCTCCACCGCGCGGAAGTCGGGGAAGGCCAGGGCCGCGTCGGCGTTGAGCACGCCCACCAGCGTGACGCGCGCGATGTCGTGGCCCTTGGTCACCATCTGCGTGCCCACCAGGATGTCGATGTCGCCGCGGCGAAGCTTGTCGAGAACCTCCTCGGCGCCCGATCCGCTCGCCACGTCGCGGTCGAGCCGGCCCACCCGCGCCCGCGGGAACGAGTTGACGATCGCCGTCTCGAGCTTCTCCGTCCCCACGCCGAGCAGCGTCACGTCGCTCCCGCCGCAGACGATGCACGTGTTGGCGAAGGGGACGTGGAAGTCGCAGTAGTGGCAGCGGAGCGTCCCCTCGCGGCGGTGCATCACGAGGGCGACGCTGCACGACGGGCACTCGATCGCCTGGTCGCACGCGGCGCACCGCACGCTCGGCGCGAAGCCCCGGCGGTTGAGGAAGAGGATCGCCTGCTCGCTGCGGTTGAGCGTCGCGTCGATCGCGCGGACGAGCGGGAGCGAGAGGAGCTCGTGGCCCGTCGGCCCCTTCGGCCCCACGCGCTTGAGGTCGACGACCTGGATGTCGGGCATCGGCGCGCTGGTGGCGCGGCCCGGCAGGTGGAGCAGGCGATACCGTCCCTCCTGCGCGGCGTGGTAGCTCTCCACCGACGGGGTCGCGCTGCCGAGCACGCAGGGCACGCCGAGCCGGTGCGCGCGGAGGAGCGCGAGGTCGCGGCCGTTGTAGCGGAAGTGGTCGTCCTGCTTGAAGGACGGGTCGTGCTCCTCGTCGACGATGATGAGCCCGAGGTCGCGGACGGGGGCGAAGACGGCGCTGCGCGCGCCGATGGCGACGTGGCACTCGCCGCGGTGGAGCTTCTTCCACATGCCGTGGCGGTCGGCGTCGCCGAGGCCCGAGTGGAGGACCGCGAGGTTGTCGCCGAAGCGCGCCCGGTAGCGCGAGACGAGCTGCGGGGTGAGCGCGATCTCGGGCAGGAGGAGCAGCGCGCCCTTGCCCTTGCGCTGCGCGGCGTCCATCGCGCGGAGGTACACCTCCGTCTTGCCCGAGCCCGTCACGCCGTAGAGCATGAAGGCCGCCCGCTCGTGGTGCTCGACCGCGGAGGTGATCGCCGCCACCGCGTCGCGCTGCGCGTCGGTGAGCTCGGGCGGCGTGTCGCGGGGCACGGGCGCGCCGAAGAAGGGGTCGTCGGGCACCTCGCGCACCTCGAGCTCGGTGACCCCGCGCTCGCAGAGCCCGTCGACCACGGACTTCGCCGTCTTCACGTGCTGGCGCAGCTCGCTCATCGACACCTCGGCGCGCGCCGCGAGGATCGAGAAGATCTGCGCCTGCTTGTCGCCCCGGAGCTTCGGCGGCGCGGCCGCGACGCCCGGCGCGAGCTTGACGTACGTCTCCTCGTGCACGCGCTGCCAGCGGGCCTTCAGGCTCGCCCGGCGCTTCGCCGCGCTGCCGCCCTTCGCGAGCGCGCCCGGGGTGCCGGCGACCGAGGGGTCGTCGTCGCCCTGCCGGCGGTCGATGGCCGGCGCGGCCGCGCGCAGCACCTCGCCGACCGGGTGGAGGTAGTAGTCCGCCGCCTCCCGCAGGAAGCGGAGGAGGTCGTCGGGGAAGACGGGGTCGGCCTCGACGAGGTGGAAGATGGGCTTGATCGCCTCGACCGGGACGCCCACCGGCGCGCGCTCCGACACGCCGAGCACGTAGCCCACCAGCCGCTTGCCGTGCACCGGGACGATCACCCGCACGCCGGGCCCGACGTGCCGCGCCATCCCCGCCGGCACCGCGTAGGTGAGCGCGCCGCGGATGGGCAGCGGGACGGCCACGTCGCAGTAGAGGGCGGGCTCCGCGGCGGGGGTCGTGGCGAAGAGTTCGGGTTGACGCAAACTCATGGCCGGGGTGTTGTACCCCCTTCGCGCGCGCGCGGACACTTCCGCGGAGACAGGGTATGTCCATCTGATGGCACCGATGAGAGAGCAGACGGCGTGGCGGGAGGCGGCCCCCGGGGTCCGCGCGCTCGCGTGGGAGGTGGGGGCGTGGGCGCTGAGCCCGGACGGCGAGTGGCTGGCCTGCGCCGACGGGCTCACCGACGCGGGCGGGCAGGCGCTGCTCCGGTGCGTCGAGGTGGCGACCGGGCGCGTGGTGTTCGAGAAGCCGGGCGCGGCGGTGAGGGGCCTCGGGTGGGCCTCGAACGAGGCGCTGCTGGCGATCCGCGAGCACAACCGGGGCGACGGGCGCGCGCTGCTCCACGCGGTTCCTGACGGGGGGCTGATGGGGCACGCGCCGGTGGCGCACGTGCCGGGGCGCGTGCGGGTGGAGCCCTGCGCGGGCGCGGCCCTCGCGCTGGTGTGCTCGCTCCGCATGACGGGGAGCGTGCGCGGGGAGGCGCCGCGGCGGCTGGTTCACGTGCTTCGAACCGACCCGCTGGAGTCGGCGCTGGCGTACGACCCCGACGACACCGCGGCGCTCCCGCGGACGCCGCGCGTGCGCGACTGCGCGGCGGGGCTCTCGCCCGACGGACGTCGGCTCGCGGTGGCGCTCGACGACAAGCTCCTCCTACGCGACCTCGGCGGCGCGCGCGACGAGCTCGTGTGCGACGTCGGCGGGTGGTTCGGCGCGCTCACCTGGGTCGACCCCGACACGCTGCTCGCGCACCCGACGGACGTCGACGGCGTGACGGCGCCCGCGCAGGTGGAGCTCGTCTCGCTCTCGCGGCGCGCCAGGCTCTTCACATCGGTCGGCGAGGAGCCGCCGCTCGGCTGGGTGGGCCCGCGCGCCTCCATGGATCTGAGCCCAGACCGCGGCCACGTCCTTGTCGCGGGCGCGGCCGTGACGCCCGCCTCGCCCGTCACGCCCGCGTCGTCGCGCGCGCTGCTCCGGGTGCTCGACGCGCGCTCGGGGGCCGCGTCGGCGCTGCGCGAGTCGGCCACGCTGGCGGAGCTCGCGCACGGCGCGGCGTGGCTCCCCGACGGGTCGATCGCGCTGCTCCGCGCGCGGAAGAAGAAGGGCCCCGCGGAGGTGGTGCGCCTCGCGGACGTGAGCGCGGAGGCGGGCAAGGCGCGGGCGGAGATCGCCCTGGAGGGCAAGGACGTGATGGGCGCGCGGCTCGCGCGGAGCGGCTGCGGGCGCTACCTCGTCGCGTCGTGGCGGTCGGCGCCGGCCGGGCGCAAGCGCAGCGAGTACGGCGCGCTGACGGTCACGCGGCTCGCGCTGGTGGAGACGTCGGTGTTGGTCGGGTGAGGCTCAGGGGCCCGGCGCGCCGGCGGCGATCCAGCGGCGGATGAGGTCGCGCTCGCTGACGGAGAGCAGGTCGGCGCGCTCGGGCATCGAGACGCCGCACATCGCGCCGGCCGCCTGGCACGCGGGCACGGTGGCCATGGTGCCGTCGACCTTGTGCATCATCCAGCTCCGCGACGGGTCGCCGGGTTGGACGCGTCGAAGCGAGGGCACCTGCGTGGCGGCGACGTTGACGAGCGCGGCGTGGCTCTCCGCGGCGCTCATGCCGAGGTTGAGGCCGCCCGACATCGCCGTCCCGCCGTGGCAGCGGCTGAAGGAGCAGGCCCGCGCGAGGATCGCGTGGACCTCGGCGTAGGTGGCCGCGGGCGCGTCGGTCGCGACGTCGGCGGTCGTGACGTCGGCCGATGCGTCGGCGGGCGCGGGGGCGGGCGTGTCGTCGCCGCAGCCGGCGAGCGCGAGGGTCAGAGCCGCAGCGCGCGGCAGACGCCGTCGAAGCACACGTGGAAGCCCTGCGAGGGGTAGTAGTAGGCCCACAGGAAGCACATCTCCTGGTAGTACGACTCGCCGAAGCGGAGCGTCTGGGTGCTGGTGTTGTTGTAGTTGCAGACGAGGCGCAGGCCCTCGCCCGCGCCGAAGGTGAGCGGCGGGTCGAAGCGCGTGAGCGGCGGCTCCGACCAGTCCTCGTTGCGGTGCACCTCGCGGCCCGCGCCGGTGAGGGCGGTGGCGACCTCGATGGTGGCCCGCACGCCGTACTGGTGCGTGTGCGAGGTGAGCCCGAACACGTTGACCCCGGGCAGCGCCGGGCGGAAGTACTGCGCGGTGCCCATCGCGCGCGGCGCGACGTTGATGTTCTGCGTGCCCCAGAACATCATGTCGGCGGCGGTGAGGCCCTCGCGCGGGGCGAGGTCGAAGGTGACGCGCGCGCCGGCCGTGAGCGGCCCGGCGGTGGTGTTCACGAAGTGCTCCTCGAGGCGGATCATCTGGTCGGCGGCGATCTCGAGGCCGACGCCCGCGGGGAGCTCGACGCCCGACTCGCGCTGCTGCGCGATGAAGATCGGCGCCGTCCCCTGGAGGATGCCGCTCAGGCCGCTGCAGCGGGCCGGCGTGAGCTGCTCCTCGGTGGCGCGCGAGCGGTAGACGATGACGTGGTGGCTCCCGTTGGGGATGCTCACGTGGATGCGCCGGATGAGCATCGGGTCGACGTTGCCGAGCCGCACCTCGCGGCACATCGTGACCTCCTCGCCCGGCATCAGCATGCGGTCGGGGAAGGTCACCGCGCGCTGCTCGGTCGACCCGCTCGCGTCGGGGGTGCCCGCGTCGGGCGGGCTCGCGTCGGGCGGGCTCGCGTCGGGCGCGCTCGCGTCGGGTGCGCTCACGTCGGGCGGACTCGCGTCGGGCGCGCTCGCGTCGGGCGCGCTCGCGTCGGGGGCGCTCACGTCCGGCGCGTTGGCGTCGGGCGTGGGGTTGGCGGGCGGGGTCGCGGTGGTGCCGCACGCGCCGAGCGCGAGGGCGAGGGCGAGGCAGCGGAGGGGGGTCGCCATCGGGGGCCCCGAAGCTACCAGAGGTCGCGGCGTGGGTCGCCGTGGCACACGCGCCGCAACCCCGGTCACCGGAATTGGGTGCAGGGGTTGGCGTCGAAGGCGGTGGTGGTGCCCGGGAGGGTGACGCGGGCGGGGGCGGTGATGGAGGCCGCGTCGGAGTCGATCGAGAGGAGGAAGGCGATGAGCTGCCGGGTCTCGTCGGCGCGCGTGGCGGCGTTGCCGAGGAAGTTGGGGCTGTAGGCGCGGTGATGCGCGGCGAAGGTGTCGCTGAAGAGCTCTTCGAGCGAGCGGGCGTTGCCGGCGTGGAGGTAGGGCGCGCCGTAGGCGGCCCCGAGGAGCGACGGCGGCGTGAAGCCGGTGGCGCCCTGCGAGGCGGTGACCATGTTGGCGCGCACCTCGAGGAGGCCGACGCCGGTGGGGGCGACGCCGGTGTTCATCGCCCAGGTGCCGACGTTGCGGAGGACGCAGGTGAGCTGGTCGTTGCCGGGGTCGAAGGGGGCGAGGCGGAAGGTGTTCATCGTCGGGAGGACCGACGTCGGGAAGTTGGTGGGGCGCGTCCACGAGGTGGTGATGAGCGTGCCCGTGGTGCGGTTGTTGATCGTCTGCGACGGGGTGTAGAAGCGCGCGGTGTTGCTCCAGCGCGCGCCGCCGTGGCAGCCGGCGCAGTTGTTGTTCTGGAAGAGGGTGCGGCCGGCGGTGACGTCGGCGGCGTTGAGGCCGGTGGGGGCGCGCGGCGAGCGGAGGGTGGCGGCCCAGGCGCGCATCTCGTTCCAGTCTTCGAGGAGGGTGCGGACGGGGTTGGCGCCGGCGGGCGAGGCGACGCCGTCGACGGTGCCGCTCAGGCCGTCGTTGGGCTCGGCGGTGGCGCGCTGCGGGGTGACCGCGGGGGTGCCGTCGAAGATGATCCGGTCGGCGTTGGTGACGGCCGGCGTCGCGGCGCCGTCGTTGCGGCGGTGAACGATCGCGCCGACGCCGCCCGAGTTGTTGCGCACGTTGAGTTCGAAGTCGGCGAACTCGTCGAACATGCCCGACCAGTTCATCACGCGGGGGGTGCCGGCTTCGAAGGTGCCGTCGAGCGAGAGCGTCTGCCGCGGCCCGCGCGCGAAGAACCACGTGATGTTGTCGGTGAGGCCGTCGGGGTGGCAGGTCTCGCAGGAGTTCCACGCCTGGCCGTTGAACGACCAGCGGCCGAGGCCGGTGACGAAGAAGCGCCGGCCGCGGACGACGGGCGCCGACGCCGCGGCGATGGCCGACGACTCCGCGGAGCCCGTCACCGACTGCCCGGCGAGCTCCACCGCCGACACCGTGCGGGTGAACTCGTTGACCGTCAGCGCCCCGTTGGCAGTGGACAGCGTCGCGACGCCGTTGGGCCCGCTGCCCGCCGCCGCGGGCGCGCGCGCCGCGCCGAGGTCGACGAAGGCGTTGCCCGTCATCGACCCGACGCTCGCGAAGGCCCCCGCGGCGGAGAAGGTCACGCGGAAGACCGCGTCCGACCCGTAGGCCGCGAGGTACGCCACCGTGGAGGTGAACGTGCTGCCGCCCGTCCCCGGCACGAAATCGATGTCGACGGGCAGGAGCGGCATGCGCCGCGTGGCGTCGTCGGGGTCGCGCCGCGCGTCGTAGAGCGCGTAGTAGCGCTGGTTGAGCAGCACGCGCGAGCCCACCAGCTCGCTCCCGGTGGCGACGTCGAGCACGAACACCGCGCCCGTCACCTCGGTGCGGAAGTTGGCCCCCGCCGGGTCGAGCGGCGGGGCCGTCGCCGCGTCGGTGACGTCCGCGACGTCCGCGACGTCGGGCCGGTCGCCGGAAGCGTCCACCGCCGCGTCGGCGCCCGCGTCGACGCCCGCGTCGGTGGCGGTGACGGCGACCGCGCCCACCGGGCCCCGCGGCGAGACGCAGGTGCCGGTGACGAACACGCGCCCCTGCGCGATGGCCGCGGCGTGGAGCTGGTTGGGGTAGCAGCCCGCCACCGTGCCGTCGGCCGCGCGGAAGCCCATGTCGGCGCTCGGCGCGAGCGTCTGGACGGTGACCACGCGGGTCGAGACGGGCATGCGGTAGACGACGCCGAGGTGGTCCTGGTCGAAGCGCTCGAGCCCCGCCGGCACGCCCGTCAGCCGCCGCTTCGCGAAGAACTCCGTGACGAACAGCACCTCGTCGTCGTCGAAGGCGTCGCCGTTGTTGGTCATCACCACGGCGCGCGGGTGCGCGAGCCCGCGGCGCCCGGCGACCCCGGCCCCGACGAAGCCCTGCGCCGCGAGGGGCGTGTTGAGGTCGACGGTGGCCGTCGTGGTCATCGTCGCGGTGTTGACCACCGTGAGCGTGCCGTCGCCCCAGTTGGTGACGTAGAGCGTGCGGCCCGTGGGCGAGAGCGCCATCGACGTCGGCTCGGCGCCCGTCGTCGCCCGCGTCGAGCCGATCACCGGCGAGCCCGAGCGCAGGCCGTTGATCCGGATCACCTGCTGCGCGCGCCGCAGCACCACGTAGGCCGCGTCGCCGTCGGGCGCCATCGCCGCCTGCCACGGGTCGCTGTTGACGCCCGTCGCCACCTCCGCCAGCCGCAGCACCGCCGGCGCCACCCCCGGCGTCACCCCGAACACCGACACCGAGTTGGCCCCGCGGTTGACGGCCACCGCCACGCGGTCGTCGGGCGACAGCACGATCGCGCCGCTCCGCCCCGGGCGCTGGAGCACCGGGCCGGTGATCGGCACGTCCACGGGCGTGAAGACCTCGCCGTCGGGCGCGTCCCCCGCGTCGCCGCCGTCGCGCGCGTCGGTCGTCGCGTCGAGCGACGCGTCGCCCGCGTCGGGCGCGGCGTCGGGCGCGTCCATCGAAACGTCGGGCGGCGGCGGCGTGACGTCGGGCGGCGAGGCGTCGGGCGCGGCGTCCGCGGGGCCGTCGGCGGGCAGGTCGTCGAGGGCGTCGGCGAGGTCGTTCACGTTCACGTCCGCGGCGCCGGGGCGAGGGCCCACGAGCGCGGAACCGTCGCACGCGGCGACCGCCAACGGGAGGAGAAGGGAAGCGAGCCGGCGAGGCGTCATCCCCGCGAGGATACGTTCAGAGCGCGCGCCTGCGGGAGCGCAAAGCGGCCCTGGCCGGCGGACGACAGAAGCTCCGTGGGGCCGCGGCGGGGCGCCCCGGCGGAGGCCGCGCGCGCAACGGAGCGTTGCCCGGTGTGTCGGTGGCGCCCGCCGCGCGCCGTCGGCACAATCGCCCCGCGATGACCACCCGACGCAGCTTCCTCACCACCGCCGCCGCGGCCCTCGCGTCGCCGCTCGCCGACCTCGGGTGCATCGCCGACCGGCCCGCGTCGAACGCCTCGCCCGCCTCACCGGGGCGCCCGCGCACCGTCACCCGCGTGGTCGACGCGCGCCCGACGATCGAGGGCGCCGGCGTCCACCTGCGCCGCTCGCTGGGCTCGCCCGCGCTGCCGCTGCTCGACCCCTTCCTCCTGCTCGACGAGGTCCACTCCGACCGGCCCGAGGACTACATGGCCGGCTTCCCCACGCACCCGCACCGCGGCTTCGAGACGGTGACCTACGTGCTCGAGGGCGCCGCCGAGCACCGCGACAGCATGGGCAACCACGGCCGCCTCGCCGCGGGCGCGGCCCAGTGGATGACGGCGGGCCGCGGCCTCGTCCACTCGGAGATGCCGAGCCTCGTCGCGGGCGGCATGTGGCTCTTTCAGTTCTGGGTCAACCTCCCGCGGGCCCACAAGATGACGGCGCCGCGCTACCAGGACGTCGCGCCCGAGCACATCGTCGAGGCCCGCCACGGCGACGCGCGCGTCCGCCTCGTCGCGGGCTCCCTCGACGGCCGCACGGGCCCGGTGCAGGGCGTCGTCACCGCGCCGCAGATGCTCGACCTCCGCCTCGACGCGCGCGGCCGAACCGCCGTCGCCGTGGCGCCCGACCACACGGCCTTCGCGTACGGGGTGGCGGGGCGCGTGAAGCTCGGCCCCGACGAGGCGCCGCTGCGGGCGGGCCAGCTCGCGGTGCTCTCGCCCGGCGACCGCGTGCTCGCCAAGAGCGACGAGGGCGGGCGCTTCCTGCTCGTGTCGGCGCGGCCCATCGGCGAGCCCGTCGCCCGCGGCGGCCCCTTCGTGATGAACACCGACGACGAGATCCGCCAGGCCTGGGACGACTACCGCAGCGGCCGGCTCGTTCAGCCCTGAGCGGCGCCCCCCTCGCGCGAGGGCACTCCCCGGGCGCGCGGACTGCGTTATATCCCACCGCCGCCCATGCAACCCTCCCACAGCTCCGGCGTCGAAGACGGCGCCCGCCAGGTCGCCGCCGCCTCGTGGCGGCTCGTGCCCGAGACGCTCCAGACCCTGCTCATCAAGGGCCTCCGCATCGCGCTGATCCTCGTCGTCGCGCGGCTCCTGACGCGCGCGGTGCCGGCGCTCGAGCGCTTCATCGTGAAGCGCGCCTCCGCCCGGGCGACGTCGCGCGCGGCGGCCCACGGCCGGGCGAGCGACTCGCTCCTGCACGAGTCGAAGCACGTCGAGACGCTCGTCCGCGTCGTCGGCAGCATCGCCCGCGCGGCGGTCGGCGGCCTCGCGGTGGTGATGGTGCTCGCGGAGATCGGGCTCGACATCGCGCCGCTGCTCGCCGGCGCCGGCATCGCGGGCGTCGCCATCGGCTTCGGCGCCCAGTCGGTGGTGAAGGACTTCTTCAGCGGGTTCTTCATCCTGCTGGAGGGGCAGTTCAACGTGGGCGACGAGGTGACGATCAACACCGTGCGCGGCAACGTCGAGGAGATGACCATGCGGGTGACGGTGCTGCGCGACCTCGCCGGGTCGGTCCACTACTTCCCCAACGGGGGCATCGGGACGGTGGCCAACCACCAGGCGGGCTGGGCGCGGGCGACGGTGCCCGTGACCACGCCCCTCAACCTCGCCGCGGCCGACGCGCGGCACCTGCTCGAGGCCGTCGCCCGCGAGGCGAGCGCCGACGAGGCCGTGAAGCTCAAGGCGATCGGCGCGGTGGAGGTGGAGGGCCCGATCGAGGCCACGCCGCAGGGCCTCTCCTGGCGCATCGTCGCGCGGATGAAGGCCGGCCACGTCGACGAGGGGCGCGCGGCCATCGTCGCGGCGCTCCAGCGGCGGCTCAAGGTCAACGACGGCGGCGCCTTCGACTGGCTCGCGAGCCTGAAGGCCTAGTACCTCATCGCAGGGAAAGTGCAGGGTTGATCGCACGATGCACTTCGCCCCGCGGTGTCAGGTCTCCTCGACGGGCCAACAGCCCGTCTTCGTCGCCTTCCTTGCGGGCTCGCGCCTCGTGCGATCAACCCTGCACTTTCCCTGCGATGAGGTACTAGCGCTACGCCACCGAGGTGAGCCGCTCGACCAGCGCCGCGCCGTAGCGCGCGATGCGCGACGCGCCGAGGCCGTCGACGCGCGCGAGGTCGGCCTTGCTGCGCGCGCCGAAGCGGCGAGGTCGGCGAGGCGGTGGCCCGGCAGCACCACCTGGAGGTCGACCTTGCGCCGCGCCGCCTCCTCCGCGCACGCCAGTGCTGGAGCACGGTCTCGCGCACGCGCCGGAGCGCAAGGTCGCCGGGCAGGCGCTCCGGGCGCGAGCCAGCGGCGCTCGGCCTCGGGCACGTCGCCCGCCGCGAGCCCCTCGGCCACGGCCGCCGCGACCGCCTCCGCCACGCCGCCCGCCGAGGCCGCGCCGAGCAGCCCGCTCGCGCGCACGTCAGCCGGCGCCCGCGGCCGCGCCCGCGCGAGCTGCACGAGCGACGCGTTGGAGAACACCCGCCCCGGCGGCACGTCGCGCTGCTCGGCGACCCGCTCGCGCGCGTGCCAGAGCGCGCGGGCCACGGCGCGCCCCGCCGGCGCCAGGTCGCGCACGCCCTTGACGCGCCACCACCCCGCGGCCCCCTCGTCGGCGAGCGCGGCGCGCAGCGCGTAGGCGGCCTCCTCGGCCACCTCGTCGGCGATGCCCGCCACGGCGACGTCGGCCTCGAGCGACGCGGCGAGGCGCCCGAGGTCGGCGACGTCGCCCGCGAGGTACCCGAGCTCGCGCGGGCCGAGCGGCCGCCGCGCCCAGTCGTGCTGCTGGAGCGACTTGTCGAGCGCCACCCCGAAGCGCTGCGCCAGCAGCGACCCCAGGCCCGTCTCGCGGCACCCGAGGAAGCGCGCCATCACCGAGGTGTCGAGCACGTTGCCGAGCACCACCCCCGCGTCGCGCAGGAGCCGCGCGTCGAAGCCCGCGTCGTGGAGGATCTTCGGCGGCCCCTCGGCCCCGAGCAGCGGCGCGAGCGCGTCGAGCGAACCCACCGCGAGCGCGTCGACTACGCACACGAGGTCGGCGCCGGCGTCGGCGGGCGCGGCCGCGAGCTGGAGGAGGCACAACCGGCCCCGCCAGGCGTGCATCCCGTTGCTCTCGCAGTCGAGCGCGAGGCGGGTTGCGCCGGCGAAGGCGGGGAGCGCGTCGAGGAGCTCGGCGCGGGTGGTGACGAGGCGCGTTTCGGGCACGGGCGGCGGGGCGTTCCCTTACCGCAGGTGGGCCGTGGGATGCGACGGGGTTGTCGACGCCCGCCGCGGAATGGACGGCCGCCCCGAGGCGGGCCTAGGCTCCGCGGCCACACCCCCAAAGGGAGGGTGCCGCATGGCGAAGGAAGGCCGAGAGTTCGAGCGCCCCGTGACCTGGCTGCTCGGGTCGACGCTCGTCCGCCACCTGGGCTGGATCGCGCTCTACGGCCTCTACGGCCGCCGCTTCGCCGGGATGCGCTGGATGCGCGCGGCGCCGCCCGAGCCCGTCGACCCCGAGGGCGAGGGCGAGCTGTGGTTCGACTACTTCTCCGACACGGGCGACGGGATGCGCGCGACGTACACCGTCGCCAGCCTGCTCTACGCCGACGTCACCGTGGGCCCCGGTGGCGCCTGCGCGCTCGGCCGCGGCGACGGGCGCGTGCTCCCGCGCGGGCGCTTCGTCGTGCTCGGCGGCGACACCGCCTACCACGTCGCCAACGCGCGGACGCTCTCCCTCCTGCTCGAGACCCCCTTCCGCTGGGCCTGCGAGGACGCCGGCTGCCTCGACGACCGCCGCCCCCTCTACGCGCTGCCCGGCAACCACGACTACTACGACTTCCTCGACGGCTTCTGCGCCCGCTTCGTCCACTCCCCCGCCGAGCCCAAGTCGGCGCCGCTCCCGGGCTTCGCGCGCCGCCAGACCGCGAGCTATTTCGCGCTCGACCTGCCCTTCGGCTGGCAGCTCCTCGGCCTCGACGCCCAGTCGGGCCGCGTCGACTCGACCCAGCAGGCCTACTTCAAAGACGTGATCACGCGGCGCGGGGACGTCGTCGGCCGCATCGTCGTGACCCCGGAGCCCGCGGTCGCGTTCGGGCGCCCGCTCCCGGCCGACGGCGACTACGTCCGCGAGCTCCACGCGCTCGGGCTCCCGGCGCCCTTCGCCGGCGACGCGCTGCCCGCCGATGAGTGCCGCCTCGACCTCGCCGGCGACGTCCACCACTACGCGCGCTACGAGTTCGACGCGTCGGCGGGCCGCTACGCCTCGGTGGTGTCGGGCCTCGGCGGCGCCTTCCTCCACCCCTCACACACGCGCCTCGGATCGCTCGCGCCCGCGGCCCTCTACCCCGCGCCCGAGGTCTCGCGGCGCGAGGTGGCCGCGCGGCTCTTCTCGCCGTGGTCGATCTTCCTCGGCGGCAGCATCCCCCTCTTCGGCGCGCTCAACGCGACCATCCTCTTCTTCGCCGCGCGCGACCCCGGCACCGACGCCTCGCTCGCGCGCCTCGTCGGCGGCGCGGTGGCCCTCGCCCGCGGGGGCCTGCCGGCGCCGTGGGCCCCCGCCTTCATCAAAGGAGCGGGCGCCGCGGGCCTGTTCAGCCCGGCGGCCGCGTGCCTCGTCGGGGCGGCCTTCTTCGTCGCGGCGGCCACGTACCTCCTCCGCCGCGTGGCGCGCGACGGGGGCGAGGCCCCGCCCTGGCAGCCGATCTCGCTGCTCGCGGCCACCGCCGGCTTCGCCGCGCTCCCCTTCGGCGTCGACGCGCTGAGCAAGCGGATGGGCGCGCTCGCCGAGAGCCTCGCGCTGCTCGTGTACCTCGCCCTGAGCGCGGGCGCGGTGGCCGCGGCCGTCTGGTACCGTGAGCAGCTCAACACCGCGTCGCGCAAGGCCCTGCGCGGCGCCCGCGCCCACACGCCCCCGTGGCTCGCCAACCTCATCGGCTACGGCATGGTGGTCGGCGGCGTGGCGGCCTTCATCGGCGCGCACGCGGCCTTCGGCGGCGCCCCCGTCGCGCTCGTCGCGCTCCGCACGCTGCTCGCCGGCGTGATGGTCGTCTGCTCGGCGGGCGCCGTCCTGCTCGCGGTGGCGGTCGGTGCGGCGCAGCGCTCGAAGCGGGCGCGCCTGAAGTTCGCGCTGCTCGGGCTGTGGCACGGCGTCCTCCAGCTCGCGACGCCGCTCCTGTGGCTGTGGGCGCTGCGGGTCGAGGGGCCCACCGCGCGCCTCGGGGGCGCGGTGGTCGGGCTCGGCGCCGGGCTCGCGCTCCTCCACCTCGTCGCGCGCGGCGTCGCGTCGGCCCCGCCGGCGGGCGGACGTCGGGCCTTCCTCGTGTGCCTCTGGCTGCTCGCGGGGTCCGCCGGGCTCGGCGCGCCCCTCGCGCTCCTCGCGGTCGCGTCGCACGAACCCGCGCGGCCGCCGCTCTGGCAGCTCGCGCCGCTGGCCGCGCTGTCGGCGCTGATGATGTGCGTGTGGTTCGGGTGGTACCTCGCGGCGGCGCTGGCCTTCGACGGTCACAACAACGAAGCGGGCGGCGCGTCGCGCGTCGAGGACTACAAGCAGATCCTCCGCGTGCGGCTGCGGCCCGGCGAGGCGACGGTGTTCGTGCTCGCGGTCGACAAGGTGGCCGAGGCGCGCGACGACATCCGACCGCGGCTGGTCGACGAGTTCACCGTGCGCGCGAAACCTTCACCGTAGGGCCGCGGCGGGGGCCACGTCGCGGACAAAGCCCTCCACCGTCACCGTCACCGCGCGCCCGACGCCCGAAGCCGCGCCCGTCACCGTCACCGTCACCGCCACCCGGTCGCCCCGCGCGCGCGGCACCGCGGCGAAGACGGCCGACGCGCGCGCCGTCCCCTCGGCGGTGTCCATCGCGGGCACGCCCGGCAACGTCACGCGCGCCTCCGCGGCGACCCCGACCCCGACGCGCGCGCCAACGGTGGGAACCCGAATCCGCACCACCGGCTCGACGCCCGCGGCCACGTCCGCGGCGGCCGAGGCCTCCGACGGGTCGGCCACCCAGAGCGCCCCCGCGTCGTCGAGCCACTGGCCCCGCCGGTGCGCGCGGAGCTCCCACGCGCGGAGCGGGCCCGCGTCGCTGAACATCTCCCCCGGCGCGCGCTCGGCCACGGACACGCGCGCGTCGGCGAGGGGGGCGCCCGCGGCGGGCCGGAGCCACGGCGCCAGCGCGGCGACGTCACGCACACACGCCTCGCGGAAGAGCCCGTCGAGCGAGTTGCAGGCGCGTCCGTCGGCGCGGGCGAGGGCGAGGCAGCGGCCCCGCTCGCTCCCAGGGGCCGCGGTGCAGAGCGAGGGCGCGCGGGCGGCGACGGCGACGCACACCGGGTCGCGGCCGCGCATGCCGGGCGACGGGGGGCAACGCTCGGGGGCGCCCACCGCGATCGCGACGCGGGTGAGGCAGGCCTCGCGCAGCGCGCTGGCATGAACCGTTTCGCAGAGGGCGCTCGAGCCCAGGCGCGGGGCGACGTCGAGGCGGCAGGCGTCCTCGACGAGGCCCTGCGCACCCAGAACACCGAGGGCCCCGCCGAGCTCGGGCGGCAGGCGCTCGGCCGCGCGCGCGACGCAGCGGGCCACGACGTCGGGCGTCGCCGCGGCGTCGGGGCGCGCGCCCTCCCCCACCCCCGTCACTGCCGGCGCCGGGGTACGGAACGCCACCGGCGGGCGCGGCGGTTCGCGCGGCGGGCGCGGGGGCTCGCGGCCCTGCTCGCAGCCGAGCGCGAGCAGCAAGGCGAGGTTCGCGGGGCGCCACGTCACGGCCTCCGGGTGTAGCGCACCGCGGGGCGGACCCGCGATTGTTTTGACCCCGCGGAACGCGTCCCCTTACACTGCGCGGGCACGGATGGCCACGGACCCGCTGTTTTCGCGCCTTGGACGGGAGTTCCCCGAGGGACACGTGCTGTTCCGCGAGGGGGACGTCGGGTCGGTGATGTACGTCATCCGCCAGGGGCGCGTGCGCATCAGCCGTAGCTTCGACGTCGGCGAGCGCAGCCTCGCGCTCCTCGGCCCCGGGGATTTCTTCGGCGAGATGGCCATCCTCAACGGCCGCCCCCGCGCCGCCACCGCCACCGCGGTCGACGCCCTCCAGGTCATCGAGATCGACGCCAACACCCTGGAGTCCATGGTGCTCGGCGACCCCGAGATCGCCGTCCGGCTCATCACCCGCCTCGCCCGCCGCGTCGACTCCGCCAACGACCTCATCGACCTCCTCCTCCACGCCGACCCGCGCGTGCGGGTGATCCTCGCGCTCGCGCGGGTGGCCGAGGAGTTCGGCCAGCGCCGCGACGACGGCGTGGCCGTGCCCGCGACGGCCCTCGAGCTCGCCCACACCGCCGGCGTCTCCGAGCCCGAGGCCGCGGCCGTGCTGCGCCGCCTCGCGCGCGTCCGGATGCTCACCCCCCTCGACGACGGCACGAGCCTCATCCCCGACGTCGCGCGCGTCCACGAGTTCGTCTCGCACCTCAACGGGGCGCGGGGCGCGTCGTCGAAGGCCCTCCGCCCGCACGGCTCCGAGGCCCCGCGGGGGGGGCGGTGAGGCGCATGGAACTCACCGTCCTCGGCTGCCACGGCGGCGAGACCCCGAAGCACCGCTCGACGAGCTTCGTGCTCGACGGCTCGCTCGGCATCGACGCCGGCGCCACCACCAGCATGCTCGCCCTCGAGGCGCAGATCGCCCTCGACGCGGTGCTCGTCTCGCACGCCCACTTCGACCACGTGCGCGACCTCGCCACGCTGGCCGACAACCGCTGCCAGGGCGCCACCCGGCCCCTCGTGGTCGCCGGCTCCACCTTCACCATCCAGGCGCTGAAGAAGCACTTCTTCAACGACGTGCTGTGGCCCGACTTCAGCGCGATCCCGCTGGTCGACGCGCCGGGCCAGCGCACCATCGAGTTCCGTGAGATCGAGCCCGAGCAGACGGCGCTGATCGCGGGCTACGCGGTGCGGCCGGTGCTCGTGTCGCACACCATCGAGAGCGCGGGCTTCGTCATCGAGCGCGACGGGACGGCCCTCGCCTACTCGGGCGACACCGGGCCCACCGACCGCTTCTGGGAGGTGCTCGCGCAGACGCCCAACCTCAAAGCGATCCTCCAGGAGGTGAGCTTCCCCGACGAGTACGCCTGGCTGGCGAAGGTGTCGGGGCACCACACCCCCACCTCGCTCGCGGCCGACCTGCGGAAGCTCTCCCGCAAGGACATCCCGGTGCTGCTCTACCACATCAAGCCCTCCTTCCAGGCCCACGTGGAGCGCGACCTCGCCGCGCTGCGCAACGACGACCTGGAGGTCCTCTCGCTCGGCGACGAGTTCATTCTGTAGGCACCCGCGTTTCCGCACTCGCGTCGGAGGGGACCCCGCCCGATACTCCCCGGCGATGGACTCCGACAGCTTGCTGCGCTGGGTCGCCCCGACCATCGTCCCCGGCTTCGAGCCACCGCCCTACGACCCCGCGTGCGCGCGCCAGACGCTCGACTACGCCGGCCGCAGCGTCGACACCCACACCCGCCTCCTCCAACGGTGGAACGGCTGCTACGCCCTCCAGGGCGCGCTGCATCTCTTCGGCGCCCGCCCCGAGCCCCCCAACCAGTCCCTCGACCTCTGGAACCACCCCGCCGGCTGGCGCCAGGCCTTCGGCATCGTCGTCGAGAACGCCTGGTTCTTCGCCGAGAGCGCGTTCGGTGATCAGTTCGGCTACCGCGACGGCAAGGTGGTTCGCCTGCGCCTGCTCGACGCGCGCATCGAGGCGATGGCCGCCGACCTCGACGAGTGGATCCAGTGCGTCTTCCTCGAGCCCCAGCGCTGGCTCACCACCGACCTCTTCGAAGCCTGTGTCCGCCGCCACGGCCCGCTCCCCCACGGCGGGCACTTCGGCCCGTCGCCCACCCACGTGCCCGGCACGCCCTTGCGCCCCGACGCCATGGAGGTGCTGCCCGCCCGCGACAACCTCGAACTGCGCGCCGCGTCATGGTCGTTCAGCACCGTGCCGACGCGGGTGGGCCCCATTCGCCCGCGCTGAGGGCGCCCGATCTGTGGTAGGCATCGCGGCCCAACGATGTCGACCGACTGGCTCTCCCGCTCGCGCCCCGGCGTCGACCACGACGGCGTGGAGAAGCGCACCCTCGGCGCCGGCGTCTTCCGCAAGTGCGTCGGCTGCGGCGAGACGCTGCTCACCGAGGCCTTCGAGTACGGCGTCTGCCCGCGCTGCAACCACCACGAGCGCCTCACCGCCGACCAGTGGGCCCAGCTCCTGCTCGACCCGGGCACCTTCGAACCCGACGGCGAGTCCCTCGCCCCGCTCGACCCCCTCGGCTTCGCCGACGGCCGCTCGTACCCCGAGCGCGTCGCCTCGGCGCGGCGATCGTCGGGCGCCACCGAGGCCGTCCGCGTCGGCACCGCCGCCCTCGCCCAGCGCCCCATCGTCTTCGGCTCCTACGTCTTCCGCTTCATGGGCGGCTCGATGGGCAGCGTCGTCGGCGAGCGCCTGACGCGCCTCTTCGAACTCGGCGCCTCGCTCCGCCGCCCCGCCGTCGTCCTCTCCGCGTCGGGCGGCGCGCGCATGCAGGAGGGCATCTTCTCCCTCATGCAGATGGCCCGCACCGTCGCCGCCCTCGGGCGCCTGCGCGACGCGGGGATGCCCTTCGTCTCCGTCCTCCTCGACCCCACCACCGGCGGCGTCGCGGCCTCCTACGCCCTCCTCGGCGACGTCAACCTCGCCGAGCCCCGCGCCCTCATCGGCTTCGCGGGCCCCCGGGTGATCGAGCAGACCATCCGCCAGAAGCTCCCCGAAGGCTTCCAGCGCAGCGAGTTTCTGCTCGAGCACGGCATGGTCGACCAGATCGTCGAGCGGCGCGAGATGCGCGGCGCCATCGCCCGCGTCCTGTCGCTCCTCTGCGACCCGTGAGCCGCGCATTCCAACGCCTCGCGCCCCTCGCGGCGAAGGGCATGGTGCTCGGCCTCGACTCGATGCGCGACGCGCTCCGCGCCTGGGGCGACCCCCACCTCCGCATCCCCTGCGCCCACGTCGCCGGCACCAACGGCAAGGGAAGCGTCTCCGCCCTCCTCGACGCCGCGTTGCGCGCCGCGGGCCTCCGCGTCGGGCTCTACACGTCGCCGCACCTCCACCGCTTCGTCGAGCGCATCCAGGTCGACGGCGCCGCCCTCGACGACGACGTCGCTGGCGACTTCGCCGACGCACTGATGGACGACATCGACCGCGGCGCGCTGCCGCCGCTCACCTTCTTCGAAGCCGCAACGCTGCTCGCGTGGCGCGCGTTCGAGCGGGCCGGCGTGACCTTCGCGGTGATGGAGGTGGGACTCGGCGGCAGGCTCGACGCCACCTCTGTGTGCGCGCCCGAGGTCACCGTCATCACCCGCATCGCCTTCGACCACACCGACCGCCTCGGCCCCACGCTCGACGCCATCGCCCGGGAGAAAGCGGGCATCCTGAAGCCCGGCGTCCCCTGCGTCCTCGGCCCCGACCTCACCGCCGACCGCAACCCCGAGGCCCGCGCCGCCATCGAGGACGTCGCCCGCCGCGTCGGTGCGCCCCTCGTCGACACGATGCCGTACGCGGTTGCCGACGACGCGGTCTCGCTGCGCTGGCGGGGCGCCGACGTGTCGCTGCGCCCTTCGCTCACGGGCCCGTGGCAGGCGGGCAACGTCGCCACCGCGGCGCGCGCGCTGGAGCTGCTCGCCGCGCACCGGCCGGAGGTGACGGCGGACGCGATGCGAGAAGGCTTCGCGGCCACGCGCTGGCCCGCGCGGATGGAGCGCGTCGGTGATGTGCTCTTCGACGCGGCGCACAACCTCGACGGCGTGCGAGCCCTCGTCGACGCGCTGCGCGGCGAGCGAATCGGCGCGATGGCCTTCGGGGCGTCGCGCGACAAGGACTACGCCGCGATGCTCGCGGAGCTGGCGGCGGTGGTTCCGCCGGCGCGGTGGTTCTTCGGGGCGGCGCCGATGGCCCGCGCGGCCGAGCCCGAGGCGCTCGCGGCCGTGCGCGGGGGCGTGGCGTGCGCGTCGCCCGAGGCGGCCCTCGCGGCGGCGCGCGCGGCGTGTGGGGCGGGGGAGACGGCGCTCGTGTGCGGGAGCATCTACTTCGTGGCGCAGGCGCGCGCCGCGCTGCTGGGGTTGGAGCAGGAGCCGCCCGTCGGGCTGTGAGCGCTATCGCGCCATCGCGACCCGCACGAAGCGCGGCCAGTACAGCGCCGCGCCCGCGGGGCGCAGCAGCACGTCGGGGTCGAAGCTGTTGGTGGCGTACGTGATCACCAGCTCGCTCGCGTCGCCGGTGGTGAGCTCGGGGTGCGCCTTCGCCGCGTAGACGAAGGGGTTCTGCCCGGCCGACTCGGGCGGCGTGTACACGTCGCGAAGCTCGCTCCACGGGCCCGTGAGGCTGTCGGCGAAGCGCATCGCGATCGTCGTCGCGCCGAACCCGCGGCTCGTCACGAACGCCCACCGCCGGAGGTTCGCGTCGTAGTGGACGGAGCACTCCGTCCCGGCCTCCTCGATCACCACGCGGGCGTTGCCGGCGATGATCTCCTGCACCGCCCAGCCCGCGCCCGTCCACCACTCGGGGGCGAGCTCGCCGCGCAGCACGTCGGACTCCCGCAGGCGCGCGAGGTAGGCGTCGTGCTGGCCCTGCGTGCGCGGCGCAAGCGTGTAGATGTAGCCCCCCTCGCGCACCGCGGCGGCGCCGGGCACGGCGTCGAAGGGGACGGCCGGCGGGCGCAGGATGCGCGGCGTCCACGCGTCGGGCTCGGCGTCGGGGTTGTCGATCACCACCGCGCGCCAGCCGTTGGCGGCGAAGCCGAGGCCCTCGCCGGCGGTCTTGAGCACGCGCGAGAGGAAGATCACCAGCGGACCGCCCGGCACGCGCACCCCGTGGGCCGGCCAGTACCAGGCGCGCGTCTCGATGTCGCCCGCCTCGAAGAAGAACGAGCGCGGCACCCCGCGGTCGTCGTAGCGGAAGGCGAAGCGGACGCTCGCGGTCGCCGGGTCGCGGCCCTCCATCACCGCGAGGGAGTTGCGCACCATCGTGGAGGTGGCGCGCGTCGCGTCGGGGCGCGCGGCGACGAAGCTGTCGCCGAAGAGCCAGAGCGTCCGGTTGCCGCCGAGGTCGACGGAGTACGCGCCGTCGCCGCCGAGCCAGCGGGCCTCGCCGCGGAAGGCGCGGTCGGCCTGGGGCCACTGGGCCGCGCGGAAGTACCGCGGCGTGAGGTCGTCGGCGCAGGCCGCGAGCGCGACGAGGGCGACGAGCGCGGCGGGCGGGCGCATCGCTCCCTCCCTCAGCGCGCGAGCACCCAGGCGCCGTCGACGCGGGTGGCGGTGACGCCGAAGGCGAAGCGGCGCCCACCCCCGGAGCCCTTGAGCGCAGGGCCGCCGTAGGGGTCGGTGACGCGGACGAGGCGCCCGCGCGCGAAGGCCGAGGCGGCGAACGCGCCGGGGTCGAAGGGCTCCATCGCCCAGTCGGGCTCGGCGAACCACTCCGCGTAGTACGCCTCCTGCTCGGCGCGCATCTCCTCCTCCGGGATCTCCACCGCGCGGGCGAGCTCGCGGTCGCGCAGCGCGGTGAGCGCCTGGAGCGCGGGGACGTCGCGCGCAGAGAGCGCCGCGTGCGCCTCGCCGGCGAGCGCGACGAGGGCGCGCGCGTCGTCCTCGGTGGGGGCGCGGGCGGGCGCGTCCTGCCAGGCCCAGCGGCCGTGCGCGTGCTCGGGGCGGACGAGAAACTGCCGCGCCCACACGCTGGTGAGCGTGCCCGGCTCGACGGGAATGTCGCCGGGCTTCCACGCGAAGCGCGCCACGCGGCCCGCGTCGCCGGGGTCGACGCCGTGCTCGCCGCGGATGATCGTGACGGCGAGGGACTGGTCGCCGGCGACGACCTTGCCTTCATCGTCGGTCATCGGGGTGAGCGCGACGTCGAGGCGGTTGTCGCCTTCGAAGAGGTAGGGGTCGAGCTTGGTCTGCGTGACGCGACGCGCGCCCTCCCAGTCGGCGAAGACCTCGACGTCGTTGAGCATCACGCGCGCGACCAGGCCCTCGGTCTCCACCTGGAGCACGTGCATGAAGGTCATCTCAGGCGGCCTCGCCCAGCGGGTGCCACACCTTCGGCTGCTTGAAGAACGACCCGCCCTCCACGGCCTTCCACTTGCGCTTGTACTCCACCATGCCCCACGCGGCCTCGATGGTGAGCTCGATCTCGATGCCGCCCCACTTCAGGTCGAAGGCCACCGCGGGCTTGCGCTCGACGGGCGCGGTCACCTCCGCGGTGATCTCGGTGCCGCCGTTCACGTCGAGGTTGAGCGCGCTCCGCTTCATGAGGAAGAGGTTGCCGCCCACCTTCACGCCGACCTTGCCGCTGCCCGACGCCTCCGCCGCGGAGGTGTCGGGCGTCGTCCGCGACCACTTCCCCTTGAGCCCCACCTCCCCGTAGAACTGAACGTACAGGTAGAGGTCGCCGATGAGGTCGGTCGTCCACTTCTTGATCCACGGCGGGATCGCGCCGGTGGGCCCGAACGGGATGGTGAACGTCCCCTTGATGAGCGGGTCGAGCGAGAGCGACGCCTCGAACTTGTAGAAGCACCGGTGGTCGGGCTCGTGCTCCGCCCACTGGCCCTTGAAGGTGAGCTTCGTCTTGAAGAACTCCCACTCCGGCTCGCGCGCGAGCAGCGGCTTGAGCATCTTCTCCAGCACGTAGTCGAGCTGCTGCTTCTTGTCGGTGAGCGCCTTGAGGATCCCCGACTTGAGCTTGAGCCCGGTGTCCTCCGTGCCCGCCTCGTCCCACGGCGTCACGCGCGCCTCGAACACCCACTGCGTCGGGCGCTGCTTGAAATCGATGTTCGCGATGATCGCCCACTGGTCGATCGGGTACGTCTTCACCTCGAAGCGCCGCGACATCCCCGAGCAGCAGCCCACGTACACGTAGTACGACTTCGGCATCACCTCGAAGATGCCGAGCAGCTTGAAGCCCCAGTTGCGGGCCGTGAAGCTGCTGCTCGCGCCCGTCTTCGTCTCCGAGACGCCCGGCGCGGTGATCTCCCACTTGGGGTGCTTGCCGCAGCCGCCGCGGAGCTGCGCCTCCAGCTTGATGCGGTCGTCGTCGCGGCCCGGCACCACCTCGAGCAGCCCCGCGCGGTTGGCCTTGCGGCCCTTGTGCGCGCACGAGATCTGCGCGGCCATCAGCTCGCAGACGATCTCCTGGGTGGGCGCCGCGTGCGGGCCGTTGGGGGGCTGCTGCGAGCTCCCCGCCTCGTCCGTGCCGGCGCCGGCCGTGTCGCCGCCGCTGCGCAGCGCGAGGGCAGGGTCGGGGCCGCGGTCGACCCACGCGAGCTGCCCCTCGCGGACGAGACGCGCGAGCTCGGCGCCGGGCGCGGGGTCGGCGTGGGCGACGGGCCCGAACACCACGTCGAAGCGCACGCTCCCCGGGTTGGCGCGCACGCGGCGGAGCATGTCGGCCCGCTGCTGCGGCGAGAACGACGTGAGGAAGCTCTCGGGGCTCGCGAAGGGGCGGTGGGCCCCGGGCGACGAGGTCACCGAGGGGTGGAGCAGGAGTTCGAAGCGGTTCCCCGAGAGGTCTTCGTACGGCATGGGCGCGGGGCGATCGTACCGCGCCGCGCGCCGCGCGATCAAAGGGAGAAGGTGCGGTGACTCAGGGAGAATCCGCGGGGGACGGGAGCGCGTTGGTGCCGGCGATCACCACGCTGGTGATCCGATCCTCCCCGCCCTCCTCGATGAAATGAACGCGGATGGGCACCGCGCCCTCCGGCCGCAGGAGCTGCCCGGAGGCCGAGGCGCCGCCGCTGTTGCTCCCCGCGCGGTTGATGTCGACCCCGGTGGCCCCGCGAAACCACGCGTTGCGGCTGATCCCCGCCCGGAAGCGCTCGAGCGGCACCGAGGCCCGGTAGGGCGAGGCCATCCGCCGGTAGGCGGCTTCATAGCGGCTCCCCGCGACGTCGCGCACGAAGTCCCCCGCGACCCGGTCGTAGGAGGCGAAGCTGTTCATCAGCCACACGAACAGCCCGACGAACACCAGCGGGCCGCCGAGCACGGCGACGAGCACCAGGAGCGTCGAGGGCTGCTTGCGCGGAGCGTCCCCGCTCATTTGAGCAGGAGCACCTTGGGCTGGCTCGGCACCATCCGCACGCCCGGGACGTTGGTGCTGTTCTGTAGCGACATGCTCGTCATCTTCGTGATCGGCATGCCGCAGGCGAGCACCGTGAAGGCCGCCGTGAGGTGCCGCGACGGCCCCATCACCATGCCCGACGCCACGCCCGTCGCCACGCCGACGTTGTCGCCGTTGGTCATCGGGATCGTCGTCCCCATGTTGTGCACCGGCGCGCAGACGAAGAGCACCTTGTAGGCCGCGGGGACGCCCATCGGGCCCGCCGCGATGTCGGGGTACGGGATCGGCACCGGCCCGGCCGGCGTCGGCGTCAGGCACACGTCCGGGAAGCCCGTGTCGAGGCCCATGAGCTGCGTGTTGGCGAACATCGTCGGTCGCTCCCCTCAGCCCATGTGGATCTGGTCGCCGTCCATCTTCACGAGCTGCCGCGCGGTGAGCATCGCGTCCTTCGCGCGGAGCTGCCAGAGCTCGCTCACCGCCTGGTCGACGTGACCGGCGCGGAGCGCGTCGAGCTCCTCGACGAAGCGGAAGACGCGCTTCGCCCGCTGCGTCACCCGCTCGGCGGTCGAGTCGATCGCTTGCGCCAGCACCTTTACGGTGTCCACCTGCGCGCTCACCAGCGCGCCGACGTGCTCCACCACCTTCGAGGCGAGCTGGAGGCGCCCCGCGTCGACGCTCACCTCGCCGGCCGCGAGCCGCACGGCCTCGCCCGACATCACCCGCACCTCGCCGGCGCCCGCCACCGTCACCGCGCCGCGCCGCGAGCGGAGCGTCACGTCGCCCTCCGCCTCGAGCTCCACCGCGTCGCCGTCGCGCTGGAGCACCGCGAGCGCGTACCACTCCGCGCCCGCGCCCGCGAGGAGCACCCGGTCGCCCTCGCGCGGCGCCACGAGGCAGCTCACCGCGCGCAGCACCGTCCGGGACTCCCCGTCGTCGCCGCGCACGCGGAGCCCGTCGTCGTCGACAACGGTCACCACGCCGAAGAGCTGGCGCGCCTCGGGCGCCCGCTCGAACACCTTGGCCACTGCTGCGCTCATACGGTCGCTATCCTCGCTGCTGCGGGAGGGGGTGAGTGCGCCGCCACTCGGCTGCGCGCTGGAGTTCGGGATCGTAGTCGAGCGCCGTGGCCCGTGACAACGGCCAGAGGGTGCGGTCGGCCCGCACGCCCCCCAGGATGGCGCGGAACATGGTGCTCTCGCGCAGGTCGGCCCCCGAGAGGTCGGCCCGCGAGAAGTCCGCGTAGGTGAGCTCGGCGCCCGTCACCGTCGCCCCCTTCACGCTCGAATCATGGAAGATGGCCTGGTAGAGGTCGGCCCGCGCGAGGTCGGCGCCGTCGAGCACGGCCTTCACGAAGAGCGCCTGCCGCAGCCGCGCGCCGCGCGCCGTCGCCCGCGTGAGGTTGGCCTCGACGAAGAGCCCCCGCTCCACCTGCGCCCCGTCGAGCCGCGCCGAGGTGAGGTTGGCGCCCTTGAAGTTGCACTGCGTGAGGTCGGCCCCGGTGAGGTCGGCCCCGGTGAAGTCGCACTCCATCAACACGCTGCGGGCGAAGCGCTTCTGCGCGAGGTTCATCCCGGCGAAGCGGCTCTCGGCCAGGAGGTTCATGTCGAACACGGTGCCGTCGAGGAGGCAGGTGGTGAAGTCGACCTTCATCAGCGTGCTCTGGCGGAGCGTCGTCTGGCGGAAGTCGGTCTCCTTCAGCGTGCACTCGAGGAAGGCCGTCCGGTCGAAGAGGGCGCCGGTGAAGCGCGTGCCTTCGAGGGACACCTGCGCGAAATTGCCGATGGTGAGGTCGGCCCCGCCGAGGTCCGCGCGATCGAGCTTCGAGCGCGCCAGCTTCACCGCCGCCAGCACCGCCTGCCGCAGCACCGCGTCGGTGAAGTCCGCGTCGGCCAGCATCGTGAGCTGGAGCACCGCCCCCGTGAGGTTCGCCCCGACGAAGCGGCACTTGTTGAGCATCGACTCGCGGAAGGTCGCGCCCGAGAGGTCGGCGCCGCTGAAGTCGGTGCTTTCGAACACGCCGCCCGAGAGGTCGGCCCCGGCGAGGTCGAGCCCGCGGAGGTCGAGGCCCTTCCCCTCCTCGCCCGACTGGATCAGGGCCTCGAGTTCATCTCGGTTCATGCTTCCTCTTCGGGTAGACGCGCGTCTTCTGGAGGTGGGCGCCGTCCATCAGCGCGGGGCGCCGCACCAGCACCCGCGCCATGTCCGCCGCGTACAGGCTCGCCTCGCGGAAGTCCGCCCCGTCGAGCGTCGCCTTCTGCAGCACCGCCTCCATCAGGTCGGCGTAGCGCAGGTCGGCGTCGGAGAGGTCGGCCCGCACCCAGCGCGAGCCCTTCGCGTCCGCCGCCACCAGCTTCGCCCCGCGCAGGTTGCAGTTGCTGAAGTCGCAGCTCGTCAGGTCGGCGCCGCTGAAGTCCGCCCCCTCCAGCGGGACGTCGCGGAGGTTCGACTCCGGCATCGACGCGCGGCGGAAATCGCAGCCCGTCAGGTCGGCCTTCACCTGGATCCGCGCGTTGCGCATCGACGCGCCGACGAAGCGGGCCCGGTGCGCGCGGGTCATCACGATCGACACCTGGCGCGCGTCGGCCCCGCTGAAGTCCGTCCCGTCGGCGGTGCACTCCACCAGGATCGCCTCCGCCAGCTTCGCGCCCGAGAAGTCCATCCCCGACAGGTCGACCTTGTAGAAGAAGAGCTTCTCGCACAGCGCGCCGCGCAGCACCGAGCCGTCGAAGCGGGCCTCGCTGAGCGTCGCCTCGCGCAGGTCGGCCCCCGTGAGGTTGGCCCCCTCGAAGCGCGCCCGGAAGAGCTGCGCCCCCCGCAGGCTCGCCCCGTCGAGCTGCGCGCCCGCGAACACCGCGCAGGCGAGGTTGGCCCCGCCGAGCTTCGCCCCCGAGAGCAGCGTCCGCGTGAGCTCGGCCCGCGTGAGCACGGCGTCCGTCAGCGTCGCCTCGCGCAGGTCGGTCTCGGCGAGGAGCGTCCCCTCCATCAGCGCGCCGCGCAGGTCGCGGCCGCGGAGGTCCATCCCCGAGAGGTCGAGGCCCGTGAGGTCGGCGCCCGCGAGCGAGCCGCCCGCCGCGAGGTGCCGCTGGATGTGCTCGCGCCACTGCGCCGACAGCTCCGGGGGCTTGCGCGCCGCGGGCGTCCAGTGCTGCGCCGACGCGACGTAGCCCTTCAGCGCCCCCTCGTCCGCCTGCACGAGCCGGTCGTGGAAGGCGGGGTCGGCGAGCATCTGCTCGAGCTCGTCGATCGCCACGCCGAGGCTCCTCCCCTGCGCGGCGAGGCGCTGGAGCAGCGCGATCTTCTCCGGCGCCTTCCGCCGCGGCGGCCCCGGCGGCGCCGCGCTCGTCTCCTTCTCGATGAGCCCGAAGTCCATCCCGAGCGCCGCGAAGCGCTTGCGGATGTCGTCCTCGCGCGACTTCATCCGCGCGTCGGCCTGCACCCGCCGCTCCGCCGCCTCGCGCTCGGCCTTCGCCACCACCGCCGGCAGCTCCTCCAACGTCGGGGGGAGTTCCTCCTCCAGGGTGGGCGCGGACGGGCCGTGGAGGTCGGGGTCGAGGCCGAGGGAGGCGACGTAGGCCCGGGTCTCCAGCGCCTTCCGCACCCCGCGCTTGCGGAGGTTGCGGAAGACGAGGTTCTGCATCTCCAGCGCCTTCATGTCCTCGGGGATCGCGCGCACCTGGAGGTGGGCCCAGTCGGGCATGAGATCACGCTCGCGCAGGGTCGCCGTCGGCCCCCGCTCGGGGTGCAGCCGCTCGTCGAGGCACGCGCGGTAGTAGCCCACGTCGCGGGGCGCGGCGGGGTCCTCGCACGCGAGCACCATGTGGTCGACGTCGGGCGCGTCGTCGTCCTCCACCTCCTCGACGCCGCGGTAGATCACCACGAGGCGCTCCTGGTTGGGGAAGAGCCACACGGTGTCGATCCGCATCGGCACCTCGGTGAAGGCGCCCCGGGAGACGCGGTTCACGAAGCAGCGGACCAGCGCGTCGGGCAGCGTCCCTTCGAGCACGGGCTTGTCGGGGTGCATCCCCTCGACGAGCCACGGGGCGCCGCCGCGGAAGAAGTCGGGCACCCACTGGTCCTGCGGCGCGAGGTTGTAGATCGTCCAGTCGGCGTCGCGCGCGAGGCCGGGGAAGTCGTTCTTGAGCCAGGCGTCGTCGTAGGTGCCGGCCTTGCCCGCGCGCGGCTGCCAGGCGATGTCGATCGGGCGGAGGCCCGCGGGGGCTGGGCGGTCCTCGGGGCGCCGCACGAGGCGGTCGGGGTGCTCGACGTTGGGAAGCGCGTGGACGAGGCCGTTGGGGCCGCGCACGGGCGCGAGGCCGCGGCCGACGGGGTTGTGGGCGTGCCCCTCGCCGCCGAACGCGCGGTCCCAGGTGACGGGCATCTCGGTGAAGGGGGCAGGGTCGCTCATGGCGCCGCCGACCCACTGCCTGTCGCCGACGACGGTGAGGCGCTTCTCCACCTCGCCGACGCGCACGCGCACGGCCACCGCCTTGCGCGCGACGCCGCCACCCGCGAACGCGCTCCCCGCCACGAGGAACTCCCCGCGCGACTTCGCCACCATCTCGTCGAGGGGCGACTCCGCGCCGAGGGCCGTGGCCGAGAGCTTCCACAGCGCGGGCTCGGGGAGGAGGTTGCGCGGGGCGTCCATCGGGACGAAGAGGGCAGCGCCCACGCAGAGGTGGAAGCGCTGGTCCCGCTCGATGACGCGCTGGAGGTAGGCGACCTGGTGGGGCTTGACGAGCTTCATGCGATCGGTTCGGTGGTCACGCCGCGGTGGTCGCGCCGTTGACTTCCTGGTGGGCGACGCCGGTCTCCGCCTCCGCGCCGTGCTCCTCGGCCTCGTTGCCGCAGCACGCCGCCACCATGCCCGTCCGCTCGGCCTTGAAGGTGTAGTGCTCGATCTTCCACTTGTAGGCGCAGATGATCAGCGCCGCGACGTCGAGCTTGAGCGACGTGTAGCCGATCTTGAAGGCGTAGCCCTTCCCCTCGAAGCCCCCGAGCTTGTCCCAGAAGCCGTCGACGTTGGTCACGCCGCCGGGCGCCGTGACCTTCACCCCGCCGATGCCCACCAGCAGCGTCGGCCCCTGCGCGGTCACGTCGAGCGAGCCGGGGGTCTCCAGCGTGATGCCGCCGATCGCGGTGACCGCCCGCGCGCCGCCCACGGTGTCGTCCTGCGAGCCCGAGATCGTTCGCTCGGTCGCCGCGCCGACGGTCTCCGTGAGGTCGCCGTTGATGGTCCGCGTCACCGAGCCTGTGACGGTCTCGAGCTGGCTCGGCGACACCGTGCGCGTCTCGCCGCCCGTGATCGTCTCCGTGTGGCCGGCGTGGACGGTGCGGGTCTCGCCGCCGTTGATCGTCTGCGTCGCGCTCCCGTTGATGGTCTCGGTGAAGTTCGAATCGACCGTGGTGGTCTGGTTCGACTTGTAGTGCTCGGTCAGGTCGCCCTTCACGTCCTCGGTCTGCACCGCCCCGACGGTGATGTCGCGCACGCCGCCGGTGTGGAAGAGCGCGTTGCCGTCGGTGCTCAGCGTGAAGTTGTGGCCGTGGTGGTAGGGGCCGTTGTGCGCGCCGAGGTGGAGCGAGCTGTTCTGCGGCGGCGAGTACACCTGGACGTACTGCGACCCGTCGGTGTCCTCGATCTCCACGCGGTTGCGCCCGCCCGTCATGATCACGTTCTGCGTGGCGTTGCTGCGGGTGACCGGCGACGCGGTGTCGGGGTTGGGCACCACGCCCACGATCTCGGGCCGGTCGGGGTCGCCCTCGACGAAGCCCAGCAGCACCTCGGTGCCCTTGCGCAGCGGGAAATGGAAGCCCTCGGGCTCGCCCGCGTGGGGCTGCACCATGCGGACCCACATGGAGTTCTGCCCGTCGCGGCGCGTCGCCTCGTCGAACATCGCCCGCACGTGGTAGCGCCCGTGCGCGTCGATCTGCGCGTACTCGCTCGACGCCGGGCCGTCGACCACCGCGCGCTCCAGCCCCACCGCGCGCGGCGCCGGCGTGAGCCGCTCGGCGCGAAACTGCACCTTCTTCGGGATCGCCGCGACGAACACCTCGTAGGCCGACGCGCCCGGCCGCGACCACGCGCGCTGCGGGTCGATGAGCTTGTGCAGCGCCTCGCTCCCCACGTCGTTGATCGCCCGGTGGACGAGCTGCGTCGCGAGGTACTGCCCGTCGTGCTCGGGCGCGGGGTGGCCCACCAGCTCGAAGGTGAAGCCCGTCCGCAGTTCGAAGGCGCGCCCGTGGCCGTGGAACACCGCCGTCCCCGCGCCCTCCTCCTCGGCCCGCACCCGCGCCCGCGAGCGGGCGTCTCGCTGCGTGAGGAGGTTGTCGCCGAAGTGCGACATCGGCCCCGAGAGCCCCTCCAGCACCGCCTCCTTCGCCGCCAGCTCGAGCGCGGGCTGGAGGTAGTCGTAGTCCTTCAGCCGCGACTCCTTCGAGCGCGCCTCCACCCGCCGAAAGAACGAGTGCATCTTCTCCGCCGCCGTCGTGTCGCCCGCCGCCGCGCCGAAGTGCACCGGGTCGGCCGGCGACGCGGTGTGGTGCGTCGCGTGGTCGGTGAACACCACCTCCTCGCCGCCCGCCTCGTGGCGGAAGAAGTAGTAGATGCCCTCGCGCTCCATCCAGCGCGAGAGGAAGTCGAGGTCGCTCTCCCGGTACTGGCAGACGTGCGGCAGCGGCGCGTAGCGCGCCTTGAGCGCGAGGCGGAAGCGCGTCACCCCGTTCTCCCGCAGCACCGCGGAGAGGATGTCGGGGAAGGGCTTGTCGACCCACACGCGGCTGTGCGACGAGAGCGACAGCTTCCAGAGCGCGGGCCGCAGCTCGACGCGGAGCACCGCGGTGCTGGCCCGCACCGCCACCAGCTCGCTCGCGGTCACCACGCCCGCGAAGGTGGTGCGGGGGGAGCCGTCGTCGCGCAGGATGCTCACCGAGCCGTCGCCGTCGAGGGTGACCTCGGCGTCGGCATCGTCGACGGGCACGGCGGCGAAGGCCTCGAGGAGGTACGGGCGGCTCAGCGACTCCTCCGCGCGAAACGCGAGGGCGCGGGCGGAGGACGGGAGCCCGGGGAGGTCGAGGGCGACGAGGTGCGCAGTGGTCATCGAACCTGTGACTCCGATCAGATGACGTGGAGGACGGAGGGGGCGAAGAAGGCGAGCGCGCCGCCGCAGAGCAGCATGCCCCAGGACTTGATCTCCGTGTCCTCGGCCTTCGCGTGGATGGAGATGTTCTCGGCCTTGATGAGGTTGGCCTCCATCTTGATGTGCGTCACCTCGGCCGCGGCCGGGCACACGTCGAGCATGAAGCCCATGATCAGCGCGAGCTCGTTGGCGAAGTTCTCATCGCCCTCGCCGCCCTCCGAGGTGTGGTCCTCGTCGACCTGCGTGAAGCCGCCGGGCGCGAGCATCGTGAAGCCCCCGGGGGCCGTGTAGGTCACCCCCGCGGCGGCGGTCACCTTGTACATCCCCGGCGTCACCATCGTGACCGCCCCCGTCACGCTGCTGCTCAGGGCCCCGCTGATCGTCTCCGTCTGCGCCGCCATCACCGTCCGCGTCACGTTGCCGTGCACGGTGTCGGAGAGGCTCGCGGTCACGTCGCGCGTCACGTTGGCGGCGTAGCTCTCGGTCTGCCCGCCCGTCACGTCGCGCGTCTCGCCGCCGGTGATCGTCTCCGAGTGCCCCGCGTGCACCGTGCGGGTCTCGCCGCCCTGGATGGTCTGCGTCGCGCTCCCGTTGATGGTCTCGGTGAAGTCGCCGTCCACCGTGGTGGTCTGGTTGGCGTAGTAGTGCTCGATCAGGTCGCCGTCGACGGTCTCGTTCTGCGCGCCGCCCACGGTGATGTCGCGCACGCCGCCGACGTGGGTGAGCCCGTTGCCGTCGGTGGTGAGCGTCGCGTTGTGACCGTAATGGAGCGGCCCGTTGTGGGCGCCGAGGTGGAGCGAGGTGTTCTGCGGCGGCGAGGAGATCTGGACGTACTGCGAGCCGTCCTGGTCCTCGATCTCCACGCGGTTGCGCCCGCCCGTCATGATCACGTTCTGCGTGTGGTTGGCCTGCGTGACGGGCGACGGGGTGTCGGGGTTGGGGCCCACGCCGACGATCACGGGCCGGTCGGGGTCGCCCTCGACGAAGCCCAGCATCACCTCGGTGCCGTCGCGCAGCGGGAAGTGCCAGCCCTCGGGCTCGCCCCCGTGCGGCTGCGCCATGCGGACCCACGCGGAGTTCTGCCCCGCCCGGCGCTGCGACTCGTCGAAGAGGATCCGCACCTTGTAGCGCCCGTGCTCGTCGATCTGCGCGTACTCGCTGTGCGAGGGGCCGTCGACGCGCGCCGGCTCCAGGCCCCGCACGCGCGGCCACGGGGCGCGCAGCGGCGGGCGGTAGGGCACGTCCGCGCCGATCGCCGCGAAGGACGCGCGGTACTCGGGCGCGTCGCCCGAGGGCACGTCGCCGAGCCAGTCGCGGAGGTCGCCCGCGTCGGCGAGGTTGCTCCCGCGGTGCTCGAGCTCGGTGACGAGGTACGCGCCGTTGAGCCCCGCCACCGGGTGCTCGTCGAGGTCGAAGCGGTAGCCCGGCGCGAGGCCGAACACCCGCCCGTCGCCGCGGAACACCGTCCGCGACGCGCCGCGCTCCTCCGCCCGCACCTGTGCGAGCCGCCGAGCGTCGGCGGGGGTGCGGAGGTTGTCGCCGAAGGCCACCACGCGCCCCGCGGTGCCGCCCGCCACCTGCGACTCCGCCGACAGGTCGAGCGAGGGCTTGAGGTAGTCGTAGTCGAAGAGCTTCGCGGCGAGGCTCTGCATCCCGTGGAGGCGCCGGAAGTCGCGCACCGCCTCGGTCGCGCTGGTGTCGCCGTCGCCGTCCGCCGCGAAGAAGCGGAGCGGCGAATCGACCGCGTTGGTGAGGCTCGCGTGGTCGTCGGTGAGGTGGAGCACCTCGCCGCCCTCGGCGTGCTCGAAGTAGAAGTAGACGCCCTCTCGCTCCATCCAGCGGGAGACGAAGGCGAGGTCGCTCTCCTGGTACTGGCAGACGTGCGGGAGCGTCGCGTAGCGCTTCGTGAGGTTGAGCTGGACGTCCGTGACGCCGCTCTCCCGCAGGACGATCTGGACGATCTCGGGGAAGGTCTTGTCGACCCACACGCGGCTGTGGAAGGCGTTGGCGAGGCGCCAGAGCCGCGGCCGGATCTCCACGCGGAACAGCAGGTGGCGCGCGGTCGCGTGGACGAACTCCGCGCCGTGCACCTCGCCGACGAAGCGGGCCCGGGTCGCGCCGTGCCCATCCACCACGCGGAGGGTGGCGAGTTTTTCGAGGGCCGCGTCGAGGTCGAAGTCGCCATCGTCGACGGGGAGAATGACGGAGACGTCGAAGCGGTAGGGCTGGGAGATGGCCTCGGCGCCGTGGAGGGCGACGACCTTCGCGTCGGGGGGGAGGCCGTCGAGTTCGAGGGTGAAGATGTCTGCCATGGCGTTCGCTCGCGTCCGATCCGTTCAGCCGAGGGAGATGAAGGCCTTGAGCCAGGTCTTGAGGCCGGCGCCCGTCAGCTTGGCCTTGACGTCCTTGACCTTGGTGGCCTTGCCTTCGAAGGCCGCGCCGACCGCTTCGAACTTCAGGCCGATGGACTCCGCCTTCGCGCCGAAGACCCCGAAGGCCATCCCGAGCACGAACTCGTACTTCGAGAGCTTGAAGGACTTTTCGAAGCCGTACTTCCGCTCGATGCTCTTGCCGGCCGCCTGCCAGAAGGCGTCGATCACCGTCACCCCCGGCGCGATCACCGTGAAGCCCGCCGGCGCGTTGAACTCGATCCCGCCGACGCCGATCTGCGTGAGCGCGCCCTGGGTGTCGAGCGTCACGCCGCCCGTCACCGTCTGGCTGAGCGGGCCCATGATGGTCTCGGTCTGGTTGGCGTCGATGGCCACCGTCACCGACCCCCCGATGGTGTCGGTCAGCGCCGCGCCGATCGTGCGAGAGGTCGCGCCGGTGATGGTCTCGGTCTGCCCGCCGGTCACGTCGCGCGTCTCGCCGCCGGTGATGGTCTCGGTGACGCCGCTGTTCACCGTGCGCGTCTCGCCGGTGTTGATCGTCTGCGTCGCCGCGCCCTGGATCGTCTCGGTGAAATCCCCGTCGACGGTGGTGGTCTGGTTGGACTTGTAGTGCTCGGTGAGGTCGCCGTCGACGGTCTCGTTCTGCGCGCCGTCGACGGTGACGTTGCGCTCGCCGCCCGTGTGGATGAGCCCGTTGCCGTCGGTGGTGAGCGTGAGGTTGTGGCCGTGGTGGAGCGGCCCGTTGTGGGCGCCGAGGTGGAGCGAGGAGTTCTGCGGGGGCGAGGAGATCTCGATGTACTGCGAGCCGTCCTGGTCCTCGATCTCCACGCGGTTGCGCCCGCCCGTCATGATCACGTTCTGCGTGTGGTTGGGCTCGGTGACGGGCGACGGGGTCATCGCGTTGGGCACGGCGCCGACGATCAGCGGCCGGTCGGGGTCGCCCTCCACGTACGTGATGTAGACCTCGGTGTCCTTGCGCAGCGGGAAATGAAACCCCTCGGGCTCGCCGCCGTGCGGCTGGAGCATCCGCACCCAGGTGGAGTTCTGCCCGTCGCGGCGCGTCGCCTCGTCGAACATCAGCCGCACCTTGTAGCGCCCGTGCTCGTCGAGCTGCGCGTACTCGCTCGACACCGGGCCGTCGACGCGCGCCCGCTGGAGCCCGAAGATCCTCGGCTTCGACGTCGCCAGCGCGGGCCGGAAGGGCGTCGCCGCCTCGATGCCCGTCACCTCGACCCGGTAGACGGGCGCGCCGTCGGCCGCCGCCGCGCTGCCCTGCCCGCGGTGCTCCAGCGACGTGACGAGGTACTCCGCGTTGAGCGCCCCGCGCGGGTGCTCGGCCAGCTCGAAGCGGAAGCCCGGCGCCAGCCCGAACACCCGCCCCGCCCCGCGGAACACCTTGCTCCGCGCGCCGTGCTCCTCCGCGCGCAGGAGCGCCCGCCGCCGCGACTCGGCCTGCGTGACGTGGTTGCCGCCGAACACCGTCACCGCGCCGCGCGTGCCGCCGGGGACGTCCTCCTCGGCCGCGAGGTCGAGCGTCGGCGTCTGGTCGTTGTAGTCGTGGTGCTTCACCCGCTGGGCCACCGCCCCGTGCAGGCTGCGGAAGGCGTGCATCGCCTCGGGCGTGCTCGTGTCGTTGGGCGACACCGCGTAGTACCGCACGGCCTGCTCGGGCGACTTCGTGTGGGTGCTGACGTCGTCGACGACGTGGAGCAGCTCGCCCTCGGCCCGGTGCTCGAAGAAGTAGTAGATCCCTTCGCGCTCCATCCAGCGCGAGAGGAAGTCGAGGTCGCTCTCCCGGTACTGGCAGGTGTGGGGCATCCGCGGGTAGCGCTTGCGCAGCGCGAGCGAGTGCTCGACGCCGTGCTCGCGCAGCACCTCCTGGAGGATCTCCGGGAGCGTCTTGTCGACCCACACCCTGCTGCGCGTGGTGAGCGAGAGCTTCCAGAGCGCGGGCCGCAGCTCGACGCGGTAGAAGGCCTCGTTGGAGAGCGCCCGCACGAGCGACGCCGCGGTGACCACGCCCGCGAGGTGCGCGCGGACGTCGCCCTGCCCGTCGTGCACGGCGAGGGAGGCTCGCACGTCGAGGGCGGGCTCGAGGTCGGCCAGCTCGTGCGCCCGGAGCACCATCGTCACGGCCACCACGTAGGGCTGCGACAGGGCTTCGAAGGCGTCGAAGGTGAACACCTGCGCGGAGGGGGGCGCCCAGGGCAGGCTGAGCGAGAAGATGTCGACCGGCGCGGCCATAGAGGATCATGAGGGGGATTTCCCCGCTCGCCGTCAAGGGCGATCATGCGGGGCCGAAGTGCCGCGCCGCGTCGGCCTTCGGGGGCTGGAAAATGCCCGCATCGCGGGAGCTTCGGGGCTACCGGCCGTTGTGCGTCGGCCCGCCGCCCCACTGCGACCATCCGTCGGCGGTGGGGTCGTTGAGGTCGAGCATCACGAGCCGGCCGTCGGCCGTCCCGACGTAGAGCCGGCCGCCGACCACGGCGGGCTGAAACCGCGTCGCGTGCCCGAGGCGGATGGTGTCGACCACGCGCCCGTCGGCCTGGTCGACGACCACCACGTCGCCGGTGACGGTGCCGAGGTAGAGCCTGCCGCCCGCGGCGGAGGGCGGCGACGCGAGGTGCCCGCCGTGCTCGGCGAGGAGGCCGCTCAGCGGGCGCGACCAGAGCTCGCGGCCGCTGGCGGGTTCCATCGCGACGAGCTGGTCGCCCTGAGTGAGGAAGAGCCGCCCGTCGACCACGCAGGGGCGCGAGCCCTGGTACTCCCACATGCCGCGCACGGTGCCCTGCCCGATGTTGGCCGCGGCCTCGTCGGCGCGCGCGGTGGCGGGCGCGGTGGAGAAGCCCACGGAGGTGTCGCTGGCGGCGTTGTCGCGGCTGTACTGCGAGCGGCGCTGCACCTCGGTGTTGAGCCACGGCGCGTGGCGCGCGCGGTAGCCGGCGCCGCCCTGCTGGAGCGACGAGCCCGACGCGCCCGACAGCCGCCCGACGGCCTCGGTCTGCGCGAGGAGAACCCACGTGAGGATCGACGCGGCCATGAACCCGCGCGGCCGCGGCGCGGCGACGGGGTCTTCGCGGTGGCTGACGAACACCTCGTCGCCGTAGAGCCACGGCGCGCTGGTGGCGCGGTAGTCCTCGCGCCAGGCGAGGCCGCCGTCGGAGACGCGGTGGCGGTAGAGGGTTCCGTTGAAGGTGGCGGAGTAGACCGAGTCGCCGTGGAGGACGGGCGCGGAGATGATGTCGGCGGCGAGCGGGACGCGCCACTGCTCCTCGCCCGAACGCAGGTCGAAGGCGACGAGGCGGTGGCCGCCGGGCGAAGGGAACGCCATGAAGACCTTGCCATCGCCGATGGCGGGCTGGCTCATGAGGGGGTCGCCGAGCCAGCGGCTCCAGAGCGGGCGCCCCCGCAGCGCGTCGACGACGAAGAGCGTGCAGCTCTCGGTGTTGAAGGCGACGACGCCGTCGCGCACCACCGCGGCGGTGGGCCCATCGTCCGAGACGCGAAGCGCCCACCGCGCCTCGCCCGTGACAGCGTCGAAGGCGAAGAACTCATGGCTCCCGAAGCCGCCGCCGACGTAGACGAGGCCGTCGGCCACGGCGGGCGTCGCGAGGGGGCGGCCGTTGCCGAGGTTGAGCACCCAGCCGCGGCGCCCGTCGGGCGAGCGGAAGGGCTCGGGGTGGAGCTCCGCGCGGAAGGCCTCGGCGTGCCCGTCGCGGCGCCCCTCGCCTCGCCTCGCGGCGCGGGTCTCCTCGGTGAGCGCGACCTGCTCGACGCGCGCGGCGGGGGTGGGTTCGGGCTCGCCGCGGCGGACGCGGGCGGGGGCTTCGGGCGCCGTCGCAACGGCGGGGTCGGGCGTTGCGGGCGCGGTGTGCACGGTGGTCTGGACGATCACCACGGGCGCGGGCGCGCGCTGCACGGCGCGGGTGCAGGTGGGCAGGGCGAGGCACAGCAGGGCGGACGTCACCACCCCGGGCGACCGGCGAATCGGCATCACTTCCTCCGTCGTGAGGGCCGCGTCGGCGCGCGGCGGGTCGCGAGGAGACGGGCGGTGCGCGGGGAAGTTCTGACAAACCCATTGGTGGGACTCGCCCTTGGCCCCATCAACTGGTAAACGACGGCGCGACATGACCCCCCCCACCCTCGACCTCCACCCGATCGCCTCCCCCCTCTCGGACGAAGCGCGCGCGGAGCGCATGAGTCACCTGGGCTTCGGCCAGGTGTTCTCCGAGCACATGGTGGTGATCCCGTACGAAGAGGGGAAGGGCTGGGGCCGCGGCGAGCTCAAGGCGTACGGCCCGCTGAGCCTCGACCCGGCGACGTCGGTGCTGCACTACGGGCAGGCGATTTTCGAAGGCTTCAAGGCGTACCGGCAGCCCGACGGGTCGATCAAGACCTTCCGCCCCGAGCGCAACGCGGCGCGCTTCATGGCGTCGGCGCGTCGCCTCGCGATGGCGGAGCTGCCGGTCGACCGCTTCCTCGAGGCGGCCGACGCGCTCATCCGGCAGGACCAGCGCTGGGTCCCGTCGAGCGCGGGCGAGAGCCTGTACCTCCGCCCGCTGATGATCGGCACCGACGCGATGCTCGGCGTGCGGCCGTCGCGCTCGTACCTCTTCGTGCTGATCGCGTCGCCGTCGGGCAACTACTTCCCGAGCGGCGTGAAGCCCGTGACGGTGTGGGTCTCCGAGGAGTACGTCCGCGCGGCGCCCGGCGGCACTGGGGCGGCGAAGTTCGCCGGCAACTACGCCGCGAGCCTCCTCGCGCAGCAGAACGCGCGCGCCGAGGGCTGCGACCAGGTCGTGTGGATCGACGCCGTGCACCGCCAGTACATCGAGGAGATGGGCGGGATGAACATCATGTTCGTCTACGAGGAGGGCGGGCGGCCGGTGGTGGTGACGCCGGAGCTCACGGGCACGCTGCTCCCGGGCGTGACGCGCGAGTCGCTGCTCCAGCTCGCGCGCGAGCTCGGGTACGGCGCGGAGGAGCGCAAGATCACCGTCGAGGAGTGGGAGTCGGCGGTGCGCACGGGGCGGATGACCGAGGCCTTCGCGTGCGGCACGGCGGCGGTGATCACCCCGATCGGGCGGGTGAAGTCGCGGCACGGGGAGTTCGCGATCCACGGCGGCGAGACGGGCCCGGTGGCGACGAAGCTCCGCAAGGCGCTGCTCGACATCCAGCAGGGCGCCGCGCCCGACCCGCACGGGTGGATGCACACGGTCGTTCCCGCTCGCTGAGCAGGCGCGCGGGCGCGACGCGCTACGCGAAGAGGTAGTGCTTGTTGTAGTTGCCCTCGTCGGGCCAGGCGGGCCACGTGACCGTCCAGCCCGACTTGGTGGGCTTCTCCGACTTCGAGGTCGGCGGCGTGGCCGGCGGCTGACGGCGGATCTTCACGTCGTTGAAGGTGCGGAACTCGAGCTTGGCGCCGGCGAAGTACATCTTGCCGCCCCAGTAGAAGCCCTTCTCGTTGTCGTGGCCGAACTGGAGCCCCGCGGCGAACGCGGCCTCGCCGGCGAGCGAGACGCCGGCGACGACCTCGAGCTTCCAGAACTTGCCCTCCACCGAGGCGACGCCGCCGAAGGTGAAGGTGAGCTTGCCCTCGATGGTGCCGTTGGCGTCGGACTCGGCGCCGTCGCGAAACTGCCCGGCGGCCTTGCCCGCGATAGCGCCCTTGACGCCGAGGGTGAGCGCGACGGTGGCCTTGCCCTCGACGCCGAGGAAGTCGAAGCCGTCGGCCCCCTTCTTCTTCAGGTTGAGGAGAAACTGCGCGATGGCGGGCCCGCACGCGATGCCGAGGCCCGCCGCGCCGTTGCCGGCCGCGCGGATGAGCAGCTCGAGGAGGTCGACCTCCACCGCACCGCCGAAGAGCGGGTCGGCGGTGAACTCCACGTCGACGTCGCGCCGCACGATCGCCTTGTCGGGGTGCTCGGCGACGGTGCTGGTGTACTTGAAGCCCCACGCCATCTGCGGGAAGGTGACCTTCACGTTGCCGGCGTAGTAGGCGATCTTGCGCAGCCACGACGACGCGATCTTGGTCGTGTGCCACCAGCCCGCGCGCTCGTCGAAGGTGGTCTTGAACTCCTTGCCGACGTCCTGCTGCTTGCCGTCGTACTTGAACGACGCCTTGAACTCGGCGCTGACCGCGAGTCCGTGCTCGTTCTGGATGTTGGGCGGCGCGCCGTGGGCGTACTTCGAGGCGCGGGTGCGGGAGCGCTCGACGCCCATCGAGATGCCGACCTCGATCCACCACTGGATGTCGGGGTAGACGCGCACCTGGGCCTGCACGGGGCCCCGCACGGTGCACACGCCGAAGTCGACGTAGTAGATGTCCTTCGTCTCGCGCGAGGGCCAGATGTACTTCCAGAGCAGGTAGAGCTTGCCCGGCGCGCCCGGCGCCCACGGCAGCACCAGCGACGACTTCACGTCGAACTTCAGCGACGTGTTGCCCGTCACGATCTCCGCGCCGTTGTTGGGCGGCTTGACGATGATGTGGCGGACCTTGTGGTTGTTCTGGTTGCAGAGGAGCTTCTTCCACGTCGAGCTGACGGTGATGGACTCCTTGGTGTTCTGGTTGCCGGCGATCACCTCGAGGAAGCGGAGCTTCGGGTCGGTCTGCGGGAGGGTGACCTTGTATTTGCGCTTGTCGCCGAGGTGCGAGCACTTGAGCTCCGCGGAGAGCATCTCGCACTGGGGCTTGTTCGCCTGGCAGGGGAGCGTCGGCTTCGAGGGCTGGGGCTTCGGCGCCGCGGCCGCCTGGTTGCGGGCCTTCGCCGCCGCGTGGATCTGCCGCCACTCGGCCATCGCCGCGCGGTCGTTGGGGTCGTTGGGCCGCGGCAGGCGCCCCCCGCGCTCCGGGTGCCGGCGCAGGAACTCCCGGTTGGCCTCCCGGACCTCGGGCGGCGACGTGGGCTGCTGCTTCTTCGGGACGGTGCGCGCCTGCGTCTGCGTCATCGTGCGGCGATCTTCTCTTTGCGGGGCGCTCGCTGTCCAGGGGTAGACTCGCCGCCGCCATGGGACAGGTGCGCGATCTGGCCGAGTCGTTGTGGAGCGGCGCCTCCTCGACGGAGGACCTCCACCCCTTCACCACCCTTGCGGGGCTCGAGGAATACCGCGAGGGCCTCGCCTTCGTGTCGAGCTTCGCCAACGTCACCGCGCTGCGCACGGGCGAGGGTCTCGTTCTCTTCGACACGGGCAGCCCGCTCACGGCGGCCTCCGTGCGCGAGGAGCTGCGCGCGTGGTCGGGCGAGCCGGTGCACACCGTCGTGTACACGCACGGCCACGTCGACCACGTGATGGGCGCCGGCCTCTTCGACGCGGAGGACCGCCCCGCCGGCGCCCCCCCGATGCGCGTCGTGGCCCACCGCGCGGTGCGCGACCGCTTCGCGCGCTACCGGCTCACCGCGGGCTACAACGCGAAGATCAACGGGCGGCAGTTCGGCGTCGAGGGGATGGGCTGGCCGACGGAGTACCGCGAGCCCGACGTCACGCTCGACGCCGCCCTCGCGCTCGACGTGGGCGGCGTTCGAATCGAGCTCCACCACGCGCGCGGCGAGACGGACGACCACGTGTGGGCGTGGCTCCCGGCCGCGCGGGCGGTGTGCACGGGCGACCTCTTCATCTGGGCGGCGCCCAACTGCGGCAACCCCCAGAAGGTGCAGCGCTTCCCCCTCGACCAGGCCGCCGCGCTCGAGCGGATGGCGGCGCTCGCGCCCGAGCTCCTCCTGCCGGGCCACGGCCCGCCGATCGAGGGGGCCGCGCGCGTCCATGAAGCGCTCACCGACACCGCCGCGCTGCTCCGCCACCTCCACGACGCGACGGTGGCGCTGATGAACGAGGGCGCCTCGCTCGACGCGATCCTCGCGCAGGTGAGGGCGCCGGCGCGCCTGCTCGCGCGGCCGTGGCTGCGGCCGGTGTACGACGAGCCGGAGTTCGTGGTGCGCAACGTGTGGCGGCTCTACGGCGGGTGGTGGGACGGCAACCCCGCGCGGCTCAAGCCCGCCCGCGACGCCGAGCTCGCGCGCGAGGTGGCCGCGCTCGCCGGGGGCGCCGACGTGCTCGCGCGCCGGGCCGAGGCGCTCTCCGCGGCGGGCGACCACGCGCTCGCCTGCCACCTCGCGGAGTGGGCCGCGCGTGCCGTGCCCGACGACGCGGGGGCCGCCGCGACGCGCGCGGCGGTGTACGGCCGGCGCGTCGAGGCCGAGTCGAGCCTGATGGCGAAGGGGATCTACGCCGACGCCGCGCGCTCGCGCCCGCGGTAGGTGGTGGGTCAGTGGCCCTTCGGCGCGGGCGCGGCGAGGAGCTCGTCGCGCTGGGCGGCGAGGTGCCACGGGAGGTCGCGGTACACGTCGTCGAAGATCTGCTCGCGCGACGCGTTGGGGTGGCGCTCGGCCTCGGCGATGGCGGCGCTGATCTCCCCCGCGAGCTCGGCGAGGAGCTGCTCGTCGGAGCCGTCGGTGACGAGGCCGCGGCGGGCCATGTAGCGGCGGAAGCGGTCGACCGGGTCGCGCTTCGCCCACGTCGCGACCTCCTCGTTGGAGCGGTAGCGCGAGGGGTCGTCGCTGGAGGAGTGCGCGCCCATGCGGTAGGTGACGCACTCGAGGAAGGTGGGGCCTCCGCCCGCGCGGGCGCGCGCCGCGGCGTCGCGGAGGGCGACGTACACCGCGAGCACGTCGTTGCCGTCGACGCGGACGCCGGGCATCCCGTAGGCGACGGCGCGGCTGGCGAATGTGGGCGCGGCCGTCTGCGCGCGGCTCGGCACGCTGATGGCCCAGTGGTTGTTCTGGCAGGCGAGCACCACCGGCGCCTTGAAGCGGGCGGCGAAGGTCATCGCGTTGTGCACATCGGGCTGGCTCGTCGCGCCGTCGCCGAAGAAAGCCAGCGCGACCGAGCGGGCGCCGCGCGCGCGCATCGCCATGGCGGCGCCGACCGCCTGCGGCACCTGCGGCCCGATGCAGCTCGACCAGGACACCTGGTTCACCGCGCGGCCCGAGTAGTGGCTGGGCATCTGGCGGCCCTTCTGCACGTCGAGCGAGTTGCCCCAGCACTGGGCGACGTAGGTGGCGAGGGGGAAGCCGCGCACCAGCATCGCGGCGCCCTCGCGGAGGCCGGGGAAGATCCAGTCGTCGCGGTCGAGGGCGAACCCCGCGGCGATGGGCGCGGCCTCCTGGCCCTTCACCTCGCCGTAGAAGCCGATGCGGCCCTGGCGCTGCACGATGAGCATCTTCTCGTCGAGCAGGCGCAGGCGCCGCATCTCGCGGTACACGCGGAGGAGCGTCGCGTCGTCGAGCGCGGGGTCGTTGGCGGAGGACGAGCCGTCGTCTTGGATGACCCGGAGCAGTCCGAACATGGGGTCGTCGTCGCGCGCGATGAGGTCGGGCATGGGGAGGGCCGGGGACGCTACCACAGCCCGCGCTATTCGAAGCCGGGCAGGCGGAGCTGGCGCCGTCGGGCGTCGCGGGCCTTGCGGCGCAGGCGCGCGGCGCGCCGGGCGTGGGCGCCTGGGGGCTCGGCGCCGGCGGCGCGGAGGCAGTGGGCGAGGGCGCGGGCGGGGTCGTCGAGGTCGCGCTCGTAGTGGCGGGCGAGCTCGAGGTGGAGGGCGGGGTCGTCGCCGTGGCCGAGGGCGTCGAGGAGGCGCGCGCAGGCGCGCTCGGCGTCGCGGCGGCGCTGGTGGACGCGGGCGGCGAGCACGTGGGCGTCGCGGGCGGCGGCGGGGTCGCCGAGGGCGGCGGCCTCGGCGGCGAGGGCGACGGCGCGGTCGGCGTCGCCGGCGCGGTGGGCGGTGCGGGCGATGCCGACGAGGTCGCTGGCTTCGAAGCGCCCGTCGGCCTCGGCGCGGGCGGCGCGGGCGCCGAGTTCGCCGGTGAGGGCGGCGAGGGCGGCGAGGTCCCAGGCGTTGTGGGTGACGACGGGCGCGAGGAGCGGCCGCGCCTTCGCGCCCTCGCGGAGGAAGCGCAGGTAGCGCGCGGGGATGTCGGCGCCGTCGACGTCCCCGACGCGCGCGAAGCCGAGCACGTCGCGCTCGAGGGTGGTGAGGGTGCAGCGCTCGACGCGGGCGCCGTAGATGCGCCGGGCGACGTGGAGGAGGTCGAGGTGCGGGGGCTCGGGCGGCGGCGCGACGCGGGCCATGACGAAGCGCGCGCGCAGGAGCGGGAGGTCGAACGAGCGGCCGTTGAAGGTGACGAGCGAGCCCGCGGCGCGGACGCGCTCGGCGACGCGTTCGAGGAGCGCGGGCTCGGCGTCGAGGTCGTCGAGGAGGAGCTGCTCGACGCGGAGCGAGGTTCCTTCGAACCACGCCATCCCGACGAGGAACGCCACCGTCCCAGTGCCGCCGGCGAGGCCCGTGGTCTCGGTGTCGAAGAAGAGGGCGCGCGCGGCGTCGAAGGCGCGGAGCGACGGGTCGAGGGCGAGCGTGGCGACGACGTCGCCGGTCACCTCGAGCGCGCGGCGGAGCGAGACGTCGCCGTGGCGCGCGTCCTCGGGGAGATCGCGGGCGTGGCACGGAGGGTCGCCTTCGAAGGGCCACGGCGCGGGCGGCGGGGCTTCGGGCGCCGCGGCCTCGGCGCGTCGGCGCGAGCGCTTCGCGACGGCCTTCAAGCGCGCGCGGAGGTCGTCGACGGCGGGCTCGGAAGGCAACGCGGGCGCGGGCTCGGGCGCCGCGTCGGGGGGCGGTTCGGGCGGCGCCTCCGGGGGCTCCCGGGTGCCGCGGAGGCGGGCGAGCTTGCGTCGGAGGTCCACCGGGGGGCGCGGGAATCTACTACGTGAGGGCGGTGGTGCCGAGGGCGCGGAAGATCTCGAGGGCGAGCTGCTTCCTACCCGCGGCGCCGGTGTCGACGCCGGGCGCGACGCAGGCGGGGCAGCCGTCGTCGCAGGGGCAGGAGAGCACCATGCCGTAGGCGCGGGCGCAGAGCTCGTCGCGGCGTTCGAAGGCGCGCTCGGCGAGGCCGACGCCGCCGGGCGCCGCGTCGAAGAGGAAGATGGTGGGCGACATCCCGGGTCCGACGCTCTCGTCGCGGACGGGGGCGGCGTCCTCGGCGCAGCCGCCGAGGGTGGTGTCGAGGTCGCGGGGCGAGCACATGAGGGCGAGGCTGGTGACGGTGCGCAGCGCGTACGCGACGCCGCGCAGCCCGTCGAGCACGCGGGCCCTGCCCGCGGGGGCGCCGCGGTCGTCGGGTGTCGCGGCGAGCGACTCGACTGCGGCCTCGTCGAGCACGACCCAGAAGGCCCCGGTCTGCATCTCGACGGGGGCGGCGTCGAGCTCGCCGTAGCCGAGGTTCTCGTGGGTGTGGAAGCGCACCTTCTTCCAGCCGACGAGGCGGGTGGTGACGGTGACCTCCGCCCGGCCGCACGGGGCGCTCCCGTCGCCGTGGAGCGTCGCGCGCTCGGCCTCCTCGACGACGGCGACGTCGACGCGGGTGAGCGGGTCGGTGAACCAGTCGTGGGGCGACGGCCGCACGAGCACCTTGCGGGCGGCGTCGTCGACGGCCTCGACGAGGTACGTGTCGCCCTCGTGCTGGTAGACGGCGCCGACGTGGAGCTGCACGGCGGCGCTGCGGGCGTCGAGCTCGGCGAGGGTCGCGTCGCGCGAGGCGTCGACGACGAGGACGCTCTGCCCGCCGACGGCGCGGAGCGAGACGCCCTGCGCGGGGTACTGCCCGGCGACCCACTGCCAGCGCGTGGCGGTGCGGTGGACGAGGCCCTCGTCGGCGAGGAGGCCGAGCGCGTCGTCGGTGACGTCGGCGCCCACCGAGCCGAAGCCCTCGCCCGCGGCGAAGGGGAGTTCGAAGGCCGCGCAGCGCAGGTGCTGGAGGAGCACCTCGACGTTGTCGGGGTCGATGCGGGCCTCCTCGACGGGCGCGTTGGTGAGGTACGCCGGCTCGCGCGCGAGGTACTGGTCGACGGGCGCGGCCGAGGGGACGAAGACCGCGAGGCTCGGCGCGCCGCGGCGGCCGGCGCGGCCGAAGCGCTGCCAGGTGGCGGCGACGGTGCCCGGGTAGCCCGCGCAGACGACGGCGTCGAGGTCGCCGACGTCGACGCCGAGCTCGAGGGCGCTGGTGGCCACGACGCAGCGGACCTCGCCGTTGCGCAGCCCCTCCTCGACGCGGCGGCGCGTGTGCGAGAGGTAGCCGCCGCGATAGGCGACGACGGCCTCCTCGGGGACCCCTTCGGGCGCGAGGCGCTCGCGGAGGTAGCGGAGCATGGTCTCGACGGCGCCGCGCGACTGCCCGAACACGAGCGTGGGGACGTCGGCGCGGACGAGGTCGGCGGCGACGCGGACGGCGGTCTTGAGGTAGCTCGGGCGGACGCCGAGCTCGGGGTTGAGCGCGGGCGGGTTGAAGACGGCGACGTGGCGCGGGCCGGCGGGCGCGCCCGAGCGGGTGACGGCCTCGACGGGCGCGCCGAGGAGCCTGCGCGCGTGGGCCTCGGGGTTGCCGACGGTGGCCGACGCGCAGATGAACGTCGGCGACGCGCCGTGGAAGCGGGCGACGCGCGCGAGGCGGCGCAGCACGTTGGCGACGTGCGAGCCGAACACGCCCGTGTAGGCGTGGAGCTCGTCGACCACGACGTAGCGGAGCGACGCGAAGAAGCGCGCCCACGCGGCGTGGTGGGGGAGCACGCCGGCGTGGAGCATGTCGGGGTTGGTGATGACGACCGCGGCGCGCTCGCGGATCGCGCGGCGCGCGTCGGCGGCGGTGTCGCCGTCGTACGTGGCCGCGGGGGCGGCGAGGCCCGCGGCGCGGAGGAGGGCGGAGAGCGCGTGCTCCTGGTCGCGGGCGAGGGCGCGCGTGGGGAAGAGGTAGAGGGCGCGCGCGCCGTGCTCGTCGAAGAGCCGCTGGGCGACGGGCAGGTGGTAGCAGAGGGATTTGCCCGACGCGGTGGGCGTGGCGACGACGAGGTTGCGTCCGGCGCGGGCGAGGTCCCACGCGCGGCGCTGGTGCGCGTAGAGGCCCTCGACGCGGCGGGCGCGCAATGCCTCGGCGAGCGGCGGTGCGAGGTCGCCGGGGAGCTCCGCGGCCTCGGCGGCGCGCGCCGGGAGAGGGTCGAGGAGCGTGAGGGAGCGCCGCGCGGACGGGTCCGCTCGCCACTGGCGGAGGACGGCGTCGACCCCGCGCGCGCGCTCCCAGGGGGCCTTCGGCATGGCGCGGACTGTAGGCCCCTGAGGCGCGCGGCGCTACGGGAAGACGAAGCCGTAGGCCTCGAGGAGGCCACGCCCTTCGCCTGCGCGGGCGAACTGGAGGAAGCGGGCGGCGGCGTCGCGGCGGGCCGGGTCGCGCGCGCACACGACGCCGACCTGCTCGACGGCGCGGTGCAGCTCGGTGGGCACGGCGAGGCTGTCGCCCTCGGTGATCATCATGCGCGGGACGAAGGCGGCCTCGGCGGCGCCGCCGCGCACGAGGTCGATCGCCTGGCGCGCGGTCGCGACGGGCACGAGGCGCGGCGCGAGCTGCTCCTGGAGCCCGAGGCTGTCGAGCACCTGGAGGGTGGCCCGGCGGAAGGGGCTGCGCTCGGAGGCGATCACGGCGATGCGGCGGTAGCGCGGGTCGGCGATGAGGCGCACCTCCTCGAGGCGCGGGGCCGACGGCGAGGTGACGACCACGAGCGTGGCGAAGCCCGTGAACGAGCGCGAAAGGTCTTCGCAGCGGCCGGCGGAGACGAGGTGGCCGACGGCGCCGGGGTCGAGCGAGACGTACACGTCGTAGGGGCCGGTGGCGCTCTCGAGCATCTGCCGCGACTGGGCCTCCGCGTCGCCCGGGTGCCACGTCACGCCCACCGCGCCCGCGCGGAGGAACTCCACGCCGAGCGCTTCGAACGCGGGCGCCGCCTCGGGCGCGATGGCGACCCGGATGGAGACGGTGGGGTCGCGCCGGCACGCGGCCGCGAGCGCGCAGAGCGCGAGCGCGAGCGGGCGTGGCGAGGACAATCGCATGGCACGGGGAGCGTACAGGGCTCGGGGGGGTTCGCGCGAGGGTCACGCGCGGGTCGCGGCGTTCGAAATGGCGACGGCCCCGCCGTCGGAGACGTGCGGGGCCGCCTGCGCAGAGCGCCGGGTGGCTTCGGGGCCTACTCGAGCTCGTTGGTGATGGTCATGTTGGCGCCCTGGACCTCGCCGCCCTGGATGGAGGCGGTGCGCTCGTAGGTGGCGTTGGTGTCGTCGCCGTCGAGGTCGCCGACCGCGTAGGAGGTGAAGGCGTTGGAGCCGTTGGTGGCGGTGGCGGTGCCCGGCGAGGCGTAGGCGTAGTAGTGGGCGGAGTCGAGCGAGAAGCCGATAGCCGTCCAGTTGGCGTCGGTGTTCCAGGCCGCGACGTTGGCGGTGAACTTGGCCGAGCCCGGGTTGGAGTCGGGGGTCAGCGCGCTGGCGTTGACGAACGACGAGTACCCGCGCTCGAGCGCGCCCTGGTAGTAGGTCAGTTCGCCCTGGTAGATCTTCGAGATGTTGCCCGCCGCCTCGCTCGTCTTCGAGCGCTTCACGTAGCGGGTGAACGCGGGGATCGCCACCGCCGCGAGGATGCCGAGGATGACCACCACGATCATCAGCTCGACCAGGGTGAAACCGGCCATCAGACGCTTCATCGAACGCTTCATCTCGAGTCTCCTCCGTTGGGATGCCTGGAACACACTGCGGCTTTTGCTCGTGGGCGTTGAGGAGTCTTATGTGGGGAGACTCCGTTTGCCTTTTGTCGAGCCGTCGCGAGCGCAAAGGAGACAAAGCACTCCTCGTGCCGCGTGTCCCCGAACCCCACCCCGGACAAATTTCTGCGCGATTTCAGGCATTTGAGAGCAATCGCCGAGGCACAGCGGGCGCAAAAGGCCGAACTCATGCCCCTCTCCGTCACCCACCCCTGACGAAAAACGTCAGCCAGAATCTGCTCCAGATTTTTACAGGTGCGTCCACGTCGTCTCAGGTAGGTGTGATCCACGTCATTCGTAGCATGCCTTTGACCGGGGGGTTGTGCGGGGCTCCGTTGCCTACATGTGGATCGCTGCACAGTCGTGCAGCGGTCTGCCCTCGGCGCGCCGCCGGGGCGCCAGGGCGCCGGAAGCCGCGCGGCATGCGCGTTGCGGAAGTTGTTGGTGCCGCGCTTCGGCGCGACGAAGCGAAATCGCGCGGTGCGCACGGTTGGTGGGGCCGCAGGACCCGAGGGTGCCAGTCGTCGCCAACCGCTCGCTCTCCGCGCCCCTGAAGAACGCCCCATGCGACCGCAGTCCCCATCCTCGAAACGTCGCCTGCCACGCGGAGGCGCTGGTCGCGACGGCGGGTTGTGACAACCGGGTCGTCCTCTGGGACGGCCGCTCGAATCGCGCGGTCGCGCGTACCTTCCACGACCGCGCCGTCCGCGTGCGACTTCAGCTGACGGTGGCCTGCTGGTCACCGGGAGCGGCGACCGCACCGCGCGCCTCTGGCGCGTGCCCGACCTGCGCCTCGTGGCCGTGCTCCCCGAGCACTCCGAAGCCGTCGTCGCAGTCGCCTTCAGCCCGGACGGGTCGCGGGTCGCCACCGCGTCGCGCGACGGCCGCTGATGCGGGTGTTCGACCGGCGCGGCGAACTCGCTCTCGCTGCGGGGCCACGCCGCCGGCGCGACCGCCGTCCGGTGGTGTGCGGGCGGGCGGGAGCTGGTCTCGATGCAGCGACGACGGCACCGTGCCGGGTGTGGTCGGCGGCGGACGGGGCGCTCCTGCGCACCATGGGCCTCGGCGACGTCGAGGCCGACGCGGTGACCATCGCGCCCGACAAGGACGATCGTCGCGGGCGGCACCGACGGCGACCTGGTGGTGGTGCTCGGCGGCGGGTCAGTGCGCCGCGTCGCCGCCCGCCGCGGGCGTCAACGCCTCGCCCTCGACGCCCGCGGCGTGCGCCTCGTGAGCGTCGCCCGCGACCGCTCCGTGCGGGTGTGGGCGCTCGGCGATGGCGGCGCGCTGCTGCCGCTGCACGAGGCGCGTGCGCCGGCGTGGCCTCCACGCGGTCGCTTTCGATGGGGCGGGGCGGCTGCGGTTCGGCACCTTCGGGTCGAGCTTCGCGGCCTGCGACCCGGCATCAGGCAGCAGGACCTGTCGCACGTCCGCGACACGCCCGCGGTCACCGCCGCGCTCCAGACGCGCGAGGGCGTCTACACCGTGGGCGACGCGGGGGTGGTTCGCCTCAACGGGCGTCTCTTCACCCGGCTGCCGGGGCCCTGCGCCTTCCTCGTGGGCTGGGACGGGCGCGTCTACGCGGGCGGCCAGGCCGGCGAGCTCTTTGATGCCCGCACGGGCGAGCGCGTCTTCGACGCCGGCTCGCCGCTCACCTGCGCGGCCGTCGCGTCCCGCCGCGGCGCGTCGGCCCTCGTGGTGGAGGACGACGCCGGCGAGGGCGTCGTGTTCAGACGGGTGGGCGCGGAGGTCGCCTCGCCGCGCAGGTGCGGCTCCACGCTCGCGCGGTGCGCTCGCTCGCGGGCGACGGGGCGACGCTCTTCAGCGTGAGCGCCGACGGCGACGCCGCCTGGCACGACCTCGAGGCCCTCGCCCCCCGCCCGCACGCTGGCTGGCGCGCACGACAAGTCCGCCACGGGCGCGGCCTGCCATCAAACGCTTCATCGAACGCTTCATCTCGAGTCTCCTCCGTTGGGATGCCTGAAACACACTGCGGCCTCAGCTCGGGGGCGTTGGGGAGTCAGTTTGGGAAGACTCCGTGTGCCGTTCGTCGAGCCGTCGCGAGCGCAGAGGGAACAAAGCACTCCCCATGCCGTGCGACCCAGCCTCTCCTCAGACTCGCGCTGATGCTGCAATTCAAGTGCTTTGGATCAATCATCGAGGCACAGCGCGCGCAAAAGGCCGAACTCCTGCCCCTCTCCGTCACCCACCCCTGACGAAAAACGTCAGCCCGAGCCTGCTCCAGATTTTTACAGGTGCGTCGACGTCGTCCCAGGTGGGTTGATTCGTGACGACGTGGCAGGGCCCCAACCATCGAAGCGTGGAGCGGGATGGTTCGCAACTTCACGAGGATCGCTGCACACTCGTGCAGCGTCCTGCACGTTGGCGCGCAGCGAAGGCGCGCGGAGCGCCGAAAAGCCGCGCGGCATGCGCGTTGCAGAAGCCTCCGCCGCTGCGCTTCGGCGCGATGGCGAGACCGCGCGGGGCGCGGTCGGCCGGGCTGCAGGACGCACGGGCGTCCCGTCGGCGTCGAGCGCCCGCCTCCCAGCGCCACCTGAAAGGAACGCCCCCATGCAAGGCCACCAGTCCCCCATCTCCGACGTCGCCTGCCACGCGGAGGCGCTGGTCGCGACGGCGGGTTGCGACAACCGCGTCGTCCTCTGGGACGCCCGCTCGGGCCGCGCGGTCGCGCGCGCCTTCCACGACCACTCCGTCCATGCGTGCGACTTCAGCCCCGATGGGAGCCTGCTGGCCACGGCGAGCGGCGACCGCACCGCGCGCCTCTGGCGCGTGCCCGACCTTCGCCTCGTGGCTGTGCTCCACGAGCACGCCGACGCCGTCGTCGCGGTCGCATTCAGCCCGGACGGGTCGCGGGTCGCCACCGCGTCGCGCGACGGCCGCGTGCGTGTCTTCGATCGGCGGGGCGAGCTGGCGCTCACACTGCGGGGCCACGCCGCCGGCGCGACCGCCGTGCGGTGGTGCGCGGGCGGGCGGGAGCTCGTCTCGTGCGGCGGGGACGGGGCCGTGCGGGTGTGGTCCGCGGCGGACGGGGCGCTCCTCCGCACGGTGGACATCCGCGATGTCGAGGACGGCGCGCTGGCGGTCGCGCCCGACGGGACGATCCTCGCGGGCGACGTCGACGGCCACCTGGTGGTGCTCGGCGGCGGGTCGGCGCGACGCGTCGCCGCCCACGCCGCGGGCGTCGAACGCCTCGCCCTCGACGCCCGCGGCGAGCGTCTGGTGAGCGTCGCGCACGACCGCTCCGTGCGGGTGTGGGCGCTCGGCGACGGCGGCGCGCTGCTGCCGCTGCACGAGACCCTGGCCCCCGCGGCGGTGGCGCTCCGCGCGGTCGCGTTCGACGGCGCCGGCCGCCTGCGTTTCGGCACCGTCGGGTCGAGCTTCGCGGCCTGCGACCCCGCCTCCGGGCGCTGGGACCTCTCGCACGTCCGCGACACCCCCGCGGTCACCGCGGCGCTCCAGACGCGCGAGGGCGTCTACACCGTGGGCGACGCGGGGGTGGTTCGGCTCAACGGGCGGCTCTTCACCCGGCTGCCCTGCCCCTGCGCCTTCCTCGTGGGCTGGGACGGGCGCGTCTACGCCGGCGGCCAGACCGGCGAGCTCTTCGACGCCCGCACCGGCGAGCGCGTCTTCGCCGCCGGCTCGCCGCTCACCTGCGCGGCCGTCGCGGTTCGCCGCGGCGCGTCGTGCCTCGTGGTGGGGACGGCGGCCGGTGAGGGCGTCGTGTTCGAACGGGTGGGCGCGGAGGTCCGCCTCGCCGCCCAGGTGCGGCTCCACGCTCGCGCGGTGCGCTCGCTCGCGGGTGACGGGGCGACGCTCTTCAGCGTGAGCGCCGACGGCGACGCCGCCTGGCACGACCTCGATGCCCTCGCGCCCGCCCGTGCGCTGGCGGGCGCGCACGACAAGCCCGCCACGGGCGCGGCCTGCCTGGGCCCGGGCGCCTTCGCGAGCGTCTCGCTCGACCTCTCGCTCCGCGTGTGGCACGCCGACGGCTCGGCGGAGCGCGTCCGCACGCCGCACGCGCACCCGGTCACCTGCGTCGCCGCGTGCCCGGAGACCCGGCGCGTCGCGACCGCCTCCGACGACGGCCGCATCGCCGTGTGGAGCGTCGACGAGGGCCGCTGGATCCACCACGACCGCCCGACCTCCTCGGGTATCGCGTCGCTCGCGCGGGGGGCGCGGGCGGGGGAGTTCCTCGCGGCCTCGTACGACGGCTCGGTGTACAGGGTGGGGCGCGACGGGCGCGCCGAGGTGGCCGTCCCCGCGTCGCGCGACACGACGGGGTGGACGCACACGCAGGCGCCGAAGAAGGACGGCACGCGGGTGCCCGTGCTCCGCGACCGCATCTCCGAAGTGTCGCTGTGACCCGCGCGCGCCGGACGCCGGGGGAAGCGCCTTCCCCCGCGCGCCCGGGCCGTGCGAGCATCGCGGCTCATGAGGTTCGGACTCCGCGCGCAGTGGGCGGCCGCGTTGCTGGTCGCGTGCTCCCCCGAGGAGGCCCCGGTGCTCCCCGAGGCGCAGCCCATGGACGGCTCGAGCCCGATGGAGCCGCCCACCATCATCGAGAAGGACGTCGACGAAGCCGGCTCCTCGGACAACGACGCGTGGGTGGTCGACGTCGCCGAGCCGCCCACCGACGCCGGCCCCACGCCCGACACTGCTCCCGCGACCGACGCCGCGCCCCTCCCCGACAGCGATCCGCCACCGCCGCCGCCACCGCCGCCACCACCGCCACCGCCACCGCCACCGCCGCCTCCACCTCCGGGGCTCCTGGAGCAGCGCTGCCGGCTCCTCTCGACCACCTACGACGCGGCGATGCAGGAGCTCGACGTGGCAGCGGGCTCCACCGCGCGGCTCCGCTTCACCGTGCCCGGCGTCCCGACGGGCGTGACGGCGGCGACGCTCCGCTTCGACAGCCACGACGCCGACCACCCGATGCAGGAGGGTCGCATCTACGTCAACGGCCGCGGCGGGCTCGACATCCCCGCCAACGCCGCGTGGGACAACGTCACCGTCGCCGGCAACGCCGTCGACGTCACCGCGCTCGTCGCGCCCGGCAGCAACGCGGTGGAGTTCGGTGCCGGGCCGCTCAGCCGGTCGTTCTTCCGCATCGGGCGCGTGCTGCTCGACGTGACCGCGCGGAGCGCCACGCCCTGCACCGCCGCGCCACCGCCACCTCCGCCGCCACCTCCGCCGCCACCTCCGGCCGGCGCCACCCCCGTCGAGCGGCGGCTCACGTACATGCAGGCCACCTGGGTCAACCGCGGCAACGTGGTGTTCCGCTGCGACGCCAACTACGCGTACACGGCGCGCGGGGCCGACCACGCCACCGAGGACTGCGAGGGGCGCTACAGCCCCGACGGGACGCTCCGTGCGCGCGGCACCTGGACCTTCGCCAACGTCGTCCCGGCCACCTACGACGTCCTCGTCACGTCGCGGCACTCGACCAACCGCAACGACGCCATGGCCCTCTTCATCGTCAACGGCGAGCAGGGCCGCATCGACCAGCGCACCGGCGCGGGCTCCCTCACCCTCGAGACCGACACCTGGGGCCGCCGCGCCCTCTCGGGCACCGTCACCGTCGTCCTCGACAGCTTCAACAACCGCGGGAGCGACAGCGTGTCGGCGGTGATCCTCCGCCCGGTGCGCTGAAGCGTGTAGACTCGCGCGCCGCACCGATGGCCACGCCCGCGCCCCGCCACGACGTCCCCCCCGCGCTCGCGGCGGGCGCCCTCGCGCTGCTGCTGGCCCTCTTCGTCCCGCTCTCCCACGTCACGCCCGCGTACCCCGCCGAGCTCGCCCACCTCGACGTCGACGAGCCCGCCGTGCTCCGCGACCACCGCGCCGCCCTGCGCCTCCCCGCGCCGCCCGCCGCCCGCGAGGTGCTCGCCGCGTGGGACGCCTGGTGCGCCGCCGCCGCCCGCGACGACGTCGAGGCCGCGCGCGTCGCCCGCGAGGCCTTCGCGCGCCGCCTCGCCGACGCCACCCTGCGCGTCCGCGCCGCGCAGGACGCCGTGCGCGCCCGGGCCGCCGAGCGCTTCCTCGCGCGCCTCGACGACCCGCGGGCGCCGCTCACCCGCGTGGCCGCGCGCCACGGGCTCGCGGGGGCCCCCTCGTGGTACGCGACGCGCGCCGCGCGCCTCGCGTGGTTCGCGCTGCGGTGGGAGCGCAACGTGGCCGAGCCCGGCGACGACGGGGAGATGGAGCCCATCGCCGACACGCTCCTCCGCGTGCCCGCGTCGTACCGCCGCGCCTTCGCGTCGTGGGCCCTCGACGCGCGCTGCCCGGAGCTGGTGGGCGCCGCCGGCCGCGCGCTCGACGCCGACCACGCCCGCGCCTGCGGCCGCTTCCGCGCCGACCTCGTCGACCTCGCGGCCCGCCTCGACCCGCGCTACCCCCGCGAGGAGGCCCGCGCCGCCGTCGACATGATGCTCGCCGCCGGCCTCCGCCGCGCCGCCGCGCCCGCGCCCGACGCGCCCGTCACCGTCGTTGACGACGCCGCCCGCGGCCCCGCGCTCGCCGACGCGCAGGCCGCGCTCCTCCGGGCCGAGGCGCGCTACGCGGCGATGCTCCGCGCGGCCCCCTCGCGGCGCCTCGAGCGGCTCTACCGCGGGGTCACCGCCGCCCTCGGCGACGACGCGCCCGGGCCCTGACCGCGCGCCGTCGCGCGGGCTGTGATAGAGAGGCGCTCGCCATGGCCCGATCGCTCCAGCACCGGCTCCGCGACCAGTTCGACTGGCCGCTCTTCCTGCTCGTGGCGGTGGTCGCCACGCTCGGCGTGGTCAACCTCTACTCGGCCACCAGCGCGTACACCGGCGCGCGCAGCGAGCTCTACATCCAGCAGATCTACTGGCTCGCCCTCGGCGCGGGCGTGGCGGTGATCGTCGCCTCGATCGACTACCGCGTGTACGAGCGCTACGCCTACGCGGCCTACGCGGCGTCGATCGCGGCCCTCGTGCTGGTCTTCCTCGTCGGCAACAACATCCGCAACACGCGGCGCTGGATCCCGATCGGGAGCTTCCTCTTCCAGCCGAGCGAGTTCGTGAAGCTGAGCCTGATGCTGGCGGTGGCGCGCTACGTCCACCGCGACAACCGCGGCGAGAAGTGGACGCTGCGCGACGTCGTGGTGCCCGGCGCGCTCATCGCCCTGCCGCTCGGGCTCATCATGGCCCAGCCCGACCTCGGCACCGCCCTCATCGTCGGGCTCGTGTCCGCGAGCGTGATGGCCCTCGTGCGCGTCGAGCGCAACACCGTCGGCGTCCTCGGCGTCGGCGGCGCCGTGGGCGCGGTGCTCCTCTGGAGCTTCGGGATGAAGGCCTACCAGAAGGAGCGCCTCACCTCGTTCCTCTCCGACGACCGCGACCTGCACGGCTCGGGCTGGCAGGCCTTCCAGAGCGCCGTCGCGGTGGGCTCGGGGCGCGTCTCGGGCCAGGGCTTCATGCACGGCACGCAGAACCAGCACCACTTCCTCCCCGACACGCACACCGACTTCGCCTTCGCGGTGTGGGCGCAGGAGCAGGGCTTCCTCGGCTCGACGCTGGTGGTGGGCCTCTGCCTCGCGCTGGTGCTCTGGGGCCTGCGCGTCGCGTCGCTCGCCCGCGACCGCTTCGGGACGGCCGTCGCCGTGGGCGTCTCGGCCCTCTTCTTCTGGCAGGTGGTGTTCAACGTCGGGATGGTCACCCGCTCGCTGCCCGTGGTGGGCGTCACGCTCCCGTTCTTCTCCTACGGCGGGTCGAGCGTGCTCACCATGCTCCTCGGCGTCGGCCTGCTCATGAACGTCTCCATGCGCCGCCAGGCCTGGTAGCGCGCCGCACCCCGCGCGCCGTGCCGGAGGTTTGACACCCGTTCGGGCGCGGTGTTAGACGCCGCACCGTCCCGCGGCGACCGCGCACACGCACGGCGGGATCACGAGGGTGACGTCCATGCTGAAGTCGATCTCTCTCTTCTCGGGCAACGCCAACCCCGCCCTCGCCGCGTCCATCGCCGGCGCGCTCGAGGTGCCGCTGGCCCGCCTCAAGATCGGCCGCTTCTCCGACGGCGAGATCGCGGTGGAGATCGGCGAGAACGTGCGTGGGGTGGACGTGTACGTGCTCCAGAGCACCTGCACCCCCGTCAACGACGCGCTGATGGAGATGCTGATCATGTGCGACGCGCTCCGCCGCGCGAGCGCCGCCAGCATCACCGCCGTCATGCCCTACTACGGCTACGCCCGGCAGGACCGCAAGGTGGCCGGCCGCACGCCGATCACCGCCAAGCTCGTCGCCGACCTCATCGCCACCGCGGGCGTCGACCGGGTGCTCACGATCGACCTGCACGCCGGGCAGATCCAGGGCTTCTTCAACATCCCGGTCGACAACCTCTACGCGATGCCGGTGCTGCTCGAGCAGCTCCGCGCGATGACCTTCCACGAGCCGGTGATGGTGTCGCCCGACGCCGGCGGGGTCGAGCGGGCGCGCGCCTACGCCAAGCGCCTCAACGCCTCGCTCGCCATCATCGACAAGCGCCGCGAGCGCGCCAACGTCTCCGAGGTGATGAACATCATCGGCGACGTGAAGGGCCGCGACTGCGTGCTCCTCGACGACATGATCGACACCGCCGGCACGCTCACCAACGCGGCCAAGGCCCTCCACGACGCGGGCGCTCGACGCGTCTACGCCGCGGCCGCCCACGCGGTGCTCTCGGGGCCGGCGGTCAACCGCATCATCGACTCGCCGCTCACGGAGGTGATCGTCACCGACACGGTGCCGCTCCGCGAGGAGGCGCGCGGGCACGCGAAGTTCCGCGTGGCGTCGGTGTCGCGGCTGCTGGCGGAGGCCATCCGGCGCATCCACAACAGCGACTCGATCAGCTCCCTCTTCGTCTAGACAACCCCCCGCCCCTGCGGTAGTCGTCCCGCCCCCCCTCCACCCATGGCCGCGAAGTCCGGGCGACGGTCGCCCGCGTCTCAGAACGGCAGTAGGGGAACCCCGAGGACGACCATGACGACGACCAGCATCACGATCCAGGCCTCCACCCGCTCGGCCACCGGCAAGGGCCCCGCGCGCCGCACGCGCAACCAGGGCAAGCTCCCGGCGGTGATGTACGGCCCCGGCGACGAGGGCCACCCGATCGCGATCGACGCGAAGGACGTGAAGGCGATCCTCGCGGCGCCGCTCGGGAAGAACACGGTGGTCACGCTCGCCCTCGAGGGCCGCTCGACCCTGGCGCTGCTCAAGTCGTTCGAGCACCACCCGCTCACCCGCGAGATCCGCCACGCGGACTTCTACACCGTCACCGGCGACCGGAAGATCGTGGTGCGCGTGCCCTTCGTGCTGACGGGCAAGTCCAAGGGCGTGGCGACCGAGGGCGGCGTGCTGCGCCAGATCTACCGCGAGCTGCCGGTGCTCACGACGCCGGACAAGATCCCGGCGAAGATCGAGGCCGACGTGACCAACCTCGGGCTCGGCGAGAGCTTCCACGTCCGCGAGCTCACGCTCCCGGAGGGCGTGGCGGTGAAGCTCGACGCGGCCCAGACGGTCGCATCGGTGGTGGCGCCGGAGAAGGAGGAGGCCAAGGCCGCCGTGCCGGGCGCCCCGGCCGACGCCAAGGCCGCCGCGGCAGCGCCCGCCAAGGACGCGAAGGCCGCAGCGCCCGCCAAGGACGCGAAGGCCGCAGCGCCCGCCAAGGACGCCAAGAAGAAGTGACCTCCGCGTAGCGCGCCATGAAGCTCCTCGTCGGCCTCGGCAACCCGGGGCCCCAGTACAGCCGGCACCGCCACAACGCGGGCTTCATGGTGCTCGACGCCCTCCACGAGCGAGCCTCAGGCTCGGAGTGGCGGGAAAAATTCGTGGGCCTCTCGGCGCGCGGCGTGCTCGCGGGCCGGGAGGTCACCCTTCTCAAGCCGCAGACCTTCATGAACCTCTCGGGCCGCTCGGTGCAGCGCGCCTGCCAGCAGCTCGGCGTGCGCCCGCAGGACGTCCTGGTGGTGCACGACGAGCTCGACCTCGCGTACGGCGAGGTCCGCGCGAAGCAGGGCGGCGGCCACGGCGGGCACAACGGCCTGCGCGACATCAGCGCGTCGGTCGGCGCCGACTACGCGCGCGTGCGGGTCGGCATCGGGCGCCCCGCCGTGGGCACGGTGGAGCACTTCGTCCTCACGCCCTTCTCCAGCGAGGAGGCCGTGACGCTCGCCAACGTGCTCGCGCGCGCCGCCGACGCCGCCGAGTGCGCCGTCGCGCAGGGCATCGAGGCCGCGATGAACAAGTTCAACACCAAGGCCCCCGCGCCGAAGAAGAAGTAGCGGCCGTGGCGGCGTGGCGCTCCGAGTGGGTCGACGCGATGGCGCCGCCGCTCGCGCGCTTCCCCCAGGCCGAGCCCGACGACGTCGCCGCCCGCGCGCTGCCGTTGAGGCTCGGCGCGATGCTCCTGGTGCTCGGGGCCTTCGTGTCGCTCACCACCGCGGGACGTCTCGCGCCCGAGCACCTCCTCGGGACGGCGGCGATGTGGTCGTTTCTGCCTGCCCTCCAGGCGCTCGCGCTGCGGGCGGCGCTGGCCGCGGGGCGGGCGCGCGTCCCCTTCCGCGCGGCGCTCTCGCGCTACTACGCGGGGCACGGGCCGTGGTACGCGCTCCTGCTCGCGGTGGCGGGCGTGTGTTTGTTCGCGCCGGACGTGGGCCCGGCGCTGCGCGCGCTGCTGCGGACCGGGGTGCTCCCCGTGGCGCTGCTCATGGCGCTCGGGTGGGGCATGGCGATCCAGGCGGCGCTGCTCCGCGCGCTGTGCCCGACGCGCGGGCGCGCGGCCCTCGCGATGGTGGCGTTCTACGTCGTGCTCGGCGGGAGCGTCGCCGGGTGGTACGTCGCCGCGGGGGCGCTCCTGCCGCTGTTCGGGGTGTTCCTGTGACGCGCGCGTTCGCGCTGTCCGCGGGGCTCTTCGCGCTGGGCGTGCTCGGGGGCGTGGCGTGGGACGAGCGCGACGTCCCGCCGCCCGAGCGCCGCGACGGGTACGTGGTGCTCGAGGCCGAGATGCACGCGCACACGCGCTTCAGCGACGGCTTCCTCTCGCCCTTCGACCTCGTCGTCCACGCGCGGCGTCAGGGGCTCCACGCGATCGCCGTCACCGAGCACAACCTGGTGTTCCCGGCGCTGCTGGCGCGGTGGTTCTCGCGCGCGACGGGCGGGCCGATCGTGCTCGTCGGCGAGGAGGTGACCTCGTCGCGATACCACGTCCACGCCTACGGACTGCGCGACCGCGTGCTGCCGACGTACGACCCAGCGCGCGTGATCGACGCGGTGCACGCGCAGGGCGGGCTCGTGGTGGCGGCCCACCCGGTGCGGGAGTTCTGGCCCGCGCTCGTGCCCGTGCGCGAACGGCTCGACGGCGCCGAGATCATGCACCCGATCGCCTTCGGCGCGGCGCGCGGCGCGTGGAGCTGGTCGCAGATGGCGGAGTTCTTCGAAGGCGCGGCGGCGAACGGGCACCGGCTCACGGCGGTGGGCGCGTCGGACTACCACTTCTTCAGCTACCTCGGGCTCTGCCGCACGTGGATCTTCGCCCGCGAGGCCACCGAGGGCGGCGTGATGGAGGCGCTGCGCGCGGGGCGCACCGTCGTGCAGGACCACCGCGGCGTGCTGTGGGGCGACCCCGCGCGCGTCGCGGCGCTGCGGGCGCGGCCGTACCGACCGAAGGCGCACGACACGGGCTACCGCGGCAACGGCGCGGGCGACCGGACGGCGCGCACGCTCGGGTGGCTCGGGCTCGTCGGGATGCTCGCGTTCCGTCGGCGCACCCCAACGGCGTGAACGCACGCCCCAGCGTGTGGCGTTACGCCACGTGGGCGTGGTCGCGGGGGCGGCGGTCTTTCGGCTCCGCCGTCGCGCGGGCGCGTGGCCCCGCGCTTGCGTAGCACGTGGGCCGTGCGCACCCGCATCCCCAGCAGCTCGCGCGGCCCCCTGCTCGGCGGCAAATACTGCCTGAGCGAACTGCTCGGGCGCGGCGGCATGGGGGCCGTCTACGAGGGGCGCCACGTGCGGACGGGGCGGCCCGTGGCGGTGAAGATCCTCCACGCGGACTACGCGGGCAACGCCGAGGTGGTGCGGCGCTTCCTGCGCGAGGCGCGGGTGATGGCCGAGCTCGACCATCCCAACGTGGTCGACGTGCTCGACATGGACGAGGAGTCCGACGGCACCGTCTTCATGGTGCTCGAGCGCCTCGAAGGGAAGCCTCTCTCCGAGCTCCTGAAGCGCGAGGGCGCGCTGACCTTCGCGCGGGCCGCGGAGGTGCTCCTGCCGGTGATGCGCGCGCTCGCCTTCGCCCACGGCCGGGGCGTGGTGCACCGCGACCTCAAGCCCGAGAACATCTTCCTCCACCGCGACGCCGAGGGGCGCGCGGTGCCCAAGGTGCTCGACTTCGGCATCGCCTGGGCCCTCGAGGACGACGCGCGCCCGCGCATCACGCTCAACGGCTACGTGATGGGGACGCCCGAGTACATGTCCCCCGAGCAGGCCGAGGGCGCCACCGACCGCATCGGCGCCGCCAGCGACGTGTGGTCGATGGGCGTGATCTGGTACGAGGCCCTCACCGGGCGCCTCCCCTTCGCCGGCTCGACGCCGCACGAGGTGATGGCCGCGGTGACGCGCGCGCCCTTCCAGCTCCCCTCCGCGCTGGTGCCGGGGCTCGCGCCGGATGTCGCGCAGGCGCTCGACCGCGCCCTCGCGCGCGACGCGGCGAAGCGCTACGCGGACATGGACGCCTTCCTCGACGCGCTCCTCAGGGCGATGGAGCGCCCGACCCCGCCGCCCCTCGAGGAGAGCGCCCACGCCTCCGACGAGACCACCGCGCCCGCGCTCGTGATGCTCGGCGAACCGCGCCACCGCGGGCCGTCCCACCTCGCGCTCGCCTCGCTCGTCGCCGCGGTCGCGGGCGTGCTCACGGCGCTCGGCTTCGCCAACCGTCCCCGCGAGGCCGCGCGCCCGGCGCCCCACGTCGCCGTCGCGCCCGCGCCGCGACGCGTCCGCCCCGTGTTCGCGCCCGCCCTCCCGCCGACGCCCGTCGTCGCCGCGCCTCTGGCCGCCGCCGCGGCGTCACCCGCGCCTCCTGAGCCACCGCGCCGTCCCCTCGCCCGCGCGGTCGCGCTGCGCGTGGTTCGCCGTGCGCCCGAGGCCCCGCCGGCCCAGCGCGTGGCGCCCGAACCCGCGCCCGCGCCGCGACGCGTGCGCGCCGAGCTGCCGCGCGCCAACGCCCCCCTCACCGACTACGACAGCCTACCGTGAGCGCCCTCGGCCGCATGCGCGCGGCGCCGCTGGCGTTCGCGCTCCTGGTCACGTCCGCGGCGGCGGCGCAGCGAGCGCCCGACGCGCGCGAGGAGGCCCGCGCACGCTTCGAACGCGGCGTGGCGTACATCCAGGCCGAGCGCTGGGCCGACGCGATCACCGAGCTCCAGCGCGCGCGGGAGATCCGGGCGACGCCGGCGGTGCTCTACAACCTCGGGCTCGCGTACCGGGCGGTGGGGCGCAACCGCGAGGCGATGGCGGCCTTCCACGAGTTCGTCCGGGGCGCAGGGGCGCAGGCGAGCCCCGAGCTGCTCACCCGCGCGCGGGCCTACATGCGCGAGGCCGCGGCGGGGCTCGCGCGCCTCGACCTGGAGGTGACGCCGCCCGACGCGCGCGTGATCGTCGACGGCACCCTGGTGCTGGCCCGCCTCGGCCTCGCGCTCGACGCGGGCCGCCACGTCGTCGTCGCCGAGGCGCCCGGCCACGCCGCGCAGACGCGCGCCCTCGAGCTCTACCGCGGCGGGCACCAGGCGCTCACCATCCGGCTCGTCCCGCTGCCTTCGCCCGCGCCCACGGTGGCTGCGTTCGCCCCGAACGAGCCCGCCGCACACTCGTCGGACGCGCGCGGCGGGAGCGTGCTGCGCAGCCCGTGGCTCTGGGTCGCGGTGGGGGTGGCCGTCGCGGGCGCAGGCGTCGCGACGTACTTCGCGCTCCGCGAGGAGACGCCGGGCTACCAGGGGACGCTCGGCACGGTGACCGACGCGCTGACGGTGGGGCGGTGGCGATGAAGGCCCGCGCGGCGTTGGCGCTCGCGTTGACGAGCGCGCTGGCGTGCGACGGGCCGCGCACGCAGATGGTGGTCCAGCTCGACACCGACATGACGCAGGGGCCCAACGGGGTGCTGACGCACATCCGCGTCACGGTGCGGAGCGCGGCGGACGGCGCGACGCGGTTGCGCGCGACCTACGCGCTCCGCGACGCCGTGCAGGCCGGGCGCTACCTCGAGCTCCCCGCGACGCTCGGCGTGGTGGCGCGCGACGACGACGGGAGCCGCTCGGTCGACGTCGCCGTGGACGCCGTGCACGACCCCGACGGCGACGGGAGCACGCGGGCGCCGATGTTCACCTACGCCGCGGTCGCGCCCTTCACCGCGGAGCGGACGGTGCTGCTGCGGGTGTTCCTCGCGGGGCGCTGCCGGGACGACGCGGCCCGCTGCGGCGCGGACGAGACCTGCGGCCCCGACGGCTGCGTGCCCCTGCGCGTGGGCTCGCTGCCGGAGGTGCCGCCCGACTACCGGCCCGCACCAGTCGCCGACCTCGACGCCGGCGACGTGCCCGCGACGCCCGACGCCGCCGTCGTGCCGGACGCGGTCGTGACGCCCGACGTGGTCGACGTGCCTGTGACGCCCGACGTGCCCGCGAGGCCCGACGCGCCCGCGCCCGACGGCGGGTGCCCCGCGGGCCTCGGCGACTGCGACGGCAACCCCGCCAACGGCTGCGAGGCCGACCTCACCGCCTCGCCGATGCACTGCGGCCGCTGCGGCAACGCCTGCGCCGCCTCGGGCGCCGCGTCGACGTGCGCGGCGGGGTCGTGCCGCGCCACCTGCAACGCCGGCATGGGCGACTGCGACGCCAACCCCGCCAACGGCTGCGAGGCGTCGCTCGCCACCGTCGCCAACTGCGGGGCGTGCGGGTCGGCGTGCGCGCTCCCCAACGTCGCGATGCAGGCGTGCCGCGCGGGCGTGTGCGCCGTGGGGCAATGCCCCGCGGGGCGCGCCGACTGCGACGGGACGGCCGCCAACGGCTGCGAGGTCGACGCGCAGAACGACGGCGCCCACTGCGGCGCCTGCGGGCGGCGGTGCCCGGCGGGCCAGCTCTGCAGCGGCGGCGCGTGCTCCGCGCAGTGCGCCACGGGGCTCGTCGCGTGCGGCTCGCTCTGCGCCGACGTCCGCACCAACCCCGCCCATTGCGGGGCCTGCGGGAGCGCCTGCCCCGCGCGGCCCAACGCCTCCGCCTCCTGCGCCGCAGGGCGCTGCGGCATCGTGTGCAACGCCGGCTTCGCCGACTGCGACGGCAACGCCGACAACGGCTGCGAGGCCGCGCTCGGCACCGTCGCCAACTGCGGCGCGTGCCGCCGGTCGTGCGCCGTCGCCCACGCGATGGCGGCGTGCACCAACGGGAGCTGCGCGTTCACGTGCGAGATGGGCTTCGGCGACTGCGACGGCATGCCCGCCAGCGGCTGTGAGACCGACCTGCGCGCCGCGACGGCCCACTGCGGCGCCTGCGGGGCCGCCTGCGCGCTCGCCCACGCCACCTCGCGCTGCATGGGCGGGCGCTGCGCCGTCGCGTCGTGCCTGGCGGGCTGGGGCGACTGCGACGACAGCCCCGCCAACGGCTGCGAGGTCGACCTGCGCGCCACCGCGGCCCACTGCGGCGCCTGCGGTCAACGGTGCATGCCGGCCAACGCCGTCGGCGCGTGCGCGGCGGGGGCGTGCGCGGTGATGGCCTGCAACGCGGGCTTCGCCGACTGCGACGGCAACGCGGCCAACGGCTGCGAGATGCGCGTCGGCGAAGCGTGCGACGGCCCCGACCGCTGCTCGACCGGCGTCACCGCCTGCGCCGGCGGCATGCGAACCTGCGCGATGCTCACGCCCGTCGCCTGCGGACGCGGCTGCCCCATGGGCGGCCGGTGCGACGGGGCGGGCGCCTGCGTTCCGCGCGACATGGCGCGCTGCGAAGACGACGCCGGCCAGCCGCCCGACGCGGGGATGGACGCAACGCCCGACGTGCTGACGGACGTGCTCCCGCCGATCGATCTGGTGGGGGGAGACGACGCGCCCGCGCCGCCAGACGACGCCCCGGAGTCGGGGGCCGACTGAACGGCGCAGGTCGCGTGGGAGAAGATCAGGCGTGGGCGAGCGGGCGCTCGTCGCGGGCGGGCGTGTCGCTCCCCGCGGTGGGGGTGACGGCGCCGCGGCCGTCTTCGAGCGCGGCGGCGAGCACCTGGCTCATGTCGTCGGCGAGGATGAACTCCATCTCCGCCCGCACGGCCTCCGGCACCTCGTCGAGGTCGCGGCCGTTGCGCGCGGGGAGCACCACGCGGGTGATGCCCGCCCGGTGCGCCGCGAGCACCTTGGCCTTGATGCCGCCGACGGGCATCACGCGGCCGCGCAGGGTGGCCTCGCCCGTCATCGCCGTGTCGCTCCGCACGCGCCGCCCGGTGAGGAGCGACGTGAGCGCGGTGAAGATGGTCACGCCCGCGCTCGGCCCGTCCTTCGGCACCGCGCCCGCGGGGACGTGGATGTGCACGTCCTGGCTGGCGAGGAAGGCCGGGTCGACCCCGAGCGTCTCGGCGTTGCTCCGCACGTAGGTGAGCGCGGCGCGGGCCGACTCCTTCATCACGTCGCCGAGCTGGCCGGTGATCTCCACGGAGCCCTTGCCGGGCATCCGCGAGGTCTCGACGAAGAGGATGTCGCCGCCCACCGGCGTCCACGCGAGGCCCGTCGCCACACCCGGTACCGCCGTGCGCTCGGCCACCTCGCTGAAGAAGCGCGGGCGCCCGAGGGGCTTCGCGAGATCGCCCTCGTCGATGGTCACGCTCGCGGGCCGAGCGTCGGTGCCGCGGGCCACGTCGAGCGCCACCGCGCGGCAGAGCTTCGTCACCTCGCGCTGGAGCTGGCGCACGCCCGCCTCGCGGGTGTAGTCCCGCACGATCGCGCGGAGGGCGCCGTCGGTGACGTTCAGCGACCCTTCGGGGATGCCGTTCTCCTTGAGCTGCTTCGGGAGCAGGTGGCGCCGCGCGATGTGGACCTTCTCGTCCGCGGTGTAGCCCTGCACCTCGATGATCTCCAGGCGGTCGCGGAGCGGCGCCGAGAGCGTGCTCAGGTCGTTGGCCGTGCACACGAACAGCACCTCGGAGAGGTCGAAGGGGACCTCCAGGTAGTGGTCGGTGAACGAGCGGTTCTGCTCCGGGTCGAGCACCTCGAGGAGGGCCGCCTCGGGGTTGCCGGCCCAGCCCGCGGCGAGCTTGTCGACCTCGTCGAGGAGGACGACGGGGTTCTTCACCTTCGCCTTCCGCATCGCGTGGAGGATGCGGCCGGGGATCGCGCCGACGTACGTCCGCCGGTGGCCGCGTACCTCGGCCTCGTCGCGCACGCCGCCGAGGGCGATGCGGAGGAAGGGCCGGCCCGTCGCGTCGGCGATGGACTGTCCGAGCGAGGTCTTGCCCACGCCCGGAGGGCCCGCGAGGCAGAGGATGGTGCCCTTCGGGTTGCCCGAGAGCTTGAGTACCGCCATGTGCTCGAGGATGCGCTTCTTCACGTCGTCGAGGCCGTGGTGGTCGGCGTCGAGGCGCGCGGCGACGGCGTCGAGGTCGTCCTTCGCGTCGGCCCGCTTCGACCACGGGAGGTCGGCGATCCACTCCAGGTACGAGCGGATGACGTGGGCCTCGGCCTGCTGGGCGTTCATCCCTTCGAGGCGGCGGAGCTCGCGGTCGGCGGCGGCGCGGGCGTCGTCGGAGAGCCCGGCCTCGTCGAGGCGCTTGCGCAGCGAGGCGAGCTCGTCGGCGGGGTCCTTGTCCTCGCCGAGCTCCTTGCGGAGCGCGCGGATCTGCTCGCGCAGGAGCGCGTCGCGCTGGTTCTTGCCGAACTCGCGGCGGACGTCGTTCTCGATCTTGGCCTTGAGGCCGGCGAGCTCGCGGGCCTCGGCGACGAGGTCGGAGACGAGGCGGAGGCGCGCGGTCACGTCGCGCTCGCGGAGGACGGCGAGCTCCTTCTCGACGGGGAGGCCGAGGGCGCCGGCGATCTGGTCGGCGACGGTGCCGGGCTCGGCGTCGTCGGCGATGGCCGCGAGCGCGCCGCCCGACTGCCCGGCGATGGCCTTGACGTGCTCGCGGAGGCTCTGCGCGAGCAGCCGCGACTCGGCGGAGTCGGCGTGGGTGTCCTCGACGGCGCGGCCCTCGGCGAGCCAGAAGGGCTCGGTGCGGACGACCTTGTCGAGCTGGAAGCGCGCGAGCCCCTCGAGCGTCACGCGGTAGCCGCGGTCGCGGGTGCGCTCGACGCGGGCGACGCGGGCGAAGGTGCCGACGTCGTGCAGGTCGCCGTCGCCGGGGTCGGAGACGGCGGCGTCCTTCTGCACGGCAACGCCGAGGAAGGAGCCGAGCGAGAGCGTGTCGAGCAGCGCCACCGAGCGCACGCGCCCGACCGGGAGCGTGAGCGTGGTGCCGGGGAAGAGCGCGCCGCTGCGCAGCGGGAGAAGCGGGAACGGGGACGGGACGTGGAAGCGGGTGGTGGTCATCGAGGCGCTCCTTCGGGGACGTGAATGGGACGTGGCGTGGGCCGCACGCACGGCGCACCACGTCGCTCCCCCGCACCGGAGCGCCGCGAAACGTCGCGGTCTCCATCGGTGCGTGAACGGAAACTAAATCCGTTCAAGGGCCCGTCAAGGGCGAGGCAGAAGAATGTGCGGAGGGGCGCACGACGCGTCGTTCGACCTCCCGCGCTGCGCCCACCACGCGCCCGCCACCGCGGGGAGCGCGAGGAGATCGCTGGGGTCGGTGACCGCCGCCGCCCGCGCGTACGACGGCCATCGCGCGCCACGCGCCCACGCGGCGAATCCGTCGAGCGGCCAGCGCAGCGCGCCCCACGCGAGCCGGTACGCCTCCGTCGCCGCCGGCACCGTCTTCTCCAACGCGTACGCCGCGCACGTCACCGCCGCCGCGGTGAGAAAGACCCGCCGCGACGGTCGCCACGCCCGCCCGCCGCGCGCTGCGGTCACCTCCGCGATGCCTTGGAGCAGCAGCGGGCCCACCACCAGGATCGCGACGTCCGACAGCTTCCCCGAGAGCGCCCCAGGTGCTTGCAGCTTGAGGTAGTGGTCGTTGAACACGAGCGCCGCGAGCGACGCGAGCGCCACCGGGTGGAGCATCGCGTCGCCCGGCGCCGTCACGGCTCCTCGACCACCGTCAGCGCGCCGCCGGGCGGGTCGTCGCCGACGCCGCGCGCCGTCGCGGAGATCGACCAGCGGACGGTGAGGGGCGCGCCCACCGCCGTCGGGTCGCGCGTCCAGCGGACGGTGAAGTTCGCCTCGCAGGGCCGCGCGGCCGCGCACGTCCCGGCGAACATTCCGAACACCGGCCGCGCCGCGTTCGCGAGGTCGGGCTGCGTCCACGGCTCGCTCTCGGCCCGCACGATCGCCGGCGCCCGCTGCCCCGCCGGGTCCGTCGCCGTCGTCGTCGCCATCAACGTGAACTCCACGCGCTTCCCAACGAACGCGGCGTCGGGCGTGACACGCAGCCGGAGCTTGCGCTCGGCGCTCACCGCGCCCGCCGGGATCGTCGCGCTCCCGGTGAGCCCCGGGCGCTCGAGCTGCCAACGGCGCTGGCTGGTGGCGGCGACGGCGACGGCGGCGGCGAGGAGCGCGGCGAGGGCGGCGCGGCGGCGAACGATGGGCGACACGGCGCGCGACGCTACCACGGCCGCGACGATTTCACGCGACGGCGGGCGGCGCGGCGCTCTACGACTCGCGCGTGCCCAACCCCAACGACCCCCCGAAGGGCGGCGCGCGCCGCGTCGGCGTGATCGTCATGGTTCTCTTCGCCGCCGCCGCGGGCGCGATCCTGGCGCTGCGCCGACCGCCGCACGCGAGCAGTGGAAACCCACCGCCCGCGCCGCGGCCCGGCGAGCTCCCGCGCGACCCCTTCGCGTACGTCCCCGCGTCGGCCCGCACGCTGGTGGTCGCCGACCTCGCGCGCCTCCGAAGCGCGCCCGCGACGCGCGGGTGGTTCGCGGAGGCGGGCGGCGCGCCGTCGTGTCAGGAGGCCATCGCGCGGCGGGTTCGGACGGTGGCGCTGGTGATCCCGCGGCTGCCGCCCGACGACTTCGCCTTCGTCGCGGCCGGCGACCTCTCGCCCGCCGACCTCGCCCGCTGCGCGCCCGGCGCCGAGCCCGTCACCCGCGAGGGCTTCACGCTCACCGCGGTCCGCTCGCGGCGCGACGGCGGCGCGGGCGGCGTCGTCGCGTGGACCCCCCAGGGCGTCGTCCTCGTCGGCGCCGCCGCGGTGGTGGACGCGATGCTCGACCGCGCGATCGACGTCGCCCGCGGGCACGCCTCGCAGCCCGCGCTCGACCCGCTCCGCCCGCTGGTGGCGCCCGAGGCCGCGGTGTGGGCGCTCCACCTCGCCGACGGCAACGCGCCGCCCAACGACCCCCTCGCCGCGGTGTCGGCGGGGGCCCTGTCGGTCACCGTGAGCGACGCGATCCGCGCCGACGCCACGCTCCGCTGCGACGACGGCGCCCACGCGCGGCGCCTGGAGGAGGCGCTCGGCCGCATGCGCAGCGAGGCCGTGCGCGAGCTCACCGAGCCTCACTTCCGCGCCGCGGTCGAGGGCGCCGCCGTCTCCGTCGAGGGCGCCGACGTGCGGGTCCGCGCCGCGCTGAGCGCCGAGGTGACCGCCGCCGTCGGCGAGGCGGTGTCGGGCCTCGCCCGCCGCGCGGCCGGCGCGCTCGGAGCCCCGTAGCCTCTACTCCGAGAGCGCCACCAACGCCGCGAGCGCGCGCGGCGGGAGGTGCGCGCGGGCGGTCGCCTCCACCGCACCGTCGCTCGCGCGCGCGGCGCCCCACGTCACCCGCAGCGGAGGGTCGCTCGGCGTGAGCCGGAGCTCCACGAAGGCCCCCGCCGCGTTCGTCTCCGGCGCGTCACCACGGACGCCCGCCGCGTCGAGCGTGGCCCGCGCGTTGCGCCCGAGCACGGCCACCAGCGCCCCGCGCCGAACGCCCACCGCCAGCGCGCTCGCGTCGGGCGCGCCCGCCACCACGAGCCCGTCGCGCAGCGGCGTCACCACGGTGGGCGCCCCCGCGCGCAGCCCGCGCAGCCACGGCGCCGTCGCCATCCGCGCGAGGGCGGCGCGCGCGGAGGTCCCCTGGTCGGTCTGCGCGAGCGCGAGGGTGAGTTCGACGCCGCCCCGCGCATCCGGCGCCGCCGCGAGCGCGAGCGCGTCGCCCGAGGCCCCGAGGAGCGCGTCGAGGTCGCGCCGCGCGACGTCGGGCGTGGCCACGCGGTCGCCGAGCACCCGGAGCGCCGCGCCGACGAGCGACGTGAGCGACGAGCGGCGCGCGTCGAGCGACGTGCGGCTCGCGGCGGTGACGAGCGCGTCGGCGGGGAGCATCCCGACGAGCGGGTGCGGGCCCGCGACGCCGAGCCGACCGCGCGCGTCGTCCGCGAGCGAACCGCCGCCGGCCGCGGGGAAGAGCGCGCGCGCGGTCACCTCGGCGCCCGCGTTGGTCACGTCGGCGTGGAGCGCGAGGGAACGTGCGGCGGCGACGTCGTCGGCGAGCGAGCGGGCGGCCTCGGCGACGAGCGCGACGACGGCCTCGGGGTCGCCGAGGTCGGGCGGGCGGTCGTGGTCGCGGCGGGCGGCGCTCGCGGCGGCGAGGAGCTGGCGCTGGAGGAGGATCGATGCGCCGCGCACGGCTGGGGCGACGTCGCGCGCGAGCCCGTCGCCGTCGAAGGTGACGTCGAGGTCGGCGTGGTCGTCGGCGCGCGCGGCGGATTCGAACGCGACCCAGCGGCCCGCGGCGCGCAACGCGGCCTCGTCGGAGGCGCACACGACCCGCGCAGGAACACGCGCCGGCACGCGGACGAGCGCGCAGGGGAGGCGGCGGTCGGGCGCGGAGAGGCCCGGGTCGCCGCGGGGCGCGAGGCGCTCGCCGAGGCCGGGCTCGACGGTGAAGCGGTAGCGCGACGAGAGGAGCGAGCGCGCGTGCCCGGCGCCGCCGGGGGTCATCGCGAAGGCGTAGGAGGCTGCGGGCGACGCGAGGATCGCGACGTCGATGGGCCGCGCGGGGTCGACCGCGGAGAGCACCGCGACGTCGACGCCGAGCCCGACGGCGAGGAGGAAGTCCGCCGGGCGTCGCGCGTCGAGCGCGGCGTTGACGGCCTCGACGGTGGCGCGGGGGCGTCCCAGGTGGGCGCGGCCGACGACGGCGGCGGGGCGCGCGGGCGGGCGCTCGACGGCGGCGTCGGGGGCGGTCGGTGCGGGCGCGCGGCCCCGGCACGAGGCCGTGAGCGCGAGGGCTAGAGCGACGAGCGCGCCGGCCCGCACGGCGGCTACGCGGAGGAGGAGGCCGGCGGGGTGTCGGTGGCGGCGGCCTCGGCCTCGCCGGTGTCGACGGGCGCGTCGCCGACGGTGATGGCGGGGGCGGCCTCGTCGGAGGGGCCTTCGTCTTCGTCGGGCGGGAAGGAGGGCCGGGCTTCGTAGGGGCCCGACTGCTCGGCGACGCGGCCGGCGTCGAGCAGCGCGTCGCGGATGGGCGCGCGGTACTGCTCGGTGGTGGTGAAGAGCAGCGTGAGCGCGGTGTCGAGCTCGCGCGCCTGGAGCGACGCCGTGGGCAGCTCGACGCGGAGCGCGAGGTCGCCGTCGTCGTCGAGCGCGAACTTCACCATCGACAGGTTGGCGTTGACCGCGAGGATGCGTCCGAGGAAGCGCGCCGGGTACTTCCCGTTGCCCCACGGCCGCACCGAGTCGGGGTCGAGGAAGGGCATGACGGAGAGGTAGATCCAGGGGCCCGCGTGGCGCACCACGAAGCGCGCGGAGCCGCCGCCGAGGGGGACGGTGCAGCGCCAGGTGCGCGTGTCGAGGGTGCGCGGCGACCACCCCCGCCCGCTCAGGATGCGGGGCACCTCGTCGATGGTGATGATGTTGCTCTCCGCCACGGGGCGCTACTCCACCGTGACCGGCGCCGGGCCGTCAAGCGGGAAGCGGAACATCGGGTCACTCGTCGAGGGGGTCGGGGTGCTCGGCGGCGAGGCGCTCGACCTCCGCGCGGAGCCGGGGGTGCGCGACCAGCTTGCGCAGGAGTGCGAAAAAACTCGGGTCGGCGAGCACCTGAAAGGGCGTGGCGTTCTTCTTCGAGGGCTTCGGGGGCGGATTGGCGCGGAGGGCGGCCATCGCGTCGCAGTGGGCCTTGGTGGGGAAGAGCGCTTCGGTCTCCCACGCGCGCACGGTGGCGGGGTCGAGCTTGAGCGCCTCGGCGAGCTGGCGCTGGGTGAGTCCGAGGTCTTTTCGGAGCGTCCGGATGTCTTCGGGGCCCATGAGTTGGGGTATATCTCGTTTGCCGTGGAGGTGAAGACGCAGATCGTGATCGTGGGCGCGGTGGCCGTGGCGTGGGCGGGGGGCCGGTGGGTGCGCGTGCGGCCGGTGGTCGATCGGGTGAGTGAGGCCGAGCGGATGGGGCTCGGGGCGCTCGAGCAGCGCGTGGCGCAGCGGCCCGGCGACGTGGTGGCGACGCGGGTTCTGTTGCGGCGCTACCTCGATTTGGGGATGCCGCGGGTGGCGCTTGACACGGTGCGCCGCGCGCCCGACAACCTCCAGCGCGACGGGGTGGTGTCGCTGCTGTCGTCGCGCGCCGAGGAGCGCCTGGGCAACGTGGTGCGGGCCAACGCGATCGCGCAGGGGGCGCTGAGCCGGTGCGTGGCGATCCCGGCGGCGCTCGACGAGGGCGCGGGCTGCGACGTGCGGACGCAGACCGAGCTCTCCATCGAGAGCACCGCGCTCGACCGGATGATCCAGTGGAACGTCACGCCGATCAGCGACCCGGCGCGCGCGTCGCTCGCCCACGAGCTCGCGACGCGCCCGGTGCGGATCAGCCTGCATTGATCGGGGGAGCCCCGGGCGGCGGGGTGACGGGGACGTTCGGGCGAGGGGGTCAGCGCTTGCCGGCGCGGCGGCGGGCGGGCTTGTCGAGCGCGGCGAGGTCGGCGCGCGTCTTCTTGAGGTTGGCCTCGAGCTCCTTGCGGCGGGCCTCGGTGGCCTCGCGGGCCTGGCGCTCGCGCTCGCGCTCGGCGGCGCGGGCGGCCTTCTCCTCCTCGCTCACCTGCGACGCGCGCGGGCGGAAGAAGCCGTTCGCCCAGTCGCGCGGGAGCTCGCCGGTCGCGTCGTGGGCGCGGCGGCGCTCGAGCTCGGCGGCCACCTGCTCGCGCGTCTGCAGCACGCGTCCGACGTAGTCCGCGTAGGGGCCCACCGTGCGGAAGGCGGCGTTGCGGCGGTCGGCCTCGGCCCGCGCGGCGGCGGCCTCGTCGGCGGCCTTCACCCGCGCCACGAAGCCCGGGCGGTGGGCCGTCAGCGACTCGTCAGTCTCCGCGTCGAGCATGGTGATCCAGCCCCGCACGGTCTCGAGCTCGGCCCCGAGCACGAAGCGCTTGAGCTCGTTGGGCGGCAGGCGAAACCACGCCCGGTAGCGCGGGCTCGTCCTGTCGTTGCCGACGCTCGCGAGGACGTCGGCGTGGAAGGCGTCGACGGCGGCGTCGAGGGCCTCGTCGGCGAGGGTCACGTCCACCTGGGCGTCGAGCTGCGCGTCCCAGTGGTCGAGCTGCTGCGCGTGGAGCCCCGGCCACTCCGCGAGCAGCGGGTCGACCCGGTCGGCGAGGTCGTGCGCGCGCTTGTGGCGGCGCAGGCGGCGGGAGAGCCATTTCAGCTCCTCCCGGGTGGTGTCGAGCGAGGCGTTGGCGTCGAAGAACGGTGCGGCCATCGTGCGGTCTCCTCCGGTGGGGGTTGTCGCTCCCGAACGTACGCGTCGGCGCCGGCCGTTCCATGCGTGATGCGGCTGAAAAACAGGGCGATGTGCGACCCGCGGACGCCCTGGCAACGCGGCAGGAGCAGCGCGGGCGACCGACGGCGCTCCTGGCAGCGCGCGAGGCGGTGTGCGGGCGACCGGCGGGGCTCCTGGCAGCGCGCAAAGAGGGGCACGGGCGACCGGCGGGGCTCCTGGCAATGCGCAAGAGTTCGCCGGGGCGCCTGGGGTTGGTCGCTGCGCGCCTGCACCCCAGGCTACGGAGTGCCAGCGCCCCTTCGGGGCTTTGGAAGTGGGGACGCAATGGGTCCATGCGCGGCTTCGAAAGCCCCCGGAGGGGGCGCCTGCATTCCGTAGCGCGGGGTGCAGGCGCGAAGCGACCAACCCCGCTTCCAGCCGACGCCCACGTCTTCCGCCCTCCGGCCCCCCTCCGAACGCACCCGGCACCCTCCGATTGCGTTCGGAGATCGCGTTCGGAGCCCTCCGCCAGGAGGCATCGCGCGCCGCGGGATTGCGGGCGCTTCGTGCGCGGCGCGGCGGTTGCTCTGAAACGTCGGCGCCCCGATGGCCTCCCGCGACGACGACGTTGACGCCCCCGACGCGCCGGTGATGAACTCGCGCGCGTTTGACCGCACGCCGGACGCCCCGGCGGGCGACGGGAGCGACGCGATGGCGGGCTGGGACGACGACTGGCAGCGGGGGGACGTGCTCGGGGACTACGAGCTCACCAGCAAGCTCGGCGAGGGCGGGATGTCGCGCGTCTACGAGGCCCGCCACCGGGCGCTCGGGACGCGCGTCGCCATCAAGACCCTGCGCCCCGACCACCGCGAGAAGCCCGTGATGTGCGCCCGCTTCGAACGCGAGGCCCAGGCCACCGCGCGGGTGCAGCACCCCAACGTCGTCAAGGTGATCACCGTCGGCACCCACCGCGGATCGCCCTACCTCGTGATGGAGTTTCTCACCGGGCGCGACCTGGAGAAGCGCATCGACGAGGGCGGGCCGATGGCCGTCGCCGACGCGCTGGCGCTGCTGCTCCCGGTGTTCGCGGCGGTGCAGGAGGCGCACGACCAGGGCCTCGTCCACCGCGACCTCAAGCCCGCCAACATCGTGCTGGAGCAGTGGCGCGACGGCCGTGTGCGCCCCGTCGTGGTCGACTTCGGCATCGCGGGGCTGGTGGAGACGCCGACCGTCCACCGCCTCACGCACGGCCTCCTCGGGACGCCCGCGTACATGGCCCCCGAGCAGACCCGCGGCGAGCGGAAGCTCGACGCGTCGCTCGACCAGTACGCGCTCGGCGCCATCGTGTACGAGTGCCTGGCGGGCGTCCCCGCGTTTCAAGGGGCCTCCGTGTACGAGGTGATGGCGCGGGTGTCGGCGGGATCGTTCGCGCCGTTGGAAACGGTGCGGGCGGGCGTCCCCGAGGGCGTCGCCCGCGCCGTGGCGCGCGCCATGTCGGCGGAGGCAGGCCAGCGCTTCCCCTCGGTGCGCTCGTTCGCGCGGGCGCTGCTCCCCTTCGCCGACGAGCTCACGCGCGCGCAGTGGGCGCCGGTGTTCGCGGGCGACGACGCATCCGAAGGCGGGACCACCGTCCCCGACGCGGTGTTGCCAATGCCAGAGCCACGGCCGGAGGAGGCCCCTTCGCCGACGCCGTCGCGCCACGGCACCACGCTCGGCGACGCGGCCGGCTCCTTCGACGCATCGACGCCGCCGAGGCCCGCACCGCGGCGGTCGCGTGGAACGATCGCGTTCGTCGCGACGTGCGGCGTGCTCGGCGTCGCGGCCTTCACGACGATGCTCCTGCACGGCCGCGCGACCGCGGCGCCCCCGCGCTTCGCCGTCGCGCTCACCGCGGAGCCCGCCACCGCGCGCGTGTCGGTGGACGGCGCGCCCGCGACGGTCGGTGTTCTGCGCGCGACCTACGCCGCCGACGGAACCTCCCACCGCGTCCGCGTCGAAGCGGACGGGTGCGCCGCGGAGGAGTTCCTCTTCGTCAACGCGCCGCCGCCCGAGCGCGTTCAACTGCGGTGCACGGCAGCGCCCGTGGTGACTCCGACAGTGGCTGCGGGGACGCCGGTTCCGACGGCCGCGCCCACGCCGACGCCGCGGGTTGTTGCGGCGCCGCAGCCGGTGACGACGGGTCGTCGCGGGCGGCCGACGCGAGGGCGCAACGGGCGCATCGAGCTGCCGGCGCTTCCTCCACCGACGGGGCGCGACTGCATCGGCCCCAACGGAACCAACCTCTGCCTGTGAGCCCCACCGCACCATGAAGCACGACCCTCCCATCCCATCACGGCGCGGCGTGAGCGCGGGCGCGGCGGCGTTCGCGGCGCTGCTGGCGACGACCGAGCTTCGCGCGCAGGCGACCTGCCCCTCCGCGGCGGAGGCCGAGGCCGACGAGGCGCAGGGCCAGCAGTTGAACCAGCGCGGCGATCACGCGGCCGCCCTCGCGCGCTTCGAACACGCGACGTCGCTCTGCCACGGCGCGCGGGCGCAGGCGCGGACTTCCATCACGCTGATGGCGCTCGGGCGCTGGGGCGAGGCCGACGAGGCGATGCGCGCGGCCCTCGCGCGCGGCGACGATCCGTGGGTGAGCGCCAACCGCGCCGCCCTGGAGCAGCAGCGCGCGGTGATCGCGACGCACGTCGGAGAGCTCCTGGTCACCGGGGAGCGCGGCCGCGGCGAGGTGACGGTGGACGCGCGACGGGCGGGGGAGTTCCCGATGCGGGCGCCGGTGCGGGTGACGGCGGGGACGGTGGTGGTGCGGGTCGACGTGCCGGGCCACCACCCCGTCGAGCGCCGCGAGACCGTCACGGCCGGGCAGCGCACGCTGGTGCAGGTGACGCTCGTCCCGCTGGGCGCGACCAGCACGGGTGCGGCGACGAACACGGCGGGTGACGCGGGCGCGGCGGTTCCTCCGCCGACGAGCCCATCGCCGAGCGGAACCCTCCGCACGCTGGCCTGGGTGAGCGCGGGCCTTGCGGCGGTGGGGCTCGGCGTGGGGGTGTGGGCGACGGCGGCGCGCTTCGATCGACGCGGCACGTATGACACGCAGTGCCCGACGGGCTACGACCCGGCGCGCGAGGGGACATGTCGAGGGCTGCTCGACGACGTGTCGGGTGCGGACGTGGTGGCGCCGCAGGTGGCGGGCTTCGTGGGGGCGGGGGTGTTCGCGGCGGCGGCGGTGGCGCTGTTCGTGGCGGCGCCGACGCGGGCGCGGGTGACGACGTTCCGGTGCGGACCGGGGGGCTTCGGCGCGGTGAGCGTCGGGTGTGAGGGGAGGTTCTGATGGCGGCAGGCGAGACGATGCGGCGAGGGGCGTGGGGCGCGTTGATGCTGGCGCTGCTCGCGGGGTGCCCGAGCACGACGGCGAACACGCCGGGGCGCGGCGACGCAGGCGGCGGGGATGCGAAGGTGAGCCCCGATGCGAGCGACGCGGCGAGCGACGCAGTGAGCGACGTGGGCGACGCGGCGGTGGAAGCGAGCGCGGACGCGAGCACGGATGCGGACGCAGGCGCGGACGCAGACGCGGGCGGTGATGGCGGGGGCGACGCTGGGGTGGACGTGACGATGACGATCGAGTTCAGCAGCGCGGCGCTGGTGGGCGACGCGGGGGCGGTGTCGATGCGCGCGAACATGACGTGGCACGGCACGCTGCGCGGGCGCACCGACGGCGGGATCACGTTCGAAGGCGAGATTCGGGGAGGCGGGCGATGAGCAGGGAGCGAGAGGACTGGGGGCGCTTCGCGGCGAAGGCCGCGGTGCTGGCGGTGGTGGTGATGGCGGCGGCGTTCGTGGGCAACCGCATCGCGAGCGCGCGCGACGGGGTGCCCGGAGGGCCGCCGCGTACGGCGTTCACCGTCGCGGGGACGCTGACGGGCGTGACAGGGGCGGTGTCGGCGGTGTTCACTTTCCAAAACACGGGGTCGAGCGTGACGTGCACGCCGCCGGCGGTGACGATCACGCCCGACGCAACGACGGGGGCGTACAGCGTCGAGGTGGACACGGAGAGCTGCTCGGGGGCGCTGTTCAACGGCGGCAACGTCACCGTGTCGGTGAGCCTCGGCGACGCGGGCGTCGTCGTGCGCAACGCGAACGTCAACCCGGTGCCGTACGCGCTGTACGCGCAGCAGTACGGGACGCCGGATTGCCCGGTGGGGTATGAACGACAGCCAGACCCCACGTTTACTGGAAGTACCCGACTGTGCATCCGAAGGAATTCGGACGGCACCGTTTACGACGAAGTCGTTCGAGTGGGCGCTGGTCCAAGTGCCTTCTGGGTCGATCGATATGAAGGCGGTCTGTATGCTGCGGACGGCCGCTCGAATTGCGATTCCGCTCGTGGCCTTCCGGTTGACGGTCAACCTCGTGCGCTCCCTTCGTGTCTGATCAGGTCTGCCAGTGGGGTTAGCCCCTCTTCCATGAACTGGTTTCAAGCGAATCGAGCGTGTCTGGCGGCTGGGAAGCGCCTGCCTTCAGGACCCGAGTGGCTACTCGCCGCAGATGGAACGGACGACCCCACAACTCCGAGTGACGGTGCTGACGCTCGCTGCGTAACCGATCGTGGTGAGGGGCCGCGAGCCGCAGGAGGGCGCAACCTCTGCAGAAGCACGTGGGGCGCGGAAGACATGATCGGAAATCTGCATGAGTGGACAAACGAGTGGTATGCCACGATCGGAGACTTTACCTCTCGTCAACGTTGGGTTCAGACAGACGGGGGCGTGGACTGGGCGCACGACGATACTGTTCACAATGTTCTCGGTACCGTAGCTGGGCCAGGCGGCAGTGGGCGCGTGTCCGGCATTCCTGCTGCCGCACTGCGCGGTGGGTACTGGTCGCTCGGACGGCAGGCTGGCGTCTTCCAACTCTTTCTGTTGGTGAGTCCATCGGATGACGCTTCCCATGGAGCCGGTGTACGCTGCGTGATCCCGCGGTGAAGGAGAACACCATGCAACTCGAGAACAGTTCGTGGGCGCGCTTCCTCGCGCGGGCGCTGGTGCTGGTGGTGGGCGTGTTCGGCGCGGTGCGGCTCGCGGTGGCGGGGCCCGGCGTGGCGGGCGGCGCGCCGCGGACGTTCGTGACGGTGTCGGGCACGATCACCGGGATGAGCGGGACGCAGCAGGCGACGTTCCACTTCCGCCGCGCGGGGATGACGACGGACCTGTGCAGGCCGCAGGTCGACGTGGCCATCGCGGACAACGGGGCGTTCGCCGTGCAGGTTCCGCTCGACGATGCGACCTCGCCCTGCCCGGCGACGACGTTCAACGGGAGCGACGTGGTGGTGGACGTCGACCTGCCCGGCGTGGCGGGGGTCGTGCGCGACGCCAACGTGAACCCGGTGCCGTACGCGATCTACGCGGGCACCGCGGCCGGCGCGACGGGGGGCCTCGACGCGCGGCTCGCGGCGCTGGAGGCGAACGATCCGGCGTGCCCGCGGGGGTACACGGTCGCCGCCGACGCGACGATGCCCGCGGGGGCGACGCTGTGCGTGCGGGCGCTCGCGGGTGGAACGCGCGACGAGGTGGTGAAGGTGGGCCGCCGGAACAGCGCGTTCTGGGTCGACCGCTACGAGGCCAGCGTGAACAGCGCGGAGGACGGCAGCGGCATGGCGCTGTTCGAAGCGGACGGCGTGATGGGCGACCTGCCGCGCAACGGCCAGTGGGATCGCGCCCGCGCGATGGCGCCGGCGTTCGCGCTGAGCCGCACGGGGCGGGCGCCGGCGCGGTGGATCACATGGTTCCAGGCGAACGAGGCGTGCCGCGCGTCGGGCAAGCGGCTGCCGACGGGCGATGAGTGGCTTGCGGCGGCGCGGGGTACGGTGGATCCCGGTGCGAACGACGGGACGATGAACACGAACTGCAACACGATGGGAATGGGCGCACGGAACGCAGGCGGCGGAGCCGGGTGTTTCAGCGGGGCCGGGGCGCAGGACATGATCGGGAACGCACCAGAGTGGACTGCGGAGTGGGTAGTTGCTCCGTCCACCACAGAAACGGGGTTCGCCGCAACGTACTGGCCGGAGGGCTACAACAACGACTCGCTCGTCAATGTTCGCTCAGCAGCTCGCGTATCGGGAACCACGTTGACGTCCGGCCTGCCTGTATCGCTCAACCGAGGCGGCGCATGGACTGATCGTACGAGCGCAGGTGTGTTCTCAATTGACGCGGCGGAGAGCCCTGCTCATCAACAATCGGGCATTGGCTTCCGCTGCGTGATCCCGCGGTGACGGCGTCGCTCGCCGCCCCGCCCGCCGTCACC
>JAXLYI010000029.1:0-165768 GCA_046351555.1 Polyangiales bacterium
CGAAGCTGTGGCGGAGCGTGTGGCAGCTCGCGCGCTTCGCGATGCGGGCGGCCTTCACCGCGTCGCAGACGGCCTTCTGCATCGCGCTCTCGTGCAGGTGGTGGAGCGCGAGGCGATCGGTCGCCGGGTCGACGCACGGGCGCGACGCGGGGAAGACGTACTGCCACGCGAGGCTGGTGGCGGCGCCGGGCATCTTCGCGCGCAGGGCGTAGGGCAGGTCGACCTCGCCGCGTCCGGCGGCGAGCTCGGCTTCGTGACGTCGGGCGACGACGTCGAGCTGGGCGCGGAGGGCTTCGCTGGCGCGGTTCGGCAGGAGCGCGGGGCGGTCGCGCTCGCCCTTCGCCCGGCGAACGGTGATCTGGCGGCGGTCGAAATCGACGTCCTTCACGCGCAGGGAGACGGCTTCGAGGAGGCGCAGGCCCGCGCCGTAGAGCAGCTCGCCGAGGAGGCGGAAGGGCGGGTCGAGGTGATCGAGCAGGGCCGTCACCTCCTGGCGCGAGAGCACCGCGGGGAGGTGCGCGGGGCGGCGGGCGCGTTCGAGGCCGTCGAGCGCCGGCACGTCGAGTTCGAGCACCCTGCGGTAGAGGAACACCAGCGCGCAGAGCGCCTGGTTCTGCGTCGAGGCCGAGGTGCGGCGGCGGACGGCGAGGTCGTTGAGGAACGCGGTGATCTCGGGGGCGCCGAGGTCGCGCGGGTGACGGCGGCCGTGGAAGGCGATGAAGGCGCGGGTCCACTGGACGTACGCCTCCTCCGTGCGCGCGGCGTAGTGCAGGCGGCGGAGGGTGGTGCGGAGGGCTTCGATCAGCGTCATGAGGGGGCTCCAGGCGCCGCCGGGTGCGAGACGGCGCGCGGGGTTATCGACGCCGCGCAGGAAATGGTGCGTCGGGGGAGCCTCGGTACTGGACGGATGGCGAGGGGCGCAGGCGGGCGTAGGGAGATCAGGGCGGGGGCGGCCGGCGGCCTAACACGCGGGTTACCGGGTTATCGCGCCGGAGCCGGCGGCCTAACAGGCGTGTTACGGGAATACCGACGGGTTAGGCAGTCGAAGATGATGTTAGACAGGTGAACTAGATGACAAACTTGCGAGGCGTCGCGGACGTCGGAAGGGTGTCGACTCGGAATGACTACAATCGCACAGCAATTCCGGAACTTTAAACAACGTCTCGGCAATGTGAACGCCCACATCTGCATGGTGGATGCTGTTGTCGCGAATGCCCTCGAAAGTGCACAAGATACGGATACTCCAGAACGGTATCTGGAAGAACTAGCAAAGAAGCAGCAGCACTATCTTGGCTTCAAACAAATCCCAGAGTTGCGCAAGCCGCTGGGTTCTTTCGGCATTGTGTTCCAACATCAGGTGCTCGAAGGCTTTTTGCAGGACCTCGAAGAGTATCTACGGGGGAAACCTTCGTACAATGCTATGGATCCCAATGGCACTGATCCTCGCCCGAAGGGGGAGGACATGCTGCGGCGCTTGGTCCGAAAGCTAGTTCTCCTGGCCAACAAGCAAGAGCTACCATTAAGTTACAAAGACGAGAACGAGCGAGATGCAGCGCTGCGCGAGGAGATCTTTTGTAGTACCGTCGGCAACGTCGAGACTCACCTGATGGAATACTATCGATTGGTTCGGAATGCCGCGGTGCATGCTGATATCGATCGAATCGCCGAGAATTATTACAAAGCCCACTTTGCGAGTATGCAGTCAACGCGCAATCAAACCGAATCGACACTTGAGCAAGGAGAGCCTCAGCGATTCACGCCGGAGAAGTTGACTCGTCTCTACAAGGCTAAGCCTTCAAGTGTCAATGCCATTTCAATTGAAGATATGATCCTGTATTCGCGGGTCATGCAGAAAGTCACACGGGCACTTCTGGTGATGGCACGTCCCGACATCGAGACCGAGATACTTCCCGTTCTGAGGAAATCGTTTTCCCGCTTTGAGAGTGAAGAACGTCGCAGGAAGGCTATCGTTGGAGCGTTGTGCACAGACTATCTGCTTGACGCAAATGTGGCAAAGGAATATGCTTCTCGTGGCTGACTAGCTTAGCGGTAGAGCGCTTTCGTCTCAAGCCCATCTCCATCGGCGGTGGGTTTGAGAGGAAAGAGGCAGTGGTTCGACTCCTCTGTCAGCCGATCATCTGTGAATTGCGTTTTGCAACACCGTTTGGGTACGTCTAACAAGCCGATGGTGCCGACCGCCCCCTCCTCACTCACCCGCTACCCACCTGCCCCGCTGCGGCGGCACATCGGCAGGCCGTTGGGCAGCTTCGGAGTACGACGCTGCGAATGAGCAGCAGAACCTTACAGAAAAGGCTAGGCCCACGTGAAGACTGACGTAAGCAGCCAACTTGTCGTAAACATAGATCGCAAACGGTACACCGCACTTTCAGGTCTGTGGAAGAGCCCATATGCCTCTGTTATGTCAGAGGAAATAGATTGGTATTCGAATACTGACGAGTCGATCTTAGCCGTTGTGCTGCACGACTATACAGATAACGATTACGCGGCTGTTGTGTCGATGCGCGATCTGAGCGGACGATTCAGGGCCGTTGATGTACAAGTTTCCTTCGTTACGGTTGCCGCCGCTGTCGAGTGGCTTACAAGTACGATTTGCTCACGGTCGGAGTCCGGCGAAAAACACCATCGACAGGGGGACGAGGTGCCGTCGCTCAATCTTTTCGATCCAGTAGTCCCGCAAGAGCGACTGCATCCAGGTTTCGTGCACCTCGCCAACGACCTCGCATTTTTGCCGGGGCGATCAATCATTCGAGAATTGATGCCTCATTATCATGACATCGACGGGAACTTTGTCAGTCAGTTCCAATCAAGCGGGTTTGACGCGAGAACATGGGAACTGTATCTGTTCACCTACTTCAAAGAGGAGGAGTTATTCCTCGATCGAACTCATCGCTCCCCGGACTTTATTGTCAGCAAGTTTGATCGCAGCGTTGCCGTTGAGGCCGTTATTGTAGGCCGCCAGCTTGACAACCCACCGAAACGAGGAATTGTTAAGGCTCCCAAGTCTGCAACTGAAATTCAAGAACTGCAAAAAGATCTCATGCCAATCCGATTTGGCAGTCCACTGAACTCGAAGCTTCGAAAGAAATATTGGAGATCTCCGCATGTTCGTGGTTTGCCGCTCATCTTTGCGATAGCTGACTTCCATGATGATCAGTCTATGCTGTGGTCGTCGACAGCGCTGGGTAATTACCTTTATGGTTACCGTCATGAGCATTATTATGACGAATCTGGAACACTTGTCGTCAAACCAATCAAAATCAATTCGCACAAATTCGGCGACAAAAAGATTCCCTCTGGTTTTTTCTTCTTGCCTGGTGCGGAGAACGTCAGCGCGGTGCTTTTCTCTGCTTCCGGGACGATTTCAAAGTTTAATCGGCTCGGACGCCAAGCGGGTTTTGCTCACCCTGGAGTGAGAATGTTTCGCAGAGGAACTCTGCACGATCACGACCCGAACGCTTCAGTGCCGCACATCTTCAGTTACGAAGTGGATGAAACGAGTGAGGAAACGTGGGGTGAGGGGCTTTCGATGTTTCATAACCCGAAAGCTAAGTTTCCAGTCCCGCGGGAGCTTTTTCCGAGCATCGCCCATCACTATTTCGAAGATGGCCACATCAGAAGTGTTCTGCCGGAGATCTTTGTATATTCGTCGACCACGATTCACATGATTGCTCGCGACGACGGAGGGGAGGAAAATGCATAGACAGAGCGCTGCCGTCGGCGAAATTGATTTTCTTGATTCGCTGTTTGTGCTAGCTTTGCTGCGTGACCTAGCTGAATGTGCCTAACTCAGTTCAGCTTGGCGCCGCAGCAATGTGTGATGCGTTAGATCTGATCCGCACATGAATGCTAGGTCACACTACCCCCTTCTTACATCACCGCCCCAACCGCCGCTCTCTAGCCGCGAAGCTTGAGTCAGGAGCACTGTGACTACCAAGCGACAAGAGGCTGTCGGTCTCAACCACGTTTCGCGTATTGTTCAAGTTTCGTGGTCAAGCGGATGGCAGGGAATTGACCCGCAGAACGATGACGCAGTTGATGGGGTCGTGTTCTTTCGTCAGCGAGATCGCGACACCGGGCAAATTGCGTTTGTGCAGGTGAAGTCAGGACCGAGTTACTATCGCGAATGGAAGACGTCGCCTGATGTAGTTGGTGTGCAACTGGGCGAAGACTATATCAACAAACATCGTCCCCGCTGGAACTCACTGCCAGGGCCTGTTGTTTTGGTCTATGTTCTCGAGAGAGAAAAGAAGAAACCACTGTCATGGTGGGCGGATCTTCGATGCGAGGAGTCGTACTCGCTCACGAACAAGCAGGTTGTCTTGCTTCAGAGGCACAACACGTTTGGTCCTCACTCGAAGGGGCATATCCGGCGACTAGCTAAAGCCGTTACGCTAGATTTGCCGACTATTGTCGCGCGGCGTCGAGATATCAACCTGAGTCCCCTTGGACACCAGTTCAAGTCCGCAATTCGGCAGGCTTATGTTGATTGGGGGCATGCTGTAAATGCGGAGCGCGCTCACCCTACACTCGGAGTTGTGGAGGTATCGCGTGTTGGATGGCGCCACATAACTCGGCTTGGCCGCCGTCCAGAGCGTATTATTCATAGCTTGCATCTGCTTGGAATAGCTCGCCAGATGATCGTCCACGGGGGAAGCGTCAGTCCCATCGGACGAGCAAAGAGCCAGACGAGAGCGAACGGAGCACACGAGGTGCTGGACTACCTCGCACTTCGAGCCAATGTCGTATTTCCTCATCGAGGTCCGGCAATTGTGCAGGTCGTATTGCGCCGCAAGCGGATGATAGGCAAAAACGGAACGACGTCGCAACGATTGTGGTTTTACTCTGTGTACGAGTTGGGCCGTTCAACGCATAGATCGGCCTAAGGAAGGCTCAGGGTATCTTGACGCAACTGCCCAACAAGCCGATGGTGGCGACCGCCCCCACTGCTGCCGTCGAACAAGCACCTGGCCTACTGCGGCGCCACATCGGCCAGCCGTTCGACGAAGACATGACCCGATGATCGACTCGCAGCAGGTCGCCCTCGAGGCGGCAACGCCGCGCGATGCCGCGCTGCTCTCGAACCTCCTGGAGCTGTACGCCTACGACCTCAGCGAGACCTTCGCGTTGGAGCTGGGGGCCGACGGGCGCTTCGGCTACGACAAGCTGCCGCTCTACTGGTCGGAGCCCGAGCGGCGGTTCCCCTTCCTCATTCGCTGGGGCGCTCGGGTCGTCGGCTTCGCCCTGGTCACGCGCGGCTCGCCGGCGTCGGACGATCCCGACGACTTCGATGTCGCCGAGTTCTTCGTCGTTCGTCGGCACCGCCGCTCCGGTGTGGGCCGACGGGCGGCCTTCCTGCTCTGGGATCGCTTTGGCGTGCGTTGGGTCGTCCGCGTCTCCGAAGGGAACCGCGGCGGCCGCGCCTTCTGGGCGAGCGCCACCTCCGAGTACGCGGGCGGCGCGGTGGTCGAGACCACGCGTCCCGGCGGCCTGCACGCATGGCGCGTGTTCTCGTTCGACAGTCGCACTCGGAAGGTGGCCGTCTGACCGACCGGTGCCCACGCAGCCGCGCCGTGCGGCGCCTCGGGCGACCGTCGGCAGGTCGAAGCGCGTGACCCCTTCTCTTTCGGATCTGCTGACGCTGCCGACGCCCGACGGCTGGCGCCGGATCCCGGTTCCGTCGGGGTGGGGATTCGCGCCGACGGTCGACGTTGCCGCGTACGGCGAACACCACGAGGACCTCCCCCTCACCGTCCTCGTTGCGAGGCTCTCGACGGACCCGACGGGTTCGCCCGCGCGCACCCTCTCGGACTTGATGGACCGTCGCGTTCGCCGCGGTGAACCCGCCTGGCGCTCGGACCACATCGCGGGCGTCCCCGTTGTCGCGTGCGCCTGGGCCGAGGACGGCGTGGAGCGCTTCACCTGGTTCGTGCCGTTCTCGTCTGGTGTGATCGTGGAGTTTCAAGCGGTTCGTTTGCGTTCATCGACGTGCGGCTCGCCGTTGCAAGAGGCGGCTCGTCCGATCTTGGACGCGGTCGTCTGGAGGTAGCACCCGACGACTCACCGCCCGCCCCGACAGCCGCCGTCGTTCGCCTCATTCTGCTCGCCGCGTGTAGCTGCCACCCTCCCCCGCGAAGCCGCGTATCCTCCCGCCCCTCCATGCACGACGACGCCCTGCGGCCCGTACTCTTCCTTCTCGCGCTCAGCGCCATCGCGTTCGGCATGCGGCGCGCGACCGGCCGCCTCGCGCCGCGCGTCGCCCTCCTGCCGATCCTCTTCCTGCTCACGCGCTGGCCGGTGATCGCCGCCTGGATCGTGGGCGCCGCGGGCATGTTCGCGCTGCTGGTCCACAGCATCCAGGCCAACGGGCACGACCCCTCCGCGCAGTGGCCGCTGATCGTCGGCCTGAGCGTCTTCTGCGGGCTGGGCGCGGGGGTCCCGCTGGTGGGCGTCCCCTTCTTCGTGATGCGGCTCTTCGCCGCCGTGCCCGAGCTCCCGCTCGAGCGCGGTGAGGCCGTCGCGCGCGAGTGGCCCGGCAACCACTTCCTCGACGGCGAGGGGCGCGGCGGCAAGATGCTCCTGACCACCGAGCGCCTCGGCTTCTGCCCCCACCGCTTCAACGTGCAGCTCGCGACCTGGAGCGTGCGCCGCGCCGACATCACCGCCCTGAGCGTCGAGGGCGAGCGGCTCCTGCTCGTCACGCACGCGGGCGCGGCCGAGCCGGCGTGGTTCGCGGTGCCCGACCCGCGGCAGGTGGCGCGCGAGATCGACCCGACGCTCGCCGGGTGACCCGCGCCGTCCGTCAGTGGAGCGCGGGCGGCGCGGCGCTGTCGCGCGGCGGGAGCGAGTGGCGCGCCGGCGGGTGCTCGCGCACGTAGCGAGTGGCCTTCTCCACGTCGAGCGGCGGCGCGATGGCGTAGCCCTGCGCCACGTCGCACCCGAGCGCGCGGAGCGTCATGAGCTGCGCGTCGTCCTCGACCCCCTCGGCCACCACGGTGAGCCGCAGCGCGCGGGCGAGCTCGATGATCGAGCGGACGAGCGCCGCGGCGGAGCGGTCGCCGGTGCGGAGGCCGTCGGTGAGCCCGCGGTCGATCTTCACCTCCTCGGCGGGGAACTGCCGGAGGTACGCGATGGAGGCGTTGCCCGCGCCGTAGTCGTCGATGGAGACGTGGACGCCGAGGGCGCGGATGCGCGCGAGGAGGCGGGCGCCGCGGTCGGGGTCGGTCATCACGGCCGTCTCGGTGAGCTCGACGACGAGGCGCGAGGGCGCGATGTTGTGCGCGCGGAGCATCGCGGCGACGTCGTCGACGAAGCCCGCCTCGTGGAGCTGCCGCGGCGAGACGTTGACCGCCATGCGGAGGCGCGAGGGGCCGTGGAGATCATCCCAGCGGGCGAGCTGCGCGAGGGCGTGGTCGAGCACCCAGGCGCCGATGGGGACGATCTGCCCGGTCTCCTCGGCGAGCGGGATGAAGCGGCCGGGGGGGATGGCGCGGCCGTCGGGGCGGTTCCACCGGGCGAGGGCCTCGACGCCGACGAGGGCGCCGTCGGCGACGCGCACCTTGGGCTGGTACGCCAGCGAGAACTCCCCGCGCGCGATCGCCTCGTCGATCTCCGCGCGGAGCTCGACCTTCCCGCGGATCGCGTCGCCCATCGCGCTCTCGAAGCGCACCGCGCGGCCGCGGCCCTGGCGCTTGGCCTCGTAGAGCGCGATGTCCGCGTCGCGCAGCGCGTCGTCGGCCGCGTCGCCCGGCAGCGCCCGCCGCACCCCGACGCTCGCCCCGAGCGTGAACGACATCGCGTGGACCGCCACCGGCTCGCGCAGCGCCTCCACCACCGCCTCGGCCACGCGCTCGCCCTCGCCCTCGCCGCGCGCCTCCACCACCGCGACGAACTCGTCGCCCCCGAGGCGGCCGATCCAGCGGTCGTCGCGCTCGCCGAGGACGGCCTCCATGCGCCGGGCGACGGTGGCGAGCACCGCGTCGCCCGCGGCGTGGCCGAAGGAGTCGTTGACCTCCTTGAAGCCGTCGAGGTCGATGAGGAGCACCGCGAGGGCTCTCCCCTCGGCGAGCCACGCCGCGAGCCGCGCGCGGAGCGTGGCGCGGTTGGGCAGGCCCGTGAGCGGGTCGACCGTGGCGAGGCGGTGGAGGGCGTCGACGTCGTGCGCGTTGAGCACCAGGCCCGCGACGTCGGGGTCGTCGCAGAGGTCGGTGACGCGGAGGTGGAAGTGCCGCAGCGCGCCGTCGACGCGGAGGCGGAGGTCGACCTCGGCGCGGTGGTCGGCGGACGACTGGGCGGCGGCGAAGGCGCGGCGGAGCTCGGCGAGGTCCGCAGGGTGGCAGGCCCGTTCGAAGCCGTCGGCGCTGACGGCGAGGCCGAGGCGCGAGGCGGTGGCGGGGGCCATTTCGACGACGGTTCCTTCGGGGAGGACGATGGCGACGACGTCGAGGGCGCCGGCGGACATCGTGCCGAGCGTGCGGGCGTGGGAGAGGGCGGCGTCGCGGACGAGCGACACGCAGCGGGCGCCGAAGAGCAGGGTGAGGGCCGCGCTCGACGCCATGCTCACGTGCGGGTCGAGGGCGCCGAGGAAGCCCGCCACGCCGGGCGCCGCGGTGGCGAGGGCGAGCAGGGCGACGCGGGCCCCGTTGCTCCGCCGGGGCATGAGGTTGAGCCGGACGAGGTCGCCCATCGACGGGTGCCACACCGACACGGCCACCGAGGCGCACGCGACGATGAGCGTCGCGGCGGTGAGCGCGTCGGGCCCGCGCTGCGCGAGGCGCCCGGAGAGCGTCCCGAGGTCGGAGACGAAGGAGAAGGTGGCGAACGAGAGGAGCGCGTAGAGCGACACGGGGCGCCGGCGCGCCATGGTGACGAGGGAGAGGGTGACGGTGAAGGTCACGAGGTCGCCGGTGGGGTACACCAGCAGCGCGAGGCGGACGTCGACGGGGAGGGCGCGCGCCACGCGGTCGAACACGACGGCCCAGACGAGCGCGGCCCCCGCGACGCCGACGATGAGCGCGTCGATGAGGACGAAGCGCGCGAAGCGGCGGTTGTTGACGCGCCCGAACGTGAGGATGGAGTCGACCGCCATCACGTAGGCGAGCGCGAAGGCGACGTCACCGAGGCCGACGTCGCGCCCGCCGATGGTGTTGCCGCTCTGGCGGAAGAAGCACGCGAGCCCCGCGACGCTGAGCCCGAGCGCGACGAGGTAGCGCGAGAGGGCCGGGCGGAGCGGCGGGGCGCGGCGCCAGGCGACCGCCACGGCCACGGCGCTCCCCACGAAGCACGCGGTGATGAGCGGGTCGCGGGCCGACTCGGCGAAGTACGCCGTGAGGGACATCGCGCCGGCCGCCCACGCGAACACGCGCCACGCTCGCGCACGCGGCGCGGCGCCCGCCTCCGGGGGCGCGTCGGGCGGTCGGCTCGGCACACCTTTGTAAACGGGCGGACGCGGCCCGAACGTGAGGGGACGCTGTTCGTTACCTGCGCAGGTCGAGGTCGCCCGCGGCGAGGAGCGCGGCCTCGCGGAGCACCCACCAGGTGGCGCGGCGGCGGTCGGTCCAGGCCGGAGACACCGCGGCGACCGTCACCGGGTCGAGGCCCGCGGCCCGCGCGAGGCGACGCGATCGCGCGAGGTGGAAGGTGTCGCTCACGATCGCCACGGGGCCGAGCGGGAGCCCGCGCGCGCGGAGCACCCGGGCGGCCTCGGTCATGTTCTCGCGGGTGGTGTGCGAGCGCTCTTCGCGGAGGGAGACGTCGTCGGGCAGGCCCATCGCGCGCGCCACGGACGCCGCCGCGACGCTCTCCGCGGGCCCGTGCGTCCCGACGCCGCCCGTGAAGAGCACGCGCTCCGCGAGGCCGTCGCGGTAGAGCCGCACGCCGCGCTCGATGCGCGCGACGAACACCGGCGAGGGGGTCCCGTCGTCGCGCAGGCCGAACCCGAGAACCACCGCCGTCCCGACGCGCCGCGGGGGGTCGCCGCCCGCCTCCGCCACGCAGCGCACCACCTCGCCGACGAAGAGCGCGCCGACCAACGCCACGGACGTTGCGACCGCCCACGCGACGCGCCCACCCCGCGCAGGCCAGCGCGTCGCGCACCACGCGCCGAGGGCCACGGAGAGCGCGCGGGCGGCGAGCCAGGCGGGGCGCGTCCAGGGGACACCGAAGGGGATCCACGCGCCGAGCGACGCGTCGAGCGCGACGGCCGCGAGCGCGGAGAGCGCCACGACGCGACGAGATGCTTGGGTGAGCCGGACGAGCGACCACGCCGACAGCGCGCCGAGGAGGAAGAGCGAGGCGCGCGCGGCGGGCGGGAGCGCGACGGCCGCGAGCACGGCGCCGAAGGTCTGCGCGGCGGCGGCGCCGAGGAGCATTGCGGCGAGCGCGGGGCGCTTCACGCGAGGCGCGCGATGCGGGCGACGAGGGCGGCGCCGTCGCGCGGGCGGAGGCTCGGGTCGCGGGCGAGGCAGTCGTCGACGAGGGACGCGAGCGCCCCGGTGGGCCCCGGGCAGAGCTCGCGCGCGAGGGCGCCGAAGGCGAACACGTCGGCGACGGGGTCGGCGGGCGCGCCGTCGGCGGCCTCGGGGGGCACGTAGCCGGGCGTCCCTTCGAACGCGCTCGCGGCCACGCCGGCGCGGCGCGCGAGGCCGTAGTCGGTGAGCACCGCCCGCCCGTCGGCGCGCAGGAGCACGTTGCCGGGCTTGAGGTCGCGGTGGACCCAGCGGCGCGCGTGGGTGGCGGCGAGGGCCCGCGCGACGTCGTCGAGCCACCCGATCGCCTCCGCGGGCGCGGGCTTCGCACGGGCGACGCGGGCGCGGAGCGAGCCGCCGCCGGCGTGCTCCATCGCGATGGCGCCGGCCTCTTCGAAGAGGTCGTGCACCCGGACGACGCAGGGCGAGGCGACCGCGGCGGCGACCTGGGCCTCGCCGCGGAGGCGCGCGTTGCGGTCGGCGCGGGCCTGCGGGTGGTAGATCTTGAGCGCCACCTCGCGGCCGACGCGCTTGTCGCGCGCGAGGTAGACGGCGCCGGCGCCGCCGCGGCCGAGCTCGCGGAGGAGTTCGAAGCGCCCGACGGCGACGGACGACTCCGGGGCGAGCAGCGTCGCGCCGGCCTCGCCGGCCTTGGCGGGTCGCTTGAGGCGCGCGTGGCGCTCGCGCGCGCCGGGGTACTGGAGGTCGATCGCGAGCGCGGCCTCGTACCACCCGAGGGCGCCGGCGACGTCGCCCGACTCCGCGGCGAGGTCGCCGAGGCGGGTCATCGCGGCGGGCGCGTCGGCGAGGGGCCCCGCGGCGAGGGCGCGGAGCACGCGGTCAGTGGCCTCGCGGTCACCGCGCGAGAGGAAGAAATCCGCGAGCTCGAGGCGCGCCTCGGCGGTGAGGTCGGGGTGCTCGGCGTGGTCGCGCAGCCACCGCATGAGCGAGATGGAGGCCATGCGCGAGAGCTGCGCGCCGTCGAGGGCCTTGCGGACGCGGCGCACGCCCTCGGGCACGGGGAGCCCGGCGAGCTCGTCGAGCGGGTCGGCCTCGGGCCTCACGCGGGCGGGCTCCTTCTCGCTTTCATCGCTGTTCCCCACCTCGCCCTCCTCGGGGAAGGGGACGGGGTCGGGGCCGAAGATCCTTCGGAAGAAATCGCGGATTCCCATCGCGGGCGCCGCACTCTGCAACGGCGCGGCGGGGACTTCAATGGGGCGCGTTGGCAATGCACGCGCCGGCGCCGGTCGCGATATCGTGGGGCCATGAAGCACCTCATGCGCTGGACGGCGGCCGCGGCGCTGGCGGGCTGCGCGGCCGAGGACCCGCCGACCGTCGACCCCGGCTGCGACGACCTCGGCGTCTGCGGCGACGGCGGTGACGCTGCGACGGCGCCCGACGACGCGTCGAAGGTCCCGGCGTTCGACGTCGCGCGCGACGACCGGAGCGCGCTGGTCTCGATCGCGCTCGACCCGGCCAACCCGTCGCTCGTCGCGCGCCCCGGGACGCCGCCGTCGGTGGCCTTCCGCGTCGTGGGCCGGCAGCGCGACGGCGCCACGCGCGAGGTGACCCGCTACCTCCGCTTCACGCTCGACAACGGCGCCCTCGGCGCGCTCGACCCCGACACCGGGGCGTTCACCGGGACGGGCGTGGCGGGCGTCGGGCGCGTGCGCGTGGCCCTCGTCGACGGCAGCGCGCTCACCGCGGAGACCACGCTCACCGTCAACGTGCGGAGCACCACGCTCGTCGGTGTCACCGAGGCCGACCAGATGACGCTCGACCGCACGCCCGCCACCGGCGCCGCGGCGGAGGTTCCTGCCATCGACTACCCGCTGGCGCGCGCCGTCTTCCCGCAGAACGCCTTCCCCCCGCTCGTCCAATGGACGCCGCGGCACCGCGCGCAGGCGACGGACGTCTACCGCGTGCGGCTCCAGCGCCCGCACGCGGTGGTCGACGCGTACATCCGGGCCAACACCCCGATGTTCAACCACTCGTGGCGGCCGCCGGCGGAGGCCTGGGCGGCGCTCGCGCGCGGGGACTTCGCCTCGCCCATCACGGTGTCGGTGACGGTGCTCTCCGCCGGCACGACGCGCGAGAGCGAGGCGCGCGTCTTCCGCACGGTGGACGCCGTCATCGCGGGGAGCGTGTACTACTGGTCGCCGCCGGCCTCGCGCCTGCGCCGCATCGACGTCGAGAGCGCGCGGCGCGTCGACTTCCTGCCCAACCCGGGCGACACCTGCATCGGGTGCCACTCGGTGTCGCGCGACGGGCGGCAGCTCGCGGGCTTCCTCGAAGGGTCCGGCGAGAACCTTGCGCTCTACGACCTCACGCGCGACCTCACCGGCCGCCCCGCCGCCGTCAACGCGCGCGTCCCCTACTCAGTGCGGCGGTGCACGTCCTTCAGCCCCGACGGGTCGCGGCTCGTCTCGGGCGACTGCGGGGCCAACCCGTCGTCGATGCCCTTCACCCTCATCAACGGTCGCGACGGCCGCCCCGTCACGCCGATGGGGAGCCCCGGCAACGGCTTCGACCCCGAGTGGTCGCCCGACGGCCAGCTCATCGCCTACACCAACCGGACGGACGCGCTCGCCGTTACGCCCGTCACCGCGGCCGACACGTTCGGCGCCGCGCGCGTGCTCCACACCCCCGTGTCGTCTGAGGCGTCGATGCGCATGGACTGGCACCCGACGTGGTCGCCCGACTCGCGCTGGATCGCCTTCCAGCGCGGGGTTTCGCGCCGCACTGCGATGGGCGACGGCTCGCTCTGGCTCCTCGCCCGCGGCGGCGGCGCGCCCGTCCGCCTGGACAACGCCAACGGCGGCGCGGGCACGCAGACCACGTACCGGCCGCAGTTCTCGCCCTTCAACTCGGGCGGGTACTTCTGGCTGCTGTTCACCACGCAGCGGCCCTACGGCAACATGGGCGCGGGCACGCGCAACCTGAAGCAGATCTGGGTGACGGCGATCCGCAACGCGCCCGACGGGCGGGCGGACCCCTCGGAGGTTCCGTACTACCTCGACGGGCAGGAGACGGCGACGGCGCTGTCGCCCTACTGGGCCCCGGCGCCCTGCCGCCCCAACGGCAACGCCTGCTCGTCGGGTGCCGACTGCTGCAGCGGGGCGTGCGAGCCCGACAGCATGGGCCGCAACGCTTGCGCGCGCCCGCGTTCGATGTGCATCGCGCGGGGCGGCCGGTGCGGCGCCGACGGCGACTGCTGCGCGGGCCTCGCCTGCACCAACAACCTCTGCGACCTGCCGCCGCCGATGTGAGCGGGCGCTACCGGATCGAGCGGGTGTCGACCGCGAGATAGCGGAGCGTGGTGCCGGACGTCGACGGCTCCCACACGACGAGGTGGAGCGCGTCGCCGCGGGCCGCGAGCGCGACCTCGGGCACGATGCCCGCCGCGTTGACGCGGAAGCGCGCGGTGGTGGCGATGGTGGCGTCGCCGACGCGGGCGAGCGTGACGGTGGCGCCGCCGCGCCGCGCGGTCTCGTTGCGCGTGCACGTGCACCGCGGCGGGACGATGCCGCCCCCGCCCATGCAGCCCACGCCCCCGCTGGAGAGCGCGTAGTCGACCTCGTAGTCGTGCGTGGCCCACGCCGCCCAGAGCGTCCCGTCGCCGGTGCGCGCGAGGGCGACCGCGCGGGAGAGGCCGCGCGTCTGCTCGGTGCAGCGCGTGAGCCCGCCGCACGCGTCGGCGCCCGTCGGGCCGCCCATCGCGGGGGGGCAGTTGCTCGCCCCGTCCATCAGCGTCGCGGCGAGGAGGCGGTCGCGCCACGCGGTGTCGGCGACGCCGCGGGTGTACACGTGAAGGCCGTCGGGGCGGTAGTCCGCGAGGGCGGGCCACGTGGTGCGGCCGTTGGCGCCGTCGGCGGTCATCGCGGGCATCGCGTTGCCGACGACGCCGCCGGTCTCGGTGGCGCGGAGGTCGTAGGTGCGCCCGTCGGGGTCGAGCAGGCGGAGCACGGTGCGCGCGCTCTCGTAGAGCCACCACGCGGCCCAGGGCCGGGCGTTGAGGTCGATCGCGACGTTGGGGAACGCCTGCGTCATGCCCGGCAGCGGCCGCGACGACCAGCACCCCGCGCGCAGCGTCGCGAGCGAGGAAGCGCCGCTCACGTTGTAGACGGCGAGGTAGCCGTTGTTCTCGTCGACGAAGGCGCCGGAGGAGGCGATGAGCAGGTCGGCGCCGGACGAGGCGGCCTGGCCACGGCGCCATACGCCGTCGCGCTCGTGGACGGTGGCGACGCCGGGGTTCTCGTTCTCGATGAGGACGGGGCGGCCGGAGGTGTCGACCGCGAGGCGACCGACGGCGTTGGAAGGGCCCACCCGCGGGGCCTCGGGCGCGCCCGTTTCGGGGATGGTGAAGAGCGTGTTGCGGAAGCCGCCCTGGTTGGTCGCGTAGAGCACCGTCACGCCCGTCCGCGTCGCCACCACCCAGGGGCCGTAGCCGCCGGTCATCGCGCAGCGGAGCGCGACGTTCGCCGTCACCGGGCACACGGCGGCGTCCACGCAGAGCGTGGCGGCGTTGATCGCCTGCGCGGTGGCGGTGCAGTCGGCCGCGGGCGCGAAGGGCGCGGCGTCGGCGCGCGGGCCGCAGAGGGTGGCGTCGACGGGGACGTCCTGCCCGATCGGGACGTCGGCAGGCGGGACGTCGGCGGGCGGGACATCGACGGAGGGCACGTCGACGGAAGGAACGTCGGAAGAAGGCGCGTCCGTCGAAGGCGCGTCGGCGGAAGGAACGTCGGAGGCGGTGTCGACAGCGCCGTCCGCCGGCGCCTGGTTGGTGGTCGACGAGCACGCCGCCGCGAGGAGCGCGTGCGCGAGCAGGGCAGCACGCCAGGGCGACGCGGCGACGGGAGGCACAGCGTGGCACGAAGACGTAACGGGCACGGGCTTGCGGAAGGGCATGGCGCGGTGGTCAGCAGGACGCGTGCCGCGGGCGCTACGTCCGCGCGGTGGGGGTGCCGGCGCCCCCGGCGAGCGCGCGCTCGATGGCGTCGAAGGCGTCGCCGTTGAGCGAGAAGGTCGAGCCGCCCTCGACGATCATCGAGCCGGCCGAGAGGACGCCGCCGCGCGTGAGGGAGATCGCGCGCCACGGCACCAGCAGCGCCGGGTGGAAGGGGAAGAGGCGCGACACGCGGACGACGAGGCCCTCGGGCGCCGCTTCGAAGCTCATGACCCCGCGGTAGCTCGCGACGCCGACGCGGTTGGCCCAGCCGCTCGGGAGCCCGGTCCCCTGGAAGCCCGGCGGCGCCCGGTAGCGCGCGGCCATCGCGCCCCAGCCCGCGGTGGCCGCGATGATCGCGCACACGAACGTCCAGATGCTGATGAAGAGCACCGGGAAGGCGACGAGGATCGCCGGCACGAGGTACCAGGGTGGGGACTCCTGCATGGCGCCGACGATACACCCGCGCGGTCGTGCGGATGGATCCACCTTTTTGCGGGCTTCTATGGCTCCGGGGCGCGCGCGGAGGGCGTCGGCGCGAGGGGCATCGCGCGCTCGTCGGCCCACTCCGCGTGGAGCGACGACGTGCGGTGCGGCCGCACCGTGACGATGAACTCCCGCGCCCCCGCGTGCTCCGACGACACCACGCGGACGCTGTACACGCCCGGCGAGAGCGCGACCTCCGCGAGCGGCGTGTGCCCGAGCGAGCGGCTCCCGATGAACACCTCCGCCGGCGCCGTCGCCGTGACGTTGAGGAGGCCGGGCACGCTGCGGTCGTCGGTCGCGGTGTCGCCAGGGTCTTCGGCGGGCGCGTCTTGATGGTGACGGCGCGTGCGCGCGGGCGCGGCGTCGGGCGTGGCGAGAGTTGCGGCGTCGGGCGTGGCGAGCGCCGCGGCGTCTGGCGCGGCGGGCGACGACGCTGCGGGCGCGGGCGGTGTGGGCGCCTGCACGGCGGGGGACGGCGGCGCGGGCGCGGGCGTGAGGGCGCGGTGCGCGGTGGAGACGGGGCGCCGGGGCGTCGGCTTGTCGAACCACGCGATGTGGGCGAAGAGCCCGCCGAGCACCATGAGCCCGACGAGGTAGAAGGGGACGTCCCAGCGGCTGCGGCGCGGCGGCGCGACGTAGGGGACGCTCGGCCGCTCGACGGGCGCGGGCGTGAGGCCGGGGGGCGTCTCGCGCGGGATCGCGGGGCGGCGCGGCGGGGGCGGCGTGGCGCCCGAGCGCGCGGCCACGAGGCGTCGCGTGGCGGCGTTGTCGTCGACCGACAGCGGAGTCGCGGCGCGGCGGACGAGCGCGCGCCCTTCGGGGATCGACGCGCGGCGCGTGAGCGGGATCGCCTCGTCGCGCGGGAGCGTCTGCGGGGCGCGCGCGGTGGCGTCGGGGTCGTCGAGCAGCGGGATGCGCGGCGGGGGGTCGGGCGGCGTCGGGCGCACGGCCGCGGGCGCGGGCTCGGGTCGCGCGACGGCGCTCGGGACGGGCAGGCCGAGGTCGAGGCCGGGCACGTCGGGGTCGTCGCCCGACGCGGCGCGAAGCGGCGCCGACTGCCACGCGCTCACCAGGTCGCGGAAGGCGGGGTCGTGCTGGCGGAGGAAGCGGTCGCGCCACGCGATCTGGTCGGCGAAGAGCGCCTGCATGAACTCACCGACCTCGGTGGCGCCCGCGGGGCGGCCCGAGGTGAGGAGCCACGCCTCGAGGGCGCGGCAGAGCTCCTGCGCGGTCTGGTAGCGCTTCGTGAGGTCGCGCTCGAGGGAGCGCATCACGATGGCCTCGAGGTCGCGGGGGTAGTCGGCGACGAGGCGCGACGGCGGGGTGATCGGGTCGCGGGTGATGGCGAAGACGGTGGCGGCGTCGGTCTGGCGGCGGAAGAGACGTCGCCCGACGGTCACCTCCCAGAGCACCACGCCGAGGGCCCAGACGTCGGTGCGGCGGTCGACGCGGCGCTCGTGGAGCTGCTCGGGGGACATGTACGCCAGCTTGCCCTTGAGCTCGCCGGTGGTGGTGCGCTCGTGGAGCTGGTCGTCGGAGCGGGCGACGCCGAAGTCGACGACCTTGGCGCTGCCGGAGTAGGTGACGAAGACGTTCTCGGGGGAGACGTCGCGGTGGACGACGTGGGCGTTGCCGCCGTCGTCGCCCTTGAGCTCGTGGGCGTAGTGGAGGCCGCGCGCGGCGTCGGCGACGAGGCGCACGCCGAGCTCGCGCGGGAGGGCACCCTGGGCGCTCCACGCGCGGCGCGCGACGTTGCCGAGCGTCTCGCCGTGCAGGTACTCCATCGCGAGGTAGTACCGCCCGTCGTCCTCGCCGAAGTCGAACACGGTGCAGAGGTTGGGGTGGTCGAGCCGCGCCGCGATCCGCGCCTCGTCGAGGAACATCTCCACGAAGCGCGGCTCCGCGGCGATGTTCGGGTGGATGATCTTGAGCGCCACCCACTTGCTGAAGCCCGACGCGGCCTCGAGGCGCGCGAGGTACACCGACGCCATGCCGCCCTGCGCGATGCGGTAGCAGACGCGGTAGCGCCCGATCCGCGGGACCTCCGCGTCGGCCCGTGCTCCAGGGCGTTCGGGGTGCGGGTTCATCGGCTCTTCGAACCTCTACCACCTCCGTTGCGCGGCGGGGGAATTTCACGGGATGAATTCCCCGTCGCGGCGCGGCGCCGCGGGGGTCCCGCTTGACCCGCGGGGGGTGCCGGCGCCACAGTTGCCGCCCCTTTTTTGCGCGGTGTTCCACCGCGCGAGGAGCGACGGCGTGAACCGCACGATCCCGATCAGCGCGCTGCCCACCGACCTCCGCGACGAGGACGCCGTCGAGGCCGCGTGCGCGCAGGACATCGCCTTCATCGAGGATCGGATCCGCCGGGGCGTGAGCGTCCTGGTCGACTGCGACAAGGAGCTCTCGCTCTACCTCTACCTCGCGGTGCGGGCGCGCCTGAAGCGCACGCGCGAGGCGCGGCGCCTCGTGGTGGTCGACGGCCGCCCCGACCCCGAGGGCCCGCCGCGCGGGGTGATGGGCCGGATGCTCGACCAGCTCACCGAGGCCGTGCGCGGCAGCGTCGATGAGGTGGCCGTGGTGCTGATGCACCTCGACGTTCTGACCACCACGCACACGGGCCTCACCCTCGAGGCGCGCGAGGCCATCCCGCTGCTCTACGAGAACCCCAAGGCCGTCTTCCTCGGCTTCCGCGACCCGAGCTTCGAAGTGCCCAAGGTGATCCAAGGGGCCTTCTCCGCGCGCCGGGAGATCACGGGCATCCCCCGCGAGGCGCTGGCGAAGATCATCACCCAGCGCGAGGCGCGGGCGATGCACGCGACGGAGTTCGACCCCTTCGGGCTCTACAAGTACCTCTCGGGCGTCAACCCGGTGCGGTGCCGTCGCATCCTCGCGGAGCTCTCGGCGCGGCGCGAGGCCACCGCGGGCCGCCCCGCCGCGCAGGAGGTCTACCAGGAGATCCGCCGGCAGACGGTGACCGACGACGTCGAGCTGCCGAGCGTCGACCTCGACGCCGACATCGGCGGGTACGCCGAGGTGAAGGCCCGCCTGCGCGACGAGCTCATCGACCTCGCGCGCCGCAAGGACTCCCTCGGCGACGAGCGCGACGTGAGCCAGGTGGAGGCGCTCCTCCCGCGCGGCGTCATCTTCCACGGCCCGCCCGGCACCGGGAAGACGTACTTCGCCAAGGCCGTCGCCACCGCGATGAACGCCACCGTCATCGTGGTCTCGGGCCCCGAGCTCAAGTCGAAGTGGGTGGGCGAGTCGGAGGAGAACCTCCGGCGCATCTTCCGCCAGGCGCGGCAGGCGGCGCCCGCGGTGATCGTGTTCGACGAGATCGACGCCTTCGCCCACCAGCGCGGGACGTACATCGGGTCGGGCGTCGAGCACTCGATGGTCAACCAGCTCCTCACGGAGATGGACGGCTTCCGGCGCAACGAGATGATCTTCGTCGTCGGCACCACCAACTACCTCGAGTCCCTCGACGGCGCGCTCATGCGCCCGGGGCGCTTCGAGTTCATGATCGAGATCCCCGCGCCGACCGCCGACGACCGCCGCGAGATCGTGCGCATCTACAACCAGCGCTTCGGGCTCGGGCTCGACGACGCGCTCGTCGAGCACATGGTCCGCCGCACCGAGGGCCTCGCCGACCGCGAGAAGAACATCCCCTTCGCCGGCGACCACATCCACTCGGTGTGCCGCGCGCTCAAGCGTCAATCCCTCCGCACCGGCGCGACCGCGTTCACCCCCGAGGACATCGACCGCGCGCTCCAGCGCAAGACGCGGCGCGCGGTGGTTCTCTCGGCCGAGGAGGAGCGGGTGATCGCGCTCCACGAGGCGGGCCACGCGCTCGTCGCGATGCTGCTCCCGAAGGCGACGCCGCCCGAGCGCATCTGCATCACGCAGGACCAGGAGGGCGCGCTCGGCTACGTGCTGCGCGCGGCGCGGGCGCGGCCCTACACGGTGACGGCCGACGAGATGCGCGCCGACGTCTGCGTTGCGCTCGGTGGGCAGGCCGCCGAGCGCCTGGTGCTCGGCGAGGTGTCGGTGGGCGCGCGGGCCGACCTCCAGCAGGCCAACGCGGTGGCGCGCGCGATGGTGGAGCAGTACGGGATGAGCCGCAACCTCGGCGCCCGCGTGGTGCTCGACGACGAGGGAGGGCGCGGCGAGCGCGCGGTGAGCGAGGCGCGGCAGCTCCGGATGGACGAGGAGATCGACCAGCTCCTGCGCGAGGAGACGCTCCGCTGCGAGCGGCTCCTGCGCGACCACCAGGACCTGCTGACCGCGCTCCACGCGCTGCTGCTCGAGCGCAAGGTGCTCGACGCGTCGGAGATCAAGGCGTTCGGGAAGAAGGGCTGAGAGGGCGTATGGCCGAGGTGACGATCAAGTTTCGGTACAACCCCGCGACGGGCAAGCGCGAGCTCATCATCGGGTACGAGAGCGACGCCGACGCCCTCCCCCACGAGCACGAGCGCGACCACCGCGCGCTGGCCGAGAAGCTCCTCGGGCAGAAGCTCGGCGACGATGTTGGTGAGATCAGGGTCGAGCGCGTGCGCAAGGACGGCACGGTGATGGAAGGCGAGGCCGAGCGGGAGGCCGCGCGGCAGCGCGAGGGGATCAAGCAGGGCGGGTAGTCGGGATGGGGCGGAGGGAGCCACGCGCGACGCACCCGCATCGCGCGCGGCGGGGAGGGATTCGTTCAGTGCGGGGCGCCGCCGCCCATGCCCTGCTGCTGCATCTGGCGGCGGATCTGCTCCATGATCTCGGGCGGGAGCTGGCCGCCACCGGGCGTCGGGATCGCGCCCGGCATGCCCATCGGCGGGGGCGTCGGGGCCGCGGGGGCGCTGGCGTCGCCCGCGTCCGCGCCGCCGTCGCTCGGGAGGGGCGCCTGGAAGGCCGCGAGCGTGGGCTTGATCGCGTCGGCCTGGGTGCGCGAGATGACGAACACCACGTCGTTGCCCTCGCGCTGCGCGAAGGCCTCCTGGTCGCCGCTGTTGTTGCCGACGCGGAGGGTGACGCGCGCGGGCGAGCCCTCGACCTCGGTCTCGATGGTGACGCGGGGCGAGTCGGCGCCGACGCCCGTCGCGGCCCCCGTCGCGGCGAAATCCGAGGCGCGGAGGTTGGTGATGGTGTCGACCAGGGCGTTGACCTTGGCGGTGTCGAGGCGGTCGACGGTGGTGCCCGCGGCGGCGCTCCAGGTGTCGCCGTTGCGGGTGAAGCGGAAGGTGCCGTTGGCCCCCGCCCACTCCACCGCGCGGATCGAGTCGCGGGTGATCTGGGTGATGTCGCGGTCGCGCCAGTCGCGGGGCGCGCGGGAGAGCATCGAGCTCACCGAGACGCCGACGCGGTAGACCTCGGTCTTGCCCGGCACGCGGACGGCGGTGCCGGTGTCGAGCGCCGCGCCGACGAAGACGTCCATCACGGCGGTGGCGCCGGTCTTGAGGGTGACGCGGGTGGCGTGGGCGTCGTCGACTTCGAAGTCGTCGTACGAGCTGGAGTTGTGGCCTGCGACGGAGGTGACGTGCATCTCGGCGAAGCGGTCGAGGAGGTCTTCGAGGGCGCGCGACTCGGTGGGCCCCTGGCCCGGGCGGGTCATGCGCCAGGCGCCGTTGACCTTCTCGAACTCCATGTCCTGCTCGGCGGCGGGCGCCGACGCGCGGTGGAGGGTGACGTGGTCGACGCGGTCCTTGGCGAGCCGCTGCCACGGGTCGGTGGGCGTGGAGCTGGTCGGCTCGGGCTGGCGGTAGGCGAAGATCGTGGCGATCACGAGGGCCGCGAGGACGGCCAGCGCGATGCCGATTCCCTTGGAGTTCATGGCGGGTTGATCTGGTGCTTGGGGTGGGGGGAGAAGGTCAGAGCTTGATCTCGGCCCGGCGGCGCGCGCGCAGGCCGGTGAGGAACCACCCGAGGATCCCGGCGAGGGCCGGGAGCCCGAGGATGGCGCCCCACTGGAAGACCTTCTTGAAGGTCTCGCTGGTGGCGGTGATGGCCGGCGGGGCGACGCGCTTGGCGCGCACGGCGAGGAGGTCGGAGTCGGCGCTGATCCAGTCGAACACGCCGAAGAGCACCTTGAGGTTCACCGGGGCGTCCTCGCGGTTCTCCATCTGGAAGGAGGCGAACTCCTGGAGCTGCTCGCGGACGAAGGGCTTGCCCGACGACACGAGGAGGAGGCGCGCCGGGTGCTCGCGCGAGGCGTGGTCGGGCACGGGGGTCGCGGTGGTGGCCGCGCCGCCGTCGCCCGCGGGGGCGGCGCCGGTGAAGGCGCTGCGGAGCTCGCCCTCGAGCGCGGCGGCGACCAGGAAGGGCCCGCGCTGGCCGCGCGAGAAGATCTGGTTGCGGCGTTCGAAGATGGAGATGGGGTTGAGGTCGGCGGTCGCGTCCTGGAGCACCGAGAGGTTGCTGGTGCGGCCGATGATGGCGAGGCGCGGGCGGTTGCCGCAGGCGCGGGCGGCGGCCTCGTCGGGGGCCTCGCAGTAGCGCGAGCGGTCGACGTCCATCGGCGAGGCGTAGGGCGTGACGAAGAGCGGCAGGCGGAAGGTCATCGGGTGGGCCTGGTTGAGCCCGGCCTCGGCCAGCAGCGGGTAGGAGAACATCCGCGGGATCGGGAGGCCCTCGCCGTTGACCTCGATCATCGCGGGGGTCGCCTGCGCGTCGAGGATGAGCTTGTCGCGCAGGGTGACGCCGTAGCCCGAGAGCAGCGCGCCGAGGTTGTGCTCGGCGGCCGCGCCGGTGGGCGACGAGGTGGTGCCGGTGACGTTGACGCCGGGGGCGAAGATCGCGACCGAGCCGCCGCGCATGAGGTAGCCGTTGATGCGGCGGAGCTCGCGCTCCTCGATGCGGCGGGTGGGGTTCATGATGACGAGCCCCTTGATGTCGGCGGGGATGTCGTCGTCGCCGCCGTGGAGGTCGACGGGGCGCGTGGTGTAGCGGAGCCGCTCACGCTCGAGGTAGCGCGAGAGGAAGGGCATGTCCGTCTCGGGCGAGACCTCGCCGTGGCCCGTGAGGAAGCCGATCGGGCGCTCCGGGTCGATCATCTTCTTCACGATCGAGGTGACCTGGTACTCCAGGCCCTCGACGTTGATCGGCACGAAGTCCATGTGCTCGCTCGAGCGCAGGTAGTTGAAGGACAGGCAGCGGAAGACCCGGACGGCCTGCATCTGCTGGTCCTTCACCACCTGGAGGACGCCCTCGCGGCAGCTCGCGCCCTCGGCGCGCTCCTTGGTGGCGGCGTCGGTGACGCGCACCCACTCGAGGTCGACCTTGCCGCGCGCGGCGGCGACGTACTCGTCGAGCTGCTCGCGGAGGAGGCGCGCGTCGTCGCCCGCGGGGGCGGGCTGGTCCGGCGTCCAGTAGACGGTGATCTTGAGGTGGTCCTCGAGGCGGCCGAGCGTGCGGCGCGTCCCCTGCGAGAGCGAGTAGAGCTCGCGCTTGGTGAGGTCGGCGCGGACGTGGAGCACCTTCGCGGCGAGCGCGTTGAGGGTGACGGCCACGGCGAGGACGATGAAGACGAAGGCGCCCGACTCGAGTCGGGCCTGGCTACGGCGTTCCATGGTTCAGCTCCACCTCCGGCTGCCGAGGGAGCGGGCGGTCGCGAGGAGGCACACGGCGATGACGGACACGAAGTAGAGGAGGTCGCGGAGGTCCACCACCCCGCGCCCGATGCTGTGCATGTGGTAGTCGGGCGAGAAGTACACGAGGTAGTTCCCGAGGTTGCCGAAGACGATCGGGGCCTTGTCGAGGAGGAAGAAGAGCGCGGCCACGATGAAGGTGACGAAGAAGGCCGTGATCTGGTCGCGCGTGTGCGACGACACCATCACGCCGAAGGACACGTACGCGGCGCCCGCGAGGAGGATCCCGAGGTAGCCGCCGAAGACGGGGCCCCAGTCGAGCTCGCCCATCTTCGAGATCACCATCGGGTAGACGAAGGTGAGCACGAGCGCGACGCCGAGGAGGCCCGCGGCGCCGAGGTACTTCCCGAGGATCACCTCCCAGTCCCGGACGGGCTGGGTGATGAGCATCTCGAGGGTGCCCGTGCGGTTCTCCTCCGCGAAGGTGCGCATCGCGATGGCGGGCGAGATCAGCGGGAGCAGCCACGAGATCGCGTCGAAGAGCGGCGAGAGGTGCACCCGCCCCTGCTCGATGAACGCGAACGGGAAGAAGAACAGGAAGCCCACCAGCAGGAGGAACATCCCGATCACGATGTACCCGAGGGCCGACGAGAAGTACGAGGTGAACTCGCGCTTCGCGATGGTCACGGTGTTGCTGAGCATGCTGCCGACGGAGCCGGCGGGGATGGCGCCGGCCGCGGCGCTTTGGGCGGTCTCGCTCATCGTCGTCACTCCTTGTCCGCGCTCTTGTCGAGCTTCACGGGCTTCTCCGCGGGCTTGTCCGCCGCCTTCGCGCCGCGGCCGCCCTTCGCGTCGCCGTCGGTGGTGAGCTGGCGGAACACCTCCTCGAGCTGGAGCGTCTCGCGCCGCAGCTCGAGCAGCGCCCAGCCCTTCTGCACGGCCATCTGGAAGAGCTCGCGGCGCGCGTCGCCGCTGCCCTTCACCGTCGCCTCCACCGTGATCGACTTCCCGTCGCCCGGCAGGTCCTTCACGGCGGCGGACGGGAGCACCTTCTTGATCGCCTCGGCGACCTCGTCGTGGCCCTTCGGCGCCTTGTCGTCGGACCCGAGGCCCTGCTTGTCGTCGAAGGCGAGGCGGTAGCGCACGCTCCCCGAGCCCGCGCGGAGGTCGTCCGGCGCGCCGTCGGCGACGATCTTCCCGCGGCTCACGATCAGCACGCGCGCGCAGGCCGCCTCGACCTCGGCGAGGTCGTGGGTCGACAGCATGACCGTGCGCGTCTTGCCGATCTCCTTGATGTACTTGATGACCTCGGCGCTCTCGTTGGGGTCGAGGTCGGCCGTCGGCTCGTCGAGGATCAGGATCGGCGGGTCGTGGATCAGCGCCTGCGCGAGGCCCACGCGCTGCCGGTAGCCGAAGGAGAGCTGGCCGATCTCCTTGCGCAACGCGTCCTCCAGGCCGCAGATGCCGACGACCTTCTTGATGCGGTCGCGCTGCTCGGACTTCGGGATCGCGCGCAGGTCGGCGGCGAACTCGAGGTACTCGACCACGCCCATCTCGGGGTAGAGCGCCGCGCGCTGCGGCAGGTACCCGAGGACGGAGCGGACCTCCAGCGGGCTGTTGAAGACGTCGAACCCGCCCACCGTCGCCGTCCCCGAGGTCGGCGAGATGAAGCAGGTGAGGATCTTCATCGTGGTGGACTTGCCCGCCCCGTTGGGACCGAGGAAGCCCACGACCTCGCCCCGCTTGATCTCGAAGTTCAGGTTGTCGACGGCGCGCTGCGTCCCATAGACCTTCGTCAGGTCGCGCGCCTCGATCATCACATCGGTGGCCATCGCCTCGCCATTTCGTTTGCTAGAAGGTGTTTTCTGTCACTGCGCCCGCACGGGGCGCCCCGCGGCGGCGCGCATCCTATTCAGCGTCGCCCGCAAGTCAACGTTGTCGGCCGGCCGCCGCGAGGAGCGCCTCCGCGCGCGTGAACCGGGCGGCGCCTCCGCGCTATTCCGTGGCGGAGAACATTTCTTTCGCGTACGCCCGCCGCGCCCCTCGACGCATCCAATGCCCTTCCGCCACGAACGCCCGGTCCGCTTCGCCGACGTCGACGCCGCCCGCATCGTCTACTTCGCGCGCTACCTCGACTACTGCCACGACGCGATCGAGGCCCTCTTCGGCGGGCTGCCGGGCGGCTACGCGCACCTCACGATGGTGCGCGACGTCGGCGTCCCCTCGGTGCGGGTGGAGGTCGACTACAAGGCGCCCCTCCGGTACGGCGACGTGGCGCTCATCGACGTGACGGTCGAGCGCGTCGGCGCGAAGAGCGTGACGCTCCGCCACGAGCTCACCCGCAAGGCCGACGGGGTCGCGGTGGCGACGGTGCGCCAGGTGGTGGTGACCGCGCGCATCTCCGCGCTCGGGTCGGTGCCGGTGCCCGACGACGTGCGGGCCCTGCTGGCGCGGTACGCGTGACAGGGAGCGGGCGCGTGCTGTACGAATGTTCAGCCGCGCGATGCGCCCCACCGACAACCCGCCCAACCGCTGGCACGCGACGCACGTCGAGTGGGACGAGGGCGAGGCCCCGCCCGCGGCGCTCGAGGTCTTCGAAGAGCGCGCGAAGAGCATCCTCAACGAGGTGACGAGCCCCGACATCCCCGCGCGCTGGGGGCTCAACCCGTACCGGGGGTGCAGCCATGCGTGCGCGTACTGCTTTGCCCGGCCGACGCACCAGTACCTCGGCTTCGGCGCGGGCACCGACTTCGACCGCAAGATCGTCGTGAAGGTGAACGCCGCGGCCCTCCTCCGCGAAACCTTCGAACGCCCCTCCTGGCGCGGCGAGGAGGTGATGATGTCGGGCAACACCGACTGCTACCAGGCGCTCGAAGGCCGCTACAAAATCACCCGCGCGTGTTTGGAGGTGTTCGCCGCGTACCGCAACCCGGTGGGCATCATCACCAAGGGGAGCCTCGTCCGCCGCGACGTCGACCTGCTCGCCGAGCTCGCCCGCCACGGCGCCGTCTCCGTGTACGTCAGCGTCCCCTTCGCCGACGACGCCATGCGCCGCAAGGTGGAGCCCCTCGCGAGCCCGATCCCGCAGCGCTTCGAAACGCTGCGGGTGCTCTCGGACGCGGGGGTGCCCACGGGCGTGTCGGTGTCGCCGATCATCCCGGGGCTCAACGACGGCGACGTCGCGAAGGTGCTCGAGGCCGCCCACGCCGCGGGCGCGCGCCGCGCCTTCATGACGCCGCTCCGACTGCCGGGCGAGACCGCGGCGGTGTACGACGCGCGCATGGCGGAGGCGTTTCCCGACCGCGTGAAACGCATGGACAGCGCGCTCCTCCAGGTGCGCCGCGGCAAGCGCAACGAGGCGGCGTTCGGCGCGCGGATGACGGGCGACGGCCCGCGCTGGGAGATCGTGCGCCAGCTCTTCCACGCGACCTGCAAGCGCCTCGGGATGAACGAGCCCGAGGACGAACGTCCGACGCCCTTCCGGCGCCCGTGGACGCAGGGAACGCTGTTCTGAGAGCGCGCGCAGCGTTGCGCCGCCTCAGAGGTCGCCGGGGCTCAGGGCGGCGCGCCCGCCGCGAGTCCACGCCGCGAGGGTCTCCGCGAGCCGGTCCGCCCCGACCACGCAGGCCGCCATGTGCGCCCGCCCGGCGGGGGACGTCGGCCGCCCCGCGCCGTACGCGTCGCTCGCGGTGCCGTAGGCGACGACCTCGCGGGAGGAGCTGTCGCGCCAGGATGCCGTGAGGACGGCCGTCGAGACGACTCGCGAGCCGGTGTCCATCATTGGCTCGTCCATGAACGTCACCTCCACCTCGACGTCCGGACCGACCCCGGCGCGCCGCAGCGCACGCGTGACCGCCTCCTCGCACCCCTCGGGCACGGACAGCTCGGGGTCGAGCACGACGACCGCGGGGCGGCGACCGTGCGCGGGCCACGTGGTGGCGCAGGCGACGACCTGCAGGGCGAGCAGGGCGAGCAGGGCGAGCGTTGTGGGTGCCATGGCGTGCTCCTTGGGCGAAGGCGTCGCCCGCGCGGCGAGGCAGCAGCGCTCGTGCCACGGCGAGCCGTCGGCGCAACGCAACGCGGGCGTCCCGGCGTTCGTCGCACGAATCGGACGCCGTGTCGCGCGGGCCTGACAGTTTGCGGCGAGGGTTCGGTCGCCGGCGCGCGGCGCGCTACGGTGCGTCCGCCGGGAGCCGCGCGGCGTACGCGGTGGGGTGGCCCTGCTGCGTCCACCAGGTGATCCCCTCGTCGAGCACGGCCGTGCGGGGGAAGCCGCGCTGCCGCAGGAGGTCGACGACGTGGCCCGACGCGGCGTGCGGGCAGGCGCAGTAGGCGACGATCCAGGTGCCGTCGCGCGGGAGGTGCCGCGCCATGTCCTCGATGTCGTAGAAGGGGAAGGGGAGCGCCCCGGCGACGTGGCCGCGCGACCAGTCGGAGGTCGCGCGCGTGTCGAGGATCACCATGCGCCGCCCCTCGGCCATCGCGCGGACGACCTGCGCGCCGGGCACGTAGCGCCCCTCGCGGAGCGTGAATTCCGGCGGGCGGCCCGTGGGGTTCATGATGAGGCGGTCGAGGCCCGGCGGGGGTTCGAAGCGCTCGGGGGGCGGCGGCGGCGGTACACCGAGCGTGCGGAGGAGGCGGACGAGCGAGTCGACGGTGGCGGGCGGCAGCGTGCGGAAGCTCGGCATCGCGGTGCCCGGGCGCCCCTCGAGGATGGTCGTGCGGAGGAAGCCGTCGCTCACCGTGTTGAGGAAGTTGGGGTGCGCGACGCTGGTGGCGATGGTGCTCCCCTGGCCGCGGTCGCCGTGGCACCGCTGGCAGTGCTGCGCCCACGCCGCGCGGCCCGCCGTGATGTCGCCCGGGGGCACGAACTCCGCGGCCGCCCGCAGCGGACGGCGCGCGCGGCTGCGGAGGAAGGCGACGAGGTCGTCGACCTGCGCGTCGGTGAGCGGCCCGCCCGCGGCGCGCCCCCACGCGGACATCGGCGTGCCCGGCCTCCCCTCGCGGATGGCCGCGCGGAGGAAGCCCGGCGTCGCGAGCGAGAGGAAGTGCTGGTTGCCGAGCGCGTTGGCGTGGTCGGCAGCGTAGCCCTGGAGGCGCCGGCCGTGGCAGAGCGCGCAGTAGCGGGCGTAGAGGGCGCGGCCGTGGCGCACGGAGGCGTTTTCGACGCGCCCGCCGCGCGCGCGGAGGCGGCGGCACCCGGCGGACGGCAGGACGAAGAGCGCGACGAGGGCGCAGAGCGCGAGGCGGAGGGCCGTGGGCTGGGGCATCGGCGGGGCGCTCACATCCCCATGCACGCGGCGGTGCCCGCGCCGAAGGCCCAGTTGGTGCCGCCGCAGCCCGAGGCCGAGAACGACCCGCTCGCGTCGCCCGGCTCGCACCGGCTGCCGAAGAAGCACCAGCCGCAGCCGGTGATGCGCGCGCAGGCGCCGCAGGTGGCGCCGTTGCACGCCGCGGGGTTGGTCATGCACCGGCCCGCGCCGCACACCTGCGTGCCCGAGCACGCGCGGCCGCAGGCGCCGCAGTTGGACGCGCTCGTCTGCAGGTTGACGCACACGCCGCTGCAGCGCGTGAGGCCCGTGGTGCAGGCCGCGACGCACGTTCCCCCCGAGCACGCCTGCCCGGTGGGGCACTGGTTGCCGCACGCGCCGCAGTGGGCGTTGGACGTCATCGTGTCGACGCAGGCCGTCCCGCAGGCCGTCATGCCCCCGGCGCACATGCACACGCCCGCGGCGCAGGACGTCCCCGACGGGCAGGCGCGGCCGCAGGCGCCGCAGTGGGCGGCGTTGGTCTGGGTGTCGACGCAGGCCGTCCCGCAGAGGGTGCCGGTGGCGCAGCGGCACGAGCCCGTGGCGCACGACGACCCCGACGGGCAGGGGTTGTTGCAGCGCCCGCAGTGCCCGGGGCTGGTCAGCGTGTCGACGCAGGCGCCGCCGCAGGAGGTGAGCCCCGCGGGGCAGGCGCAGGTGCCGCCGACGCACGACAGCGCGTCCATGCAGGGGTTGTTGCAGCGCCCGCAGTGCTGCGCGTCGGAGGTGAGCGACACGCAACGCCCGGCGCACATCGCCAGGCCCCCGGAGCACGTCACGGGCATCTCGGAGACGGCGGCCTCGTCGGCGGGGACGTCCGCGGGGGCGTCGGGGGGTGGGGCGACGTCGGCGTCCATCGCGGGCGGCGCGTCGGGGTCGGCGTCGGCGCCCGCGTCGTCGGGCGCGTCGGCGACGTCGTCGACGTCGGTCGGCTCCCCGTCCGCGGAGACTTCGGCCTGCTCCGCGGCGGGGCGCGCGTCGTTCGGGTCTTCCTGCGCGGTCGCGCAGGCCGCGGCGGCGGCACCCAGGGCGAGGAGGCAAGCGAAGCGCATCACGTGCCCGGGAGTGTGAACGCCCTCACCGGGGCACCGTCAAGATCCTCCCGCACCCGGCGTGATCATCCCGGCGTCGAGGAACGAAAAGCTGCCCTCCCGGCCGACGATCACGTGGTCGAGGAGCTCCACCTCCAGGAGGCCCCCGGCGTGGGCGACGCGCCGCGTGAAGGCGATGTCCTCGGGCGAGGGCGCCGGGTCGCCGGAGGGGTGGTTGTGCACCAGGACGATCGCCGAGGCCCCCTCGCGGACGGCCAGGGCGAACACCTGCCGGGGCGCGAGCGGCGCCGACCCGACGCTCCCCCAGGCGAGGAGGCGCTCGGCGACGGGGCGGCGCTTCGCGTCGAGGAGCACCGCGAGGACGCGCTCGTCGGCGGCGTCGACGAGGCGCGGGCCCCAGGCGCGCACCACGTCGCGGCTCGAGCGGAAGGGAATGGCGCGCGCGAGGGGGCGGGCGGCGGCGCGGCGGGCCAGCTCCATCGCGGCGACGAGGCGGGCAGCGCGCCGGTCGCCGACGTCGCGGGCCAGCTCGCCGCGGCCCAGGCGCGCGACGCCGCGGACGCCGTCGTGCGCGGAGAGAAGCGAGCGCGCCAGCGAGGCGTCGTCGCCGAGGAGGAGGGCCAGCACCTCGGTGTCGCTCATCAAATCGACGGCGACGGTGCGGAGGCGGGCGGAGGGGAGCTCGGGGTCGATCGGGATGTCGGTGCTCATGCCCGACGGCGTCGTCCACGGCGCGTGCCGTGTCGCAGAAGCACTTGTTTTCAAGCGCCGCGCGCGGCCGGGGGTGGCGGCGGCGGGGTGGCGGCGGGGTGGCGAGGGGGTGGCGGGGGGTGGCGGCGGTGGCGGCTCAGCCGGGCGTCGCGGTGGGGCAGCCGAAGACGATGCGGACACGCGACTGCGAGTCGGTGCGAACACGGTCGCAGGCGGCGCCGTAGAGCACGATCGAGCGCATGCCGGCGCTGTAGTCCCAGCCGTCACGGTGGTCGACGTCGCGGAGGATGAGCCGGGGCGTGGTGTCGCCCGTGCCCTGGTAGTTGACGTTGACGCGGGTGGGGTCGACGCGCGACGGGTCGGCGTTGACCTCGAACTCGCAGGAGATGGCGCGCCCGCGGATCTCGTCGAGGGCGCGGGCGAGGTCGGCTTCGAAGCTCGCGGTGCCGAGGGAGTAGTGGCACGACATCGTGTTGCGGCAGTCGGCGCTGCGCGCTCTGGCCGATGACGGCGAGGTCGGAGAGGAAGGTGTTGGACGCCTCGGGGGTGCCGGCGACGAAGAAGCGGACGGGCGGCGTCTCGCGCTGCGCGAGGCCCACGGCGACGCGGACGGCGTTGGAGCCGACGCGGTCGCGGCACATCTCCCACTGGAGCACGGCGTTGATGTCGAAGAGGTTGGGGAGCGCGCCGCACTGGGCGACGGTGTCGGTGCACTCCTCGGTGGGCAGGCCGTCGGTGATGAGGATGACGTTGCGCGAGCCGTCCATGGTGAAGCCGCGGTAGTACGCGGTGGTCCCCTGGATGGCGCAGGTCATCGGGGTGTTGCCGTTGGGCGAGGTGCCCGCGAGGCGCGAGAGGATGGTCGCCCGCGTGGTCGCGAGGGGCCCGACGGGCACGGCGGGGGTGGTGTACCCGTTGGCCATGTCGGGCTGCGAGAGCGAGGGGAAGAAGGTGAGCCCGACGCGGGTCTGGTCGTCGAGGCGCATCACCAGGGCGCGGAGCGCGCTCACCGCGGAGGCCCACTTGGTGGGGTTGGCGGGGGTGTTGTTCATCGAGCCCGAGCGGTCGAGCACGAAGAGGAGGTTCATCGGGCGCTGCATCGCGTCGGCGGTGGCCGTGGCGCACGCGGCGTCCTCGGGGATGAGGATCGAGGTCTCGCGCGCGGGGATGGCGTCGCGGCCCACGTCGAGGTTGGGGAAGAGGACGTCGTCGGGCGTGGCGGGCCCGTCGACGCCGGCGTCGCCGTTGCCCATGGGGCCGAAGGTCACCCGGTCGCCCGAGGCGTTGCAGCCGAGCGCCAGGGCGGCGGCCGCGAGGAGGGAGTTCCGCTGCGAGGTCATGCGCACGGCGGGATCATCCGCTTTTCTGCTCGCCGCCTCCAGAGCCACCGCCGCCCTTGTTGTTGCGCCGCGACACCACCATCGCGATCAGCAGCAACAACGCGCCGCCGAGCAGGGAGAACGGGAGCACGAGCTCGTCCTTCGGGTCGGGCGGCGGCGTGGCGTCGGCCGTGGCGTCCTCCAGCCGCGACCTCGGCGCGCCCGCGCCCTGCGCCCCGCCCCCGCCCGCGCTGCCCCCGCCGCCGGAGCCGCCGCGGCCCGCGGGCCCGTCGATCGACGAGCCGAGCGAGCCCATGTCGCCCGAGGCCGAGGTGGCCCGCGAGTAGGCGCTGGTGCCGAGGAGCCGCCAGCCCGCGATGCTGACGCAGGCGATCACCACCAGGAGGATCACGTACTCCGTGGTGGAGAGCCCTTCGCGGTCGTGCCTGAGCGAGCGGCGCTTCATCCGAGGCCCCGACGGTACACCAACGGGCGCCGCGGGATGCAAGGCCGTGCGAGGGGTCACAGAACGCGTGACGCGCCGCGCCGGGGTGCCCCATCATCGCCGCGCCCGTGGATCCGCCGCCGTCCGCGCCGTCCGCCCCCTCCGCCCCCTCGCCCCCGCTCGTGGCGGGCTTCACGGCCGGCGTCGCCCTCGCGCTCGGCGCGGCCCCCACCGTCACCGACCGCGACGCCGGCGAGCTCGCCACGGCGGCCTTCCGCCTCGACGTCGCGCACCCGACGGGCTTCCCCTTCGACCTCGCGCTCCTCCGCCTCGCCGCGCTCGCCCCCGTGGGCGACGTCGCGCTGCGGATGAACCTCTGCGTCGCCGCGCTGGGCGCGCTCTCCTGCGCGCTCGCCGCCTCCCTCGGCGCGCGGCTCGCGAATGGTGCTTCGGCCGCGACGCGTTGGGGGTGCGCGCTCCTGCCCGCGGCGGTGCTACTCGCGTCGGCCTCGGTGGTGCGCGTGTGGACGGCGGTGGAGGTGTACGCCGGGGCGCTCCTCCTCTCGCTCGGCGCGCTCTGGGCGCTCGACCACGGCGCGCCCCTCGCGACGCGGCGCCGCGCGGTGGCGGCGCTGGCGGGCGTGGCGCTCTTCTCGCTCCACACGTCGGCGCGGCCCGCGGTGGCGCTCGCCCTCGCGGCGCTCACGCTCCAGGGCTGCGGCTCGTGGCGCGCGCTCTGGCGGCGCACGGTACCCGTGCTCACGCTCGCGGCGGCCACCGTGGGCATGGTGCTCTGGCTCCCCGTCGCCTCCCGCCGCGACGGCCCCGTCGACTGGAACGACCCGGAGACCCCCCTCGCCCTCGCGCGCCACCTCACGGCCGCGTCCATTCGCGCGTCGTACGCCCACCGCATGCTCGCCGCGTGGCGCGTGCCCGAAGACCTCGCCGCGGCCGGCGGGATCGTCTGGGAGGACCTCGGCCCCGCCGCCCTCTGCCTCGCCGCGCTGGGCCTCGCGCTCTGCGTCCGCGAGCGCCGCGCGCGCCTCCTCGCGCTCGTCGGCGCGATCGACCTCGCCTACGCCGTCCTCGTCAACCCCATGGGGATGAAGGACCGCCAGACCTTCTTCCACTTCGAAGCCTCCCTCGCGGTGCTCACCGTACTCCCGCTCGCGGCCCTCGACCGCCGGCTCGCCGCGACGCGTGGACGTCTCCTCCCGGTGGTGCTCGGCGCGCTGGTGATGCTCGCGACCGCCGCGTGGCGCGACCCGACGTGGCCCGCGGTCGCCGACGGGTGGACGGCCGATGAGGTGCTCGCGGGCGCGGTGAGCGAAGTCCCGCCGCGCGCGCTGGTGCTGTGCGCGTCGGACGACCTCTGCGGCGTGTCGGCCTACGCGCAGTGGGTGGCGGGCGAGCGGCCCGACGTCACCGTGCTCCCGCGGCAGCACCTCGCCTTCCCGTGGACGTGGCGGCGCTTGCGTGCGGCGCGCTTCGGCGAGCGCGTCGACCCGGTGGGCCGCGACGGCGACCCGGCCGCCGCCCTCGCGCGCATCCACATGCTGCTGAGCCGCTTCGGCGACCGTGTTCGCTGGGAGGGGGGCGGGGAGGGCGAGGCGCCGAGCGTTCGTGCGCGCTGGCGCTTCGGCAGCGGCGAGACGCCCGTGCTCGCGCGCGTCGAAGCCACCGTCACGGACGTCGACCGCACCGCGGCCCGCTGGGTCACCGAACGCCTCGCCCCCTCGCGCGGCGCGGGCGCGCGCTACGTGGGCGCCACGGTGCTCTTCGCCGCCGGCACCCGCGTGGCCCGCGACGACCTCGCCGCCGCAGAACCCCTCTGGCGCGCGGCGCTCGCGGTGAACCCCGCCCACGCCTCGTCGTACACCAACCTCGGCGTCGCCGCCGCGCGACGCGGCGACCTCGCGGGCGCCGTCGCCCTCACGCGCGCCGCGCTCGCGATCGACCCCGAGCGCCCGGGCGCGTGGCGCAACCTCCGCGACTACCTCCGCGCGACAGGCGACGAGGCCGGCGCGCGCGAGGCCGACCGCGAGGCGGGCCGGCGGCGGTGACGCTCACCCGCAGCGGCGGGCGAGCTCGGCGACGGTGCCGACGGCGCGGGCGAGCGCGGGCGACCACGGGAGCCCGCACGACAGCCGCAACGCGTGGGTGAACCTCCCGCGCGCGGAGAACATCGGCCCCGGCGCGAGCGCGACGCCGTGGGCGAGGGCGCGCTCGGCCACCTCCAGCGCGCGGACGTGGGTCGGAAGCTCGACCCACAGCACGAAGCCCCCGCGGGGGTCGGTGACGCGCGTCCCCTCGGGGAAGGTGGCCGCCACCTCGTCGCGCATGCGGGCCACCTGCGCGGCCACGGCGACGCGCAGCCGCCGCACGTGCCGGTCGTACGCGGGCGACGCGAGGAACTCCGCCACCGCGAGCTGCGGCAGCGCCGGGCACCCGAGGGTGAGCGCGTACTGCCGGCGGCGCACCGCGGCGTCGTAGCGCCCCGGCACCACCCAGCCCACGCGGAGGCCCGGCGCGAGCGTCTTCGAAGCCGAGCCGCAGTAGAGCACGCGGCCGTCGCGGTCGAAGGACTTGGCCGGCCGCGGCCGCGTCCCGTCGAACACGAGGTCGCCGTACACGTCGTCTTCGATGAGCGGGACGTCGTGGCGGGCGAGGAGGCGGACGAGGCGCTCGCGGTCGTCGTCGGACATCACCGCGCCGAGGGGGTTGCTCGCGGTGGTGACCACCACGGCCGCGCGGATGGGCCCGGCGCGGAGCGCGTCGGCGAGGGCGTCGAGGTCGAGGCCGGTGCGCGGGTGGGCGGGCACCTCCACCGCGCGGAGGCTGAGCTGTTCGAGGATCTGGAGGATGCCGAAGTACGTGGGCGACTCGACGACGACGGCGTCGCCGGGCTTCGTGACGGCGCCGAGCGCGAGGGAGACGGCCTCGGTGCCGCCGGCGGTGACGGTGAAGTCGTCCTCGCCGAGCGGGAGCGCCCAGTCGAGGGCCCGCCGCGCGAGCTGACGGCGCAGGGCCCGCGCGCCGGGGGGCACCTCGTAGGTGGCGCCGACGTTCTGCATCTCGCGGGCGATGGAGGCGGTGAGGCGGTTGATCGCCTCCATCGGGAGGAGCTCGGGCGCGAGGACGGCCGACCCGAGCGCGACGACGCCCGGGTCGCGCATCGACGCCTGGAGCGCGGCCACCGCGTCGGACACCGAGCGCACCGGGACGGCCGCGGTGCTCCGGCGCGCGGCGCGGGGCTCGGCCGCGGGGCTCCGGCGGCGGACGAAGTGCCCCGAGCGCGGGCGCGTCTCGACGAGCCCCTGGCGCTCGAGGTGCTCGTAGGCCGAGAGCACCGTGGCCACGCTCACCCCGCGCTCGACGCTGAGCGAGCGGACCGAGGGGAGCCGCTCGCCCGCCCGCAGCGCGCCCGCCGCGATCGACGCGCCGATCTCGCCCGCGATCCGCTCGTAGAGGACGCCGTCCATGGCGCCCGAGTGTACCGGTCCGCCGGGCGCCCGGGCGGTACAGATCGCCCACCGCGCGACCGGCACAGCGGGAATCTGTGCCGGTCGGAAGCCCCGTCGGCTGCCCCTGTGCTGGTCGCCCCGGGCGGGTCACATTGGCGGTCCATGAACGACCTCGCGCTCCCGCTCTCCCGCGACGGGCTCCGCCCGCGCATCCTCGCCGCGCTGGTGGTGGTGTACCTGGTGTGGAGCTCGACCTACCTCGCCGTCCGCCACATGGTGGCCGAGCTGCCGCCGCTGCTCGTCGGGGGCTGTCGCTTCATCCTGGCGAGCGCGCTCCTCTTCGCGGTGCAGCGGCTCCGCGGGGCGCCGATGCCCGCGCCGGGCTCGTGGCCGCGGGCGGCGGGCGCGGGGGTGCTTCTCTTCACGCTGGGCAACGGGCTGGTTTGCCTGGCCGAGACCCGCACGAGCTCGAGCGTCGCGGCGGTGGCGTGTGCGTCGACGCCGCTGTTCGTGGCGCTGTTCGGCGCGCTGCGGGGCGAGCGGCCGAGCCGGCGGGAGGCGCTGGCCATCGCGGCGGGCCTCGCGGGGGTGGCGGTTCTCTTCGCGGGGCGCGACCTGCGGGTGGCGGGCGCGCGCGGGGCGCCGCTCTTCCTGGCGCCGGTGGCGTGGGCGGGGGGCACGGTGCTGGCGCGCGGGGCTCGGGTGGCGTCGCCGACGACCTTCGCGGCGCAGCAGATGCTCTGCGGCGGCGCGGTGATGGCCGCGTCAGGCTGGCTGCTCGGCGAGCGCCTCCCCGCGCACGTGTCGAACGAGGCGCTCGGCGCGGTGGGCTGGCTCGTGGTGATGGGCTCGGTGGTCGCCTTCCCCGCGTACGCCTTCCTCGTACAGAACGCGCGGCCCGCGGTGGCGACGAGCTACGCGTACGTCAACCCCGCCCTCGCGGTGCTGCTCGGCGCGGCGCTGGGCGGCGAGTCGCTCGGCGCGTCGACGCTCGGCTCGCTGGCGCTGGTGGTGGCCGCGGTCGCCCTCGCCACGACGGGCGGCGCGCGGCGGTAGGGGCGGACCTCGCGCCCCGTTGCGGGCGCCGCAGGGCGATGGCTATCATGATGGCCATGAAGCGATCACAGCGGTACTCCGTCGCCGACGCGCGCAACCAGCTCGCCTCCCTCGTCCACGACGTGGAGGCGGGCTCCCCGGTCGAGATCACCCGGCGCGGCGAGCCCGTCGCGGTGCTCGTCTCCCTCGCGGAGTACCGGCGGCTCACCGCGTCGCGCCCCAAACTGGGCGACGCGCTCGCGGCCTTCCGCGCCTCCGTCGACGTGGAGTCGCTCCTCGGCGCGACGGCGTTCGACGGCACGCGCGACCGCGGCCCGGGCCGGAGTTCTCCCTGGTGAGCGCGCGGTACCTGCTGGACACCGACGCGCTGTCCGAGCCCATCCGCCCCCGCCCCGAGCGCCGCTTCATGATGAAGATGGAGCGCCACGCCGCCTCTCTGGCCATCTCCTCGGTGACGTGGCACGAAGCCAACTTCGGGGTGCAGCGCCTCCCCGCTGGCCGACGGCGGCAGGAGTTGGAGCGTTACCTCCGCGACGTGATCGAGGCGTGCATCCCGGTGCTCCCCTACGACCGCGCCGCCGCGGCCTGGCACGCCGCGGAGCGGGCCCGGCTGGAGGGCGCGGGCCACGCCCCCCCATTCGCGGACGGGCAGAACGCCGCCGTCGCCGCCACGCGCGGCCTGATCCTGGTCACGCGCAACGTGGCCGACTATGCCCCCTTCGAGGGGGTCACCGTGGAAGACTGGTGCCGTTGAGCACGCACGCGCGGTCGGCTCCGGCGCCCACCGCCCCCTCCCCCCGGACGTACCCTGTCCCCCCACCCCCTCCCCTCTCGTCACGAACTGGCGCGCCCCGCGCGGCCCGCTGCTAGACTCCGGGCGCATCTAACCCCCGCGATGTCGGAAATCACCCGAGACAGCCTGCTCGCGGAGCACCTCGACTGGATCCTCGAGACGACCTTCCTCGCCCGGCTCACGCTGGAGGAGCAGGCGTCGGTGCTCGGGGCGATGTCCTGGCGGCGCTACGGGCCGGGCGAGGTGTTCGTCCGCGCGGGCTCACCCCCACCCGGGGTCGACCTGATCATCGAGGGGCAGGTGCTGGTCGAGCGCAACGGGCCCGCGGCCATGTCGCGCGTGCTTGGGCCCGGCCACCTCATCGGCGAGCGCTCGCTCCTGCGCGCGTCGCCCACCGTGGCCGACGTGAAGGCCCTCTCGCCGGTGCGCGCGCTGCACCTCACGCCCGACGCCTTCCGCGCGCTGCTCGTGCGGGCGCCGCACCTGCGCGCCGACTTCGACGCGCTCGTCGAGCTCCGCGAGCGCCTCCCCGTGCTCCTCGAGCTCTTCCTCCAGAACAGCACCCTCCGGCTCATCGGCCGCGACGGGCTCGAGCAGCTCCTCGACGTCGCCACCTTCGAACAGCTCCCCGCCGGGCGCCACATCCTCCAGGCCGGCGACCGCAGCCGCGACGTCTACCTCCTCGTGCGGGGCCGCGTGGTGGTCTACGCCCCGCCCACGCCCGACCGCCCGCGCGAGGTGCTCGCGATCGAGGGCCCCGGCGCGCTCCTCGGCCACGCCGCCGCGCTGCTGGAGCTCCCGCGCACCGCCGACGTGGAGACGGTCGAGCCGACGGAGATCCTCACCGTCCCGGCGCGCGCCTTCATGGACGTGGTGTCGCAGAACCCCTCGCTCCAGCGGCGCCTCTTCCAACAGCTCGCCACGATGGACCTCCGCGCCCACGACGCGCGGCGCGCGGGCGGCGCGGGCATCCTGGTGTCGGTGTACGGCACGCGCGACCGGGTCGGCGCCACCACCCTCGCCTACGGCCTCGCGAGCGAACTCTCCCAGGCGGCGCCGACGGTGCTCGTCGACCTCGCGGGCGCGCAGAGCGCGCGGCGCCTCGGGATGAAGACCGTCGACTCGGCCGTCGAGGGCGTCGACGTGACGCGCCTGGAGGCGCCCGCGGCGTGGCCCTTCCAGGTGCTCTGGCCGCGCGACCCGGACCGCGCGCTCGCGCTCGTCCAGCGGCTGCGCGAGCGCGACGGGCGCAACTCGCACGTCGTGGTGGCGGCCTCGTCGCAGGGGGCGGCCGACCTCGGGGTGATGGGCGCCTGCGAGGCCCTCGTGCTCGTCCGCCACGCCGACGAGGTGACGCACACCGAGTCCGCGCGGCACGGGCAGTTTCGCGTCGAGGCGCTGCGGCTGCGGCCGGGCCTGGCGGTGCTCCCCCACACCGGGCCCCACGCGGTGCGCGTGCCCGAAGACGCGCCGGCCGCGTCGGCCTTCTGGCGCACGGGCGACCCGAAGGTTCTCCGCGACGAGGCGAGCGGGCTCGGGCGCGCGTCGCGCCGTCTGGCCCGCGTGCTCCAGGGGCGCTCGGTGGGGCTCGCGCTCGGCGGCGGCGGCGCGCTCGGCTTCGCGCACATCGGACTCATCCGCGTGATGCGCGCGGCGGGCGTCCCCATCGACTACGTCGCGGGGTCGTCGTTCGGCTCGCTGGTGGCGGGCATCTACGCGGCCGGCGGGCTCGACGCGCTCGACGCGCTCATCCGCGAGCGCGTGAGGCTCCAGGCGCACGTGTGGGGCGCGATGCTCTGGTCGAAGCTCGTCGCGCGCTTCGTCGACGACCTCGTCGGCGCGCGGCAGATGGCCGAGACGGAGATCGCCTTCCTCCCCGTCTCGATGGACCTCCTCACCGGCCGTCAGGTGGTGCTCTCGCACGGCACCATCGGCGAGGGGGTTCGCTCGTCGTCGTGCCTGCCGGGGCCCTTCGCCGCGTACCGCACGGGCTCGTGGCGCCTCGCCGACGGCGGGATCATCAACAACGTCCCGGCCTCGGTGACGTGGGAGGCGGGCGCGCATTTCATCGTCGCGTCGAACATCATCCCGCGGAGCACGTCGTCCTCGTCGCAGCTCCCCGAGGCGCTCTCCGACCTCGAGGCGCAGGTGCACCGCTTCGACGACATGCTGCGCTCGATGTACCTGCTGATGTCGCAGGCGGGCCGCGACCGGGCCACGCTCGCGGACTACGTCTTCGACCTCGACCTGCCCGGCTACTCCATCCAGGAGGTGCTGCGGGGCGACGTGATCGCCGCGGCGGGGCAGCGGCAGGCCGAGCGGCAGATCGGCGACATCCTCGAGGCGTACCGCACCGACATCGCGGCGCGGAGCCCCGCCGACGGCCCGCGCCGGGCGCGCTAGAAAACGGGGCGATAGGCGTCGCGCGGGGGCCCCGGGTCGGTGTATATCGCCCGCGACACCCCGATGTCGCGCCAGCTCTTCGAGTACCACCCCGTTGTCGGGTACCGCTTCGTGCCGAACCTCAAGGCGCGCGTGCCCCACGAGAGCGGCGGGTACCTCGTCCAGGCCAACGAGCAGGGCTTCCGGTCGAACCGTCCCTTCCCGGTCGGGCGTACCGCGGGCGCGCGGCGGGCGCTGGTGTTCGGCGACTCGTTCACCGCGGGCGACGGGGTTTCGAACGGCAAGCGGTACACCGAGCGGCTGGAGGAGAAGCTCCCCGGGGTGGAGGTGTACAACTACGGCCTCTCGGGGACGGGCACCGACCAGCAGTACCTCGTGTGGCGGGAGTTCGCGCAGGGCGTCGAGCACGACGCGGTGGTGATCGCCGTGCTGGTGGAGAACGTCCGCCGCGTCACCTCGCGCTACCGCCGCTACGCCGACCTCACGGGCCGCGAGCTGGTGTACGGCAAGCCCTACTACACCCTCGACGCGGGCGAGCTCACGCTCCACCACATGCCCCCGCCGCGCGAGCCCATCCGCGAGGAAGACCTGCCCCCCGAGGAGCGCGAGGCGGTCGACCGCGGCGGGCGCTTCCACCTCTTGCGCCAGGTGGTGAGCGCGGTCGGCGCGAAGGACGTCGTGCAGCGGATCACGCGCTACAACCCCGTGCCCGAATACGACGCGGCCACCGCGCCGGCGTGGCTCCTGATGCGGGCGATCCTGACGCGCTGGGTGCGCTCGCTCGCGAAGCCCGCCGTGCTGATGCCCCTGCCGCTCTACCAGCACGTCGAGGAGACGAGCGACGCGTCGGGCTACCAGGCGCGCTTCCGCGAGCTGGCCGACGAGCTCGGCTGCGCCCTCCACGACCCGCTCCCCGACCTCCTGCGGTACCCGGCCGAGCAGCGCCGGCGCTTCCGCTTCGAAAAAGACGTACACCCCACCCCCGAGGGGCACGAGGCCCTGGCGGCCTCGCTCGCCCCCGCCCTCGCGCGCGTCCTGCCGCCCCCGGGCTGAACCCCGCGGCCCCCTCGCGCATCTGCCGACACACCCGAAGCCATGGCGAAGACGATCCTCGGCCTCTCAGCCTTCTACCACGACTCCGCGGCGGCCCTCACGCGCGACGGCGAGGTGGTCGCCGCCGCCCAGGAGGAGCGCTTCTCGCGCAAGAAGCACGACCCGCGCTTCCCCCGCCACGCGGTCAACTACTGCCTCGAGGAGGCCTTCGTCGAGGCCGACGACCTCGACGCGGTGGTCTTCTACGACAACCCCCTCGCCACCTTCGACCGCGTGGTGGAGAACACCCTCGCCGCGGGCCCCGCGGGGCGCGGGCAGTTCCTCAAGGCGGCCGACGCGATCCTCGGCAACAAGCTCTGGGTCGACGCCCACGTGCGCCGCGCGCTCGGCGGCGTCGGCAAGGCCGGCAAGGTGCTCTTCGCCGAGCACCACATGGCCCACGCGGCCAGCGCCTTCTACCCTTCGCCCTTCGAGCGCGCCGCGGTGCTCACGCTCGACGGCGTCGGGGAGTGGGCCACCACCAGCCTCGGCGTCGGCCGCGGCGCCTCGCTCGAGCTCTTCGCGGAGATCGACTACCCCCACTCGCTCGGGCTGCTCTACAGCGCGGTCACGTCGTTCTGCGGGTTCAAGGTCAACTCCGGCGAGTACAAGCTGATGGGCCTCGCGCCCTACGGGGAGCCGCGCTTCTACGAGCTCCTGCGCGACAAGCTCATCGACGTGCGCGACGACGGCTCGTACCGCCTCGACACGTCGTACTTCGGCTACCTCGACGGGATGACGATGACCAACGAGCGCTTCGCCGCGCTCTTCGGCGGCCCCGCGCGCGAGGCCGAGTCGCGCATCACCCGCCGCGAGATGGACCTCGCCGCCAGCGTCCAGAAGGTGACCGAGGAGGTGGTGCTCAAGACCGCCCGGCACCTCCGCAAGGAGACCGGCGAGCGCGACCTGGTGATGGCGGGCGGCGTCGCCCTCAACTGCGTCGCGAACGGCAAGCTCGTGGTCGAGGGGATCTTCGACAACGTGTGGATCCAGCCGGCCGCGGGCGACGCGGGCGGCGCGCTCGGGGCCGCGCTCCTCGCGCACCACGTGTACTTCAACGAGCCTCGCAAGGCGCCGTCGGGCGGGCGCGACGCGCAGAAGGGGAGCTACCTCGGCCCGCGCTACTCGAGCGAGGAGGTGCAGGCCTTCCTCGAGCGCAAGGGCTACCCCCACCGGCGCATCGAAGACCGGGCCGAGCGCTCGGCCTTCGTCGCGAAGGCCATCGCGGAGGGGAAGATCGTCGGCTGGCTGTCGGGGCGGATGGAGTTCGGCCCGCGCGCGCTCGGGGCGCGGAGCATCCTGGGCGACCCGCGCAACAAGGACACCCAGTCGGTGATGAACTTGAAGATCAAGTTCCGCGAGAGCTTCCGGCCCTTCGCGCCGAGCGTGCTGCGCGAGCGCTGCGCCGACTACTTCGAGCTCGCGTGCGAGAGCCCGTACATGCTGCTCATCGCGCCGGTGCGCGAGGAGCGGCGTATCCCGATGGACACCGCGCGCTTCCGCGGCGGCGACGACGACATGATCGCGGTGCTCCACCAGGCGCGGAGCGACGTCCCCGCCGTCACCCACGTCGACTACTCGGCGCGCATCCAGACGGTCGACCGCGAGACGCACCCCGACTACCGCGCGCTCATCGAGGCGTTCGAGTCCGTCACCGGGTGCGGGATGCTGGTGAACACGTCGTTCAACGTGCGCGGCGAGCCGATCGTGTGCACCCCGCAGGACGCCTACCGCTGCTTCATGCGCACGGAGATGGACCTGCTGGTGCTGGAGGACTTCGTGCTCTGGCGCCGTGAGCAGCCCGCCTTCGAAGACCAGGAGAACTGGAAGGAGACCTATGAGCTCGACTAGCCCCCGCGGCGAGGCCGCGGCCGCGGCCCTCTACGACGAGGCGCTCGCCCCCCTCTCCGCGCGGATGCGCGCCGAGGGCAGGAGCGCCTTCCCGGTTGGCCCCGACGCCGCCGCGCCGAGCTACTACGTCCGCCGCCCGCGCGCCGCGATGCGCCCCGAGGACTTCGAAGCGCCCGCCTGCCGCACGCCCGAGGACTTCGAGCGCGCCCTCGCCGCCCACTGGCGCGCGCTCGGGCGCGAAGAGCTCGCCGCGCTCGCCCACCGCTTCGCCGCGGCCGCGCGCGACGCCTGCGCCGTCGGCGAGGGCGACGCGGAGGTGTCCCCGTTCGTGTACGTGATGTTCTGATGGACGAAGGCGTCCGCTGGGAGAAGCGACTGCTGGCGCGGGCCCTCGCCGCCACGGGGACGTCGCGCGCGCTGCTCGCCGCGCAGTCGCTGCTGCGCCGCGGCGAGTACATCCGCGTCGTCAACTACCACGGCACGCCCCCCGCCGACGCCGCCTCCTTCGAACGCCAGGTCGCCTTCCTCGCCGAGCACTTCGCGCCCGTCAGCGCCGCCGACCTCGCGCGCTTCTTCGAGGAGGGCGTGTGGCGCGCGGCCAAGCCGGGGCTCATCGTGTCCTTCGACGACGGGCTCCGCTCCAACGCGGAGGTCGCCGCGCCCGTGCTCGAGCGCTACGGGCTGGTGGGGTGGTTCTTCGTCCCGGTGGGCTTCGTCGACGCGCCCGCCGACCGGCAGCTCGCCTTCGCCGAGGAGCACCAGATCCGCGTCGACCACGCCTACCCCGACGGCCGCATCGCGATGTCGCGCGACGACCTGCGCGCCCTCGCCGCGCGCCACGTCGTCGGGTGCCACACGCGCTCGCACCTGCGCCTCGCCCCCGAGGTGCCGCCCGCCGTGCTCGAGGACGAGATCATCACCGCCCGCTCCGACCTCGCCGCCGCCGTCGGGCGCCCGGTCGAGTCGTTCTGCTGGGTGGGCGGCGAGGAGGCGTCGTATTCGGCCGAGGCCGCGCGTGTCGTCCGCCGGGCGGGCTACCGCTTCGGCTTCATGACCAACAACGCCCCGCTGCGCCCCGGCGACGACCCCCTCCACATCCAGCGGACCAACGTCGAGTCGTCGTGGTCGCTCGACGTGCTCCGCTTCCAGCTCTCCGGCGTGATGGACCTCGCCTACCTCGCGAAGCGCCGCCGCGTGGACCGCCTCACCCGCCGGTAGCGCTTCGAATCCGCGCGAGCACCGCGCGCGCCGTCGACGACAGCCCCGCGGGGTCGAGCGCGGCCTCCATCGCCCGGCTCTCGGCGGCCGCGGCCCACGCCGCCTCGCGCCCCGCCGCGTCGAGGTCGTGCCACGCCGGGTGCGAAAGAACCTCACCGCGCACGCCCCGCTCGCGGTGGGCGCCGGCCACGGCCTCGACGAGCGCCTCCTCCTCGGGGGTCATCGCCACTCCGCCGCGAGCGCCACGCCGCGCCCCTCGAGGCACGCCGCGAGGAGCTTGCGGGCGCGCGTGAAGTTCTGGAGGAAGGTGTTGAGCTTCATGTGGAGGCGCTCGGCGAGCACCTCGTCGGGCTCGGCGCCGCCCGCGCCCATTCGCTGCGCGAGCGTCGCCGCGGGCTTCTCCGGGAGCTCGTCGCGGCAGGCCTCGATCGCCTTGCGCAGCAGGGGGTCGGGCCCCTCGGGCGCGTCGGCCCCGGCCGCGTCGTCGAAGACCCGCGCGAGCCCTTCTTCGTCGAGCGCCGCCGTGCGGAAGCGCCTCGCCTCGCTGAGCGCGAGGTTGCGCGCCACCCGCACCGCGAAGCGCAGGAGCGCGTTGGGGCGCCCGTCGGGGACGACCCGCGGCGCCGTCTGCCACACGCGCAGGAGCGCCTCCTGGAGCACCGCCTCGCAGTCCGCCACCGCCGCGAAGGCCCGAAGCGAGAGCCGCAGTTCGGGCTCCGCCCCGGCGAGCCAGCGCCCGAAGGCGTCGGCGTCTCCGGCGGCGATCGCGGGGTGGTGGACGTCGAGGTCGGCCATCGTTCAGCGCTGCGGGGCGGCGGGGGCAGGAGCGGGGCGGGTGACGGCGCCGCGGGGCGTGGGCGACGGCGCGGGGCTCACGAACGCACGGTACACGAGCACCGCCAGCGCCGCGAGCACGACGAGCGCGAGCAGCAGCGTCCAGGGCGAGGTGGCCCGGCGGCGCGGGGCCGGCGCCGACGGCAGCGACGCGCGGGCGTCCATCGGCGCGGGGAGCTGCGCGGGCGAAGCGTCGTCCTCGCGCGAGGACGGCGGCGCATAGCTCGCGGAGGGCGCCACCTCCTTCGCCATCTCGCGGCGCTTTGCCGGCGCGGGGGCCTCGGACTTCGACGCGACGGGCTTCGGCTCGGCGAGCGGCGCGCGCTGCGGGGCCGGCGCGGGCTTCGCGGCGGGGGGCGGCGCACCGCCGGGGCCCATCGACACCGCGCGCCCGCCGGAGCGCGTCTCCATGCGGAACTCCTCCTTCTCCATGGGCTCGGGCGCAGCGGCGAAGGCGCCCGTGGTCGCGGCCCCACCGAGCGGCAGGTCGTCGAAGGACAGCGCCTCCTCGTCGGCGATGCTGTCGACGAACGCCGCGCCGTGGACGGGCTGCGCCCCGCTCGCCGCGCGCAGGCCCATCCCCTCGGCCGACACGCCGTACGGAACCTCCTGCGGCTGCGCCTCGCTGCGACGCTTCGCCTCCGGGTCGACCGTGCGCTCGCGGCTCACGGCCACCCACGAGGTGAGGCGAGTGGCGATCTGGTACTCGACGCCGAGCGACTCGATCGCGCGGTCGATCTCGCCGACGTCACCGCCGGCCGCGAGGTGGAGCTCGTGGTCCTCGACGCGGTCGCGGGCGAAGCGGGCGCGCACCGCCCCGCTCCCCGCGGAGGGGGCCTCGGGCACGCGGAGGGTCTGCTCCCAGGTGCCGCGCTCCGTCTTGCCGCGGACGCGGATGGACGCGCCGGGCGCGCCGAGCTCGAGGGAGATGAGCACGGGCGACGCGGCGAAGAGGTCGGGCAGGCGCGCGGGGGCGACGACGGCGACGCCCGGCCCGTCGACGGTGAGCTCGGTGACGAGCGGCGCGTTCGTCCGCTCGACGAGGCGGCGGGCGGCGCGCTCGGGGTCCTCGTCGATGCCCACCACCTGCTCGACGCCGCGGCCCGCCTGCGCCGCAGGGCCGGTGAGCGCCCGGTTGACCGACGAGCCCACGCCGAGCGCGTGGAGCCGGCAGCCGCCGGGGAGCTTGCGGTAGACGGTCTCGACGATCTCGCGTTCGAAGCCGATGTAGCCGTCGGTGATGAGCACCACCTGGCGCTGCGCCCCGGCGCGCAGGGGCTCGAGCGCGGCCATCAGCGCCGCGCGCATCTCGGTGGAGCCGCCCGCGCGGAGCCCGCGCACCCACGCGATCGCCTCGCGCTTGTACGACTCGGTCGCGTACACCGGCGACATCTTCCACCGCCGCGGCTCCGACGAGAACTCGATCAGCTCGACGCGGTCGCGCTCGGTGAGCGTGTCGATCATCGCGGCGGCGACGCGGGCGGCCTGCTCCAGCGGGCGCCCGCCCATCGAGCCCGACGTGTCGATGAGGAAGATGAGGTCGCGCGGCAGGGCCTTCATCTTCGCGGCCGGCGCAGGCGGCACCACGGTGAGGAGCCCGTAGGCGCTCCCCGCGTCGGGGGCCCCGTCGGGGGCGCGGGCGACGTCGAGCGCGAGGCCCGGCAACGGCTCGGCCACGGGCCACCGCACCACCACGTCGCGGTCGAGGCGCGCGCCCTCCCCGTCGCGGAGGTTGACCACCGCCGCGCCGTCGCCGCGCACGACGTCGGTCGGGTGCGTGGGCGACTCGGGCATGTGCCCGCTCGGGATCGCGTCGGCCACGGTGAGCTCGAGCGCGAGGCGGTGCGGGAGGGGCTTGTCGCTGGCCTCGACGCGCACCTTGTCGGCGTCGGCGACGCGCCCCGGCGCGCCGAGGTAGCGGGCGCCGACCACCGTGGGGAAGCGCCACTCCCACGCGCCCTCGTCGAGCCAGGCGAGGCGCTGGTCGACAGTCACCTCGCACACGACGGTGCTGCGCGGCGGGATGTTGCCGACGCGCTGGGTGAAGAGGTTGGGGCGCTCCTGGTCGAGCAGGGCGGCGGTGCGGCCCTCGATCAGCGCCTGCTCGTAGCGCTCGCGGGCGCGGTGCTTGCGGTCGACCTCGCCCACCACCTCGACGCCGTCGAGTTCGAAGCGGAAGCCGCTGACGGCGCCGTCGGCGGGCAGCGGGAGCTGGTAGGTGACCTCCAGCGCGTCGGCGTGCGGGTTGACGAAGGTCTGGCGGACGACGGTGCGGGCGACGCCGCCCTTCGCGCGGGCCTGGAGGGCGGTGTGGCGCAGCGGGAGGGTGCGGCCGTCGGGGCAGACGAGCGTGCCCCCGGCGGGCGAGGAGGGCGTGAGGGGGGCGACGACGGGGTGCGCGGGCATGGCCATGGCGGGTGCTCCTTGGAAGCGGGTTCGAGCGGCCAACGCAAGGGCCCCGGCGCTTGTGACACGGGCCCCGAACTTTTTTCGAGGGGGTGCAACGCTCCGAATGGCCGACGAGCGGTGGCTGCTGTCGCGTCCGCCTACCCCGGGGCTCGGCGGGGGGTTAGGGCGTCCGACGCGCCTCGCGGTCAACACCCGCCGTCCCTACCGCTCGCACCGCGGCGCGACCTCGGCCCCCACCGTGCGGTCCCAGGCCGACGCGATCTGAGAGCCCACGGCCTCGGGGTCGATGTCGTCCCGGTTCGCCAGCACGACGACCATCGTCCCACGCGCGGGGGCCATGGCGACGTAGGTGCGGAAGCCCACGTAGCTGCCGTCGTGCGACACCTCCAGGCGGCTCCCCCGGCCCTCGACGCTCCACCCGAAGCCGTACCCCGTGGCCTCCCCGTCGCTGGTGCGCCCGGAGGTCCACGCACACTCGATCAGCGCGCGGGGGACGACGGCCTCGGTGGACCACGCGGCCTGCCAGCGCACGAAATCGCGGAGCGAGACCACCACGCCGCCGTCGCCCACCACGGGGCCCGCGTAGTCGTCGACGGTGAAGCGCCGCCCGGCGCGCGCGTACGGCACCGCGCGACCCGGGATCGCCACGCCAGCAACGTCCATCACCGTGGCGTCGGGCATCCCCAGCGGCTGGAAGATCCGCTCGCGGAGGAACCGCCCGTACGAGGAGCCTCCCGCCCGCGCGACCACCTCCGCGAGCAGGACGTAGTTCGAGTTGGAGTACTCGTAGCGCGCCCCCGGCGCGGAGCGAACGCGGCCGTCCGAGCGCAGCAGCCGGACGACCGCCGCGTTGTCGAGCGAGGCGTCGTCCTCGATGCCGAGGTCGTCCATCATCTCGAGGTAGTCGGGGATGCCCGAGGTGTGGTGGAGGAGCTGTCGGATCGTCGCGTGACGTCCCGGGTGCGACCCCAGCTCGGTGACGTAGCGCCCGATGGGTTCGTCGAGGGAGACCTTCCCGTCGGCCACCAGCCGCATCACCGCGAGCGCGGTGAACTGCTTGCTCACCGACGCGAGTTCGAAGCGCGTCTCGGTCGTGATGGGGGCGCGCCGCGAGAGGTCGGCCAGCCCGTAGCCCCGCGCGAGCACCGGGCGCCCGCACCGCTGCACCAGCACCGCGCAGCCGGGCGTGTCCGCGCGGACCCCCGCGGCGGCGACGATCGCGGCGACGCGCGCTTCCAGGCGCCGCCGGGCGGCGGGGCTCCCGTCAGGCGCGGCAGGGGGGATCTGGGCGGCCCCGACGCTCGGCGCGGTGAGCAGCCCGAGCGTGGCGATCAGCGCGAGGCGGAGCGCGGTCGCAGGGCGGTTCGTCATGGCGCGTCTCCCTCCGGGGAGGAGCATACGGGCGCCCGCCGCGGGATCTCACGCGGGCGGGCGCCTCTGGGGTATCGTCCGGCCGATGCAGGACAGCGGGCCGCTTCGCCAGGGCCAGATCTTCGCCGGAGATTTCACCGTCGTGCGCCTGATCGCGCGCGGGGGCATGGGGGCGGTGTACGAGGTCGAGCAGCGGAGCTCGGGGCACCGCCGCGCGCTCAAGGTGCTGCACCCCGACGTCCTGCAGAGCGGGCGCAACCGCGAGCTCTTCGTCAACGAGGCGCGGGTGGGCGCGCGCATCGGCAGCGACCACGTCGTCCAGGTGATCGCCGCGGGCATCGACGCGCAGAGCGAGCTGCCCTGGATGGCGATGGAGTACCTGGAGGGCGAGGACCTGGAGACGCTCCTCCGGCGCCGCGGGGCGCTGCCGCCGGGCGAGGCGCTGGCGCTGCTCGAACAGGTGGGCGACGCGCTGGCGGCGGCCCACGCGCGCGGCATCGTCCACTGCGACCTCAAGCCGCAGAACCTCTTCGTCGCCCGCTCGACGCTGCGGGGCGTCCCCTTCGTGGTGAAGGTGCTCGACTTCGGCATCGCGCGCGCGATCGCGGCCGACCACACGAGCGCGACGGTGACCCGGGCCATCGGCTCGCCGATGTGGATGGCGCCCGAGCAGAGCGAGACGGGCGCGCGGCTGCGGCCGGCGACCGACGTGTGGGCGCTGGGGCTCATCGCGTTCCGCATGCTGACGGGGCGGCCGTACTGGGTGGCGGCCAACGCGACGCCCTTCAACCTCAACGCGCTGATCGTCGAGGTGGTCGCGCACGCGCTGGAGCCCGCCTCCGCCCGCCTCGCGCGCCTCGGCGCCGGAGCGCCGCTGCCGCCGGGCTTCGACGCCTGGTTCGCCCGCTGCGTCCACCGCGCGATCGAGCAGCGCTACCCCGACGCGGGCGCCGCGATCGACGCGCTGCGCCCCGTGCTCCTGGGCACCGCCGCGCCGTCCTTCGCCCCGCCGCCTGCGGTCGGCGCCACGGTGCCGATGTCCTCCGCGCCGACGCCTCCCCCGACGCCCGCGACGGCGGACGCTTGGACGGTCGAGCGCGACGCCACCCGCCGCTCGAAGCTCCCCGTCGTCGCGGCCGCAGCCGGGCTCGCGCTGGTGGGCGTTGTGACCGTCGCGCTCTACCTCCGCACGCCGGCGACGCCGACGGGCGCCGCCCACGCAGCGACGGAGGCCGGCGCGCCGCAGGTGGCCGCCGTCACGCCGCCCGCTCCGGCGCCCGCCCCCGCTGCGCCGCTCGAGGCTCAGCGACTCGATCCCGCGCCCCAGCCCGCGCCTCCGTTGCCGGTGGCGCCGCCGCCTGCGACGCCCGAAGCGCCCGTCCGCCAGACCCTCGAATCGCCCCGCGAGCGCCAGGCCCGCGAAGCCCGCGAGCGCGAGGCAGCGCGCACCGCGGACCGCGCGAATGGTCCGAACGTGCCGGCGGCTCCCGCGCCGGCGGCGCCAGCCGCCCCGGCGCCCGACGGCAACGCCAACATGACGCCGATGGAGCGCGTGGCGCAGTGCCGATCCTCCAGTGCCGATGAGACTGCCCGCAACAACTGCATCATCAACGCCCTCCGCGGTCGCGCCAGCACCGAACAGGAGCTGCGGATGCTCGCCGCGACCTACCAGGTTGCCGGTCGCACGCAGGACGCGATCCGCACGATGCGGACGTACATCCAGCGCTACCCGCAGGGCTCCGCGGTGCGATCTTTCGAGCAGTACATCCTCCGCAACTCCGCGCACTGACACGCCGTGACCCTCGCCGACGCGCACCCGACGCCCCCGCACACCCTCCCCATGGAGCACGACCGCGCCCCGCACGGCCGCGCGCGCCTGCCCGACGCGCCGCCCGACGCGGTGGTTCGCCTCGGGCTCGGGCTGCGGCGCGCGATCCTGCGGCTGGCCGACGCCGTCGTGCCGCCCGAGCTCGCGCTCTTCGACCGCACCGTGGGCTCCGGTCGCACCGCGATGCTCGGCGCCGTCGCGCGCTGGCGCATCCCCGACCTCCTCGGCGACGTCGGGCTCACCGCCGACGAGCTCGCCGCGCGCACCGGGGCCTCGGCCGACGCGCTCCACCGCGTGCTGCGGGCCCTCGCGCACGACGGCGTCTTCTGCCTCGGCGCCGACGGCCGCTGGCGCAACAACCGGGTCTCGTCGGCGATGCGCGCGGGCAACGGCCTGCGCATGCGCCACTGGGCGATGTACTGGGCCTCGCGGGCCAACCAGCGCACGTGGATGGCCGTCGACCACGCGCTCCGCGCGGGCGGCGGGGCCTACCGCGAGGCCAACGGGGTCGGCGTGTGGGAGTGGTTCGACGCGCACCCCGACGAGCGCGCGTGCTTCGCCGAGGCGATGGCGGGCCTCACCGCGCAGTCCGCCGGGGGTGTGGCCGCGCGCTACCCCTTCGCCGAGGCGGGCTCGGTGTGCGACGTCGGCGGGGGCCGCGGGTTGCTGCTGTCGGAGGTGCTGCTGCGCCATCCCCACCTGCGCGGGGTGGTCTGCGACAACGCGGGCCTCGCGCCGATGGCGAAGGAGATCTTCGAAGCGCGCGGCGTCGCCGACCGGGCGGGCTTCGTCGCCGGGAGCTTCTTCGAGTCCGTGCCCGAGGGCCACGACGTGTACCTGCTCAAGAACATCCTGCACGACTGGGGCGACGCCGAGTGCGTCCGCATCCTCGCGACGGTGCGCCGCGCGATGCGCCCCGGGGCCCGCGTGTTGGTGGTCGAGCACCTCCTCGACCGCGACGACGTGGGCAACCCCGCGGCGCTCGCCGACGTGATGATGATGCTCACCTGCGACGGCGGCCGCGAGCGCGACGCGGGGGAGTTCGCCGCGCTGTTCGAGCGGGCGGGGCTGCGGGCGGGGCGGACGTTCCCGTCGGCGCTGGAGGCGCTGCTGGAGGCGGTGGCGTAGGGGCGCCGTCGGCGTTGCCTCGCGGCGGGCACCCGTGCTCCCATCGCGCGCCATGCCCAAGCCCCACATGTGCCCCCCCGAGCTCTTCCAGCAGGACCTCTCCGGCAAGACCTACGTGGTCACCGGCGGCAACTCCGGCATCGGCCTCGTCACCGTCGAGCAGCTCGCGAAGCAGGGAGCCACCGTGGTGCTCGCCTGCCGCCGCCCCGCCGAGGGCGAGCGCGAACGCGAGCGCATCACGGCCGCCGGCGCGAAGGGACGCATCGAGGTGGCGGCCCTCGACCTCGCCGACCTCAAGTCCGTGCGCGCCTTCGCCGAGAACTTCCTGAAGTCGCACGACGCGCTCCACGGCCTCGTCAACAACGCCGGCGTGATGAACACCGCCACCGGCAAGACGAAGGACGGCTTCGAAGTGCAGTTCGGCACCAACCACCTCGGGCACTACCTGCTCACCGAGCTGCTGCTCGGCGCGCTGGAGAAGGGCGCCCCCTCGCGCGTGGTGGTGCTCTCGAGCTGCTACCACGACAAGGCGCAGGGTCGGGAGGGCCACATCGACTTCGACGACCTCCACTTCGAGCGCCGCCCCTACGACGGCTGGTCCGCCTACGCGCAGTCGAAGCTCGCCAACCTCCTCCACGCCAAGGGCCTCGCGGCGCGCGTGCGCGACAAGGGGATCACCGTCGTCAGCGTGCACCCGGGCTGGGTCCGCACCAACCTCATCCGCGGGTCGATGCCGGTGTGGGCGCAGGACTACCTCCTCCGGCCCTTCCTCCACCTCGCCGGGATGATCGAACCCTGGGAGGGCGCGCAGACCTCCCTCTACGCGCTGCTCTCGCCCGACGTCGCGCAGCACCCGGGCGCCTACTACAGCCAGCTCGGGATGTACCGCGACAAGCGCTTCAACAAGGGCGGCTGGCCGATGGAGTCGCCCAACCCCGAGGCGTCGGACGTGAAGGTCGCCGAGCGCCTCGACGCGGTGTCGCGCAAGCTCGTGGGCCTCGCCTCGGCGTAGCGCGTTCAGCCCTGGATCACCGCGCCGTGCACCTGGCGCAGCGCGGCGACGACGCGGTCGAAGCGCGGTCGGTCGAGCACGGCGCCCTCGCGGCGAACGGCGCCCGGCGCGACGTCGAGCAGGCGGTCGACCTTCGCGTAGCTCACGCGGCCCTCGCGATCCCAGGGGCCGACGCCCAGCTCCACCTGCGCGGCGCGCTCGTGGCGCTTCGACGTGAGCGGGACGCACGCGAGCTGCGCGCCGCGGCGGCCGACGATGAGCACCGGGCGGTCCTTGCCCTGCGCAGGGTCTTCCTCGTACGGGACCCACGTCCACACGACCTCGCCCGGGTCGGGCGCGCCGTCGAGGTTGGGCGCGTACACCACCTGCACCGCGTTCGGCGGCGCGTCGGGGCGCGGCGGGAGCGGCTGCGGCGCAGGGCCCGGCGGCATCTGGCCCGGCCCGCGCGAGCCCGCGAGCCAACGGACGAGGAACGTCACCAGGGTCTGGAGAATCCGCAGGAGCATCGACGTGACGTCACCACGCGCGCTGCACGCTGCGCAACGGGCTTCGCAGCGCGCGAACGAAATCGGCGCGCGGTCCGTGGCGCGCGCGACGTCGTCTCCCCGCGCTTGACGAACGCGCGACGTTCGGGCGCCATGCGCGCAGCAAGGAAGGGAACCCCCGCGATGGCACACAGCCGCGTGTTCGATCAACTGCGCAACCTCCTCCACCTCGCGCGCGACGCCGAGCGCCTCGGCGGCACGCTCGACGACGCCCGCGCCGAGCGGGCCCGCGCGATCAGCCGACGTCAGCTCCTCGGCGGCGCCGCCGCGGCCGCGGGCCTCGCCGCGCTTGCGCCCCTCCGCGCGAAGGCGGGGCCCATTCGTGGACAGCCGCGCATCGCGATCGTGGGCGCCGGGCTCGCGGGGCTCGTGTGCGCCGACACGCTCTCGCGCCGCGGCGTCGCCTGTCGACTGTACGAGGCGCACCCGGGCCGCGTCGGCGGGCGCGTGCTGAGCGACCGCGACACCTTCCCCGGGCAGGCGTCGGAGTGCGGCGGCGAGATGATCGACACGCTCCACACCACGATGCTGCGCTACGCGCGCGAGCTCGGCCTCGCCCGCGAGGACTACGAGCGCGCGCCGGGCGAGGAGCGCTACTACTTCTTCGGCCGGCACCACGCAGAGCGCGACGTCGTGGCGCAGTGGCGGGCCCTCGTGCCGCGGCTTCAGGACGACCTCCGCACGCTCTCGGGGGAGCCGACGTTCTTCTCCCACACGCGGCAGGACGAGATCCTCGACCAGACCGACCTCGCGTCGTACCTCGGCGACCGCGCGGCCGACCTCCCGCTCGCGCGCGAGGTGCTGATCCAGGCGTACATCGCGGAGTACGGGCTCGAGCCGCACGAGCAGAGCTGCCTCAACTTCCTGCAGTTCATCCACCTCGACCGGCGCGGGCACTTCGCGGAGTTCGGGCAGTTCAGCGACGAGCGGTACCACCTCGTCGGGGGCAACGACGGCGTCGCCCGCGCCCTCGCCGCGCGCCTCACGGACTTCGGCAGCCCCGTGCTCCAGGGCGCCGCGCTCACCCGCCTCGCGCGCCGCGCGTCGGGCGAGTTCGAGCTCTACCTCAACGGGGCCTCGTCCCCCGAGGTGGCCGACGCCGTGGTGCTCACCCTCCCCTTCGGCGCGCTGCGCAACGTCGCCCTCGACGCCTCGCTCGGGCTCTCGGCCGACAAGCTCCGCGCCATCCGCGAGCTCGGCTACGGCGCCAACGTCAAGACCGCCGTCCGCTTCGACCGCCGCGTGTGGGCCGACCAGGGCGGCAACGGCGGCGCCTACACCGACCTCGACAACGTGCAGAACACCTGGGAGACCAACCGCGCGGGCTCCGTGGGCGGCGCGGGCATCCTCACCGACTACGCCGGCGGCGCGCGCGGCCTCGACCTCCAGGAAAACCCCTCGGGCAACTTCTCCTGCGGCGGCTGCCACCAGGGCGCGCCCACCAACCACGTGCTCCACCCCGCGGGCCGCGCGTGGGTCAACGCGCAGGTGGAGGCCTTCGTCCATGACCTCGACCGCGTGTTCCCCGGGGCGGCCGCGGCGGTGTCGCGACGGAGCGACGGCACCATCGTCGCGCGGCGCTCGCACTGGACGCCGCAGGGCTTCAGCCGCGGCTCGTACACGGCCTACCGGCCCGGGCAGTTCACCACCATCGCGGGGCTCGAAGGGCAGGCCGCGGGGGCGCTGAAGTTCGCCGGCGAGCACACCGACTCCTTCTACGACTGGCAGGGCTACATGGAGGGCGCCTGCAACTCGGGCGTCCGCGCGGCCGGCGAGGTGCTCGACGACCTCCGCAACGGCCGGCTGTAGTCACCGCGCCCTTGCGGTAGGCTCGCGGGCCGCGCGATGCCCGTCACCCGCCGCCTCGACCTCGACGACAACACCTCCCTCTGGGCCGCCACCGCGCGCCCCGTCGACCCGCTGCCAGCATTGCGCGGCGACGTGCGCGCCGACGTGGTGGTCATCGGCGCGGGCTTCACGGGCATCTCCACCGCGTACCACCTCTCCGCGCGCTACCCCGACCGCAAGGTGGTGGTGCTGGAGGCGAAGCGCGTCGGCAACGGGGCCTCTGGGCGCAACGGCGCGATGGCGCTCCACTGGGTCAACGGCGTCGAGGTGCGCGACGCCGAGCGGGCCCGCCAGCTCTACGCCGTCACCACCGAGACGCTCGACTGGATCAAGAACGTCGGCCGCGAGCACGGCTTCCCGGTCCGCTTCCGCAGCAACGGCTGCCTGGAGATCGTCACCAGCGCGCAGCGCGCGGAGGAGGCCCACGAGCACGCCGAGCGGCTCGCGTCGTGGGGGCTGCCGATCCGCTTCCTCCAGGGCGCCGCGCTGGAGGAGAAGCTCCGCGCGCGGGGCGCCGTCGGGGCCACCTTCGACCCGACGACGGGCCAGCTCCATGGGCTCGACCTGCTCCACGGATTGCGCGGCGTCCTCCTCGGGCGCGGCGTGGACATCTACGAAGGTACGCCCGTCGTCCGCATCGACGAGGGCCGCGAGCACGTCGTCACCACGCCCCACGGCACGGTGCGCGCGCCCGCGCTGGTGCTCGCCACCAACGGCTACACGCCGGCGCTGGGGTATTTCCGCGGCGGGGTGATCCCGCTCCACTCGCACTGCGTCGCCACCGAGCCGCTGCCGCTCGAGCGCTGGCGCGAGCTCGGCTGGGGCGACGTCGCGGCCTTCAGCGACGACCTCGACCGCATCGCCTACGCCAGCCTCACCGAGGACGGCCGGCTCCTCTTCGGCGGCGGCGGCAACGGCGCGTACTCGTACTACTACGGCGGCCGCACGGCGACGCCCGCGCCCCCCGAGCGCCAGTGGGCCTTCGTGCGCAGCGTGCTCGACCGGTACTTCCCCGGCGCGAAGGACGTCCGCCTCGCCCACCGCTGGACGGGCACGCTCGGCATCACGCTGAGCCGCGTGTGCAGCATGGGCGTGATGGGCGAGTACAAGAACGTCTACTACGCGCTCGGCTACAGCGGGCACGGCGTGGTGCTCGCCAACCTCGCGGGCCGCGTGCTCTGCGACCTCTACAGCGACCACCACGAGCCCTGGCGCGATCTCCCCTTCTACCAGGCGCCGCTCTGGGGCATCCCCCCGGAGCCCCTGCGCTGGATCGGCTACCACGCCTTCACCGCGGTGACCGGCCGCTCGCCGCGGCGCAACGAGGCCCGCGACTCGCTCGCGCGGAGGAGGTGAGGCACGGCGATGTCGAACCCGTTGTACCTCTGGGTCGCGTTCGCCGCGCTGGCGCTCGCCGCGCTGGTGGGGGCGCTGGTGTGGTGGTCGTCGGCCCCGCGCGAGCTGGCCGGCGCCGACGCGCGCCCCGGCGAGCCCGTGACGCTGGTGTTGCAGAGCGCGCCGGCGGGCGAGCTGGCGCTGTGGGTGCGCTACGAGCTCGCGACCGACGATGAGTTCGCGGCCGTGCGCGTGCGGTGGGAGGCGACGGCGGCGGGCGCGCGGGTGGGCGGCGGGGAGGCGACGCGCGACGGGCCGCGGGTGTGGCACGGCGGGCGCGAGGGGTGGGAGGCGTTCAGCGATCGCGTGGCGGTGATCCGCGGGGCGGCGCCGGGCGCGCGGGTGGAGGTGCGGGTGACGGTGGGGGAGTGCACGGTGCCCGCGCGCGTGCTGAAGGCGCGGGCGTACCTCGCGCGGTGAGCGTCAGTTGTCGAGCGAGCGCTCGAAGCGGAACTCGCCGCCGCCCGGCGCGCGGGTCACCTTCACGGTGTCGCCGGGCATGAACTCCCCCGCGAGCACGCGCTGGGCGAGGGGGTTCTCCAGGTGCTGCTGGATCGCCCGCTTGAGGGGCCGGGCGCCGTAGACCGGGTCCCAGCCGATCTCGCCGAGGTAGTCCTTGGCGGCCTCGTCGAGCGAGAGCTTGAGCTCGCGGCGCTCGAGCCGGCGCTCGAAGCCCTGGAGCTGGATGTCGACGATCGCGCGGAGGTCGTTCTTCGACAGCCGGTGGAAGAGGATCGTCTCGTCGAGGCGGTTGAGGAACTCCGGCCGGAAGCTCCGGCGCAGCTCCTCCATCACCGCACGGCGCATCTGCGCCTCGTTCTCCACGTCGAGGATGTGCTGGCTCCCGACGTTGCTCGTGAGGATCACCACGGTGTTGCGGAAGTCGACCGTGCGCCCCTGGCCGTCGGTGAGGCGGCCATCGTCGAGCACCTGGAGGAGCACGTTCCACACGTCGGGGTGGGCCTTCTCCACCTCGTCGAAGAGCACGACAGAGTAGGGCCGGCGGCGCACGGGCTCGGTGAGCTGGCCGCCCTCGTCGTAGCCCACGTAGCCCGGCGGCGCGCCGATGAGCCGCGCCACCGTGTGCTTCTCCATGTACTCGCTCATGTCGAGCCGGATCATCGACTTCTCGTCGTCGAACAGGAACTCCGCCAGCGCCTTCGCCAGCTCCGTCTTGCCCACGCCCGTCGGGCCCAGGAAGAGGAAGCTCCCGATCGGCCGCCGGTCATCACCGAGGCCCGCCCGCGCGCGGCGCACCGCGTTGGCGACGGCCACCACCGCCTCGCGCTGCCCGACCACGCGCTTCGCGAGCTCGTCCTCCATCCGCAGCAGCTTCACCTGCTCGCCCTCGAGCATCTTGCTCACGGGCACGCCGGTCCACTTCGCCACGATCTCCGCGATGCTCTCCGCGGTGACCTCCTCCTTGAGGTACCCGCCGCCCTTCTGCGCCGCGGCGAAGCCCTCCTGCGCGGCGGAAAGCTCTCGCTCGAGCTTCGGGAGCTGGTCGTACTTGATCTGCCCGGCCTGCTCGAACTTCCCCTCGCGGGTCACCTTCTCCAGGTCGTGCTTGGCCTTCTCGATCGACTCCTTGACGGAGCGCACCTTGCCGATGAGCTCCTTCTCGTGGAGCCAGCGGGCCTTCATCGACTCGACCTCGCCGCGCCGGTCGGCGAGCTCGCGCGACACCTCCTCCAGGCGGGCCTGGGAGGCGCGGTCCTGCTCGCGGGTGAGGGCCTGGCGCTCGATCTCGAGCTGGGTGATGCGCCGCTGCGCCTGGTCGATCTCCAGGGGCATCGAGCCGATCTCCATCTTGAGCTTCGAGGCCGCCTCGTCGACGAGGTCGATCGCCTTGTCGGGCAGGAAGCGATCGGTGATGTAGCGGTTGGAGAGCGTCGCCGCGGCCACCAGCGCGCCGTCCTGGATGCGGATGCCGTGGTGCACCTCGTAGCGCTCCTTGAGCCCGCGGAGGATGGCCACGGTGTCCTCCACCGAGGGCGGCGCGACGTACACCTGCTGGAAGCGGCGCTCGAGCGCGGCGTCCTTCTCGACGTGCTTGCGGTACTCGTCGAGCGTGGTGGCGCCGATGCAGTGGAGCTCGCCGCGCGCGAGGGCGGGCTTGAGCATGTTGCTCGCGTCCATCGCGCCCTCGGCCGCGCCGGCGCCCACCAGCGTGTGCAGCTCGTCGATGAAGAGGATCACGTTGCCCGCGCCCTCCACCTCCTTGAGCACGGCCTTCAGGCGCTCCTCGAACTCGCCGCGGAACTTCGCGCCCGCGACCAGGGCCGCGAGGTCGAGCGCGACGATGCGCCGGTCCTTGAGGGACTCCGGCACGTCGCCGCGGACCACGCGCTGGGCGATGCCCTCGACGATGGCCGTCTTGCCGACGCCGGGCTCGCCGATGAGCACGGGGTTGTTCTTCGTGCGGCGCGAGAGCACCTGCATCACGCGGCGCACCTCCTCGTCGCGGCCGATGACGGGGTCGAGCTTGCCGAGCCTCGCGAGCTGGGTGTAGTCGCGGCAGTACTTCTCCAGCGCCTGGAAGGTGCCCTCCGGGTCGGCGGTGGTGACGCGCTGGTTGCCGCGCACGTCTTTGAGGGCGGCCATGAAGCGCGCCTCGTCGAGGTTGAAGCGCTTGAGCGCGCCGGCGACGTCGCGGTCGTGCTTGAGCATCGCCAGGAGCACGTGCTCGACGGAGGTGTAGTCGTCCTTGAGGGCCTTGGCCTCGTCCTCGGCCTTCTGGAGCGCGACGTTGAGCCGGCGCGAGAGGCCGGGGTCGGCGCCGCCCGACACCCGCGGGAGCTTGTCGACCGCGCGCTCGAACTCCGCGGCCACGGCCTTCGGGTCGCTGCCCGCCTTGGCGAAGAGGGCGGGCACCACGCCCCCCTCCTGCGTGAGCATCGCGAGGACGACGTGCTCGGGCGTCAGCTCGGGGTTGCCGCGGCGCGACGCCTCCGACTGCGCGGACTGCAGGGCCTCACGGGACTTCGTGGTCAGTCGATCGAAACGCATAGATATACTCCGCTCCTCTCACGTCGGGGGAACAACGCATCGCGCGGGCGCCACACATCGCCGCGCAAAACAGACCGTAAGCATCGGGCGTTCCGGCGTCAATCCGGGCGGGCGGAGCCGAGGGTTGGAGAGGGAGCGGCGGGCCCCGGTCAGGGCGAGGCGTCGGCGGGTCGGTAGGTGATCTCGAGGCCGGCGTTGTCGGCGGGGAGCATCGACGGGTTGACGGTGACCCGGTTGGTCATCGCGTCGAAGGTCCACGCGCTCATGGGGAGGAGCGTGCGGCGGCCCTCGTTGTTGACGCTCCACACCTGCACGGTCTCGGCGCGGGCGGGGCGGGTGAGCTGCCAGAAGTTGGTGCGCCGCACGATCGCGTCGGCGAAGGAGCGGAAGATGGAGGTCCAGTCCATCGCGCAGACGCGGGCGCGCTCGCCGCCGGTGCGGTCGGTGAGCGTGAGGTACACGTTGCCGACGCGCGCGAGCGTGGGGCACTCGGTGGCGTTGTTGTACCCGACGATGCTGTGGAAGACGTAGCGCTCGAACGCGGGCTCGTTGCGGATGAGCCGATCGAAGGCGTCGGCCGGCATCGCGCTGTCGTCGTCGGTCACCGCGACGAAGAACTTCAGCGACTGGAGCCGCACGAAGTCGCGCCACTGCGGCAGGGTCGAGAGCACCAGGGAGAGGCCGTCGGTGCTCTCCACCTGCTGGTCGACGTGGCGGAAGCGGGCCGCGTCCCCGCACATCGTCCCGCCGAGCGGCGGCGGCACGCACACCTGGAGGGTGCCGGTGCCGCGGCGCGCCACCATGATCACGCGGTAGTCGAGCCCCGACGCCTGCATCACCGACGCGAAGGCGTTGAGGTTCATGTTGACGTAGCGGTTCTCTTCGACCATCGAGCCGGAGTTGTCGACGAACCACACGATGTCGACCGGCGGGCGGATGGCCGTGGCGTTGTTGTAGCCCTCGGTGAGCGCGCACTGCTGCTCGGCCTCGGGCAGCGGCAGCCACGAGCCCGCGCAGTCGCCCCAGCGCCCGAGCTCGCCCATGCCCTCGCAGCGCTGGCGCCCCATCCGACAGGGGTCGCGGAAGAGCTCGCCGGGGCGCTCGAAGCACATCTGCTCGGAGCCCGGCAGGCACGCGCAGTCCTCGTTGGCGCGGCCGTCGCCGTCGTCGTCGTAGGGGGTCTCGCAGTTCTCCCGGAGCTCGACGTCGGCCTCGGAGACCGCGTCGCGGCGCACCACCATCACGTCCTGGCGGTGCGCGATGTCGGGCGGCAGGTCGTCGAACGTCGGCACGTCGAACGGGGGCGCCGCGTCCGGCGTCGCGAACTGCGTCGGCGCCTGCGAGCACGACGCCAGCGCGACGCCGGTGAGGAACACGATCGGGTGTACGCGGCGCGCCATGTCGGGGTGGAGTCTACACCACCCCCGCGGCGGGTTTACAGCGCCCGGGCGGCGGCCCGATCGAGCAGGCCGTCGAGCTCCTCGAGGAGGAGGCGGTTGCCGTTTTGCTGGTACCGGGACAGGGCCTCCTCGCAGGCGGGCACGCGATCGAGGAAGTCCTTCACCACCACCGGGTGCTCCAGCGTCGGGGCCTCCATCCCGTAGCCCAGGCGCTCGAGCCAGCGGGCGTTGAGCACCTGCTCGAACTGCCCCCGCAGCGGCACGGCCAGCATGGGCTTGTGCAGGTAGACGGCCTCGCCCATCAGGGTGAAGCCGCCGCCAGCGATCACCGCGCGCGACGAGGCCAGGTCGTCGATGAAGCCCTTCTCGCTGAAGGGGCGGAAGCGCAACGACCCCTCGACCACCTCCTCCTTCAGGTCGCGCTTCATCCCGTAGATCCTGCACTCGCGGCCCGAGGCGCGGAGGGCGTCGAGGAGCGCGCCGTGTCCCTCCGCGGTCTGGTAGACGAGCAGGTGGTCGCCCCGCGAGCGCTCGGCCGCCAAAATCTCCGGCCGCAGGATGGGCGCGTGCAGCGACGTGTCGGGCTTGCGCAGCGGCGGGTAGAAGAACGTGGTGACGAGGTACCGCTTGCAGCCCGGCAGCTTCGCCTTGATGAAAGCCTTGGTGAGCTGAAACTCCGCCTCGTGCCCCGCGATCACCTCGGGCGGGTGCTCCGCCCGGTGGATGATCTGCATGTTGTCGATCGAGATGACGGGGATGCGGTGGAGCGAGCCGAAGAGGTACGTCCACGACTCGAAATCGCTGATCACCACGTCGGGGGAGAAGCCCCGGATGAGTTCGAAGTAGGCCGCGATGTTGCCCGGCAGCCCCGCCGCGCCGGTGACCACGTTCGACCAGAGGGTGCGGCCGCGGCGGACGCGGTTCTCCTCGTAGATCATGTGGAGGCCGTGGATGCGGTTGACGTCTTCGAAGCGCTTCCCGAGGAAATCCACCGCGCGCCCCGAGGCCATGATCTCCACGTCGTGACCAGCAGCCACCAGGTGCTCGAGGACGACGCGCGACCGCATCGCGTGCCCCATGCCTTCGCCCACCACGCCGTACAGGATCTTCATGGTCCAATGGGGTACAGCGCCCCGCGCGCCCGTGTCCAGCGCACCGTTGACGGCGCCCGCGCCTTCGGTGCACGTCGCCTCGCACCGATGACCCCGCCGCCACCCGCCGCCGCCGTTCGAGGGGCCGTCGCCGCGATGGCCGCCGCAGCCGCGGCCGTCACGTACGCGTGGTGGGCGCTCGCGCTGCGCGGCGCGCCGAAGGTGATCGACGCGACGATGTACTGGCTCCAGGCGCGGGCGCTGGCCGCGGGGTCGTTCACGTGGCGCCTGCCCGACGCGACGGCGAGCTTCGCGGGGCGCTTCCTCCTGGTGGGTGACGATGGGCGCGCGGCGGGGGTGTTTCCCCCGGGGCACCCGCTCGCGCTCGCCGCGGGATTCGCGCTCGGCGCCCCGTGGCTGACGGGCTGCGCGCTCGCCGCGGGCCTCGTCGCAGCGACCTCCTGGCTCGCCGCCGAGCTCGCCCCCGCGCGTGCCGACCGCGCGCGTCTCGTCGGCGCGGCCCTCTCGCTCGCGTGCGTCGCGCTCCGCTACCACACCGCGGAGACGCTCTCCCACGGCTCCGCGGCGCTCGCGCTCACGCTCGCCCTGTGGGGCGCGCTCGTCACCGCGCGCACCAGCTCACGAACGCACGCGCTCGCCTCGGGGCTCGCGCTCGGCTGGCTCGCCTCGACGCGCCCCGTCTCCGCGCTCGCCGTCGGCGCGGCCTGCGCGGCGCTCACGTGGCGCGGGCGTCGCCCCCTCGCCTGGGCCCTCGCGACGCTGCCGGGCCTCGCGCTGTATGTCGCTGCGCAGCGCCTCTCGACGGGCCGCTGGGGCGTGAGCACCCACGCGGCCTACTACGCCGTCGCCGATGGTCCCGCCGGGTGCTTCCGCTACGGCTTCGGCGCGGGCGTCGGCTGCCTCGTCGAGCACGGGGACTTCGTCGCCCGCCACCTCCCGCACGGGCACGGCCTGCGGGAGGCGCTCGCGTCCACGGGGCGCCGGCTCGCGGCCCACGTCACCGACGTCGCCAACGCCTGGCCCCTGATCGCGCTGCCGCTGTGGGCCGCGTGGCGGCTGCGCGCGGAGGCGTCGGCGCGCTGGTGCACCGGCGTGGTGTGGGCGCACTTCGCGGCCTACGCGCCCTTCTATTTCGACGGCAACCTCGTCGGGGGCGGGGCGAGGATGTTCGTCGACGTGATCCCCGTCGAGCACGCGCTCGCGGCGGCGGCACTGAGCGCGTTCTCGACGCGTCAGGCGGCGGGGGCGGTGGCGCTGGTGGCGGCGCTCGGCGCGTGGCGCGGCGCGGCGGTGGCCCGCGGGGTGAGGGCGCTCGACGACCACGGGGTCACGGGGTTTCTGCGCGCGCCGCCCGAGCGGGGGCTGGTGTTCGTCGGCGATGAGCGGGCCTTCAACGCGCTCTACGACCCGCGCGGCGACGGCGACGCGTGGGGGCACGCGGTCGTCGCACGCTGGAAGGGCGACGCCCACGACGCGGTCCTCTATGAGCGGCTCGGGCGCCCGCCGGCGTGGCGGCTGCGCGACGACGGGCGGCTCGATCGGTGGGCGCCGGAGGCGGGCGCGCTCCGGTGGTTCCGCGGGGCGGGGCTGTGGCCGCCGCGGGCGCAGGCGGGGGGCTACGCGCGGCCACGCGGGAGCGCGATCGCAGTGGTGGCGACGGGGGGCGAGGCGCGGGTGCGCTTCATCGTGCCGGTGCCGCGCCCGGGGCCGTGGTGCCTGCGGCGGCTCTTCGACGACGGCGCGCGCGTGGAGCACTGCGATTTCGCGCAGCGTGCGATGGACGTGGTGGTGACCACGCGCGGCCGGCGCGCGCTGGAGGGCGTGTGGTTGTTCGCGCCGTAGCGTTGACGGGATAGGATCGCCGCGTGCGACACGACATCGGGCTCCTCGCGGCCGTCGGGCTCCTCGCGCTGGTTGGGTGCGACGGCGCGCCCACGCCCGCCGACGCGACGGCGGAGGCGAACTCGGATGACGTGACGGAGAAAGACGCCGCGCCCGACGCGACGAGCACCGCAGACGTCACCGCCGAAGCGACGTCGGACGCGCCTTCGGAAGCATCGGCCGACGGGGCAACGGACGGTGGCGCGCCGGGGCCGCACGTGCTCCGCGAGGACTTCAACGCGATGCCCGCGGACGCGGCGCCCGCGGGGCGGTGGACGAGCACGCCGGGGGTGACGGTGCGGGCCTTCCCCTTCGCCGACGACCACAGCGTCGAGGTGACGCGACCGACCGGGGCGATGACGGCGTCGCTCGCGACGTCGCTGCCCGGCCTGCGCGGGCGCGTGGCGTTCGAGGCGAAGGTGATGGCGCGCGAGGCGGCGGGCTTCAAGGCCATCCCGTACGTGTACGACCGCGCGGGGACGGCGGTGGCCTCGGTCGCCTTCCTCGACGGCGACCTCGTCGCGTGGGTCGGCGCGACGCGAACCGTGGTGCAGCCCTTCGCCCCGGGCGTCTGGTACCTCGTCCGCGTGGTGGTCGACACCGCGGCGGGCACCTTCGACCTCTTCGTCGACGGCGTGCGGAAGCTCCAGGGCCGCCCCCTCCGCAACGCGGCCGACGCGCTCGACCGGGTGCAGTACTACGTCGACGGCGCGGGCGACGGGCTCCTCCGCGTCGACAACGTGCGGGTGTACCGCGAGGCCGACCTCATCGGCGCGCCGCCCGCCCCGGTGTTCGACGCGCGTCGCTTCGGCGCGGCGGGCGACGGCGCGCGCGACGACACCGCGGCGCTCCAGCGGGCCGTCGACGCGGCGGCGGGCACCGGCGGGTCGGTTCTCCTCTCGGGCGGGGTCTTCCTGAGCGGGACGCTCACCCTGCGGAGCCGCATGACGCTCTTCATCGATCCGTCGGCCACGCTCCGCGGCACCACCAGCGTCGCGGCCTACCCCGCGCAGTCGCCCGCGACCGGCAACACCCAGCTCGGCAACTGCCGGCGCGCGTTGCTCTACGCGCACGAGGCCGCCGACCTCCGCGTCGACGGCGGCGGCACGGTGGATGGTCAGGGCGGGGCGTTCACCGGCGCCGAGCGCGAGCGCCCGATGCTCCTGTGGGCCGTCCGGTCGAGCGGGGTCACGGTGCAGAACGTCTACTTCCAACGCGGCGCCGTGTGGGGCGTCGTCGCGATGGAGTCCGACGGCGTCGTGTTCCGCAACCTCAACGTGCAGAGCAGCGGGATCACGCACGACGGCATCGACGTCGTCGACGGCTCGGACGTCACCGTCGAGGACTGCGCGGTGCGGAGCGGCGACGACGCGATGTGCCTGAAGAGCGGCGTGCGGCGCGGGCTGACGGGGGTCGCGGTGCGGCGGTCGTTCTTCAGCGGCGACAACGGCGGGTCGAACGGGGTGAAGTTCGGCACGGCGAGCTACGGGGCCTTCCGCGACGTCACCGTCGAGGACGTCTACGTGAAGGACGTGCAGTACGCCGCGATGGCCGTGGAGTCGCGGCAGGGCGCGGACGTGGCGCGCGTGGCCTTCCGCCGCGTGGAGTTCGCCAACGCGGGCTCGGCCTTCTTCGTCTACCTCGCCCAGCAGGACGAGACGCACCCCGACGGCGACGTCCCGCGGCTCGGGAGCATGGCGGGGGTGTCGTTCACCGACGTGCTCGGCCGCACCGCGTCGTGGCCCAACTCCCCGCACCAGGCGGCGCTCGTCACGGGCCACGTCTTCCGGGGCGTCACGTACCGCGTCACCGACCTCGCCTTCACCCGCGTCGCGGTGTCGTTCGCGGGCGGCCGTGCGAGCGTGCCGGGCGATCCCCCCGAGGCGACGCCCAACCAGTACCCCGAGTCCAACATGTTCGGCGACCTCCCCGCGTGGGGGTATTTCCTCCGCCACGTCGACGGCGTCCGCTTCGAAGGGAGCCGCGCGAGCGTGGCCGCCCCCGACGCCCGCCCGCGCCTCGCGACCCGCGACGTGAGCGGCCTCGTCGAGCGGTAGCGCCCGTCGTTTGTCCCGCCCCGGCGCGCCCGCTTCGTTACCATCGCGGCGTGAATCGCATCACTCCGCTCGCCCTCGCGCTGCCCCTCGCGGGCTGCGGCCCCATGCTCTCGACCATGACCCCGGCCCAGGTGACGCCGCACCGGAGCGTCCGGGCCGCCGCGGGCATGGGCATCGGGCTCCCCGTCGGCCAGATCATCGACGCCATCGACACGGCGACCACCCTCGCCGAGCGCGTGAGCAACAACCAGCCGCTCACCGCCGACGAGCAGAACACCCTCACCGCGCAGGCCGTCGGCCTCGTGATCTCGCCGCCCACGTACAACTACGAGCTCCAGGCCCGCTACGGCTTCTACCCGCGGTGGGACGCCGGGCTCCGGCTGGTGGGCTCCAACGTGCGGCTCGACGGGCGCTTCCTGGTGCTCGACGCGGCCCACGGGGCGCCGCTCGACCTGAGCGTGGGCCTCGGCCTGGGCCTCGGGCTGTCGGGGATCTCGCTCGGCAGCGTGCTCGGCTCGGTGATCTCCGTCGACGACTACCGGGTGTTCGCCGTCGACGTGCCGGTGCTCGCGGGGTGGAGCGGGCGCTTCGGGCACTTCTGGTTCGGCGCGAAGGTGGTCGCGGCCTTCCAGCACACGGGGATGTCGGTGCGGGTCTCGTCGAGCGAGCTGCGCGTCCTCGACGTGAGCGGCTCCACCGTCCACTACGGCGGGGTGGTCGGCGGCGCCGTGGGCTACCGCTGGGTGTGGGTGGCCGCCGAGCTGAGCGTGCTCGGGATGAGCGGCGGCGCCGACATCACCTGGCCGGGCGGGCGCTTCGCCCCCAGCTTCGGCGGCGTGGTGTTCGCGCCGTCGTTCGCGGTGCTCGTGCAGATCTGATCAGCGCGCGGCGTCCCAGTCGCCGTTGCGGAAGTAGCGGGCCTCCATCCGCGCGAGGTACCCGTTGAGGTTCTCGTGCCCGCGCACGATGCCGATCAGCGGCGTGTCGAAGACGGGCGCGGCGCACGCGCTGAGCACGCCGAAGGCCGCGGCGTCGAGGGCGGTGGGGCGGTCGCCGAAGAGGTAGGGCTTGCCGCCGAGCTGCGCGGCCACGGCCCCGACGTCGCGCGCCGCGAGGGCCATCCGCTCGTCGCGCGTGTGGCGGCCGATGCCCTGGCTGTGCAGGCGCTTCCGCGTGTCGGCGAGGACGCCCTCGATCACGGCGGCCCGCGCGGCCTCGGGCACGCGGCCGAAGAAGAGCGCCGGGCCGCGGCGGAAGTTGTCCCCCTCCAGCCAGCGCTCGTGCACCATGATGAAGCTGAGGCGGTCTTCGAGCATCCGCTCGAGGCCCCACGCGGCCGCCCGCTGCTCGGCGGAGAGGCCCTCGTCGAGGTCGCGGCCGAGGGCCTCTTCGAAGTGGAAGCGGATGAAGGTCGAGTCCTCGAGGACGCGGCCGTCGTCGAGGCGGACGTACGGGGCCTTGTGCTTCGAAACCGAGTCGAGGTCGGCGAGCGCGCGGCCGTACGCGACGCCCAGCATCTGGAGCTGGACCTCGGCCTTGAGCACGAACGGGCTCGGCCCGCGGATGCCGAACATGGGTCCCCAACCGTAGAGCGTGGTCATGATGTGCGTGTCTCCCTTTCGAGGAAGAGGTGTAGCGGGTTGCTGCTGACAGCGTGCTGTCAGTAGGATGGCGGCACCCTCCCGAACGCCATGCGACGCACCGAGCGACTCTTCCGCGTCATCCAGATCCTCCGCCGCAAGCGGCGCCCCGTCACCGGCCAGGAGCTCGCCGACGAGCTGGAGGTGTCGCTCCGCACGCTCTACCGCGACGTGGCCGAGCTCCTCGCGCAGCGCGTCCCGATCCGCGGCGAGGCCGGCGCGGGCTACGTGCTCGACACCACGTACGACATGCCGCCGCTGATGCTCACGCCCGACGAGCTCGAGGCCGCGGTGCTCGGCGCCGCCTGGGTGGCCCAGCGCGGCGACGCCTCCCTCGCCCGCGCCGCGCAGGACCTCGTGTCGAAGCTCACCCACGCCGTCCCGCAGCACCTCCGCCCGGTGCTGCTCGACGCGACGCTCCACCCGGTGTCGTTCCGCGCGCGGGCGAGCGACGGGGTCGACGTGGCGGTGCTGCGCCGCGCGATCCGCGACCGCGAGAAGCTGCGCGTCGCCTACCGCGACGAGAAGGGCGCGGAGACCGAGCGCGTCGTCTGGCCCTTCCTCCTCGCCTACATGGAAGACCTGCGGATCGTCGCCGCGTGGTGCGAGCTGCGCGGGGGCTTCCGGCACTTTCGCACCGACCGGATCGCGAGCGCGACGCCGCTCGGCGAGCGCTACCCGGAGGCCCGCGGCGCGCTCCGCAAGCGCTGGGAGGTCGCCCGGCTCGAGCACCGGCGCCCGCAGCCCGGTTGACTCACGCCGCGGGCTGCTCGTCGAGCGCGAACTCGATGCGGCCGAGCGTCGCGTCGGCCGACACCACCCTCACCCGCAGCGCCGTGCCGATGGCGAAGGTGCGCGACGCCGAGCGCGCGTGCGACTCGCCCGCGTCGACCTCCCAGGGCCCGCCCGGCAGCTTGTCGAAGGGGACCGTCCCCTCGATGAGGGACGTGTCGATCTGGGCCATCAGCCCGAAGGGCCTCACGCGCGTCACGCGGGCGTCGAAGGACTCCCCCACACGCCCGGCCATGTACGCCGCGGTGACCATGCGGCGGCGGTCGTTCTCGGCGCGGGTGGCGGCGCGGGCGCGGGCGTTGATGTGCTTCGCGAGCGCCTCGGTGGCCGCGTCGCCGGGGACGAAGCCGCGGTCGCCGTGCAGGTAGCGCCGCACCACGCGGTGGACGGCGAGGTCGGCGTAGCGGCGGATGGGCGACGTGAAGTGCAGGTAGAGCGGCGCGGCGAGCCCGAAGTGCGGCGACGGGTGCACCGTGTAGCGCGCGGGCCCGAGCGAGCGGAGCAGCACCGAGCGCAGCGCGGGCTCGAGCGGCGAGCCCGAGATCTGGTGGTCGAAAGCCGCCAGCGCGAGCGGCGAGAGCCGCGGCCCGAAGCCCGCTTCGAAGCCGAAGTTGCGCGCGAACTCCGCGATCTCCGCCGCCCGCTCGGGCGTCGGCTCGTCGTGGACGCGGAAGACGCCCGGCACGCCGCGCTCGACCAGCCAGCGCGCGACCGCCTCGTTGGCCGCCACCATCGCCCGCTCGATCAGCAGGTGCGCGCTCGTCGGCCGGTACGCCGCCACGCCCGTCACCACGCCGCGCGCGACGTCGAACACGATCGACGCCTCCTCGCGCTGGATCTCCACGCCCCCGCGGCGCGCGCGGGAGAGCCCGAGCCGCGCCGACACCGTCCGCAGCCACGGCAGCATCGCCCGCACCGGCGCGAGGTTGTCGCTCACCACTGCCCCGTCGAGGAAGGCCGCCACCTCGTCGTAGGTGGCCCGCGCATCCGAGCGGATCACGCTCTCGTACACGTCGACGGAGGTCACCGCGCCCTCCGGGTCGATCCGCAGCTCCGCGGTGAGGCACGCGCGGTCGACGCCCGGCAGGAGGCTGATCCACTCGGCCGAGAGCGCGTCGGGCAGCATCGGGATCACCTTGCCCGCGAGGTACACGCTCGTCGCCCGCTCGCGCGCCGCCCGGTCGAGCGCCGACCCCTCGGGCACGAAGGCCCCGACGTCGGCGATCGACACCAGCAGCCGGACGGCCCCGTCGGAGGGCGCCGGGAGCACCGACACGGCGTCGTCGATGTCGCGCGTCGAGGCCGCGTCGATGGTGATCGTCGGCACGTCGCGCAGGTCCCGGCGGAAGCCCGCCACCGCGTGCGGGGTGGCGAGCGCGTCGGCCACCCCGGCGAGCGCGGCCTCGTCGAAGGCGGTGGGGACGCCGTGGCGGGCCACCACCTGCGCGAGGGCGCGCTCGTCGGCGCTCTCCACCTGGCGCAGCGCGCGCGCGCGGAGCCCCGGGCCCACCGCGGCGACGACGTGCGCGCCGAGCGCCACGGCCGCGCCCCCCGCGTCGAGCGGGAGGTCGGTGTTGGCCACCTCGCGGTCGACCCGGAGGTGGAGCTCGCCGCGGTGCTGGACCACCTCCCCGTAGACCTCGCGGCGCGTCCGCTCGACGAGCGCGAGGGCCGTCGCGGTGAGCCGACCGTCGACCGCCTCGGTGACCGCCGCCTCGACGCGGTCGTCGGCGAGGTGGGCGTTGAGCAGCGGCGGCGGGACGAAGGCCGACGGCGCGCCCTCGCCCTCCCCGTTGACGAAGCCGAAGCCCCGCGGGTTGATGCTCACCGTCCCGACGATCGTGCGTGTGGCGCTCATGGAGGGGGGCGGAGTCTGCGGCCCGGGGCGCTTTTTGTGAAGGCTCGACGTCGCCCCGGCCATGGAGCCCGCATGATGCTTTCGAAGACGCGGCGACCGGCGCCCCTGCTCGCGGCCCTGGCGGCCCTCTCCCTGGCGGGCTGCGGCGCGAAGACGGGGCTGCTGGTGCCCGACGTGCTGTCCTTCCCCGACGCCGACGTGCCCGACGTCGAGGACGTGATGGACGTGCCGGAGGCCGAGGTTCCGCGCTGCCGGCCGGGCACCTTCCCGCTCACCGAGCGGGCCGCCGACATCCTCCTGGTGCTCGACCGCTCGGGCTCGATGAACCAGACGCTCAACAACGCGGGCGGCGTGAGCAAGTGGCGCCTCCTGCGCGACGCCCTGGCCGCGACGCTGCCGCGGGTGGCCTCGCGGGTGCGCGTCGGCGCGCTCTTCTTCCCGGAGTACGGCGCGGCGTCGCGCGGCGCGGCCTGCGCGCTGGCCAACATCCCGAGCATCGACGTCGGCCTCGCCTCGGGCACCACGGGGCAGATCCTCAGCGTGTTCGACGACACCGGGACGGCCGGGGGCACGCCCACCGCGCCCGCCCTCCTCCGCGCGTACACCTACCTCGTGCGCAACCCCGACCGGACGCGCGCCCGCTACCTCGTGCTCGCCACCGACGGCGCGCCCAACTGCAACGCCGCGCTCGACCCGGCCACCTGCATCTGCGGCGGCCCCGGCGGCGGCGGGCGCGGCTGCGGCACCGACGCCGAGCGCTGCCTCGACGACACCCGCGCGGTCAGCGACATCACGCAGATCGCCAGCAACGCCGTCACCTCGATGCCCGTGTACGTCATCGGCCTCGCGGACAACACCGACTCCACCTTCGCCACCACGCTGCGCCGCATGGCCGTCGCGGGGGGCCGCCCCAACCGCGCCACCGGCACGCCCACCTACTACGACGTGCAGCGCCCCGAGGAGCTCACCGCCGCCCTCTCGGCCATCCAGAACGAGGTGGCCCGCTGCACCTTCGTCGCGCCGTCGCGCCCCACCGACCCCGACGCGATCACCCTCACCGTCAACGGCGTTTCGGTGCCGCGCGACACCTCGCGGGTCAACGGCTGGGACTGGACGGACATGGGCTTCGGCGAGCTCACCCTCTTCGGCGCCGCGTGCCCGCGCGACACCGAGACCAACACCGCCACCGCCACGGTCGGGTGCGGCGATGAGTAGGCCCCCGCTCGCCGCCCTCGCGCTCGCGCTCCTCGCCGACTGCACCACGTCGGACTCGTGCGACCCGGGCACGCAGCAGCCCTGCGCCCTCTCGCTCGACGGCGGCGCGATGCAGCGGGGCTTCCAGGCGTGCTCGGCGTCGGGCCGCTGGTCGGCCTGCATCGCCGTGGGCGCGTGCTCCGGCGCGGCGGGCGCGCGGCCGGTGTACTCGCGCTGCACCGCGAGCTCGCAGTGCGGGCCCGACTCCTGCGCGGCCTGCGGGCACTACACCGGCGTGGCCAACCCCGAGGGCTACGAGGTCTGCTACGCGTACTGCCAGGCCGACGCCGACTGCGCCCCCACCACGGCCGCGGCGGGCGTGACGCCGCGCTGCGTGCTCGGGCAGTGCACCCTCCTCTGCGCGGCCGGCGCGACCTGCCCCAACGACTCGCGCTGCCTCCCGTGGAACACCCCCGAGCTCACCGCGGCCAACCCGGGCTTCGCGGGGCTCTGCGAGTAGCGTCGCGGTCCGCGCGCTCACGCGCTGCGGTTTGCCTTACGCGCGGTGGCAGCCGTAGGTCGCTTGCGAGCGGCGTTTCCGCGTTAGCATCGCGCGCCGATGCGCCTCGCCCTCGCCTCCGTCCTCGCGCTCGCCGCCTGCCGCGCCGCGCCCGCCCCCGCGCCCCGCGCCCCCGCCGCGCGACGCGCGCCCGTCGACGTTCGCCGTGGTGTCGATGCGGCCCCGCTCGAGCAGTACGCCCGCACCGAACGGTTCACCGTCGGGCGCCCGTCGCGCTTCACCGTCACCGACGACGGGCAGGCGGTGTTCTTCCTCCGCGCCGTCGCGGGGAGCCCGGCGCGGGCGCTCCACGTGTGGGAGCGGTCGACGGGGCAGGAGCGCGTGCTGGTGACGGCGGCGCAGCTCCTGGGTAGCGGCGAGGAGGTGCTCGACGCGGCTGAGCGGGCGCGCCGCGAGCGCCAGCGGGTGATGGGCCGCGGGGTCACGCAGTACCGCGTCTCGCCCGACGGCGCGCGGGTGCTCGTCGCCCTCTCGGGCCGACTGTTCGTGGTCGAACGATCGGGCGGCGCGGTGACCGAGCTCCCCTCCGCGGGGGGCCCTCCCGTCGACGCCCGCTTCTCGCCCGACGGCCGCGCGGTGAGCCTCGTGCGCGGCGGCGAGCTCCACGTCATCGACCTCGCGACGCGCGCGGAGCGGGCCGTCACGCAGGGCGCCACCGACGACCGGACGCACGCGGTGGCGGAGTTCGTCGCGCAGGAGGAGCTCGACCGGATGGAGGGCTACTGGTGGTCGCCCGACGCCACGAAGCTGCTCTACCAGGAGACCGACCTCTCCCACGTCGAGCGCCTCCGCATCGCCGATCCTTCGCACCCCGAACAATCCCCCGAGGCCACCGCGTACCCGCGCGCCGGCACGCCCAACGCCGTGGTGCGACTGGGCATCGTGCCCGCGGCCGGCGGCGACACCACCTGGGTCCGCTGGGACGCCGCGCGCTACCCCTACCTCGTCACGGTGCGCTGGCAGCCCAACGCGCCGCTCACCCTCGTGGTGATGACCCGCGCGCAGGACGAGGTCGCCCTCCTCGCAGCGCTCCCCGACGGGCGGACGCGGGTGTTCCACACCGAACGCGATGTGGCCTGGGTCAACACGGAGCAGGGGCTCCCGCGCTGGTCGCGCGACGGGCGGAGCTTCCTCTGGCGCGCCGAGCGCGAGGGCCGCGGCGTGGTCGAGAGGTACGACCGCGACGGGATGCTCCTCGCGACGCTCACCCCCCGCTCGCTCGACGCGCGTGCGCTGCTCGGGTGGGACGAGGCGCGCAACGAGCTCTACGTCGCCGCGTCCGACGACCCCACGCAGACCCACGTCGTGCGCGTGAGCGAAGGCCCCGAGGGACCGCGCGCCGACGACCTCACCCCGGAGGCCGGCGAGCACGACCTCGCGGTCGCCGACGACGGGTCGCTCCAGGTCCGGACGGCCCACACGCTCGGCGCGCTCCCGGCCACCACCCTGCACGACCACGACGGCCAGCGCCTCACGGAGATCGCCTCGAACGTCGAAGCCCCCGCGGCGCTCCCGCGCGTCGAGCTCCGGACGGTGGGCGCCGAGCGCTTCCGCACCGCGATCGTTCGCCCCTCCAACTTCCAGCCCGGCCGGCGCTACCCGGTGGTCGTGTGGGTGTACGGCGGGCCCGGCAGCCGGATGGTGACGAGCGCGGCCGAGCGCTATTTCGTGCAGCAGTGGATCGCCGACCAGGGCTTCGTCGTGGCGCTCGCCGACGGCCGCGGCACGCCGTGGCGGGGCCGCGACTGGGAGCGCGCGATCCGGCTCCACCTCGGGGACGTCCCCCTCGACGACCAGGTGAGCGCGCTCCAGGCGCTCGCCGCGGGCGACCCTTCGCTCGACCTCTCGCGCGTCGGGATCATCGGGTGGTCGTTCGGCGGCTACCTCGCGGCGCGCGCGGTGATCGAGCGGCCCGACGTTTTCCACGCCGCGGTGTCGGGCGCGCCCGTCACCGACTGGCGCGAGTACGACACGTGTTACACCGAGCGCTTCCTCGGCCTCCCCGACGGTGAGCCCGCCGCGTACGAGCAAGCCTCGCTGCTCCCGCACGCCGCGTCGCTTCGGCGCCCGCTGCTCCTCGTGCACGAGACGGCCGACGACAACGTGTATTTCCACAACGGGCTCCGCCTCGCCGACGCGCTCTTCCGCGCAGGGAGGCGCTTCGAGTTCCTCCCGCTGGCGGGGCAGACGCACCTCGTGAACTCGCCTGAGCTCATCGTCGCGTGGCTCCTGCGGGCGCGGCAGTTCTTCGTCGAGAACCTCCGCGCCCCTTCGTAGGACGACGTCCGATTCCGGCGAGACCGGCGCCCCGCCCCGGGCCTATAGCTCTCGCATGAACCTCGACCCCGCCGCCTGCCACGCCGCCGTCGACGCGCGCGACCGGCGCTACGACGGGCTCTTCTTCACCGGCGTCACCTCCACCGGCGTCTACTGCCGCTGCGTCTGCCCCGCCCGCACGCCGAAGCCCGCCAACCGCGCCTTCTTCCCCTCCGCGGCCGCCGCCGAGGGCGCAGGCTTCCGCCCCTGCCTGATGTGCCGGCCCGAGTGCGCGCCGGGCGCCGCGCCCATCGACGCCACCGAGCGCCTCGCCCACGACGCGCTCCGCCGCATCGAGGCCGGCGCGCTCGAAGAGCAGGGCCTCGAAGCGCTCGCCGCCGACCTCGGCGTCTCCGACCGCCACCTCCGCCGCGCGATGATCGACACCTTCGGCGCCGCGCCCGTCGCCATCGCCCAGACGCACCGGCTCCTCACCGCGAAGCGCCTCCTCCGCGAGACGTCCCTCCCCGTCACGCAGGTGGCCTTCGCCGCGGGCTTCCAGAGCCTCCGGCGCTTCAACGCGCTCTTCCGCGAGCGCTACGGGATGCCGCCCTCGCGCGTCCGAGAGCGCGCCGCCGCGAGCGCCGGGCTCACCGTCACCCTCGCGCCGCGCGGCGTGTTCGACGGCGCCGCGCCGAGCGCGCACTTCCGCCTCCGCGGCGTCACGCGCATGGAGCTGCCCGTCGGCGACCGCGGCTGGACGCGCACCTTCGCGATCGACGGCCACGCCGGCTGGATCGCGCTCGACCTCTCCGGCGAGGCCCCGCGCCTCACGCTCTCCGACGGCCTCGCGCCCGCCTTCCGCGCGGTGATCGCCGCGGTGCGGGGCGCCCTCGACCTCGACGCGAACCTCGACGCCATCCACGCCTCGCTCGCGCGCGACGCGGCCTTCGCGAAGGAGATCGCCGCCGACCCCACCGTCCGCCTCCCTGTCGCCCTCGACCCCTTCGAACTCGCCGTCCGCGCCGTCGTCGGGCAGCAGGTGACCGTGAAGGCCGCGACCGGCGTGGTGAGCCGCCTCGTCGAGCGCTTCGGCGCGCCGATCGAGACGGGCGTCCCCGGCCTCGACCGCCTCTTCCCCACGCCCGAGCGCCTCGCCGACGCCACCGCCTCGGAGTTCGAAGGGCTCGGCCAGCCTGGGGCGCGCACCGCCACCGTGCAGCGGATCGCCCGCGCCGTCGCCGACAAGAAGCTCCGCCTCGCGCGCGGCGCGGTCGCGGTGGGGCGCGCGGGCCTCTCGGAGATCGCAGGCGTCGGCCCGTGGACGCTGGAGTACGTCGCGCTGCGCGGCCTCGGCGACCCCGACGCCTTCCCGCTCGGCGACAGCGCGCTGCGCGCCGCGCACCCGGGCGACCTGAAGCGCGACTGCGAGTTCTGGCGGCCGTGGCGCGCGTACGCCGCCGCCCGCCTCTGGCGCCGCCCGATCACCCCGCGAAAGAGCACCCCATGAACCTCGTCGAGGAGCACCCCGTGATGAACGTCGTCGTCCACCCCACGCCCGTCGGCCCGCTCCACCTCGCGAGCGACGGCGCCTCGCTCGTCGCGTGCGAGTTCGAAGGCTACGAGCGCGGCATCGCCCATCGCATCCTCCGTGAGCGGACGGCGTCGAGCGCTGACGCGGTGATCGACCTCGCCCGGCGCGAGCTCGACGGATTCTTCGCCGGGCGCCTGCGCGCCTTCACGGTGCCCGTGGCGCCGCGCGGGACGGACTTCCAGCGCAAGGTGTGGGCGGCGCTGCGGGAGATCCCCTACGGCGAGACGTGGAGCTACGGCGCGCTGGCGAAGCACATCCACAGCCCCGCCGCGGTGCGCGCGGTGGGCGCGGCCAACGGGCAGAACCCGGTGTGCATCATCGTCCCCTGCCACCGGGTCATCGGCGCCGACGGGTCGCTGACGGGCTTCGGCGGGGGACTCCCGCGCAAGCGCTACCTGCTCGCGCTCGAGCGCGGCGAGCGCCCGCTGATGATGGCCTGAGGGGGGCCGCAGATTCCGCGCCGCGTGCGCGACCGGCCCCTCGCGCTTTCCCTTTGCCTTCGGGGCCGCGGCGCCCTATCACCCTGCGCGCCGTGCCCGCCGCGCGGCGGAGGAGTGACTGCGATGGGAGACAACGACCGCGGCCGCGAGCGCGACCTGGTGCTCGCGCCGAACGAGTTCGCCTTCATCTCCGACGAGACGAAGGGGAACATCAACGTCTACGTCGGGCCGCACAAGACGAGCCTCGCCAACACCGACCGGCCGGTGGTGTTCAACAACGACTCGAAGCGCTTCGACCGCTGCTCGCTGGAGCAGGCCACCCAGACGCTCGCCGTCGCCCCCGAGGGCTGGTACCTCGTCCTCAAGAACCCCGCGCGCGACGGCTCCCACCCCCGCACGGGCGCGCTCAACAACCTCCCCGACCTCAACGTCGGGCGGAAGGTCAACGTCCCTGGCCCCATCTCCTTCGCGCTCTGGCCCGGCCAGATGGTGCGCGTCATCCAGGGGCACCACCTCCGCTCCAACCAGTACCTCGTGGTGCGCGTCTACGACGAGGAGGCCGCGCGCGCCAACTGGAAGGACGCCGTCTTCAAGCCGCAGCGGACGGGTGACGGCGCGCCCGAGCCCGAGGAGCCGCCCATCCGCCCCGACGACCTCACCATGGGCAAGCTCATGGTCATCAAGGGGACGGAGGTGGCCTTCCACATGCCGCCGACGGGCATCGAGGTGGTGGCCGACGCGGGCGGGCGCTACGTGCGCGAGGCCGTCACGCTCGAGCGCCTCGAGTACTGCATCCTGCTCGACGAGGACGGCAACAAGCGCTTCATCCGCGGGCCCGCGGTGGTGTTCCCGCGGCCGACGGAGGGCTTCGTCGAGCGCGGCGGGGCGAGGAAGTTCCGCGCGATCGAGCTCAGCGAGACCTCGGGCATCTACGTGAAGGTGATCGCGCCCTACGAGGACGAGTCGGGCGCGCACAAGGTCGGCGAGGAGCTCTTCCTCACCGGCAAGGAGCAGATGATCTACTTCCCGCGGCCCGAGCACGCGGTGGTGAAGTACGGCGACCACGAGATCCACTACGCCATCGCGATCCCTGCGGGCGAAGGGCGCTACGTGCTCGACCGCCACACCGGGAGCATCCGCCTGGAGCGCGGGCCGTCGATCTTCCTGCCCGACCCGCGGCACCAGGTGATCATCCGCCGCGTGCTGCCGCCGCGCACGGTGTCGCTGTGGTTCCCGGGCAACGCCGACGCGCTGGCGGTGAACCAGCAGCTCGCGTCGATGAAGGAGTCGCAGGGCGAGGGCAAGCACCTCGTCGACCGGCTCCAGCAGAGCAACATCGCGCAGCGCGCCGTCGCCGCCGACGAGGCCGCGGCCGAGAAGGTGGGCCACGCCTTCGCCGGCGACGACTTCAACCGCTCGCAGACCTTCACCCGCCCCCGCACCGTCGTCCTCGACACCAAGTACGAGGGGGCCGTCTCCATCGACGTGTGGACGGGCTACGCCGTGATGGTGGTGAGCCGCTCGGGCGAGCGCAAGGTGATCGAGGGGCCGCACACGCACCTGATGGAGTACGACGAGACGCTCCAGTCGCTGGAGCTGTCGTCGGGCACGCCCAAGAGCGACGACCGGCTCGTGCGCACGGTGTACCTCCGCACGCTCAACAACAAGGTGAGCGACGCGGTGGAGGCCGAGACGCGCGACCTCTGCAAGGTGCGCCTGCTGCTCTCCTACCGGGTCAACTTCGAGGGCGACCACGCGCGCTGGTTCAACGTCGAGAACTACGTGAAGTTCCTCTGCGACCACCTGCGCTCGCTGCTGCGGCACGCGGTGAAGCAGCACGGGGTGGAGGACTTCTACGCCCGCGCCGCCGCGGTGGTGCGCGACGCGATCCTCGGCGGCGCCGCCGACGGCAAGCGCGCGGGCCGCTCCTTCGACGAGAACGGCATGCGCGTCTACGACGTCGAGGTGCTCGACGTCTCCCTCGGCGACGACAGCATCGCGAAGATGCTGGTCGAGGCCCAGCACGCGGCGGTGAGCGGCGCCCTCCACGTCGCCACCGAGCAGCGCAAGCTGGAGATGGTGCGCCACAGCGAGGAGACCAAGCAGCGCGTCGGCGAGATGCAGGCCGCGTCGCGCCTCGCCGAGATCGACGCGCGCCTCCGCGAGGTGGAGCGCCAGCGCGAGCTCAGCGCCGCCGAGGCCGCCGCGGAGTCGGCCCTCGACCGCCAGCGCCACGAGTCCCGCCGCGACGCCCAGGCGCTGATCGACGCCGTCCACGCCGCCGAGCTCGCCCGCAAGCGCGCCGAAGGGGACCAGGAGAACGAACGCGAGCGCCAGCGCCTCGAGCGCGACCTCGCCCGCCTCGCCGCGGAGGTGCGCGCCACGGTGGAGCGGGCCGGCGCGGTGTCGCCCGACCTCGTCGCCGCGCTCCAGGCCTTCAGCGACCGCGCCCTCGCCGAGCGCATGGCCGAGAGCATGGCGCCCCTCGCGATCCTCGGGGGCGAGAGCGTCTCCGAGGTGCTCGCGCGGCTGATCCAGGGCACGCCCGCGGCCAAGGCGCTCGCGAAGAAGGCGTAGCCGCACCCGAACACCAGAACCGCGCCGGGGAGTTGACCCCGGCCGCGTGTCTGGTGCTCACTCCGCGCGAGATGCCTGCCCAATCTCGCGAGATCCCCGTCGAGAAGCTACACCTGGACATCCGCAACCCCCGGCTTCCCGAGGTGCTCCAGGGACGCAGCGAAGCGGAGTTGCTGCGCTTCCTCTACGAAAAAGAGGAGCTCACCGAGCTGGCTGTGTCCATGTGCGACAACGGCTTCTTCGCGCACGAGCCGCTCCTCGTGGTGAAGGCGGCGAAGGGTGGCGACGATTTCACGGTCCTCGAAGGCAACCGTCGACTCGCGACCCTCAAGATCCTCCTCGGCGACCCCATCGCGGAGGACATCCAATTCGACGGGCTCGCGCTCGATGGGGAGCGACGCGCGGAGCTGCTTCAAGTCCCCTGCGTCGAGGTAAGCGGGCGATCGGAGATCCTGTCGTTCCTTGGCTTTCGCCACATCGAGGGGCCTCGACCTTGGAGCCCCGAAGCGAAGGCGCGGTACATCGTCGACGCAGTCGATCAGGCCGTCAAGGAGGGATCACAGCGCCCTTTTTACGAGGTCGGTCGACGCACCGGCGGCAACACGCCGGGCGTTCGAAACCTCTACGTCGCGCTCAAGGTACTGCGGGTCGCGCGCGAGGAGCACGGGTTGGAGGTTGATCCCGTCCTCGACCAGCGCTTCGGCTTCTGGCAGCGCTGCATGAACTCCCCGGAGATTCGACAGTTCATCGGTTTCGAGAGCGCGGACGACATCGACGAGATCAAGCGGAGCCTCAAGAGGCTGCGGCCAGAGGAGTTCAAGAAGGTTCTGGACGACGTTCGCCCGGGGGGGCGCCTCAAGGACTCTCGTCAGATCACGGAGTACGGCAAGGTTCTCGTCAACCCCGCAGCCTACGAGCGCTTCCGCGAGACCGATAGCCTGGAGGAGGCGCGTCGCGTACTCAAGGCGGACTCGATCGTTGCCCGTGTGACACAGCTTCAACATGACTGTGAGAAGGTCGGCCAGGAGATCAACGGACTGGAGTCCATCGACGATCCCCTGCGTCAGGCCGTCAGCCGACTGCAGCGTGTGGTGAAGGGCATGTGGGCCGCCGTCAAGGAGGATTGAGCGTGTCACCGATCCCTCCTCGCATCGATGCCGATGCTGTGGCTGAGCGACGTCCCATGCTTGCCGACCTCGTGGAGCAGGAGGTGTTGCGTGGCGGAAAGATGTCTCGCGCAAGGCTCGCAACATGGATCCGGAAAGCAGGCGTTATCCGTCAACTCGCCGAGACCTATGAAGCCGACCGCCCTGAGATAGATCCCGCGGATGGTGAGGACGATCGAGCGGATGGCGCCGAGCCTGGCCCTCACGACGTGGCAGATGAGGCCGCAGGGCGTGTGTTCGATCAACTCACGGAGCGGGCGCGGTGCTTGGCAGAACGATACCCATTTGCACTCACCGCCAGCGGTGAGTTGCGGCGAGCGGCTGGAGCTGCTCTGGGCTGGTATGACTTCTTGCTCGCACTGTCGGTTGCGCATCGCTACGCAGTCCCGGTTGAAGGGGTCCAGCTCGATCGCCTCTTCGAGCGCCTCGTAGCGAGCTGCCTGCCGAAACTCGGCTTCCAGGTCAAGCACTTCGGCACCGCGGCGACGCGATCGGGAGGCCCCATCGAACGCATCGATGCAGCCGCGAGGGAGTTGCGGCTGTTGCCACGCTGGCAAGGCAACCGCTCTCTGATTCGACGCCGCGCCAACGATGCTGGTGTCGATGCATTAGGCCGGCTAGGAGCGGGTGATGGCAGGCCCGGGGACTGGGTGCTACTCGCGCAGACCACCGTCGCCCGGAGTGACGACTGGAACGCGAAAGCGTCGGAGGCGTTGCACTCTCCACTCCACAAAATCTTTGACGACCACCCGAGGGTGGCTGCCCTCGCGGTTCCCTATCACGTCGCAACGGAACGTTTGCTCGACTTGACACGCAACTACGAGATCGTCGTGTTCGATCGACTGCGCCTGACGCTGCTGCTCGACGCGAGGCCAACGAGCGATGGCGCGACGCTGTGCGAGGCAGTCCGCTCCGTCGAATTCGAGTGGAGCTGATGCGTGGCTGACGGCCAGTCCAAGCCACTGTCGGGTGAGCAGCGCAGCACCGTTCAAGACGCACCGCTGCGGAGCATGGTGTCGCTCTTCTCGGGCGTCGGGGGGCTCGACGTCGGCCTGGAGCACGCAGGCTATCAGGTGCGCTGGTGTGTCGAGCACAATGAGACGGCACGGCGAGCGCTCAACGCTCTGCACCCCGAATGGCCGCTCGATCCCGAAGGGGACGTGAGCCGGGTGGACGCGCGGGGATGGATGAAGTCAGTGGGACTCCGTGCCGGGGACCTCGACCTGCTCGCCGCTGGCCCACCCTGCCAGCCCTTCTCACACGCGAGCGCGTGGCGGCAGGCACCGAGCCGCATCGATGACGATCGCGTCGAGCCGTTTCGCGCGCTGTTCCGCACGGTAGCGGCGCAGCTCAAGCCGCGGGTGATCCTCCTCGAGAACGTACCTTCCCTCGGCAATGAGGCCGGGCAGCGCTGGCTCCGCGCGTGGTTTCAACGGCTCAACAAGGCCGCGGGCACCGCCTATTCCCCCTCCTTCGTCACCCTCAACGCCGTCGAGCACGGTGTGCCTCAATGCCGGCGTCGTCTGTTCATCGTTGCAGAACGTAGCGGGCGATCGTTTGCCGCGCCCGCCGCCACACACCACCCGCCCGAGGCCATCCCCCCCGGAGGCCGCCGCTACGTGACCGCGTGGGACGCTATCGGCACCCTCGAAGATGATCCTGATCCGAGGCTGCGATGCACCGGCCGTTGGGCCGATCTGCTCCCCTCCATCCCCGAGGGCTTGAACTACTACCACCACACCCCTCAGGGTGAGGGGCTTCCCCTCTTCGGTTACCGTACACGGTACTGGAGCTTCCTCCTCAAGCTCGCGAAAGATCGCCCTGCCTGGACCCTCCCCGCAAGCCCCGGCCCCGCAACTGGCCCCTTCCATTGGAAGAGCCGCAAGCTCTCTGCGCGCGAACTCGCCGCGCTCCAGACGATTCCACTTCCGCACGCTCTTGACCTCCCGCTCCATGTCGCGCAGCGCCTGCTTGGCAATGCGGTTCCGGGCGCGCTCGGAGAGCTGATGGGATTCCAAGTTCGCACTCAACTCTTCGGCGAAACTCTATCCTGGCAACCTCGCCTCGTCCCGGCACCACGCAACGACTGCCCGGCCCCCATGCCTCCTGCGCCCGTCCCCTCACGCTTCGCCATCGCCCGTTCCGCGCCCGAAGCTCACCCCGGTGCCGGACGAGGCCCGCGCCCCTGGCAGCGCTGACGAGCGCCCCATTGCCCCCCCGCGCGCGGCGCCTTACAGCACCGCGATGCTCGCAGCCCTCACCGCCAACGCCGTCCGCGGCGCCTTCTACCCCCTCCTCCTCGCCCGCCGCGGGTCGCTGGTGCCGAAGGGCGCCTGGGTCGAGCTCACCCTCGACGGCCCCGTCACCGAGCTCGAGCGCCCGATGCGCCGCTTCCGCTCGCCGCGCGAGCTGCTCATGGGCGGGCCCGCGGCGAAGCCCCCCACCACCGTCGCCGCCGTCCGCGAGCTCTGCGAGGCGATCGCGGAGGACGGCGACGTCGGCGGGCTCCTCCTCACCGTGCGCAACGTCGGCTGCGGGTCGGCCGTCGCCACCAGCCTCCGCGACGCGTTCCTCGCGCTGCGGGCCGCGGGCAAGAAGGTGGTCGCGTGGCTCCCCGACGGCGCCTCGACGCGCGAGTACGTCGTCGCCGTCGCCGCGGACAAGGTGCTCGCCACCCCGCAGGCCACCGTCGCGCCGCTCGGCTACGCCGCGGGGATGACCTTCCTCCGCTCGCTCCTCGCGCGCGGGGGCGTCGAGGCCGAGGTGTTCGCCCGGCGCGAGTACAAGAGCGCGGCCGAGGCCTTCACGCGCGACTCGTTCTCCGAGGCCAACCGCCGGCAGACGGAGGCGCTCCTCGACCGCGCGTACGAGGCCGCCGTCCGCGCGATCGCCGAGGGCCGCAAGGTCGACCCCGACCGCGCCCGCCGCGCCATCAACGAGGGCCCCTGGCGCGCGCCCGACGCCGTCCGCGAGGGCCTGCTCGACGCGACCGCCTACGACGACGAGCTCGCCACTCACCTCGACAACGCGCCCAAGCGCGTGCCCGCGCGCGCGTACCTCGCCCTCGCCCGCGCGATGCGCTTCCGCCCGCTCGGGGCCGAGCGCCGCGTCGGCGTGGTGGAGGTGCGCGGTCCCATCGTCTCCGAGGCGGGGATGGCCTTCGGCGCGGTGGCCGACGCCCGCCGCATCACCGGCGCCCTCCGCGCCGCGCGCGAAGACCGCTCGCTCGGCGCGGTGGTTCTCCACGTCGACACGCGCGGCGGGAGCGCGCTCGCCAGCGACGTGATCGCCCGCGAGGTCGAGCGCCTCCGCGAGAAGAAGCCCGTCGTCGCGTACTTCGCCGACGTCGCCGCGTCGGGCGGGTACTACGTGTCCGCCCTCGCCCGCGAGATCGTCGCGCAGCCGCTGACGGTGACGGGCTCCATCGGCGTGATCGCGCTGCGGCTCACGGCGTCGCGCGCGCTGGAGAAGGTCGGCGTGAACCACGAGGTGATCCGCCGGGGCGAGCGGGCCGACCTCGGCTCGCCCTTCCGCGCGCTCGACGACGGCGACCGGGCGGCCTTCGACCGCGAGATCGACGGGCTCTACGACGACTTCGTCGGCGTCGTGGCGCGCGGCCGCGGGCGCCCCGCGGGCGAGGTGGAGCCGCTCGCGCGTGGCCGGGTGTACGCCGGCGTCGACGCACACGCGGTGGGCCTCGTCGACCACCTCGGCGGGCTCGACGTCGCCCTCGCCCGCGCCCGGGCCCTCGACGGCGGCCGCTTCGCCCCCGAGCCCGTGGTGGTGACGCCCCCGCGCCACACGCCGCCCCCCGCGGAGGCGCCCGCGCCCGTCCGCGCCGCGCTGGCGGCCTTCGGCGACGCCGCGGGCTCGCTCGACCTGCTCACGCTGCTGCTGTCGTCACCGCACGACCACCTGTTCGCGTGGGAAGACGCGCCGGGGCTGTGACTACCGCCGCACGGCGTCGAAGGCGTAGGTGACCTCGCAGGGGAGCTGCGTGTACTGCCCCTCGGCCGCGCCCAGGATGGCCCGGCAGTCCCCCGCCGCGACGCCGTACGTGATGGTCTCGGTCGCGGTGAACGACCGCACCTGCGTCGCGCCGGCGTCCGCGGACCCCGCGTCGGGCACGCCGCCGTCGGCGCCGCCGGCCATCTCGACCACGCCCTCGATCACGTCGCTCCGGCGCAGCGTGCAGCCGACGATCTCGCGGCGCCGGTCGGGCGCCCACGCGACGACGTCCTCCTCCTGAAACAAGCGGAAGGAGCGGGCGGGGCCGTTCCAGACGCCGCGGGTGACGGAGGAGTTGGCGGGCGTCCAACTGAGCGCGCCCTGCCCGGTGAGCTGGAGGCTCACGTCGAACTCCGCGCGCTGGAAGTACGCGTTCGACTGCGGGCCGCAGGTGGCGGTGCGCCGCGTGGCGACGACGCGGAAGGTGCCGAGCTCGACCGGCTCGGGGCCGAGGCACGCGCAGAGCAGGGCAGACGCGAGGAGGGCGCGGCGGAGGAGCATGGAGGGCTCGTACGGGATCGCCCCGCGCCGAAGCAACTTTCCGACTACTCCACGCGCCCGTCGGCGTGGAGCGTCACGGCCACCGCGCCCATGAGGTCGGTGCGGCGCACGTCGATGCCGCGCGCCCGCAGCCGCGCGACGACCTCGGGGTGGGGATGGCCGAAGGGCGAAGGGTGCCCGCAGCTCACCAGCGCCACGTGCGGACGGAGCGCGTCGAGCCACGCGTCCGTCGTCGACGTTCTGCTGCCGTGGTGGCCCACCTTCAGCACGCTCACCGGGCGCATCGACGCGAGGAGCGCCGCCTCGCCGTCGCGCTCGAGGTCGCCCGGCAGCAGCACGCTCGCCCGCCCGTACGAGAGCCTGATGACGAACGACGCGTCGTTGGGCGGCGTGTCGTCGCGCGCCGACGGGCACGGCGACAGCACCTCCAGCATGACCCCGTGGAAGGGCCGCGGCGGCCCGCACAACGACGCCGGACCGCGCACCCGCGCGCCACCCCGACGCGCCGCCGCGAGCGCGTCCGCGTAGAAGCCGCCGGTGCCGAGCGCGGCGCCCTGGCCGGTGTCCCAGAGTTCCACGGTGTGGACGGTGCTGAGCACCGCCGCGAGGCCGCCGCCGTGGTCGGGGTGCGGGTGCGAGAGGACCACCGCCGCGAGCTCCCCGCGCCGCCGGAGCGCGAGCCACGGCGCCACCACGCGCTCGCCCGGGTCGGGGCCGCCGGTGATCGCGCCGCCCGCATCGATGAGCATCGCCGTGCCGTCGGGGAGCTCGACCACCAGCGCGTCGCCCTGCCCGACGTCGAGCGCCGTCACCCGCAACACACCACGCGGGTGGAGGCCGCGCCGGTGGTGGAGCTCGATCGCGCCGAGCGTCGCCACGCACATCAGCGCCAGCATCAACCGAGCCTTCGCGCGGCACCCGCACGCGGCGACGCCAAACGCGGTCGCCACCACCCACTCCGCGGGCGTCGGCGCGGGCAGTGCCACCGACGCGAGCGGCAACCGCGCGGCCGCCGACGGCAACGCGAACAGGGCCCCGAGCAGCGCCCCCACGACGCGCCCCGGGAGGCCCAACGCCCACGTCGGGAGCACGGCCCCCGCGAGCGCGGCGCCGAGCACCGCGGGGAGCAGAAGCGCCTCGCCCACCGGCGCGGCGACGGCGTTGAGCACCACGGCGGAGAGCGGCGCCCGGCCGAAGTGCCACGCGAGCGCGGGGGCCACGGCGAAGCCCACGCGCGCGCTGGCGGCGAGGGCGGCGGTGAGCTCGCCGCGGAGGTACGCGACGAGCCCCTCGGGCGGCGGCGCGGGGTCGGCCGAACCGCGCGCGAGGGCCCACGACGCTGCGACGGAGAGGACCCAGCCCACGTCGGTCACGAGCACGGGGTCGCACGCGCCCATCGCGAGCGCGACGCCGGCGACCACGGCCTCACCGCGCGCACGGCGCCCCGCGAGCGAGGCCACCGCGCCGACGAGGGCCGTGAGCAGCGCGCGGAGCGACGAGGGTGCCTCGCCCGTCACCAGGATGAAGAAGCCCACCAGCGGGAGCGGCAGCGTCGCGGCGAGGCGCGGGGCAAATCCCTCCACCGCGAGCCGAGGCCACCGGAGCGCGAGGGCCCGCAGCGCGGCGCCCGCGAGCCCGAGCAGGAGCGAGACGTGCGCGCCCGACACCGCGAGCAGGTGCGCCATGCCCGTCTCGCGGAAGGCCTCGTGCTCGTCGGGGCGCAGGCCCGATCGGTCGCCGAACAGGAGCGCCCGGGCGCGGGCGGCGTGCTCGGGCGCGAGGGCCCGCGCGAGCGAACGTTCGGTGCGCTGACGGACGCGGAGTGCGGCCGTTCGAAGCGCGTCGAGGGGCGTCGCGCGGCGGCCGGTGACCACGCACGCGGCGGCGTCGGCGGTCCAACGGACGCCGCGGAGCGCGCGGGTGTGCTCGGGCGGGTCGCGCGGCGGGTTGCGCACCGGGACGAGCGGGCGGACGGTCATCGCGGCCTCGATGAGGTCGCCGGGCGTCGCGGCGCAGCGGCCCGGCGGCAGGCGGACGTCGACAATGCCCCACGCGGGCATCTCGACGAGGCAGCGGTCGTGCTCGCCGTCGCTCGCGCAGCCCTGCACGACGCGCCCCGCGAGGAGCTCGGCGTCGGCCGTCGGCACGCGCGTCCAGGCCGGGAGCATGAGCGAAGCGCGTCGCGAAGACCCCGCGAGGAGCGCCGCCGCGAGCAGGAGCGCGGCCCCGAGCGCGCCGCGGCGACGACGCGCGGCGAGCGAGCCTCCGAGCGCGAGGATGATGGCGAGCGGCGCGGCGACACGCGCGTCGGGCGACCACGGGAGCGCGAGCCCGAGCAGGAAGCCGAGCGCGACGAGGGGGAGCGGACCATTCATGGCTAGCGAGACGAGCGCATTCCACGCGGCGTGCCGCACGGGAAAACAAGGCAATGCGGGGTGGCGGAGGGGTGGCGATGGGTGGCGGCCGCCAGTGGCGGGGGGGTGGCGGGGCGATTCGTCGCCAGAGAATGTCCACCGTGCCGCGGCGCACGCTTGCGGCGAGTGCGCCCCGCGGCTACGGGTGCTCCCCCATGCCCGGCGCCGCGCACGAAACCCTGGTGGGGGTGATCCGCTCGAACCCCGCGTGCTTCGAAGCGCTGTTGGAGGCGCTCGACCACACGCCCTCGCCGCCCGGGTTGACGGTAGCGGACAGCGCGGTGCGGGTGGCCGACCCGGTGGAGGTGCACCCCGACATTCTCTTCGCGCGGGGGAAGAAGCGCGGCCCGTGGCGGGTGGTCGAGCTCCAACGCGACGACGACGCGGGCAAGCAGCGTCGCTGGCTCCTCACGGCGGCGGCGCTCTTCGATCAGCGCGGGGAGATGGGCGACGTGTTCGTCGTCACCCACACGCGGGCCACGGCGCGGTGGGCCGCCGCCGTCGCCTCCGTCGTTGGGCCGCAGGGGACGCGGCTCTCCCTGGAGCCCGTGGTGATCCTGCTGACGCGCGACGTCGCCCGGCGGCTGCTGGCGACGGGGCGGCCCGAGCTCGCGGTGTTCGCGACGTGGGCGGTGCACCACCAGAAGGGCCCGCAAGCCGTCAAGGTGGTCGAGCGCGCGCTCCTCACGGTGAACCGGGCGAGGGCGGGGGCGTTGCGCGACGCCGCGATCCGCGCGATCTTCAACATGCTCGACGGCAGGCTCCGAGAGGCGGCGCGCAAGATGACCATGGACTTCAGCAAGATCCCCGAGGGCCCCGTCCACAAGTACCTCCGCCAGATCTTCACCAGGATCGGTGTGAAGCAGGGCGAGGAGCGCGGCGAGAAGCGCGGCAAGAAGCTCGGCGAGGCGGAGGCGCTCCTGCGCGTGCTCGCGGCGCGTGGGTTCACCGTGAGCGCCGCCACCCGCAAGCGCGTCCTGGCGTGCGGCGACAAGCGCACGCTCGACCGCTGGATCGACCGCGCCGTCACCGCCACCACGCTCGAGGCGGTGTTCGGCACGACCGCGCGTGCGAAGCGCAAGACCACCGCGGGGTAGCGTCGGGCTCCGTCGTGGCGGGGCCCACCCCCTCCCGCTCTCCAACACGCGTAAGGTACACGCCGACGCGACGCGCCCAGGCGAGCCTGTCGCGCCAGTCTGGGCGCGGAGCTGAGGCGACCGCCGCCCGCCGCACTCCCCGCCGCGCTCCCCGCCGCCCGTGGCGATGCTCAGCGCGGCGCGTCGGGGACGATCTGGCGTAGCTGCCAGGCGAACACATGGAGCCGCTGCGAGGCGTCGGCGAAGGCGTCGCGGATGCGCCAGAAGAGGCGCGTCGAGGTGACGAGGGTGGCGACGTGGATCGCCAGGATGCCGAGGAAGGTGAGCGTCGGCGGGAGGTCGGTCATGCGGGGGACGAGCACCACGGTGTTGTCGCGGAACAGCAGCGACGGCGCGACGAGGCCCGACACATCAGCCAGTGCAGGCGCGATCATCCCGGCGGCGGCGAGGAGCAGAAACACCGGGCGCCGCGCGCGGTCGGGCATCATCGCGAAGGGCGCGGCGCAGGCCACCACCGCGGCGGGCACGAGCATGAAGGGCCCGAAGAGCCGCGACGACGACGCGATGCCCAGGATGGTGAGCGCCATCAGCGCGTACTGCCCGGCGCCGCCGAAGCGCCCGCCGCGCGAGAACCGCCAGCTCAGCGCGCCCGCCCCCGCGATGAAGACCGCCGCCGCGACCAGCGGACGCGCGTCGCGCAGCCCGAGGACGAGCGCCGCGGGCACGAAGGCCAGCCACGTCACATACGCGCGGATGCCGCCGCGCGCGCCGTCGCGGAGCTGCGCCTCCTCCTCGGCGGCGAGGCGGGCGCGCACCTCAGGGGGCAGCTCCTTCGGCGGCGCGAGGAGGAGCCGGACGAAGGTGCGGAGCGCGTCGACGTTGTCGGCGTCGAGCGCGAGGGCGCGGCCCACGTCGCGCAGGGCCTCGGCGCGGCGCGGCTCGTCGCCCGCGAGCACGCGCTCGGTGGCCTCGGCGGCGCGGCCTGCGAGGTCGCCGGCGAGCGCGCGGCGGCGCTCGACGTCGCGGTCGCCGTCGAGGTAGCGCTCGAGGGCCTCGCGCATCGCCTGGGCGCTGGTGGTCCGTTGCGTCCGGTCGCGCGCGGTGGCCCCGCGGCAGAGGGCGTCGAGCTCGGGCGGGACGTCGACCGCGGGCGGCGGCGGCGGGGCCGAGAGCGTCGCGGCCATCAGCGCCTCCACCGTCGCGCCCTCGTGCAGCGGGCGGAGCGTGAGCACCTCGTACAAGATGGCCCCGAGCGCGTAGACGTCCGCGCGGCCGTCGAGGTCGGCGACGGCCAGCAGTTGCTCGGGCGCCATGTAGCCGGGCGTGCCGAGGATCGCGCCCTGGGCGGTCTTGCGGTCGGGTGAGACGGGCGCGTGGACGCGGCTTTCGGGAGCGGCGTCGGGCGCGGGGTCGTCGGCGAGGCGGGCGATGCCCCAGTCGAGCACGTACACCTCGCCGAAGTCGCCGAGCATGACGTTGCCGGGCTTGAGGTCGCGGTGGACGACGCCGCGCGCGTGGGCGTACGCGACGGCGCCGCAGACGGTGCTGAGGTCGGCGAGGAGCCTGCGGCGCGACCAGCGCTTGCGGGCCTCGGCGTCGCCCGCGCGCAGGGCCTCGAGCACCGACTCCAGCGTGTGGCCGCGGACGCGCTTCATCGTGAAGTACGTGGCCCCGTCGGCGTTGAAGCCGATGTCGTACACCGGCACGATGCACGGGTGCTCGAGCTGCCCCTGCACCCGCGCCTCGCGGAGGAAGCGCTCGCGCAGCCCGACGTCGCCGTGGTGCGCGGGGCGGACCACCTTCATCGCGATCTCGCGGCCGACGCGCCGGTCGCGGCACGCGCGCACCTCGCCCATGCCGCCCTCGCCGAGCAGGTCGCCGACGCGGTAGCGCGTGGCGTGGCCCGCGTCGTCGAGCGTGGTCGCGTGGACGTCGACCCGCCCCGAGGCCGGCGCGGGCGAGGCGTGGGGGGCGTTCTGCTGGAGCGTCGGGGCGTCGTCGCGCACGGTCATGGCGGGGCGAGCATAGGCCGCGTCGGGCACCGGGTGCGCCGCGGAGCGTGTGTTCAGTGGCGCGGCGCGCGGTGGTAGCCTCCGCGGCGATGGCCAGACGACGCGTGGTGGTCGCCCTCGGCGGCAACGCCTTCGCCGACGAGGATCGCGGGCTGACGATGGCGGGGCAGTTCCGCTTCGCGCACCGGGCGATGGCGTCGCTCGGGCCGCTGCTCGACGACGACGTCGCGCTCGCGCTGGTGCACGGCAACGGGCCGCAGGTGGGGCACATGCTCGTCCGCGTGGAGGAGTCGCTCGGCAAGGCGTACGCGCTCCCGCTGGAGGTGTGCGTGGCCGAGTCCGAGGGCGAGCTCGGGTACGTGCTGGCCCAGTCGCTCCGCAACGTGCTCGCCGACCGCGGATCGCGCCGCCCGGTGGCGTCGGTGCTCACGCAGGTGGTGGTCGACGCCGACGATCCGGGCTTCGCGCGCCCCACCAAGCCCATCGGGCCCTGGTACGACGCCGCGCAGGGCGAGGCGCTGCGCGCGCGGGGCTTCGCGCTCGTCGAAGACGCGGGCCGCGGGCTGCGACGCGTGGTCCCCTCGCCCGAGCCGCGCGCGGTGGTCGAGGCGCCCGTGGTGACGCTCCTGCTCGACGCGGGCGCGGTGGCGGTGTGCGCGGGCGGCGGCGGCGTCCCCGTGCTCGAGCGCGACGGTCGCCTGCACGGCGTCGACGCGGTGGTCGACAAGGACTTCACGGCCTCGCTCCTCGCCGCGGAGATCGGCGCCGAGCAGCTCGTGGTGCTCACCGCCGTCCCCTGCGCCTACCTCGACTACCGCGGGCCGAACGAGCGCCCGCTCCGCCGCGTCACGCCCGCGGAGGTGAGGCGCCTCGCGGCCGCGGGGCACTTCCCGCCCGGGAGCATGGGCCCCAAGGTGGAGGCCTGCGCCCGCTTCGCCGAACGGACCGGGCGCCGCGCGATCATCACGTCACCCCCGCGCCTCGCCGCCGCCCTCGCCGGCGACGACGGGACCGCGGTCACCCCCTGAGGCCAAGGACTCCCGATGAGGTCACCCCTTCGCTGCATGGTGCTCGGCGCGGCCGGGCGCGATTTCCACGACGCGCAGCGCCTCGCCCGCGGTGACGCGCGCTTCCACCTGGTCGCCTTCACCGCGGCGCAGATCCCGGGCATCGACACGCGGAGCTTCCCCGGCGAGCTCGTGGGCTACCCCGAGGACGTGCCCGTCTTCCCCGAGTCGCGGCTGGAAGCGCTCGTGCGCGAGCTCGACGTCGACCTCGTTCTCCTCTCGTACAGCGACCTCGCCCACGAGGACGTGATGCACCTCGCGTCGCGGGTGCACGCGGCGGGGGCGTCGTTCATGCTGCTCGGGCCGCGCGACACCGAGCTCGCGAGCGAGCGCCCGGTGGTGGCGGTGACGGCCGTGCGGACGGGCGTGGGCAAGAGCCCGCTCACCCAACGCATCGCCGCGCACCTGCGAGAGAAGGGCGTCCGCGCGTCGGTGCTCCGCCACCCGATGCCCTACGGCGACCTGCGACGTCAGCGCGTGCAGCGCCTCGCGACGCCGGCCGACCTCGACGCGGCCCGCTGCACCATCGAGGAGCGCGAGGAGTACACGCCCTACGTCGACCGCGGGATGGTGGTGTGGGCGGGCGTCGACTACGAGGCGATCCTGCGCGCGGCGGAGGCCGAGTGCGACGTGGTGCTGTGGGACGGCGGCAACAACGACCAGCCCTTCGTGCGCCCGACGCTCCACCTCACGCTGGTCGACCCGCTGCGGCCGGGCCACGAGGTGCGGTACTACCCCGGCGAGGCCAACCTCCGCCGCGCGCACGTCGTCGTCGCCACCAAGGTCCGCTCGGCGCGCCCCGACGACCTCGCCGCCGTGCGCGAGCGCGTCCGCGCGGTGAACCCCGGCGCCGACTGGGTCGAGGCCGACCTCGCCGTGGAGGTGAGCGAGCCCGAGCGCCTCCGCGGCCGGCGCGTCCTCGTCGTGGAGGACGGGCCCACCACCACGCATGGCGGCATGACCTTCGGCGCCGCCACCGTGGCCGCGAAGCGCTACGGCGCCGTCCCGATCGACCCGCGCCCCTTCGCCGTCGGGAGCATCGCAGCAGCGCTCGACGCGCACCCAAAGCTCGTGGGCGTGCTCCCGGCGCTCGGCTACTCCGACGCGCAGCGGGCCGACCTCGCGGCCACCGTCGCGGCCTCGGGCGCCGAGCTCGTCCTCGACGGAAGCCCCGCGCGGCTCGACCGCGTGATCGACGTCTCCGTCCCGGTGGTCCGCGTAGACTACCGCTTCGAACAGCTCGCGGGCCCTGACATCCTGGCCCGCGTGGAAGAGGTGATCCGGTGAAGCTCTCGCCCGCGACGCAGTCCCACATCGCCTCGGCCGAGGCGCACGGCGCCAGGAACTACGCCCCGCTCCCCGTCGTCCTCACGCGCGGCGAAGGGTGCTTCGTCTGGGACGTCGACGGCCGGCGCTACTTCGACTTCCTGAGCGCGTACTCGGCGCTCAACCAGGGGCACAACCACCCGGCGATCGTCGCGGCCCTGGTCGAACAGGCGGGCCGCCTCGCGCTCACCTCGCGCGCCTTCCACCACGACAAGATGGGCGCGATGCTCACGCGCATCGCCGCGGCGACGGGCTTCGACCGCGTCCTCCCGATGAACTCCGGCGCCGAGGCCGTCGAGACCGCCATCAAATGCATCCGCCGCTGGGGCCACGAGCGCAAGGGCGTGCCCGACGGCGAAGGGCGCGTGGTGGTGGCCGAAGGCAACTTCCACGGCCGAACCACCACGATGGTGAGCCTGTCCACCGACCCGTCGAGCTACGGGGGCTACGGGCCGCTCACGCCGGGCTTCGTGAAGGTCCCCTTCGGCGACGCCGACGCGCTCGCCCGCGCGCTGGATGATCGCACCGTGGGCGTTCTCCTCGAGCCCATCCAGGGCGAGGCGGGCGTGCGCATCCCGCCGGCGGGCTACCTCCGCGCGGTGCGGGAGGCGTGCACGGGCGCGAAGGTGGCGCTGTGCTTCGACGAGATCCAGACGGGCCTCGGGCGCACGGGGGCGATGTTCGCGTGGCAGCACGAGGGCGCGCGGCCCGACGCGGTGACGCTCGGCAAGGCGCTCTCGGGCGGGCTCTACCCGGTGTCGGCCTTCTGCGCCGAGCCGTGGCTGATGGAGGTCTTCACGCCCGGCACGCACGGCTCGACGTACGGTGCCAACCCCCTCGCGGCGGCGGTGGCCGTGGCGGCGCTCGACGTGATCGAGCGCGAGGGCCTCGCGGCGCGTGCGAAGTCCCTCGGCGAGCGCGCGATGGCGCGGCTGCGCGCGGAGGTGACGGGCCCCGGGCTCCGCGAGGTGCGGGGCCGGGGGCTGTTGATCGCGGTGGAGTTCGCGTCGGCGGTGGCGCACGACGCCTGCGAGGCGCTGGCGGAGGTGGGGGTGCTGGCGAAGGACACGCACGGGGTCACCGTGCGCCTCGCGCCGCCGCTGGTGATCACGGAGCCGCAGCTCGACGAGGCGCTCGACCTCGCCGTGCCCGTTCTCGCGCGGTACGCCCGCGGCGGGTGACCACGCGCCCAGGGTTCGCCCGAGGTGCCCTCGCTAAGTGGCTTGGGCTCACCCTGGGCTTCGAGCATGGGATCATCCGCCCGGTGGCGGATTCCGGGAGCAGGCGCGAGTTGCGTGCGTTGTCCGTCGCTTACGCTGGCCCGTTGGGAGCCCGGTACCGACCGGGCGATCCCATGCTCGAAGCCCAGGGTGAGCCTTCGCAACTATGTGGGAGCAGGTCGGGCGAACCCTGGGCGACAGGGCGTACGACGAGAAATCCCGGTCGAATCGCGCCTGCGAACGCACCTCGGGCGAGGTGCGGGTGACGGTCACTCCTTCTCGTCCTCGTCGTCGTCGGCCGAGCCGTTGAGGGCCACGGCCATCTCGGTGGAGGCCTTGAAGGCCACCTTCTTGCGCTCGGGGATGTCCATCTCGACGCCGGTGAGGGGGTTCTTGAGGCGGCGCGCCTTGGTGGTCTTGATGCGGAAGGTGCCCACCCCCTCGACCGGCACCTTCCCGTCCCCTTCCTTCAGCGCGCGCGCGAGCGTCTGGAACACCCCGTCGAGCGCCCTCGCCGCCTGGTCGCGGGAGACGTTCATGGTCTGCATGGCGAGCTCTACGAGTTCCTTCTGTCGCATCACTGACTCCTGTCTGTATGGCCGAGCACGATGACGTGCTCGCGCTTCGGTCGCTTCGAAAAAGCACGGACGCTTTCCGTGTCGAACACCCTTCGCTCCTGCGAGGCGCGCGCCACCACGGCGAGGCCCGCGCCCTCCGCCGCCTCGCGCAGCATCTTGTCCGCGCGCAACGCTTCCCCACCCGCGGCCCCGTCGCCGATCACCACGGCCGCCCGCGCCCCCGGCGCCAGCACCCGCGCGAAGGCCGCGCACATCGCCCCGAGCTCCCGCCGGAAGCGCAGCGCCCCCGCCTCGGGCACCTCGAACCACCGCGCCGCACCGACCTCGCCCGCGCCCATCCGCGCCGCGTCGAGCCCGAGCCACGCGTAGCGCCGCGCGTGGTGGGCCGCGTAGTCGTAGGTGTTCGCGTACGGCGGCGACGTCACGATCGCGTCGGCCGCCCCGTCGGGAACCGTCGCGAGCGAGGTCGCGTCGTCCTCCCGCACGTCTGCACGCGCGCCCCCGGGCAACGCCTCGGCGAGCGCCGCGAGGCAGCGGTCGAGCTCGCGCGCCTTGTACGCGAAGAAGTGGATCGCCTCGCCGGGCGCGACCCGCTTCTTCACCAGCCGCGTGTCGCTGTCGGAGGCCTGGAGGCTCACCTTCACCAGCACCGACGAGAGCAGCATCCGGAGCGCCGGCCGCACCGCCGACGGCGCCTTGCGCACCGCCTCCGCCAGGGCAGCCACCTCGCGCAGCGTGTGGGGCGTGAACCACCGCGCCTCGCCCGGCGGCACCGGCAGCTTCGCCCCCGCCTCGCACGCCGCCCGCGCCCGCTCCGCCGCCGCGCGCGTCGCCTCGACGATCGCACGCCGCGCGTCGGGCTTGAGCACGTGCGTCTTCACCGACGCCAGCTCCACCGCGAGCGGCGAGAGGTCGCGCCCCATCGCGCGGTGCCCCGCCACCAGCGCCTCAACAAGCACCGTGCCCGAGCCGCAGAAGGGGTCGAGCACGATCGCACCCGGCGCCAGCGCGAGCGCCGCGATCAGCGAACGGGCCACCTCCGGGTGGAGCCGCGCCGGGTAGGCGTGGAAGGGGTGCGTCAGCGTCGCGTCGCGCTCGCCGGGCCGCAGCGTGAGGGCCGCGACGAGCCGCGCGGCGAGCGCGGGGTCGCCGGCGGTCTCCACCTCGCCGCCGACGTTGACCAGCGCGCGCTTCACGCCCTTACGCTGGATCAGCGGGCGGTGCGCGGTCGGCTTTTCGCGGGGGGCGACCATCGGGGGGCGCCACCGATAGCGCGAACGAGCGCTTGTGCAAAGCGGGATTCGTGCCGCCCCCTGGCGGCCGCCGTGCGGACGTGAGACCGTCCGCGCGCCGATGCGTGCGACGATCCTTCTCGCGATGATCCTCCTCACGGCGTGCGCGGAGACGCCCCCCGCGGGCGTGACGCCGCCGCCCCCCGACGCCGCCGGCGACACGGCCGCGCAGCCCGACGACGCCGCGCCCGACCAGCCCCCCGCGCTCGACGACGTCGCCCCCGCCGACGCGAGCTCCCCGGGCGACGTCGCCCCCGACCTCGCCGCGCCGCCCGATGCGCCCGCGCCCGATGCGCCCACACCCGACGCGCCCACACCCGACGCACCTGCGCCCGACGCACCGCCGGCCGACGCCGCAGTGGCCCCGGCGGACGTGCCCGCCGACGGGTTCGCCGATGCTTCGGCAGACGCTCCTCCCGACGCGTCCGTGGCCTCCTGCCCGCCGCCCCCGGCATGCAACGTCGCGCCGCCGACCCTCGGCGCCACCGCGTCGTGGCGCCACCTGACGACGCGCGTGACGGTGGCCCTCGGCGCGGCGCGTCACCGCGGGCGCGACCTGCTCCTGCGCGAGGGCGACCCCCAGTGGGCGCTCGGGAAGTTCGCCTACGGCATCAACGACGACGACCTCAACGACGAGGACATCGACGTGTGGCTCCTGCGCGACTGCACGCGCTGGGAGAGCCTCGGCACGGTGGCCACCAGCCGCGACGCCGCCCCGCACGCGCCCGTCGAGGGCGTGAGCGACGACGGGGGCCGGGTGTACCTGGAGATCCCCGCGGCCCGGCGGCTCGCGGTGGGCTGGCACAAGGTGCTCTTCGTCGTCCGCGGCGACCACACCACCGCGGAGCAGTGGATCCGCGTCGCCCCCGCCGGCGCCCGCGTCGCCGTCACCGACGTCGACGGCACCCTCACCGAGAGCGAGAACGCCGCCTTCCTCGCGCTCCTCACCGGGCCGCCGCCGGCCGCCAACCCGGGCGGGCCCGAGGTGATCCGCGCCCTCGTCGACCGCGGCTACGAGGTGATGTACCTCACCGCGCGCCCCGAGTGGCTCGAGCCCGGGACGCACCAGTGGCTCGCGCTGCGGGGCTTCCCGCGCAGCGTCGTCCACACCACGCTCGGGCTCACGGGCGCGCTCGGCGCGGCGGCGGAGACCTTCAAGACCGAGGAGCTCCGCGCGCTGCGAACGCGCTTCGGGATGGCGCCCGACATCGGCATCGGCAACACGGACTCCGACGTGGGCGCGTACACCGGCGTGATGGTCGGCGCGCGGTACTACTACCGCTTCGCGGGCGACGTGCGCGGCGGCTCGCGCGTCGACGACTACAACATGCTCGCGGCGCGCCTCCGGGCGCTCGCGCCGGTGTGCCGCTGACGGGCCTCAGCCCGCGAGGCGCGCGGCGCGACGGGCCCGCCGTCGCTCTGCTGCTGCTTGCGGCCTGTCGAAGCGCGCCACAGGCAGCACCTCCGCCCGAGGCGACGCGCGCCCCCGACGCGCTCGTCGACGCTTCGGACGCCTCGATCGACGGCGGGTCGGGGGGCGACGCAGGCGTCGACGACGCGGCGCTCTCGTCGAGGCCCGAGGTCCTGCTCGCATCCTTCGACGCGCCCGCACCCCGCCCCTTCGAGGCGTTCGGTGCCGCGCCGGCGCCGGGGGGGTGCCGCGGGGTGCGTGCCCTGCCCCTCGGCGCGAGGCCCGTCGAGCTGCTCCGCGACCGCGTCCGCCTCCGACTCCCCGCGCGCTTCGAATACGACGAGCCCGTCCGGTACGCGCTGAGCGACACGCGACGCGTCACCCTGCGGCTCCCGCTGGGGCGTTCGTGGATGGTCGTCGAGGTGGAGGACCGCTTCCGCCGCGACGAGGGCACGCTCCGGGAGGCCGCCGACCGGTTCAGCTTCGGGCGGCTGCCGGCGCGCGCGTGGACGACCCCGCCGGGGCTTCGCGCCGTCGCGGTGATGCCTCGGCCGGGCACCGACGACCTCCGCGGCGATCCGGGGCCGGGGACCAACGTGTTCCGCGCCTGGGTCGCGACGCCCGACGGCTCCATCGTGACCCTGTTCTTCTTCGTGCTGCCCGAGGCGACAGCCCGCGACCCGGGCTGCGCGGCCCTCGCGTCGTCGATCGTCGAAGGGCTCTCGGCGGGCTCGCGCGCGCTCGACACGCAGGCCACGACCTTCTCGCCGTTGTCCGGCTGGCGCATGGACGTCCCCGCGGGGTGGGCGCGCGGCACCACCGGCTTCGTCGACTACGCCCACGTCACCTTCGAGCGGGCGGCCCCGCTCATCGGCCCGACCTCGAGGATGCACTTCACCGTGGGGACCCACGTGGCCGCGGAGGAGTCCGACTGGCCGACGACGGCGGGCGAGATCGACGGGGTCCCGGTGACCTGGCGCGAGGTCGACAACGGCAGCTGGCGGGTACGCGAAACCACGCTCGCCGTGGGCGGGGAGCGGGTCGTGATCCGCTACGAGTCCACCGACCCCGACGGCTTCCGCGAGGTCGAACGGATCGTGGGGACCCTCCGGCGGGTGCCCGACGACCGCGACGCGGGCTGCGCGCACTGCGCGACCGACGGCGGGTGAAGGCCGGGGAGGGGCCGCCGCGCTCGCGCTGGACCTCGGTCGACCGCCGCGCCGCGCGAACGCTCGTGCCACAGCCGAAGCCCCGCCGCCTCCGGGCGCTCCCGCCGGTGTGCCGCTGACGGGGCTCAGCCCGCGAGGCGCTCGGCCTGCGCGCGCGTGAGCACCACCCGCACCTCGTCGCCCACCACCTGCACCGCCGGCCGCCCGACGCCCGCGCCGCGCAGCGCCTCGCGGACGGCCTTCGCGAGCGCCTCGTCCTCGCGCGACCGCTCGCGGCGGGCCTCGGCGCGCGGGCCTTCGTCGGCGGCGCGGGCGCGGGCCTCGCGGGTGGCGGCCTCGATCTCGCGGAGCGACGCCTCCACGGCGGGCTTCCCCGCGACGGTGGCGGCGCCGGTGACGAGCTCGGCCACCGTCGTGTCGTTGGCGGCCTCGGCGTAGGCGCTGAGGGCGTAGGCGCGCTCGTGCCCGAGGCGGAGCGCGTGCTCGCGCGGAACCCTGCGCGCCACGGCGATGAGCTTCGTGGCCTGGCGGCGGCCCATCAGCCCCTCGGCGGCGAGGAAGTCGTCGAAGGTCGCGTGCCCCGCCGCGGCGAAGAGGCCCTTGTCCATCACCTCGCGCAGCGCCTCGCCGATGTCGTAGAAGCTCTCGACGGCGGCGGTCATCTTGCGGCGGACGAGCGCCGTCAGCTCGGCGAGGCGGGCGGCGTGGCGCTCGGCGGCGGCGGCCTTCGTGCGTTCGATGAGGGGGTTCGGTTCGGTGCGCTTGGGGGTCATCACCGGGCTTCAACGGCGACCGCGCGGGGGATCGTGAGGGCGCGCCGTGCGAGGAAACGAGGGGTGTGCGCGTTCTACGGACGAGCCATGGCAGGCGCCTGCCACGGCTCGTCCGTAGCCTCGTCGCAGAGCTCGACGTCGTCTCCGAGAGCGAGCGCGACGACCACCTCCGCGTCTTCAGCCACCACGACGTTCGCGGGAGGAGCGTGCGGCTGCACGAAGTCGGCGGCTGGCTGCCGACGCTGCAGGTGCTGCCGTGCGATCGCGGGGTGCTGGTCGCGTCGACCGGCGACGCCCCGCAGTGGACCGCGGTGAGCGGGGAGCGGCTGCGCGCGCCGGACGCCCTGACACTCACGCCGCGGCGCGCGAGCGTCACCGCGGTGGCGTCATCGGCGCCCACGCGAGGTCGCCCGTGGGGAACACCCGGCACTCCGCCGCCCCGCCGCGCCCGCGCGTCGCGACGAGCACCCAGCGCGCGTCGAACGACAGCGCGATCGTGCCGCACCGCCCGGCGAGCATCGCGACCTCGGCGGCGCGCATCCCCGCGTGCCCCGCGCGGAGGTCGACCATGCGGACGGCCACCTCGTCCGGCGAGCCCTCCGCCCCGGTGAGGAGCGCGACGAAGCCCGCGGCGCTGGCAGCGTGGTTCATCGCCTCTTCCTCCTCGTCCTCCCACCCGCCCGCGCGGCGCCACGGGAGCAGGCACGCGACGCGTCCGGCGCCCTCGTCGAAGCGAAGGCCCCAATGGGTGCGCGGCGGTGCCGGGCCCGAGAGGTCGGTCGCGATGCAGAGCGTGATGCGGGCCGCCGGCTCGTCGGCGAGCTCGCGGCAGCAGACGTCGTCGCACCGGAAGGAGTTGTCGTCCTCCGTCACGACGCACCGGCCGCCGCGCGGGTCGACGCGCGCGATGTCCCGCTGCCCGTAGAACTCGACCCGGTCGGCGCTCGACCACCGCGCGCCGTGCACGAGGGGCCTGCCGAACTCGTCGCCGAAGTACTCCGCGCGGCCGCGCATCCGCTCGACCGCGATCCAACGCACCGGCGCCGCGCCGCTCCACGAGGCGATCACCACGTGCGTCTGGCGTCGGGACGTCTGCCCCCGCGGGAACCACAGCGCCACGGACCGGCCGTCGGGGTCCAGCGCCATCACGTCGAAGTACGGCGAGGCGGATCCCGGGTTCAGCGCGGCGGCGTCCACCGTGTGGAGGAGGCGAAGCTCCGGGTCGAGCGCGCACAGGGCGGGCCTCTCTCTCACGCCGTCGCCGGAGACGTCGCCTCGGATGACGAGCCACCTCGCGGCGGGGAGCCACGCGGCGCGCACCGGACTCTCCGCGCGGAACGGCAGTCTCCCCGACGCGATCACCCCGCCGTCGGGGACCGCGAGGAGGTCGACGCGCACCGCGCCGCCCCCGCGATGGACGCGCGCCAGCTCCTCGTCGCCGACCCACGCGAGGTCGCGCGTCTCCCCGTCGACGCGCTGCGCGACCAGCACGCGCGCCGACGCGACGTCGAGCACCGACCACCACTCCGCCGCGGCCTCGCCGCCCGTCGCGCGGTGCACGAGGGCGATCCACGGGCGGCGGGGGTGCCACACGTGCCACGCGAGCCCCTCGCGGCACAGCCGCAGCCCCCGCGCCTCCTCCGCGACCCAGGCGGGCGACGAGTCCTCGGCGTTCGACACGCCGCGACCGTACCGCGGACCGCGCCGAAGCGGCAGTGGCAGTAGCTCGGTGTCGCGGGCCCCGGAGGAGGTCGGGGTTGGCCAGCAGCGGGCGGGCCATCGAGACGAGGTCGCAGTCGCACTCCGCGAGCGCGCGCTCGATGTCCGCGCGGCGCTGGAAGCCCCCGTTGGCGATCACCGGGATCTTCAGCGCCCGCTTGAACTCCCGCGCGAGGCGCGCGTTGTCCCCGTCGCTCTTGCGCCACCCGGCGCCCATCACGGCCCTGAGCACCGCGTCGGGGATCGCGTTGAGCAGGGCGGCCCGCACGGCGGCCTTGGCGCTCAGGGGACGGGCGTGCGGGTGCCCATCGCCACGCTGCGCGTCTTGTCGACGTAGACGTTGCCGCCGCAGACGTAGACCGGGTAGTTGCGCAGCGGGGTGGAGGTGGGGCCGCTCACGACGGCGCCCTCGCTGGTGAAGGTCGCGCCGTGGCAGGGGCAGCGGGAGGTCGCCGCGGCCGACGCCGGGGCGGGCACCGCGCAGCTCCGGTGGGTGCAGACGTTGGTGTACGCGAAGATGCCGCGCGCGTCGCGCCCGACGATGATCGCCTGCGCGGTGACCGCGACCCAGCGGCCGACCGCGAAGCTCGCGATCGGACCGATGCGCGTCGCCGTGCTCGGCGGGGTGCACGGCACGCCCGTGTCGACGGGCCCCGCATCGACGGGAACGTCTGGGCGGCTCGCGTCGGCGACGGCGGCGTCGGGGCGGGCGACGTCCATCGCGGCCGCGTCGGGCAGCGAGACGTCGGGGCGGGCGGCGTCCATCGCGCTCGCGTCGGGGGCCGATGCGTCGGGGCGGGCAGCGTCGAGCGGGCCGTCGTCTCGCACGGCGACGTCGGTGCGCGCGGCGTCGCCGAGGCCCGCCTCGCGTGGCGCGTCGCCGGTCGTGCTCGCGTCGACGTCGGCGCCTTCGACGTCGGCCCCGCACGCCGCCAGCGCAGCCGAAGCGCCGAGGAGGAGCAGCGCGCGTCTCGATCGATCCGGTGAAGATTCAGTGGTCATGCGCAGGACGGTTCCGCCGGGTGAATTGGACGGAACCGGTGCGCTCCCTATACAACGTCTCCTGCGCGCTGGGGCCGAGGAACAGGAGAAAACACAGACCACTGGCGCAATGGAGGTGATGCGCGGAGGCGCCTGCGTTCGCTCAGGGCAGGGCGTAGACGCTGTCGGCGAGGTCCATCGGGAAGCGGGCGCCGTTCTCGTCGACGATGGGCATCCCCGCCGCGTCGGTGGCGGTGGTGCACGGGTACGGCGTCGCGCGCATCGCCCGCGGCGCGATGAACATCGGCTGGACGAGCCAGCGGTCCATCGCGTTCCCGTAGGCGTTGCACATGAGCTGGACCTTGCCGCGGTTGAGCACCAGCTTGAGCGCCGTCGCGTCCTGCACGAAGGCGAGGTCGGTGTCGGAGTCGCCCGCCGCGAACACCGGCCGGCGCCCCTCGGGCTGCCGCTCCATCTGCTGCGCGGGGGCGACCCCGAAGATCACCCGGTTGATCCAGCACCGCTTGCCGCGGTCGAAGGTGATGAGCGTGTTGGCGCCGTCGGCGACGGTGCCACACCCCTGGAAGTTGTACGTCGCGCGCCCGTTCTCGAACACCGAGCGGATGCCGATGACGTGGTCGGCCCGCACGCCGACCTGCTCGGCGGCGACCTCCACCACCTGCTGGGGCGAGGCCGACACCACCCAGACGTCGAAGCCGTTCTGCTGGAGCGTCCCCACGAGGTCGCGCATCGCGTCGTAGACGCGGACGTAGGCGTTGAGCCCCGTCACGCTCCCGATGCTCTGCGTCGCGCCGATCGCGTTGTTGTGGTTCTCGTCGAAGGCCGCCCGCGCGAACGAGCGGATCTCGCCCGCCGTGTAGCCGCCGAGGAGCTGCGCCGCCCAGGCGTAGGGCTGGTTCGTGGTGTAGGTGACCTCGTTGGCCCAGGCCGCCATCCCGCCGATGGTGCGGGCGTTGTAGTAGATGTTGACGATCTCGCTCGCGCACGCGCTCGCCGTGCCGCGGCTCGTCGGCAGGGGCGCGCCGGCGTCGGCCAGCGCGTCGCACGCGGCGTTGAGGGCGGCGCGCGCGGCGGGCGTGAGGGCCGCGCTCGTGCGGGACCAGTCGCGCCCCGGCGGCTGGAGCACCTTGTCGTTGCGCACCATCCAGAAGAAGGTCGCGTCGCCGATGTCGTTCTTGAGCATCGTGTTGTCCCAGTCGAACGCGGCGACGGGGCGGTTCATCGGGTCGTAGCCGGGCGAGGTGATCCCGCGCGCGGCGATCATCGCGTTGATGCGCTCCCGGTTGCGGGGGATCCAGCCGGCGATGCGCGCGTCGAGCAGGCGCGTCGGACGCGGCGCCGACGCGTCGACCACGCCCGCATCGACGCCCGGGCCCGTCGGTCCTGCGGGGCCGGCGGGGCCCGTCGCGCCCGTCGCGCCCATCGCACCCGTCGCGCCCGTCGCGCCCGTCGCGCCCATCGCGCCCTGCGGTCCTTGCGGCCCTTGCGGCCCCTCAGGGCCGACGCAGGCCGAGGCCATCGCCGTCACCACCAGCCACCGCGTCGCGCGCGCGCCGCCCGATCGAGTCCACCTCACGGAGCACATCCTTCCATGCGCGGCGAGCGTGTCGGGGAAATGCTCCCGGTGCGATGCTCCCGCGTGCCCGCTGCGGAGCACGCCACATGCCGCCCGCGAGAGCCCCGCGACGCCGGCGCCTCCCCGCGCGGCGTGCGATGCAGCGCTGTCACGGTGCGCTACGTCGACGCCACGGTGGGCGCGGCGCGCGCCATCGCCCGCAGCAGCACCGGCTTCTCCCCGTACCGCGCGAGCGCCGCGCGCAGCGTCGCCGCGGCGTCGTCGCGCGCCCCCGCCCACCGCTGGTAGCGCGCGCACCGCGCCCAGGTGCCCGCCGTGCACCGCGGGTGCCCCAGCACCATGGAGAGCACCGCCGCGGCGCGCGCGGCGTGCTTCTTCCGCGGGCGGTCGAAGCCCGGCGTGTCGTGCGCCATCGTGCTGGCCATCATCACGGCGAGCGGGACCGCGGCGCGGTCGGCCTCCGGGGGCAGCGCCGCGACGAGCGCGCGCACCGCCCCCGCGGGGTCGGCGAGGCGGTCGACCGCGCGCCGCGACGACGCCGCGTAGCTCGCGAGGTACACCAGCCGCGTGGCCGGCGCGAGGCGCGCGAACCGGGCGGCGTCGTCGGGCGCGTCGCCGAGGTAGCGCGCGACGAGTTCGCCCACCGCGAGGAGGTCGTGCTCCTGATACGAGAGCCGCGACACGTAACGTCGCGGGAGGGCCTTCGCGGCGGCGGCGTCGAGCGTCGCGACGGAGCGCGCGTCGCCCCGCGCGTCCTTCGCGGGCGGCGCGACGAGCAGGTCGTCGCAGATCGTCCGGATGAACCCGAGGTACGTCTTGCCCGCGCGGGTGGCGGGCCGGCACGCGCCGACGCGCTCGTACATGACCTCGGCGAAGCGCGCGACGCTGTCGGCGTGCCACGGGTCATCTTCGGGGCCCCCGGTGGGCCCCCAGAACAGCGCCACCGGGACGACGTCGTGGACGCCGCGCACCCAGCGCTCGACCTCGTCGGCGAAGCGAGCGACCGACGCCGACAGCGAGTCTTGCAGCCGCGCGTGGGCGGCGCGCCACGCCTTGACGTCGCGGCCCGGGGACGTGCGCTCGAAGCCCTCGCGTAGCGCCTTCGGCGCGTACTCGAACAGCAGCGTGGACTCGTACGAGTCGCCGTCGCTGCCGAAGTAGCAGAACGTGTCGTCCCAGTGGGCGAAGTGGGCGATGGGCGCGGGGCAGCCTTGCATCACCCGCGCGCGCTCGGCGGGCGTCACCGCGCGCTCGAACCACAGGAACACCTCCTCGCACTTGCCCACCGACTCGACGTCGGGGACGCCATGGTTCACGTACAGGAACGGGTACGTCATCGCGGCCGCGACGGTACCACCGCCCGCGGCGCCCGATCTCGCGTGCGGCCGCGCCCGATCCGCGCGAGGATCGCGGGATGTTCAGGGCCAACGCGCGTCGGACGGGGCACTACGAGGTCACGGGGCTCCCCGCGCGCGGTCGCACGCGCTGGAAGTTCGCGTACCCGTCGGGCGCGGGCACCCCCTCGACGCCGCTCGTGCTGGGCGATCGCATCATCGCGGCCGACCGGGGCGGCGTCGTCACGGCGTTGGAGCCGAAGAAGGGCGCCGCCCTATGGACCGCGAACCTCGGCGGGGAGACCTACTCCTCGCCGTGCGCCGCGGACGGGCTGGTGTTCATCGCCACCTGCGCGAAGACCCTCGCGGCGCTCGACGCGCAGACCGGCGCGACGCGGTGGTCGGCGCCGCTCGGCGACGCGACGTACGCCTCGCCCGTCGCGGCCGACGGCCTCGTGGTGGTGGGCGACCACGGCGGGCACCTGCACGCGTTCGACGCATCCAGCGGCGCCCCGCGCTGGACGCTGGCGTTCTCGGGCTACCAGGCCGACGGGCTCGCGGCGTACGAGGGGCGCGTGTATTTCAACTCGGCGGGGCCGGGGACGCCACCCACGGCCGGCGCCCTCCACTGCGTGGAGCTCGCGACGGGGCGCCTCGTCTACAAGGTCGCCGCGGGCGACGCCTGGTACTCCTCCGCGTGCGCGATCGGCGGCGGGCGGGTCTACTGCCCCGGCGGCAGGAGCCTCAAGCTCCACGCGATCGACCTCGCGACCCGCGCGGAGGCGTGGAGCCACGCGACCGGCAACGTCGTGGTGGCGGCGCCCGCGCTCGCGGGGGACGCGGTGGTGTTCGGGAGCTACGACCGCGCGCTGCGCGCCCTCGACGCGGCCACCGGCCAACTGCGGTGGAGCCTCGCGACCAGGCAGATCTTCCTGGTGGGCCCGTCGGTGGCGGCGGGGGTCGTGTACGCCGCGAGCGGCAAGGAGCTGCGCGCCGTCGACCTCGCGACGGGGGGCGAGCTGTGGCTCCAGAAGTTTCCGAAGGACGTCTCCGCGTCGCCCGTGCCCGCGGACGGGGCGCTCTACGTGACGCTCTCCGACGCGCTCGTCGCGCTCGGGTGACCGCGGCCTACTGCGCCGCGCGCGCGTACGCGCCGGGCGTCGTGCCGACGATGCGGCGGAAGTGGCGGTTCAACTGGCTCTGGTCGTACAGCCCCACGCGCGGCGCGACCTCGCCCGGCCTCACGCCGTCGGCGAGCAGCTCCTTCGCGCGCATGATCCGCAGCCGCGTGAGGTAGGCGTGGGGCGGCAGACCGACCTGCGCCCGGAACGCGCGGCACAGGTGGAATTTGTCCATCCCTGCGTGGTCGGCGAGCGCGTCGAGCGTCACCGCGTCGGCCAGGCGCTCGCGGAGGAGCTCGATCGCCCGCCGCACCGCGCGCGGGTGCTCGCACGTCGCGTCTCCGACCGCGGCGAGCGCGGCGATCGCCTCGGTGACGGCGACGTCGAGCGCGAGCCGATCCGCGCCGGCCCGCACCGCGTCGTGGAGGCGCTGGAAGGCGGCGCCCCGCGCGTCCCCCGCCGCCAGGACGGGGTGGACGCGCGCCTTGCCGACCGCGCCCTCCACGGCGCGCGGCGGGAAGGCGACGATCTGGCACGTCGTCCGGCCGTCGCGCGCGAGGTCGCGGACGACGTCGCCGGGCTCCTGGACGCGGAGCGAGCCGGGGGCGCTCGACCAGAGCTTCCCGCGCGTGAAGAAGGTGGCGCGCCCGGCCTCGACGCGGGTGATCGTGTAGGTCTCCTTCATCCCGATGTAGAGCTCGTCGCTCGTCCACCGCAGCGCGCGGAGGCCGGGGAGGGAGACGGAGAGGATGTCCTTGCGGGCCGCCACTGCCCCGTGACTGTAGTCGCGCGCGGGCCGCGGGGCTTGGGCGTTCTTGGCGGGAAGCACCGTCCCGGTTTCGCGCCAAGAATCCCCAAGGCGGCGCCTCGGTCACGCCGCAACCTCCGGGGCATGAACGACCCCAGAGTCGCGCTCGTCACGGGCGCCAACAAAGGCATCGGGTATGCGATCGCGAGCGAGCTCGCGGCGCGGGGCCTCACCGTCCTCGTCGGCGCGCGCGACGCCGCGCGCGGCGAGGCGGCGGCGAAACGGATCGGCAACGGCGCCCGCGCGATCGTGATCGACGTCACCGACGCCGCGTCGATCGCGGCGGCGGCGGGGCGCGTCCGCCGCGAGCTCGGGCGCCTCGACGTCCTCGTCAACAACGCCGCGATCGCGGTGAACGCCCCGCGCGTGGAGGGCGTCGCCGCGATGCGGCGGAGCGGGACGCCGAGCGAGGCGGCGCTCGACGACGTCCGCGCGGTGTTCGAGACCAACGTGTTCGGCGTGATCGCCGTGACCCAGGCGATGCTGCCGCTCCTCCGCGAATCGCCCGCGGGGCGGATCGTCAACCTGTCGAGCCGCATCGGCTCGCTCACCGTGATCACCGACCCGGCGTTCCCGATGCGGGGGGTCGGCGGCGTGGCGTACGGCCCTTCGAAGACGGCCCTCAACGCGGTGACGGTCGCCTTCGCGCAGGAGCTCGCGGGCACCGCGATCAAGGTGAACCTCGCCTGCCCCGGCCACACCGCGACCGACCTCAACGGCCACAGCGGCCCGCGGACGCCCGCGGAAGCTGCCCGCGAGCCGGTGCGCCTCGCGCTGCTCGGGCCCGACGGCCCCACGGGGAGCTTCTCGAACGAGGGCGGCCCGATCCCGTGGTGAGCGTCCGCGCGCGCCGACGATTCCGCAACGGGTCGCGGGGCGCGCGGCCATTTCCGTGCGGTGCGATCGACCCCGCGGCGCGGGGCGGCGCGCGCCACGGAGGTGTGCGATGGTGACGACGAGGATGAGCAGAGCGAGCGCGGTGGCGAAGGCGTCGTGGGTCGCGGTGGGCGCGCTGCTCACCGGCTGCCCGTACGACGTCGTGGTGGGGGGCAACGCGCCGAAGGGCCTCGCGTTCGCGGACGGCGACGCGGGCGACGCGGCGACCGCCCCGACGGTCCACTGCGCGCGGGAAGCGCTGCCGAGCCCCGAGGGGGACGTCGTCGAGGAGATCGGCGTCTCGCTGGGCGGCGCCTCGTGCGCGCGCACCCGGCGCGGCGAGGTGCTCTGCTGGGGGCTCGCGCCGTCCTGGGGCGCCGCGCCCGCCGTGCGGGTGGCGGGGCTCTCGTGCGTCCGCGCGCTCGCGAGCGGGCGGGCCGGCGCGGCCGTGCTCGAGGACGGCACCGTCCGCACGTACCGCGCGGCCGACGCGCTGCTCCCGCCGCTGCCGGGGCCCGACGGGGGGCTGCCGGACGCGCCGACGTTCAGCCGCGGGACGGTCGTCGAGCGCCCCGCGGGGCTCGGCGCGGTCGCCGGCGTCGACGTCGGACGCGCGCGCTTCTGCGCGTGGGGCGAGGACGGCGCGGTGCGCTGCTGGGGCGCCCCCTTCTTCGGCGCGCCCGGGGAGCCGTCCGCGCCGCCGAGCGACGGGCGCAGGCCGATCGAGGCGCCGACGCTGGTCCCCTCGCTCACGGACGTGGCCCAGATGTCGACGAGCGTCGACGTGACCTCGGGCCACGGGTGCGCGCTCCACCGCGACGGCGCCGTGAGCTGCCTCGGGCAGAACGGGTCGCAGCAGCTCGGCGACGGCACCTTCACCGCGCGCGCGACGCCGCGGCGCGTCGCCGGGCTCGGCGACGTCGTCCAGGTGTCGGTGGCGCAGGGGACCTCCTGCGCGGTGCGGCGCGACGGGCGGGTGATGTGCTGGGGGGGGGTGGTCGGCGACCTCCCGACCGGCGTCGCGGGGCCGGTGAACTTCGTGGAGATGCGCGGCATCGTCGATGCGACGCAGGTCTCCGTCGGCGGCCCGCACGCGTGCGCCCGGACGGCGCGCGGAGGCGTGTTCTGCTGGGGCGACAACCAGCACGGGGCCCTCGGCGACGGGACGCTCGACGCCCACAACTACCCCGTGGAGGTGCCCGGCCTCACGGAGGTCGTCCAGGTGGCCGTGAGCGCCTTGCACTCGTGCGCCCTCCGCGCCGACCACACCGTGTGGTGCTGGGGCACGGGGGCCGGCGCGAGCACCGACCCCGCCGCGAGTGGGCCCACGCTCCGCCCGCAGCAGATCGTCCTCTGACGGCGCCCGCGCGCCGCGTGGTACGGTGCGCGCGGCGATGAAGGCGCGACGCACCTGGCTCCCCACGGCGGCGGCCGCGCTCGCCTTCGCCGGCGCCTCCGACGCGCAGGCGCGCGGCCCGCTCTCGCTCCGCTGGAGCGCGCCCGCGGGGTGCCCCACGGGCGAGGCCGTACTGACGTCCGTCGAGCGGCTCCGCCCGCACGCGTTTCAGCGCCCGCCCACCCGACCGCTCGCCGCGGAGGGAGCCGTCACACCCGACGGTGCCCGCTGGTCGCTCACCCTCGCCATCCACGCCGCGGAGGAGACGGGCGCCCGCTCCCTCACCGCCGACACCTGCGCGGAGGCTGCGGACGCCGCCGCGGTGGTGCTCGCGCTCGCGATCGACCCCACCGCCCGCCGCCCGCCGCCCGCACCCGAACCGCCGCCCGCGGCGCCCCCGCCGACGCGCGACGACCGCCCGCGCGTCGGCGGCGGGGTGCACGGCGCGCTCGACCTCGGCTCCCTCCCGGCGCCCGCGTGGGGCGTCGGCGCGGGCGTCGGCTTCGCGCGTTCGTGGCTGCGCCTGGAGCTCGGCGCGACGTGGTTCCCCGCGCAGCGCGCGGGCGGGGCGGCGGGCACCGCGGGCGACGTCGGGCTCGTCACGGGCGAGCTCCGGGCGTGCGCGATGCTCCTGCGGGGGGCCGCGGTCGGCGCGGGGCTCTGCGCGGGCGTCGCGGGCGGCGCGATGTACGCGCGGGGCGTCGGCTTCGACCGCAACGAGGCCGACGTCACGCCGTGGTGGACGGCCCTGGCGGGCGCCACCCTCCGGGTCTCCCTGCGCCGCGAGGTGGCGGCGTGGGCGCGGCTCGACCTCGGCGCCTCGCTCGGCGACGCGCGCTTCCTCGCCGCCGACGGCGCCGAGCTCCACCACCCCGCGCGCCTCGTCGGCCGCGGGGGCGTCGGCGTCGAACTGAGCGGCCCGTGACGTTCTGGAAATGGATCGGCGCGCGCCCGGCCATTCCCGCGGCGATGATCTCGGGCGCCGCGCCGATCGAGGACCTGCCCGACGACGGCACGGCGCGCCCGCGCGCGGTGTGCCCGCCGGCGGATTTCGACGCCTGCTACGAGGCCCACTTCGACTTCGTCGCGCGGAGCCTGCGGCACCTCGGCGTGCCCGACGCCGCGCTCGACGACGCCGCGCAGGAGGTGTTCCTGGTGGTGCACCGGCGGCTCGCGGGCTTCGACCACCGCGCGTCGATCCGGGGCTGGCTCTTCGCCATCGCGATCAACGTGGCGCGCGACCACCGCCGCGCGGCGCGCCGCAAGGGGGGGCACGCGCCGCTCCCGGAGGACGTCGCCGACCGCGCGCCCGGCCCCCACGACGCGCTCGCGCGCGCTGAGGCGCTGCGGCTGCTCGACGCGCTGCTCGCCGAGCTCGACGACGACCGCCGCGCGGTGTTCCTGATGGTCGACTACGAGCAGATGACCGCGCCCGAGGCCGCCGCGGCGCTCGGCGCCAACGTGAACACGATCTGCGCGCCTCCGCGCGGCCCCGCCAAGTTCGCGGCCGCGCTCGCCCGCCACCGCGCGAGGACCGATGACGGGCTCCCCGACGACGCCAGGCCCTCCTCCGCGACGCCCGCGGCGCCGACCTCCCGACGGCGCCCGCCGCGCCCGCGTCCGCGCCCTCCTCGCCGCGCAGCTCCGCCGCCCCGCCGCCGCCGACCGCGCCCTCCGCCGCACCGCCGCCCGCGGCCGCGTCGGGCCTCGCCGCGAAGGCCGTCGCCGCCGTCGCCGTCGCCGTCGCGCTCGCTGCGGGCGTGCGCGCGTCGCGGCCCCCGCGGCCCGCCCCCCCGACGCACGACCGCGTCGTCGCCCCCGCCGCAGCCCCGCGCGCCACGCCCGCGACGCCCCCCGCACCCGCGGAGGCGCCGCCGACCGTCGTTGCGCTCGACCCACCCCCTGCGCCCGTGGCTCGCCGCCGCGCTACGCCGCATGTGCCCTCGACGCGTCGCGCGCCCGTTGCTCCGCCCGCGGTGGAGGCCGCACCGCCCGTCGCTCTGGCAGTGGTCACGTCGCCCGCCCCCGCCGCAGGGACGATGGCCGCGGAGCTCGACCTGCTCCAACGCTCGCAGTTCGCGCTCGACCAGCACCGCACCGCCGTGGCGCTGAGCCTCCTCGATGAGTACGCGGCGGCCCACCCCGCCGGCGTGCTCCGCCAGGAGGCCGCGGCCCAGCGCGTCCTCGCCCTCTGCGCTCGCGGGCGCGACGCCGAGGCGCGCGCCGTCGCGGCAGACTTGCTGCGCGAGGCGCCCCGCTCTCCCGCCGCGACACGGGTCCGGGCCTCGTGCGCCGCGCCGCCGCGCTGAAAGGTTGTCGAACATTCGCCCCCGTCCGCCGGCTCGCAAGACGCACGGAACAACCGCCGCGCCAGGCGATCGCGCGACCCGGGACGGGCGTCAGCCGGGGTTGAGCACGGTCCCGTCGACGCCGGCGTCGAGGGGAGGGTTGCACGCGGCCCCTGTCACCACCTGCCACACCTCGTGCGCGCACACGACCTGGATGGAGATCGGCAGGTTGCCCGGGCACGGCACCGTGTAGCTGCACGGCGTCGCGTCGAGGCGCGCGCAGGGATCCCCCGCGGCCGGCGCCGTGGCGGGGCACGCGGCGCTCGACGCGTCGGCGTCGGTCGTCGCGTCGACGTCGGCCGTCGCGTCGACGGCGTCGAGGGGGACGTCGGGCGGCGGGTTGCAGGAGACCTCCGTGACCTGCCACCCCGTCGACGTGCACGACGCGGAGATGGGGGCGCCGCCGAAGGGAGGGCACGGCGCGCCCGTGTAGTTGCACGGGCCCGTCAGCCGAGCGTCGCACGACGCGCCTTGCGTGGGGACCGACGACGGGCACTGCGGGGGCGCTTCGTCCGTGGGGACGTCGCCCCCGTCGCCCGAGACCCGGGGCGGGTTGCAGGAGACCTCGAAGACGCTCCACCGCCCGCCGACGCAGCGCCCCGTGGGCCCCGACGGCCCCCACGGCGGGCACGGCACGCCTCCCCAGGAGCACGTAGTCTCCTCCGGGAGCGAGCAGGCCTCCCCGCTCATCGGCGCGCTCATCGGGCACGACGCGTCGCCCCCAGACGTCGGAGGATCCGTGGACGTGAGCGAGCACCCCTCCATTGCTGCGCCCACCACCGTCACCACGAACGCCGCCCGCAACACCTTGCTTCGCTTCATGGGGTTCTCCTCTTCACAGTGCGTGCCGCGCGGTGAACGTCTCCGTTCACGCTACGCCGCCTTCGATCGCCCATGACGTTGGCGTCACGGTGTGCCTAAGAGCCTCCGCCCCCGTCGGGGAGCGCGGCGCGCCCGACCGCCGGGGAGACGTGATCCGACATGAGTGCGAGACGCCCGCCCCCGCCTTCAAGAATTCGTGAGCCGCGACCCCCAACTGGCGCCGTCGCGCGACGGCCCGCACTCCCTCCCCGCCTGCGGTGTGCGGGGCGTCGCACGGGGCGCCCGCGGGATGCCCGATCTCCCGCGCGGCACCGCGGTTGCTGCCGTGTTCGCGTGGAGAGCCGCTGATGCACACGCCCCCCGACGCGACCGCCCTCGCGGTGCGCCAGACCATCGCCGACACGCTGCGCCGCGCCCTCGACGAGGTCGCACCCGACGCGACCTTCGACGGCGCGGGCCTCGGGCTCGACTCCCTGGCGGTCATCCAGGTGCAGGTGGCCCTCGAAGAGCGCTTCGACGTCGCCCTCCCCGACCTGCTCGACGACGACTCCGCCCGGCCCCGCGCGGTGCGCGACGTGGTCGCCCTCGTGGCCGCGCTCGCGGCGGGGCGTTCGTGATGGGCGCCCCGCGCACCCGCGCCGAGCGCGAGGCCGCCGCGCGCACGCCCGCCGAGCAGGTGGCCCACGAGCGGGCCGCCGTCGCCGCCCACTACGAGCACGACCCGGCGGTGTTCGCGCTGGTGCTCGACCCGCGCCTCGCCTACGCCACGGGCGTCTTCGAAAGCCCCGACGACGACCTCGCCGCCGCGCAGGAGCGCAAGTTCGCCCGCGTCGCCGCGAAGCTCGCGATCCGGCCCGGCGAGCGCGTCCTCGACGTGGGCTGCGGCTGGGGGTCGAACCTCCTCTACCTCGCCGAGCACACGGGCGGCACCTTCCACGGCATCACGCTCAGCGCCGCCCAGCGCGCCGAGACGCTCGCCCGCGCCGAGGCCCTCGGCGTGGCCGACCGCGTCCGCGTCGACCTCTGCCACATCGAGTCCCTCGCGGCCGAACCGCAAAGCTACGACGCGGTGCTGTTCTCCGGGAGCATCGTCCACATGCACCACCGCGCGGAGGTGCACGCCGCGGTGGCGCGGATGCTCCGGCCCGGCGGGCGGCTCCTCATCTCCGACTGCTACTTCCCGGCGCAGCCCCGCGGCGACCGGGAGAGCGCCGCGACCCACCACATCTTCGTCGACGCCCTCGGCTACTGCCGCCTCGTCACGCTCTCCGAGGAGCTCTCCCTCATCGAGCAGGCCGGCCTCGACGTCCTCCACGTCGAAGACCTCACCGCCCACTACGTCCTCACCGTCGACCGCTGGATCGACAACGTCCGGCGCAACCGCGCCCGCATCGAGGCCCTCGCCCCGGGCTTCTCGCGCCTCCTCCAGTCGTACATGACGGTCGGCCGGCTGAGCTTCGCGCGACGCACCGCCCTCGAGTACATGATCCTCGCGACGAAGGGGCGCCCCGCGGTCGACGTCGGGCGCTGGGCCCTGCCGTGACCGCGCCGCCCGACACGATGGCGTCGCTCGTGCGGGCGCGTGCCGAGCGGTCGCCCGACGACGTCGCGCTGTGCACGCGCCGCGACGGGCGGTGGACGCCGTGCACGTGGGCCTCGCTCTGGGAGGACGCCCGCCGGGTCGCGTCGGGCCTCGCCGCGGCGGGGCTGCGGCCGGGCGACCACGCGCTCTTCCTGCTGCCCGAGGTGGAGCTCGCCGTCCCGATGCTCTTCGGCGCGTGGGCGCTGGGCGTGGTGCCCGCGATGGTGGGCGTCCCGTTTCGTCTGACGGACGTCGCCCGCTTCGTCGACGGGCTCCGCGACACCGCGCGCCGCCTCGACGCCCGCGCGCTGGTGACCTCGCGCGCGCTCGCGGCCTTCGCGACCGACGCAGAGGCGCTCCCCGTGATCGCCGCGGAGGACCTCCTCGCCCACGACGTCGCCCCCTTCGCGGTGGCCCGCGCGTCCGCCGCGCCCGCGCTCATCCAGCCCACCAGCGGGAGCACCGGCCGCCCGCGCGGGGTCGTCCTCGCCCACGACCGCCTCCTCACCCACGTCGCGTGCGTGAGCGCCGCGCTGCCCGCCGACGCGTCGTCCGTGGGCCTCTCGTGGCTCCCGCTCCACCACGACATGGGGCTCGTCGGGGGCCTGCTCTACCCGCTCGTCAACGGCTTCGTCGTCCACCTGCTCCCGCCCGCGGACTTCCGCGCGAGGCCCTTCTCATGGCTGGAGGCGATGAGCGAGCTCCGCGCCACGATGACCGCCGCGCCGCCGTCGGCCTACGCGGTCGCAGCGCGCCTCGCCCCGCGCGCCGCCGCGGCGGGGCTCTGCTTCGACGCGTGGGCGTGCGCGATGGTCGGCGCCGAGCCCGTCCGACCCGCCGCGCTGCGCCGCTTCGCCGAGGGCTTCGCGCCGCTGGGCTTCCGCGCGGAGGCGTTCTTCCCGGTGTACGGGCTCGCCGAGGCGACCGTGGCGGTCACCTTCCCGCGGCCCCTCGCGCCCACCCGCGTCGACGTGGTCGACCGCGACGCGATCGAGCGGGAGGGCCGGGCGGCGCCCTGCGACGCGTCGGCGCGGGCGATGGAGTTCGTCTCGGTGGGCGCGCCCATCCCGCGCACCGAGGTGCGTATCACCGCGGGCGACGGCGGCGCGCTGCCCGAGCGCCGCGTCGGGGAGATCGTCGTCCGCTCGCCGTCGCTGATGGTGGGCTACCACGACGAGCCCGAGGCCACCGCGGCGGCGCTGCGCGACGGGTGGCTGCACACGGGCGACCTGGGCTACCTCGCCGACGGCGAGCTCTTCGTCACGGGCCGCGTGAAGGACGTCATCCTCCGCGGCGGGCACGGGATCCTCCCGACGGCGGTGGAGGAGGCGGCGTCGGAGGTCGAGGGCGTGCGCGCGGGCTGCGTCGCGGCGGTCGGCGTGCCCGACGAGGACACCGAGCGCTGCGTCGTCCTCGCCGAGACCCACGAGGCCCCCTCGGCCCACGCCGCGCTCGAAGCCCGCGTCCGCGGCGCGCTCGAAGCCAGAGGGCTCTTCGTCGACCGCGTCGTGCTCCTCCCGCCCGGCGCGCTCCCCCGCACGACGAGCGGCAAGCTGCGCCGCCGCGCCGTCGCCGACGCGCTCGCCGCGGGCCGCGCGCTGGAGGCGGCGGAGTGACCGCGCTCGAGGCGCTGACCCTGCGCGGCGACGCGGGGTGCCTGGAGGCCCTCTGGCAGCCCCACCCGGGCGCGGCGGGCGCGGCGCTGGTGTGCCACTCGCACCCCGAGTACGGCGGGAGCGTGCGCGACCGGGTGGTCCACCGGATGGCGCGCGCGCTGGGGGCGGCGGGCTTCGCGGTGCTCCGCTTCAACTTCCGCGGCGTGGGGGCGAGCGAGGGGCGCTTCGACGGCGGGCGGGGCGAGCGCGACGACGTGCGGGCCGCGATCGACCACCTCGCCCGCGCACACGGGCGCGTCCTGGTGGCGGGCTACTCCTTCGGCGCGTGGGTGGGGCTCGCGGCGGGGGCAGCCGACCCGCGGGTGTCCGCGCTCTGCGGCGTGGGGGCGCCGGCGGACGTGTTCGATTTCGCCGCGGTGCGCGACGTCGGGAAGCCGCTCCTCGTCGTGCAGGGCGACCGTGACGAGTGGGGCTCGCTCGCGCACGTCCGCGCGGCGGTCGCGGCGGCCGGCGCGCGCGGGCACCTCGCGGTGATCCCCGGGGCCGACCACGCGTTTCGCGGCGGGCTCGACGCGATGATGGGCGCGGTCGAGGGCGGTGCCCGACAGGTGAGCCTCAGACCGGCGTGACCATGCGGTGCTTCGCGGGCCGCGACTCGTGCTTCGCCGTCAGCCGCGCGAGGCGCCGCGACAGCTCCTGCCGCAGCCCCTCGAAGGGAACCACCGCGTCGACCACCAGCTCGCTGGCGAGCTTGTAGAGGTCGATGTCCTCGCGGTACTCCGCGCGCAGCTTCGCCACGTAGGCCTCGCGCGCCTCGCCCTCGGGCTGCTCCTGGATCTTGTTGTAGTACACCGCGTTGACCGCCGCGTTGGGGCCCATCACCGCGATGCTCGCCGTCGGCAGCGCGAGGCACACGTCGGGCTCGAAGGCCGGGCCGCACATCGCGTAGAGCCCCGCCCCGTAGGCCTTCCGCACCACCACGCTGATCTTCGGGACGCGCGCGTCGCTCATCGCGGCGATCATCTTCGCGCCCGCGCGGATGATGCCCTGCTGCTCCACCTTGGTGCCGATCATGAAGCCCGGCACGTCGGCGAGGTAGAGCAGCGGCACGTTGAAGGCGTCGCACAGGGTAATGAACCGCGCGGCCTTGTCGGCCGAGTCGACGAAGAGCACGCCGCCCTTGTAGTAGGGGTTGTTGGCGACGATGCCCACCGCCTGCCCCTCGATGCGGGCGAAGGCCGTGATGATCTCCTGGGCGAAGAGCTTCTTCACCTCGACGTAGCTGTCGCGGTCGATGAGCTCGCGGATGAAGAGCTCCATCTTGAAGGGCTTGTTCTCGTCGACGGGGACGATGTCCTCGAGGCGCTTGCCCGAGGCCGCGGGCTCGACGGGCTCGATGCGCGGCACCCGCTCGCGCCAGCTCTGGGGCATGTACGCGAGGTAGCGCTTCGCCCAGGCGATGGCCTCGTCCTCGCTCTTCACCAGCACGTCGCCGCAGCCGGAGACGGAGCAGTGCATCTTCGCGCCGCCCATCTCCTCCAGCGTCACCTTCTCGCCGATGACCATCTCGGCCATGCGCGGCGAGCCGAGGTACATGCTCGCGTTGCCGTCGACCATCACCACCACGTCGCAGAAGGCCGGGATGTACGCCCCGCCCGCCGCGCTCGGCCCGAAGAGCAGGCACACCTGCGGGATCTGCCCGGAGAGCTGCACCTGGTTGTAGAAGATCCGCCCCGCGCCGCGGCGCCCGGGGAACATCTCCACCTGATCCGTGATGCGCGCGCCGGCCGAGTCGACGAGGTAGAAGAGCGGGCACTGGAGGTCGCGCGCCACCTCTTGAATGCGAAGGATCTTCTCCACCGTGCGCCAGCCCCACGAGCCGGCCTTGATGGTGGAGTCGTTGGCCATGATGGCGACGGTGCGGCCGCCGACGGTGGCGGTGCCGGTGACCACGCCGTCGGCGGGGAGCTCGGGGTCGCGGTTGTTGGCGAGGGCGGCCTCCTCGATGAAGCTCCCCGGGTCGATGAGCCGGGCGATGCGCTCGCGGGCGAAGAGCTTCCCCTCCTTGGCGGCCTTCTGGTGGTACTTCTCGGCCCCGCCGCGCTCGACGCGCGCGAGCGTCTCCTTGAGCTTCGCGTCTGACATAGGTGGCGTCGACGGGTAGTCGAACGCGCCCGCCCGCGCAATGGCATCCTCGCGGTGGTAGCGTCGGCCGCATGAAGCGGGCTTGGGTTCTGTTGCTTGCGGCGGGGTGCGCCAACACGGTCAGCGGGACGGGGAGCGCCGCAACGCCGACGACCAACCTCGACGTGACGGTGATCCTCTGGGCCCGCACGCCGGGGGCGCCGGGCGTCGGCGTGCCCGCCGTGGCCGAGGCGGACGACGGCACCTTCGCGTTCGGCGCCACCGACGCGAGCGGCCACCTTCGGATCAACCTCGACCCGGCCCGTCGCTACGCCGTCACGCTGGTTCCGTCGGGCTACGTGCCCGTGTCGCTGCTGGGGGTCGCGGTCCCGTTTCGAACGACGGTGCGGCTCCAACCCGTGGAGACGGGCCTCCGCCCCGCGGACGCGACGGTGTTCTCGCGGCGGGTCGACTACGCGGGCCGCCGCGCGCCGGCCAACCGCGTCGCGGTGGAGGGCGGCTTCAGCCACTTGATGAACGCGCCGAGCGGCAACGACTTCGTGGTGGAGGACTGGCCCAACGCGCCAGGGCTCGCGCTCTCGGCGATCGAGTTCGACGGGGCCGGCGGGCTGCCGATCCGTGCGTACCGCCTCGGCAACACGCCGCGCCGCACGAGCGAGGCGCTGTCGGTGGACTTCTCCGGGCCGACGCTGCCGGCGATGACCGGGGCGAGCGTGCTGGAGTTTCCCGTGGTGGGGCAGGTGAGCAACACGATGTCCGTGGTGCCGCGGCGCGCGCTGGTGTTCCAGCGGAAGTACACCGCGACGGGCGACCGGCCGGCGACGGTGGGCGCCGCGCAGCTCGAGCCCCCGACGCCCGGGCGCGCCGCGCGGATGATCGTCACGTCGTTCGAAGGCGAGCTCCGCCCCGAGCGCGTGGTGGCGACCTTCCGCGTCGACCCGCTCACCCCGCGCGACCCCACGCGCGAGGTGGCCTTCGCCACGCGCCCGCCCTTCGCCGGCCTCGCCATCGCCCTCCCCCCGGTGCAAGACCTCCGCGTCGAGAACACCACCGCCGCCACCACCCAGGGGCTCGCATGGCAATACCCGCCCCGCCTCCACGCCGACACGCGCGGGTGGCACCGGGCGGCCTTCGCGGTGTTCGTTGGCGACTCCCTGCGCTGGGAGGGCTTCGCCGTCGACGCCGCGCCGTGGGTCGGCCTCCCCCTCCCCTCCCGCTTCCCCGTGCCGCTCACGGGCGCGCCGCGCGTGTCCTCTTCGCTCCACGCGTGTCTCCTGCGCGACGACCCCACCGCCACCGAACCGCCCTGGGCCCAGGCGCCCCTCATCGACGAAGCGGGCGCGGCGTCGCTCGGCCGCTCGCTCCTCCGCGTCTGCGCGATCGGCACCGACCGCCCGCCCAGCGGTTGACGCGCGCGCCCCCCGGAGCGCAGGCTCCGCGCGTCATGACCCGCGCCACGCTCCTCGCCGCGCTCGCCCTCGCGGCGTGCTCGCCCAACACCGTCGGCCCCGGCAGCAACGCCACCGTCGACGGCGCCACGCCCGACGGCGCGCTCCCCGACGCCGGAACGCCTGACGGCCTCACGGTCGACGTGCTCACCAGCGACGGCGCGGTCCCCTCCGACGCGACGGTCACCAACGACCTGCCGAGCACCACCGACGTCCCGACCACCACCGATGTCCCGATGACCACGGACGCGCCCGCGGCGTCGCTGCGCGGGATGTGGCGCGCGGTTCGCTACGAGTTCACCAGCGAGGGGCGTTCGTACACGCTCACCGACCGCGACACGCCCATCGACCAGGGCACCGGCGTGTCGACGCCCTTCCGCGTCAACGGGCTCCTCTACCTCGACCCCACGCACTTCGCGATCACCTTCGGCACGCTCGCGATGGGCTACTTCTACACGTACACCCCGATGGTGACCGGCGACCTCGGCTACACCGCCGCGGGCTACGGCGTGCCCGGCGTGCTCGACGACGCGCGCGGGGAGTTCGCGATCACGGGCTCGCCCACGCCGACGCGCTTCGCCCGCAACGCCGACGGCTCCATCTCCTTCGTCGACCCGACCTCCGGCGCCCGCACCACCTACGCGCGCACCAGCACCCCGGGCCCCGCCCTCGCCTCCATCAACGCCGCGGGCCTCGCGGTGGTCGCGGAGGGCTTCACCCCCGCCGCCACGCACCCGCGCGTCGCGCTCCTCTGGGACCTCCGCGGCGACGCGCGCTGGCTCGAGACCAACGGCACCGCGGTGCGCTTCGCCACGCGCTTCGCGACCTTCCCGCTCACGCTCACCGCCGCGCCGACGGAGGCCGTCACCGCGTGGATGGGCAGCCAGGTGGCCGTCGCGCGCATCGTCGCGTACGAGGACGCCAACAACAACCTCGCCTACGACCGCGGCGCCGACCCGCTGCTCGGGCTCTCGCCGGTCGCGATCACCTGGCGCGCGGCCGCGGACTTCGCGCCGTCGGGCGCCGGGCACTTCCCGCTCCGCCACGTGCCCGACGGCCTGCGCTACGGCCACGCGCACCCCGACTACGCGCTCGGCCGCGAGGACGTCGTCTCCTTCGACCACGCCGTCCCCGTCTCGCCCGGCGTCCCGATCCAGCGCATGCCGCCGGGCGGCCTCCCCGAGATCCTCTGAGGCACCGCGCGCGGCGCGTGCTACGGTGCGCGCCCCGCCCCCTCCCCCACCGCCCCCGCAAGGTCCGTCATGTCCGCCGTGAAGCCCGCCGAGGGCATCAAGCTCATCGCCGAGAACCGCCGCGCCGTCGTCCGCTACCACGTCGACGAGCGCATCGAGGTGGGCGTCGCCCTCATGGGCTCGGAGGTGAAGAGCCTCCGCGAGGGCAAGATGGAGATCGGCGACGCCTACGCCGTCGTGCAGAACCACCAGCTCACGCTGATCAACGCGTACATCCCGCCCTACCGCTACGCGACGCTGATCAAGCACGAGGAGAAGCGCTCGCGCCGCCTGCTCGCGCACCGCGCGGAGATCGACCGGCTCGACGGCAAGGTCTCGCAGCGCGGCTACACGCTCATCGCGCTGCGCGCGTACTTCAAGGACGGCAAGGTGAAGATCGAGCTGGGCCTCGCGCGCGGCAAGGAGACCGCCGACCGGCGCCAGGAGATCAAGAAGCGCGAGCAGGACAAGGAAGCGCGCGCCGAGATGGTGCGCGGCCGCAAGGGGTAGTCACCCCTTCCGAGTGTTCTCCGCGGCTCGTATTCGTCGATCGAACCCGTCGTCCGCGCCGTCGCCCAGGGTTCGCCCGCCTGCCCTCGCTGAGTGGTTTAGGCTCCCCCTGGGCTTCGAGCATGGGATCATCCGCCCGGTGGCGGATTCCGGGAGCAGGCGGGAATCGCGGGCGTCGCACGTCGCCCTCGTCGCCTCGTTGGGAGCCCGGTACCGACCGGGCGATCCCATGCTCGAAGCCCAGGGGGAGCCTAAACCACTCAGCGAGGGCAGGCGGGCGAACCCTGGGCGACGGCGCTGGGCGACGGCGCGGACAGCGAGAATTGACGACCCCATGGAGCACCTCGAAACGAGGTGTTCGTCACCACCCGAAGCGAAGCCCGATGCCCGCGGTGAAGAGCCCACCGCGCAGCGGGACGTCGCCCGCGATCACGTTGTACCCGCTCACCTCGGGGACGAGCCACCAGCGCTCGCCGAGCCGCGCCTCCGCGTTGACGAAGGCGCCGAGCCACGCGCCGCCCGCGCTCCCTCCCGCCTCGGGGAGGTAGAGGCCCGCGCCGAGCGAGGGCCCCGCGGAGAGCGCCCAGGTGCGCGAGAGGCGGTACGTCACCGGCACCGTGGCGGCCGCGAAGAGGTGGACCGCGTTGGTCGTGGTCGACGTGAGCGGCGTGCGGGCGAACGACAGCTCCGGCGCGACGGCCACCGACCACGCGCCGCGGTGGACGAAGCGGACGGTGGCGAGCGCGCTCACGCCCACGGTGTAGAGCCTGACGCCGACGTCGAAGTCGTCGGTGACGCCGCGCTGGAGCCCGAGCGCGCCGTAGCCCGTGGGCGAGCGCGCCCCCGTCTCGCGGTCGGCGAGCGCGCCGCCGGCGGCCACGAGCGACGCCTGCCAGTGGCCCGCGGGGACGGGCTCGGCGCTCCGGTACATCGACGTCGACGGGCACCCGAGCGCGAGCGCCGCCAGCACACTAACGGCGCGGGTTCGCATCGAAGAACCTCACGATCTCCTCGCTGGCGTTCACGTCGCGCGACACGCGGCCCACGGTGTCGACGTCGAGGTACTGGTGGCCGCCGGGCCAGGTGTGCCCCCCGCCCTCGACGCGCAGGTGAACCACCGGCGCCGCGCAACCTTGCCATGTGCGTCGGGTGACGCGCGTCCCATCGGCGGCCGCATCGGCGAGGGCCTCGTCGCGCGCGTCGGCGCCGCAGCCGTTGCGGGCCCTCCAGCCCGCGAGTGTCTCGTCGACGCCCACCTTGCGGCCCTCTTCGAGGAAGGCGCAGGTGCTCGTCCGCGTCTCGTAGCCCCAGCACGGGTCGTCGACGCCGTGGATCTGCATCACCGGCACGCGCGCGTCGCAGCGCCCGCCCGCGACGGCGAACTGGTTGGTGCCGCCAACCGCGGCGAAGGCGGCGACCACGCCGGGGCGCTCGCACGCGAGGCGGTGCGAGACGGCGCCGCCGTTGGAGAGGCCCGTGACGAAGACCCTGCGGCGGTCGACGGGGACGCTCTTCTCGACGGCGGCGAGGAGGCGGTCGAAGAACGCGACGTCGTCGACGCCCGACTGGCACGCGCCGCGGCTCACGCACTGCCAGCCGTCGCGGCCGCCGCCCGCGTTCCATGAGCGGACGTTGCGGAGCGGGCGGAGGCCGGTGCCGTCGGGGAAGACGACCACGTAGCCCGCGGCGAGGGCCACGGCGGAGAGGCACCCGGGCTCGCCGGGCGTCCCCGTCGGGCACGTCACGCTCTCGGCCGAGCGCCGGTTGCCGCCGCCACCATGGAACGCGACGATGACGGGCAGCGCCGCCGTCCCGTCCCACCGCGCGGGCACGCGCAGCGAGAAGGCGCGGTCGAACTCGCCCTCGACGGGGCACTCGAGCGAGGCCCCAGGCGAGGCGCGGCCGCAGGGGTCGAGCGTGGTGAGGCAGCCCGTGAGGATCGCCCCCGTCGCGAGGAGGAGAAGCCGGCCCATCGCCGACGACGATACCTCAACCGCGCGTCAAAACGTGTGGCTCCAGCGGCTGCCGGCGATCACGTTGCCGACGCCACCGCCCAGGGTTCGCCCGCCTGCCCTCGCTGAGTGGTTTAGGCTCACCCTGGGCTTCGAGCACGGGAGCGCCCGGTCGGTACCGGGCTCACGACGAGGCAACGAGGGCGACGCGCGATGCCAGCAATTCGCGCCGGCTCCCGGAGTCCGCCACCGGGCGGACGATCCCATGCTCGAAGCCCAGGGTGAGCCTAAACCACTCAGCGAGGGCAGGCGGGCGAACCCTGGGCGGTGGCGCGGGCGACGGCGTATTCTGGGCGGCGCATTCAACGCGCGCGTCAGAACGTGTGGCTCCAGCGGCTCCCGGCGATGACGTTGCCGGCGCCGTTGACGAACTCCGCGCGCAGCGTGCGGGTGGCGGGGTCGGCGCGGAGCACGGTGTAGTTGTGCGTGCCGATCACCGAGACGGGCCACTGGCCGTCGCGCAGGGGCGGGCGGCCGTCGCGGTCGGCGCCGGCGGGGCCCATGATCACCTCCCAGATGTCGGCGAAGGGGCCGGTCGGCTCCACCTTGCAGACGCCGCCGAAGTGGACGTCGCCCGAGAGCCACACCACGCCGCGGAGGCGGTTGCTGTCGATGTGGCGGAGGATCTCCTGGCGCTGCGAGGCGTAGCCGTTCCAGTTGTCGGCGTCGGCGCCCGCGCGGTCGACGATGGGCACCGAGTTGACGATGAACTTGAACACGCACGGCGACGCGCGGAGGCCCGCCTTGAGCCAGTCCATCTGCGCGCGGGAGATGTACTGCGAGCGGCGCGCGACGTTGGTCGAGCGCGTCGACGGGAGCCGCTCGCTGCGGCAGTCGAGCACGAAGATCTCCGCGGTGCGCCCCCAGCGGAAGCTCCGCCAGATGCGCTCGGGCGCGGCCGCGTTGCGTCGCGTGGCGCGGTGCTCGAAGAAGGCCTGGCGCGCGGCGGCGAGGCGCGCGGCGCTCAGGGTCTCGGGGTCCCAGTTGTTGAGCACCTCGTGGTCGTCCCAGGTGAGGTACATCCCCGTCGAGCGGTGGAGCGCGCGGAGGCCCGCCGACGTCCAGTTCTGCTCGTACTTCGCGCGGTACTGGGCGAGCGTCGCCGCGTTGTCGGCGTAGTCCGTGTAGACGTGGTCGCCGGCGTGGATGAAGAAGTCGAGGTCGTCGCGGCCGCCGGCGTGCTGGAGCGCGGGGAAGGGCCGGTGCCGCTGGTTGGTGCACGACGTCCCGCCGAACACGAGCGGCACGAGCGCGTCGGGCGCGGGGGCGGTCTGCACGCGGCCGACGAGGCTCCGCCCGGTGGGGGCGCCCGCGGGGCCGACGAGGAAGGCGTAGAGGTGCTGCTTGTTGGCGCGCAGCCCGTTGACCACCGCGCGCACGTAGCCCGCGGACGACGCGTCGACCGCGCCGTCGAAGCGGACCGCGGCGATGCGCGCGCCGTTCATCTCCAGCACGCGGAGGCGGACGGCGCCGGTGCCGGCGTAGCGCGTCCAGAAGATCACCGACGTGTCGGTCGCGTCGCCCGCCATCACCCCGAGCGGAAACTGCGCCGCACGCTCGGGCAGCGAGCGGAAGTCGGGGTCGGCCACCATCCCCGCGTCGCGCGCCACGTCGGGGCGGGCGGCGTCGACCCGCGCCACGTCGGGCGCCGCGTCGAGGCGAACCACGTCAGGCGCAGCGTCGGCGCGCGCGTCGAGGGAAGCGTCGCGGGCTGCGTCCAGCGCGGCGTCGGGCGCAGCGTCTTCCGCAGGCGCGGCATCCACTGCAGCGTCGTCACCCGCGTCGTCGCCCGCGTCGGGGTCGATCGGCATCGCGTCGTAGGTGGGGTCGGGCCCGGCGTCCTCGATCGGGTCGGGCGTGTACACCTCCTCGTCGGCGCAGGCCACAGCGCACACGGCCCCCGCGAGCTGAACGAACCGTCGTCGGGTGAGCTTCATCGCCCTCAAGCTCCTAACACACCGGGCGCGCCGTCGATCGCGCGGCCGCCGCGGAAAGCGCCGTGATAGCCTCCGCGCCACCAATGGCCCGCATCACCTGGGACGACGGCGGCGAGGCGACCCTCGGCCCCGTCCACGACGTCACCGTCACCCTCGTCGACTCCACCCGCGCCTATCCCCCGGGCGCGCCGGTGCGCGGCACGCTCCACGGCGCGTCCGACGTTGCCTTCACGCTCAAGGTCGCGGGTTCGAAGCGTGAGGGCGAGGGCTTCACCGTCCGTGGCAAATTGGTGAGCGCCACCACCGCCGTGCGCGACGCCTTCCACGCGCTCAGCGCGCCACCCCCAGCCTGAACTTCCGCTGGCTGCCTTGCGACCATGCGCCCCGGGCCCGTCGAGCCTCCATCCCCGCTCGCTTCGCTCGCGCGTTTCCCCTTCCTCCGCCGCAGGAAGCGGCAGAGGAAGGGCATCAGGCTCGCCGCGGACGTGCGTGGCTCGGGCGTCCCTCGTCGCGACGTCGCGTTCATGCGTGGGCGTCATCGTCGCGTCGGTGCCGAGGCGTATTCGGTGCCGCAACCCCCTTCCTCTGCCGCTTCCTGCGGCGGAGGAAGGGGAAACGCGCGAGCGAAGCGAGCGGGGATGGAGGCTCGAAGCCCGCGGCAAATTGGTGAGCGCCACCACCGCCGTGCGCGACGCCTTCCACGCGCTCGGCGCGCCACCCCCAGCCTGAACTTCCGCTGGCCGCCGCCCGCCCAACGCATGGCCGCGGCTGGCCACCCGCGCATCGTGCGCCCCGGGTCACCATGGCGGCCCATGAGCCACACCCTCCGCCTCGCCGCCGCACTCGCCTTCGCGGCCGTCGCGTCGTGCTCCGACGCGTCGCCCCCGGCGCAGTCCGACGGCGTCGAGACCTTCGCCAACCCGCCCGAGCTCGCCCCCGACGCGCAGGGCAACTACACCCTCCGCCTCACGCCCGCCGCGGTGGAGGTCGGCGGCCAGCGCTACTGCCTCCGCACCTACAACGGCAGCGTGCCGGGCCCCACCATCCGCGTCCGGGCGGGGACGAACCGCCGCCTCCACGTCACCCTCCGCAACGAGCTCACCCGCTCGGACTGGCGCGAGATCTCGGGCATGGAGGGCCACGAGGCCCCGAGCTGCCACGACTTCAACGTCACCAACCTGCACTTCCACGGCGGGCACGTCCGCCCCGATTTCGCGGCCGCCGACCCGGCCGACCCGTGCGTCGGCGACGGCTGCGGTGACGGGCAGCGCTACCACGGCGACAACGTTCTCATCGCGGTGCAGCCCGCCGGGATGGCCCGCTACCGCTGGGACCTCGACGAGGACGGGACCCACCACGAGGGGACCCAGTGGTACCACCCGCACATCCACGGCTCGACGGCGATCCAGGTGATCAACGGGGCCGCCGGGGCGCTCATCGTGGAGGGCGCGCTCGACGCCGAGCCCTCCGTCGCGGCGACGCGCGAGCGGGTGATGGTGATCCAGGAGATGCCCCTCGCCCACCAGTACACGCGGCCCCTCGCGGCGGGCGAGGCGTGCACGGTCAACAACCTCTCGGTCAACAACTTCCTCTCCGTCACCGAGGGGATGCCGATGGCCGTCAACGGCAAGGTGAAGCCGCGGCTCGTCACCGCGCCGGGCCAGGTCGAGCGCTGGCGCATGGTCTACGCCGGCACGCCCGACGAGATGGGGATGAAGCTCCACCCGTCGAGCGACCCCAACTGCGGGACGTTCGACATCACCCGCCGCGTCGAGCTGGTGCAGTACGCCCGCGACGGCATCACCATGCCGCGCTACTACCGCAACGACACGGTGTGGGTGTCGCCGGGCTACCGCGTCGACTCCTTCGTGCAGATGCCCACGACGCCGCAGACGCTCTGCCTCGTCGGGCGCCGCACGCACGACCTCCTCGGCAGCGTGATCGCGATCGTGGAGGTGCGCGCGGGCCGCACGCCGACGGCCACGCAGCTCCCGCCGGAGTCCGCGGTGACCGCGCACGCGCCGCCCACCACCTGGACGGGCCGCGTCGACGGCGCGATGACCACCGTGAGCTGCGAGTCGGTGACGCGCATCCACCAGCGCGTGTCGCTGCTGACCACGCCGGTGCCGTCGGGCTCGTCAGCGATGATGTCGTCGGGGGCCGCGTGCACACCGCCGGCGGGCCCGCACGACCCGCACGCGGGCGCGCCGGTGTGCCAGTGCCCGGCGCCCAACATCAACTGCCGGAGCTTCGAAGACCGCCGCTTCCGCAACTACCGGAGCGACCGCGTGGCGACGGTGGGCGACAGCGAGAAGTGGGAGATCGTCGCGGCCGACGGGCACCCCTTCCACATCCACATCAACCCCTTCCTCGTGTGCGCCAACGACTCGAACAAGGAGCCCAACTTCCCCCACTGGCGCGACACCTTCTGGGTGCAGGTCGACGACCGCCCGCGCCAGGTGATGATGAACTTCCGCGCCTTCACCGGCCGCTTCGTCACGCACTGCCACAAGCTCAACCACGAGGACGAGGGGATGATGGAGCTGTTCGAGCTCTGCGCCCCCGGCGACACCGCGTGCCTCTGCCAGCGCATGGAGGGCGGCGCGTGCGTGAGCCAGGCGGGCTGCCAGGCCGACGACCGCCAGTGCCAGTTCGCGGCGCTGGCGGCGGCGAGCTTCCCGCGCCCGCCGATCCCGCCGCCGGGGCTCTGCAACTGACGACGACGCGGTGGGGCGCGCGGGGGAGTGGAGCCCGCGCCCCTCTTCCCTCCGCCCGAAGTGCGCAGCTACGATATGCGCCGTGGCGCGGGCTTGCGATGCAGGCGCCGCTCCTGACGAGAACCTTCCCTTCGCTTCGGAGACGACGTTGACGCGCACGACGCCTGCCTTCTCGCTGGCCGCATCTCTCCTCCTGGCGGCCTGCGCCAGCACCGACGCCGGCGTGGACGGCGCCACGTCCCCTGACGCGGTCGCCGACACGGTCGCCGACACGCAGACGCCCGACGCGGACGTCGTGACGCCGCCCGATGCCGCGCCCGACGCAGCGCCCGACGCAGCGCCCGACGTGAGCGTGACGCCCGACGCGACCGCGACGCCCGAGACCGGCGTGGACGCGCCCGACGACGCGCAAACGCCCGCGTGGCTCGCCGGGCCCGTCGCGTGCGGGGGCGCCACCTGCGCGGCGGGTCAGGTCTGCCTGTACTTCACCAACGTCGACCCGGCGCAGGGGCCGCAATGCTCCGGCGCGCTCTCGCCCTCGGCCGTGAGCGACTGTCCCGCCAGCGCCGCGTGCCGCGACGCCCTGGCGCGGGCGTGCGGGACGATGACGCTCAACGTCGACGTCCGCACGCGCCACGTGACGTGCTGCTTCGGCACGCCGAGCGCCTGCCCGACGCTGTAGTCTCCTCGGCGCGAGAGGAGGCCGCTTGTTCTACCGCTACACGCAGATCAACGTCGGGGGCTACCACGAGGGGCCGCAGGTCGTCATCGTCGAGGCGGAGGGCCTCGCGGAGGCCGAGGCCGCCGCGCAGGGCGCGGGCGTCTACTTCGACGGCGTCGCTACCGGGCGCGACTGCGAGTGCTGCGGCGACCGCTGGACGCGCTACCCCGACGAGTTCGCCACGCGCGAGGAGGCCGTCGCGTCGGTCGAGGCGAACCGCCAGCCCGAGGAGAGCAGCCCGGTGTGCCAGGTGGTCGACCGCGCGTCGGGGTGAGCGCGGTCGACGCGCGACTCAGGGCCGCCCGGCCGGGTCGGGGCGGACGGAGAAGCCGCGCCCGAAAGCCATGCCGGGTGACGTTTCGATGCCGTTCGCGCTGGAGCCGGGGATGTTGCCGCGGAGGGGAACGGGGGCGGCGAGAAACGTCCCGCCGCGCGCGCCGGTGATGACCCCGGCGTGCACCGCCGCGGCGCAGACGCGGGACGGCAGGTCGTAGGGGTTCGTCCCCCGCGTGAAGCTGTTGAGGCGCTCGCCCGGCGGGCAGAACATCCGCAGCGGCTTGTGGAAGGGGCCCTGGAAGAAGCTCTCGCCGGTGTCCTCCCACTCCGCGCGCAGGGCGCCGGGCGGCGTCTCGACGCGCGGCGGACGCGGCGGGACGACACGCTCGGCCACCAGCCCCGGCGCGGGCCCGCCCTGCATCTCGAAGCCCCCCTCGCGGATCGGGCCCACCCAGCCGAGGGAGCGCACGCCGTTGCGCACGGTCCCGTCGACGCCGCCCCCGACGAAGATGCCCGATTGCACCACGATGGTCACCGGCCCCCCCGCGCGGGTCACGCGCCCGGCGTGGAGCGCCGCGCCGCACACCGAGGACGCGTCGTCGTAGCGGTCGGTGCCGTAGATCGGCCCCGGCGACCCGCCGGGCGCGCAGGCGAAGGTGTAGACGCCGGGGCGGAGCGTGCGCGCGGTGAAGTTCCAGTCGATCGCCTCGGGGCCGGGCGGCCGCGGCGGCGGGTCGCGACGCGAGGTGCAACCAAGCGCCAGCGCCATCATCACGCGGCCGAAGCGGCCGATCGTCTCCCGCGTCACGGCGGCGACGCTATCACGCGAAGCGCCGCGGCGTGTTCGCCAGCGCGTCCTCTGGTATGGGTCACGACCTGCCATGAAGACACCGACGCCCTCGCTCGGCAGGTGCGCGCGGGCGGGGCGACGTGCTCGACTGGCGCGGCCGGCGCGACCTCATCGACGGATTCGAAGCCGCCGACCTCCCCGCCGACGTCGCGCGCGCCCTCCTCGCCTACTGCGACCGGATCGGGGTCCAATTCGCGGCCTTCGACCTCGTCGAGGACGCCGACGGCGTGTTGTGGTTCATCGAGGGCAACACCACGGCCTACTGCACCACTTCATCGAGCGGGCGACGGGATTGCCCATCAGCGAAGCGATCGCCGACCTGCTCGTGGGTGCGCTTCCCCCGCGCCCCGCGCCGACGCGCGGAGCGCCGACGGGTTGAGCGGCGCCACCAGGCCGAGTCCCCACCGTCAAAGCGAGCGTCGCCCCGCGGCGTGTGCGCCCGCGCGTCCTCTGGTATGGGTCACGCCCTGCCATGAAGACACCGACGCCCTCGCTCGGCAGCGCGCTCTGGCTCCCGTGCGCCCTCGCGCTCGCGTGCAGTGGGGCGACGCCTCCTCGTCCGATCGTTCCCCTCGCCTCAGCGGTCGTCGCGCCCGAGCCCGACCCGGACGGCGACGGCCTCACCGGATCGAGTGACCGGTGCCCCGACGCGCCCGAAGACTGCGACGGCCACGACGACGCGGACGGTTGCCCCGACCCCGACGACGACCAGGACGGCGTCGCGGACGTGTGCGACGCATGCCCCGAGGAGCGGGGCGCCGCGCCGGACGGGTGCGCGCACCTCGTCATCGTGGAGCAGGCGCAGCTCCGCATCCTGCGGGGCGCCTGGTTCGCGCGCAGCAGCGCCGTCCTCACGCCGACGTCGCGCCTGCGGCTCGACGAGGTCGCGCAGGTGCTGGTGAACCAACCCCAGATCCGCCGCGTGGCCGTCGAGGGGCACGCCACGCGCGACGAGCGCGACCCCGGGCGCCTCTCGGCGCGGCGGGCCGGAGCCGTGCGGGACTACCTCGTCGCGCGCGGGGTCGACGCAGCGAGGTTGGAGACGCAAGCGCTCGCGGACACGCGCCCCGTCGCCGCGCCCAACGAGACGCACGCCGCCGAGCGGAACCGCCGCGTGGACTTCCGCGTGCTCGACGTGGAGGAGCCAGCGCCGCACTCGTCACACCCGCGCGTGGTAGTGCCGGTGGGCTGCCCCGACCACCCGCCGCCGCCGGCCCGCGGGCCGTGCCGTCCGCCGCCGACCTGAAGCCCGTGCCATCGGTGCCAGCGGCACGGTCACGCCACCGCGCGCGAGGCACGACGCTCCTCCGCGGATTCCGCGCGAAGTCAGGCGTCTTCGCGCGCTGGCATGCGTGCTGCTCGAGGGAGACACGCAACCCCTCCCCAAGGAGACACGCCATGAAGAACGAGAAGCAGATCGAGACCGTCGCCGCCGAGACCGCCGCCCCCGCGAGCGTGACGCCCTTCTTCGCCCGCGCCCGCGCGCTCGGCCTCCCGCGGCTGCAGACGCACGTCAAGGCGGGCCGCAAGCAGGAGGAGTCCGAGAAGTAGCCCGCTTCCACGCTCGACCCCACCCACGACGTCGACGGTGCACCGATGAGCGTCCGCATGATCCGCAACGCCCCCGCCAGGGCCCTGGCGGGTGACGCCGTCAAGGTCGTCGACGGGCCCTTCCCGCCGGGGCGACTCGTGCGGGTGAGCCGCGCGCCGCGGCTGTACGTGATGGACGCGTTCGCCACCGACGACGAGATCGACGCCGTGAAGGCCGTGGGCGACGCGACCGACGAGCTCGACGCCGTGGGCATCGCGGTCACCCGCGGCGACGCCGGCTACTCCGCCGACCTCCCCGCGCTCGACGACACGCTCGCGTCGCTCGGCCGCCGCGTCGAGTCGCTCGTCGGGCGCGGCGACCTCCTCGACGACTCGCTGCGCTTCCGGCGCTACGCCGTGGGGGAGTTTCACCGGCGCCACACCGACGCGGTGTGCCCGGTCGAGGGGCTCCACCTGGTCGTCACCGCGCTGCTGTGCCTCGACGAGCCCGCGGCGGGCGGCGAGACGCTCTTCCCTCACGCTGAGGGCGGCGCTCTCGCCGTGCGCCACCGCCGCGGGCGCGTGGTCGTCTGGTGCAACTACGCCGCGGACGGGACAGTCGACCGCACCGCGGTGCACGAGGGCCTCCCGGTGCGCGAGGGGACCAAGGCCACGCTCGGGAAGTTTCTGCACCGCCCCATCGCCGACGCCGGGGTCGACCTCGACGCCGCGCTCGACCTCGCCGCGGCATGACGGGCCCTGCCGGAGTGAAACATGTGCGTGACGGGCACCCTCCCCCGCATCCGCCGTGATAGACGATTCTCCATGTCTTCCTCCGCCACGCTGCGTTTGTCGGTCGTCGCTTCGCTCTTCGTCCTGGGGTGCAGCGAGTCCCCGCAACCCGCGGCGCCCGAGGCCGGCTGCGCGGGGGCGGCCTGTGACGCGGGCGACGCGGGCGACGACCTCGCCTCCTTCGACGGTCCCACCTTCGACATCCCCGACGTCGCGGTCGGTGACGGCGCGCCCGCGGGCGACGTCAGCCCGACCGACGCGTCGGACGTCGCTGCGGCCGACGCGCCCGCGGGCGACGCGGCGGTGGCGGACGTCGCGCCGCCGCCCTGCCCGCTCTATCAAGCGCGCTGCAACGGCGCGTGCGTCGACGTGAGCGGCGACCCGGCCAACTGCGGCTCGTGCGGCGCAACCTGCCCGGCGGGGCGCGTGTGCGTGGCGGGGGCGTGCGCGCAGGCGTGCCCCGGCGGGCTGACCGCGTGCGGGGGACGCTGCGTCGACGCGCAGAGCGACAGCGCCCACTGCGGCGCGTGCGGGGCCCGCTGCGACGCGGGGATGGGCTGCGTGGCGGGGCGCTGCGCGCGGCAGGTGTTCACCGACCCGAGCGGGGCGCCGTGCGCGGGCGGCGGCGCGCCGGTGGAGCTCGGGGGCGGGCGGTGCGCGGGCGCGGTGGCGGAGACGTCGTTCCGCTGGGCGATCTGCTCGTGCTCCGACCTGCGGATGACGACGCCGCTGGTCACCGACGGCTTCGACAGCACGGGCGGCGGGTACGCGCCCGGCGGCGTCGGGGCGGGCGTCGGCGTCAACGCGACCTTCTCCAACACCAACACCACGGACGTCGGCGGCGCGCTGTGGGTCGGGGGCGCGCAGGCGTGGGGCATCTCGGCGCCGCAGCGCGTGCGGCAGGTGCTCAAGCTCAACGCGTCGTTCCTGGCCAACAACGGGCTGACGGTGGGGGGCGACGCGTACGTCAACGGCGACGCGCGCGGCAACGTGCCGGTGGCCATCACCGAGACGCTCCACGTCCCCGCCGGCGCGACCGTCGACCCGATGGTGAGCTACCGCCGCGTGGCGCGCGAGCCCGTGACGGTGGAGCCCCCGTGCGACTGCTCACCCGCGACGCTCGTCCCCGTCGCCGCGCTCGTCGCGGAGGGGCGGACGCGCAACGACAACGCCCGCATCGGCCTCGACAGCGAGGCGCTGGTGACGCCCGGCACCGACCGCCGCCTCGACCTGCCCTGCGGGCGCTACTACATCTCGAGCATCGGCAACCCGGGCTCGGTGACGATCGTCGCGCACGGGCGGACGGCCCTCTTCATCGGCGGCGACGTGGCGGTGACGGCGCCGATCGCGATCACCCTCGACGAGGGGGCCGAGCTCGACCTGGTGATCGGCGGGTCGTTCCGCGCGACGTCGACGGTGGCGCTCGGGTCGCCGGCGCGGCCTGCGCTCACGCGCGTGTACATCGCCGGGGCGGAGGGCTTCCGCGCGACGGGGACCACCACCGTGGGCGGCAACCTCTACCTGCCCGGCGGGACGTTCGACATCACCACGCCGCTCGAGGTGTGGGGGAGCGTCTTCGCGGGGAGCTTCCGCTCGACCAACACCGTCTCCGTCCACTACGACCGCGGCGTGCTGCGCGCGGGCGACACCTGCCGCAACCCGCCGCCCACGCCCGGCGCCGACGCGGGCGCGCCCGACGGGGGCGGTACGGACGCGGGTGGCGACGGCGGGACCCCGGCCTGCACGAGCTGCCGCGACTGCGCCAACCAGGCCTGCGTCGGCGGCCGCTGCGGCGCGTGCCGCGGCGACGGCGACTGCTGCGCGCCGCTCCAGTGCTGGATGGGCCGCTGCGTCGTCATCCCGGGCTGACCCTTCACTGCATGAGGCGCCGGAGCAGCGCGAGCTTGCGCGCGTTGGGCGTGCGCCAGTCGTCCTGGAGCACGCCCCCGGTGTCGCCGGCGTTGGCGTTGAGCGCCCAGTAGAAGAAGCCGCGGAGGTCGCGGGCGGCCATCCACCCGACGACGGCGTCCTGCCACGCGACGTCGCCGGCCGCGCGCGCGTCGTCGTACCACCCGCAGAACTCACCGATGAGCACGTTGTGCCCGGCGGCGTGGAGGTGGCCGAAGTGGCGCTCCCAGATGGCGGGCATGTTGCGCGGGAAGTCGGCGGCGTCGAAGTAGGGCATCCGCGCGACGCTCGGGCCGTAGACGTGCGGGGAGTACACGAGGCGCTCGCGCGGGAGGCCGACGGGCTGGGCGGCGGCCTCGGTGAGGTTCTCGCCCCAGAAGACGCTCTGGCCGCCGTTGTCGGAGGCGTTGCCGACGCCCTCGACGAACACCAGCACGCGCGGGTTGCGGCAGAGCACGGCCTCGCCGCCGGCCTGCGCGAGCTCGCGCCACTCCGACCAGCGGAGGGCGTGGGGCTCGTTGCAGAGGTCAACGCCGAGCACGACGGGCTGGTACGCCTCGGCGAGCGCGGCGAGCTCGCGGAGGTCGGCGAGCCACTGCGCGCGGTCGTAGCCGGCGCACGCGATTGGCGAGCCCGGGAGCGAGCCCCCGAGGCGCGAGGCGTCGCAGATGTGGAAGTCGAGGAGCACGCGCATGCCGCGCGACCGGCAGTGCCCGAGGAGGGCCTCGAGCTGCTCGCGGCCGGTGTCGATGGACCCGCGGTTGGCCCAGCCCGCGGAGGCGTTGCCGGGCCGGATGCTCGACGGCGAGAGCGGCACGCGCAGCGCGGTGAACCCGAGCGAGAGCGCCTGGTCGACGAACTCCTCCATCGGCCGCGCCCACAGCCCGTGCGGCGCGCGGTCGGGCGTCTCCAGGCCGAACCAGTTGAGCCCCCACACGGGCACCGTCCGGTCGCCGTAGTAGACGCGCGACCCCTCGGCGCGCCACGAGCCCTCGCGCGGCACGCGCTGGCCGCAGACCGTCACCTCGCCCGACGCGCCGTCGGTGGGCGCGACGTCGGTGGCTGCGACGTCGGCGAAGGCATCGTCGGGGGCCGCGACGTCGAGCGGGACGTCCGCGGGCGGGCCCGCCGAGGCGCCGCAGGCGGTCGCGAGCACGGCCAGCGCGAAGAGGGCGCTTCTCATGGGCCGCGATGATCGCACGGGGGCGCTGCGTTCGCGGGCGCCGTTCGACGTCCCGCGGCGCTCACGGCACGAACGCGAAGCCCTCCAGCGCGTCGAGGAACGCATCCGGGAGCCCCGCCCGCTTGCGCGCCGCGCGGTCGAGCGACGGGCCCTTCATCAGCCACGGGCTCAACGGCGGCGGCAGGTGCTCGGCCCACAGCTCGAACCCGTCGCCGCCCGTGAAGCGCTTGAACCAGTGGAGCCCGAAGCGCACGTGCGGGAGTTCTTCTTCGCCCACCTGCTCGACGCGGCGGGCCGCCTCGGGGTCGCCCGCGCTGCGCAGGCGCGACGCGAAGCGGGCGCAGTGGTCGAGGTTGGCGGCTTCGAAGCCCATCCCCATCGTCGCGACGAAATGCGCGGGCGTCGCCGCCGCCGGCACCCGCTGCCAGAACCAGTCGCGCACCGGCCACGACCCGAACGGGTGCCCGAGCGCGGCCATGTGCTCCGCGTAGAGCGCCATGTGCCGCACCTCGTCTTCGAACACCGTCACCAGGCCCCGGCGAAACGCGGCCGGCGCGTCGGGGAAGGCGAGCAGCGCCCACGCCATCAGCTCCGCGGCCTGGAGCTCGTGGTGGATGAAGGTGTGAAAGAGCCGCGCGCGCTCCGACGCGTTGCGCAGCCCACCCGCGGAGGGAGAAGCGTCCGCGCGCGCCTGCACGGAGAGCCCCGGGCGCGACGGAGTGTTCACGCGTCGCGCGGGCGCGGCGGCTTCGGTGACGTCGGGCGCGGCGGGCGGCGCGAGCTTGTGGGCGAGGGTGTCGGCGTGGAGGTAGTCCCAGGCCCAGCGCTCGAGGGTGCCCTCGGGCGGCGCGAGGGTCACGGCGGGGCGCCGGCGCAGCGGCCGTTGACGCAGGTCTCGCCCGCGGGGCAGTTGCGGTCCATCGTGCAGTCCATGCGGCGGACGACCTCGACCCACTGCGGGATGTGGTTGCTGTCGTCGATGTTCTGGAAGGGGAGCCAGAACGCGGGCGAGGTCGGGTCCATCGCGGCGCCGCGCGGGCGGAAGGCGGCCATCCAGAGCTGCGCGCGGCGCTGCGAGCCCTGGCGGAGGCGCAGCCCGTAGTCGCGCGTGGAGGAGAACGTGATCCAGAGGAGGGGCTCTTCGAGCTCGCCGACGTAGCGCTCGACGAAGGGGGTCCACTTGGGCCAGGAGTTGTTCCAGGTGGCGTCGCGGCCGTTGGCGTTGGTGAGGGCGATGGGCTGGCCCGAGCCGTCGGCGCGCACGGCCCAGAGCGCCGCGTCGGGCGCGTTGTTGGAGTTGGCCGTGGCGCGGTTGAAGAGCACCCACTGCCCGTCGGGCGAGTAGCTCGGGTAGTAGTTGTTCTCGCCCATCGACTCGACGAGCGTGCGCGAGGGGCCGAAGGTGCTGACGTTCCAGTTCATCACCATCAGGTCGGAGGGGCCGTCGTGGCCGGGCGTGCCGATGGGGAAGGGGATGGTGGCGCGCGAGCGCGAGTACACCGCGGAGAGCCCGTTGGGGGCCCAGTCGGGGTGCGAGCCCGCCGAGCCCGCGGGGACGCCGCCCATCGGCGCGCCCGTCTCGCCGTCGTAGAGCGCGAGGCGCATCCCGTCCGACGCGAGGAAGCGCCGGTTGTCGGGCGAGAACGACCCGAAGTTGAGCGCCATCGCCGCGCCCGGCCGCTCGCGCGTCGCCACGTCGATGATGCGCGCCCGCGCGGGCCCCGGGATCGACGAGCCCGCCACCATCCGCCGCCCGTCGCGCGAGAGCGCGTGGCACCCGACGCACAGCGGCAGGTCGGCGTCGGCGCGGAGGAAGACCTCGGGCCGCGGGTTCATCCCGCCGAACTCGTAGCGAACGATCGTGGCCGACCCGGCGGCCCAGTAGTACACGCCCGCGCGCAGGTCGGTCTGCGTGAAGCCGAGGAAGCGCTCCGCCGACCGCGCCACCGCGCCGCCCATCGCGGTGCGTGACGTGCCGCGGATCACCATGCGCACGCCGCCGCCCGAGCGCCCCGCGTTCGCGATGAGGTCGAAGGTCTCCTGCGGGAAGGTGAGCGCGCAGCCGCCGCCGACGACGGTGCACACCGCGTAGACCTTCACGATCACCGCGTCGCCCGTGAAGGACACTTCGAAGAGGTCGTTGCCCTGCCCCGCCGTGTAGTGGAGCTCGAAGCCGGTGAGGTTGGGCGGGACGATGGTGCGGTCCTCCGGGTAGACCCAGGTCGGCGCGTTGGCCATCGTCTCGCTGCCGCCGAAGCGCATCGGCGCGTCCATCGGCGCGCCCGCCGCGATCACCGTTCGAACGGTTCGAACGGGCTCCGGACGGTCGGGCGTCGGGGCGACGTCCTGCGGGCGGTCGAGGGAGACCGCGTCGCGCGACACGTCCTCGAGCAGCCCCGCGTCCGCGTTGCCCGTGTCGGTCTCGATGATTCGCGTCGGGCTGTTCGAACAGCCGAGGGCCACCGCCACAAGAGAAGCCATCCACGTCGCGCGCGTCGTCACAGGGCGTCCGTTCCTTCCGTGCGCGGCGGATCTCACACCATTTGCCCCCCGCCCGTGAACCCTCCCGCGACGGGATTGACACCCGCGGAAGCTCCGCGCTATAGCTTGCGCCCGTTCGATTCCCCCCGAACGTCACTGGTGCGGTAGCCAAGAGGCCAGGCCACGGTTTGCAAAACCGTTATACGTGGGTTCAAATCCCATCCGCACCTCCCCTCCGTTCCCCTTGCTGCACGATGGCGTCCCGAGACGCCCGCAGCGTGGGGTGAGCGCCCGTCCCCACGACCGTGACCGCGCGTGACGTGATCGCCCGCGCCGTCGTCGTCGGCGCGCTCGCCTCCTCCCTCGCCGCCCTCGCCGACGTCGCGAGCACCGTGCTCTGGCTCGCGCCCGGCGCTGACCAGGCCCGCCTCGTCGCCGTCTTCCTCGCCGTGGGCGCCTCCGCCGGCGCGCTCATTTCCCTCGCCGCCGCCGCCGTCGACCGCCTCCTCGCCCGCCGCGAGCGCCGCCCCTCGCTCCGCCACGCCGTCGTCGTCGCGCTCCCGCTCGCCGCCGTCGCTGACAAGCTCTTCGACGGCGGCAAGATGCGCCGGCTCCCCGCCCAGATGCTCCTCCGCCCGCTCGCCGCGGTGGCGCTGGTGCTCGCCGTCTCGTTCGCCCTCACACGCCTGCGCGCGTTCGCAACGTCACTCCCGGGCCGCCCCGCGTGGCAGCGTCACGCGGTCGGCGGCGCCTCGATCGCCCTCGCCCTCGCGCTCCACGCGCTCGACCACCGCGTGCTGCCGCGGCTCTACGAGTACCTCCACGCGGGCCTCGGCGCCGCCACCGCGCTCGCCTTCGCGCTCGCGATCGTCGCGCTGACGCCCGTCGCCCGCGCGAAGCACACCACGCTGCGCCGCGCCGCCGTCGCGCTCGGGCTCGTGGGCGTCGTCGCCGGCGCGTGGGCCTGGGGCGCGCTCGACCGCTGGCCCAACGTGCGCGCGGAAACCTTCGGCCCGCACGCGCCCTACGTCCGCCACCTCGCGCTCGCCGCCGCCGCCACCGTGGGCGCGCCCGAGGCCCGCTCGATCGACCCGGTGGCCCTGCGCCGCGCGCGCCTCGCCCGGCAGCGCGCGCCCGTCGACCCGGCGGCCGCGCCGTCGTTCCCCGAGGCGCACGTGATCCTGATCACGGTCGACGCGATGCGGGCCGACCGGCTCGGGCGCGCGGTGCAGCGGCGCTCGATCACCCCGACGCTCGACGCACTCGCGGCGCGGGGCGTGGTGTTCGCCAACGCCTACGCGCAGGCGCCGCACTCGAGCTACTCGCTCGCGTCGCTCCACACCGGGGAGTACCTGCACGAGACGCTCCCGCTCGGGCAGCGCCAGCCGCTGCCGACGCTCGCCCGCGCGCTCGCCGCCGCCGGGCGCCGCACCGCCGCGCTCTACACGCAGGGCGTCTTCTTCACCGAGGCCGAGCGGCTCACGGGCTACCGCGACGAGGACTTCGGCTTCGCCCGCGCCGTCCACGTCGACCGCGACGCCGACGCGCAGGCGGCCGCGGCGATGGCCGAAGTCGACGACCTCGCGCGGCGGGGCGAGCCGCCGGGCTTCCTGTGGGTCCATTTCTTCGACGCGCACGCGCCCTACCAGGGCCGCGGGGCGACGCCGGCCGCGCAGTACGACCACGCGGTGTCGCGCATCGACGCGGCGATCGGGCGGCTGCTCGACCACGCCCGCGCCACCCTCGCGCGCGACCTCGTCGTCGCCGTCACCGCCGACCACGGCGAGGAGTTCGGCGAGCACGGCGGCGTCTACCACGGCTCGGCGCTCTACGACGAGCAGGTGCGCGTGCCGCTGGTGGTCGCCGCGCCGAACCTCGCGCCGGGAAGGGTGCTCGCGCCCGTCGAGCTCGTCGACGTCGCGCCCACGCTCGCGGGCCTCGCGGGGGTCGCGCGCCCCCCCTCGATGCGCGGCCGCGACCTGCGCCCGTGGATGCTCGCGCCGCCGACGCCCGGCGCCGACACGCCGCCGGTGTTCGCCGCGGTCAACACCCGCAAGATGGTGCGCCACGGGCAGTGGAAGCTCATCGCCGACCTCACCTACGGCGTCGACGAGCTCTACGACCTCACCGCCGACCCGCTCGAGCGCCGCAACCTCGCGGCCTCCTGGCCCGACCGCCGCGCCGCCCTCCACGCCGACCTCGCCGCCTGGCTCGAGTCCCTCGCCGACCGCGGGAGCGCGCGCGGCGCCGTCGCCCGCGGCCGCGTCGGCGACCGCTCCGCCGCCCCCGAGCTCGCCTCCCTCGCCAACGACCCGCGCGCCCCCGTCGCCGCCCGCGTCGAGGCCGTGGAGCTGCTGGAGGGCTTCGGCGACGCCGCGCTCGTCGCGCCGCTCCAGGGCCTGCTCGACGACCCCGCGTGGGACGTGCGCGCCGCCGCCGCCATCGCGCTCGGCCGCGCGGGCGACTCGAGCGCCGTCCCGCTGCTCCGCGACCTCGCGGTGATGGACCCGCCCTCGCTCCGCCGCCGCGCCGCGATGGCCCTCGCCCGCCTCGCCGAACCCGACGCCGTCGACCCGCTGATCGAGACGCTCTGGTCGCGCGACGAGAACGAGCAGCTCGACGCGATCCGCGCGCTCGGCCAGCTCGGCGACGGCGCGGCCACCGAGGCGCTGATGGCGGTGTTCCCCGACGACCACGTGCGCTACCGGGTGGTGCTGGCGCTCGGGCAGATGCGCGACCCGCGGTTGTTCGAACTGCTGGCCCACACGGCGCTGCGCGACCCCACCGACGACGCGCGGGCCAACGCGATCGCGGCGCTCGGGCTGCTCGGGGACCCGCGCGCGGTGCCGGTCATCGCGTCGACCATCCGGGTGAGCTCGTGCGAGCGCTACGCCGCCGCGGCCCTCGGCGCGCTCGGCGTGGTGGGCCCGGACTTCGACGGCTTCGACGCGCGCATGGCCGCGACCGTCCCCGAGGGCTTCGACGCCTGCGGCCCCCACGAGGACGCGCTCGGCTGGCGCTACCTCGGCGCGCGGAGCTGCGTCGCCAAGCCGAGCGGCGGCCGCGTCACGCTCCCGCTCTACATCCGCCAGCCGGGCGTTCGGCTGGTGGTGCTCCGCGCGCGCCGCGACGACGGCGCCCCGGTGCGCGCGAGGGTTCTGCTCAACGGCGAGTACGCGGCGACGGTGACGCTGAACGCGCGCTGGGACGAGTCGCGCTTCCTCGCGAACGTGCCCGCGGGCGACGTCGCGTTCGCGCTCGACCTGTCGTCCGCCGCGCGCAGCCCCGCGCAGGTGTGGATCGACCACGTCGTGTCGCTGCCCGCGCGGCGGTGAAGGGGGCGAATCGGTGGCGAGGCGCCGCGTCAGCGCGCGTCGGGGTCGGCAAGCCAGACAGCGAGGGCGTCGGGGGCGAAGTCGAGCACGACGTCGCCGAGGCGGACGGGGCCGACGGTGCGGAGGCGCTCGGCGATCGTCGCGCGCTCGCCGTCGGAGAGGGCGCGGCCGAGGCGGCGCTCGAACTGGTGCGTGATTGGGAGGAGACCCTGCGAGAGGCCCTGCGAGAGGCCCTGCGAGAGGCCCTGCGAGAGGCCCTCGTCGCGGGCCCGTGCCTGGTCCCGTTCGTATGCTGCCTGCACGGCGTTCATGAATTCCTCGTCCTCCTCGGTGCGCGTGGGCTGCTGGGCGATGTAGCTACGCCATTGTACCAGAACGTCCAGGAGCCTGTGCTCCCAGGCATCGGGCGGCAGTCGGCGCAGGGCTTCGACGGCACGCCGGAAGATCTCGCCGCGACCGAGTAACCGGCAGGCGAGCGTCTCCGGCGTCTCCGGCAGCTCCGCGGCGACCACCACCCACAGCCCGAGCTCGTCGTGGGTGCGGAACACCCCCGGCGGATGCCCCTCCGCTGCGCCGCACGCGAACACCTCCAGCGCCCCCTCGGGCCGCCCCGGCGAGATCACGATCGCGCGGGGCATCGGCGTCGACTTCGGTGGGTCGTCGCGCCGCCCCTCCAGCTCTCGCACGTGGTGCTGGACCCAGAGGCGCCGGACGCAACCGCGCACCGCCGGGACGGGCGGCGTGTTGCGGAAGGGCTCGAGGTGGCACTCGCGCGCGTCCACCAGCGCGCCGAGCAGGCCGCGCTGCAACCGAGCGGCGTGGTGCGCCGCGTCGGGCCGGAAGAGCACGTCGACCCGCTGCGTCGCAGCCCCACTCTCCACCCCGCGCTCCACCGTCCCCACGTCGCGCAGCGCCGTGACCAGCAGGTCCTTCCCCAAGGCGTCGTGTCGCTCGCGCATGGCCGCGCGGTCGTCACACGGTACGCGGGACGGCGCAAGGTGGACGTCGAACGCGGTGGACATTGCGTGACCGCGCCGGGCGGTGTGAGGGTTCGCAGCCTCGCCTGCGACCGACGCGCGAGCCCCGCTACGGCGCGGCGGCCGGGGCGTGCGCGTCGATCCAGCGCTCGAGGTCGGCGGCCACCTGCTCGCGCTCGGGCTCGTGGAGGAGGTCGTGCCGCAGGCCGCGGTAGAGCAGCAGCGTGTGGTCGGCGTGGCGCGCGCGGCGAGCGAGCTCCGCGGTGCCGCGCGGGTCGGTGAGGCGGTCGTCGGTGCCGTGCGCCCCGAGGAGCGGCACGTCGAGCGTGTCAGCCCGCGCCCAGATGCGCTCGATGGCGGCGGTGATGGTGGCGGCCGTCCGCGCGGGCGCCGGGTCGTGGAAGATGAGCGGGTCGTCGGCCATCGCGCGCACCGCGTCGGGCGCGCGGTAGAAATCCGCGTCGGGCGTGTCGAGCAGTCCCGCGTTGGGCGTGAGGATCGCCGCCACCGGCGTGGCCGCGGCCTCGATGGGCGAGCGGTCGACGCGGAGCGCGGGGGCCAGCAGCACGAGGCCCGCGAGCGAAGGGCGGCGCTCCAGCGTGAAGAGCGTCACCGCCGCGCCCCCCGCGCTGTGCCCGAGCAGGAACACCGGCCGCCCCGGCTCCCGCGCCCGCACCCGGTCGAGGAAGGTGCCGAGGTCGTCGAGCAGCGCGTCGACGCGGTCGAGCGTCGCCCGCTGCCCCGCCGAGCGCCCATGCCCGCGCATGTCGTAGGCGTACACCGCGAGGCCGCGCGCGACGAGCCGCGCCGCGAAGGGCGCGTAGTGGTCGCTGTGGCTCTTGAGCCCGTGGTGGATCACCACCACCGCCCGCGGCGTCCCCGCGGGGTGCCACGACTGTTCGAAGAGCGCGACGCCGTCGGCGCCGGTGAAGCTCCCGTGGCGGTGCGAGGCGTCGTCCGCGGCCGTGGCCGGCGGGCGGAGCGCGAGCGTCGGCGGCCCCCCGCACGCAGTGAGTGAGAGCGCCGCGGAGAGTACGACGTGGAGCTTCATCGCGCCCCCGTGAGGTCGAGGCCCAGCACCACGCCCACCGCGCGGGCGCCCATGAACTCCCGGTACACCACGCCGAGCGACGGCCCCGCCCCCGCGCTGGTGCTCGACCAGTACTGGTGCTGCTTGCCGAGTCGCAGGGAGATCCCGGCCTCGGCCTCGTCGGCGAAGGGGAGCGTCGTCGACCCGTCGCGCCGTCGGTCGTCGCCGAGCACCCACGCGGCGTGGGCCCAGGCGAGGAGGCGGACGGGCCCGAGCTGCTGCGTCACGCTGAACTCGACGGGGAAGCGCCCCGCGAAGGGGACGGCGTCGCCCACGGCCCCGAGGCCCGCGCCGCCGGTGAGGCAGAGCGCGTTGCCGCGGCCCCAGCGAACGCCGCCGCCGAGGAGGTACGCGGTGACCCCGTAGGCGAAGCCCGCGTCGGCGCCGCCGACCTCGCCGTCGAGCCCGCCGCACCACGCGGCCGTCCGCCCGACGAGCGCGCGCGTGCGGAGCGAGAAGGCCCCGGCGTTGGCGAACGCGCCCGCGCGCCCCGACTCCACGACGCGCGTGTAGCCGAGGCGGAGCGAGACGTCGAGGTGGTGCGGGAGCTCGCCGCGGAGCTCGTCGGGGCGCGCGTACTCGGCGCGCTGCGCGGCGGCGACGGACGGCGCGGCGAGGGCCGCCAGCGCGAGCGCGCAGCCGGTGAGGGAGGTGGTGGACATGCGGGACCCCGGTGGGTGCGGAGGAGGCGCGGACGATCGCACCGGCGCGGGGCCGCGGGCAACGGGGGAGTTGGGCAAGTCGAAGAGAGCGCGCTGGATGCGGCGAGCGCGCCTGGGCTACCGGCAGAAGCCCCACATGCACGTGAGCCCGGCGCCGCAACGGCCCACGAGGCAGCAGATCTGGCCGCGGCTGCCGCAGTTGCAGTTCCCCATCACACACGCGCCGCTCGCTGCGCAGGCCCGGCCGCAGGCGCCGCAGTGGGCGTCGTCGGAGGCGGTGTTCACGCAGCGCCCGCCGCAGACCGTCTGGCCCGAGGGGCACCGGCATGTCCCACCCACGCACGACGCACCCGTGGGGCACGCAGTGCCGCAACTGCCGCAGTTGGCGACGTCGGTCATCAGGTTGGTGCAGCCGGCGCCGCACACCGACTGGCCCGTTGGGCACTGGCAGCCGCTCGAGACGCAGGTCTGGCCCGTGCCGCAGACGCGCCCGCACGACCCACAGTTGCGCGGGTCGCTCGTCGGGTCGACGCAGGCGCCGGCGCAGGTGATCCGCGGTGAGTAGCACGAGGCCGCCGTCGCACAGTCCCCAGACACGCACGCGCGCCCCGACGGGCACGTTCCCCCACAGCGCCCACAATGGGCCTGCGTGCTGAGGAGCGGCACCTCGCAGCCGTTGGCCTCGGTCGCGTCGCAGTCGCCATAGTTCGTCGCGCACGCGAAGCCGCACGCGCCTGCCTGGCAGGTGGGCGTGGCGTTGGCGCGCGCCTGACACGCCACCCCGCAGCCGCCGCAGTGCATGAGGGCGGTGGCGGTGTTCACCTCGCAGCCGTTGGCCTCCATCGCGTCGCAGTCGGCGAAGCCCGTGGCGCACGCCGGCCGGCACTCCGCCGCGACGCAGGCGGGCGTGCTGTTGGGGCGCGCGGCACAGGCGCGGCCGCACATGCCGCAGTGGGAGGCGCTGGTGGTGGTGTCGACCTCGCAGCCGTTGGCCGCGTTGCCGTCGCAGTCCGCGGCGCCCGCCTGGCAGACGCAGCGGCCGAAGGTGCACGACTGCCCGTCGGCGCACTGCTGGCCGCAGCCGCCGCAGTGCTGGGGGTCGATCTGCGTGTCGGCGCAGAGCTCACCGCATCGCGTGCGGCCCGCCGGACACACGATGTCCGCCGCGTCGTCGCCCGCGTCCGCCGCGCCGTCGCCCGTGTCCGCCGCGTCGTCGCGGGCGTCACCCGCGTCGACTTCGTCCGGGGCGTCCGCGGCAGCATCGTCGTCGGCGACGTCCCCGTCCGCTGCGTCGCCGTCGTCCGTCGCGCCCGCGTCCTCGTCGAGCACATCGTCGCCCGTCGCGGCCTCTTCGTCCGCCGCGTCGAGGCCGCCGTCCGCGTCGCCGCCGTCCGCATCGGCGACGACCTCCGGCCCCCACCCCGCGTCGCCGCTCGACGCCGGCCACCGCAGCGAGCAGCCGGCGAGCACGACGAACACCAGCGCCCACCGCCCCCACGCCCGCGACGCCGCGACATCCATCGCGGCGGATCACAGCGCAGCGCCCCTGCGCCGTCAAGCGCGCGGAGCGGCGGCGGGGCGGAGGCGTCGTCAGCGCGCGGCGGGGTCGGCGAGCCAGGCGGCGAGGGCGTCGGAGGCGAGGTCGAGCACGACGTCGCCGAGGCGGACGGGGCCGACGGTGCGGAGGCGCTCGGCGATCGTCGCGCGCTCGCCGTCGGAGAGGGCGCGCCCGAGGCGGCGCTCGAACTGGTGCGTGAGTGGGAGGAGGCCCTGCGAGAGGCCCTCGTTGCGGGCCCGTGCCTGGTCTCGTTCGTATGCTGCCTGCACGGCGTTCATGAATTCCTCATCCTCCTCGGTGCGCGTGGGCTGCTGGGCGATGTAGCTGCGCCATTGTACCAGAACGTCCAGGAGCCTGTGCTCCCAGGCATCGGGGGGCAGGCGCCGCAGGGCTTCGACGGCACGCCGGAAGGTCTCACCGCGGCCGAGGAGCCGGCAGGCGAGCGTCTCCGGCGTCTCCGGCAGCTCCGCGGCGACCACCACCCACAGCCCGAGTTCGTCGTGGGTGCGGAACACCCCCGGCGGATGCCCCTCCGCTGCGCCGCACGCGAACACCTCCAGCGCCCCCTCGGGCCGCCCCGGTGAGATCACGATCGCGCGGGGCATCGGCGACGACTTCGGTGGGTCGTCGCGCCGCCCCTCCAGCTCCCGCACGTGGTGCTGGACCCAGAGGCGTCGCACGCAGCCGCGCACCGCCGGGACGGGGGGCGTGTTGCGGAAGGGCTCGAGGTGGCACTCGCGCGCGTCCACCAGCGCGCCGAGCAGGCCGCGCTGCAACCGAGCGGCGTGGTGCGCCGCGTCGGGCCGGAAGAGCACGTCGACCCGCTGCGTCGTCGCCCCGCTCTCCACCCCGCGCTCCACCGTCCCCACGTCGCGCAGCGCCGTGACCAGCAGGTCCTTCCCCAAGGCGTCGTGTCGCTCGCGCATGGCCGCGCGGTCGTCACACGGTGCGCGGGACGGCGCAAGGCGGACGTCGAACGCGGTGGACATTGCGTGACCGCGCGAGGTTAGGCGCCGGCGGGGCCGCCCCGACTCTGCCCTCTCAGCGGACGATCACCCCGCCTGCGCCCTCGGCGCCGCGCGCTTCATCAGAACGCCCCGCCCACCGCGGCGCCGCCCACCCCCGCGCCCACCAGCGGCGCCACCGCCACCCGCGCCGCCCGCGCGCGCGGCGCCACCGCCACCAGCACCACGCCCGCCACCGCGAGAACCCCACCGCCCACCCCGAACGCGATCGCCATCGCCCGCGCCTGCGCGTGCGCGTCGCAGAGCGAGGCCGCGCCGCGCGCGTCGGCGTTGCCCGCGTCGGCCCGCGCCCGCTCGCACACGTCGTCGATCGAGAGCGCCCGCGCGCCCGCCGCGTTCGCCGGGTTGATCGCGTCGGCGTACCGCGCCCACGCGCCGCCGTGGTCGCCCGTTCCGTTCGCCGCGTCGTCCGCGTACCCGCTCGTGTTCGCCCACTGCCACGCGCTCACCCCGAGGCTCACCGCGCCGACGCCCACCAGCGACCACCCCACCACGCGCGGCCACGTCGGCGGCGCCATGTCGTCACGCGCCACATCGCCCGCACCCGCCCCCGCGCCCGGCGTTGCGTTCTCCACCGCTGGCGGCGCCGCGAGCACCACCGTCACCGTCTCGCTCGCGCCCGCCGCGAGCCGGACCGCCCGACGGAACACCCCGCCGCCCGCCACCCTCACCTCCACCACCCGCTCGCCGGGGAGCACTTCGACGGGGGTGTTCCACTCCGCCTCGGGGAGGACTTCGCCGTCGAGTCGCACCTCCGCGCCCGCGGGAACGCCCGCCACCCGCACCCGCGCGATGCGCGCGTTGATGCGCTGGAGCAGCACCGTGCACCGCGCCAGGATGCGCTCGCGGTTGTTGAGCGCCGTCTGCGCGGTGGCCTCGCGCACGCACGTCTCCGCCGCGCGCGCCGCGTCGACGAGGTGCCGCGCCTCCCCCTCCCCCGCCAGCGCCTCGTGCTCCTCCGCGAGGAACATCCGCACCGACGGCGTCATCTGCATCCTCCCCGCCGCCTCCGCCGCCGCCAGCGCCTCGCCGTGCCGCCCCGCCCGGCTCGCCGCGTCGGCCCGGTCGAGCAGCTCGCGCCGCGTCGGTGCGCCCTGCGCCGCCGCGGTCGTCGCCGCCAGCACCACCGCCCCACCCACCGAAGCCGTCCACCCTCGCATGCGTCTACTCCAGCGGCGGGCGCTCGTCCGCGCGCGACGGCAGCGGCGGCTCGGGGAGCAGCCCAGGCGTGCGCGACGTCGTCCCCCGACGCGCCGGTCGCGCCAGCGGCGTCGCACGAGCCACCGGCGCACCGCGCGCCGCGACCGCAGGTGCAACCGGCACAACCACGGGCACAACCGGCGCCGCGTCCGCCACCACCTGAACCGCCGCGGGCGCCACCGTCACCGCCGGCTCCGCGCGCGCCGGCACCGCGGCCGCCCGCAGCGCCCCCGCGACACGCGCGGTCGGCGCGGGCGCGCGCCCGAGCACGAACGCCGTCGCCGCCGCGACCACCGCCCCCGCCACCACCGCGACCGCCACGGCCGCGCGCCGCCCCTTCGGCGTCGCCGGCGGCGCGTCGGGGAGCACCACCGCGGAGATCGTCCCCGCCCCCTGCGGCGCGGGCGCCTGCACCGGCGCCACCGCCGGCGCCGCGCGCTCCCGCGTCGGCTCGTCGCGCGCCGCCGTCCACGCGCGGTCGGCCTCGGCCGCCGTCGCCTCCAGCGCGTCGAGCAGCGCGCGGGCGTCGGGGTAGCGGTCGTTGGGGTGGAGCGCGAGGGCGCGGGCGAGCACCGACTCCCAGGGCCCGACGTCGACCCCGAAGCGCCCCGGCGTCGGCCGCGCCGAGGCCATCGCCTGCGCGGTGAGCTGGAGCTTGTCGCCGTCGTAGGGCGCCCGGTCGGTGAGCACCTCGGTGAAGAGCAGCCCGAGCGCGTGCACGTCCGTCCAGGGGCCCGAGCGCATGCGGCTCACCTGCTCGGGCGCGGCGTAGCGCGGGGAGAAGGCCGGCAGCGCCGAGTGGGTCAGCGTCTGGCCGCTGGTGGCGGTCTCGTCGCCGCCCATCACCTTCGCGATGCCGAAATCGAGCAGGCGCGCCTCGACGCCCCGGCGGCCGCGCGCGTGCGGGAGCATCACGTTGCCGGGCTTCACGTCGCGGTGGGCGACGCCGGCCTCGTGCGCCTCGGCGAGCGCCTCGGCCACGGGCCCGAGCAGGCTCAGGGCCTCCGCGGGCGAGCGCCCCCCGCGGCCGCGGCGCGCGTCGAGGTCGCGCGCGAGCGTGGCGCCGTCGATCCAGTCGAGCGCCATCCAGGGCGCGTCGAGCCCCGGGGCGTAGGCCACCGCGCCGAAGTCCACCGCGCGAACCACCGCCGGGTGCGTCAGCGCCGCGACGATCCGCGCCTCGTTGAGGAACATCTGCACGAAGGCCCGCCGCGCCCCCTCGCCGAGCTCCGGCGGCACGCGCAGCACCTTGAGCGCGACGGCGCTGCCGAGCACGAGGTGGCGCCCGCGGTACACCACGCCGAAGCCGCCCGCGGCCGCCACGGCCTCGACCGCGTACTTGCCGTCGATCGCGGTGCCGACCAGGCCGAACTCGTCGCTGTAGGGCGTCCCTCCCATCGCGCGGCATCAGAGCGCAGCGGCGCCGCGACGTCAAGACAGCGCGCCCTTGCTGCGCCCCCCAGGATCCCCTAGACGTTGTCGGCGGCGCTGCCCTGCGCCGCACCCCCGATGCCGACCGACGCCACCCCCGACGACGCCGACGCCCCCGCCGGGCTGCTCCCGCGGGCCGCCGGCGCCGCCGTGCTCGCGGTGGCCCTCGCCTTCCTCGCGGCGTGGCTCGCGGGCTCGGCCGCGTGGGCGGGGCCGCGGATGAAGACCAACACCGCGCTCTCGCTCGCGCTCCTCGGCGCGGCGCTCCTCCTGCGGGCCTCGGGCGCGCGGGGCTCGCGCCGCGACCGCGCCGGCTGCGCCCTCGCCGCCCTCGCCGCGGCCGTCGGCGCCGCCTCGCTCGCAGAGTACGCCCTCGGCGTCGACCTCGGCATCGACCAGCTCCTCGCGCGCGACGCGATCGTCCCGGAGAGCGCGCGCTTCCCCAACCGCATGTCGCCCAACGCCGCGCTCGGGCTCGCGCTCGCCGGCGTCGCGCTGGCCGCCTCGCGCGGCCGCCGCGCCGCGTGGGCGGTGGCCGCGCAGGTGGCCGACGGCGCGGTGCTCCTCGTCGGGCTCGCGGCGCTGCTCGGGTACCTCTACGGCGCGCGGATGCTCTACCAGCCGACGTCGTACATCCGCATGTCGCCCTTCACCGCGGGGGCCCTCGCCCTGCTGGGCGTCGGCACCCTCGCGCTGCGGCCCGGGCTCGGCGTGGCGCGGCTGCTGACGAGCGGCGAGGCGGCGGGCTTCGTCGCGCGGCGGCTCCTCGCGTTGAGCGTGGCGGCGCCGGTGCTGTTCGGGTGGCTCTGGCTCGAGGCCCAGCGGCGCGCGCTCTACGGCGCCGCCGAGGGGGCGGCGCTGATGGTCATCGGGGTGGTGGGCGCCTTCGGCGGCGTGGTGCTGCTGCTCGCGTACGCGGTCGACCTGGCCGACGCGCGGCGCCGGCTCATCGAGGCCGACCTGCGGCTGAGCAACGACCTCGCCTCCGAGCTCGCGCGCGCCTCGGCCGTCGGCGAGGTGGTGGCCGCGGCCCTGCGCCACGCCCCCGCCGCGCTCGACACCACCTTCGCGAGCGTGCTCCTGCGGGAGGGGCAGCGCCTCGAGCACGCCGCCAGCGCGGGCTACGCGCCCGAGGAGGTGCGGTCGTTCCCGGGGCTGCCGCTCGACGTCGACTACCCGGCGACGGTGGCGCAGCGCGCGGGGGCGCCGGTGTTCGTCGGGTCGCGGGTCGAGCTGCTGCGGCGGTTCCCGGTGATGGCCGGGGCGCCGCTCGGGCGCCGCGAGGCGTGGGCCGCGCTGCCGCTCAAGGGCCGCGAGGAGACGCGGGGCGTGCTGTGGCTCGGCTACGACACCCCGCGCGCCTTCGACGCCGCCGAGCGCGAGCGGATGGAGCGCGTCGCGTCGTCCCTGGGCCTCGCCCTCGACCGCGCGATGCTCCACGAGTCCGAGCAGCGCGCGCGGGCGCGGGCCGAGGAGGCGAGCCGGACGAAGGACGAGTTCCTCGCGCTGCTCGGGCACGAGCTGCGCAACCCGCTGGCGCCGATCGCGACGTCGCTCCAGCTCATGAAGCTGCGCTCGCCCGACGCCTTCGAGCGCGAGCGCGCCGTCATCGAGCGCCAGGTCGAGCACATGACCCGCCTCGTCGGCGACCTCCTCGACGTCGCCCGCATCACCCGCGGCAAGGTGGAGCTCAAGCTCCAGCGCGTCGAGCTCGGCGAGGTGTTCGCCGGCGCGGTGGAGACGGCCTCCGCGCTGCTCGAGGAGAAGCGCCACCGGCTCCACGCCGCCGTCCCCGCGCGCGGGCTCCCGGTGATGGCCGACGCGCACCGGCTCGCGCAGGTGATCTCCAACCTCCTCACCAACGCCGCGAAGTACACCGACCCCGGCGGGCTTGTCACCGTCACCGCCGCGCGCGACGGCGACGACGTCGTCCTCTCCGTCAAGGACAACGGGATGGGCATCCCGGCCGCGCTCCTGCCGCGGGTGTTCGAGCAGTTCGTGCAGGGCGAGCGCACGCTCGACCGCTCGCGCGGCGGCCTCGGGCTCGGGCTCTCCATCGCCCGCTCGCTCGTCGAGCAGCACGGCGGCGCCATCTCCGCCCGCAGCGAGGGCCCGCGCCAGGGGAGCGAGTTCGTCGTCCGCCTGCCGCTCGACCTGTCGCGCCCGATCACCGACATCCGCCCGCCGCCCGCGCCGCCGCCCCCGGCCCCGGGCGTCACCCGCGCGCGCGTGCTCGTGGTCGACGACAACCTCGACGCCGCCGACCTCTTCGCCGAGGCCCTCCGCGCCGACGGCCACGACGTCCGAGCGGCCTACGACGGCCCCGGCGGGCTCCAGGCGGCCGACGGGTTCGCCCCCGAGGTGGCCTTCGTCGACATCGGGCTCCCGGTGATGGACGGCTACGAGCTCGCCCGCCGCCTGCGCGAGGCCCCGACGGGCCCGCGGCTCTTCCTCGTCGCCATCACGGGCTACGGCCAGGACTCCGACCGCGAGCGCAGCCGCGCCGCGGGCTTCGACCTCCACCTCGTGAAGCCCGTCGACCTCGACCGCGTCCTCGCCATCGCCGCCGGCCGCGAGCGCGCCTCGAAGCCCGCGCCCGCGTAGCGCGCTACGGGTCGCGCTGCCCGACGAGGTCGGCCGCGCCGCGCGGCAGGAGCTTCGGGTTGTAGAAGTACGTCACCACGCCGGTGACCCGATCCCAGTGCGTTCCTCGACGCGCGCCCGTGAGCGGCGCGAGCTGCGGCGCGAGCGTCACCGCCCCCGTGAGCGCGAGCTCGCCGAAGCGCGGGTCGGGGTCGCCCGAGGCGGTGACGTCGGCCACGGTCACCAGCACGCCCATCAGCTCGCGGTAGTGGGCGTTGATCTCGTCGAGCGTCACCGGGACGGGCGCCTGCGGCGGCGCCACGCCCACGCGCCGCAGCGTCGCGTACGAGGCCTGCGGGAGGAAGTCCCCCTGCGGAAACGGCGACCCGCACGTCGCGCAGACGAACTCCGCGTACCCGCCGCCCACGATGTCGACGAGGTCGCCCACCGACGGCCGATACCCCGACGGCGAGAACGACGGCGAGAACATCGACAGCGCGCACACCCGCCCCCGCCCGTCGGGGAGCAGCGGGCACGGTGCGAAGCGGTCGTCGGAGGCGCCGACGGGCGTCACCTCCTGGGCCCACACGGTGCCGGTGCGGCCGGTGCCGGTCTCGTCGTAGGCGTCGATGGCGGTCACCGTCACGGCGCGGACGTCGAGGGGCGCTCCCTCCGCGGGCGCGGGCATCCGCTCGCGCACCCGGCGCAGCGTGGTCGCGCCGACGGGCGCCGCGGGCTGGTCGCAGGCGAGGTCGGGCTCGTCGCAGTGGGCGAGGGGCGTCGGGTCGCACGCCGCGAGGGCCAGCACGAACGGGAGCATTGGGCGCACGCGCCGCGACCGTACCACTACCGGGGCTTCGCGGGCGCCTCTTCGGCGTAGAGCACGCGGTCGGCGCGGAGCACGCGGACGCCGTGGGCCCCGCGCTGCCCGGTGGCGAGGTGGAGGTAGGGAGGCGACCAGCGCTCGACGCGGGCCACGAGGGTGGCCGGCTCGTGCCCCGGCGTCCGCACGAGCATCGAGAGCGCGCGGCGACCGCCCTGCGCGCGGGCGAAGAGCTCTTCGAACGCGGTTCGAACGCGGACGGGGCCCTCCTGGCCGACGCGCACCTCCCAGAGGTCGCGCGCCGAGGCGGGCCGGAGCACGCGGCCCACGTGGGCGAAGAGGTCGCGGACGCCGGCGACGTCCTCGCCCGCGCGGTGCCAGCGGCGCGCCGGGAGCCCGAGCTTCGCGGCGAGCGACGAGAGCCCGTACGCCTTCGTGTGCACCACGCGCCGCGCGAGGAGCACCGTGTCGAGCACGTGCCCGAGGAGCGCGCGTCCCGCGATTGCCCCGTATGCGAGGTTGAGGAAGTCGACGTCGAGCGCGGCGCCGTGCATGACGGGGACGGCCCCGTCGAGGAGCTCGGCGACGCGCGGGGCGACGTCGGCGAACGCGGGCGCGTCGGCGAGCTGCTCGGGGGCGATGCCGTGGAGCGCGAGGGCGGCGGGGTTGGAGGGGACGTCGGTGCGGACGAGCGACGCGAACGCCCCCGCGACGCGCTCGCCCTCGACGCGGGTGACGGCGACCTCGACGAGCGCGTCGCGCGCGGGGTCGGGGCCGGTCATCTCGCAGTCGAGGAAGGCGAAGGGGCAGCGCGCGAAGGCGGTGTCCCAGGGCGCACCGGGCGGCGGGTCGTCGGGGTGGATCACGCGGAGGGGGCGCAGGGTAGCGCGCCGGAGGCCCGCGGGTGAATGGGGTGCCGCAGCCCAGCGCCCACAGCCCGCTGCCCGCAGTCCGCCGCCCGCTGCTGGCGCCACTCCCCTCTCCAGCACGCGCTTCGGGTAACCCGCCGTGAGGCTCGGCGAACGGCGGGGCCGTCGCTCGCCCACGGTCCACGACGGTTGCGGTAGTCTCCTCGTCGTGAGCGTCGTCCCGACCACCGCACCGAAGCGCCTCCGCACCTTCCGCGACATCATCGACGCACTGCCCGAGCACATGACCGGGCAGGTGATCGCCGGTCGCCTGGTGGTCATGCCACGTCCGGCGCCGCCCCACGTCGCGGCGGCGAGCGCGCTGATCCAGATCGTCGGTCCGCCCTACCAGTTCGGTTGGAATGGCCCCGGCGGCTGGTGGATCCAGTCGGAGCCGGAGCTTGTGCTCGGCATCGACCCGGACTTCGAGCCGCTCGACCCCGATCTCGTCGGGTGGCGCCGCGATCGGATGCCGCACCTGCCGGAGACCGCCGCGTTCGACGTGGTGCCCGACTGGGTGTGCGAGGTGCTCTCGCCCTCCACCGAGGTGATGGACCGCGCCGACAAGATGCCCTTCTACGCGCGCGCCGGCATCCCCCACGCGTGGCTCGTCGACCCGAAGGAACGCACCCTCGAAGCCTTCCGCCGCGACGGCGGGGTGTATCGACCCGTCGGCACGTGGCGCGGCGACGTGCGCGTGCGGGTCGAGCCCTTCGACGCGCTGGAGCTCGACCTCGCCCTCCTCTGGGCGCGCTGACCTCGCGCGAGTCGGAGGTCGCGGTTTCGCACGCGAACGTCGCTACGGCACCGGCATCTCGAACTGGACGCAGTAGTTCCGCTGGTCGCTGTGGAAGGTGAGCTCGGCCTCGCCCGTCGCGCCCATCCACGGACGGGAGAGCGTGACGGCGCCGTCGGTGCGGGCGGTCACGATCGTCTCCCCCGTGAGCCCGACCCCTTCGACGAGGTCGCGCACGCCGCGGGCCGCGAAGGCCGTCGCCGCGACGCCCGTGACCATCGTCGACCCGCGCGTCACCCGCGCGCGAATCACCGCGCGGTCGGAGCCCACGTACGGGTCGCTGTCGCGGAGCTGCCCCCGCCGCCCGGTGCTCGGCCCGCCCGCGTAGCCCGCGACGTCCTGGGTCATCGCGTAGCGCACGGACAGCCCGGTGCCGCGGGGCGCGGCGGCGAGGGTGATGGCGACGCTCGCCCCCATGATCTGCACGCCGGTGATGCGCAGGCGGCCGGTGCTGTCCTCCACCTCGAAGCCTCGGCCCATCGCCCACTCGGTGTAGGCGCTCTGGTGCGGCGCGGTGATGGACGTGTCCCAGGCGAGCGGCGCGACGGGCACGTCCATGTCCAGCGTGATCACCGCGCCCGCGCGCCGCGCCGCCCGCGGCTGCAGCGGCCGCCAGGGGTTGCCGCGCACCACCACCTCGTAGAACACCTGCGCGTACTTGATGCCGAGCCGCGCGTACCCGTAGGCGTCGAAGTGGACCGCGTCGGAGTACACGTACTGGTACTTCGGCCCGACGCACACCACCTCGCCGGGGTGGTCGACGCCGACGCGCCACTGCGCCTGCGTGGAGAGCGAGCGCGTCCCCATGGTGTTGGGGAAGGAGGCCTGCTGCGAGACGAACATCACCACCCGCTCGCGCTGCCCCGTGACGGCGCGGAGCTCGCGGTCGTAGTCCGTCCAGAGGCGGTAGAGGTCGGCCTCGTAGGTGGCGCGGGCGGTGTCGGTCTCGCCGTGCGTCACGATCACGCCGCGGTAGGCGAAGGGGACGCCGGCGGCGCGCGCGAGCGAGGTGACGGCGCGGGCCTCGTAGAGCGAGGCGGCGAAGGCGCGCCCGGTGCCGTTGCGCTCGATGCGGGTGATGCTCTGGCCGCTCTCGCCGACCACCGAGTGGACGGTGACGTAGTCCTCGCCGAGGGCCGCGCGCACGCGGGCGGTGAGGTCGTTGGCCATCGCGGCGTGCGGGGTCTCGCCGTAGATGTTGTTGGGGTAGAGCGGCCCCGCGGGGTACGGGGGCGTCGGGTAGCGCGGACGGATGGGTTCGACCAGCGGGCCGAGGGAGAGCGCGTCGCCCACCCCGTCGTAGAGAGGGGCGCTGCCGGTGTCGCGGAGGACGCGGTTGTTGTAGGGCTGCGTCGTGTGAATGGGGCGCGCGGCCGTCGCGCCGACCGAGAGGCTCTGCCCCGTACCGACGATGCCGATCCAGGCGCGCGCGGGGCGGACGCTCGCGTCGGGGGCGACGTCGGGGGCGACGTCGGGGGCGACGTCGGGGGCGGCGTCGGCCCGGGCGTCACCGACCGCGTCGGGGGCGGTGTCGAGGGGAACGTCGAGCGTCGCGTCCGGGGGGGAGGCGACGTCGACGATGTCGGCCGTGTCGGGGGCAGCGTCCGCTTCGTCCGCGACGTCGGCCGTGATGGAGGCGTCAGGTCCGTCGACGTGATCGCCCGCCACGTCCTCGATGGGGGCGACGTCCTCGACGGGGGCGACGTCCTCGACGGGGGCGACGTCCTCGATGGGGGCGACGTCGGCGACGTCGGCGCCGGCTTCGAGGCGGTCTTCGGCGGCGTCGACGGGCACATCGCTCGGGCCTTCCGAGCACGCGACGAGGAGGCCGACGATCCAGACGTGGGCGAGCGGGTGGCGCATGGCCTACGCTATCCGGACCGGCTGCCGGTGGGGAGGAGGATCGGCGGCGGGCGGCGGTCGCCTCAGCTCCGCGCCCAGACTGGCGCGACAGGCTCACCAGGGCGCTCCGCGTCGGCGTGAACCTTACGCGTGCTGGAGGGGGGAGTGGCGCCGGCAGCGGGCGGCGATGCGGCGGGCTCGCGGTGGCGTGGTGCGCGCGAGGGGCCTGGCGACGCCGGTGCCGACCGGACACGCGCGGGGTACGATCGCGCCCATGAGGCGGCCCTCCCGCGCAGTGCGTTCGGTGCTCAGCGTCGCTGCCTGCGCGCTCATCGCGGCGGGGGCGTACGGCGCCCGCGTGGCGCGCCGGCCCGCGCGACCCGCGACCGTCCCGTCGCGACCTCCACCCACCGCGCCGCCGTCGGTGGGCCTCCGCGGCGTCTGGCAGCGCCAGCTCCCCTTCAACGGCGACGTGACGGTCGCCGCCGGGCGCTGGGTGGTCGTCGAGGGCGTGGACGACTACGCCGTCCTCGACGCGGAGACGGGCCGCGTCGCGTTCCCCTGGCGGTCGTTGCCGGCGCGCCGGCAATTCGTCGTCGGGGAGGGGCCAAGGCCGATCGGGCGGCTGCTCCACGCCACGCCGCAGGGCCTCCGCGCGGTGGACCTGGACACCGGCGCGACCCGCTGGGAGGTCGCGCGGGACTGGAGCCGCGCGCGGTGGCCCGCGCATTTTGCGGCGACCGGCGGGCTCATCCTGACGTGCGACGCGGACTCCGTCACCGCGCTCGACAACCGAACCGGCGCGACGCGCTGGACCGCCACCGCGCCCGGCTGCGTCTCCCTCCTGGTCGAGGCGGGCCGCGCGTACGTCCACACCGGAGACGCGCTCACCGCCCTCGACGCGCGCTCGGGACGGCGGCTCTGGACGGCCCGCGCCCGGCATCAGGGGCTCGACCTCCGCGAGGCCGTGGCGGCGTCGAACGGCCGCGTGGCGACGTGGACGCACCACCCCCGTGGCGTGGAGCTCGCCCCGTTCCTCGACGACTTCGACGGCGCCACGGGGCGACGGCGGTACGCGTTGGACCTGGACTCGCTCGGGCTGCGCCGGGACGACGACGAGGCGAGGATCACCGCCCGCGACGACCTGCTGCTGCTCGACGCACGCGGGGCCAACTCACTCGCACACGACGTGCTCATGGTCTCCCGGGACACCGGCGAGGTCCGCTGGCGCGCACAGCGCGCTTGGAGAGGCGACTACACGCTCACCGACGACGCGCTCTACGCCTACAGCGAGTCCCACCGCATGCTGCTCACCATCGACCCCCGCTCGGGACGCGAGCGCGGGCGCCAGAGCGCGAGGGTCGACTACCCGTACGCAACGCTGGTGCCCGTGCGAGATGCGCCGTCCGTTCGCGTCGTGGAGGTCCGCAGCGGCTGGCTTGGAGGCACCACCGTCACGGCCCTCGCGGCGGCGACGGCGTTGCCCGTCGAGGAGGTGCACATCGAGGGGAGGCGGGCGTGGGACGCCGCGGGAGACGCCCGCTGCGACGCGCGAGGGCGTGTGCGGGTCGGCGGCGAGGTGTTCTCGACGGACGGCCGCGGGCGCTTCTCCGCGACCGTGCAGGCGCGGGGGTCGGTCGCCGTCGAGTGGCTCACCGACGACGACGCGGACGTGGGGGGCGCGACGCCGCGGTGCCTCTCGCCCGAGCCGGTGACGGTCTGGCTCGACGGCCGACGCGGGCCCTACGACGTGACGCTGCCGGTCGATCGCTCGGGGGCCATCTGGTGACGCCCCGCGCGCGGCGGTGACGCGCCCCTCACGCCGCCTTCGGCCGCTGCCGCGCGACGACGGCCTTGAGGATCGCCGCGATCGCGTCCGCCTCGGCGTGCTCGGAGAGCTCGCGCGACGGGTGATAGTCCGCCCGCACCGCCGCGCCCCCGTCGCCCTCGGCGCGCGCGAAGCGACCCCGCACGAAGGTCCACGCGTCGCCGATGGTGAAGCAGCCGAACACCTCGTGCTCGGCGTGGGGGTCGTCGTCGAGCCGCCGCAGCGCGAGGGAGAGCATCGCCCCCTGGAGCTGCGGCAGCGGGTCGGCCGCGTCGAGCGCCCGCTTCGCCTCCACCACGAGGAAGAAGGGGTCGACCGGCTGCCCCGCGGCGTCGGCCGCGAGCGCGCCGTCGACGATCCCGTGGAGCCGCAGGGCCGCGCCGTCGAGCCCGCGGAGGTCGCCGCGCACGACGACGTTCAGCGCGACCTGCGACCACGCCCGGACGTCGTCGACCTCGGCCACCATGAGCAGGGGGTAGATCGCGCGGGCCCAGAGGGTCGCCTCGTTCGCGCGGCTGGTGCTGGTGAAGGCGAGGCGGCGCCGCAGCGCGTCGAGGTCGGCGCGCTCCTGCGCGGAGAGGGCGGTGGTCGCGAAGGTGGCCCAGGGCTCCGCCGCGGAGGCGTGGAGCCGCGCCTGGAGGAACGGCAGGTCGAGCGCGCCGTCGGCGGCGGTGAGCTCGGAGAACGGGAGCGTCTTCATAGGCGCCGCAGTGGAACCGCGCCGGAGGACGTCGGTCAAGGGGCGCGCTGCTGCATCGACGTTGCCGCCCGCCGCCACGCCGCCCGCTGCCACGCCGCCCGCTGGGGGCACCCTACGCTCTCCAGCACGCGTAAGGTAAACGCCGACGCGACGGTCTACACATAACCCTCCTGTACCGGGGGGAACGCACGCCCCTCGGCCGCCCCGGCCGCCTCCTCTGACAGACGCGCCCCCGCGGCCGGTCGTCGCCGCGTCCGGGCTGCTCGCGCTGGCTCGCTGGATGGCGACACTCCGGGATGGCCAGGAAACGCCCACCCTCCGCCCCGCCGGCTCAACTCCCGCTGCCGCTCCCCGAGACGCGAGCCCCGCAGTTCACCTGGGGCGCACTCCCTCAGAACTCACGTCGGGTCGTGATCGGGGTGCTCCGTGCGATGGTGCTCCAGTGGCTCGCGCGACCGCGCGCCGACGAGGGGGGACGCGATGAGCGCCAACTCCCCTGACGCCAACTCCCACGCCGCGGTCTACTCCTCGAAGGTCGCCTCGCGTCACCACGAGCGCATCGCCATCGTCTACGTCCGCCAGTCCACCAACTACCAGCTCCTGCACCACCAGGAGTCCACGAGGATGCAGTACGACCTCGTCGACCGCGCCGTCGCGCTCGGGTGGCGTCGCGACCGTGTCCTCGTGATCGACGCGGATCTCGGTCGCTCGGGCGCGAGCACGGAGGGGCGGCCGGGCTTCAAGCACATGGTGGCGGAGGTCGGCCTCGGTCACGTCGGGATCCTGCTCGGCGTCGACGTGTCGCGGATCGCGCGCAACTGCCGCGACTGGTACCAGCTGCTCGAGATGTGCTCGCTCTTCGGCACGCTCATCAGCGACCTGGACGGGGTCTACGACCCGAGCCACTACAACGACCGGCTGCTGCTCGGCCTCAAGGGGACGATGAGCGAGGCCGAGCTGCACACGATCAAGATGCGCATGCTGGAGGGGCGTCTGCACAAGGCCGAGCGCGGCGAGCTCGCCATGCAACTGCCGACGGGCTACGTGCGCCGCCCCTCGGGCGAGGTCGCGCTGGAGCCCGACGAGCAGGCGCGCGCGGTGGTCGCGCTGGTCTTCGACGTCTTCGACCGGTGCGGCTCGCTCAGCGGGGTGCTGCGGCACCTCGTGTCGAACGGCATCCAGCTCCCCGTGCGCGTCCAGCACGGCCCCGAGAGGGGAGATCTGCAGTGGCGTCGCCCCGTCCGGATGACGCTGTACGGCATCCTGACGCATCCGATCTACGCGGGCGTGTACGTGTGGGGGCGTCGCACGCGCGATCCGCGCCGCAGAGACCCGGCGCGCGCCGGGAGCGGGCGCGTCTTCACGCGCGCCGCTCGCGGCATGGTGTACCTTCCCAGCCGGGCGCCGGCCTACATCACGGAGGAGCGCTACGAGATGAATCGCGCGCGACTCTCCGGCAACCGCCAGATCCAGCGGGGGGCTCCGCGCTCCGGCGACGCGCTCGTCGCGGGGCTGCTGCGCTGCGGCCGATGCGGCCACCGCATGGGCACCAACTACAACGAGCACCCCCGCTACGCGTGCACGCACGAGTCGAGGACCTACGCGGGGCCGATCTGTCAGTCGCTCGCCGCGGCGTGCGTCGACGAGGCCGTCGAGGCGCTGCTGCTGCGCGCGCTGGAGCCCGCGTCGCTTGAGGTCAGCCTCGCGGTCGCGGCGGACATCGACGCGGAGCGGACGCGCACCGAGACGATGTGGCTGCAGCGGCTCGAGCGCGCGCAGCAGGACGTCGATCGCAGCCGCCGTCAGTACAACGCCGTCGAGCCGGAGAACCGTCTGGTCGCTCGCACGCTGGAGCGGCAGTTGGAGGAGCACCTGCGCGCGAAGCTCGAGCTCCAGGAGAACTACCGGCGCTATCAGGCGGAGCGCCCCGGGACGCTGACGGCGGATGAGCGCGAGATGATCCGCGGCCTCGCGTCGGACGTCCCCGCGCTGTGGCGCGCATCGACCACGACGATCGCGCAGAGGAAGTCCATCGTCCACCAGCTCGTGCAGGAGGTCGCCGTGACGGTCGACGGCGAGAGCGAGCGCGTCGACCTGGCGATCCGATGGGTCGGCGGTCACCGCACCCAGACGCGGCTCGCGCGCCCCGTGGCGAAGCTCTCGCAGCTCAGCTACTACGCGGACCTGCTGGCCCGCGCGCGCGCCCTTCGACTCGAGGGCGGGAGCTACGGCGACATCGCGTCGGCGCTCAACGCGGAGGGCTGGCGCCCCGCGAGGCAGCGCGGCGACTTCAGCGACTCGATGGTGAGCACGCTCCTCGCGGAACGTGACGGCACGAGGCCGCGGCGCGCGCGGGGCGACGCCGCACACGCGCGTGACGCACGTCGCGGCGACGACGGCCATCACGGCGGCGATGCTCTCAGCGACGCCGAGCTGCGCGAGCACGAATGGACGCCGGACGCGCTCGCGAAGCAGCTCGACGTGCACGTCTCTACGCTGCACCGCTGGGTCCACAAAGGGCAGATGAAGGGGCGCAAGATCCCGAGCGCGAACCTCATGGGCCGCTGGCTGCTGTGGGCCGACCCCGACGAGTTGGGGCGGCTGCGCGCGCTCCGCGCGACGGCGAACGCGTCGCCGTCCCACGCCTCCAAGTAGGCACACCCACCTCCGCTCGCGTCGCGCTCTCGTGGTCCGCCCCCGGTGGTAGAATTACGGCCGCGCGTTCGCGCGACGGGCGTGTCGACTCACAGATCGTCACGCCCGTCAACCATGAGATCTCCCAGGAACAGGTGCATCATGTCTACGCCTCCGCGTCGGCGTTTACATGTCGCGTGCTGGAGAGGGGAGTGGCGCCCGCTGCTCCATTCGTTGCCCGTCAGAACGCCCCCGTGGCCCCCTTGGTCGCGCCCGCGTCGCGCCGCATGCGCGGCCGTCGCCCCGCGCCCGCATCCACGCGCGCCGTCCCCGCGTCGACGCGCGCTGCTGGGGGCTCCGGCGCCGGCTCCGTCGTCGCCACCGGCGGGGCCGGCGGCTGGAACGCGAGGCGCTTCACCGTCACGGTCACCTCGACGCCGCCGAGTCGCGTGTGGAGCGTCTCCTCGCGGCCGCCGCGCCAGATGAACCACGCGCCGCCGACGCGGTCGGGCAGCGCCCAATCCATCTCGTCGACCGCCACGCGGAACGGGACCCCCGGCACCAGCCGCGCCGCGTCGATCGTCCCCTCGCAGTGGCGCGTCCCCTCGCACGGGCCGATGTGCACCGACTCGCCGCGCGGGCGAACCGTGCCGCGCAGGTCGGGCGGGCTGTCGTCCGGGTCCCACGGGCGGCCGAGGCGCGTCCGGTCGGCGTCCATGCGGACCTTGATCTGAACCCACACCTCGGTCCCGACCGCGGCCGCGGGCTCGGGCGGGTCGGCGGTGACGCGCGCCGCCCACCACGACCACGCGCCGAAGCCCACGCCCGCGAGCGACGCGAGCACCACCAACGCGGTGAGCCACGATCCCCGCGCGGCCGGCGGCGCCCCGGCGGCGGGGACGTGGCGCGCGGTGGTGTCGGGCAGATCCACCGCGAGCGCGGGCGAGGGGACCGGGTCGCCGAACGAGCGGGCGAGCATCCCGATCACCTCGTCGGCGTGGTCCGCGGCGCGCGCCTGGGCGGGCGCGAGGAAGGCGTTGTGGAAGAGCCCGCGCGCGGTGACGGCGTCGGTCACGTTGGAGAGCGCCACCCACAGCACCGCGCTGCCCGAGGCGGCCTGGTCGCGCAGGGGCTCCCAGCGACGTCGGCTGCCGCCGGTCGCGCCCGTGACGTGGGTGTAGCCGCGGAAGGTCGCGCGGTCGCCGGGGGCCGTCGGGTCGAGCGGGAGGTGGCGCATCCCGCAGAGGAGCGCGAGCTTGAGCGCGAGGTGGCCCGCGGGCAGACGTCCGGCCTCGCCGCGCAGCCACGCCACGGCGTCGCGCAGGGCCACCGCCGCCGCGCCCGGCGCCGACGGGAGCACGTTGGCCCCGCCGTGGAAGCGCTCGAGCCAGTCGAGCACGTAGCCCCGCGCGGTCTGCGCCTCGAGCTGCTGCCACGAGCGCTCGTAGGCGCGGACGAGGTCTTCGGGCGAGGTGACGCCGAGGTCGGCCGGGCCCCACTCGAGCACGAGCCCGCGGTGGTCGAGCGCCCAGAGGAGCGCGTTGAGCTCGCGGTCCTCGTCGCGCGGGGGCCGTGGGAGCGCGGGGAGCTCGACGCCGGGCGCCACCACGTCGAGCCACGCGAGGAGCTCGCCGGTTCGAAGCGCGCGCTTGAGCGAGTCCCACACGTCGGCGACCTGCGCCGTCACCCGCAGCGGCGCGGGCGAGGTGAGCACCACCGCGTTGCCGGCGCCGTCGGCCACCGTCAGCGTCGTGGTGCGCGCGTGCTGGTAGAGGCCGCGCCACACCGGGAGTTGGTCGTTGGTGCGGCGCGCGTCGGCGCGGGCGCGGCGGAGGCGGTCGGCCCACTGCTCGTCGCGCAGCACCGGTGGCAGCGATTCGAGCCACGCCAGGAGGTCGCCCGAGGCGTGGAGGGAGGCGAGCGGTTCGCGCAGCTCGGGGCGGGAGAGGACCGCGCGGGCGAGCGAGTCGGGGTCGCCCACGGCCGCGTCGCCCACCACCAGGGGCTCGCCGAGCGACCAGGCGAGGCGCTTCATCCCCGTGGCCTCGCCGCGCGCGACGAGGTCGGCGGCGCCGGCGGCCGGGGCCCAGCCCTGCGCGCGGAGCCACGCGCCGAGCGTCCCTTCGCGGGCCGCGCGCGACAGGTCGTCGAGCACCACCGAACCCCGGCGCACGGCGGCGGCGATCTCGCCCGGCGACCGGAGCCACGTCGCGCCCACCACCAGCACGCGGAGCCCGAGCGCCCACGCCTGTGAGTGGAGCGCGAGGGACTCGGCGTCGCCGCGGTCGGCCACCTGGCGCGCGTCGCGCGAGCGCGACACCACCTCGGGCGACGCGGCGTTGGCGCGGAGCCACGCGAGCACGGTCCCGCTCCGCACGGCCTCGTAGCCCTGCGCGGGGTGCCGGAGCAGCGCGACCGCCGCGTCGTCCATGGTGCTCGGCGCGCCCGGCAGCGCGTGGAGCGGCGACCACGATCCCTGGCCCGGCGCGGGGAGCGCGTAGCCCCGCTCGCGCGCGACGCCGCGGGCGGTGTCGGCGTCGAGCCCGCGTGATTCGGCGGCCTCGACGAGGCGTTCGAGCTCGGCGGGGGTGAGCGGGCGGGGCGCGCCGGCGAGCACGCGGAGGGCCTCTTCGAGCGCGGCCACCTGCGCGCGGCGGAGCTCGGCGAGGGCGGCCTCGGCGCGCCCGTCCTCGGGCCCGAGGGCGTCGAGGCGCGACTGGAGCGCTCGCTGCGCGACCTCGGCCTGCGCGCGGGCGGCGGCGTCGCGACGGGCGACGGCGTCGATGGCGCGTCGGGCGAAGTCGCAGCGGGCGCGGAGGGCGGCGTCGGGCGGCGGCGTGCGGAGAAGCTCCGCGGGCGCCACGTCGGGCCAGAGGGCCGCCATCAGCGGGCGGTCGGTGACGAGCGCGGCGACGACGGCGACGGACACCTGGTCGCTGAGCGGGGCGGTCCGGTCGGCCGCGCGGACCTTGCGGCGCTGACCCCCCGCGGGGCCCTCGGCGAGGCCGTCGTCGGGGGCGCTGGCGGGCTCGAGCCACGGGGCGCCCGACGCCGAGGGGGCCGCGGGGGCGGGCGTCGACGGGGAGGCGTCGACCTCCAAAAAGACCTCGCGGGGTTCGCTCTCGGGCACCGTCAGCGCGCGGCAGCGTGCAGCACCCCCCCGGCGGGCGCAAGGGCGGCGGTGGCCCCGCTGGGATTCGGAGCAGGTTCTGTTTCGCGGTGTGGTCGCGCTCGCCTCGCCTCCATCCCCGCTCGCCGAGCCTCGCGCGTTTCCCCTTCCTCCGCCGCAGGAAGCGGCAGAGGAAGGGCGCTGTTTCGTCTCAGACGCTCCGCTCTCGCGCGCTCCGGGCAACGCGTACTACGAACGTCGACGACTCCGAGCCCGCGCGTGCTGTAGATGTTCTAGAGGCCCTTCCTCTGCCGCTTCCTGCGGCGGAGGAAGGGGAAACGCGCGAGGCTCGGCGAGCGGGGATGGAGGCGAGGCGAGCGGGCCCGCACCGCGAGACAAAACCTACTCCGAACCCCCACGGCGGCGAGCCGTTACATCCGCGCGGGGACGTGCGCGCGGAAGGTGACGATGCCCGACGCGCCCCCGGAGGCCACGCGCTGCGCCGCGAAGCGGTTGGCCACGCACTGCGCCACGTCGGGGTCGCCGTCGTTGTCGTCGGCCGGGCGCGCGATGGGGACGGCGCCGTCGGGCCGCACGATCGCCAGCACCTCGACGTCCTCGTCGGAATCCGCCCCGCATCCAGCCATTCCCGGAGCGGCCGCGCGGAGCGCCTGCTCGACCGCGTCGACGGGCACCGTCCCCACCACCCGCGGCGCGCCCAGCGTCACGGCCCCCGGCGCGGGCGCCGGCGGCTGCGGCGGGGCGATGGGCTGCATCGCGGGCGGCGGGGCGCTCGGCGGCGCGGGAACGAGCGACGACTGCGGCGGCGGGATCGGCGTCATCTGCGGCTGCTCGGGGGCCCCGCGGGAGCTCGCGCCGTCGGCGGCGAAGTAGCTGATGAGCATCGTGCCGCCGCAGCAGAAGAGCACGAGCGCGACGACGACGCCCAGCACGATCAGCGCGATGCGGGTCGCGCCCCCGCCCGCGGCGGCCGGCGGCGGCGGCGCGGCGTGCATCGTCGGGACGTGCGGCCCGGCGAGGAGGTTGGGGGCCGAGGGCGCGCCCCACGGCGCGGACGTGACCGGCGGCGGCGTCGCCACGTGCGGCGGCGCGGGCGGCGGCCCGGCGGGGGCGACCGTGACGGGCATCGCGAGCGCGGTCGGCGCCCAGCCCTGCGCCCCGGAGCCCTGCGGCGCCGTCGGGAGCGAGGCGCCGCCGCCCAGCGAGCGGCGGAGCGCGTCGGCGAAGGCCGCGGCCGTCTGGAAGCGCTGCGACGCCTCGCGGGCCAGCGCCTGCTCGACGACGGCGACGAGCGCGTGGGGCACGTCGGGCGCCACCTCCAGCAGCGGCGTCGGCGGCGTCGTGCACGCCTTCACGATCAGCTCGGCGGTGTTGGCGCCGTCGTAGGGGAGCCGGCCCGCGAGCATCTCGTAGAGCATCACGCCCGTCGCGTAGATGTCGACGCGGCGGTCGACCTCCTTCGGGCTCATGATCTGCTCGGGCGCCATGTAGACGGGCGTGCCGATCATCGTGCCCGTCTGGGTGATCTGCTGCTGCGGCGCGCCGCTCGGGTCGGTGAACTTGCTGATGCCGAAGTCGAGCACGGTGACGAACTCCGGCGTCGCCGGGTCGGGCGTGCGGCGCACGAAGACGTTGGCCGGCTTCATGTCGCGGTGCACGATGCCCGCGGCGTGGGCGGCCTCGAGGCCGTCGAGCACCTGCGTCACCAGCGCCACCGCGCGCGGCGGGGAGAGGCGACGCTCGCGGCGGAGCACGGCCTCGAGCCCCTCGCCCTCCAGGAGCTCCATCACGAGGAAGGGCCGCCCGTCGGCGGTGGCGCCGCAGTCGTGGACGCGGATGATGTGGGGGTTGCCCACCGTGGCCGCCGCCCGCGCCTCGCGGAGGAAGCGCTCGAGCATGTCGCCGCGCCGCGCGAACTCCGCGTGCAGGAGCTTGATCGCCACGTGCTGGTTGAGCATCGCGTGGCGGGCCTTGTAGACGGCCCCCATGCCGCCGTCGCCGAGGAGCCGCTCGACCTCGTAGCGGTCGATGCGCGAGCCGCAGGGGCCGCTGCCCACGGGCTGCCCGGTGCGGGGGCACAGGGTGGCGTCGGACGGGTGGGCGTCGCCGCAGGAGGTGCAACGGATCATCGGGGCGCGCGAGCATCCCACGAATCCGCCGCCGGGAGAAACCCGCGAGCGCGCCCCCCGTCGAAGCGTCGGCTTGCCCACGAGATGCGCAGCGCCTCGCGCGGAAGTGCTTGTCCGCCAGGAGATCCCGGAGGTAGGAGCACCTGGCTCATCTGCTCGCGGCGCCGAGTGCCCATCCCCGCTCGCCG
>JAXLYI010000030.1:0-161775 GCA_046351555.1 Polyangiales bacterium
CCGCGCCCCGGGGCCCCGTCGAGCGGGTCGACGACGGCGACGTCGCGCCCCTTCGCGGCGTACCTGCGCGGGACGGTATGGACGCCGGCTGGATGACGCGTTGTCACCGTGGTGGACGTGGCTGACCCACAGGCGTGGCGCCAGGCGCTCGCGCCGATCGTGCGGGGGTGAAGGGGAGGCGGCGCCTCACCGCCGCCCGCGCATCACGGACGGAGGGGGCGGGTGTCGACGGCGAAGTAGTGGAGCGTGGTCACGGTCGTGACGAGCTCCCGCACGACGAGGTGAACCACGTCGCCGCGAGCCGCCACCGAGAGATCGACGAGGTCTCGGGGGACGGCGACGCGGACGCGCGCGACCGTCGTGATCGCCCCGTCGGTCACGCGCGCGAGGGAGAGCGTCGAGCCGCCGCGCCGGGCCCGCTCGGTGCGCGTGCACGCGCAGTATGGTGGCTCGAACCCGGGGCCCCCGCAGCCGGGGCCGCTCCCGCCCGAGAGGTCGTAGTCGACGTCGTAGTCGTGGGTCGCCCAGACGGCCCAGAGCGTCCCGTCGCCGGTGCGCGCGAGGCCGACCTGCGGCACGACGCTGCGGACCTGCTCGGTGCAGCGCGTCAGGCCCGCGCAGCGATCGCCGGCCGGCGGCGGGTCGGTCGCGGGGCAGTCGCCTCCGGGGCGTGCGGCATGCGCGACGAGGAGGCGGTCGCGCCACGCCGCTTCGGCGCCGCCGCGGGTGTACACATGGAGGCCGTCGGCACGGATGTCGCCGAGGGCGGGCCAGACGCTACGACCGTCGGACTGGTCGGCGACGAGCGAAGGCATGCGGTGGCCCACCACGGACTCGTCCGGCGCCGTCCCGACGTCGTGGGTGCGCCCGTCGGGTGCGAGCAGGCGGAGGATGGGGCGACCGCCCTCGGCGACCCACCACGCCGCCCATGGGCGTGCGTCGCGGTCGATCGCGACGGCGGGCCGCGCCAGGACCCGCCCGGGCAGCGTCTCCGTCGACCAGCAGCCCCCCCGCCGCGTGATGAGCAGGGAGCGCGTGTTGACCTCGTTGGCGACGAGGTAGCCGTTGTCCTCGTCCGCGAACGCGCCCGCGGTGGCGAGGAGGAGCGCCTTCCCCGATGCCGCGGCGCTGCGCCGCCAGACGCCGTCTCGCTCGTGGAGGGTGTTGACGCGGGTCTCCTCGCTCTCCAGGAAGATGGGGCGCCCGGCGGCGTCGACGGCCACGCGCCCGGCGCTGCGGGAGGGGGCCAGGCGCGGTGCCTCGGGCGCGCCGGACGTCGGCAGCTCGAAGAGCACGTTGCGGATGTGCCCCACGTCGGCGGCGAGGTGCACGAGCGCGCCGGTGTGGGTGGCGACGACCCAGGGGCCCTCGCCCCCCACCTTGCCACATCGGAGCAAGGCGTAGGCGGCGACGGGGCACCCGGTCGATGCGCCGCACAACGCCGCGGGGTCGAGGGGCTGCGCGGTCGCCGAGCAATCGCTCGCGCGCTCGAACGCGGCCACCGCCGTGCCCGGGGCGCAGCCTGGAGGGTCGGGGGCGTCGCGGGGCGGGGCCGCGTCGGCGTCGGGAGGCACCACGTCCGGTGCGGAACGATCGAGCACCTCGACGTCGATCGATGCGTCGGTCGCGGCCGGCGGGGTGACGGACGAGGAGCAGGCCGGGAGGAGCATGGCGAGGGTGAGGGGAAGCAAAGCGCGCATGACGGTGGGTGTCGTCGTGGGGCCGCGGGCTTCACGAAAACTTCCGCCGAACCTGCCGTCAGTCGAAGCGCTCGGTGTGGATGCGCTCGCGGGTGAACCCGAGCGACTCCTTCAGCGCCTTGCGCACGTCGCGGATCATCGCGCTGCGCCCGCACACCCACGCGTCGGCGCCCTCCGTGACGAAGCCCGCGAGGTGCGCCTGCACGTAGCCCCGCAGGCCCGCCCAGTCGTCGCCCGCGCGCGAGAGCGTCGGCGCGAAGCGCAGCCACGGGAGCGCGCGGAGCTCGTCGGCGTAGAGCAGGTCGGCCTCGGTGCGGGCGCCGAGGAGGAGCGTCACGGGCACGCCGGGTCCTCGCGGGCCCATCGCCTGGAGCATCGCGCGGAAGGGCGCGACGCCCGCGCCCGTGGCGATGAGGAGGAGCGGGCGGTCGAGCGCGTCGGGCAGCGTGAAGAAGCCCATCGGGTCGCCGACGGGGACGACGTCGCCGACGCGCATCGCGTGGAGCCAGGTGCTGCCGGGCCCGGACTCCACGAGGGTGACGGCGAGGTCGAAGGTGCCGTCGGCGCGCGGCGCGGAGGCGACGGAGTAGGAGCGGGGGAGGGGGGCGCCGCCGTCGGGCGAGGGGATCTTGACGGAGACCCACTGGCCGGGCGTGAACGCGAAGCCCGCGCCCGGGTCGAGGGTGAGCTCGCGCGTGCCCGGCGAGAGCATCCGCGCGGCGCGCAGCGTGGCGTCGCGCACGGGGGAATCGCTCAGAGGACGTTGAAGAACGCGTCGGCCCACGCGGCCGGGAGCGCGCGCTTCTGGGCGAGGCGGGCGAGGGCGCCGTGGGTGCTGCGGAGCGAGGCGGCGGCCGTCTCGTGCCACGCCTCGACGCGGGCCATGTGGCGGCCGAGGTCGGCGAGCGCGTCGGAGCGCGACGCGAGGGCGCCGTTGCCGAGCTTGAGGCCGGCGCGCAGCGGCTCGAGGTGCGCGCGGAGCTTCGACGGGGCGGACTCGCCCTGCTGGTCGAGCGCGTGGACGATGAGCGTCACCTCGGGCACCTCGGAGTCGAGGCCCATCGCGATGACCTCCTCGTGCGGCTCCGTGAAGAACGACGTGTACGTCGCGTGCGAGGTGTCGTTGCCGACGTGGGCGAGCAGGTCGGCGGCGAAGGCGGCGAGGGCGGCGTCGAGCGTCGCGTCGGCGACCTTCACGTGGGCCGAGGCGCGGATCACTTCGCGCTCGAGGCGGCGGCCCTCGGCGTCGATGCCCCCCCAGTCGGAGAGGAGCCCGGCGACGCGGCCGGAGAGCTTGGCGAGGTCGGCGTCGCCCGGGAGCGCGGCGAGCGCCTCCACGGTGAAGGCGACGTGATCGGCGGTGACATCGTGCTGGCGGTTGCCTCGGGTCATGGCGGCGCTGTTCTCCTCCCGCTCGCCTCGCGGCGGCGGCGGCGCGGACACTACCCGAACCCGCCCCCCGAACGGAACGTCAGAAACGGACCTGCGTCGTCTGCCCCGCCACGACGTCGACCACCTGGTACCAGCGCCCGTTGCGCCGGACGCAGTCCACGCGGTGGCGGCCGGCGGCGACGGGGTAGCTCATCACCGGCGCGGCGCTGACGGTGGTTCCATCGACCATCACCATGCAGCCCTGGCCGCCGACCTTGAGGAAGGTGTTGGCGGTCGGGGGCCCGGAGGCGAAGGGGACGCGCGCCGGCGCCGGGGCTGCGGGGTGCGCGGCGACGGCGGCGTCGGTCGCGACGGCGGCGTCGGCGGCGGCGCTCGGCGGGGCCACGGGCGCGGGGCGCGGGGGCGTCGGCGCGGGCACCGGGACGAGCGCCGGGAGCGAGATGTTCTGGTCCTGGTCGAGCGTCACCGGAAACTGGAGCGGCTGGTAGCCGGGCCGCTCGACGGTGAGCGTGGCGGTGCGAAGCCGGCGCGGGATGCGCAGCGAGCGGGCCGCGCCGCGGAGGTCGCCGTTGACGCGGATCTGCGCCCCCTCGGGGAGGTTGACGAACGCGAGGCGCACGTCGGGCGGCGGCGCGGGCTTGCGCAGGCGCTGGTAGGCGACGTAGGTCGCGCTCCCGGTGATGATCGCCGTGAGCAGCGCGAGCAGCACCAGCACCGCGGGGTGGGGCGTCGGGCGCGCCTCTGGTTCTTCGTCGTCGGGCAGGACGGGGGCCGCGGCCGCGGGCGCGGCGGGCGTGAGCTCGCGCGCGGGGGCCGTCGGGCGGACGAGCGAGCGGTCGAGCGGGCGCAGCTTCGTGGGCGCGCTGTCCGCGGGCGGCTCCTCGTCGAAGCGGACCATCCCCGGGAAGACGGCGGCGGGCTCCTCGCCCGGCGCGCGCACCTCGCCGCTCTTGCCCTTGCGCATCTCGGGGACGCGCCACTCGGAGGTGTTGGGCGAGTCGAACACCGAGCTGTCGGCGAGCGAGAGCTCGGGCCGGGAGACCGCGTACTCCCGCAGCGCGTCGAGCATCTCGCGCGCGTCGCGGTAGCGGTGGCGGCGGTCTTTCTGGAGGCAGCGGTCGATGATGTCGGAGAGGCCGCGGTCGACGCCGTAGGTGGCGGCGGGGAGGTGGGCCTCGGTCACCACGGCGACGATCTGCGAGTTGAAGTTGTCGCCGTCGAAGGGGAGGTGCTCGGTGAGGCTCTCGTAGAGCACCACGCCGAGCGCCCAGAGGTCGGCGCGCGCGTCGATCGCCTCGCCGCGGGCCTGCTCGGGCGACATGTAGTGGGGCGTGCCGACGGTGGTGTTGATCTGGGTGATCGAGCCGACGAAGGCCTTCTCGGGGTTGATCGCCTTCGAGATGCCGAAGTCGACGATCTTCACGTGGGCGTCGCCCTGCGAGCCCTTGGTGAGGAAGATGTTCTCGGGCTTGATGTCCCGGTGGACGATCTCCTCCTGGTGGGCGACGGCGAGGGCCTGGAGCACCTGCGCGGCCACGACGATCGCGTCGCGCGGCTCCATCTTGCGGTAGCGCACGAGGTACGACGACAGGTCGGTGCCGCGCAGCAGCTCGAGCACGATGTACAGCGAGTCGTCCGCGTCCTGCCCCGCCTCGATGAACTCCACGATGTTCGGGTGCTTCACCCGACCCGCGTTGGCGCCCTCGTTCTTGAAGCGCTTGACGTTCTCCTCGTTGAGCTGGCTCTCCGGGTGCATGATCTTGATCGCCACGCGGCGCCGCGGACCCGTGATGGTCTCGGCCTCGTAGACGATGCCCATGCCCCCGCGGCCCAGCACCCGTTCGAGTCGGTAGCGCCCGGCGACGATCGACCCGAGCCTTGCCTTTTCGTCCGTCGCCGTGGCCGCCACCCGAATCGCCTCTCGAAGATCACCTGCTAAAGGGCCGCAGGAACCAGAACTACGCTCCGACCCTTCACGTCCGGGGGCGACTCTACCGCACACTCTTCCCGGCCGTCACCTGTTGAGCGACGCCCCTTCCGTTGCACCTTCGCGCTCTCCTTTTCAGCGCCGCTGACGTATCGTCCGCCGCCCGCGCGGGTGAATCCTCCGGCGCGGGACGGCGTTTCACCGACGCCCTCGCAAGGAGATCACCGCCATGAAGACCTACGCCCTCCTCGCCCTCGCCCTCGGCGCCGGCGCCTGCACGATCCAGACGACAGAAGCGCAGCCCGTGTACGCGCAGCCCGCGGCTTCCTCGGGCGGCGTCGCGGTGGGCACGGCGGTGTACGGCACGGCGAACCAGCCCCCGCCGCCTCCTCCGGGCGGCACCGTGGCCGTGGGCACTGCGGTGTACGGGACGGTGCAGGGGGCGCCTCCTCCTCCGCCTCCGATGCAGCCGCAGCCCTACGCGGGCGGCTCGGTGGCGGTCGGCACCGCCGTGTACGGCCCGCCGCAGGGTGCGCCGCCGCCTCCGATGCAGCCGCAGCAGCCCTACCCGGGCGGCGTCGCGGTGGGTCGCCCGGTGTACGGCACCGTGCAGGGGGGGCCGCCCGCGCCTCCTGCGCCCGTGGGTGGCGTGGTGACGGGCGTGCCGGTGGGCGCGGTCCCGTCGACCACGGTGGTGACCGGCGTGCCGATGCAGCCGGGCCTGCCCGTGGGCGTGCGCCCGTCGACTGCGGTGGTGACCGGCGTCCCGATGCAGCCCGGGCTTCCCGTCGGCGCGCAGCCTTCGACCGCGGTGGTGACGGGCGTTCCGATGCAGCCCGGGCTCCCGGTGGGCGTCGTCCCCTCGACGACGGTGGTCAACGGCGCGCCGATGCAGCCGGGCATTCCCGTCGGCGCGCGCCCCTCGACGACGGTCGTGAGCGGCGTGCCGATGCAGCCGGGGATCCCCGTCGGCGCGCAGCCGTCCACGGCGGTGGTGACGGGCGTCCCGATGCAGCCGGGGCTCCCCGTCGGCGCGGTGCCTTCGACGACGGTGGCGCCCGGCGTGGGCGTGCCCGCGGCGCGGCCCGGCATGGGGATGGCGACCGGCGTCGCGCCCGGCGCGTCGGTGGGCAACGTGGTCACGCCGCCGCCCGGTGGCGTGATGCCGGGCGCGCCGACGATGCCCTCCGTCGCGGGCTCGGGCGTGCAGCGCAACGTGCCGGTGGTGATCTACCGCCGCCCGCCCGACGTGCCCACCGCGCCCATCCCGGTGCCGGTCGCGCGCTGATCGTCCGTCGACGATACCCACACCCGCCCCCTTTCGGCGCGCGCGCTTCCGCGCCATCATCTCGAACCCCCGTGACAACCTCCGCCGGCAACGTGCTCATCGTCGAGGACGACGACCTCGTCAGCGGCGTGATCGAACGCACGCTCACGGCCGAGCGCTACGAGTGCACGGTGGTGGCGCGCGGCGACGACGCGATCGCGCAGGTCGACGCGCCGGGCGCGCGCTGGGACGTCGTCGTGCTCGACCTGTCGCTGCCCGACCAGCGGGGCGACGAGGTGCTCCGGCAGATCCGCGCGCGCTCTGCGACGCTGCCCGTGGTGCTGTCGTCGGGGCACGACGTCCGCTCGATCGCGCCGGCCACGCTGGCGGCGGCGTCGGTCTTCCTCGAGAAGCCCTTCCGCGGGTCGGAGCTCGTCGCGGCCGTGCGCCGCGCCTCCGGCAGGTAGCGCGTCAGCGAAGCAGCCGGCCAAACCTCGCCGCCAACGCCGGGGCGCGCGCCACGGCCTCGCGCGCGACCGCCCGCGCGGCCTCGGGGCGCTCGTCGGCGAGCTCCGCGTAGACGAGTGCTTCCACGGGCTCCGGGCGCTCGGGGTGGGCCTCGTGGACGGGGCGCACGAGCGCGCGCGCCCTTTGCGAGCGGGAGACGTCGACCCACAGGCGCCCCTCCAGGCTCCGCCGCGCGACCTCGTCGGGCGCGCGGGCGAGCGCGGCGGCGTACGCGCCCACCATCGCGCGGAGGCGCCGGCCGTCCGCGTGGAGGGGGTTGGCGCGGAGCAGCGCGTCGAGCGCGGCGCGCGACTCGTCGAAGCGCCCCTCGGCGGCCAGCACCATCGCGAGGCTCTCGAGCGCGTGGAAGGCGTTGGGGCGGCGCGCGGCCTCGCGGAGCATCGCCTCGGCGCCGGCGACGTCGTCGGTGCGGAAGTGCGCCCACGCCCGCCGCGCCTCGAGCCGCAGCGCCCGGCGCATCGCGAACTCCCGCCGCGGCAACGCCACGCCGAGGCGGAAGCGCGCCGTGCGGATCTCCGCCGCGCCCTCCTCCTGCGTGACGAACGCGTCGTAGAAGGCCCGCACCTGGAGCAGCGTGGCCCGGTCGTCATCGGGCGTCGAGCGCAGCAGGAGCTCCGCCGAGAGCAGCACGACGTGGAGCGCCTCGTCGCCGGCCCCGTGGCGCACGGCGCCTTCGAACGCGCGGCCGAGGAAACGCTGCATCGCCGGGAGGTCGTGGCGCGCGTAGGCCGCGCTCGCCAGCGCGACCAGGGCGTGGTGGTTGTCGGGGTGCCGCCGCGCCTCCGCCTCCCACAGCCCCACCGGGTCGGCGAAGGTGCTCGCGTGGCGCGCGCTCACCACGCCGAAGGCCAGCGCGAGCGCCCCGACCGCCGCGCGCGCCGCGTCTTCCGCGCGACCCGGTTGCGACGCGAGCGCCCGCCCGAGGAGCGCGCAGGCCCCGAGCAGCGGGAGGTAGAGGAAGCGCGACGCCGTCAGCGTGGCGAGCCCCAGCGGGATGACGTTGAGCGCCGGCGCGAGCGCGACCGCGAACCACAGCGCGTCGGCGAGCCAGGGCCGGGCTGTTTGCGAACGACGGGCGCGCCATGCGAGGGCGACGACGCCCGCCGCGCCCGCCGCGCCGAGGGCCACGCTCGGGGCGTCGAACACCGCGCGGCCGTTCACCATCGTGCGGACGGTCGACTGGATCGACGGCCACCACGGCGCCGCCGCCTCCCAGAGGTAGTGCCCCAGCGTCGAGAGGACGCGCTCGGGCGTCTGCGCCCACGCGTCGCGCGCGCTCCGCGGCGCCTCGAAGGGCATCACCGCGCGCCGGAGCGTGAGCGCGAGCGCGACCCCCGACGCGGCCCCCGCGACGCGCCCGAGGCCCGCCCGGAGCGACGCGCCCGGCGCGCGCAGCAGCACGTGGTCGACAAGGAGGAGCACCGGCAGCACCACCGCGGCCTCCTTCGAGAGCGTCGCGAGCGCGAAGCACGCCGCGGCGAGGGCGGCGCCGCGGGCCCCGGCGATCGTGTCGAACGCGTGCAACCCGAGCAGGGCGAAGAGGGCCATCCAGAGGTCGGTGGAGCCCGAGATCCAGGCGACGCTCTCGGGGCGCGACGGGTGGAGCGCGAACACCGCCGCGCCGAGCAGGGCGGCGAGCGAGCGGGCGCGTTCGTCCGCGGGCGTGGCGCCCCCGACGCGGGCGAGGCGACGCCGGAGCCACCCGTGGGCGAGCGCGACGCACGCGAGGTGGAGCCCGAGGCTGACGAGGTGGAAGCCGAGCGGGCGCCCCCCGAACGCGCGGTACTGGAGCGCGTAGGCGAGCGTGACGACGGGGCGGTAGTAGCGGCGGCTGAAGGCGCCGGCCGTCTCCTGCGACGAGGGGACGTGCCAGAAATCGTGCGTGAGGCCCTCCCAGAGGCGGGCGGGGTCGCGCACGTGGGGGTTGTTCTGGATGAGGTTGACGTCGTCCCAGACGAACTCCCCGGGGACGGCCGGCAGGTAGACGAGCGCGGTCGCCACCAGGAGGAGGACGAGCGGCGCGCGGGGTCGCGCGAGGCGCGGGGCGGGGGAGGGCGGGGCGTCGCCTTCGGAGGGGGCCATCGGGTCGACGGGCGCACCCTATCATCGGGGCCGGGACGATTTCGCGTCACATCCGCGAGGCTCGCTGCCACATGCTCGCGAGATGGGCGCTCCCACAGCCTCCGCCACCACGACCGACCCCATCGCCGACGCCATCGGGCGCGGCGACCACCGCGCGGCCCTCGCCGACTGCGCCCGCGCCCACGGCGCCGCCCTCGGGCGGCTCTGCATGGCCTGGCTGGGCGCGCAGGCGGAGGCCGAGGAGGCCGTGCAGGAGACGCTCCTGGCGGCCTTCGGCGCGATGGCCCAGTACCGCGGCGACGCGCCCGTGCGGGCGTGGCTCTACGGCATCGCGCGGCACGTCTGCGCGCGCCGGGTGGAGACGCGCCAGCGGCGGGAGGCGCGGCTGCGGCTCGTCCACTCGGAGGCCGACAACGCCCCCGGGGCCGACGGGCTCCTCGCCGCGCGCCGCCGCGCCCAGCGCGTGCGCGACGCGCTCGAGCGGCTGAAGCCCTCGGAGCGCGACGCGGTGGTGCTCCGCTACGAGGCCGACCTCCCCTTCCGCGAGGTGGCCGCGGCGTGCGGGATCGACGAGGCCACCGCGCGAAAAAGAGTGAGCCGCGCCCTCGAACGCCTGCGCGCCGAGCTCCCCGACGACCTGTGACCGGAGACTGAGACCATGACCTTCCCCGCCAACGACTGCGATCGCTTCCGCGACGACCTCGCCGGCTGGATCGAGGGCGACGTGAGCCCCGAGGCCGCCGCCCACCTCGCCGGCTGCGACGCCTGCCGCGACCTCCGCCACGAGGCCGGCCGCGTCGCCCGCGGTGTCCCGCGCGCCGGCGCCGACTACGTCGCGCCCGACCCCGAGGCGCTCGTCGCGCGCGTGCTCGCGGCGCTCCCCGTGGCGGCCCCCGCTGGCTCCGTGCGCACGCCGCCGCACGGCACGCTCGCCTTCGCCGCCACGCAGGTCGCGCCGCCCGCGCAGGCCGCAGCGCCGTTCGCGCCGCCCCCGCAGCCGACGCCCGCCCCGTACGCGCCGCCCGCCCACGCCGCGGCCCCGGGGCCCTTCCCCGCGCCGCCGCCCGCGGGGCCCTTCCGCCAGCCCGCGCCGCAGGGCTACGCGCCGCCGGCCGTTCGCCCGGGGCCGTCGCGGGCGCCGCTGTTCGTCGGGCTCGGGCTCACCTTCGCGGTCGCCGCGGGCGCCATCGGCGTCCTCGCGGTTCGAACGCTCGCCCCGTCGCCCGGCGACGACGCGCCGCACGCCGCGCCTGTCGGGCCGTGGAGCGCGCGCGTCGGCCGGGTGCTCCGCGCCTCGGCTGACGCGGCGGGCGGCTTCGAGGTGCAGGCCCCCGGCGCGCAGGGCTACGTCGCCGCGCAGGAGGCCGCCGCGCTCGCGCCGGGCTCGCGGGTTCGGACCGACGCCAAGACCCGCGCGCGCCTCGAGCTCGACGACGGCTCGGTGCTCGTGCTCGACCGGGCGACCGAGGTGGTGCTCGACGCCGCTGCCCCGCGCGCCGCGCAGCTCGTCGCGGGCAACCTCGTCGCCGACGTCGCCCACCGCGACGGGGCCTCGGCCGCGCGCATCGCCACGGCCGCGGGCCCGGTGGAGGTGCTCGGGACGCGCTTCGCCCTCGCGGCCGACGGCGACCGCGCCAACGTCCGCGTCACCCGCGGCGTGGTGAAGGTGGGCGACGCCGCGCGCGCCGTCGAGGTGAAGACCGGCCAGGAGGCCACGCTCTCGCGCGCCGAGGGCGTCTCCGTCGCGCCCGCGGTCGACCTCGCCGGCGCGACCGCGTGGGCCGACCTCGCCGTCGACCCCGCCGACGCGCCCGTGGTGGGCCTCGGCGAGCTGCGCGCCCGCCGCCCCGGCGCCACCGCCGAGCGCGACCAGGCGCTCCACCTCGCGTCGCACGGCGTGAAGGTGCGCGTCGTCGGCAACGTGGCCCGCACCGAGGTGGAGGAGGTGTTCCGCAACGACACCGGGCAGGAGCTCGAGGGCGTGTACCGCTTCCCGCTGCCGCCCGAGGCGCAGGTGGAGACGCTCGCGCTCGACGTGAACGGTCGCATGGAGCTCGGCTCCTTCGTCGAGCGCGACCGGGCGGCGGCGATCTGGCGGGGGGTGATCCGCCACGCCACCCCGCGGCCGCAGCCGACGCGCGAGGAGTACGTCTGGGTGCCCGGGCCCTGGCACGACCCGGCGCTGCTCGAGTGGCAGCGCGGCGGGCGCTTCGAGCTGCGCGTGTTCCCCATCCCGGCGCACGGGTCGCGGCGCGTGGCGATCTCGTACACGCAGGCGGTGGCGCCCTCCGGCGGCGCGCGACGCTACGTCTACCCGCTGCCGCACAACCCCGACGGGAGCACGCGCGTCGACCAGTTCTCCCTCGACGTCCAGGTGCTCGGGCACGACCGCGGGCGGGGCGTGCGCGCGTCGGGCTACCCACTCGCGGCTGCCGCGGGCGACGCCCCCGCGGGCGCCGAGCGCTTCACCTTCGCCCAGCAGAACTTCGTCCCCTCGGGCGACCTCCTCGTCGAGTACGAGCTCCCCGAGGCCCGCGCGCCGCTCACCGCGTGGACGTACCAGCCGCCCGCCACCCCCGACGCGCCCGCCGAGCCCGGCTACGTCGCCCTCGCGCTGCGCCCGTCGCTCCCGCGCTGGGCCGACGCGCGGCCGCGCGACTACGTCTTCGCCGTCGACGCCAGCCGCTCGATGGTTGGCGAGCGCATCGCCCGCGCCGCGCGCGTCGTCTCCGCCGCCGTCGCCGAGATGGACCCGCGCGACCGCGTCACCGTGCTCGCCTGCGACACCCGCTGCCGCCCGATGGGCGAGGCCCAGTACGCCTCCGCCGAGGTCGCGCGCGGCGCGATGGCCTTCCTCAACGGCGCCGACCCCGCCGGCGCGAGCGACCTCGTCGGCCAGCTCCGCGACGCCGCGCGGGCGGCGCAGGCCGGCGCCGCGGAGGGCCGCGACGTGCGGATCGTGTACGTCGGTGACGGCGCGTCCACCGTGGGCTGGCGTCGCCCCGAGCACATCGCCGCCGAGGCCGCGGCGATCGTCCCGCGCGGCGCCGCCACCGTCACCGCCGTCGCGGTCGGCGGCGACGCGGACGCGCAGAGCCTCGCGGCCCTCGCGCGCGGCGGCGGCGGGGTTCTCGTCCCCTACGTGCCCGGCGAGCGGGCGCGCGCCGCGGCCCTCTCGACGCTCGAGGCCACCTACGGGGTGATGCTGCGCGACCCCGAGGTGACCCTCCCGCCCGGGCTCACCGCGCCCGCGCCCGCCAAGGTGGGCTCGATCCGCGCTGGCTCCGAGGCCCTGGTGCTCGCGCGGATGAGCGCGCCCTCCGTGGCGGGCGACGTCGTCGTGCGCGGCACCGTCAACGGCGAGCCCTACGAGGCGCGCTACCCGGTCAACCTCCGGATGACGGGCAACGAGGGCAACGCCTTCGTGCCGCGGCTCTACGCGGCCGCGCGCATCGCCGACCTCGAGGCGTCCGGCGGGCCGACGGCGCAGCCCGAGATCCTCGCGCTCTCGCAGCGCTTCCGCGTCGCGAGCCGCTACACCTCGCTGCTGGTGCTGGAGAGCCCGGCGATGTTCCGCGCCTTCGGCGTCGAGCGGAACACCGCCGCGCCTCAGTGGACCGGCGAGACCGCGTCGGAGTCGACCGTCACCGCCGCGCAGCCCGGCGCGGGCGACGAGGCGCTCGACGACCTGACCGCCGACGCGGCCGGCGAGCTCCAGCGCAGCGCGGGCGGCGGCTCGGGCGCGGGCTACGGCCTCGGCGCCGGCCGCGCCCGCGGCGACCTCGGCACGATGGGAAGCGCCGCCCCCGCCGCCCCCGCGGCCCCCGCGCGCGTGGCCCCCGCAGCGCGCGCCTCGAACGGCGGCCAGATCTTCAACGACGGCCCCTCCGCGTCCGTCACCCAGCGCGAGATGCCGATGCGCCGCGCCCCGCCCCGCGGCCGCTGGATGCGCCGCGTGTGGACGCGCCGCGCCGAGCTCGCGGCCTCCGCCGGCGGGGACGTTGACCGCGCCCTCTCCGCGCGCGCCGACCGCGCCCGCGAGGCGCTCCTGGCGATGCCCGACAGCCGCGACCGGCACCGCGAGCTCTACCGCTGGCTCGCGCTCGCGGGCGAGGTCGACGACGCCGCGGACGTCGCCGCCCGCTGGACCGCGCGCGACCCGCTCGACCCCGACGCGATCGCCCGCCTCGCCGACGTCGCGGCCCTCCGCGGCGAGCGCGAGAAGAGCGTCCGCGTGCTGTCGGGCGTGCTCGACGTGCGGCCCGACGACCTCGCCGCCCACGAGCGGATGGCGACGCTCCACGAGCGCGCCAACGACGCCGAGGCCGCCTGCGCGTACCGCGTGTCGGCCGCCGAGGTGCGCCCGCAGGACGCGTCGGTGGTCGCCCGCGCGGTGCGGTGCCTGCGCCTCCTCGGGCGCACCGAGTCGGTCGCTCGCATGCTCAACGCGGTGCCCGACGCGGCGGTGCGGACGCGCGCCGAGGCCGAGGCGTCGGTCGGGCTCGCTGCGCCCGCGTCTGAGGTGCGCGGCGAGCTCACCGTCACCGCCACCTGGGAGGGCGGCGAGGACCTCGACCTCGCCGTCATCGACCCGCGCGGCCAGCGCATCTCGTGGCAGGGCGGCCGGGCGGGCGTCACCGCGCGCCAGGCCACCGACCCGAGCAGCGAGGCGCTCGGCCTCGCGCGGCTCTCCTCGGGCGAGCACGCGATCGACGTGGTACGCGTGGGCCCGGGGCGCGGCCCGGTGCGCGTCCGGGTCCACGTGCGGGCGCTCGGCCAGGAGCGCACGTTCACCGTCACCCTCACCGGCGCGCGCGCCCGCGCCGCGAAGGTGAACGTCGTCCGCGAGTCGCAGCTCGTCCCCGCCAGCGGCCCCGTGCCCGGCGGCTCCTTCGTCGCCTTCTGACCGACGCGCTTCCCCGGCGCCGCGGGCGTTGCCCCGCTCGCCCCGACCGTGCTCCCCTCGCGGCCGCCATGCGCCTCGCCCCGCCGCTCGCGCTCGCCTCGCTCCTCGCGTGCAGGAGCGCCCCCACCGCGTCGCCCCCGTCGCTCGCGCCGCTCCGCGTCTCGGTGCGCGGCGACTGCTGCGCCAACGGCCCGCCGCCGACCGCCACGATCGCCGTCGCGTGGTTCACCGCGCGCGAGTGGGACGCGCTCACCCGCGAGCACGCCGCGGGCCCGCTCATCGAGATGATGCCGCGCGTCCGAACCGTCCGCGCGCCCGTCGGCGTGAACCGGGTCGTCGCCGAGGTGACGCTCGACGGCGCGCCCACCGACGCCGCGGTGGTGCTCGCCGTCGCCGACACGCAGGGGCGCTTCCTCGACACGCTGCTCGGCCGCGGCGTGGCGGGCAACGCGCGGGGCCACGCCGACGTGCGCGACCGCCGCGCCGCCGTGCAGCTCGAGGCCCTCGCCCCCGACCCGCCGCGCCCCGAGCGCTGCGCCGGCGACCGCTTCGAACTCCTCACCCTCGACGCCCCCGAGGTGCGCGGCGCCGTTGGCAACCCCACGCAGCGGCGACTCTGCGTCCGGCTCCCGGTGGGCTACGCGGCGGCGCCGGCGCGTCGCTACCCGGTGGTGTTCGTGCTCCCCGGCCTCGCGGGCACCGACGCCACCGTCACGGGCGACTTCCCCGCCATCGCCGACGAGGCCGGCGTGGAGGCGATCTACGTCGGCGTCGACACCTCGACGCGGACGGGCTCGACCTACTTCGTCGACGGCCCCGTCACCGGCGCGTGGGCGAGCTTCTTCTTCGAGCGCGCCGTCCCCGCGGTCGACGCGCGCTTCCGCACCCTCGCGCGGGCCTCGGCGCGCGCGGTGATGGGCCACTCGACGGGCGGCTTCAACGCCGTGTCGCTCGCCTTCCGCCGCCCCGACGTGCTCGGCGCGGTGGCCTCGTTGTCGCCCGACGCGCTCGACCTCGCGCGCTGGCTCCGCGCCGACGACGGCTCGGTCGAGCCCCTCTGGCTCGGCTGGATGCGCGTCGACGACGCGATGGGCGGCGCGGGCCAGATGACCAGCTACGGCGCCGACTGGTCGCCCGACGCGAGCGAGCCCCGCGGCTTCGCGTGGCCGGCCGACCCCGCCACTGGCGCGTGGCGGCCCGCGGTGTGGGCGCGCTGGCTGGCCCACAGCCCGATCACCTGGCTCGACGACGCGGAGGGCCTCGCCCGCGCGCGCCGCCTCTCGGGCCGCGTCTTCCTCACGTGCGGGCGGGCCGACGAGGCGAGGCTCTTCGCGCCCACCGCGCGCTTCGCCGACGCCCTCACGACGCACGGCATCGAGCACGCGTGGGCGCCGACCGAGGGCGGGCACCTCGGGCAACGGCGCGAGCGGACGGTCCCGATGATCCGCTTCCTCGGCGGCGTGATGGACCGCGCGGCCGACGTCGCCGCGCCGTGAGTCAGGGAATGGCGCGTCTACGGGCGACCGCGCGCCGTCGTCGCGCCACGAGCGCAACGAGCACGGCGGCAGCCCACGGCGGCGCGCGTGTCCCGACGCCCGCCGCGACGCACCCGCAGCCGTCGGCGGCTCCATCTCCGCCGGCGCCCGCATCCACACCGGCGCTCGCGTCGTTGCCCGCGCTCGCATCTGCGCCGGCGCCCGCGTCACGCACCGGCAGCGGCGCGCCGCCCGCGCCGTTGAACACCGCCACGAAGCCGTCGCGCCCCCCGCCGTTCGCCGCCTGCACGGCCTCGCTCCGGTAGAACTCCGCGCCGCCCGCGGACGTCTTCCCCCCGAGGGCCACCGAGGGCGCGGCCCCGGCGAGCGTCCGCGCGTCGACCGCGTGCGAAATCCCGCCGGGGTCGAGGCGCGTGACGTAGAGCCGCGTGCGGAGGTCGGGGCTCATCACGATGAGGTGCGCACCGCCGGTGTACGTCCCGGTCATCGGCGGAGTGAACGTCAGCGGCAGCCCGAAGGCCGACGCGCCCGCGAGGTACACGCGGCCCTGCTCGTCGGCGGCGATCGCGCCCTCGCTCACCCGTACGGTGTTGCCCGCGCCGCTCTGGAGGCGCCCGACGAGCTGCTGGCCCGTCACGTACGACCCGTCGGCGGGGTCGTAGCGCGCGAAGAAGGTCTTGTGCTCCGAGCGCGTGTTGCTGAAGGTGTGGTAGCTGTCGCCGCCGACGATCGGCACGGGGGCGGTGACGTCGCGCGGCGCGTAGCGGAAGATGTGGTTGCCGCCGGCGCACTCGAAGGCCGCGTAGAGCCTGCCGTCGCGGCCCATCGCGACGCGGAGCCCGCGCGTGTCGGCCATGTTGTTGGTCGGGCGGTTGAGGAAGTCGGGCGCGGCGCGGTCGGTCGACCAGTCGTAGTCGGTCCAGCGCACCGCGCCGTCGTACCCGTGGCCGCGGAGGTAGGCGATCTGGACGGGCTGCGTGCTCGACCCGTCGAAGGCGCTCGCCTGGCGCCAGCCGATCGTGACCACCGTCCGGCTCGCCGGGTCGACGGCGACGTCGAAGGTGTTGCGCCATCCGTCGAAGCGCGCGGCCTCCGCGCCGTCGGGCCCGTACACCACGACGCGGCCCGCGCCGGGCGTCGCGTCGGCCGCGGCCACGTTGGAGGGGATGAGCGCCACGGCCGTTCCGTCGAGGGCGACGTCGACGCGGTGGACGTGGCCGGGCGTCGCGGCGCGGACGAGCGCGCGGGCCGTCGCGTCGAGCACGACGAGGCCGGTGTCGCCCGCGGCGACGTAGAGCGTGTCGCGCGCGTCGGCGGCGAGGTCCCAGGCGTCGGCGCCGAAGCGCGTGACCGAGAGAACGCGCCGGCCGTCGGGCGTGAGGCGGACGGCGGCGCCGCGCGAGGCCTCCGTGGCGCCGTTGACGAGCGTCGGGGCGACGCCCGCGGGCACGCCGGGGGCGAGCGAGCCGACGGCCACCACGGTCCCGTCGGCGAGGATGCGGACGCCGCGGACGGCGTCGTCGCCGGCGCCGCCGACGAAGGTGGACGTGGTGACGTTGTAGCTTTGGGCCGCGGCGGCAGGTGGCGCGAGCGCGGCGGCGAGGGCGAGTGCGAGGGCCGTGCGGCGCAGGGTCTTCGGCGATGTCATCGGGGTCGATCGAGGAGAACACCGCCGCGCCGCGCGCATCAAGACGGGCACAGCGAGTGCTCGCCGTGAGCGGGTCGGCATCATCTCCGTTCAGGTTGGGGCGGGCGGCGATTGCGCGCGCGGCGGGAGGCGGCGCGGCCGCGGGATCAAGCTCAGGATTCGGTCGGGGCGGGCTTCGGGCCGTAGATGTGCTCGAGCAGCGCGACGTCGCGCTCCGCGGCGGCGGCGTCGACGCCGCCGCTCACCAGGTGCTGCACCGCCGCGGCCATCACCTGCGGGCGGTGCCGTTGCACGTCCTCGCCCTCGGGCGTCGGCGTGGTCACGAGGATCTCCCGCGCCTGCGCGTAGCGGGGGTCGGCGACGAGGCGGTCGGCCTCGCGCTGCTTGCGCAACTCGACCACCATGACTGCCCCGAAGCCTGCGCCCGCCAGGAGCAGGAGCATCAGGAGCGGCGGGAAGCGGTAGAGCAGCGGCTTGGGGAGGTCGGACGTCGGAACCCCGAGGAGCTGCGCCGCCTGCGCCGGCTCGAGCTTCCAGACGCGGTTCCCCTCGAAGAGGCAGTACTCGCCGCCCCACGTCCAGAGGTCGATCCAGAAGGCGCCGACGTAGCTGTAGTGGTAGCCGACGGCGGGGTTGGCGCGGGTGGCCTCGCGGACCGCCTCCTGCTGCGCCGCGGGCACGTCCGCGAGCTTCGAGACGGTGTCGCCGTGCGTGATGAGGAGGAAGCCCTTCGCCTCCGCACGGGCCGGCGTGAGGAGCACGAGGGCCAGCGCGAGGAGCGGCGCCCAAACAAGGCTCCGCAAGGCCGCCCGACCGCGAAACGACGATCTCACCACGATGAATCCTCCCTCTTCGGTACGAAAAATCCCTGACGTCTCCGAGCGTATCACGGCCGAGCGGCGCGACGAAACCGCCTCTGAATCCTCGCGGCGCCTCCCCACCGTCCCCTCTGCCGATTTCTCGCGCCCGGCGCGGCGGCGTAGTTCCATCGTGCGGCTGGCACCCCTTCCCGCACTTGGAGTACGTCAAACCCCGCCATGCCTACCGCGATCGGCCCCGGCACGCACGTCACCATCTACTACACGCTCCGCGACGGCCGCGGGAACCTCCTCGAAGAGACCCCGCCGGGCGAGCCGGAGACGTTCGTGTGGGGCTACCGCACGGTGGTGCCGGGCCTCGAGCTCGGTCTGGAAGGCGCGCTCGCGGGCGACGTGGTCGACGTGACGGTGGCGCCGGAGGACGGCTACGGCCTGCGCGACGACACCGACGTGTTCGACGTCGACCGATCGGAGTTCCCCGAGGACGTGAAGGTGGGGCAGGAGTTCGACGCGGAGGGCGACGACGGCACCACGATCACGATGCGCGTCACCGAGGTGCGCGACGACGCGGTGGAGGTCGACGCCAACCACCCCCTCGCCGGCGAGACGCTGAACTTCAAGGTGCGCGTGGTCGCCGTGCGCGAGGCCACCGAGGACGAGGAGCTCGCCGCCCGCGCCGAGCTCGCCGCGCAGCAGTCCCCCAAGGGCGACGCGTCGTAGCGCGCCGTCAGCGCCGGCGGCGGAAGATCAGCAGCAGCCCGAGCAGCACCGGGATGAACAGGATCCCGATCGCGACGATGATCTTGTAGCGGGCGGTGTGCTCGGGGGCGACCGGCGGGGCGGGCGGGTCCGCGCGCTTCACGGCGGGCTTCGGCGCGGCGGGCTGCGCGGGGGCGGGGGCCGCGGGCGCCGTCTGCGGCAGCTCCACGGTGGGCGCGCGCAGCGCGGCGGCGCGGGCGCCGGTGGTCGCGCGCGGCGGCGCGTTGGTGGCGATGCGCTGGAGCGCCTGCGGGTCGACGGCCATCGTGCGCGAGAGCGGGTCGCCCGTCTCCACGGGCTCGGCGACGACGCGCGTCCGCTCGCCCACGCCCTGGGCCAGCGCGATCTCCGGCTCGGCCGCGACGCGCGTCCGCTCGCCCACGCCCGGCGCGTCGTCCTCGTCGTCGTCCCCCAGCGGCGACGCCGTGGTCACCGTCGCGAGGAACTCCTCCGCCGCCGCGCCGACGTCCTGCGTCTTCGCCACATCCTCGCCGAAGGCCTCGGGCGAGTCGGTCACCGCGCGCACGGTCTCGATCGCCTGCGTGGGCTCCGGGTCGAAGGCCCCGCGGCCCATCTCCCGCGTCGGCTCGACCTCGCCGTCGAAGCCCTGGTGCTCCATCGCCATCGTCGACAGCAGCGAGTCCTCGTCGTCCTCCGTCGGGAAGGACGGCGCGGGCCCGGGGACCGGCAGCGGCTTCGGCTCCGGCGGCGCCATCGGCGCGGCGGTGAAGGCCGGGAGCGGCGTGGAGACGGGCGGCAGCACCATCGCGGCGGGCGCCGGCAGCGGGCCCGACACGGGCATCGCGGGGATCTCGGCCGTGGCGCGCGGGGCGGCCGGGCGCGGGGCCTGCGCGGCGAGCGCGTCGACCGTGGCGATCGACGCGGCGACCGCGGGCGCGGCCGGCGTGAAGGCGCGCAGCGGGTTGCGCTTCGGGGGCGGCGGGGCCGTCTTCCAAGCCGGGCGGAGGGCCTCCTGCAGCGCGGCCGCGCTCGGGTAGCGGTCCTCGGGGCGCGCGGCGGTGGCGCGTGCGATCACGTCCCAGACGCCGGCCGGCACGTCGTCGCGGCGGCGCTCGAGGCCCGCGGGTGAGAGCGTCATCCCGAGCGGCGCGGGCAGCGAGAGCATCTCGCGCAGGAGCGCGCCGAGGCCGAAGACGTCCGCCGGCACCCCGGGGCGACCGTCGGGCAGGAGCTGCTCGGGCGCGGGCGAGCGGAGGGCGCGGGCGCTGCGGGCGGGGGCCGTCGGGTCGGCGCCGGCGTGCTTCGCGACCCCGAAGTCGACCACGCGAACCGCCACGTCCGCGGGGCCGCCGCGGTAGAGCACGCTCCCCGGCGTCAGCGAGAGGTGGAGCACCTGGCGCGGCGCCTTGTGGCCCGCGTGGAGCGCCGTGCAGACGCGGTCGAAGACGGCCTCGAGCAGCGCGAGGTCGAGGGGCGACTCGCTCTTGCGCGCGTCGTCGAGCGCGTCGCCGACCGAGCGGCCTTCGAAGCGGTCGTAGATGAGGTACGGGCGGCCCGACCAGACGCCGTGGTTGATCACGGTGAGCACGTGGTCGTTGCGGAAGGCGCGCAGCGACTTGATGAGCTCGCCGAGCTCCTTCGGCACCGCGCCCCCCTCCACCGCCCGGAGGAACTTCGCCGCCACCGGCCGCCCCCCGTGCTGCTGGTCGCGCACCTCCCACGTCTCGCCGAGCCCGCGGTCGGGCGCCGGCGCGACGAGCTCGTAGCGCTGGTCGAGGAGGGTCCCTGCGGCGGGGGTGTTCATCGGCGGGACGGCACTGTACGGGCGGTGCGCGTCGCGTCGCAAGGGCTGCGTTGTGCGTCGCCTTCCTCCGTCGATTCTGGTACCAGGGTTCGTCCCTCGCACCCCATGCGCGCCGCCCCGCCGATCGTCGTCGCCCTGCTCCTCGGGTGCGGAAGCTTCCGCGCCGAGCCCCTCACGCCCGCGCGCGACGCCTCCCCCGACCGCGCCGACACCGCCCTCGACGCACCCCCCGACGCCCCGGACGCGGCCCCCGACGTCGCGCCCGACGTCGCCCCGGACGTCGCGCCGGACGTCACCCCCGACGCGCCCCCGCCGGTCGACGCGGGGCCCTGCGGGGGCTCGTGCCCCGCCGGCCGCACGTGCTGCAACGACGTCTGCGTCGACCTCACCTCCGACCCGCAGAACTGCGGCGGCTGCGCGAGCTCGTGCGCGGCCGCCAACGCCTCGGCGATGTGCGTCGGCGGGCGCTGCACGCCGCTGTGCTTCCCGGGCTTCGGCGACTGCGACAACTCGCCCTTCAACGGCTGCGAGGTGAGCCTCCTCGGCAGCGTCTTCAACTGCGGCGCGTGCAACCGCACGTGCAGCATGGACCACGCCTCCCCCCGCTGCGACACCGGGCGCTGCGTCGTCACCTGCGAGCCCGGCTGGAGCAACTGCAACGGCGACCCGGCCGACGGCTGCGAGGTCAACGTCCTCACGTCGCTCGACAACTGCGGCGGCTGCGGCACGGCCTGCTTCGCGCCCAACCACAACAACGTCCGCTGCGAGGGCGGGCAGTGCCGCTACACCGCCTGCGAGGCGGGCTTCGACGACTGCAACCGCGACAACGCCGACGGCTGCGAGGCCGACCTCCGCGGCGACGCCGAGCGCTGCGGCGCCTGCGGCACGCGCTGCCCGCCCACCGGCGGCCGCACCCCCGCCTGCCTCGCCGGCACCTGCGGCACCACCGCGACCTGCGTCGCCCCGCGCGCCGACTGCGACGGCGCCGCGGCCAACGGCTGCGAGGTCGACCTCACCAGCTCGCCGCTCCACTGCGGCCACTGCGGCGGCGCCTGCGGGACGCGCAACGCGACCGCCACCTGCGACGCCGGGCGCTGCGGGCTCCGCTGCGACGCCAACTTCGCCGACTGCGACGGCGTCAACGGCGACGGATGCGAGGTCGACCTGCGGGGCTCGGCGCAGCACTGCGGCCGCTGCGGCAACGCCTGCGCGCTGCCCAACACCGCCGTGCAGCAGTGCGTCGCGGGCGCGTGCGCGGTCGGGGCCTGTGCGGCGGGCCGCGGCAACTGCGACGGGATGGCCGCCAACGGCTGCGAGACCGACACCCAGGCGAGCGTCGACCACTGCGGCGGCTGCGGCCGCCCGTGCCGCATCGCCAACGGGGCGGGCCGCTGCGACATGGGCACCTGCCGCGTCGCGACGTGCACGGCGCCCTTCGCCGACTGCAACAACAACCCGGCCGACGGCTGCGAGACCAACCTCTCGACCGACCCGCGGTCGTGCGGGCGCTGCGGCGCTCGCTGCGAGCCGCCCAACGCGGTCGGCGTCTGCACGGCGGGCGCGTGCCGCGTCCAGTCGTGCGCGGGCAACTTCGGCGACTGCAACGGCAACCCGGCCGACGGCTGCGAGGCCTTCCTGATCTCGCAGGCCAACTGCGGCATGTGCGGGCGCGCGTGCCCCGTCGGGCGCCCCTGCACCGGCACCAGTTGCCTGTGAGCGCGAGGAACCGCCGCATGAGCACCCCCCGCACGCCGCGCCCCGCCGCCCTCCTCGCCGCCCTCCTCGCCGCCGGCCCCGCCGCCGCGCAGCCGCGCCCGCAGCCCCGCGCGCAGCCCGCGCAGCCCGCGCCCGCGGTCGACCCCGCGGTGGAGGCCGAGCACGCGCGCGGCATCGAGCTCCGGCGGCAGCAGCGCGACGGGGAGGCGCGGGAGGTGTTCCGCGCGCTCTACGAGCGGACGCACGAGCCGCGGGCGCTGGCGCGGCAGGCGGCGGCGGAGGCGGCGATGGGCGACTGGCTCGGCGCCGAGGCCCACCTCGCCGAGGCCCTCGCGCAGTCGAGCGACCCGTGGATCGTCCAGCAGCGCGCCGGCCTCGACGGCGACCTCGCGGCCTTCCGCGAGCACGTCGGGCTGCTCGAGGTCACCACCCTCACGCCCAACGCGGCCGTCTACATCGGCGGCGAGCGCGTCGCGACGCTCCCCCTCCAACACCCGATCCGCGTTCGCTCGGGCACCATCGCGATCGAGCTCCGCGCCGAGGGCTACCTCACCGAGGCCCGCACGGTCGACGTGCCGCGGGGGATGCGGGTGCCGGCGCGCGAGGTGTTTCAGCTCACGCCGGTGCCGCGAGGCCCCACGCCGTTGCCGCCCGACCTCGCCGGGCCCGAGGCCCCGCCGCCCCCTCCTCCTCCGCCGCCTCCGCCGTCCGGGGGCGTACCGCCGTTGCGCATCGCGGGCTTCGCGGTCGCCGCCGTCGGCGTGGTGGGCATCGGCCTCGGCGCGGCGGCCCTGGTGCTCCGCGAGGGCACGGTGACGGCCTTCAACGACGACCCGACCTGCGGAACCAACGCGCTCACCGACGCCTGCCGCGCCCGCTACGACCAGGGCGGGACGGAGATGACGCTCGGGATCGTGGGGCTCGCGGCGGGCGGCGCGCTGCTGGCGGGCGGCGCGGCGATGGTGGCGCTGTCGTTCCGCCGGCCGGCGCCGGTGGCGGTGTCGCTCGCGCCGCGGGGCCTGGGGCTCTCGCTCTCCGGCACGTTCTGAAAGGGCGCGTGGTGCACGCGCGGGGCGCTTCGGGTAGAGTCGCCGCACCATGAGTGACACGGAAGACGCGCTCCCGTCCGGCGCGTCGTTCGGCAGCTACCAGATCGTGCGCGTGCTCGGCAAGGGCGCCTTCGGCGTCGTGTACGAGGCGCTGCGCCAGCCGCTCGGCAAGCGCGTCGCGCTGAAGGTGCTCCACCGCAGCCTCGTCTCGCACCAGGAGGTGCTCCAGCGCTTCCTCCGCGAGGCGCAGACCACCGCGCAGATCCAGCACCCCCACATCGTCGAGACCTTCGACATCGGCGAGCACGAGGGGTCGCCGTACCTGGCGATGGAGTTCCTCGAGGGCGAGCCCCTGTCGCGGCGCATCAAGCGCGACAAGCGCCTCCCGCTCGACGCGGCCTGCGACGTGATGCTCGCCGTGCTCTCCGCGATGGCCACCGTCCACGCCGCCGGCGTCATCCACCGCGACCTCAAGCCCGAGAACATCTACCTCGTCCGCACCCGCAACGGCATGGTGCGCCCGAAGGTGCTCGACTTCGGCATCGCCAAGGTCAGCGGCGAGGGCGACATGGCCCTCACCCGCACCACCGCCCTCCTCGGGACGCCCTACTACATGTCCCCCGAGCAGGCCCGCGAGTCGAAGAACATCGACGCCCGCAGCGACCAGTGGGCCCTCGGCGTGATCCTCTACGAGTGCGTCCTCGGCAAGCGCCCCTTCGGCGGCGGGTCGCTCCTCGAGCTGCTCAGCACCATCGCGAGCGCGGAGTACAAGCGCCCCACCGAGCTGATGCCGGAGCTCCCGGCGGCCTTCGAGGCCGTCATCGCGCGGGCCCTGCGCCCCGACGCCGCCGAGCGCTACCCCGACGTGCACGCGATGGGCGCCGCGCTCCTCCCCTTCGCGAGCGACGCCGCGCGCGCGGTGTGGTCGGAGGAGTTCGCCTCCGAGCGCCCCTCTCGCGCGCCGGTCGCCGAGATCTCCGACACGATGGAGATGCCCGACGACCTCGGCGGCTTCGTCTCCTCCGCGCGCAGCGCCTCGGGCAACCCCTCCGTGTCCGCGTCCGCGCGGCGCAACTCGGCCCCGATCATCGCCGCGACGCAGCTCGCCACCACGCCCCCGCTCCCCGCGGCCGGCGGCACGCTCACCCTCTCGGGCCGCGAGAGCGCGGCCGGCGCGGCCCCCTCCACCCCCCCGAAGGGCCGCGGCGCGGTGCTCCCGATCGCCCTCGGCGCCCTCGCGCTCACGGGCCTCGCGGGCTGGTTCGCGGTGAAGGGCCGCGCCACCACGCCCCCCGCCCAGGCCGCCATCGCCGCGCCGTCCATGTTCCGCGTCAGCGTCCACGCGCAGCCCGCCACCGCGTCGATCGTGCTCGACCAGGAGGCCCCCGTCGTCGGCGCGCTCGACCGCCTGCTCACGCGCGACGGCCGCGCCCACCGCGTCCTCGTGAGCGCGCCGGGCTACCGCAACGCGGAGTTCACCTTCCGCGACACCTTCACCGTGCCCGAGGTGGCCCTCGTCCGCGAGGAGCCGCCGCCCGCCCCCGTCGCGCCCGTGGTCGCCGCCCCCGAGCCCGCGGCCCCCGCCGTGGCCCCCGTCGCCGCGCGCACCGGGCGACGCGTCCGGGGCGATCGCAACGCGCGGACGCAGCCCGCCACAGGCACGCAGCCGGCGGGGCCCGAGACGGGCAGCAACGGCGTGGCGATCCGGTAGCGTTACGCGCTCGGGAGCTCGGCGAGCATCGCCCGCGCGAGCGCGAGGGCGGTGCCTGCGTCGGGCATCCCCGCGTCGCGAACGAGCGCCGGGTCGATCGGCGCGGCGAGCTCCGCGAGGAGGCCCGCGGTCGCCTCGGCGCGCGCGTCGGCCACGGCGGCGCGGTCGTCGTCGGTGAGAACGCCGTCGAGCCACGCGGCCACCGACCACGAGAGCGCGGCGTGGCGGGTCTCTTCGACGGCGATCACGTCCATCACGCGGGCGACGTCGGCGTCGGCGGCGCGGGTGGCCTGCCACGTGGCGACGAGCGCGCCGAAGGTCTCGCGCACGCAGCCCTCGGCGGCGTTGTCGAGCGCCACCTCGCGGAGCGGGCGGACGTCGTCGGCGAGCCGCGGGAGCCTCGGCACGCGGGCGCCCCGCGCGCGGGCGAGGCGGGCGGTGTCGCGGGCGTGGCGGCGCTCGTCATCGGCCGCGCGGCGGGCCTCGGCGACGAGGGCCTCGGGCGCGCCGTGGGCGGCGAGCTCGCGGGCCATGCGCGCGAAGGCGATCACCGAGGCGGCCTCGAGCTGCGCCACCGCGGCGAAGTAGTCGCCCACCGCGCCGCCGCTCGAAGCGGCCACGGGCGCGAAGCCGTCCACCCGCCGCCCCACCGCGCAGTAGACGCACTGGAACACGGGCGGGCCGGCGTCGGGGGTCTGCTCGTAGCAGTTGACGAAGCCGCCAAACATGCTCGTCCCCGCGCAGATGGCGTTGCAGTCGGGCGAGCCGCCGGCGGCGCGCGGCGCGTCGCCGCACGGGTACGTCACCGAGCGCTGGCAGGAGTTGTCGGGGCCGAGCACGCGCGCGCAGTCGGGGCGGTCGGGCGCGACGTCGGGCGCCACATCGGGCGCGACGTCCGAGTAGACGTCGGCCGCGCCGTCGCTCCCGGTGATCACCGTCGACCCGCAGCCCGCCACCGGCACCGCCCCCGCGAGCACGAGCCGCTGAAACAACGAACGGAACGCCACGACACGGTTGTTCATGACTTCACAACGGGAGCAAGCGCGGTGCCGCGTCGAATTCCCGCGTCACGCCGCTCCGCACGCTGGGCCGGGTTGTGCCTCCGTGCGGCCCCGGCACGCCCCGCGATGCGATACGCTCCGCCGCGATGACCCGCGCGCGCCTCCTCGCCGCGCTCCTCCTCGCCGCGTGCACGCGCGCCGCCCCGGCCGTGACGTCCGCGCGTCCACGCGTCCCGCCGTTGTCGGTGCTCACCCCCGTCGTCCGCGAGCTCGCGCGCGAGACGGCCGCCATCCGCGGGCTCGCCTTCGTGCGGGAGGTCCCGGTGCGCGTCGAGACGCCCGCCGAGGTGCTCGCCCACCAGCGCGAGGAGCGCGCGGGCGCCTCGAAGCCCGGCGACGCGTCGTCGCTCGAAGCGCGCGTCGCCACCGCGCTCGGCGTGATGCCCGAGGGGGTCGACCTCGACGACGCCATCACCCGCCTCGTCGGCGCCGAGGCGCAGGGCTACTACGACCCCGAGGAGGCCGTCCTCGTGCTCACCGACACCGAGGCTGCCGCGCTCCCGTCGCCCGGGGCCGCGGGCATCGAGGCGCGGGCCACGGTGGTCCACGAGCTCACCCACGCGCTCCAGCACCAGCACTTCCCCGGGCGCGTGCTGGCGGGTCGGCCGCAGCCCCCCGACCTGAGTGACGCCGCCCGCGCGCGCCTCGCGCTGCTCGAGGGCGACGCGACGCTCGTGGCGATGGAGTGGGCCGGTCGCCGCCGGGCGCGGCCCGTCCTCGGGACCCCGGAGCTCGTCGCGCGCGTCGAGCGCTGGGCCGAGGGCGCGCAGGTGCTCACCGAGGCCGACGTCCCCACGTGGCTCGCGGCCGCCGCGGAGGTCCCCTACGAGCTCGGCGCGGTGGGCGTCGCGCGCATGTACACGCTCGGCGCGTGGGCGCGCGTCAACGCCGCGCTCGGCGACGCCTCGCTTCGAACCGCCGACGTGCTCCACCCCGAGCGCGTCGCCATCGCCTTCGTCGCGGTCGAGCCACCGCACGACGACGCGCTGGAGGCCGCGGGGATGCGCCGCGCCGAGACGCGCGCGCTCGGCGAGGTGGAGCTCCTCCTCCTGCTGGAGCGCGCGATGCGGCGCGAGCGGGCGGCGGTGCTGGCGGCGTCGTGGCGCGGCGACGGCTTCTCGCTCTACGAGGGCAACGGGCGCGTGGCGGCCCGCTGGACGGTGGCCCTCGCGCGCCCCGACGACGCCGCGGAGGTGTGCGCGCGGCTCGCGGCGACGGTGGCGCGACTCGGGCGCGAGGGCTGCCCGAGCGTGGCCGGCGGAACCGCGTCGACGTGCCCCGTCGAGCTCCGCGCCGAGGGCGAGCGGCTCGTCTTCCGCCGCGGCTGGTGAGTCTTCACGGCATCAGGTAGCGCACGCAGAGCCGCTCGAGCTCGCGCGCCAGCGTGCCGTCGCCGAGCGCCTCGGGCCGTTCGAACACCGCGGCGTGGACGGCGGCCTCCACCGCGCTCCCGAGGATCATCGCCGCCATCGCGGGCTCGACGCCCGGCGCGAGCTCGCCGCGGCGGTCGGCGAGCACGTCGCGCAGGGTCGCGCGCCCCTCGGCCGCCACCGCCCGCACCTTCGGGTGCTGCCCGAGCGCGGGGACGTACGTGAGCATCCAGCGGTAGAGCGCCGGGTCGCGCGCGTGGCGCTCGACGAGGCCCCCGAGGCTGCGCCCGATGGCTTGCGGCAGCGGCAGCCCCGCGCAGTCGGCCATCACCGCGCGCATCGCCGCGAGGTCGCGCCGCGCCTCCCGCTCGATCAGCGCCGCGAGCAGCGACTCCTTGCCGGGGAAGTACTGGTAGAGCGAGCCGACGCTGACGCCGGCCACCTCGGCGATGCGGTTGGTGGTGGCCCGGTCGAGCCCCGCCTGGGACACAACGCGAGCCGTCGCCTCCAACAAGACGTCGATCGTCGAGCGGGAGCGCTCCTGCTTCGCTTGTTTGCGCGGTTCGACGGCCATGGACCAAACGCGAGTACCCGGAGGGCGGCGCGCGGGAGCATACCAGAGGGGCCCCGACGACGACGGGGCGCGACGGGAGAGGTGAGGCGATGGAAGAGAAGGTTCTGGTGGTCGGCGGCGGCATCGGCGGGCTCGTGCTGGCGCGCGCGCTGGCGCGGCGGGGCGTGGCGGTCGACGTGGTCGAGCGGGCGCCGGCGCTCCGCGCGGTGGGGGCGGGCATCACGCTGGGGGCCAACGCGATGCGGGCCCTCGGGTCGGTGGGGCTCGGCGAGGCCGTGGCCGCGCGGGGCCTCGCGATGCGCGCCGGGGCGGTGGCCGCGCGCGACGGGACGCCGCTGTCCACCACGCGCTTCGACGCGCTCGCGCCGCGCTACGGCGAGGCCTACGCGATCCACCGCGGCGCGCTCCACGAGGCGCTCGCCGAGGGGCTCCCGAGCGAGGTGCAGGTGCGCTGCGATACGACCGTCACCGCGCTCACCGACGGCGGCGCCGAGGGCGTCGAGGTGCGGCTCTCCACCGGCGCGAGCGCCCGCTACCGCGCGGTGGTCGGCGCCGACGGGCTCCGCTCCACGGTTCGAACGCTCGCCTTCGGGCCCAACGAGCCCGTCTACGCGGGCTACACCTGCTGGCGGTGGACGGGCCGGGTGGCCGGCGGCCCGGTGGGCATGGTGGAGCAGTGGGGCCGCGGGGCGCGCGTGGGCCTCGTGCCGCTCGCGGGCGGCGACGTGTACGCGTTCTTCGTCGCCGACGCGCCGCGGGGCACGCCCGCCGACCCCGCGCAGGCGCGCGCCGAACACGTCCGCGCGCGCTTCGCGGATTTCGGCGGCGACGTGCCGCGCGTGCTGGCGGCCCTGCGCGACGACGAGCCGCTGCTCCACCACGACATCGAGGAGGTGGAGCAATCGCCCTGGTGCCGCGGCGCGGTGGCGCTGCTCGGCGACGCGGCCCACGCGATGACGCCCAACTTCGGGCAGGGCGCGGCGATGGCGATCGAGGACGCCGTGGTGCTCGCCCGCGAGCTCGTCGCGCACCGCGACGCCCCGTCGGCCCTCCGCGCGTACGAGGCGCGACGACGGCCGCGGGTCGAGGAGATCCAGCGCGGCGCGCGGCGCTTCGGGGCCGTCGGACAGTGGCGGTCGCCGGTCGCCGCGTGGGCGCGCGACCTCGCGATGCGCTGGACGCCGGAGGCCACCACGCAGCGCGCGCTGGAGCGGATCGTCTCGTACGACCCGTGACGCTCAGCGCACCCGCGAGGGCCGGTCGCCGAGGAGGAGGCCGGCCACCGCGGCGGCGATGGGGAGCCCCGCGTGCCGCTCGACGTGGTCGAAGAAGCTCACGGTGTTGAACTCCAGAAACACCCAGCGCCCGTCGGCGGTGCGCGCGAGGTCGGCGGTGGCGAAGTCGAGCCCCGCGGCGTCAAGCATCCGCAGCAGGCCCTCCCGCACCGCGCCGGGCAGCCCGTCGTAGCGCCGGAGCCCCGCGATGAGCCCGGGGTCGGTGCGGACGTCCACCACCCCGCGCGTCTCCACCGCGGCGACGAACACCTCGCGGCCCACCACCGTGACGCGCGCCTCGAGCTCCTTGGGGACGAGCTCCTGGAAGATCATCGGGGCGAGCGCGAGGCCGTCGAGCGACGCGAGGTCGTCGGCGGTGAGGGCCGTGGTGGGGAAGCTCCGCGCGCCGCCGTCGTCGCGCGCGACCGAGAGGGCGCCGCTCTCGACGAGCTTGCACACGACGCCGTCGCAGGCCGACGCGAAGCGCTGCACGGCCGCGGGGTCGTTGGTGACGAGCGTGCGCGGGACGGCGAGCCCGCAGCGCCGCGCGAGGCGGAGCTGCTGGGCCTTGCCGGGCGCGCCGAGGAGCGCGTCGACCGGGTCGAGCGCGTAGCCTTCGAAGCACCCGAGCGCGGACCAGAGCGCCGCCTCGACCTGCCCCTCGCACGCGGCCCGCTCGTCGGGGGGGAGGTCGTCGGGCAGCGCGCCGAGGCCCGGGTGGCGGATCCACACGGCGCGCAGCGCGCCGAGGTCGACGTCGGCGAGGGTGATCGCCGGGGCGCCCTCGTCGAGCTCGATGGAGACGCGCGCGTCGAGGGGGAGGCGGTCGGTGGGGATGGCGACGAGCTCCGCCCCCCGCGCGGCGAGGGCGTCGCGCACGAGGGCGACGCTGGGGTCGTCGGGGCGCGACACGACGCCGACGCGGGGGGAGGGGGTTCGCACGGTGGCGGGTTCCGCGGGAGAGGGGGCGACGGTTACTTCTCGAGGACTTCGCCGCCGCGGCCGGCCTTGATGCCGGCGCGCACGACGAGTGCGCTGGGGGCCACGCGTGCGAGGAAGCTCGCGGGGCGGACGGAGGGGGTGCGGGGCTCGGTGGTGGTCTGCTTCATGGTGGGTTCTCCGGGTGAGTGCGGCGTCGCCGCGGGAGACCTCTGAGCAGCCCACATGCCAGCGCACGATCGCGCGAAATGGCCTGGATTTGCGTCGGTTGCGCGTGGCTCGTGGTGAGGCACGTGCGGCACGCGCCCGGCACGGTGCCAGATGGAGGTGCCGCTTCGTCTGCGCGCGGCGGGCGGCGAGGTCAGTCGCCGAGGTGGACGGTCACCGAGGCGCGGGCGTCGAAGTTCACCCGGTCGTCGCTGTTGACCACGGCGCCGCCCGCGCCGAGCGTGACGCGCTCGTTGAGCGGCAGCGAGCCCGACAGGTCGCAGCGCAGGGCGCGGTCGTCGCCGACGGTCCACTGGGCGCCGCAGCGGGCGGTGAGGTCGTGCCCGCGGCGCGTGGAGTAGCCGACGCCGACGTGGGCGCCCGGCCGGAGCAGCATCGCGGGCGTGTACGCGCCGGCCCCGAGCTCGCCGTGGAACCCGTCGGACGGCCCCGCCCGCACCGTCACGTCGGGGAAGACGCTGAGGTGCGTGTTGGGGTACGTCGCACGCGCGAGGCACGCCGCGTCGGCGCTGTTCGCGTCGCACGGGAGGCTGGGGTCGCTCACCACCTGGCGCCCGATCACGCCCGCGCGGAAGCCGAGGTAGCGCCAGTCGTAGCCGACGGAAACCCCCGCGGCGCCCGCGACCCCGTCGTCGGGGACGGCGCGCTGCATGTCGCTCCCGGGGGCGCGGAGCGTGTGGGCCTGGTACTCGACGGCGCCCTGCGCGGTCACCGAGAGCCCGCGGGTCCGGTCGTCGTCGGTGTGCTGGCGGTAGCGGACGCGTCCGCCGACGCCGGCGAAGGTGGTGCCGACGGTGGGCGCGAAGGCGCAGCCGCCGCGGGCGGGGAGGTGACCGGAGGTGGTTCCTCCGTAGGGCGTGGCCTCGACGTCGACGCCGACGCGCTGCTGCTGGGCGGCGCTCGTGGAGGTGAACGCGGCGAACATGCCGCCGACGGCGAGCGCGAGCGCGGCGCGGCGGGGGCGCTTGGGGGTCTTCATGACCGCGCCCCAGTGCACCGGCCGTACCGCGCGCAAGAGCCGGGATTGCGGCCGCGGCGCGTGGCTCGTGCGGGCTCCGTGGCGGCCAGTGTCGCCACCCGCTCAGCGCGGGCAATACCAGCCCGGCGGGGGCTGCGGGTCGATGTCGCGCGCGAGCAGCGAGAGCGTGTAGAAGAGCACGTCGAAGAGCAGCATCGTGGCGCCGAGGCGCGTCACGCCGAGCACGAAGGCGGGGCGGCCGAGCGCGGGGGCGAGGCGCGCGACGCCACCGAGCGCCCACGTCACGCCGCCCGCGAGGAGCCCCGCGAGGAGCGACGTCGCCGAGCGCCCGTACCAGTCCATCCCGAGCTCGCTCGGGGCCGCGGTGAACTCCCAGCGGTGCGCGAGCGGGAGGTACCACGCCGTCCGCCAGTGGCCGAGCATCCCGACGAGGAAGAGCAGCCCGAACACCGCACGGCCGACGGCGAACGCGAGCACGGCGCGGGCGACCGGGCGCACGGCGCTACACCGCCCGGTACGACGCGATCACCACGCCGCTGAGCACGTTGAACCACACCACCACGGCGACGAGCACGCTCATCGAGGCGTAGACGGGGCGGAAGGGCGCGTCCTCCGGGTCGGTGAGCTTGCCGCCGAGCACGCCGAGCGCGAGGGCGAGCGGGAGGGCGATGGTGGCGAGGTTCTCTTTGACGTCGAAGACGTTGGCGACCATCGGGTGGTGGCGGTCGAGGAAGAGCGCGCGGACGTGGTAGCGGTACGTCGGGTAGAGCAGCGCGCCGAGGGCGTAGGTGAGCGCGAAGCTCGCGGCGACGACGCGCCCGTACACGCGCTCGAGGCGCACGCGCGGGGCGCCCCGGAGCAGCGCGGGCATCTGGAGCGCGAGGTGCGTCGACGAGCCCGCGAGCACCACCGCGCCCGCGAAATGCAGCACGAGCAGCAGCTTGCGGAACGCGTAGAGGAAGGTGTGCGCCTCGGGGGGCACCTCGCAGGGGGGCATCGCGCGGCGCGGAGCGTACACCGCGGCGCCGCCCGCGGGGAACGCATCGCGCGAAGCGGGGCGACAACGGCGTTGGGCTTTGTGTACCCTCCGCGGCAGGGAGGTTTTCATGCGTCGAGTGATGGGTCTTCTGTGGTTGGTGGCGGCGGTTGGGTGTTCGGCGAAGGGCGGGACGGGGCCGGTGGACACGGGCGACGGCGGCGGCGTGCAGCCCGACGTGGCGGCGGCCGACCAGCCCCAGGGCTCCGGCCCCGACGCGATGGAGACGGCCGACGCCCCGGGCGACCTGTGCGGGGCCTTCTGCGCGCGCGCCGACGCGGCGTCGTGCCCTGCCTTCGACCGGGCGACGTGCATGAGCTCGTGCGTGTCGCTGCTGGCGATGCCGACGTGCCGCGGGGAGGCGCAGGCGGCCTACACGTGCGGCGTGACCGCGACCATCACCTGCGGCGACGACGGCGACGCGACGTCGACCGCGTGCGACGCGCAGGTCGCGGCGCTGACGATGTGCCTGGGGAGCTCGGGCTAGGCGGGGGAGGGGGATCCTACGCGACGCCCGCGAGGTGCTCGGCCTGCGCGCGGCGTCGGAGCACGTCGTCCGGGCGGCGGCGGCAGCCGTGTGCAGGCGCCCCGGGGCTGCGCCGCAGGAACCGCGTTGACGCACCGCGCACGCCTCGGCAAGTCTCCGCGCGAAGAGCGCCGTGCCGCACCCGACGACGAGGTCCGCGTTCGACCGCCCGCTTCGTCCGATGCCGGAGAAGGATCTGCGATGACGACCGACCTCCCCGACGGCTTTCGCCCCTTCGTCGAGTCGCTGAAGGCTCACATCCGCGAGGCGCAGGTCCGCGCCGCGCTCGCGGTCAACCGCACGCTCCTCACGCTCTACTGGAACATCGGCCGCGCCATCGCCGAGCGCCAGGAGGCCGAGGGCTGGGGCGCGAAGGTGATCGACCAGCTCGCGGACGAGATCCAGCGAGCCTTCCCCGGCGTGGGCGGCTTCTCGCGCCCGAACATCTACCGGATGCGGGCGTTCTACCTCGCCTACCCTGAGGAGGAGCGCGTGGCGGCAATTGTCTCACAAGCTGTGAGACAATTCGCGGAACCCCTCCCGGCCGGGGTGCCGGACCTTCCGTGGGGCCATATCGTCGCACTCCAGCGTCTCAAGGACCCGGCGCTGCGCGCGTGGTACGGGCGGGCGGCGGTGTCGGGCGGCTGGAGCCGCGCGGTGCTCGTTGCGCAGATCGACACGCGCCTTCACGAGCGCGAAGGGGCGGCGATCACCAACTTCCCCCGGACGCTCCCGGCGCCGCAGTCCGACCTCGCGCGGCAGTCGCTCAAGGACCCGTACGTCTTCGACTTCCTGACGCTCGCGCGCGACGCGCAGGAGCGGGAGCTCGAGGCGGGCCTCGTCGCCCACGTCGAGCGCTTCCTGCTGGAGCTCGGCGTGGGCTTCGCCTTCGTCGGGCGGCAGGTGCACCTGCGCGTGGGCGAGTAGGACTTCTACGTCGACCTGCTCTTCTATCACCTGAAGCTCCGGTGCTTCGTGGTGATCGAGCTCAAGACCGTCGCCTTCGAGCCGGAGTTCGCCGGCAAGATGAACTTCTACCTCACGGCCGTCGACGCGCAGATGCGGCACCCGACCGACGCGCCGAGCCTGGGGGTGATCCTCTGCAAGGGGCGCGACCGCGTGGTGGTGGAGTACGCCCTGCGCGACGTGCAGAAGCCCATCGGCGTCGCCGAGTGGGAGACGCGCCTCGTCGACTCGCTGCCGCGCGAGCTGGAGGGCGCGCTGCCCACCGTGGAGCAGCTCGAAGCGGAGCTCGCCGGGGCGCACGACCCCGAGAACATGCGATGACGTGAGGCGGCGAGCGCTACTGCGGGCCGAGGAAGGGCGCCTCGATCGTGCGCGCCTGCTCGGCGGGCATGCCCCGCGGCACCACGCGGACGCGGACCTTCATCCCGACGCGGAAGTTCGCGACGGGCATGGTGACGAAGATGGGCGCGTGGGCGCCGGCGAGGGGCTCGAGCGCGACCTCGCGGAGCGGGAGGACGTAGCTCGCGCCGTCGGCGGCGACGGGCTCGAGCGCGAACACCACCCGGGCGTTGTACTTGTTGACCAGGTGGATGTTGTAGGAGTTGCGCACCGTCGCGCCCTCGACGAGGTACGGGATGCCCTGGAGCCGCAGGAAGTTGGCCTCGTAGAGCGTGTGGCGCGTGTACGCGGCGTAGGAGGCCGCGAGCCCCATCGCGCCGAGGAGGGCGTAGAGCGCGAGGCGCGGCCGGAGGAAGCGCCGCGGCTCGTGGTGGAGGCCGTTGTACGAGTCGTAGCGGACGAGCCCGCGGGGGCGGTGGAGCTTGTCCATCACCTCGTCGCAGGCGTCGATGCAGCGGGCGCAGCCGACGCAGTCGAGCTGGAGGCCGTTGCGGATGTCGATGCCGGTGGGGCACACGACGACGCAGCGGTTGCAGTCGACGCAGTCGCCGACGCCCTCCTGCTTCGCCTTGCCGCGGGGCTCGCCGCGCTTCTCGTCGTAGCCGATGACGAGCGAGTCGGGGTCGGTGAGCACCGACTGGAGCCGCCCGTACGGGCAGATGGCGAGGCAGGTCTGCTCGCGGAACCACGCGAAGTTGAAGAACATCACCGCCGTCATCGCGGTGGTCCACGCGAAGGCCTCGGGGTGGGCGCCGGGGCCGGCGGCGATCATCGCCCACAGGCCGCGGATGGGGGTGAAGTACCCGAGGAAGACGTGGGCGACGGCGGCCGCGAGTGCGAGGTAGATCGTCCAGAGCAGCGCGCGGCGCCAGAGGCGGTCGAGCGTCCAGTCGCCGGCCTCGCGGCGCACGCGCTTCTCGCGCGGCCCCTCGATGAGGCGCTGGAGCGGGCGGAAGACCCCCTCGAGGTACACCGTCTGCGGGCAGGCCCAGCCGCACCAGACCCGGCCCGCGACGGTGGTGAGGGCCACCAGCGCGAAGCCGATGCCCGAGAGCACGAAGAACATCATCCAGACGTCCTGCGCGTTGAAGACGGCGCCGAGCAGGTAGAAGCGCCGGCGCGCGATGTCGAGCAGCACCGCCGGGTGCCCGCCCACCTCCAGCCAGGGCACCGCGGCGTAGAAGGCGATGAGCACCGCGAACGTGACGTTGCGCGCGGTGGTGAAGCGCCCGGAGACGTCCGCCGGGTGGACGGTGTTGCGCTCGCCGTCATCACGGATCGAGCTGCGCATCTGAACGACGGGGAGGTGGCGGGCCATGGCGGTGGGTGAGAGCCTTCGCTACTCGTTGAAGGGTTCGCCCTGGGGGGCCTTGCCGCCCGGGACGTTGGTGTTGCGGATGGTCAACAGGTACGCGACCACCGCCTGGACCTTGTTCTCGCCGAGCTGCGCGCCCCACGCGGGCATGCCGCGGGCGGGGACGCCCTCGAGCACGGTGCGGTAGATCTGGGTGGCGCGGCCGCCGTGGATCCAGGCGTTGTCGGTGAGGTTGGGGCCGATGTTGCCGCCGCCGTTGGCCGTGTGGCACGACACGCAGGTGGAGGTGAAGACGGCCTGGCCCTCGCGGAGGGTCGCGCCGTCCTGGGAGAGGGTGCGGAGGCCGTCGTCGGTCATGGCGCCGGCGCGGCGCGCGCGCTCGGCGGCGGCGCGGCGGTCGGCGGCCATCGACTGCTCGAAGGCCTGGTCGATGGACGTGCCGCTGTGCAGCACGTGGTAGTGGAACCAGTACCCGATGGCGAACACCACGGCGACGTAGAGGGTGTAGAGCCACCAGTTGGGCAGGTGGTTGTCGTACTCCTCGATGTCGTCGTAGCGGTGGACGACCTTGTTGTCCTCGGGGTACTCGCTGTCCACCTCGGCGGGGGCCGCGGTCGACGACAGGTGGGGGTTGGCTTCGGCGGACATGGGGCTACTGGTCTCCGTGGTCGAGGGGGAGCGCCGCGGCGCCGTCGTAGGCCTCGGGGCGGCGTCGCATCACGCGCACCACGATGCCGGCGAAGACGGCGATGAAGATCGCGAGCGAGAGCACCGGGAGCGCGAGCACCGGGCTGTGGACGAAGAAGTCGCGGTACATGGTGGTGTCCCTTCCTCGTCAGTGCGCGGCGCCCATGGCCGTGGTGACGGCCTGCGCGGTGTCGGGGTTGCCCTGCGGGCGCCCGAGGCGCTGCAGGTAGGCGGTGAGGGCGACGATCTCGGCGTCGGGGTCGGCGTTGCGCTCGCCGGCCTCGCGGAGGTTGTCGGCGATGGCGCGGGCCTGGGCGTGGCCGACGGCGTCGGCGGCGCTCACCTCGGCGGGGCGGTAGGGCACGCCGGCGGCGCGGAGCGAGTCGATCTTGGCGCCGACGCGCGACCAGTCGATGCGGTTGGTGTAGAGGTGCGGGTACGCCGGCATGTTGGAGCCCGGCGAAACCGACCGCGGGTCGCGCATGTGGTTGTAGTGCCAGAGGTTGGGGTAGCGCCCGCCCTCGCGCGCCAGGTCGGGCCCGGTGCGCTTGGAGCCCCACTGGAACGGGTGGTCGAAGATCGACTCCTCGATGCGCGAGGGCTCGCCGTAGCGGATCGCCTCGAAGCGCATCGGGCGGATCATCTGCGAGTGGCAGTTGTAGCAGCCCTCGCGGATGTAGATGTCGCGGCCCTCGAGCTCGAGCGCGGTGTACGGGCGCGTGCGGACGGCGGCGACCTCGGCGCGGTTGATGACGAGCGAGGGGATGAGCTCGGCGATGCCGCCGACGAAGACCGCGAGCGCGGTGAGGACGACGAAGATGGCGGCGCGGCCCTCGACGAGGCGGTGCCAGGTGGGCTTGCCGTCCTCCTTGGAGAGCTGCATCGCGATGACGCCGAAGACGGTGACGAAGACGCCGATGCCCGCGATGGTGATCGAGGCCATCTGGCTCATCACCGCGATCGACATGAAGATGATCGAGAGGGTGCCGGCGAAGAGCACGGGCGGGCCGAAGGCGATCTTCGTCCAGGGCACGCCGTCGGAGGGCGGCGGGCGGTCGACCACCTCGGCCTCGCCGTCGACGGCCTTGCCGGACTTGGCGGTCATGACGAGGTTCCACGTCATCATGAGGAAGCCGACGAGGTACATCGTGCCGCCGACGAGGCGGGTCCAGTACATCGGGCGGAGGGCGATGAGGGTCTCGACGAAGCTCGGGTACTGGAGCGCGCCCTGGTCGGTGACCGCGCGCCACATCAGGCCCTGGGTGATGCCGCCGACCCACATCGAGACGACGTAGAGGATGATGCCGACGGTGCCGAGCCAGAAGTGCGTGTCCGCGGCGCTCTTCGAGTGGAGCTTGGTGCCGTAGAGCCGCGGCACGAGCCAGTAGAAGAGCCCGGCGGCCATGAAGCCGTTCCACCCGAGCGCGCCCTCGTGGACGTGGCCGACGATCCAGTCGGTGTAGTGGGCGAGGCCGTTGACGGACTTGATGGAGAGGAGCGGCCCCTCGAAGGTGGCCATGCCGTAGAAGGTCACGCCGGCGACGAAGAACTTCAGCACCGGGTCGACGCGCACCTTGTCCCAGGCGCCGCGGAGGGTGAGCAGGCCGTTGAGCATGCCGCCCCAGCTCGGGGCCCAGAGCATGAGGGAGAAGATCATCCCGAGCGTCTGCGCCCACTCCGGCAGGGCCGTGTAGAGCAGGTGGTGGGGCCCGGCCCAGATGTACACGAACACCAGCGCCCAGAAGTGCACGATGGAGAGCCGGTACGAGTACACCGGGCGCCCCGCGGCCTTCGGGAGGAAGTAGTACATGATGCCCAGCACGGGCGTGGTGAGGAAGAAGGCGACGGCGTTGTGGCCGTACCACCACTGGGTGAGCGCGTCCTGCACGCCGCCGAAGAGCGAGTAGCTCTTGAGGGGCGACCACGGCACCGCGAGGTTGTTGACGATGTAGAGCATCGCCACCGTCACGATGGTCGCGATGTAGAACCAGATCGCGACGTAGAGGTGCTTCTCGCGGCGCTTCGCGATCGTCCAGAAGGTCTGGACGGCGAAGACCACCCAGATGAGGGTGACGGCGATGTCGATGGGCCACTCGAGCTCCGCGTACTCCTTGCCCTGGGTGTACCCGAGGGGGAGGGTGACGGCGGCCGAGACGATGATCGCCTGCCAGCCCCAGAAGTGGACCTTCGCGAGGAGGTCGGAGGCGAGGCGCGTCTTGAGCAGGCGCTGGAGCGAGTAGTAGATGCCCGCGAAGAGCATGTTGCCCACGAACGCGAAGATCACCGCGTTGGTGTGCAGCGGGCGGAGGCGCCCGAAGGTGAGGATGGGCGCCAGGTTCGCGCGGTGGTCGGCGAGCTGGAGCGCGATGATGACGCCGACCAGCATGCCGACGATCCCGAACACGACGGACGCCCACACGAAGTGCCGGGTGATGTCGTCGTTGTAGGTGATCCGGATGCGGGCGGCGTCGGCGTCGCCGTTCGGGGGGTGGTCGCTTTCGGTGCTCATGGTTGGGTCTCAGGTGCCTTCCGACGTGCCCGCACCAGCGCGGGGGGCGGCGGTCGTGTCGTCGTGGATGGGGAGGAGGGCGAGGCGGTCGACGTGCTGCCAGTCGCGGTCGCGCACGCTCCGGGTGAAGAGGGCCAGGGCGCCGGCGACGAGCAGCAGCCCGATGAGGGCGAGCAGGATCACGATCTCCACAGGCGCGCTCCGGGTGAGAGGGAGGCCATCGTCGCCAGCAGGATGGAGAGCGACGTGAGGGGCATCACCACCGCGCAGAGCAGCGGCGACATGTGCCCGGTGACGGAGAGGGCCACGGTGCCGGCGTTGTAGACCGTGGCGACGGCGAGGTTGCGGCGGTGGACGCCCGCGAGCCGGCGCGCGACGCGCAGCGCGAGGCGCACCGGTCGGAGCCCCGCGGTGACGAACCAGGCGTCGGTGCGCGCGGGCATGAAGGGCCGGTCGACCGCGGGCGTGGCGGAGCAGAACGCGCGCTCGACGGCGGGCCCGTCGTTGATGCCGTCGCCGATCATCCAGGTGTCGCGGCGGTCGTGGCGCTCGATGAAGCGGGCCTTGTCGTCGGGCGAGGCGCCGCCGACGCAGCGGTCGCGCGGCACCTCCAGCGCGTCGCCCATCGCCGCCACGCGCGCGGGCTCGTCGCCCGAGAGGACCCACACGTCGAGCCCCTCGGCGCGCAGCGCGGCGAGCTCGTCGGCGGCGTCGTGGCGCACCACCTCCGCGGTCTCGAGCCGGAGCACCTCGCGGCCGTCGCGGGAGAAGGCGAGGCCCCGGTCCGCCGCGCCGTCCACCGCGGCGTCGGCGCGACCGAGGCGCCACGTGACCCCGTCGCGGGTGAGCTCGAGGCCGACGCCGGGCGTCTCGCGGACGGCGAGGTTCGCGACGAAGCGGCGGGGCAGGGCGGAGGCTTCGAAGGCGCGGCGGACGGCGACCGACCGGGGGTGGGTCGAGCGGGCGACGAGGTTGTAGAGGGCCTCTCGCTCGTCGTCGGCGAGGGCGTCGAGGGCCTCCGGGTGCGCGAGCTCGAGCGCGCCCTCGGTGAGCGTGCCGGTCTTGTCGAAGACGACGCGGCGCACGGCCGGGAGCCGGTCGAGCAGGCTGGCCGAGCGGACGAACATCCCCGCGCGCCGCAGCCCCGCCTGGGCGAGCTCGTAGGCGGTGGGGGTCGCGATGCCGAAGGCGCAGGGGCACGTCACCACGAGGAGCGCGGTGGTGGCCTGCAGGCCGCCGGAGAGGTCGCCGCGCACGAGCGCCCACCACGCGAGGGTGACGGCGGCGAGGCCGAGCACGCCGGCGACGTAGACGCGCGTGAGGCGCTGCCACCACGCGGTGCTGCGGGCGGTGTCGGCGGCGGGGTCGCGCGTGGTGCGGAGGAGGCCGGGCAGCGCGGAGTGTTCGAAGTCCTCCGTCGCGGTGACGGAGACGGCCTCCATGCCGAGGTTGACGGCGCCCGCGGGGAGGCTCTCGCCCTTCACGAAGGCGCGCGGGGCGCTCTCGCCGTTGATCCAGTCGAGGGAGAGCGAGGCGGAGTCGGCGTCGAGCGTGGCGGCGGTGGGGGCGATGTCGCCGGGCGCGACCACCAGCGCGTCGCCCGCGCGAACCTCGCGGCACGGGACCACCTCGACGGCGCCGTTGCGGGCGCGGCGGGCGAGGAGGCCGTCGACGCCGTCGTTGGCGAGGAGCATCGCGCGGTTGCGGGCGACGACGCGCTCCTGCAGCCAGCGGCCCGTGAGCATCAGGACGATGAAGGTGGCGACGGTGTCGAAGAAGACGCCGCCGTCGTGGCCCGCGGCGAAGTGCCAGAGCGACGCGCCGAACGCGAGCACCACGCCGAGCGCGATCGGCACGTCGAGGTGGAGCACCCCGCGCCGCACGCAGCGCCACGCGGAGCGGATGAAGACCGAGCCGCCCACCGCCACGCTCGCCGCCCCGGCCAGCATCCCGATCGTGCGGAACACCGTGTACACCGGGCCCTCGTGGAGGCCGAGGTAGACGGGGACGGAGAAGATCATCGCGTTCATCGCGAGGGCGGCGCAGACGCCGATGCGCCAGAGGAGGTCGCCCGCGCGCGGGGCCTCGGCCTTGCGGGCGGGCCCGAGCAGGTAGCCGAAGCGCTCGACCTCCTCGACCCACGCGCGCAGCGGGAAGCCCGGCTTCACCAGCAGCTCGATGCGCCCGAGCGCCGGGTTCACCGTGATGCCGAGGCGCGACGCGGGGGGCTGCTGCCGCTCGAAGAGCTGCTCGACGAGCCACACACACGCCGCGCACTGCGTCCCTTGAAGGTCCATCGCGACGCGGTGCGGGCCCGTCGCCGCCGCGAGGTCGGCCTCGAGCGCCTCCAGCCACTTGTGGTCGCGCGTCGCGGTGGGCGCCGTGGTGGGCGCGATCACCCCGCCGCGCAGGTCGTAGTACTGCGTGAGCCCGCGGGTCGAGAGGAGCCCGTGCACCACGCGGCAGCCGGTGCAGCAGAAGCCGTCCTTCGCGCGGGCCGTGAGGTCGCCGCCGCAGTGACGGCAGACGCGAGCGCACGCCGCGCCCGCGGGGGCGTCGAGCACGAACGGCAGCGTCGCGTCGCTGGATGACATCGGTCAGGCCCCCCAGCAACCGAAGTGCCACGCACGAAGCGCATGGAAGTCCCGCAGTGCGCGAACGCACATCGGCGAAATGCTCGCGCTGCGCTCGATGTGCGCAGCGCGCCGTGCACTGAGTGCGTTCGTGCGCCGGCGCAGCGCGTTTCCTGGAGGATTCTTGACCGTCGTCAGGTGTCGGGGCGGCGATTCATGGCATCGCGCCGGAGAGCTCCGGTGGTTCGCGCGCACATTTCGTCGGCGGCATGGCCGTTGCGGTTGGGGCCGGCGATGACCGCGATCCCGACCCTGCTCCTCGCCGCCGGTGCGGCGGGCCTGGCGTCCACCACGCACTGCGCCGCGATGTGCGGCCCCCTCGCAGCCGCTGCGTGCTCCGACCGGGGGCGGGACGGCACGCGCGCGGTGGCTTCGTACGGCCTGGGCCGCCTCCTTTCGTATGCGACGACGGGCGCGATCGCCGGGGCGATGGGCGGCGCGCTGGTCCGCTCGCTGCGCGGCGAGAGCGTGCAGAAGGTGGTGGCGGTGGCGATCGGGGTGAGCCTCGCGGTCACCGCGGTCCGCGTGCTCCGCGCGCGGCGCACGAGCGCGCCCGTTCCGCTGCGGCGCTCGAAGGACGCGCCGAGGCCGCCGGCCGCCCTGGCGGGGCTGCTCACGGGCTTCCTGCCGTGCGGGGCGCTGGCCTCCGCGCTGGTGATCGCCGCGGGGGCCGCGTCGTGGTGGGGCGGCGCCCTCGCGATGGTGACCTTCGCGCTCGCGAGCGCGCCCGGGCTCGTCGCCGCGCTGGCCGCGGGGCGGGCGGTGTCGTCGCTCTTCGCGCGCGCGGCCGCGATTCGGTACGTGGCCGCGGGGTTGCTCCTGGCGGCGGGCGTCTGGGTGGCGGCTCGCCCGTGGACCATGCCTGAACGGACGTGCCACTGCCACACGGCCGCGTCGCGCGTTACATCTCCCGGAGGTGGATGAACCATGAAGAAGATCCTCGTCGCCCTCGACTCGTCGCCCGTCGCCCCGAAGGTCCTCGCGGAGGCGGCGCTCTTCGCCCGCACCTTCGGCGCGGAGCTCGTTCTCCTGCGGGCCGTGGGCCTGCCGACCGAGCTGCCGCCGGAGGCCTTCGCGATGACGCCCGACAACGTCACCACGCTCCTCTTCGAGACGGCCGAGAAGGACCTCGCCGGCCTCGCCGCCTCGCTCCCCGACGTCGCCACGGCGCGCCGCATCGTGCGCGTCGGCACCGCCTGGCGCGTGGTGTGTGACGTCGCCGACGAGGAGCAGGTCGACCTCGTGATGATCGGCGCGCACGGGCACCGCTTCATCGACCGCGTGCTCGGCACCACCACGCAGCGGGTGGTCTCGCACACCGAGCGCAGCCTCTACATCGTCCGCCCGCCGGCGTAGCGCCTCGGCCTCTCGTCAGTCCCACGACGCGTAGACCCAGTCGACGTCGTCGACGCGCTCGTCGGCTGTTTTCGCCAGCGCGCCGAAGGCCGCGCGGAGCGCCGTGCGCCGCGGCTCGTCGAGCGGGGTGAGCTCGCACGACGCGCCCTCGATGCGCACCGCGCCGTCGTCGCGGTCGTCGGTGGGCGGGAGCACGTGGCCGTGCAGCCGCGCCTCGGGCCACCGGCACAGGAAGGCCCCGAACTCCGCCGCGGTCGGCGCACGGTTGTGCTTCGCGTCGGGCGCGAGGAGGTCGCGCTCCAGGAGCTCCGCGAGCGCGCCGAGCCGGAGCTCGCCGAAGCGGATGAGCTCGTCGGGGTCGTCGGGGTCGTCCGCGTCGACGATCTCCAGGCGCATCTCGTGGCGCCCGTCGACGTCGTCGGGCGCGACCTCGCCGGTGAGATAGGGGTGGCCGACGGGGAAGATGTCGAGCCCCTCGGCGCTCGCGGTGCAGCCGTCGAACGCGCAGGCCTGACGTCCGCCGAAGAAGCGGCACGGCCGCGCGTCGCAGCCGAGGAAGCTGCGCTCGCAGTGGACGCAGAAGTAGAGGGTCTCGGGGTCGAGGTCGGCGCCGTCGGGGCGCGCGTCGTGGGCGCGGTGGTCCGCGCGCGGGAGGATCATGGACATGGCGGTGGCTCCTGAGCGCCGCGTGGCGTGCGGCGCGGATGGGCCCGGAGCAACGCGGGGGCCACGCGCGGAACGCCCTTGATTTCAGCGCGTCGCGACGCGAAGGGGTGGCGGGCGAGGGGTGGCGAGGGGTGGCGGGTGCAAGCGTGCCGCGCCGGCGCCGCGACCCGGTACAACGAGCGGGCGAACGGCGCTCGTGGAGGCGCTCGTGCGGCACGCGACCCGCGGCGGGGGCGCTTGCGGGCCCTCGGCGCGGTGTGCGACGGTGCGCGACACGCGGGGTCGTTCGACGGCACGGCCGTGCGTGCACTCCCTCACGCTGTCCTCGGAGACCTTCATTCATGAGACGAGCTTCATCCTCCTTCCCCTGGGGCGCCCTCGCGCTCCTCGCGGCGATCGCCGCGTGCGACGGGGAGCCAGTCGTCGGCGGCGCGCGCGACGCGACCGTCGACCTCACCCCGAGCTGTGACGCCGGCCTCCAGGCCTGCGGCTCGCTGTGCCTCGACCTCCAGAACGACCGCAACCACTGCGGCTCGTGCAACAACGCCTGCCCGGGCATCCAGGTGTGCGTCGCCGGCTCGTGCCAGATCGGCTGCCCCACCGGGCAGCGCGCCTGCGACGGCGCCTGCGTCACCCTCGCCACCGACAGGATGAACTGCGGCGCCTGCGGGCGCGCGTGCCCCGCGGGCCAGGTGTGCGCGATGGGCGCGTGCGGCGTCGAGTGCGGCGCCTCGCTCGCCCGCTGCGGCGGCAACGGCGGCGACGCGGGCGTTGACGGCGGGGACGCGGGCGCGGGCGAGGCCTACTGCGCCGACCTGCGCAGCGACCGGGGCAACTGCGGCGCGTGCGGCAACGCCTGCCCCGCTGGCCAGGTGTGCAACGCCGGCTCGTGCGTGGTCTCGTGCACCGAGGGCCTCTCCAACTGCATGGGGACGTGCCGCGACCTTCAGACCGACCGCGCCCACTGCGGCGCCTGCGGCAACGCCTGCGGCGCCGGCCAGGTGTGCTCCGAGGGGCGCTGCGCGGTCTCGTGCGCGACGGGCCTCACCAACTGCACCGGCACCTGCCGCGACACCGACACCGACCGGGCCAACTGCGGCGCGTGCGGGATGGCGTGCGCGGCGGGCCAGGTGTGCTCGATGGGCACCTGCCAGGTGTCGTGCGGCGCCGGCCTCACCAACTGCTCGGGCACCTGCCGCGACCTCGACGAAGACCGCCTCCACTGCGGCATGTGCGGGATGTCGTGCCCCTCGGGCCAGCAGTGCAACATGGGCCGCTGCGAGGTCTCGTGCCTCATGGGTCAGACGGTGTGCTCGGGCGTCTGCCGCGACCTCGACAACGACCGCGCCAACTGCGGGATGTGCGGCCGCGCGTGCCCGGCGGGCCAGGTCTGCGCCGGCGGCACGTGCGAGGTGTCGTGCCTCTCGGGCCTCACCACCTGCACGGGCGTCTGCCGCGACCTCCAGACCGACCGCGCCAACTGCGGCCGCTGCGGCAACACCTGCCCCGCGGGCCAGGTGTGCGCCGCGGGCGACTGCGCGCTCTCCTGCGCGATGGGGCTCACCGACTGCACAGGGACGTGCCGTGATCTCCAGACGGACCGGGCCAACTGCGGGACGTGCGGGATGGCCTGCGCGTCGGGTCAGCAGTGCAACGCGGGCCGCTGCGAGGTGACCTGCCTCACCGGCCAGACGGCGTGCACCGGCGTCTGCCGCGACACGCTCACCGACCGGGCCCACTGCGGCATGTGCGGCAACGCCTGCGCCGCCGGCCAGGTCTGCGCCGCGGGCACCTGCCAGGTGTCGTGCGGCGAGGGCCTCACCAACTGCACGGGCGTCTGCCGCGACACCGACACCGACCGGGCCAACTGCGGGATGTGCGGGCGGGCCTGCGCGAGCGGCCAGGCCTGCGTGGCGGGCGTCTGCCAGGTGAGCTGCACGACGGGCTTCACCAACTGCTCGGGCACCTGCCGCGACCTCAACAACGACCGGACCAACTGCGGCGCCTGCGGCAACGCCTGCGCCGCCGGGCGCATCTGCGCCGCCGGCACGTGCGTTCTGTCGTGCGCCGCGGGCCTCAACGACTGCGGCGGCGTCTGCCGCGACCTCCAGAGCGACCGGGCCCACTGCGGCACCTGCGGCAACGCCTGCCCCGCGGGCCAGGTGTGCAACGCGGGCGCCTGCGAGGTCACCTGCGCGACGGGCCTGACGACGTGCTCGGGCGCCTGCCGCGACACGCAGACCGACCGGGCCCACTGCGGCGCCTGCGGCAACGCCTGCGCCGCGGGGCAGATCTGCGCCGGGGGCTCGTGCCAGGTGTCGTGCAGCGCCGGGCTCACCGCCTGCGCGGGCGTCTGCCGCGACCTCACCACCGACAACGCCAACTGCGGGATGTGCGGCCGCGCGTGCGGCGCGGGCCAGGCGTGCGCCGGCGGGGCGTGCGCGGTGTCGTGCGCCCCGGGCCTCACCGACTGCTCGGGCGTCTGCCGCGACCTCCGCACCGACAACGCCAACTGCGGGACGTGCGGGCGCGTGTGCGGCGCCGGCCAGGTCTGCACCGGCAGCGCCTGCGCGGCGGCCTGCACGGCGACCCAGGCGCTCTGCTCGGGCGCGTGCACGACGCTGGCGATCGACCCGGCCAACTGCGGGATGTGCGGGCGCGTGTGCACCATGCCCGCCAACGCCTTCGGGGCCTGCGCCTCGGGGCTCTGCTCGTTCGTGTGCGCGACGGGCTTCGGCGACTGCAACCGCACGTCGTCCGACGGCTGCGAGGTGAACACCCAGACGAGCGCCTCCAACTGCGGCGCCTGCGGGACGGTGTGCAGCGTGCCCAACGCCACCGCCACCTGCGTCGGCGGCGCCTGCCGCGTCGGCACCTGCAACGCGGGCTTCGCCGACTGCGACGGCAACCCGGCCAACGGCTGCGAGGTCGACCTCAACACCAACGCCTCCAACTGCGGCCGCTGCGGCAACGCCTGCCCGACGGGCGCGTGCACCGCGGGCGCGTGCGGGCTCCGCTGCAACAGCGGCACGCGCTCGGTGCTGGTGATCGGCTCGTCGCTGAGCCTGGTGACGCCCTACCTGCCCGCGGGGGTGACGGCAACGCTGGCGACCGACGCGCAGTGGCGCTCGATGACGACGGCGCAGTTCGCCGCGTACCAGCTCATCATCATGTCGGAGCAGTCGGCGTCGACCAACTACCAGACGACGGTCGACACGCGCACGACGTGGGCCCCCGCAGTGAACGGGCGCATCGCGCTCACGGGCATCCACATGATGTCGCACACGCAGGGGGCGACGGTGTTCCGCGCGACGCTGGCGTGGCTGCTGTCGGGTCCGGGGACGGCGCTCTACGTCGACGGGCTCTTCGGCGGCACCTTCCTCGGGTACAGCCAGCTCGTTCCCTTCGGCACCTTCACGGGGACGGGCGTCACCTCCGACGAGACGGTGACCATCAGCGACCCGTCGCACCCGACGATGGTCGGCTCGACCGGCGCGTCGCTCTCCAACTGGGGCTCGTCGGTCCACGTGCGGATCACGGCCTTCCCGACGGGCTTCACCAGCGTCGCCAACGTCGGCGCGGGCCTGCACTGCCAGGTCGTCCGCTCCACCGACTGCACGCCCTGATCGGGCGGCCCTTCCCCCTCGCGTAGAGAACCCCGCGCCGGTCGATGGCGCGGGGCGCTCCCCCTCCCGCTACGACGCCGTCGTGGTCGCCCCGCCCGGGCGGATCACCGGCGCGCGCGGCGACGCCTCGCGGCGCGACACCGCGGGCTTGCGCTTCGAGGCGCCCTCCTCGCGACGCTGCGCGGTGCGCGTCTGGTTGCGGCCGCCGTGCTTCGCCTCGTAGAGCGCGGCGTCGGCCTTCTGGAAGAGCGCGTCGCGCGTCGACGCGTCGCGCGGGAACTCCGACACCCCCAGCGAGCACGTCACCTGGAGCGGGCCCTTCTCCGTCGCGAACACCTGGCGCGCGAGCTCCTCGCGGATGCGCTCGGCCACCTGGAAGGCGCCCTCGGTGTCGGTCTCCTCGCACACCAGCACGAACTCCTCGCCGCCGAAGCGCGCGACGGCGTCGGTCTCGCGGCGGCAGCGCGAGAGCACCGCGCCGAGGCCCTTGATCACCTGGTCGCCGACGGCGTGCCCGTAGGTGTCGTTGACGCCCTTGAACTTGTCGATGTCGAGCACCACCACCGCGAGCGAGCGGGCGAAGCGCTCGGCCGCGCGCAGCCGCCGGTCGAACTCCTGTTCGAACGCGCGCTTGTTGAGGTGGCCCGTCATCGGGTCGGTGGTGGCGAGCTCCTCCAGCCGGCGGACCGCGGCGGCGTTGGCGAGCGCGACCGAGGCGTGGCCCGCGAGCACGCCGAGGAGCTGCCGCGTCCCCTCGGGGAAGGCCGCGCGGCGCTGGGCCGCGAGGGTGACCGCGCCGAGCACCGCGTCGCGCACCACCAGCGGGAGCACCAGCACCGAGCTCACGTCGCCCATCGCGACGTCCTTCGTGAAGACGTACTGCGCCTTCGCGTCGAACTGGCCCTTGTAGGGGAGCGCGTGGCGCGCCTTCACCGCCGCGCTCGCGATGCCGGCGTTGTCGGCGAAGGCGAGGCCCTCGAGGCCGCGCGGCGCGGCGCCGGCGACGTGGCGGACCTTGTGCTCGCCGGACTTCGGGTCGTACGCGGTGACCACCAGCAGGTCGTGGTCGACGATGGAGCGGGCGGAGAGGGCGACGGCCTGGAGCACCTCGTCCTCGGTGAGCGCCTCGCCGAGCGCGCGCGAGGCGTTGAAGAGCCGCGAGAGGTCGTCGCGGGCGCGCTCGAGGCGCGCGAACACGCGCTCGTTGTCGATGAGCCGCCGCGCCTGGAGTGCGACCGCTTCGAGGGTGGCCTGGTCGTCGGGGGTGAAGGGCGCGTCGTCGGTCCGGTCGGCCGCGAGGACGCCGCGCGCGACGCCGTCGTCGAGCACGGGCACGCCGGCGAAGCAGCGCACGGGCGCGGGCGTCGCGTAGTGGGTGAGGCCCGGGTGCTCGTCGCGCAGGCCGGCGAGCGCGAGCGTCTTCCCGTGGTTGAGCGTCGCGCCGAGGAGGCCCGAGGTCGCCGCGAGGGGCTCGACCTGGAGGTCGCCGGCCGTCGCCGCTTCGACGATGCGGAGCGAGCGGCCCTTCGCGTCCGTCCAGTAGAGCGCGCAGGTGTGGAGGCGCATCGTGCGGCGCGCGAGCTCGAGCAGGCCCACCAGCGAGGCGTGGATCTCCTCGAGCGACGAGCGGACGCGGGCCTCGTCGACGCGCTCGTTGCGCTGCGCGGGGGGCGGCGCCGCGGCGGGCGCGGGCGCGGCGAGGCGGAGCGAGCGGGCGTCCTCCTTCTGGCGCTTGCGCTCGTCGGCGAGGAGCTGCTTCGCGTGGGCGCGGACGCGGGCCACCTCGACGCGGGTGAGGCCGTGGTGGAGGCCCGCCGCGGCCACGATCAGCGCCGCGCGGAGGCCCATCGCGAGCGGGTCGGCGGCGCCGTGCGACGCGCGGTGGAGGGCGACCTCCAGGCCGACGCCGAACACCACCAGGAGCCACGTGCGCCGCGCGTGCCCGAGGGCCACGCCGATCGCGACGACGAGCACCGGCAGCGCGGAGAGCGGGCCCGCGGTGCCGCCCGTCCACGCCACGAGCGCGCCGCCGAGCGACGCGGCCGCAAGGGAGACGTGGACGTCGAGCGGGCGGGCCACCTCGCCGTCGGGCGCGGGGCGCCCGTGGCGGGCCCGGAGCGCGCCCGCGAGCCCGCAGGCGAGGGCGACGAGCAGGTCGAGCACTTGCGGCTTGCCGCGCGCGAAGCCCCCATGCGCGATGTGCGACGCGGCGGCCAAAGCCGACGCGGGCGCTGCACCCGCATGGACCACGCGGCGCGCGCCTCGGAGGAGGGCGACGAGGTCCATCGGTGCGGGGTGCCGTATCAGCGTTCGCGCGGGGCCGCCAAGAAAGCGGCGACGTTCGCGCCGCGCGGCGAGAGGACGGAGCCGCGGTCGCTGCGCCAGGCGTCGAAGGGCCGGCGGAAGCCGCGCGCCGAGAGCCAGCGCGCGAGCGTCTCGCCGTCCTTGAGCTCGGCCCACGCGGCGACGCCGTCGGCCCGCACGAAGCGCGACGCGCGCAGGTGGAGCGTGGCGACGCGGGCGCGGGTGTTGCGGAGCTCGATCACCCACTCGGCGGCGGCGTCGCAGGGCTCGGCGGCGCGGCGCAGGCGCAGCATCCAGCGGAGCTGCGCGACGTCCGCGCCCGTGAGCACGAGCAGTCGCGCGCGGCCTCCCCCCGCGGGGGCGTGGCGCACGCGGGCCTCGCGCGTGGCCGCGAAGGCCGCGTCGAGCCACGGCTCGTCGAGGAGGGGGTCGCACGTCGGGGGGTCGGTCGCCGGCGTCACGCCCGGGAGCGTAACGGCCCCGCGCGGTCGACTTCAACCGCCGACGTGCGCCGCGCTCACTCCCGGTAGAAGAGCGTGATCGTCAGGCAGTGGAACTCGCGGTCCGAGCTCTGCGTGACGACCTTGTCGACCACCGTGAGCGCCGCGTTGGCGTGCAGCCAGCGCGTGATCACCTCGCCGAGCTCCTCACGGTCCTTCGCCCGTGTCGCGGAGAATACCTTGACGCCCGTGAAACCGCCCACTCCGCAGCACCTCCGCCCGGGCGCGGTGATCGACCTCGATCGCAGCCCCACGCGCCCGGGGCCCTTGAATTCCACCCGCGAGGGTTTCACACCCGCGGCGCGGGGCGCAAGCGCATAACCTCACGCGCGGGGGGCGTTCACCGTTCGCCCGGGCCGGGCGCGGCGATGGGGGGGAGGGCGAGGTCGACGCGCCACCGGCCGCCCTCGCGCACCAGGGGGACGTCGGCGACGCCGCCGGCGCGGCCGCGGGCGGTCACCACGGCCCGGTCGCCGCTCTCGCGGGCCGTGAGCGCGTCGGGCGAGGGCGTGAGGCGCAGGCGGATGCGCCCCGGGGCGATCATCTCCCAGGGCTCCATCGGGCGGCCCGACACCTGCGACGCGCGGGCGGCGCGCTCCTCCAACGCCGCCCGGCCCCGCTGCGAGAGCAGGTCGTAGACGCGTCGGCGCTGCGACGCGTCGCGCTCGGCGGCCTCCACCGCGGAGGCGAAGGCCGACACCGCGCCGGCGGGCGTGTCGGCGGCGCGTGCGGCGTCGCAGGCGGCGAGGGCGAGGGCGAGGAGGGCGGCGGCGCGGGCGGGCACTCAGTTGGTGGCGCCGATGATGGCGATGGTGAGGTAGTAGGGCGAGATGCCCGCCGCGGCGTTGTACGAGCGGATGCAGACGGTGTAGTCCCCGGCGGCCATCGCGTGGAGCGGGCCCGAGGCGCGCCCGTCGATGCGCGAGCAGAGCAGGGTGGAGGAGATGTCGTCGTTCTCGGCGATGACGGCGCCGGCGGCGTTGAGCACGCCGATCACCGAGTCGCCCGCGTGGCAGCCGCCCGCGTTGTTGCTCGACTCGACGAAGAGCGACGCGCCCGCCGGCACCCGCGCCCGGTAGCAGTCGAGGGTGTCGGTGTTGGCCGTGAGGCTCCCGCGGAAGATCGTGCTCTGCGTCACCGGGCCCTGCGGCGCCGTCGCCGAGCTGTTGGGCTCGGTCTCCGGCACCGGGGGCGCGCACACCCCGCGGCTCGGGCCCGCGGGCAGGCACGCCACGCCCATCGCGCAGATCGCGGTGCCGTAGCGCCAGTCGCACGCCGCGTCGGGCGCGACCTCGCGCTGGCAGATGTTGCGCCCGTTGACCGCCGCGCACGCGAGCCCCGCGTCGCACTCGGGCGCCACCATCCGGCAGGGCGTCCCCGCCGAGCCCACCGCCGCGCACGTACCGCCCGCGAACATCGCGTCGGGCGCGCAGCCGTAGCCCGCCTCGCAGAAGTCCGCGGTGCCCGTCGGGTCGCAGGCCGCGCCCCGCGTCACCTGCGCGCGGCACGTCGGGGACGTCGCCGACGAACACTCGAGGCCCGTATCGCAGCGCGGCGCGTCGGCGCGGCACGAGCCCCCGCGGCCGCCCGCGCCGAAGCACTGGTAGCGCCCGGGGTTCATCGCGGTGGGCGCCTGGCGGCAGGAGAGCCCTGCGCCGCACACGCCGACGGTGAGGGTGGTGTCGCACTCGGCGCCGGCCGCGAGCGTCGGGCGGCAGAGGCCCGTGTTGTCGGGCGCGGGGATCGGCACCGTGCACGTGAGGCCCGTGCCGCAGGGGGCGCGGCCCACGTTGCACACGCCGCCGCTGGCGCCGTCGGCGATGCACGTGCCCATGGTGGTGGAGCCGGCGTTGGCGATGCAGGTTGCGCCGCGCGCGCAGAGGGTGCCGCCGACGCAGGGCATCCCGACCGCGACCGGCCGCCGGCACGCGCCGCGCGCCTCGTCGGTCGGGTTGACGGCGGTGCAGAGGAGCCCCGCGTCGCAGGCGTCGCCCTGGATGCGGCAGGGCCCGTCGAGCGCGCCCTCGGGGAACTCCCGCAGCGTGAGCTCGAAGGCCCCGCGGGCCACGGTGGCGGCCGCCGCGCCGCGCCCGCCCACGACGACGAACACGCGCTGCCCCGCGCCGAGCCAGGCGGTGGTGGTGGTCGACTGGCGCACGGTGGCCGAGGCGTTGTCGTTGCACGCGATCGAGCGGCCCGACGGGATGCACGAGCCCAGCACGGCGACGAAGGTGTCGAAGCTCGTGGCGGTGCCCGCGTTGGCGGTGCTCACGCGCAGCGCCCCGGCGGCGCGCATGGTGTACTGGTAGACGTTGAAGGCGCCGACCACGCCGCCCGAGAAGCACGTGGAGGCGAAGACGCCGAAGCGCGACAGCTCGCTGTCGCCCGTGTCGCCGGTCACGTGGACGGCGCCGTCGGCCCTGGGGGCCATGCCGGTGAGGTCTTCGGCCTCGCAGGTGGCGACGGGGCGGTCGGGCTGCGCGGGGCGGTCGGGCGCGACGTCGGGGGCGACGTCGGGGGCGGCGACGTCGGGCGCGGTGACGTCGGGCGCGGCGTCGGCGGGGGGCGTCGGCGCGGGGTCGCCAGAGCACGCGGCGAGCGCGGTGACCGCGAGGGGGAGGAGCGACGACCGGCGGAGGATGGGGCGCATGGCGAAGAGCTCACCTTGTCGGCGCGGGAAGGAGGTGGGCGCGCGCAACGGGCTGATGTGAAGACGGGTCGGGCTGCGGCGTCAACACCCCAGTGGCGCCCCGCGGGGCGATTCACCGGTAGCGGACGTGGCGCGGCTCGAAGACGGGGCCCGACGCGGTGGGGCGGAGGAGCGCGAAGCACGCGACGCCCGGGTCGGGGCACTCGCCCACCGAGCCGATCGAGATGACGTTGACGGCGTCGAGGGCGCGGGCGAAGGGGACGTGGCTCCCGCCGCACAGAACGAAGTCCGCCGGGTCGTCGGCGAGCAGCGACTCCATCTCCTCGTCGGAGAGGTCGGGCGTGAAATACGTGTCGGGGTCGCGCGGGGTGCCGTGGACGACGAGGACGTCGGTCTGGTCGGGCAGCTCGATGCGGAGGGCGAGCGGGAGGCGGCGCAGGCGCGCGAGGGCGAGCTCGCCGAGGGCGGCGCGGGCCTCGGCGAAGCGGGCGAGGGCGCGCTTCTCGTCGTCGGTGCGGGCGGGCACGCGCGCGGGGTCGAGGGTGGCGAGGGCGAGGTCGCTCGGGCCGCGGACGCAGCGGGCGTCGACCTCCTGGAGGCGGCGCCAGACGCCGGCGGGGTCGTCGCCGCCGAGGAGGAGGTCGCCGGCCACGTACACGTTGCGGGCGCCAGCCTCGCGGAGCTCGGCGAGGACGGCGTCGAGGGCGGCGAGGTTGCCGTGGATGTCGGCGAGGAAGGCCATCGGTCCGCGGACGGACTCGGTGCGGGCGCGGTCGTCGGGGGTGCTCATGAAAACTCAGCCGGTGGCGGCGAGGGCGGCGTCGCGGACGATCTCGACGCGGGTGGCCTTCCGCTTGTCGCCCTCGCGGACGATGAAGCGGAGCCCCTCCCACACGACCACGGTGCCCACCTCGGGCACCTTGCCCGCGCGGGCCGCGAGGAAGCCGCCGAGCGAGGCGTAGTCGCCCTCCTCGGGGAAGTCCACCTCCAGCTTGCGCTCGAGGTTCTCGATGGGCATCGCGGCGCTGGCGAGGTAGCGGCCCTCGGCCACCTCGACGAAATCCGCCTCGGGGTTGCGGTCGTCGTGCTCGTCCTCGATTTCGCCGACGAGCTCCTCGAGCACGTCCTCGAGCGTCACCAGGCCCACCAGCGCGCCGAACTCGTCGACCACCATCGCGATGTGCATCCGCCGCGCCTGCATCTCGCGCAGCACCGAGAGCACCGGCTGGGCGTCGGTGACGTAGAGCGGCGGCCGGCGCATCACCGCCTCCACCGTGGCCTCGCGGGCGTCGTCGCCGGGGGGCGTCGAGCTGCGCGCGGTGGCGACGCGGAAGAGGTCCTTCGCGATCAGCACGCCCACCACCTCGTCGATCTTGCCGCGGTAGATGGGGACGCGCGAGTGGCCCTCGTCCGAGAGCCGCCGGACGGCCTCCGCGAGCCCGGTGCCGACGTCGAGCGCGACGATGCGCGTGCGGGGCACCATGATGTCGCGGGCGACGCGGTCTTTGAGGCCGAAGACGTTCTGCAGCACGCGGGCGCGCACCGGGTGGATGGCGCCGACGCTCTGCGCGGCCTCCACCACGTACTCGATCTCCTTCTCGGTGACGGGCGGTGGCTCCATCGAGTCGCGGTCGGCCAGGAGCGCCGACACCCACTTGCCGACGCGCTCCATCGGCGCGGCCAGCGGCGCGAGGAGCAGGGCCACCGGGCGCATCCACGCGAGGGCCCGCGGCGCGATCCGCCGCGCCCGCGAGCGCCCGATCGACACCGCCACCTCGACCATCACCCCGTACACGAACGACACCGCCAGCACCACCAGCCCGAGCACCCACCACGGGTCGCCGCGCACGATGAAGAGCGGCACCACCACCACCGTCGCCGCGATCGGCGCGATCACCCGCCCCGCGAGCAGCCGCGAGAGCGTGCGGCCCGGGTCGGCGAGGTAGCGCTCGAGCAGGTCGCCCGAGGGGCCGAGCTCGTCGCGCAGCGCGCGCACCCGCGCCTCGGGGAGGGCCATGAGGGAGGCCTCCAGGCACGCCATCAGCGCGCCCAGGAGGAGGAAGATCGCCGCGCCGAGGAGCGCGGTCGCGAGCTCGCTCATGGCGCGCGACTCCGGGTCGTCGGCCGAGGCGCTCGCGGGGGGGGCGGGGTCATGTCAGCGTGGGGTGATCTGCGTGGGACGCGGGGCGGCGGGCGAACTCTCTCGCGCGGCACCCCGACGGGCGCGGCGTACGCCGCCCGTCCAGACGCACGGTAACACCCGACCGCCGGGGGTCAAGAGGGTGCCCGCGCCGGCCGCGTGACAGAGTACGCCCCCGCGCCGCGCGGCGGCATTGACCCCGCGCGCGCGAACGACTACGCCCAGCACCACCGAAGCCCCCGATGCTCCTCTCCCTCCAGGTCCGCGATTTCGCGATCATCGACGCGGTCGAAGTCACCTTCGGCGCCGGCCTCAACGTCGTCACCGGCGAGACGGGGGCGGGCAAGAGCATCCTCGTCGACGCGCTCGCGCTCGCGCTCGGCGCGCGGGCCTCCGCCGCCGACATCGTCCGCACCGGCGCCGCGCAGGCGGAGATCGAGGCGGTGTTCTCCGCCACGCCCGACGACCCGCGGCGGCAGCGATTCGAAGAAGCGGGCATCGCCTGGGACGACACCCTGGTGGTCCGTCGCCTCGTCGGCAACGAGCGGACGGGCGGGCGCTCGCGGGCGTACCTCAACGGGCGCGTGGTGTCGCTCGCGCAGCTCGCGTCGCTGACGGCGGGCCTCGCGGACATCACCTCGCAGCACGACCAGCAGTCGCTCACCGACCCGACGTCGCACCTCCTCCTGCTCGACGCCTCTGGCTCACTCGAGGGGCGGCGCGCGGAGGTGACGGCGGCGCACGGCGCGCTCCAGGCGGCGACGCAGCGGCTCGAGGGCGCGCTCCGCGTGCTGCGCGACCGGGCCGACCGGGAAGATTTGCTTCGCTACCAGGCGAAGGAGATCGACGACCTCGGCGCGAAGCCCGGCGACGAGGAGGCCTGGACCCAGGAACGCGACCGGCTGCGCCACGCCTCCCGCCTCGCCGACGGGACGGCCGCGGCAGAAGACGCGCTCTACGCCCGCGACGGCGCGGTGCTCGACGAGCTCGGCGGCGTGGCCGATCAGCTCCGGCGGCTGTCGGAGTTCGACGCGTCGCTCGGCGCGCTGAATGAGCTCGTCGAGCAGGCGCGGACGCTGGTGCAGGAGGCCGCGCGCGAGCTCGGGCGCTACTCGCGCACGGTGCGGGCCGACCCCGAGCGCCTCGCCGACCTCGAAGACCGGCTCCAGCGCCTCGCGCGGCTCAAGCGCAAGTACGGGACGACGGTCGAGGAGATCCTCGCCTTCCGCGAGAAGGTGCGCGACGAGCTGAAGACGTTGGAGCAGGGCGAGGCGCGGCTCGCGGAGCTCGAGCGCGCGGTGGAGGAGACGCGGTCGGCGGCGGCGGCGAAGGCCCGCTCGCTCTCGGCGGCGCGGCGCGAGGCGGCGCACCGGCTCGGTGACTCGATCGGCCGCGAGCTGGCCTCGCTCAGCATGGGCGGCGCGCGGGTGGTGGTCGACGTCGCGCACGTCACCCCGGGCTCGAGCGACCTCGCCGTGGACGGCGCGCGGCTGTCGCCGTCGGGCATCGACCGGGTGGAGTTCCTTATCGCGGCCAACCGCGGGGAGGAGCCGCGGCCGCTGCGCAAGATCGCCTCGGGCGGCGAGCTCTCGCGCGCGCTGCTCGCGATCAAGCGGGTGCTCACCAACGTCGCCAACGAGACCTTCTACGTCTTCGACGAGGTCGACGCGGGCGTCGGCGGCGCGGTGGCCGAGGTGATCGGGCGGAAGATCAAGGAGGTGGCCGCGCGCAACCAGGTGCTGTGCATCACGCACCTCCCGCAGATCGCGGTGTACGGCGGCACCCACTTCGTCGTGCGCAAGCGCGAGTCGGGCGAGCGGACCACCTCCACCATCCGCCAGCTCGACGCGCGCGAGCGCCTCGAAGAGGTGGCCCGGATGCTCGGCGGCATCGAGGTGACCGCGCGCACCCGCGAGGCCGCGGCCGAGATGCTCCAGCGCGGCGCCGAGGGGTGACCGCTACGCGTGCCCGCGGAAGGTGAGCCGGTGCGTCACCGGGCGGCCCTTCCACGCCACGGTCACCTCCAGCATCTCGTCGGTCACCGCGCGCGCGAAGTAGGGGACGCCCGCGTCGGCCGGGATCACGTCGGCGTGGTCGTAGCCCGCGGCCGTCACCCAGGTGACCTCCACCGTGCTCGGCGCGCCTTCGTCCTGCGGCGGCGCCTGCCCGTGGAGCGCGAGCACGCGCCCGCCGTGCAGCGGTTCGAAGCCCAGCGACGCGTAGCGCTTCGCGGTGAACTCCGCCGCCGTCGGGAAGCCCTCCCCGACATCCCGCAGCGTCGGCAGGTGCTGGTGCAGGTACTTCACGAGCAGGTCGTACGTGGGGGCCTTGAGCGTCGGCAGGCGCTTCGCCTCCGTCACGCGGTCGAGCGACTCGGGCGAGGCGTTGGCCATCACCACGTGGACGTGCCAGCGGTAGGCGAGCGGCGCGTCGTCGATCGCGTCGTCGGCGAGCGACTTCAGCAGCCAGTGGAAGGGCGCCACGGCCCCGCCGCGCGGGCGCTTCACCACCGACTCCCACATCGGTCGGCGCATCGACCACGCGCCGCCGTGCGCCCGGACGATCACCTCGCCGAGGAAGGCGCTCGCATGGACGACGGCGTTGAAGAGCGTCCCCTCGGGGCCGTCGGCGCCGGGCTCGGCGAGCCAGGCGTCGCGACGCGCGCGGGTGAGCGAGCGGGCGAGGACGGCGACGCCCGCGTCGTCGAGGGTGACGGGCGCGCCGAGGAGCGCCGGGGCGTTGTCGACGAAGACTTTCGCGGCGTCGGCGAGTGTCCGGGCGAGGGCGGGGTTGCCCGCGGGGTTGGCGTCGAGGTCGCGGAAATGCGCGGGGTCGGCCCGCACGTCGGGGGGGTAGTAGGGCCAGAAATGTCGGGCGAAGAGCCCTTCGGCGGTGACGGACTCGGTCGCCATGGCGCGCGACCCTACCGACACCCGCGCCGCGCGGGAAGCCCTTGCCACGCGGCCGCGGAGGCTGGTGTCATCCCCGCGCGACGCCTGATGCTCCCCGCGTTCCCCTTCGGCGACACACCGCGCCTTCAGTTGCGCCCCCTCGTGGCCCACGAGGCGCGCGAGCTGCTGGCCGTGGTGGTGTCCTCGCGCGAAGAGCTCGGGCGCTTTATGTCGTGGCCGCGCGAGATGTACGACCTCGACCAGGCGCGCAACTTCGTCCGCGTCGGGCGCGAGGCCTGGCTCCAGTCGCGCACCGCCCGCATGGGCGTGTTCGAAAGGATCACCGGCGAGCTCCTCGGCAGCGTCGAGCTCGACGGGATCGACCTGCGCCGGGGCCAGGCAGAGCTCGGGTACTGGGTCCGCTCCGACCGGACGCGCCGCGGGTACGCCGCCGAGGCCGCGTGGGCGGCGCTTCGCTACGGCTTCGAGACCCTCAGGCTCCACAAGGTGCGGGCCGACGTCGCGGTCGGCAACACCGCCAGCGCGCGCGTGCTCGACAAGCTCGGCTTCCTGCGCGAGGGGACGCTCCGGGAGGACCGGGCCATCGGCGGCGTCTGGTCCGACCACTGGCGCTACGGGCTCCTCTCGCGAGAGTTCGCCCCGCCGGCCCGACAGCGGTAGCGCGCGGCGCGCCCGTTGGGCTAGGGTGCGGCGCAATGAGCGAGGTCGAGTGTCCGCGCTGCGGCGCGGGGATGTCCCACGGGGGCGTGTGCCCGGTGTGCGAGACGCCCTGGTCGGTGTCGTCGGCGTCGCGCGCGCCGGCGCCCGACGAGGCCCCGTCGTCGCCCGCGGCGCGCTGGTGGCGGAGCGGGCAGCTCGCGGTGGCGCTCGGGGCCGCGGCCTTCCTCGGGGCGATGTTCCTCCCGCTGCTCGGCGACGTGCGGCTGCGCGAGGGCTCCAACGTGGTGTTCGGCGTGTCGATCCGCCCGATCGACCTCGCGCTCGGCAACGTCTCCGCGGTGCGCGGCGGGATGACGGCGTGGCTCCTGCCGGGCGCGGCGGTGCTGCTCCTGTCGCTCCTCCGCTCGCGGCGGACGGGATCGCAGATGCACGCGACGCGGCCGCTGCTCCCGGTGGTGGCGCTCGCGCCCGTCGTGTCGGCGGGGATGCCCTTCGTCCTCCTGCGCAAGCACGGCCTGTCGCCGACGCCCGGCGCCGCGCTCGGGCTCGTCGCGCTCGGCGTCGCGCTCACGCTGCTCGCCGCCACGCGCTTCGGCGACGGCGTCGGCGAGGCCCCGGCGCGCGGCCGCGTCCGCGACGACGAGCACGAGTAGCGGTTCAGCCCGGCGACGCGCAGGCCACGCGCTGCGGGCCGACGGTGTTGTTCTCCGTCCGGCACTCGTGGAGCGAGCCAAGCGGCATCGCCATCCCATCATTCACCACCACGAACACCGGCAGCGTCTCGGCCGCGCGCTCGGGCGGGAGCTCCACGGCCACCGCCTCGCTGTCACCGGGCAGCAGACGTCGCGTGGTGACGGCGCGCCCGAGGAGCGTGCGCGCGCCCATCGGGTCGCCGGTGAAGAAGGCCACGGGCACGCCCGGCGGCGCCCCCGCGCGGCCGCGGTTGACGATGCGGACCCGCAGGCGGAGGCGCGCGGGGCAGGCGGAGACGTCGGCGTCGAGGTCGACGGGGACGAGGTCGGGCGCGTCGAAGAGGCCGTCGGGCTGGACGTTCTGGCGGAAGGAGTTGAGCCCGCGCACCGTCCAGTGGGGTGTCTCGCGGCGCGGGACGCGGCCGTCGTCGTCGACGTTGGTGACGTGGTAGGTGTGCTGGTTCCAGATGGGGCGCGTGCGGACCCACTCGCCCGCGGGGTCGGAGTACACGCGGATGCCCGTGGGCGGGGCCGATCCGTCCATGCACATCAGCCGCGCGGCGCCGTAGTTGTTGGCCATCACCACGATGTCCGCGCTGTCGTCGCGGTCGACGTCGACGATCACGGGGTACTCCCAGAGCGTCCCCGAGGTGTTGCACGCGCTGAAGAGAACACCCCCGTCCGTGCCGCGGTACACCCGCAGGAGGAGCTCGTCGTTGTAGACCACCTCCGCGCGACCGTCGCCCTCGAAGTCGAACACGCTCGACCCGGTGACCCGCGACGAGGTGTCCTGCGAGAGCGTGTCCCAGAGGCGAGCGCCCGTCGCGCCGCGGAGCACGAGGTAGTTGTACCCGCCGGCCGTCGCCACATCGGGCGCGCCGTCGCCGTCGAAGTCCGCCACGGTGGGCGGGCCGCCGCCGGTCGGGCCCATCGTGGGCGTCACGCGGTTGACCTCGATCGCGCCCCACACCGTCGCGCCCGTCCGCCCGTTGAGCGCGAGCACCGAGTGGGTCGTCGGCTGAACCACCGCCACCTCGGGCGCGCCGTCGCGGTCGAGGTCAGCGACGGCGGGCGAGCCGCCGGGGAGGTCCGTCCGCTCCCAGAGGACCGCGCCGTTGACCCGCCACGCGCGGTTGCCCGACACGAGCTCGAGGTTGCCGTCGCCGTCGAGGTCGGCGAGCGCGTTGAAGTCCATCGGGCTCCCGAGCGAGGTCACCGCCGCCATCCCCGCGAAGGCCGGCAGCACCGTCCCGTCGCCGTGGAACACCTTGTTGCGCACGGCGATCTCGGGCACGCCGTCGCCGTCCATGTCGCCGACCGCCGGCGCCGAGTAGCCGCACGGGACCGTCTGGACGCGCCGCAGGAGGCGCCCGTCGGCGCGGAGGATGATCGCGTGCCCCGCCGTCGTGCGGTCGCCCTGCGCGCAGGTGATCACCTCGGGGCCCGGCGAGCTCGGGTCGACGTCGGCGATGGCCGCGGACGAGCCTGGCACCGTGCGGTAGCCCGGCTCCTCGACGGGCCAGAGCCTCCGACCGTCGGCGCCCGACACCGCGCGGAGCACCCCGTCGGTGACGTAGTTGCTGCCCGCGAAGGTGCTGAAGACCACGTCGGGGACGTCGTTGCGGTCGATGACGCCGTCGCGGTTGTCGTCGGTGAGGTTGGCGACGACGGGCTGCATCATCACCTGGTCGTGCGTCGGGATCACCTCGGCGTCGCGCGCCCACGCCCACTTGAGCCGCGGCATGAAGCGCGACGTCGGCGGCCGCCACTCGCACGCCTCCGCGCTCGTCGGGCGCGGCAGGCACCGCAGGAGCGAGGGCTCGCAGTACTGCCCGTCGGCGCAGCGCGTGAGGTCGTTGCACGCGGCGCCGGGCGCGGTGCACGCGCCGAGGTAGCAGACCTGGCCCGCCGCGCAGCAGGTGGCGGCCGCGCCCGTCCCGCAGCGCGCCCGGTCGCGGCAGTCGAAGACGCACGCGCCGCCCTCGCAGCGCCGCGAGGGCCCGCAGCACACGCCGCCGCAGCGCTCGGCCTCGGCGCAGCAGAAGCCGCCCGCGCAGGACGTCCCCGCGCCACAGCAGACGCCGCCGCAAGGGATCCGGTTGTCGGGGCAGGTGAGCCGCGCGTCGCCGGGTACGTCACCCACCGCGTCGCTCGCCGCGTCACCGGGCGCGGCGTCGGGCGAGGGGAGGTCGCTGACGGCGTCGCGCGCGGCGTCGGGGGCGGCGACGTCGGGGCGCGGGGCGTCGGGGGCGCCGGTGTCGGGGGCGATGACGGCGCCGGGGTCGGCGGCGCAGGCGGCGAGGAGGAGCGCGCAGAGGGCGTGGGCGCGAAGCATGGCGGGGCGCATCGTACCGGAGGGGGCGTCGCGCCGTCGTGCACCGGCGGGGTGGCGCAACGGGATTGACACGCCCTCCGGGGTCTGGCACTCCTCCGACCCCCGCGCGTTCCATCGTCCCCACACGGTGAGTGCCGTGCGCCCCCGCGCCGCCGATTCGGGCGGAGGGGGCACCGGGGTGCGCGCAAGACCAAGGGAAACCGATGCCGAAGATGAAGACCAACCGAGCGGCCGCCAAGCGTTTTACGCTGACGGGCACGGGCCGCGTCCGCCGTCCCAAGGGTGGCGCCAGCCACTTCATGGGCAACAAGAACTCGCGCCGCCTCCGCCGCCTGCGCAAGAACGACATGGTCGACAGCGCGATGGAGAAGCGCGTCCTCCAGCTCTTCCCCTACGGGCGCCCCTGAAGGAGATCACCGATGCCCCGCGCTAAAACCGGCTTCAAGGGCCGCCGCCGCAAGAACCGCGTCTTCCGTCACGCCCAGGGCTTCTCCAACGGCCGTGGCCGCCTCTTCGGCCCGATGGTCGAGGCGGTGCACAAGGCATGGCAGTACGCCTACGTGGGCCGCAAGCTCCGCAAGCGCGACTTCCGCCGCCTGTGGATCGCCCGCATCGGCGCCGCCGCCCGCTCGCTCGGCACCAACTACTCGCGCCTGATGTCGAGCCTCAAGAAGGCCCAGATCACGCTCGACCGCAAGGTGCTCGCCGACCTCGCCGCGCGCGATTTCGCGGGCTTCCGCGCCGTCCTCACGGCCGCGGGCGTCAACGTTCAGCCCAACGCGCTCGCCGCGTCCTGAAGCCGCGCCCGTCGGCGCGCTCCCCCTCCGCTCCTCCCCCAGACACCTCCCTCAGTGCTGCGTGACCGCGGCGCCGTGGCGGAGCGACGACGTCCACTCGCCGTGCGCCGTCATCCAGGCGATCGCCCCCGCGACGACGGCGAACGCCGCGAGCGCCATCGTCCGCGCCCGGAGGCCCCCCACGGGCGTCGCGCGCGATACCGTCGGGGCGGTCGTCTCGTCCGGAGCTCCGCTTCGTTGCAACCGCATGCGCAGCGGGGTGAGCCGACGGCGCGGACGTCGCGTGGGCGCGCGGGGGGCGGGGGCCGGCGGCAGCGTCGGCGCGTGGGGCGGCGGTGCGGGCGGGCGCGCGGCGCGGAGGGCCTCGCGCTCACGTTCGAGGCGCTCGTGCGCGAGGGCGGCGACGAGGCCCCCGAGCTCGCGCCGTGACGCGACCGCGCCGGGGGCCGCGCGCTCGAGGGCCTCTGCGAACTCCGCGGCGGTGGCGAAGCGCTCGGCCGGGTCGTCGGCGAGCGCGCGGCGGCACACGTCATCAAGCGCGGGGGGCAGCGACGGGCGCGCGTGCAGGAGGGAGCGGTAGGGCGCGCGCGGGTCGCGGCGGGCCATCGCCTCGGTGGCGCGGCCGGGCAGGAGCCTTCGAAGCGCGAGCGCCTCCCAGAGGGTGACGCCGAGCGCGAAGAGGTCGGCGCGGCGGTCGACGGCGCGCCCGTCGAGCTGCTCGGGCGCCATGTAGGGGAGCTTGCCCTTGATCACGCCGTGCTCGGTGTGGTCGCCGCCGCGGGCGCGCGCGATGCCGAAGTCGGTGAGCCGCGCGACGCCGTCGACGCCGACCAGGACGTTGTGCGGGGTCACGTCGCGGTGGACGACGTGGAGCGCCTCGCCCGACGCGTCGCGGAGCTCGTGGACGAAGTGGAGCCCCGCGAGCACGTCGAGCGCGACGCGGAGCACCACCCCGAGCGGGAGCGCGCGCCCGAGTGAGGCCGCGGTGGCCTGGATCGCCGCGAGCGTGTCGCCCTCGACGTAGTCGAGCGCCGCGTAGAGCACGCCGCCGTCGCGCCCCGCGTCGCGCACGCTCACCACGTTGGGGTGCCGCGCCGCCGCCGCGAGCCGCGCCTCCTGCAGGAACATCGCGACGAAGCGCGCGTCGTCGGCGAGGTGGGGATGGAGCACCTTGACGGCCGCGGCCCCGGCGCGCGGCGCGTGGGGCGTCGAGGTGCCGAGGTACACGCTGGCCATGCCGCCGGCCCCGAGGCGCGCCACCAGCGCGTAGGGCCCCACGCGACGGGCCGGCCGGCGGACGTCGCCGCGCGGCGCGGGGCGCCCTCGATCCTCCGACATGAACGCGTGCGACGACATCCGCCCGACTCCTCCCGAACGAAAGGTAAGGAAGTGCCCTCGGCCCTCGAACACCGCGTTCGAAGCGCCGACGCGGGGGGTGTGGGCTGCAAGCAGCAGTCCAGCGAACCGTCGAATCACGCGACAATTCAAGGGTGATGCAGCGTCCGGCAGTCGCTGGCCGGGCGCGCGTGGGAAGGCCGCGCGGGAGGGCGACGTCGGCGGTGTTCGCGGGCGATTGCGCGCGGCGGGCGGTGGGGCGCGGGTGCGACGGCGGGGCGCGGCGCCACAGGCGAGGCCGCGCGGTCAGCGCCCGAAGCAGCCGTAATCGAAGCGGGTCTCGCGGGCCTCCACGTCGCGGAACTCTCTCCGCGTGGACAGCAGGTTGCCGGCGCCGTCGTAGCGCCACGCCTCGCGGCCGTCGATCGTGCCGTCGCCGTCGACGTCGGACTCCGTCGCGAGGGGTCGGCCCGCGGCGTCGAAGCGGTACGTCCAGCGCCCGTCGACCGCGCCGTCGCCGTCGCGGTCGGTCTCCTGGAGGGTCTCGCGGCCCGCGGCGTCGAGGTGCCGCGTCACCACCGCCGTGCGCGACTGCGAGCGCTGCACCGTGGTCGACACCGCCGACCCGTCGGGTGCGTAGCGGACGCGCACCTCGACGCCGTTGCGGGGCGCTGCGGTGTCGGCGGCGGCGAGGCGCCCGTCGGGGCCGTAGGTGTACACGGTCTCCGAGGTGCGCTCGCCCTCGAGGAAGGTGCGCTCCCGCAGGCGGCGCCCCGCGGCGTCGAAGTCGGTCTCGTGCGCCGCGTCCTCGGCGCCGTCGAGGGGGTAGTCCTCGGCCGAACGTACCTCGCGGCCCGCGGCGTCGAAGCGCGTCACCCGCAGCCGCTGGAGCCGGAGCGCGCCGTCGGGCAGGTCGCGCTCCTCGCGGGCGGCGAGGCGGCCCGCGTCGTCGTAGCGCCAGCGCGTCTCGTCGAGCACGGCGCCGTCGGCGCGGGCGCGCACCCGGTCGGTCGGCGCGCCGTCCGGGCGGTAGGACCACGTCGTGCGGGCGGCGAGGCGGCCGTTGGTTCGTTCCTCGCGCCAGAGGGCTCGGCCCGCGGGGTCGTAGGCCGTGCGGGTCTCTTCGCGGAAGCGCCCCGCGGCGCTCAAGACGAGCGTCTCCAGCCCCTGCGCGTCGAACTCGCGGACGTGCGTCGAGGCGTCGTCGCCCGCGCCGCGGGTGGTCTCCACGCGGCGAAGGGTTCCGTCGGCGTCGAAGCCGCGGCGCGTGAGCTCGTCGACGGCGCCGTCGAGGTCCTCGTCGCGGCGCTCGAGGACGGCGCGGCCGGCGGCGTCATACGTGAACGTCACGAGGCGGTCGGTGACCCGCACGTAGGTCTGCTCGATGCGGCTCGGGTCGAGCACTTCGAAGCGCTCGCTCACCACGCGCCCCGCGCGGTCGAGCGTTCGGGTGGTGCGGGTGATGGGGCAGCCCGAGGGGGCGAGCGCCTCCTCCACGCAGGCGAAGGCGCGGATGAGCGAGCTGCCCCGCGGGCGCGCGGCGGTGGCGGGCGGGGACGCGCACGCGGGGGCGTCCGACGCAGGGGCGGGCGCGGGGGTGCCTTCGGTGACGAGCGGCGCGCAGGCGGGGAGCGCGGCGACGAGGAGCGCGGCGAGCGGCGGGAGGTGGCGCATGGACGGAGCGTGGCGCGCGCCGGCCGCGCAGGGAATCGATATGGCGTGAACGGTATTGGCAACGGGCGGTGTACAGCGCGGTCAGCGCATCACGGCGCCGTATTTCGCGAGCATCGGGTCGTCGCCGTTGAAGCGCGGGAGGTCGTCGCCGAGCTCGGCCCAGTCCACGCGCTGATCGAAGAAGACGTGGCACTCGGGCGCGCGGTCGACCGCGCCGGGGATGGCCGCGCGCGCGACGTGGACCTCGCCGGGGCACAGCGTCGAGGCGAAGAAGAGCGTCGCGCCGCAGGTCGGGCAGAAGCCCCGGCGGCTCTGCGGGGATGACTGGTACCAGCGCGGCTCCGACGCGCCGGGCAGCAGGCGGAAGCGGGCCTCCGCGGCGCCGACCCAGCTCACGAACGCCGCGCCGTGCGCCTCGCGGCACCAGCGGCAGTGGCAGTGCGCGAAGAAGAGCGTCGGCGGCGTGATCGCGAAGCGGACGGCGCCGCAGAGGCAGCGGCCTTCGATGTCGTCGGTGGGGGGCTCCATCACCGGCGCGATGCTCGCGGGGGACGGGCGTCGCGCGCCACCGAAAAGCTCAGGAGCGGCTCACCGAAGCGACGGAGCGCGCGGGATCACGGCGGGGCGCAGCCGCCGCCGACGCAGGCGTGGTCGGGCGGGCAGCGGTTGTTGCAACTCCCGCAGTTGGCGCGGTCGGTCTGGAGGTTGACGCAGGCCCAGCGGGTGGTCTGCAGGCTCATGCACGCCGTCTGGCCCGCCCGGCAGGTCGGCGCCGGCGGCAGGCCCGGCGGGGGCAGGTGGCGCGGCGGGTTGAGCGGGCGGATCCCCGCGTCCTGCATCGGCTCCGCGCCGTGGTCGTCGGCCGCCGCGGGCGGGGCCGCCATGAGAACACCCAGCGCCGCGAGCGCGATCCATCCGTTCACCGTCATCGTCGTCCTCCGTTGCGGGCCACGGCGCAGCGCCGCGGCCTCGCGTCGGAGAGAGCAGCGCGCGTGCCGCGTCGTGTGCCGCGTGCGAAGCCGCGAGTTTCCATGAGCGACGACGACGCCCCGCGGAGCGCGCTCCGTCGTGGCGCGGATCGCAGTCGGCGGCGCGGACGGCGATCGGCGGGTGTCCCTACGGGCGGACGCAGGCCGACGCGGTGGAGGTCGCGCTGAGCGAGCCCGTGAAGTTCGACCCGCCGCCGCCCCGGGCGCCGCCGGTCACGTACGGGCGGAAGCGCTCCGGCGTACCGGCGTGGTCGGCGTTGGCGTACGCGCTGAGGGAGCCTCCCTCGACGGGCTTCACGTCGAGCGCGCCGGGGTCGTCGCTGAAGCGCGTGTAGACCGCCGCGGCCCACTGCCACGCGACCGACACGCCCGCCGTGTCCGAGACGAACGTCCCCGTCCACACGACGGGGTTGATGCCGCCGGGGAGCCCGCCGGCCCCGACACGGAGCGCCACGCCGGTCAAGAACACGTCGCCGTCGTAGCCCGCGGGCACCGTCGTCGACCACGCGCCGCGGGTCGCGTCGAAGCTCGTCGTCGCCGTCGTCGCCGTCGGCGAGAACGTGACGCGCGCGGAAGGGACGGCGAGGTGGAGCGCCGCTCCGCCCGCGGTGAAGTCGATGGCGTGCTCCTCGACGCGCAACGTCAGCCCGCCCGCCGGCCGCCGCACGCGCCCCGCCGCGGAGAACCAGACCCACGTCTCCGGCGCGATCGCCGTCCCGTTGAAGTTGGAGCGGATCGTCGAGGTCGCGCACGGCGAACCGCCGTCGGTCGCGGCGTCCCCTGTCGCGCCGTCGGGCGGAGTGACGTCGCTCGACGGGCCGTCCATCGCGGCGTCTCCCATCGAGCCGCCGTCGGTCGTCGGGAGGTCTCCTGCCGCGTCGCCGCCACCCCCGTCGCTCTCGGGTGCGTCGCTCCCGCCGCCGTCGCCTGACGTCGCGTCGCCGCCAAAAACGTCGCCCGTCGCCGCGTCGCCGCCATCCGCCGGCGGGTCGATGTGAAACGAGTCGAACTTGCACTGCGAGGGCGAGGTCGCACTGACCTGGCAGATCGCGAGGACGTAGACGCCGCCGGCGTTCGGCGTGTCGTCGAAGGGGGCGAGCGCGAGCACGGCGCGCCCGGCGGGGTTGACGCCGCGCGCGTGCGTGCCTCCGTACGCGACGATCTCATGGCCCGAGACGACGAAGGCGCGGTTCGCGATCGGGTCGCCGGAGCCGAGGTCGCCGGCGGTGAAGCCCGCGCCACCGACCGCGTCGCTCAGGTTGCCGACGGCGCCCTCGCGGAAGCCGTCGTTCTGCGCGCCCGGCGCGAGCACCGCGAAGTAGTACGCGCCGTCCGCGAGCCCGGCCGCGGCGGGGCCGCCCGAGAGGTACACCCGGTCGCGCGCCGTGTAGTGGTTGCAATTGATGCCGATGGTGCTGTCGAGGCACCCACCGAGCGTCCGGTCGAAGGTCGTGAAGGCGCCGCCGCCCGTCGACCGCGCCGCGGGGGCGTCGGCCGCGCCCGTCCCGCCCAGGCACCCCGCGAGGAGCACTGGCGTGAGGCCCGCCAACACACTTCGAACCGGTCGCGTTTCCATCCGAGGGCCCTTCCGCATGACGTCGTGCGCCCACGTCATCCCCGTGTCGCGACGCGGTCAATTCGCCAAATCCTTCACAGCCGACTGCGCACGACTCGTCCTGACGCCCCGCGCAAGGGCCCCGGTAGAGTCGGGCGATGCCGAGGGCGACGCTGCTGGTTGCGTGGATGGCGGTGGGTTCGGCGTGCGCGCTTCATCACCCGGCGGCGACGCAACGCCTCGACGCGGGCGCCGACGCGCGCGAGGAGCTCGGCGAAGACGCCCCCGCCGATGACCGCGCCGCGCCGCCCGACGCTCCCGCGGTCGACGCGCCGGCACCAGACGCGCCCGCGTTGCCCGACGTCACCGCCGACGTCGACGCCGCCGACGCGTCCGAGGCCGGCGACGTTGCGGATGTCCCCGACGCGCTCGCGGAGGATGCACGCGTCGACGGCGCGGATGCCTCCGACGCGGACGCGGTGACGCGCGACGTGTTCGACGCCGCGGACGTCGGCCTCCCGGATGACGCCGCCGCAGACCTCCCGGACGCCGCGGTGATCGTCGACGCCGACGTGGCGGTGACCTTCGACGCGGACGCCGCGGTTGTGGTCGACGCGGACGCTGCGGTCGCGGTCGACGCGGACGCCGCGGTCGCGGTCGACGCGGACGTCCCGATCGACACCGGGCCGGCCGTGGACACCGGGCGCGTGACCGACGTCGTCACCTCGGGCCGCTGCGGCGGCAACGGCGAGGCGTGCTGCACCGGCGGCGCGTGCGACATGACGGATCGAGCGTGCATGCAGTTGCCTGGGGAGACGCAGCTCTTCTGCCGCGACTGCGGCGGCAACGGTCAGCCGTGCTGCGAGTTCGGCCGCTGCGACATGGCCGACCGCGTGTGCTAGCTTCGCCCGGGGGAGACGTACCCGCGGTGCCGCGACTGCGGTGGCAACGGCCAGCCCTGCTGCGCCCTCGGCCGCTGCGACACCGGGCGAACCTGCGTCCCGGGGACGACGTTCGCCACCTGCCGATGACGGTCGCGCCCGCGCGCTACGCGTCGGCCTCCATCAGCGCGCGCCAGGTGTGGCGGGTGTACGCAGCGAGCCACGGGCCCTCGACCCACTCCCACGCGTGGTCATCGGGCGAGCGCCACGTGAGCACGCCCATGCACCCGCGGTTGAGCCGCGACGCGCGGAGGAAATTGACCGCGTTGAGCTGGTAGCTCCGCACGCCCGCCGGCGCGTCGAGCGCGGCGCCATCTTCGTGCCAGTGGCCGCAGAAGTGGTAGCGGGGCCGCACCTCGCGCAGGAGCTCCGCCACGTCGCGGGCGCCGTGCTCCGCCCGCTTCGCGCTGAGCGCCGCGCCCGACCCCGCGGCGGGCTCGTGGGTGAGCAGCACGTCGACCTCCCCAGCCATCGCCCGCACCCTGCGCACCTCATGGGCGGTGAAGAGCTCGCCGTCGGGGTCGTGGCCGTGCGCGCCGAAGTCCGACACGCCCCCGAGCGCGGCGATTCGCAGCGAGAGCCCGCGCCGCGCGAAGGTGAACGAGGTCCCGTTGGGGAGGTAGGCGATGCGGTCGTGGAGGTCGACGTACACGGGTGGCTTCCCCGAAGCGGCGACCTCGGCGAGGTAGGCGAAGTCCTCGTGGTTGCCGCGGATGAAGACGGTGTCGGCGGCGACGCGTCGCGCGGGCGACGCGTCGGGCGCGAGGAAGGCGGCGGCCTCGGCGTCGCCCTCCTGGTAGCGCGCGAAGCCGAGCTCGTCGGGGTCGTGCTCGGCAAAGCGCTTCGTCGCCTTGTCGAGGCGGTAGGGCGCGGGGAAGGCGCCCATGTCGCCGACCTGGAGGATCAGATCGAGCGTCCGCCGGGTCTCGCGCTCCCAGCGGCGGAGGACGGTGTAGGCGAGCGAGAGGTGCCCGTGCACGTCGCCGAGCACCGCCACCCGCAGCGGTTTGTCGTGGCTCATAGGGGCGCGCAGGGTGACGCGCGCGGCGCGGTCGCGCAAACGCGGTCGCGCCGTGGCAACCCCCTTGCACTGCGCAGGGCACCCGTGTGTAGTCCATCCGCCGGAGGGGATCCGCGACCCATGAACCGACCCGTCTTCTCGATGCTGGCGACGGCCAGCGCGCTCGCCGCGTGCGCGTCGCCGAACGCCCGCGCGACGCTCAACGTGCCCGACGTCCACGCCCACGACCGACCCGTCTCGCTCTCGCAGCGCGTGGCGATCGACGAGGAGCCCTGCGAGGGCGTCGCGCTCGCGCCCGTGGGGGTGCTCGACGGCGCCACGGAGGGCTACACCACCGGCCCGGCGCGCGCGCTCCAGGGGACGATCGTCGGCGCGCCCGACGCGACCGCGGCCGACCTTCAGGGCGCCGCGGTGCGGGGCGGCTCGCTGCGGGTGCTCCTCGGGCGCGTCGCGCAGCGGCAGGCCGACCCGATGATGGAGCGCCCGCGCGGGAGCGCGGCCCCCGGCGAGCCCGACCCCTGCGACCACGCCGCCCGCGTGTATCAGCTCGGGCCCTTCGGCCCCACCGCGACGGACCAGTACATCCCTCTCGGCGAGGGCGAGTCGGGGCTCGGGGCGGTGCGGTGCTTCGTCCCCGTCAACGAGCGGCGCTACCGGAGCGACGTGGTGGTCGAGGGCGACGCCGTTCGCGTCACGCCCGAGGCCATCGCCGCCCGCTGCCGCGCGGGGGGTCGGCCGTGAGCCGCGCCGCGATCCTCGCGGCCGTGGCGACGCTCTCCACGGCCTGCGGGTACCGCGCGGCGGCGCGCGTGACCGCCTGGACGGCGCACTACCCGGTGTCGCTCACGGCCACCGTGCTCGACCGGAGCTTCCGGCCGGTTCCGCCGGGCGACCTCGTGCGGGTCGGGGGCCTCGCGGTCGACCGCGAGGCGTGCGGCGTCGACGCGACGGTCGACCTCTCCACGGCGGTGGACGACGCGGTCGCGGCGGCCGCGGGCGAGGCGGTGGTCAACGTCCACGCGACGGCGGCGCCGCCGGGCGAGCGCGGGTCGGAGTGCGCGCGCGTCCGGGTGCAGGGCGACGTCGTCCGTCGGCGGTACGGCGCGGTCGACCCCGCCGAGCTCGAGCGCGGGTGCGCGCACGGCCGGGCCGACCTCTGCGTCGGGCTGGCGAGCCGGAGGCTTGCGGGCGACGGGGTTGCGCGCGACCCGTCGCAAGCGGTCGCCGCGCTCGACCGCGGCTGCGAGCGCGGCTCGACGTGGAGCTGCTCGCACCTGAGCGCGCTCCTCGCGGAGGGGCAGGCGGTGCCGCGCGACCTCCCGCGGGCGATGGCCGCCGCGGGGCGGGCGTGCGGGGCGGGGCTCGGGGAGGCGTGCGTGGCCCAGGCGGCCCTGCTCGCGCGGGAGGACAACCCCGCGGCCGACCTCGCGCGGGCCCGGGAGATCGTCGAGGGCCGCTGCCAGCGCGGGTCGATGCACGCGTGCGCGGTGCTCGCGGACGTCGTCGGGCGCGACCCGCGGGGCGCGGCGCTCGCGGCGCGGCTCCGCGAGCGCGCGTGCATCGGGCGCTACCTGCCCGCTTGCGCGACGCCGACCGCGCCCGCCGGGGCGGAGCGCGCCGTGGTCCCGCCGCCGGCCGAGGGAGGGCCGATCGCGCGCGGGCTGCGGCCGGAGGCGATCCGCGCGGTGGTGCTGGCGAACATGGCGCAGGTGAGCGAGTGCCACGGGCGCGCGCTCGCGCAGGACCCGACGGCCACAGGGCGCGTGGTGATCCAGTTCGTCATCGCGGGCGACGGGGCGGTGATGCGTACGGCGGTGGGGTCCGCGCCGCCGGGCGGGGCGTCGGGCGCGGCCGCGTGCATCGCGCAGGCGATCGCGACGTGGCGCTTCCCGCCGCCCGCGGGCGGCATCGTGGTGAACGTGAACTACCCCTTCAACCTGACGCCGGAGTGACCGGCGAGCGCGGCGCGTCGGGCGCCGACGTTGCGCCGACGCCGCGGCGATGTGGCGCCCACGCAGCAGGCGTCGCGCGGGTCACGTCGGCGCAGTCGAAGGGCGTCGTCGGGCAGCTCGCCAGCGGGATCTCCACGGAGGTGGCGCCCGTCGTGGCGTCGGGCGTCGTGGTCAACGTGGGCGCGCAGACGGCGGTGGTCCCGCGCTCGCCTCGCCCAGCGTCGCGCACCACAGCCTCACGAAGATGCGCGAGACGACCCCGACGCGGCCCCCTGGTCGGCCGCCCCCTCCGTCACACGACCGGGGTCGCGACCCCCCTGCAACGTCGCCAACATCTCCCCGCCGGGGTCCGCACCCCGATTTCGGCGTGTCGGGACGCCCCCGCCGGGGTCCGCACCCCCCGGAGGATGCTGGCGAGCCCTCCGAGGGGTCACGACCCCTCCGCCTCCGCACTCGGCGCCCCACCGCCCGCCCGCAGAACCCCCTGCGGCGCACGGTTCCTCGCGCAAACGTTCGCGTTGCCGCGGCGCGTCGTGCTCCGTAGACTCCGCGCCCCACCCATGACCCCCACGTCCCCGATGGAAGAGCTCGACGCGATCGCGAAGGGCCTCGACGACGCCTACGCCGCCGCGCGCGACGACAACGACCTCCGGCAGATCACCGCGCGCTTCACCGGCCGCGAGGGCTCGCTCACGCGCATCATGAAGCGCATCCCCGAGCTGCCCGGGCCCGAGCGCCGCCCCTTCGGCCAGCGCGTCAACGAGGTGAAGTCGCTCGTCGAGGCCGCGCAGGCCGCCGCGGAGGCGCGCCTCAAGGCCGAGGCCCGCGCCCGCGAACTGGCAGGGCCCGCGCTCGACGTGACGCTCCCGGGGCGCCGCCCGCGGCTCGGTCGCGCGCACCCGATCATGCGGACGCTGCACGACATCGTCGACGTGTTCACGAGCCTCGGGTTCGACGTGGCCGAGGGGCCCGAGGTCGACCACGCGGAGAACAACTTCGACCGCCTCGGCTTCCCCCCCGACCACCCCGCGATGGACATGCACGACAGCTTCTTCCTGCCATCGCGCGGCGCGGGTGATCGCGTGCTCCTGCGCACGCACACGTCGACGGTGCAGGTGCGGGAGATGCTCGCGCACCCGCCCCCCGTCCAGGTGGTGATGCCGGGCGCCGTCTTCCGCCGCGACGACGACGCGACGCACTCGCCGATGTTCTTCCAGCTCGAGGGGCTGATGGTCGACGAGGGGATCACCATGGCGCACCTGCGCGGGGTGCTCGAGGCCTTCCTCGGGCGGCTCTTCGGCGCGGGCGTCAAGACGCGCTTCCGCGGGAGCTACTTCCCCTTCGTCGAGCCCGGCGCCGAGATGGACGTCGAGTGCCTCATCTGCGGCGGCAAGAGCGCCACCTGCCGCGTCTGCAAGGGGGGCGGCTGGCTCGAGGTGCTCGGCTGCGGGATGGTTCACCCTGTCGTGTTCGAGAGCGTCGGCTACGACCCCGAGCGCTACACCGGCTTCGCCTTCGGGATGGGCATCGACCGGCTCACGATGCTCCGCTACGGCATCAACGACATCCGGCACCTCTTCGAAAACGACGTGCGCTTCCTCGCGAGCCTGTAGCCCCTCCCTTCAGACCACGGACCTGACACCATGCGCGTCTCGTATCACTGGCTCGTCTCCCTCCTCGGCGCCGACCCCGGGCTCGACCGGGTCGTCCGCGCCCTCACGCTCGGCGGCCTCGAGGTGGAGCACGTCGAGCGCGCGGGCGAGCACCTCCGCGACATCTTCGTCGCCGAAGTCCTCTCCTCGCGCCCGCACCCCACCAGCAAGAACCCGCTCACCCTCGTCACCGTCGACGCGGGCGACGGGCCCGTCGAGATCGTCTGCGGTGCCCCCAACGTCCCCGCGCCCGGCGGCAAGGTGTGCCTCGCGAAGCTCGGCGCCACCGTGCTCGACAAGAAGGGCCACCCCTTCACCCTCGAAGCCCGCCCCGTCGCCGGCATCGTCTCCGCGGGCATGCTCTGCGCGGAGGACGAGCTCGGCCTCGGCACCGACCACGCCGGCATCCTCATCCTCGACAGCCCGGTGACGAAGGGGACGCGTCTGAGCGACCTGCCGGGCCTCACCGACCAGATCCTCACGCTCAACGTGACGCCCAACCGCGGCGACGCGCTCTCGCACCGCGGCGTGGCCCGCGACGTGGCCGCGCTCCTCGGGCTCACCTGGGCGCCGCCTCCGCCCGCGTCGCCCGCCCGCACGCTCGTGGAGTCGACGTCGTCGCTCGTGGCGGTGGAGGTGAAGGACGCCGCGCGCTGTCCCCGCTACGTGGCCGCGGTGGTGCGCGGCGTGACGGTGGGGCCGTCGCCCCTCGCCGAGCGCGTTCGGCTGACGCGGCTCGGGGTCCGGCCGATCAACAACGTGGTCGACGTCACCAACCTCGCGATGCTGGAGACGGGGCAGCCCCTGCACGCCTTCGACCTCGCGGAGATCAAGGGAGGTCGCATCGTGGTGCGCCGCGCGGCCGAGGGCGAGAAGCTCCTCACGCTCGACGGCGTCGAGCAGACGCTCACCGCCGACGACCTCGTCATCGCCGACGCCGAGCGCCCGCTGGCCCTCGCCGGCGTGATGGGCGGCGAGCACTCGGGCGTCCACCCGACCACCCGCGACGTCGTGCTGGAGTGCGCGAGCTTCGAGCCGCGCGGCGTCCGGCGCACGGCGCGTCGCCTCGGCTTCCACACCGAGTCGTCGCACCGCTTCGAGCGCGGCACCGACGTCACCGCCGTGCCCGACGTGGCGTCGCTCGCGGTGTCGATGTTCTGCGCGCTGGCTGGCGGTTCGGCCGCGGCCGGGACGGTCGACGTGTACCCGACGCCCTACACGCCCGCGGCCCTCACGATGCGGCTCTCCCGGGCGGAGGCGCTGCTCGGCGTGGCGGTGTCGCACGACGAGGCCGCGCGCGCGCTGACGGCGCTCGGGTTCGGCGTGGCGGGCGACGGCGACGCGCTCGCGGTGACGGCGCCGGCCCACCGGAGCGACATCTCGCGCGAGGTCGACCTCATCGAGGAGGTGGCGCGGGTGCGCGGGGTCGACAAGATCCCGCCGACGCTCCCCCCGACGCGTGGTGCTCGGGCGGGCGCGACCCGCGACTGGCGCGTCCGCCGCAAGCTGCGCGAGACGCTCACGGCGCTCGGGCTCGACGAGGCGATCCACATGGTGTTCACCTCGGCGCCCGACCTCGCGCGCGCCGGGCTCGACGCGAACGCCGCCATCCGCCTCGCCAACCCGCTCTCCGAGGAGCGCTCGCACCTGCGGCCCTCGCTCGTGCCGGGCCTCGTGGGGGCCGCGGCCCTCGCGCGCCGGCGCGGCGAGCCCCGGGCGCGGCTCTTCGAACTCGGCGCGGTGTTCGCGCCGTCGGACGAGGCGCTCCCGCGCGAGGAGACGCGCGTCGGCGTGGTGCTGGCGGGCCCGCGGGATGCGTGGCTCCAGCGCCCCGAGGAGGTGGACTTCTACGACCTCAAGGGCCTCGTCGAGGAGCTCGTCGAGCGCACGACGAACGCGCCCGCGACCTTCGACCGCGAGGGCGAGGCGCCGGCCTGGGCGCACCCGCGGCAGTGGGCCCGGGTGCGGGCGGGCGACGCGACGGTGGGCTACCTCGCGGCGGCGCACCCCGACGTGGTCGAGCGGGCCGAGCTCGGGCGCGCGGTGGTCCTCGCGGAGCTCGACGCGGCGCCGCTGGGCGTGGCGCGGCGGGCGCTGGCGGCGAAGGCCCCGTCGCGCTTCCCGGCGTCGCGGCGCGACGTGGCGCTGCTGCTCGCGCGCGAGGTGGCCGCGGGCGACGTGCTAGCGAAGCTGCGCGCGCTCGCCGGGCCGCTCTGCGAGTCGGTGGCGATCTTCGACCGCTACCAGGGCGCGGAGCTGCCGGCGGGGCACCACTCGCTGGCGTTCTCGCTCACCTTCCGCGCGGACGACCGCACGCTGCTCGACACCGAGGTCGACGCGCTCTGCGAGGCCGTCACCAAGGGCGCCCGCGAGTCCTTCGGCGCCGCGCAGCGGTAGTCATACCGTTTCGCCTCACGCTCGTTCGCGAACGCGCCTGGTCCTACCTCATGGCGTCGAGGGCCCTCTCTCCCCCAACCCCTCTCCCGTACCGGGCATTGCGCCGGACACATCTCTCGGAGCAGGGCCGTCAAGGGTCACCTCGCGCGTCCATCCCCCGCTCGCCGAGCCTCGCGGCCTCCATCCCCCGCTCGCCGAGCCTCGCGCGTTGACCCTTTCCCCCGGCGCCGGCCCACGAGATGCGCAACGCCTCGCACGGAAGTGCTTGCGCGCTCGATGTTTCGAGAAGGTGGAGCATCTGGCTCATCTGCTCGCGGCCCCGAGTGCCCAGGGTTCGCCCGCCTGCCCTCGCTGAGTGGTTTAGGCTCACCCTGGGCAACGGGCATGGGATTGCCCGGTCGGTACCGGGCTCCCAACGAGGCGACGGGGGCGACGCGCGACGTCCTCACCTCGCGCTGGCTCCCGGAATCCGCCACCGGGCGGATGATCCCATGCCGGTTGCCCAGGGTGAGCCTAACCCGTTCAGTGAGGGCGGGCGGGCGAACCCTGAGCACTCGGGGCCGCGAGCAGACGGACCAACCGTTCCTACTTCCGCGATCTCCAGGTAGACAAGCACTTCCGCGCGAGGCGTTGCGCATCTCGTGGGCCGGGCGCCAGGGGAAGGGGCACTGTCGCAACGAGGACCCACCGACGCCGGGCCACCGAAACGCCACGCGAACCAGACGCTGAGACGCCACGCGAACCAGACGCAGAGAGCACCAGACGCCAAGACGCCACGAGGGCCAGACGCCGACGCGTCTCGGGCGTGACAGTGCCCCTTCCCCTGGCGCCCGGCGCCGGGGGAAGGGGTCAGCGCGCGAGGCTCGGCGAGCGGGGGATGGAGGCCGCGAGGCTCGGCGAGCGGGGGATGGACGCGCGAGGTGACCCTCGACGCCATGAGGTAAGACCAGGCGCATTCACGAACGAGCGCGAGGTGAAACGGTAGTCAGAACGCGACGTCCCACACGCCCGCCGCGCGCTCGAGCTCGACGAGGCGGCGCGCGCGGTCGGCGAGGGCTTCCTCGTGGCCGAGCGTCACCTCGTCGGCCGTCCGCTGCGCCGCGAGCACCTCGAGCAGCGACGCGCCGCCGCGCTGGAAGTTGTAGAGCGTCGCCGACCGCACCTGCTCCGCGTCGCGCCGCAGCGACTCGTCGTAGCGGGCGAGCGCCGCGGTCGCGGCCTCGTAGCGCGCGTGGGCCTGGCGCACCTCCACCTCCGCGCGGAGCCGGGCGGCCTGCGCCGAGAGGTCGGCCTGCTCCACCCGCGCCGCCGCCGCGTCGAGCCCCCCGCGCTGCGCCCGCGAGAACGGCAGCGGCAGCGCCACCGTCGCGCTGAACTGCTCGAACGGAGGCGTCGCCGACACCGTCGCCGGCGTCGTCCCGTTGGGGCCGAGGCCGTCGAAGTTGTGCGCCCAGCCCACCGTCACCGTCGCGTCGACCCAGCGGTCGGCGCGGGCCCGCGTGAGCTCCGCGCGCGCCTGCGCCGCCGCCAGGGCCGCCGCCCGCACGTCCGCCCGCGCCGCCTGCGCGTGCGCCACCAGCGCCTCGACGTCGAGCGCGCGCGCCGGCACCGCGAGCTCGCCCCGCACCGACGGCGCGGGCTCGACCCCCGCGAAGGCCCGCAGCCCGAGCAGCGCCGCGCGCGCCTCGCCCTCCGCGGCGATCACCTCCGTGCGGAAGCGCTCGGCCTCCACCCGCGCCTGGAGCACCGCGACCTCGCCGACGTCGCCGGCCCGCAGGCGCAGCGCGCTCACCTCCACCACGCGCTCGAGGTTGGCGAGCATCCGGCGGCGCTGGTCGACCACCTGGCGCGTGTGGAGCACCTCGATCCACGCGAGGGCGGCGTCAGCGCGGAGCCCGCGGACGGCGTCGTCGAGACCGGCGCGGGCGACCTCGCGGGCGGCCTCGGCGGCGGCCACGCGGGCGCCGCGACGTCCCCCGAGTTCGATGGGCCACGCGAGCGAGAGCGTGGTGGCGGGCGGCATCACGCGGCCCGACGGGTCCCAGGTGCCGACGCCGAAGGTGACGACGGGGTCGGGGAGGATGCGCGCGATCGACACCTGCGCCGCGGCGAGCGGGAGGTCGCGCTGGCGGGCGAGGAGGTCGAGGTTGGTGCGGGCGACGCGCTCGAGGTACGCGGTGAAGGTGAGCGGCGCGAGGGCCGGCAGCGGCGCGGGCGCGGGCCCCGGTGACTGCGCGTACACGGTCGGCGCGGCGGCGAGCGCGGCGAGCACCAGCGCAGGGAGCGTGGGCCTCACGACGCGGCCCCGCGCAGGCGGCGCTCGACCTGGAGGAAGAGCGCGGGGATTACGAGCAGTGTGACCAGCGGCGCGACGCAGAGGCCGCCGACCACCACCGTGGCGAGCGGGCGCTGCACGTCGGAACCAATGCCGTGGGCGGCCGCGGCCGGGAGCATCCCGAGGGCGGCGACGGTGGCGGTCATGAGCACCGGGCGGAAGCGCTCGCGGGCGCCTTCCTCGACGGCGGCGTGGAGGTCGGCGCGCCCCTCGCTGGCGCGGCGGAGCGTCGAGAGCATGAGCACGGCGTCCTGGATGGACACGCCGATGAGCGCGATGAAGCCCACCGCGCTGGAGACGTTGAGCGTCATCCCGCGGAGGTGGAGCGCGGCCATCCCGCCGAGGACGGCCAGGGGGACCATCACGAAGATCATCGCGGCGTGGCGCGGGTCGCCGAAGGCCCCGTAGAGCAGAAGCGCGATGAGCGCGAGGACGCCAGGGAGGATGACGGCGAGGCGCCGCTGGGCCCGCTGCTGGTTTTCGAACTGCCCGCCCCACGCGAGGGAGACCTGGCGAGGGTCGAAGGTCACCTCGCGGTCGATGCGGGCGCGGGCCTCGGCGAGGAAGGAGGCGAGGTCGCGGCCGCGGAGGTTGAGCTTGACGGTGAGGTGCCGGCGGCCGGCCTCGCGGGTGATGGTGCTCTCGCCGGCGCGGAGCTCGATGCGGGCCACCTGGGAGAGCGGGATGCGGGCGCCCGACGGGGCGGTGAGCGCGAGGTTGCCGATGGCCTCGGGGCTCGCGCGCGCGCCCTCGACGAAGCGGACGGCGACGTCGTAGCGGCGCCCCTGGCGGAAGACCTCCGACACCGCGCGGCCGCCGATGCCGATCTCGATGAGGTCGGCGACGTCGGCCATGTTGATGCCGTAGCGGGCGGCGGCCTCGCGGTCGACCTGGACGCGGAGCTGCGGGAGCGGGGGCTCCTGGTCGATCGCGACGTCGGCCGAGCCGCGGACGCGCTGGAGGGCGGCGACCACCTCGGCCCCGACGCGGCGGAGGTCGTCGAGGTCGTCGCCGAACACCTTGACCACGAGCTCGCTGTGGGCGCCGGAGATCTTGTCGTTGACGCCGTCGATCATCGGCTGGGAGAAGCCGTAGGCGAGGCCCGGGATGCGGCGCAGGCGGGCGTCGAGGCGCGCGATGAGCCCGTGCTTGTCGAGCCCCGCGGGCCACTGGGCGTAGGGGCGCAGGCCCACCGAGCACTCGATGTGCGACGGGGTCCACGGGTCGGTCCCGTCGTCGTTGCGCCCGAGCTGGGTGACGACGTGGGTCACCTGCGGCGACTCGCGGAGCGCGGCGCGGATCTCGTCGGCCATCGCCGCACCGCGCGCGAGCGAGAGCCCCGGCGGGAGCTGCACCTGCAACCAGATGCTCCCCTCGTCGAGCTCGGGGAGGAACTCCTTCCCCACCGCGACCGAGAGCACCACCGCGAGCGCGGCGCCTAGCACCGCGGGGGCGAGCGCGCGCCACGGCTGCCGGAGGACGGCGGCAAGGAGCCGGCGGTAGGCGCCGTCGGCGGCGGCGAGGAGCGGGTTGTGGAAGATCTTGCGGGGCTTGCCGAAGGCCGCGAGGGCCATGCCCGGGACGAGCGTGAGGGCGACGAGCACGGCGCCGAGGAGGGCGTAGCCGACGGTGTAGGCCATCGGCGAGAAGAGCTTCTTCTCGACGCGCTGGAAGGCGAAGAGCGGGAGGTACGCCGTGATGATGATCGCGGTGGCGAAGAACATCGGGCGCGCGACCGAGAGGGCGGCGGCGCGGGCTTCGTCTTCGGTGAGGGGCTCGTCGGGGCGCGCCTCGCGCTTGCGGAGGACGACCTCCATGAGGACGATGGAGCCGTCGACGATGACGCCGAAGTCGATGGCGCCGAGGGAGAGGAGGTTGGCCGGGATGTCGGTCAACCGCATGAGGATGAAGGCGATGAGCAGCGAGAGCGGGATGGCGGTGGCGACGATGAGCGCGGCGCGCGCCGAGCCGAGGAAGAGGATGAGGACGAGGCAGACGAGGCCGATCCCCTCGGCCATGGTGTGGGAGACGGTGCGGAGGGTGGTGTCGACGAGCTGCGTCCGGTCGAGGTAGGGGACGACGCGGACGTCGGGCGGGAGGCCGCCGCGGTTGAGGGCGTCGACGCGCTCGTGGAGGGCGGCGAGGACGCGCGAGGGGTTCTGCCCGCGGAGGAGGAGGACGATGCCGGAGACGCCGTCGGGGTTGTCGTCGACGCCGAGGACGCCGTTGCGGGCGAGGGCGCCGAGCTGGAGGGCGCCGAGGTTGTGGACGTAGACGGGCGTGCCGCGCTCCTCGGTGACGACGATGCGCCCGAGGTCGTCGAGGTTGCGGATGAGCCCGATGCCGCGGATGACGAAGCCCTGGTCGCCGCGCACCATCACGCTGCCGCCGGCGTTGGTGTTGTTGCGCTCGACGGCCTCGACCACCTGGCGGAGCGAGACGTGGTACTGGGCGAGCCGGCTCGGGTCGATGAGCAGTTGAAACTGCGTGGTCTCGCCACCAAAACTGGTCACGTCCGCCACGCCGGGGAGCGTCTTGAGCGCGGGCGCCACCACCCAGCGCTGGAGCTCGCGGAGCTCGCGCTGGTCGCGCACGGGCGACTGGAGGGTGTAGCGGAAGATCTCGCCGATGGGGGAGGTGAGCGGGTCGAGGTCGGGGTCGGCGCCGGGCGGCAGGCGCACGGCGTTGAGCCGCTCGCGGACGCGCTGGCGGGCGAAGTAGTCCTCGACGCCGTCTTGAAACACCAGGGTGATGAGCGAGAGCCCGAAGGTGCTCCGCGAGCGCATCACGGCGAGGCCGGGCGTCCCCTGGAGCTCGCGCTCGATGGGGACGGTGACCTGCTCCTCCACCTCCTCGGCGGCGTGGCCGGGGTACTGGGTGATCACCTGCGCGGTGGTGTCGGCGATGTCGGGGTAGGCCTCGACGGACAGCTCCTGCCACGAGGCGTAGCCGAGCGCGGCGAGCAGGAGGAAGAGCGCGAGCACCAGCCAGCGCCGCGCGAGCGCGCCCGAGACGACGCGGTCGATCATTGGAGGAGCACCGCGTTGCGGGTGACGACCCGCTCGCCGGCGCGGAGCCCGTCGGCGATGGCGGTTCGGTCGGCGAGCTGGGCGCCGGGCGTGACGCGGCGGCGCGCGAAGACCCACGGGGCGGCCTCGACGAAGACGTAGCTCGCGTCGCCGAGGAGCACGACGGCGGTGGTGGGGACGACCACCTCGGGCGCGGCCCGCTCGGTGAAGGTGACGGCGGCGAACATCCCCGGGCGGAGCCTCCGGTCGCGGTTGTCGAGGGCGACGCGCACCTTGATGGTGCGGGTGGTCGGGTCGAGCAGGTCGCCGACGAAGAGAACCGCGCCGCGGAAGCGCGCGTCGGGCCACGCCGCGAAGGCCGCGCTCGCCTCCTCGCCGGCCTGCACGCGGCGGATGTCCTTCTCCTGCACGTCGGCGGTGACCCAGACGGTCGACAGGTCGGCGACGGTCATCATGGGCTGGGCCGGGTCGTTGCGAAACTCCCCCGGCGCCACGCCGAACTCCACCACGCGGCCCGCGATCGGCGAGCGCACGACCAGCGGCCTCCCGACGGCGGCGGCGTCGACGCCGAGGAGCCGGAGGCGGAGCGCGGCGCGGTCGAGCTCGCTGCGGGCGAGGTCGCGGTCGGTGGCTGCTGTCTCGACCTCGCGGCGGGCGCCGATGCCGTGGTCGACGAGGTCCTGCTGGCGGGCGAGGGTGCGCTCGGCCTGGGCGAGGGCGCTGCGCGCGCGGAGGTAGTCCGTCTGGGCGGTGACGAGGTCGGGCGAGTCGAGCGTCAGCAGCGCCTGCCCCGCCGTCACCGTGTCGCCGAAGCGAACGAAGAGCTGCACCACCCGCCCCGGCAGCGGCGGCGCGATGCGGGCGATGCGCGACGGGTCGGCCTCGGCCTGCGCGGGCGCCTCCAGCGTGCGCCGGACGGGCTCGAGGCGCGCGGGCTCGACCACCAGCCGCGACCGCAGCGGCGACGCCGCGAGCACCTCGATGGCCTCGCCGCGCCGGCGCGTGCTCTCGGGCTCGACGGCGTGGCCCGACGGCGCGCGCCCGCAGCCCGCAAGCACCGCGCAGACGAGCGCGCGGCGTGCGGAGGCGAAGGGATTGCGGGACGTGACGGGGGGCATCGGCGTGGTGGGGCGGGGGTGCCGCACGTGGGCGGCGCCGTCAAGCACACAGCACGCCGAAGCGACGGCGCACGCAGAAGAGAGCGTCGCGCGCTGAGGGCCGTGGAGAGAAATTCCCCACGGGGCGCCGATCCCCAGGCGCGCGCTCCCACGAGATGCGCAACGCCTCGCGCGGAAGTGCTTGTCTACATGGAGATCGCGGAAGTAGGAGCGGTTGGTTAGTCTGCTCGCGGCCCCGAGTGCCGGGGGTTCGGTGAACGCGTCTGCTCGCGGCGCCGAGTGCCGGTGGGTTCGGTGAACGCGTCTGCTCGCGGCGCCGAGTGCCGGTGGGTTCGGTGAACGCATCCAGGACCCGCCGAGTGCCCAGGGTTCGCCCGCCTGCCCTCGCTAAGGGGTTTAGGCTCACCCAGATGGGATGAAGCGCCGGCCCCGTCGCAGGCAACGCAGGAGCGTGCCTCATCGTCTCCCCCGGGACCCACCGTGGTCCCCGGGGAGACGACGACGAAGGCAAGGGAGGCTGGTCCCTCGCCGGTCGTCTTCACGACCGACACCCCGGCGCGCTCGGAGGCGCAGAATGTGGAGCCCAAGGAGGTTCCAGCCATGAGGACGGTAGCACTCGACCTGGGCGTTCGAAAGGTCTGCTTCTGCGAGATCGACGACGGAGCCGTCGTCCGCAGGGTCACCGCTCGATCGCTCGAGGACCTCGACCCGCTGCTCGGCGAAGGCACCGCGCCCGCACGCGTCGCATTCGAGGCCTGCCGCGAGGCGTGGCATGTCCACGACGTCCTCAAGGCGCGCGGGCACCAGCCCATCCTCATCGACACCACACGCGTGCTCCGCATCGGCGTCGGGCAGCACCGCGCCAAGACCGATCGCAGGGACGCCGAGGCGCTCGCCCGCGCCTTGGAGCGCGGCGACATCCCCGTCGCCCACGTCCTGTCCCCGGCGCGCAGGCACCTGCGCGATGAGCTCTGCACCCGGGGCGCCATGGTCGAGACCCGCGCACGGTACGTCACCACCCTTCGAGGGATCGCTCGCGCCCACGGGGTCATGCTCCCGAGCTGCAGCCCCGAGACCTTCGTCAAGCGGGCGCGCGGCGCCGGGCTTGCGCCGGAGCTGCTCCGGCTCATCGAGCCGGTGCTCGGCGTCATGGAGGCGCTCCAGGCGCGCCTCGTGGAGGTCGAGTCTCGGCTGGAGACTCTGGCGCGCAGCGCGCCCGAGGTCGCCCTGCTCGCCACCGTCCCCGGCGTGGGCCTGATCGTCGCGGCCACGTTCGTCGCCGCGCTCGACGACGCCGGGCGCTTCCGCGACGCCCACGCAGTCGAGGCCTACCTGGGGCTGGTCCCCTGCGAGGACAGCTCGGGCGGGCGCCGCCGCCTCGGCGCCATCACGAAGCAGGGAAACCCCTGGGCGCGGGCCGCCCTGGTCCAGTCCGCCCACGTGATGCTCCGTACTGCGCCGGACGACGACCCGCTCAAGGTCTGGGCGCTGGCGGTGCAGGAGCGGCGCGGCAAGAACGTCGCCGTCACCGCGCTCGCGCGGCGCCTCGCGGGCGTGCTCTGGGCGATGTGGCGTCGGCGGCGCTGCTACGACCCGCGCCCGCTGGCGGCGCGCAGCGCGGCCGGCCTCGGGCAGGCCAGCGAGGAGACGGCGCGCCAGGCCGACGAGCAGTCCGCCATCGCGCGCGCCGAGCACAAGATCTTCCGGCGGACCCGCGCCCGGCGCGCGGGCAAGCCCCCGCGTTCGAGGGGCGCCGCGTCGACCGAGGAGGTGACCGGCCGCTGACGAGATTCGCACCGTCACCTGCGCCCCGAGCGCTCGAAGGAGCACGCCATCATCCCCGCGAGATCCGCGAGACCGAGCGCGAGTTGCCCATGGAGCCCACGGCTTGCCGCGCGAGCTCGTCACCCAGAGTGCGCCGTCGGGATCTCTTCGTACCCCAGCTTGCGCCCCGTTCGACCGCGGACGGTGAGCGCGAAGAGTTGATTGAGTCGTAGCTCGCCTTCGCCCCGTTCGAGGTTCCCGGTCCATGTCTGCCACGTGCGTCATCGCACGAGAGGAGATCTCCATGCCTCGCGTCGTCCGTCCGAGTTCGTCACCGTCGACCGCCTGTCCCCCAAGCCCCGCGTGCGTCGCAAGAAGTCCGAGCCGCCGCAGGAGCCCACGCCGAAGGGCGCGGAGGCGCGGTCCTCCGCCGCCGTCGAAATGCTTTCAGCGAAGGCGTCCAGCGGGTCGACGCCGTCGCCGTCGACGCCGAGTCTCGAGGTGGGGGAGGAAGGGAAGAAGAATGCATCTATCCCCTTGCACGAGGGGGCGCTTCAGAGTTGGGCTACCTCCATGTGATCATCCGCCCGGTGGCGGATTCAGGCGGCGAGCGACGAGCGACGAGTCACGACGCCACGACGCCACGACGCCACGACGCCACGACGCCACGACGCCACGACGCCTGAATCCGCCACCGGGCGGATGATCACATGGAGGTAGCCCAGGGTGAGCCTAAACCCCTTAGCGAGGGCAGGCGGGCGAACCCTGGGCACTCGGCGGGTCCTGGATGCGTTCACCGAACCCACCGGCACTCGGCGCCGCGAGCAGATGCGTTCACCGAACCCACCGGCACTCGGCGCCGCGAGCAGACGCGTTCACCGAACCCACCGGCACTCGGCGCCGCGAGCAGACGCGTTCACCGAACCCCCGGCACTCGGCGCCGTGAGCAGGCGAGCCAGAGGCTCCGACCTCCCGAAACATCGAGCGCACAAGCACTCCCGTGCGAGGCGTTGCGCATCTCGTGGGCGCTACCGGCAGGTGGGCGACGTCTCGCCGCTGCGCAGCACGCACATGCGGCCGCCGTCGCAGCGCTGGCCGTCGCAGCAGGGCTGTGCGTTGCCGCCGCAGTCGCGGCAGAGGGCGTTGGGCTCGCCGCTTCGCTGGAGGCACGCCCGCCGCATCATCATCTCGCACGCGCCGTACGCGCAGCAGGGCTGGCCGTTGCCGCCGCAGTCGCGGCAGAAGGCGTTGGGCTCGCCGCTCCGCTGGAGGCACACCCGCCCCATCATGCACGCGCCGAACGCGCAGCACGGGTCGCCGTTGTTGCCGCAGCGGCCCCCGCCGGAGGGCCCGGTGTCGAGCGCGCCGGTGTCGAGCGGCCCCGACGCGTCCGCGACGTCCGCCGCGTCAACGTCGGGCGACGCGCCATCCGACGGCCCGCGGTCGTCGGGCGCAGCCTCCATCGCGGGCGCATCGGGAAGCACTTCAGGAAGCGCGTCGGGAAGCGCATCAGGAGGCGCATCCGTCATCGCGTCGTTCGTGACGTCCGGCCCGCCGTCGAAGCGGTCGCCGCCGGGCTTGAGCGACGAGCACCCGAGCGCCAGCAGCGCGCACCCGATCGCGCCGACGCGCATCAGAACGTCCCCCCGCAGGAGACGCCCAGTGTGCCCGGCCCGACGCCGCAGCCCAGGCGCCTCGCGCTCTCCCGCGGGGCCCGCGGCGCCGTCAGGAAGAGCACCGCCGAGGTGACCGCGAGCGCCCCGCCCACGGCGACCGCGGCCCAGCCCACGGCGCCCGCGGTGTGGGCGGTGGACTCGTCGGCGGCGCAGTTCTGCGCGCGGGTCATGCCGTTGTCGAGGAGGCAGCGCGCGTCGTCGTTGAAGCGCGCCACGGCGGACTCGCGCAGCACGAAGGCCGCGGCCCCGGCGCCGAACAGCGCGAGCGCGGATCCGCCCGCGACCCACGCGAGCGTGCGCATCGCGCCGCCCGCCGCGCCGCCGTCGCTCGGCGTGGGGGCGGGCGCGACGGGGGAGACGACCAGCGCGGGGGCCACCGGGGCGAGCGGCCGGAGCGAGAGCCGAACGACGCGCTCCTCGCCCGAGGCGACGGTGAGCTCCTCGTCGGCCGCGCCGAAGCCCTCGCGGGCGGCGCCGATGCGGTGGGTGCCGGGGCCGACCACGAGGTCGCTCGCGTCGACCTGCCGTCGGCCGTCGAGCGTGACCACGGCGTCGGTCGGGTCGACGGTGACGCGCACGTGCGCGACGAGCTGCTCGAGCTCGCGGAGCGCGCGCGCGGCCGCCGGGCGCTGCGGGTGGTCGCCGGGCGCCTCTGCGAGGAAGCGCCGGAGCGCCGCGGCCGCCTCGCCGTAGCGCCGGAGGGCCTGCGCGGCGGCCGCGACGTTGAAGAGGACCCCGGGCCGGCGCGACAGCTCCCACGCGCGCTGAAACTCCACGAGCGCGCCCTCGGTGTCGCCGCGGTCGAAGAGCAGCACGCCGCGGTCGAAGTGGGCGCGCGCCTGCGCGGTGTCGGCTTCGACGGGCGCCGGCTGCGCGTTCGCCACGGTGGGGGCGGCGAGCGCGAGGGCGACGAGCGCGGTGAGGTGGAGGGGGCGCGGGCGCACGGGGGCGCGCGCTATGTCGGGCCGCGGGGGCGCGACGTCGAGCCCCGCGCGCCGTTCAGCGGGCGCCGCAGGCGAGCCACTCGCCGAGCTGGCGGCGCTCGGCTTCGGTGGGCGCGGGCGAGCCCTCAGGCATCGAGGTGTTGACGTTGTCGGGGCCCGCCGCGGCCTCCTGGTCGACGGAGGAGACGCGCGCGCGGATCTCCGTCACGGAGGCGAGCGAGGGCCGCGTGCGGCCGCCCGTCCCGTGGCAGGAGTCGCAGTAGCGCGAGAAGAAGTTGCGCCCGAAGTTGTCGTAGGTGAGCGTGCTGTTGGTCGGGCAGGTCGAGCCCGTCCCCTTGCTGCAGCCGAGGGCGAAGGCGAGGGCGAGGGCGATCCAGAGGGGGCGGTTCATCGTGTCGGGGGTCTCCAGCGGGGGCGCTCGGTCGAGCGCGCCACGGCGTCGGCGGGTTCGTGAGGGGAGCGCTCGGAGGGCCGTCAGCGCGGCACGGTGAGGCGGCCGGGGGCGGGGTCCATCGGGTCGACGTAGTTGGTGCCCGCCTGCGTGTGGCAGCGGTTGCAGTCGCCCGACGCGGGGGCGGAGCTCATCTCGTTGTAGGCGCCCGTCGGCCCGTACACCCGCGTGCGGCGGAAGGGGCCCGGGATGGCGTTCTCGGAGAAGAAGTTGCCCACGCGGTTGGCGGTGAGCCGCCACGTGCGCCCGGTGGCGTCGATGATCTCGACGTAGGCCGTGCCCGCCGTGCCGCTCGCGAAGCCGTTGCAGTTGTCCTCTTCGTGGTAGTCGTTGAACACCGTGCCCGCGACGGAGAAGGTGGGGGCCTCGCGGTCGCGCACGTGGCAGGCGATGCAGGCCTGGCCGGGGTTCATGAAGTCGCTGCCGCGGTTGCCGCGCGTCCAGTGGACGCCCGAGACGCACGTCGGCGGCGGCACGTCGGGCGCCGCGTCGGGCGCGGCCGCGACGTCGTCGGGGGCGGTCATCGCGTCGGGCGTGGTCGCGGCGTCGGGCGCGGTGGCGACGTCGGGCGCGGACGTGTCGGGCGTGGTCGCGGCGTCGTCACCGGGGGTGATCTGCCCGGCGCGCAGGCCGGAGGTCTCGGGCGCCCCGCAACCCACGAGAGAGGCGAACAGGATGGAAGCGAGAAGGTGCGTCGACTTCATGAACAAAGAATAGGCGCGACCGCGTGAGCGGGGTCAATCCTTGCGCAGCAACATTCGCGATGCGTTTGCTCAACTTCCGCGGCAACGCCGCGCGAAGTGCGCAACGGCGGTGCAGGTTAGGCAGCGGGGTGCACAGTGCGATGCGGCGGCCGCGGCGCCCCGTTTGTGCGTCAGGGCTGCGCTCGCTCGGAGCCCATGCAGTTGCGCAGCGAGAGCGGCGTGTAGAGGCAGGTCGCGTTGCATGCGCCCGGGCAGGTGGAGCAGGCGTACTGATTGGCCACGGGGCAGAAGGTGCCGAAGACCGGGTCGGTGAACCCCCCGGCCATTGGGCACTGCCAGTTGTCGCGGTCGTTGTAGAGCGTCGGCTGGGTCGTGCACACCGTTGCGGCGAGCTTCCACGCGCGGCACCCGTTGCTGTCGCCCATGATGTAGGGGTACTGGCCGCCCTGGTTGGTTGGCGCCATCGTGTTATACGTCGTGGTGAGGCAGCCCGGGATGGGGCACGTCCAGCCGTGGTAGAGCGGCGGCATCGCCCCGCACGCGCCGCGGACGCAGTACTGCCCCGCCGCGCAGCGCGTCCCGCAGGCGCCGCAGTTCATCGGGTCGGCCTGCGTGTCAACGCAGACGCTCCCGCAGAGCGCCTGGCCCGTCGGGCAGCGGTACTCGCAGACGCCCGCGACGCACGCCACGGTCATGCCCGCGCGCGGCGCGCACGCGGCCCCGCAGCGCCCGCAGTGGGAGACGTTGGTGGCCAGCGTCACCTCGCAGCCGTCCGCCGCGAGGAGGTTGCAGTCGCCGAAGCCCGCGTTGCAGGTGAAGGTGCACGCGTTGTCCGCGCCGCAGCGCGGGGCGCTCGCGTTGGCGGGCGCGACGCAGGGGTCGCTGTTCGTGCGGAGGCCGTCCGCCGCGCACACCGTCCGGGCGGTCATGCCCGCCGGGCAGGTGGCGCTGCCGGGGGTGCACACCCAGCTCGAGCACGTCGTCCCCGTGCACGTCGACGACGACGGGCAGGGGACGTCCATCGTCGCCGTGCCCTCCGCGTTGCAGACCCGCACGGTCGACCCGCTGATGCAGGTCGACGTCCCGGGCGTGCAGGCGAGGTCCACGCACGACCCCGAGGTGCAGCGCTGGCTGGCGGTGCAGGGCATCGGCGTCGTCCCGAACCCGTCGGCGTTGCACACGAGGCGCGCCGTCGTCGAGGTGCACGTCGCGGCGCCCGGCACGCACGTCCGCGGGACGCAGACGCCCTCGCGGCAGCCCTCGCCCGACGCGCAGGCCACCACGCTCGTCGTCAGGCCGTCGACCGCGCAGACCCGCCGCTCCGTCGCCGACGCGCACGTCGCCGAGCCCGGCGCGCAGGCGCGCGCGACGCAGCCCCCGTCCCGGCAGGACTCCTCCGCCGCGCAGGGCATCGGGACGTAGCCGCCGCCGTCCTCGGCGCAGCGGCGGCGCGCGCCCGTCGCCGGGTCGCAGCTCGCCTGCCCGGGCGCGCACACGGGCGCCTGACAGACGTTGCCGCGGCACGTCTGGCCCGCGGGGCAGTCGACCTCCCGCGCCGCGCTGCCGACCGCGTTGCACAGCCGGGCGCGGGTCGCGCTCACGCACGACGACGAGTTGGGGACGCACGCCCGCGCGAGGCACGCGAGCTCCGGGCCGCAGTAGCTGCCCGGCGCGCAGTCGGAGTCGGCGACGCAGTCGACGCAGTGGCCCCGCGTCGCCGCGCACACCTGGTTGATGTCCGAGCACTCGCGCGACGACCGGCAGGGCCGCGGCGGCGCGGCGCACACGTTGGCCCGGCACACCTGCCCCCCGGTGCAGTCGACGTCCTGCTCGCAGTCGACGCAGTGGCCGAGGCGCGTGCTACACACCTGCCCCGGGCACATCCGGGAGCTCGTGCAGGGCGTCACCACCGCGCAGCGGGAGCCCAGGCAGGCCCGGCCGTCGCCGCAGTCGGCGGCCGTGTTGCACTCCACGCAGACCCCCGCCGCGGCGCTGCACACCTGGCCGCGCGCGCTGCACTCGCGGTCGGAGGCGCAGCGCGTCGCCGCGGCGTCGTCGGCGACGTCCAACCCGACGGGCGCCTCGGCCGCCGCGTCCGCTGGGGATGGCGGCGCCGATGTGCTCGAGCACCCGAACCAGACGATCGCCCCCCAAGGCAGCAACCTGCGCGCGTCGAAGCCCATCTCCGTGATCCTCCTCGGCGCCGATGACACGTCTCGCGCCGCGCCCTGTCAAGGCGTTGCCGGCGCGGGGCCGCGCGTTCATGGGCGTTCGCGTGACGCCGGGTGAGCCATGGAATGTCGGCCTCCGCGCGCGTCGGGCGGGCGGGGGCGTCGAACCGCGACCCGCGCCCGTTCACGCCGTGGCCGCGACGCTCTTCCAGCGGCGCGCGCCGCCGTCGTCGAAGGCCACCACGCGCCCGACGCTCTCCAGCGCTTCGAGCACGTCGAGCACCGCGGCCTCGCCCGCGCCCTTGAAGGTGGCCGCGAGCTCCGCGGCGGTGGCGGCCCCGAGGCGCTGCACCCCTGCGCCCACCGCGGCGAGCTGCTCGGCGAGCTTCGCGGGCCACGCCGTCGCGCTGGGGGCCGCGGGCGCGTCGTCGTCGGCGCCGTCGTCGCCCGCCTCCAGCGTCGCCTGCCGCGGCGCCGCCTGCGGGTTCTGGAAGGCCGGGCGGAGCCACCGGACGACGCCGCGCGCCTCCTCCGCCGCGCGCTCCGCGTTGAGCGCCACCACGCGCTCGAGGATCTCTTCGTCGGTGAGCGTCGCCGGCCAGCCGTAGGCGTCGAACACCGCCGCGTCGAGCTCGTCGTGGAGCTGCCGCAGCACCGACACGAGGCCCTGGTCGTGGAGCGCCTTGTCTTTGTCGGCGAGGGCCTCGCCCGCGCGCAGCTTCGCCAGCGTCGCGTACAGCGCGTTGAGGGTGAGCGACGGGTGCTCGGCGAGGCGGGCGGCGCGGTGCGCGTCGAGGCGCTCGGCGAGGTCGGCCACGCGCTTGCGTTGGGCCGCGGCGGCCTCGGGGAAGGGGAAGGGGTCGAAGCAGCGCGTCTTGCTGTAGCGGGGCTCGTGGCGCACGCCGAGCCCACCGCCCGCCGCCAGGGCCCACGCTGCGTGGATGCGGCTGGAGAGCACACCGAAGTGGAACGGGTCATCGCTGGCGATCACCACCACGGCGTTGTCGGGCAGCACGCTCTCATCGAGGCGGACGAAGTAGCGACGACGTGCGGTCTCGGGGGTCGCGATGTATCGGCGAAGCCCGCGTAGCGCTCCCCGCAAGAGAGGTACGGTCTCACCAAACAACCACCAGTTCTTGCGACGTACCTCGCGGGGATTGTGGTCCCGCTCGGGCTTCACCGTCTCCAGCACACGTTGGTAGACCCTTGGGAATCTCTCCTGCACCTCCACGTCAGTGAGACCGAACAGGTCGATCACCATCACGCCGCGCGGCGTCGCGGCGAGGTCCTTGCCGTTGCGGTACACGCGGATGTGGCGCTCCAGCCCGGGCACCGTGCCGAGGCCGAGCGCGCGGGCCTCCTCCGGCGTCACGATGAAGCCGGCGCCGTGCAGCTTCACGCCCGGAGAGCACACGCGGTCGTTGGCGCGCAGAGGGAGCGCCCCGGCGACGTCGGCGCCGATGCGCAGGTCGGCGTTGATCCGCCCGCGCTGGGACTCGTCGACGTCGACGACGAGCTCGCCGCGGTCGTTCGTGTGCTCGCGCACGACGCGCCCGAGCACGCCGTCGACCCGCCCGCGCGCGAGCGTGGTCATCGCGACGCGCACCTCGGCGTTGTCCCCGGCGCTCCCGTAGCGGTCCGTGGACCAGGGGTGGTCGTTGACCGCGAACACCAGCGACAGCCCGCCGCCCTCGTCGAGGAACGGCTGCGTCACCCGTCGGCCCTGCACCTGGCTGATCGTCGTCGTGGTGACGAGCCCGAACCGCCGGGCCGCGTCCTCCCGCACCAGCTTCGCCGCGTGGTTCCACCAGTACATCACGAGATCGCAGGCGTCGGGGACGTCATCGTGGGTCTCGCGTAGCGCCGCCACGTACCCGTCGCCGAGCACCTGCCGGAGCTTCCACCCGCCGACGAAGGGCGGGTTCCCGACGATGAAATCCGCCTGGGGCCACGCCGCCCGCCGCGGCCGCACGAGCGTGGTGAGGAGCACGCGGGCGGACTCGTCGGGCACGTCCTCGCCGGTGACGGGGTGCTTCTTCGTGGTGACGCCGTCCCAGCGGGTGACGGGCTTGCCGGCCTCGTCGAGGACGGGCTGCTCGCCGTCCCACGCGAGGACGGCGTCGCGGCACTCGATGTTGTGGAGGTCCTGGAGGACGGGCTCGATCCAGGCGACCTTGCCGTCGGCGTTGCGGCGGGTGCGGGCGTGCCACTGGAGGAAGCCGATCCAGAGCACGAGCTCGGCGATCTCCTTCGCCCACGGCTTCTTCTCGACGCCGAGGAACTGCCGCGGCGTGACGGTGGCGCCCTCCAGGAAGAGCATCTCGGTCGCGGGCACGAGGGCGGCGAGCTGGGCGATCACCTCGCTCTCGACGCGCTTCATCACCTCCATGGAGACGTAGAGGAAGTTGCCGCTGCCGCAGGCCGGGTCGAGCACGCGCACGGCGCAGAGGCGGGCGTGGAAGGCCCGCACCGCCGCCGCCGCGCGCTTGACGCGCTGGGCCTGCACCTGGGCGGTGGGCGCGGCCTTGAGCGACTTGCCCTTGCCCTTCGGCTTGACGTCGTCGTCGGGGTCGTCGCCGGCGGCGACGAGGCGCTGCACCTCGGCGCGGACGGCGTCCCACTCGGCGCGGAGGGGCTCTTCGAGGGTGGGGCGGACGAGGCGCTCGACGTAGGCGCGCGGGGTGTAGTGGGCGCCGAGGCGGTGGCGCTCGCGGGGGTCGAGCGCGCGCTCGAGGAGGGTGCCGAAGATGGCGGGCTCGACGTCGCGCCAGTCGCACGCGGCGGCCTCGTGGAGGAGGCGGAGGTGGGCGGCGGGCAGGGCGATGGCCTGCTGGTCGCGGAAGAGGCCGCCGTTGAACTTCAGGAGGCGCCCGAGGAAGGGGACGTCGGCGCCGTCGTTCATGGCGCGCCAGAGGGCTTCGAGCTCGGGCTTGAAGCGCCTGGGGTTGGGGATCCAGTGGTCTTCGAGGCCGCGGGCGAAGGACTGCGCGGGGAGGAGCCCGACGTCCTCGGCGAACATCGTGAAGATGCAGCGCATGAGGAAGCGGGCGACGACCTCGGGGTCGTGGCCGGAGCCTTCGAGGGCGCGAGCGAGCTCGGCGAGGTGGGCGGCGACCTCGCGGGTGACGCGGGCGGCCTTGCGGGACGGGTCGAGGGAGAGCGGGTCGTTCCAGACGGCGCGGAGGGTGTCGGCGTGCTTCGCGAGGTCGTCGAAGTAGAGGCGGCTCTGCTGGGCGGTGGGGAAGGGGCGGTAGGTGCGCGACCCGTCGAAGTCGGCGTAGAGGTCGAAGCAGTGGCCGATGTCGACGACGAGGAGGAAGGGCGGCGGGTCGTCGAGGGAGCGGACGTAGCCGAGGGCCTGACCGCGGGCCTTGTCCATCTCGACGTTCCACGCCGGGGTGTTGCGCTTCGCGAAGCCCTTCCGCGGGCCGTCGCCGCCGCCCTGCTTCGCCTCCAGGAGGAAGCGCCCCTCGCGGTAGAGGTCGACCTTGCAGACCGAGTGCTTCCCCCCGGCGTGCATCGTGGTGACGGGGAACTCGAACACGTACCGGTCGCGCGCCGGGTCGCCGGTGGTGGGGTCGGGCCGCTCGACCCCGAGCGCGTCGCAGAGCTCGTTGAGGAACGAGTCCTTGTTCGCCCGCTCGGCGGCGGCGGTGTCCCTCCATCTGGCGACGAAGTCCTCGATGCTCACGGGGCGGGGACCATCGCACGGCGGCGGCGGGCGCTTCAATCGCGGCGGTGGGGCCCCGGCGCGCGGCGGCGGCGCCCCGGCGGTGCGGCGGTGGTGCTCCGGTGCAGCGGCGGTGGCGTCGGCGCCCGCGGCGGTCGGGTTCCGCGTGGCGGCGTGCGGGTGTCGGCGGCGCGGCGGCGTCGGCGCGTGGTGGCGGCGGCGACCCGTCGCGCCACGGCGGCGGCGCGGCGCGCGGCGGCGGTGACTCTCCCGCGCGCGGCGGCGGTGTCCGCGGCTCGACATGTCCGAACTATGAGCTCCACGTCGCGCTTCGAATGGGCGCAACGTTCCAACTGCGCGGGGGACGTTCGGGTCGCCCCGCCCGACGACGAAAGGAGCGACTGCGATGAGGAACGTATGGTTCATCGAATGCGCGCTGCACGCGCGGCAGAAGGACGGGGGCGCCGCGGGCGCGACGCTCACCACGGTGTCGGCCTCGACGCCGCCCCCGGCGATGTCGTGGGCGCCGCCGGCGGACGCGCAGGCGTTCGTCCGCCTCGCCGACCTCGTGGCGCGCCTGGGGCCGGCGAGCGAGCGGGAGGCGATGAGCCTCTGCGCCGCCGTTCCCCAGGACGCGCTGATCGCCCGCGGCGCGCAGGTGGCGACGCCGCGCGTGGCGGCCGACGCGCTGCGGGTGCTCGGGCGCGCGGCGGTCTTCTTCCAGGGCGCGCCCGCCGACCTCGTCGCCACCGTGCGCCTGAGCCCCAACGTCGTCCGCATCGGCGCGTGGTCGGCGCGGGAGGCCGAGCGGCGCGACGAGGCGGCCCGCGCCCACGACGCCGACAAGCGGGCCGGCCGGAGCGCGACCGCGAGCGTCGCGGCCTCCGCGGAGAAGTCCTCCGCGGGGCTCGCCGAGCAGCTCTCGACCACGCTGCTCCAGGTGGCGGGCGGCGACGCGCACGCCGCGGAGCGCATCCGCCGCGCGTCGCAGCCGGCGGCCGAGGGGCACCAGGAGACCAGCCGCGGGCGCGTGCTCGCCGCGCTGGTCGACGAGGGCAGGGGGCTCCTCGCGAGCGAAGACCCCGGCGTGGCCGCGCGCCGCGCGCTCTTCCAGCTCGACGCGGCGTACCTCGACCGCTGCGCCGCCGTCGCCGCGCAGGCCCGCGATGCGTCACGCGCCGCGGCGGCCCCGGCGGTGGCCCTCGGGCGCTCGCACGCCGACGTCGACCTGTGGGACGGCGTCGCGCTCACCGTCCTCGACGCGGTGGTCGCCGCCTTCGCGAAGGCCAACGCGCTCGACGCCCGCGTGCCGAAGCTCGCCTACGTCGCCCTCCGCGCCCGCACCGGCCGCAAGCGCAAGGGCGCCGCGAAGAAGGACGACGCCGCGAAGAAGGACGACGCCGCGAAGAAGGACGAACCCGCGGGCGGCGCGGCGAAGAAGGACGCGTAGGCGCGAGGGCGCCCGGCGCGGCGCTGTTGGCGGAGCTCCTGACGATTGCATCGCGCGCGGGTCTGTGATTCGATCCACCCGCGCGATGACGAAGGCCGAGATCATCGAAGCGATCTGCGAGCGCGTGGGGGGGATGTCCCGCCGCGAGGCCGCGTCCGTCGTCGACGTGGTGTTCGACGCGATGAAGGAGGCTCTCGGCGCGGGCTACAAGATCAAGCTCACGGGCTTCGGCAACTTCACGGTGCGCGACAAGGGCTCGCGGCCGGGGCTCAACCCGCGGACGCGCGAGCGGATCCTCCTGCCGCCGCGCCGGGTGGTGCGCTTCAAGCCGTCGCCTCGCCTCAAGGCGCGGATCAACCGTGCGAGCGGGCGCCGCACCTCCGCGCCGCCGCCGCGCGCCTCGGTGCCGCCGCCGGCCACCATCGTGGCGGCGCTCCCGCCGCTCCCGAAGATCGTCGACCCCGGCGACGCCAAGGAGTGAGCGGGGCGTCGCGGGGCGCGCGGATGGAGATCCCGGACAAGCACTACTTCCGCATCGGCGAGGTGGCGCGGATCCTCGGGGTGGCGACGCACGTGGTCCGCTTCTGGGAGGCGGAATTTCGTGGGGTTCGGCCGGAGAAATCGGCGTCGGGGCAGCGGGTGTACGCGCGGCGCGACGTCGAGCGCCTGGCGGTGATCCGGCGGCTCCTGCGCGAGGAGCGCTACACGATCGACGGCGCGCGGCGCTACCTCCGCGAGCACGGCCTCGACGAGGGCCCCGGCCGCGTCGACCGGGCCTCCGCGATGCGCGCCGCGCTGGAGGGGGCCCGCGCGAAGCTCGCCGCGGCGCTGGAGGCGCTCTCCACCACACGGTGACGCGGCCCGCCGCGCCCGTCACCCCGCCGCCCGTCGAGGGTCAGACCGTCAGCGCCCGAGGAGGATCAGCGCGCGGCGCGCGGCGTGCTGGAGCGTGAGGACGCAGGGGTCGCACGACGAGCCGCAGCAGCGCGGCCAGGCGTCTTCGTCTTCGGCGAGGTAGGCGTGGACGCTGCCCGCGTACGTGAGGTCGAGGTTGGTCTCCAGGCAGGCCCGCTCGACGGCGTCGCGCTCTCGGTCGTGGTCGGTCACGGCGCGGACTCTACCGCGGGCAGCGCGCGGCGGCCTCGGCGTAGGCCTCGCCCGCGCGGCGGACGGCGACGTCCTGGTCGATCGCGTCGACGCCGGGCCGCTGCGCCACGGTGAGGAGCGATGACCACCGCGCCCGCAGCCGCGCGAGGCACGGGTGCCGCCCGCCTTCGGTTTCGAGCGCCGACTCGCACGCGCCGGCCCGCGTGGCGAAGCGCTCGCGGTCGCCGCGGAGGCTCTGGCGGAGCGCCCCTTCGAAGCGCCCCGGGTCGGGTTCCGCGCCGGCCCCGTCGAGCGAGCACACCACGAGCTGGGCGAGCGCCTCGCGCGGCGCGCGGACCTCCGTCACCGGCGCGCGGTCGCACGCGACGATCGAAGCGGTGAGCGCGAACACGACCCTCACGGCGCGCCGCCGTCACCCGGCGCGAGCAGGTCGCCGCGGCCGAGGAGGAGGAGCCACGCGGCGAGCTCGCGGCGCTCGTGCGGGGCGACGCGGGCGGTGAGCGTGGCGACGGGCCCGGCGGGGAGCGCGGACGCGGCGAGGGCGACGCGCAGCGGGTCGCGCGAGGCGTCGAGGAGACGTCGCGCGGCGGCGGTTCGAACGTCGGCGGCGACGTCGGGCGCGCAGAGGGCGTAGGCGTCGTCGGTCCACGGGGCGCGGGCGGTGCGGAGGCGGGCGCAGCCGTTGGGGGCGCCGGCGTCGAGCTGGATGGAGACGTCGTTCAGGGCGAGGAGGGCGGCCGAGGCGGTCCCCCAGCCGGGGGCGAGGGAGGCGGCGCGCGAGGCGGCGGCGACGGCGCCGGCGAGGTCGTTGCGCACGAGCGCGACGCGGGCGAGCAGGAGGTGGAGCGCGGCGTCGTCACGGACGGCCACGGCGGCGCGGAGGTCGTTGAGCGCGCTGTCGAGGCCGCCGGAGGCGCCCGCGGCGCGCCACACCCGGGCGCGGGCGGCGAGGGGGTGAGGCGAGTCGGGCCACGCCTCGACCGCGGCGTTGGCGTACTCGATCGCGCGGGCCGGGTCGGCACCGGCGTCGGCGAGCTCGAGCGCGGCCTGCGCGGAGACGGCCCCGGCGAGCGCCCGTTCGGCGAGCGGGCGGTGGCGGACGTCGCCGCGGCCGACGAGGGTGCCGAGGGTGGGCTCGACCACGTGGTCGCCGGCGGTCACCACGAACGACCCGCGCGCGCCGGTGGGGTCGAGCGCGTCGTCGGGGCGCGGCGGGGCGGTGCGTTCGGCGACGGCGGCGGGGTCGCCCGCGGCGCGCAGGGCGGCGGCGACGAGGCGCGCGAGGTCGAGCTCGGTGACGCGCTCGCGGGCGTTCGGCAGCACGCGCCAGAGGAGCGACGGGGCGCGCGGTGGGGGCGTGGGCTCGTCGTCCCCCGCGAGCGCGGCGGCGCGTCGTCGGTGAACCTCCGCGGCGACGAGGCGGGCGCGGGCGACGGGCTCTCGCTCGGCGCGGGCGCGGGCCACGAGGGGCGCGAGCTCTTCGCCCGCGGCGAGGGGGTCGCTCGCGGACGCGGGCGCGTTGGCCGGGAGCGGCGGGGGTGTGGGCGGTCGGCGCAGGAAGAAGGCCGCGGCGCCGCCGGCGAGGGCGAGCGCGCCGAGGGCGACGACGGCGATGGGCCAGCGCGGGCGCGTCGCGGGCGCCTCGGTGACGGGGACGAGGTGGGTGGTTCGGAGGCACTTGGGACAGCGCGTGGCGCCGTCGTCGCAACGGTTGCCGCAGTGGGCGCACTCGAGGGCCATGGCGGGTGTGGCCGATACCACGCGCGAGGCGGCGCTCCAATTCCCGCGGGCGGGTCAGCCGAAGCGGGTGAGGGCCCACATCGCCCAGCCGGCGGCGGCCACGGCGGCGAGGGCGGCGACGGGCCAGAGGGGGCGGGCGGCGGGCGGCGGCGCGGTGGTGGGCCCCGGGGCGGGTGGCGGCGCGGTGCTCACGGCGGAGGGCGGCGGGCTGGAGACGTCGCGCGCGGCGGCGAGGAGGGCGTCGCGGAGGGCGGCGGCGGTGGGCGGGCGGTCTTCGGGGCGGAGCGCGAGGGAGGCGGCGAGGGCGGCGTCGAGGCGCGGGGGGACGTCGGGGCGGAAGGCGCGGGCGCTCCGGTCGATGTTGCCGAAGAGCGTGCGCATCATGAGGTCGTGGAGGGTGGCGGTGTTGGCCGGGTGGCGGCCCGTGAGCATGCGAAAGAGAACCACCCCGGCGGCGTAGAGGTCGCTCCGCGGCGACAGCGGCTTGTTGGGGTCGAACTGCTCGGGCGACGCGTACTGGTACGACCCGAGGAAGACGTTGGTCATCGTGACGGCCGTCGCATCTTCGTCGTCGGCGGGGTGCTCCTCGGTCGACACCTGCTTGGCGACGCCGAAGTCGAGGATCTTCACCCGCACGCCGGTGGGCATCGCGGGGTCGAGCGTGAGGAAGAGGTTGGCGGGCTTGAGGTCGCGGTGGATGACGCCCGCGGCGTGGGCGACGGCGAGCGCGTCGAGCACCTGGGCCATCCAGTCGGCCGCGATGTGGACCGGGAGCGTGCTGTAGGTGAGGTGGTCGTGGAGGGTGACGCCCTGGAGGAGCTCCATCACCATGACGGGGGCGCCGTCGACGTCGTAGACGAGGTCGAACACGTTGACGATGCTCGGGTGCCCGAGGCGGGAGGTGTGCATCGCCTCTCGCTGGAGCCGCAGGGCCGCCTCGTGGTTGCGCCGCTCGCGCTCGAGGAGGTTGCTGGTGGCCTCGACCATGACGCGCTTGAGGGCCACGGGCAGGTCGCGCTTCACGTCCTGCGCTTCGAACACCTCGCCCATCCCGCCGCCCGAGATGCGCCGGCGCACCTCGTAGCGCCCGCCCACGAGCGCGCCGGGGTGCCAGGACGGGGCCGGGGGGGAGGACATCTCGCCGGCACGATACCGCGCCGGCGGCGCGTCAGTACAGCACGCGCGTGCGGAGGTTGGTGGGCAGCGCGGCGACGGCCCGGGCGACGCCGTCGGAGACGTCGCGCTCGATGTCCATCACGAGGTAGCCGATGTCGGCGTCGGTCGCGAGCACCTGCCCGAGGATGTTGGCGTCGAGGTCGGAGACGATGCGGTTGATGTCGCGGAGCACGCCGGGCACGTTGCGGTGGACGTTGAGCACGCGGTGGGTGCCCGGCAGCGGCGCCGGCTCGACGCCCGGGAAGTTCACCGAGCCGACGGTGGCGCCGGAGTCCATGAACTTCACGAGGCTCGTCGCCACCTCGCGCCCGATCGCGGCCTGCGCCTCCACCGTCGACCCGCCGATGTGCGGCGTGAGGATCGTGTTGGGCATGCCCCGCAGCTCGGAGGCGAAGCCGTCGGAGTTGGTCTCGGGCTCCTCGGGGTACACGTCGACCGCCGCGCCGCCGAGCCGCCCCGACTTGAGCGCCGCCGCCAGCGCGGGGATCTGCACCACCGTGCCGCGCGAGAGGTTGAGGAGGTAGGCGCCCTTCTTCATGCGGGCGATCTCCTCGGGGCCGATCATCCGGTGCGTCTGGGGCGTGGCGGGCACGTGCAGCGTGACGAAGTCGGACTTCGCGAGGAGCTCGGCGAGCGTGGCGACGGGCTGGTTGTTGCCCATCGGGAGCCTGGTGGCGATGTCGTAGAAGAGCACGCGCATGCCCATCGACTCGGCGAGCACGCCCACCTGCGCGCCGATGTGCCCGTAGCCGACGATGCCGAGGGTCTTGCCGCGCACCTCGTAGCAGCCCGCGGACACCTTGCGCCAGCGGCCCTCGTGCACCTCGCGGGAGCGGTCGCCGAGCTGGCGCGCGAGGGCGATCACCTCGGAGATGACGAGCTCGGCGACGCTGCGGGTGTTGCTGAAGGGCGCGTTGAAGACGGGGACGCCGCGGAGCTTGGCGGCCTGGAGGTCGACCTGGTTGGTGCCGATGCAGAAGCACCCGAGGGTGAGGAGGCGCTCGGCCGCGGCGAGCACCCTCGCGGTGACCTGGGTCTTGCTGCGGATGCCGAGCACCTGGATGTCGCGCACCTTCTCGACGAGGGCGTCCTCGGGGAGCGCGCCGGTGAGGGCCTCCACCTCGAAGCCGTTCTCTTCGAAGAGCTCGTGGGCGGAGGAGTGGATGTTCTCGAGGAGGAGCACCCGGGTGCCGGGGCGGGGGGGGGCGACGGTGGCCATCGGGCGCGCGTTGTGGGCCACGCAGCCGCCGCGCGTCAAGGGCGACGGCGCCGACCTCCACCCCGCGGTCGCCTCCGCGCCGCGCCCGACGCATACTCCGCCGCCCCGCGATGTCCCCCGGCGACGCGCCGACCCCCGATGCCCCCGCGCCCGAGGCCGCCCCCCTCGTCCACGTTCCGCTGCCGCGCCCTGGCCGCGCAGTGCGCTGGGCCCTCCTCGGCGTCGCCGCGGGGCTCATGTCGCTCACCTTCGTCGCCACCGCGCTCTCGCCCGCGCTGGCCGCCCGGCGCCCGCTGCTGCTCCTCGCGCTCGAGTCGCCGATCCGCAACATGCTGCTCGCGAGTCGCGTGGCGCTCGTCCCCTTCCTCGCGGTCGCCACGCTGCGGCGGCTCTTCGGCGCGTCGGTGTACTTCTTCCTCGGGCGCTGGTACGGCGACGCCGCGGTCGCGTGGCTCGAGCGCCGCGCGGGGCGCCACGGCGCGAAGGTGAGACGCGTCGAGCGCTTCGTGCGGGCGGGGGCGTACCCGATGGTGTTCCTCGCGCCGACCGCGGTGGTGTGCGTGGTGGCGGGCGCGATGGGGCTGCCGCCGGCGGCCTTCGCGGCGTGCGCGGGCCTCGGCTCGCTCGCCCTCGGCGTGGTGATGCACCTCGCGGGCGACGCGCTCCGCGAGCCCATCGCGGAGGTGGTCCGCCTCTTCGAGCGCCACGTCGTCGGCGCCACGCTCGCGGCCACCGCCCTCGCCGCGGTGTGGGCCGCGCGCCAGTGGAAGCCCCGCCGCGACGCGCCGTGAGCGCTACGCCTCCGCGCGCTCCGCGGCCACGGGCTCGCGCAGCCACGAGAGCACCGCCGCGCAGAAGGCCTCCGGGTGCTCCACCTGCATGAAGTGCCCGCCCGGCACCGTCACCACCTCGCACGGCGCCTGCACCCAGTCGCGCGCGTCTTCGAAGTCCACCGCGTCGGTGATCCCGTCGCTCTCGCCGGCCACCACCAGCGTCGGCACGACCAGCTTGCGCGTCAGCCACGACGGCATGAGCGGCGAGTGCTGGCGGTAGTACGCGAGGGCGGCCTCGAGCGAGCCGGGCGCGGCGAGGCAGTTCTTCACCGGCTCGAGCTCGGCGTCGCTCCACTTGCGCTCCGGTGACCAGCGCTCGTAGAGCGTGCGGACGCCCTGGAAATCCCTCTCCGCGAAGCGCCCCTCGGCGCCCGGGAAGGTGAGCCCGATCATGTGGCGCGACGCCCACACCGTCCGCGGCGTGGCGCGGATGCTCCCGGGCGGCGGGATCGCCACGCACACGAAGCGGCGGAAACGCTCGGGCGCGAGCGCGACGGCGGCCCACGAGGCGAAGGCCCCCCAATCGTGCCCGATGAGGATCGCCTTCTCGCCGAAGGACGCGGCGAGCGCGGCGATGTCGCGGCCGAGGGCCTCCACCCCGTAGTCGCCGTCGGGCGCCGGCGGCGACGGCGCGTAGCCGCGGAGGAAGGGCGTCGCCACGCGGTAGCCCTCGCGCACGAAGCGGGCGCGCGCCGCGTCCCAGGTGTGCGGCGTGTCGGGGAAGCCGTGGACCATCACCACCAGCGGCCCGTCGCCCTCGACGAAGCACGCGAGCCGGGTGTCGTGGCCGGGGCGGTACGTCCAGCCTGTCTCAGGGATGTGGGTTCGCACGGCGCGGGACGTTACCCCACGCGACCGTGGGCCTGAAGCGCGCGCTACGTGCCGGGGCCGAGGCGGGTGAGCGCCTGACGCGCCGCGGGGTCGCCGGGCACGAGGGCGAGGAGGGAGCGGAGCGTCTGGCGCGCGCCGGCCCGGTCGCCGGTGGTCTCCTCCAGACGCGCCACCCAGCGCAGGAAGGAGGGGTTGCGCGGCTCGATCGCCGAGGCCGCGCGGAAGGCCCGCAGCGCGCCCACCGGGCGGCCGAGGCGGAAGCGGACGAGCCCGAGCCGCGCGTGGAGCCCCGGCTCGCCGGGCTGCGCGGTGATGGCCGCGAGGAGCATCCGCTCGGCGCCGACGAGGTCGCCCAGCCGGAGCGCGCGCTCGATGGGCGCGGGGATGCCGCCGTCGGCGCTCGCGTCGCGCGCGTCGGCGGAGGCGTCGGTGGAGGCGTCGGAGGACGAAGCCTCGGCGCCCGCGTCGTGGGGCGGCGCGAGAGGGCGCACGGAGGGGGTGTTGGTGGACGCATCCGCGGGCGGCGGGATCGACGAGACCGGCGTGCGCGGCGCGTGACGCCAGGCCACGGCGGCGCCGGCCGCACAGGCGCCCGCGAGCACGACGGCGGTGCCCAGGCCGAGGCGCGGGCGGGGGCGGGCGGCGGGCGCGTCGTGCTTCCGGGGCGCCGGCTCGGCCGCGAGGAGGAGCGGGTTGGAGAAGGCGCGGAACGGGTCGCTCGCGGGGTCGCGCGGCGGGGGCGCGGTGACCGGGCGCGGGGGAGGGGGGAGGGTGCGCGGCGCCGCGGCGGGCGACGGGCGGGTGAGCGCGCGGGGCGGCGGGATCGTCACCGAGTGGGCGACGAGCGCGGGCAGGCGAAGGGTGAGCTCGGCGCTCACGTCGGACGCGTCGATCACCTCGGCGGGCCCGCGCAGCGCGCGCCGTACGCGGGCCGCGAGCCCCTCGGCCTTCACGGGCTTGGCGATGAACTCGTCGGCCCCCGCGCGGAAGGCCGCCACCTCGCCCGCCGTGGTCCCCTCGGCCAGGAGGATCACGTACGGCTGGTCGCCCGCCTGCTCGCGGAGCGCGCGGCAGAGGGAGACCCCGTCCATCCCGCGCATCGCCTGGCCCACCACCAGCACCCGCGGGCGCTCGAAGAGCTGGAGCCGCTCCCAGGCCCGCATCGCATCCTCGGCGAACGACGCCTGGCAGCCGACCGCCGTGATCGCGTCGCGGAGCACCGCCATCGTCGTCGGGTCGTCGTCGACCGCCAGCACCTCGTCGGGCTTCACACCGGGGCTAACGGCCACGCGCGGCCCCGGCATGAGGGCCGCGGCTGTATGAAATACGCAACGCCGGGCGCTACGCCTTCGGCTTCGTCAGCACCGCGCGCACCGGGTCAGGCAGCTCGACGGCCGACCAGTCGTAGCGGCGGAGCGCGCCGGCCAGGATCTCGATCTGCGCCTCGACGCTCCCGCGCTCGTCGACGAACACCGTCGGCACGCCCTTCACCACGCAGAGGCCGCCCGCCGAGGTGCCCCGGGTCATCGACTCGCGGCGGACGGCGATGCCCCGCGCCTTCGCCGCCTCGGTGAGGGCCTCGAACAGCGCCTTGCCGCGCATCGCCTCAGGCGTCTTCGATGCGGCGCAGGAGCGCCATGAGGTCGTGGGCCACCATCGCGCCGCGGCCGTCGACCAGGATCGCCGACAGCCCCGAGCGAACCGCGTCGAGCGAGGTACGGAGCGTCCGGTTGGCCTGCGACTCCAGCGTGAGCGAGCGCTGGACGGCGCTCAGCTCCTCCTCGCGGCGGCGCTCGAGCGCGGCGATGCGCAGGTCGCGGTCGGTGAGCTGGCCGAGGAGGGCCTCGACGTCGGCGGCCTTGCGGTCGCGCTCCCCGGAGAGCTCGGCGAGCTCGGCCCGCAGCGCCTCCGCGGCCTCGGCGGCCCCGGGCTTCGCGGCCTCGGCGCGGGCGCGGGCGAGCTCCTCCTCGGTGCGGGCGAGGCGCTCGGCGGTGGCCGAGAGGTCGGCGACGAGCGCGTCGACGCGGGCGCCGCTCTGGAGCACGGTGTCGTCGTCGGCGAGGACGTCGGTGGGCCGCGCCTCGAGCTCCGCCGCGCGCGCCCCGAGGCGAACCACCTCCTGCCGGAGCGCGGCGATCTGCGCGAGGAGCGCCTGCACCGACGCCTCCGCCTCCTTCGCCCGCCACGCGAGCCCGTCGCGCTCGGCCCGCGCCGCGGCCACGTCGCGCTCCAGCGCTTCGAGCGTCGCCGCCCGGTCGAAGTCCGACTGGGTCGCCGACACCTCCAGCGCGCGGACGAGGCGCTCGGACTCGCGCTCGAGCTCGGCGACGCGGCGCTGGTAGCCCGCCCGCGCGCCCTCGAGCTCCATCGTCGCGTGGACCACCCGCGCCTCGAGCCCGATGTTGTGGGCGTGGAGCCGCGCGATCTCCGCGCGCTCGGCGGCGGCCTGGCGGCGCACCTCGTCGGCCTCCGCGGAGAGGGCGTCGGCCTTCTCGGCGAGCTCGCGGGCCTTCGCGCCCGACTCCTCCACCCCGCGGGCGGCGCGCTCGCGGAGGAGGTCGTTCTCGGCGGCGAGGGCGTCGGCCTTCTCGGCGAGCGTCGCGTGGACGGAGGCCGCGGCGGCGAGGCGCGAGCGCACCTCGGCGAGTTCTTCTTCCGCGGGCGCGGAGCGGGCGGCGCCGAGCGAGAGGGTGAGCTCGCGGACGCTCTGGTCGAGGGCGTCGCGCTCGGCCTGGAGCTTCCCGAGGGCCGCGGCCCGCTCGGCGAGGGCGCGCTCGAGGCGGGCGTACTCCCCGTCGACCACGGCGCCCTCGCGGAGGGAGGCGACCTCGGCCTCCAGCGCCTGGATGCGGGGCGTCTGGTCGTTGCGCTCGAGGCGCTCGAGGCGCTCGGTGGCCTCGTCGAGCTGGCCGCGGAGCTCGGCCTCGGCGGCCTGCGTCTCGTCGAGCTCGCGGGAGAGGTCGTCGACGCGGGCGCGGGCCGCGGCCTCGGCGGCCTTGGCGGCGGCGAGCGTGCGGGCGGCCTCGGCGGTCTCCTCGGCGTGGGCCACCTCGCGGATGCCGCGCTCGGCCTCGACCGCACGCAGCGCGTCGGCGGCCTCGGTGGCGCGGGTGGTCGCGGCGGCTTCCGCGGCCTTCGCGGCGGCGACCTCGCGCTCGACGCGGGCCACCTCGCCTTCGAGGCGGGCCACCTCGCCCTCCAGGCGCTTCACCTCGGGGGCGAGGTCGGGCGTCTTGGGGAGCTCGGGCGCGCGGCGGACCATCTGGGCCTCGAGCTCGACGCGCTGCCGGAGCTTGCGCTCGTCTTCGAGCTCCTTCGAGAGGCGGACGGCCTTGTCGCGCGACTTGCGGTTCTCCTCTTCGAGCTCCTTCACGCCGTGCTCGAAGCGCTGGATCTTCACCCAGCGCTCGGCGGAGGCGGCCTCCACCTCCTTGAGCTTCTGGCCCTGGCGCGTGAGCTCCTCTTCGAGCGAGCGCGTGGCGGCGGCGCGGACGGCCTGGAGCCCCTCGGGCGGGAGCTGGACGACCGCGAGCGGGTCGAGCTCGACCTCGCCGTCGGAGGCGACCGCGACGAAGGCCTCGGGCGGAGGCGGGTCGCCGTCGAGCAGGCGCGTGTCGAGCGCGACGTCCTCGCCGGCCTCGTCGAGGGACGCGAGGGTGTACCCGAGGAAGGGCCCGCGCCCGAACATGCGGACGCGCGCGAAGCGGGCCGCGCAGAGGTCTTCGAGGTCGTAGAAGCCGAGGGAGGTCTTCGCGCCGGGCTCGAGCGGGGCGGCGCCGTCCTCGGGCTGCGAGGCGACCACCACCACGCCGTCGGAGCCGAGCGCGCGGCGGGCCTCGTCGAGCACCGCGACGATCGAGGGGACGGCGCCGGCGTCGGGCACCACCACCACGTCGAGCCGGCCGTGCATCCCCGCGAGCGCGCCCGGGGTGAGGGCGCGGACGGCGATGTCGTCGCCGACGCCGCCGAACGAGATGACCACCGAGGCGCCGAGCACGCGGGCGCGGCGGGCCACCTCGCCGGACGCGGGGCCGACGACGGCGACGCGTCGGCCCTGCACGATGGGGCCGAGGTAGGTGATGAGGGCGAGGTCGGCGAGGCGGGCGCGGGTCGAGGCGGGGGACGGGGTCATGACGGGCGCGGGAGTGTATCGACCCCCCCGCCGCGGGACAAAGCGGGAAGTGATCGACGCGTGCGGGAGGGGGAGACGGGGGGGAGCGGCCTCAGGCGTCGCGGAGCATCGGGGCGAGCTCGCCGCGGCCGTGGAGCTCGCGGACGATGTCGCAGCCGCCCACGAACTTCCCGCCCACGTAGAGCTGCGGGATGGTGGGCCACTGGGTGTACTCCTTGATGCCCTCGCGGAGGCTCATGTCGGCGAGGACGTTCACGTCCTTGAAGTCGGCGCCGAGGCTCTTGAGGATGTTGACCACGGCCCCGGAGAAGCCGCACTGGGGGAACATCTTGGTCCCCTTCATGAAGAGCACGACCTTGTTGCCCTGGAGGAGCGAATCGATCTTCTGGCGGGTGGCGTCGTCCATGGCCCGATCGACTAGAACCGCCGCGCTCCCCTGTCAACGGGGCGTTGCACCCCGCCGCTCCCCCTGACGCTTCGAAGGACTACCCGAAGCGCCCGAGAGAAGGAAGCTTCTTTTCCTCGCGGGGGAGTGGCACTCCCGAGCACCATGGGACCCCCCTCGACCCCCGGCTGGATCGACCGGCTCCGCGAGGCGCGCGACGCCGCCCCCGGCACGTGGCGCCTCCCCCACGGCGCCGCCCTCCTGGGCCTCCACGCGGCCACCGCCCGCGAGCCCTCGGGCGCCCCGCGCGCCTTCCGCGACGCCGCCTCGCTCTGGGATGCCTGGTGGCGTGATGAGCTCTCCCCGCACGACGCCGTCTGCGTGGGCGGGGTGACCGCCACCGCGGGGCGCTCGCTCGCCGCCTCGCTGCTCCCGCGGCCGGTGTGCGACGAGGCCCGCGGTTGCGCGTGGACGAAGGCGCGCGTCGAGCGCTGGCTCCGCGGGGCCACCGAGGCCACCCACGTCGAGCTCGCGGCGCGCTCGGCCGAGGCGCTCGAACGCTTCGGCGACGCGCTCCACGCTCGGTTCGGGGCGTCGTACGGCGCCGACGACCTGCGCCCGCCCGCTTCGAAGCCCGCCGTCGTGCGCGAGGCCCGGGCGCGCGTTGCGAAGGCGGAGGCGGAGTACTTCGAAGGGGTCATCACCGACGGCGAGCGCTACAACCGCAACGTCGACACCTGGAGCGCGGCCTTCGAAGTGATCGCCCGGGATTCGCGCGAGGCCCTCCCGGGGACGGCGCTGGAGTCGTTCGTCGCCGCGCACCCCGACGGCGCGCGCGGGCGCCCGGTGGTCGCGGGCGTCGGGCTGATCGCGGGCCGCTGGGGGACGATCGAGGAGCGCCCGGTGGTCCCGTCGTTCGCGGAGGGCCTCGACGCGCACGACATGATGGCCCTCGCGCGCCACCGGCGCGGTCACGAGCTCGGCGCAAGGGCGCAGTCGGTGACGGTGGCGGCGATCTTCGGCGACCTGCGCGGCGCGCTCGCGGGCGTGCGGGTGACGATGCGCGACTGCGGGACGGGCGAGGGGATCGCCGTCCGTGACGAGGACGGGACGGGCGCGCTGGTGGAGCGATTGAAGGGGCGCGTGCTCGCGCGCGACGCGGTCACGACCGCGGGGGAGGTGGTGGGCCGCGCGGGCGCGACGGTCCGCTCGCTCGACGCTGTGCGATGGCGCGACGTGGAGCAGGCGATCGTCCGCTCGCCGTGGACGTGCCGCGCGAAGGAGGGCGTGTGCGCGCGGTGCTACGGGCGCTCGCCGGACGACGACCTCGCGGTGGTCGAGGGCGACGCGGTGGGCCTGCGCGCGGCGTGGGCGATCGCCTCCGCGCTGCGGGAGGTGCCCTCGGTGTGGCGGACGTGGGTCATCGGTGGCTCCTTCCGGGCGATCGACTGGCGCGCGTCGCCGATCGAGGGCGCGGTGACCTTCGACGCGTCGATGTTCGTGCGGGGCGTGGCGCTCCGACGCGGGCGCGTCACGGTCACCGCCGACGACGGGCGCGCGGAGGAGGTCGTCGTCTGTGAGGGCGACCGCCTCGAGGTCGCGCAGGGAGGGCGCGTCGCGGCCCATGGCGCGGTCGCGCGGTTCCGCTACGAGGAGGGGTGCTCCGTCGCCCAGCTCGCGGAGGGGGAGCGCGCGGTGGTGGCCATCGACGCGCCGCCCGGCGGCCTCTTCGCGGCGGCGGACTCGCGCACGGGGCTGACGTGCTGGATCGTCACATCACAGGCGGAGGAGGGCGTCACCGTTCGCCTCCTCCGCGACGGGGCCGCGGCCCATGTCGTCACGTTCGCCAGCGGCAGCTATCTGCGCGTCCGCGAGGGCGATGTCGTGGTCGGGGGGGACGTGCTCGCGAGCGACCCCTGGCGCCCGCAACACACCGAAGAAGAAGACAGCCTCGACGCGCTGCGCGGGATGCTCGACCTCGCGCCGCGCTCCTTCCACGGCCGCCCCGTGGTGTTCGCGCCCTTCGACGCGGTCGTGGCGGAAGTCAGCCCGAAGGGGGTCTCCCTCGAAGGGCTCCGCGGCGAGCGCTTCACCCTCCGGCGGGGCGGCCCGTGCTTTCCCGTTCGGAGGGACGACTTCGTGCTCCGCGGCGACCCGCTGACGTACGGCTTCGAGAGCCTCCCGCGCCTCGTCCGCGCCCGCGGGCCGCGCGAGGTGTTCGAGCGGATCGTCCGCCGCTTCGCCCACGCCGCGACGCGCGGGGGGGTGGCGCTCGCCGACGTCCACGCCGAGCTCCTTGCGCGCGCCATGCTCGACTGGCGGCGCGTGCGTCGGCCGGGCGACTCGGGGCTCCGCCGCAACGCGGTGCTGCCGCGCGCGGACTTCGAACGCGCCGTGGAGGCGACGCGGGCGCGCGGGGGCGTCGTGCCGGAGGGGGTGACGGTGGTGCGGGGGCTCGGCGCGCTCGCGGGCCGGCGGTGGAAGGTGTCGAACGAGGAGCGCGTCCTGGCGCGCGCCCGGCGCCGACGGAGGCGCTGACGGCGCTACCGGCGGCGGGTCCGCCAGAGCGCGACGAGCGCGATCGCGAGCGCGACGCCGGCGACGGCCGCGGCCACCACGGGCCACCGCGAGCGCCTGTGGAGCACCGGCGGCGCGGCGGACTCGCGCTCCATCCACATGCCGGAGGCGCCGCCCTCGTCGGCCATCGAGGCGGCGCGCTCCTCGTCGAGGGCGTCGTCGAGCCCCTCGGGTGCGAGCGCGGCGCCGTGCACCTCGGGGCGCGTGGCGAAATCGGCGGGAAGCGTGGGTCGTCCTGACATGGCGTGTCCTCCTGGTGGTGCGTGGTGGTGTGTGCGCCCGCGGGCGCCCGATCACGGGTTGCGGTTGAAGCCGCGCCGGAAGTCGCCGCCGCGCTCGGACCACTCCTCCTGCCCGCCGCGTCCGCCGCCGCCCCAGCGGCCTTCGCCGCCGCGCGCGGAGCGCTCGTCGCCGCCGCGGAAGTCGTTGCTGAAGTCGACGCCGCGGTCGCCGCGGGGGCCGCTGCCCTGGGCGACGCGGTCCTCGTCGCGGCCGCCGCCGCGCTCGCCCCAGGACTCCTGCCCCCGGTTGCCCCAGCGGGCCTCCGCGCCCATGCGGCCAGCCTCGGCGTGCTGCTCGCGCGTGCCGCCGCGCATCCCGCGCTCGTCGTCCTCGCGCCCGCCGCGGTTCGAGAGCCCGCCGCCGTGGCGCATCGCCTCCTCGCCGTGCTCGATGGCCGCGCGGTGGTGGCCGCGCGCGGTCTCGGCGTGGCGGCTGCCCTCGCCGTGCGCGCCCTGGCTGAAGTGACGCGCGGCCTGGCGGTGGTGGTGCGCCGCGCTCTCGTGGTGGAAGGCCGCGTTCTCGTGGTGGTGGGCCGCGAGCCCGCCGCGCCGACCGGCCTCGCGGGCCTCGTCCGAGTCCCACTCGTGCGCGTTGCCCGAGCGATGCGACGCGCGCCCGCCTTCGCTGGCGATCTCGCGCTGACGCTCGGGGTCCATCGAGCCGAAGCCGCGGCCGTTGTTGTTCTGAGGCATGGGGACGTCTCCTCTGATCTTGCGGAGAGCCCGCGGGGCCACGCGCGTGGGGGCCACCATGGCCCCCGCCGCCGTCGCGCGTTCGCGGTCTCCAGCGCCCCTTCGCCGGGGCAGGTGCGCGGCGGTGCAAGCGAGGCGCCACGCGAGCATTTGCGCGGGCATCGCAAGGGCCTCCGCGTGGCGCCGCGCCCCGCTGTCGCACAACGTCACCACCCCCGCGCGCGCACTCCGTCGCGTCTCCGCGGCGCGACGGCCCCGCACGCCCGTTGCTTCGCCGCCGCGACGGCGCACCCCGCCAGAAGGAACCGATCGCCCCCATGAACACCCACTCCGCCCTCCGCGCGCTCGCCGTCGCCGCGCTGCTCTCCGCCGCGTGCAAGACGCGCGAGGCCCCGCCCGGCGCCAACGAGCCCGCGCCCGTCCTCGCCCCCAACGGCGGCGCCAACCCGACCATCGTCGACAACGCCGACGGCGAGGTCGCCGCGGTCGTCGCCACCGTCGACTCGGGCGAGATCGACGAGGGAACGCTCGCGCGCACCCGCGCCCAGGACGCGCGCGTCCGCGCCTTCGGGGAGTCCATGGTCGCGATGCACGGGGAGTCGACCGCGAAGCTCGGCGCGCTCCGCCTCCGCGCCGGCATCACGCCCCGCGAGAGCGAGCGGAGCCGCACCCTCGCCGCCGAGGGCGCCGCCACGAAGCGACGTCTCGAAGCGCTCCAGGGGGCGGACTTCGACCGCGCCTACGTCGACGCGCAGGCGACCGAGCACGCGCGCGTGCTCGACCTCATCGACACGGCGCTCCTGCCGATGGCGCGCAACCCCGAGCTGCGCAACGCGCTCACCAACGAGGTGCGCCCGATGGTGGCCGACCACCTCCGCCGCGCCCGCGAGCTCCAGTCCGCGCTCGCCGCCGTGCCCGCGGGATCCGCCGCGCCCTCCGACGGCGCTCCCTCCGGCGCCGCCGCGCCGATGGGCCACGCGCACTGACCCTACCGACGCGGCGCCGCCGCCCGCTGCGTCGCCGCCTCGCGCGCCCGCTCCGCCGCCTCGCGCGCCTGCACCGCCGTCCTCGCCCGCGTCGCCGCCGCGCGGGCCTGCGGCGTCCCCGCGCGCTCGATGTAGCCCGTCATGATCGCCTCGGCCCGGCGGCGCTGCGCCACCGGCGCCCGCTCGATCGCCTGGAGGTGCGCGGGCGCGTGGGTGATCCGGTAGAGCGCGGCGTGCGCCTCGAGCCCGAGGTCGGCGTCGGCGGCGAAGCTCTGGAGCGCCTCGCGTGACGCCGCGGTGTCGAAGGCCCCGAGGGCGAGCACGGCGCGGGCGCGGGCCGCCGCGAATCCCGCCGCGGCCGTCGGGTCGTCGGGCGCGGACTGCGGCGGCGCGCGGCGGACGAGGTCGACGAGCAGCGGGACGGCGCGCGGGTCGCCGAGGAGGTCGAGCGCGTTGGCGGCGTCGACGGGGAAGAAGCCCGTGTCGCGGGGGAGCGCGCGGGCGAGCACTTCGAAGAGCCGCCGGTCGTGGAGGCGCGCGAGGGCCTCGGCCGACGAGCGCATCGTGCACATCGACCGGGCGCCTTCGAAGAGCCGGTAGAGCGTGTCGGCCGCGTCGGAGCCGTGCGCGCGAAGGGCCTCCCACGCGACGGCCTCCATCGCGTCGTGCGAGTGGTGCCACGCGAAGGCCGCCAGCAGCGCGCGGGCGTCGTCCGTCCGGGCCGCCCCGAGGCGCTCGAGCGCCGCACGCGTCGCGGCTTCGCGTGCGGCCGCCCCGTCGGCGGGCGCCTCGTCGAACCACGGCGCGAGCGCGCTCACCGCGGCGACGTTGTCGTCGGTGGGCGCGACCGCGAAGGGCCCCACCCACTCGTGGAAGGTGGCCCGCCCTCGGGCCCGCGCGGCGTCATCTGCGCGGCCCGCGGCGGCGTAGAGTTCGGCGAGGGCGGCGTGGGCGCCGGCGCGGGCGGGCTCGTCGTGGACGATCGCCTCGTACAGCGTGATCGCGCGCGCCCGGTCGCCCGCGGCGGCGACGGCGGCGGCGAGTCGCTCGCTCGCGTCGGGGTCGTGGGTGAGTCGGACGACGCGCTCCCAGGTGGCGACGGCGGCGGCGTGGTCACCGAGTCGCCCGGCGACGACGCCCGCTCCCTCCATCGCGCCGAGGTGGTTGGCCCGCGCGCGGAGGGCTTCGGCGAAGGCGTCGCGCGCGGCCTCGAGCCACGACCGCACCTGCCTCGCCTCGGCGGCCTCGTCGGTGGAGGGGCGGGCGGCGATCGATCCGCGGCGGCGCTCGATGGTCGCCCCGTCGAGCGCCTGACGGAGCCTGACGCCGCCGACGAAGGTGAGCAGATCAGCGTCGCCGGGCCCGCGCCCGAGGCCCGCGCGGAGGAGCGTGACGGCGTCGTCGGTGCGCCCGTCCTCGGCGGCGAGGAGGGCGAGGCGCATGCGGAGGGCGACGTCGTCGGGGTGGTGGTCGAGCGCGCCGCGGAGGGTGGCCTGGGCGTCGTCGAAGCGTTCGTTGGCGAGCTGCTCGCGGGCCGTGACGAGCGCGCGGCGGGACTCGTCGGTGAGCGGAACGGGCTCGGCGGTGTAGGCGACCTCGGGCTCCGCAGGGCGCGCGGGCGCGGCCGCCGCGGGGGCGGTCGCGGGGCGCGGGGCGGAGGCGCAGGCGGCGAGGGAGAGCGCGAGGAGGAGCGTGCGGCGGAGCATCAGGGCGCGGACCGTCCGACAGAATCGCGGCGGGCGCGAGAAAAACGCAGCGCGGGGGTCAGCCCTTCCCGGGTGCCGGCGTCGCTCGGTAGGGGAAGCGCGACTTCAGCCCGTTGAGCGGGCCTTCGAACCACCGCCACGAGGCCGCCGCGAAGCCCACCGTGAGCGCGCTCGCGAGCGCCACGAGCGTGTACGTCCCGCGCAGCGCGGGCCAGTGGTGCTTGAGCCCGTAGAAGATCATCGGGTGGACGATGTACACCGCGTACGAGACGCGCCCGAGCCAGGCGAGCGGGCGCCACGACATCGCACGGACGAGGGCCCCCTCGCGCCGCGCGCAGAGGTTGACGATCGCGCCGAGGAGGAGGGCGTAGGACGTCCCCTTGGTGCCCGAGGCCGCGTGGGTGAGGGCGGTCGCGCCGGCGCCGCGCGTGGCGAGCGTGGCGAGGGCGAGCCCGAGCGCGCCGACGACGGCCATCACGAGGCAGGCGCGCTTCGCGTAGGGGGCGTGCTCGCGGTGGACGTACGCGAGGAGGGCGCCGACGCCGAGCGGGTCGAGGCATCCGGGCAGGAGGTAGAGCACCGCGAAGCGACCGAACCCCAGCGGGACGCCGAGCGCGCGCCACACCGTCCCCGCGGCGATCACCGCGCCGAAGAGCCACGGCAGCGCGCGCCGCGGGGTGAGCATCACGGCCCACACCCAGAGGAGGTAGAACTGCTCCTCCACCGACAGCGACCAGAAGTGCGAGGGGTAGCCGATCCACTGGTTGTAGCGCGCGACGAGGAAGCTCGTGGCGTGCGTCGCGTGCCACCAGAACTCGTCGCGGAAGCCCACCACGTCGGCCGCCCACAGCGCCGCGAGCGTCGCGTAGTAGAGCGGGAGCAGCCGCAGGAAGCGCCGCGCGTAGAAGGCCCGCGCGAAGGAGCCGAGGGTGGCCTCGCCGGCCGCCACCATCGCCTTGCCCTGGAGGAGGATCGTGGTGATGAGGTAGCCGCTCAGCACGAAGAAGAGCCGAACCCCGAGGAGCCCGCGGTCGATCGGGCACGCCTCCCACACCTCCCAGTGGTGCATCACGACGAGGAGAACCGCGACGCCGCGGACGCCGTCGAGGGCGGGGGCATGGTCGGCGGGGCGCTCGCTCACGCGCTTGTGTCTAAACCACGTCCAGCTCGGGAAGCGGAGTTTTCTCTGCCGATCCGCAGCGCCCGCGATCACCTACGACATCCTGCGCCGTGGGTCGCCCACGCGGTCGGGGGGCGTCGTCCCCTCCAGCATCCCGAGCACCGCGAGCGCCGCGTAGCCGGGCGACTCGCGAGCCGCCACGGTCGCCTCACACGCCGCCGCGAGCGTGCGGTGGAACTCCGCCGCGTCGAGCTCGGTCAGCTCGTACCCGGCGGTGGACTCGGGGGCGAAGATCGGCGCCACCGAGGTCACCTGCACGTGGTCGTCCTCGATGAGGCCGTCGACGTCGAGGTCGATGTAGCCGCACATCCAGACCTCCTCGGGGTGCTGGATCCCGTAGGTGACGCGGCGCCACCCGCCGCCGCCGCGGAGCGAGGCCGCGCGGACCTTCAGGCGGTCGACCCCACGCGGCGGGCCCGGCGCGGTCGCCGCGAGGTCCGCGAGCGCGCGCTTCGTCGCGTCGCCGCCGGGCTCCTCGAGGAGCGGCGCGAAGAGGATCCCGCTCACCCGCGACGGCTCCGCGCACATCACCTCCACCGCACGCCCCACCAGCGGGGCGAGGGCGCGCGTGACGAGCACCGGCATCCACATCAGCCCGGCGGCCAGCATGGCGCGACGGCGGCAGCGCTCGGCCTGCTCCCAATAGGTCTCCAGCTCGTGACCCGAGAGCTGCACGAGCACGCCGAGGACGTCGTCCGAGAAGGACTGCCGTCCGAACTCGTGGATCGCGTCGAACAGGATGCGGTGCTCGACGATCCGCTCGAGGTCGACGTCCTTGGCCTCGACGCGGACCTCGCGGGCCGAGCCCTGCGACATGAACATGAGCGCCTTCAGGATCGCGACCCGCGCGGTCTCGTGGGTGCGGCCGTCCTGGAAGCGCGCCGTCCAATGGTCGACGTCCCCGTCGGTGTGGTCGCAGATCAAGAGCATCGCGCACATCTGCTCCCCGACGGAGAGCGGGGCCGCGCGGAGGCGCCGGTCGACGAGCTCCCGCACGGCGCGCTTCGAGGGCTGCGGCGGTACCTGGTCGACGCCGAGGCGCTCGTAGAGGCGGCGGAGCAGGGCGCCCCGCTGCTCGGCCGGGGTCATCTCACGGGCGAAGGTTCGCGTCATGGCGGCCGGATGCTACACCGCGTCGCGCGGGTTTCAGCGGCGCGGGTACTCGTCGAACCCGGCCATCCCTTCGACTTCAGGAACTCTGGGGGACTTCATGGCCCCCTCCTCCTCCCTGCCGCCGTTCCGTTCAACTGGAGATCTCGTGCGCTTGCCCTATGGTGCGCGGATGTGTTTGTGGGCAAGGTCTCTCGCCCCGACGTGAGCGCTTCTGTCCACCCCCATGACGACCACACGGTCGAGACCACCACCGCGGAGTCTCCGCGACCGGCCGCGCAAGGCCCGACGCTCGGGCTGGTGATCGCCTTCGCCCGCGGGCATTTCCACGGCGACGCGACCGCGCTCATCCCGTCCGAGGGCCTGGTGCTCGGGCGTCGCAGCGCCCTTTTCGAAGGCGCCCTCGACGACCCGCAGGTGTCGCGTGAGCACGCGCAGCTCGGGTGGGAGCGCGGCCGACTCGTCTTGCGCGACCGCGCGAGCCGCAACGGGTCGCACGTCAACGGCGCCCTCCTGCGGGGCGAGCGCGTCCTCGCGCGGGGTGATGTCGTGCGGCTCGGGCACGTTCTCTTCATCGTCGGGGAGACGCAGCAGCCGACCGATGGCGACGAGGGGCTCGCCGGGTCGAGCGCCGCCATCGAGGCCGTCCGCCGCTCGATTCGCGCGGTGGCGACGCGCGACAGCGCCGTGCTCGTCACGGGCGAGACCGGCGTCGGCAAGGAGCTCGTCGCCCGCGCCCTGCACGCCCGCAGCGGGCGCCGCGGCCCCTTCCTCGCCGTCAACTGCGGCGGGCTCGCCGAGGGCGTGCTGGAGAGCGAGCTCTTCGGCCACGTGCGCGGGGCCTTCTCGGGCGCGGCCAACCCCCGCGAAGGTCTCCTCCGCGCAGCCGACGGAGGAACCCTCCTGCTCGACGAGCTCGGGGAGATGCCCGCGGCCCTTCAGGTGCGGCTCCTGCGGGCGCTCGAAACACGTCGGGTGCGGCCCGTCGGCGCCGAGCAGGAGGTGGCGATCGACGCCCGCGTGGTGGCCGCCACGCACCGCGACGTGGTGGGCGAGGTGCTGCGCGGGGCCTTCCGCTCCGACCTCTACGCGCGCATCGCGCCGTGGACGATTCACGTCCCGCCCCTGCGCGAGCGCCGCGAGGACATCGCGTGCATCGCGCGGAGCCTGCTCGAACGCCTCGGCGCGCACGAGCGGCCGGTGGAGTGGGCCTTCGCCGAGCAGCTCCTCCTCCACCCGTTTCCGCTCAACGTGCGGGGGCTCCTCAACGCGCTCACCGCCGCGCTCATCGCGCGCCCCGACGGCGGCGCCCTGCGCGTCACCCCCGAGGTGGAGGCCGCGCTGGCGGCCGAGCGTCGCCTCGCGCAAGGCTCGTCGCCCGAGACCCCGGCGGTGTCGGTGCCGCCCGAACCCTCGTCGCGCGACGCGCTGGAGTCCGCGTTGCGTGAGGCCCGGGGCAACGTCGCGGAGGCGGCGCGTCGGCTCGGGTGCTCGCGGCAGCAGCTCTACCGACGGATCGCGGCGTCGGGCATCGACCCCGAGTCGTTTCGCGAGGGCTGAGCGAGCGCGGCGCCGCCCGCGGGCAGGAGCCTGCGGAGGTGCCACGCGTGGAGGAAGAGCTGACGCTCGGCGCGGGCCAGCGCGTCGCGGAGGCGGCCGAGGACGACGGGCGGGACGGCGATCCACGCGACGCCCGCGTAGAGGAGCATCGCGAGGGTGATGCGCGGCGGGAGGTCGAAGCCCCGCGGCAGCACGACCAGCCGCCCCCCTTCGAACGCGATGGACGGCGGGACGACCCCGAGCGCTTCGAGCGCCCACGGCACGAGGAGCGAGAGCACGCCGAGGAGCGTGAGCACCGTGCGCTCGCGCCGCAGGGAGAGCGTGGTGAAGAGAAGGGTCATCACGGCCGCCCCGGTGGGGAGCATCAGGAAGGGACCCATCACCGCGCTCGACGAGGCCACCGCGAGGGCCGCGAAGGTCGCCAGCGCGTAGTTGTACGGGGTCGCGACGGAGGCCGTCTTCCACATCCACCACGCGTAGAGCGTTCCGGTGACCACCACGACGATCGAGAAGCCGTACGCCGCGAGGCTCCGCACCCCCAGCAGCGGCCCCACGAGGATGAAGAGGACCCACGCGGCGAAGGCCACCAGCGCCATGCGGGTGCTCTCGCGCCGCTGCCGCGCGCTCGACCGCTCGATCTCGGCCTCCACCTCGGCGGGCATCACCGCGGGCACCTGCACCATGAGCCCCACGAGCGTTCGCACCGCGGGGTCACACGCCGGGTCGAACGCGAGGGCCGTCACCACCTCGCGCATCGCCTCGGCGCGCGCCTCGTCGCTCGCCTCGGCCCGCCGCGCCGCGGCCACCGCGCGCTCGGCGTGGAGGGCCGCGGTGGCCCGACGGAGCTCGAGGTCGCGGTCGCCTTCGAGGTAGCGCTCCACCGCGTCGGCCATGTCCTCCGCGGTCGCGAAGCGCTGGCCGGGGTCGCGCGCCAGGGCCTTTGCGCACACCGCGTCGAGCTCGGGCGGGACGTCAGGCGCACACCGCGAAGGGCGCCCGTCGACCCCGGCGAGGGTCGCGTCGGCGATCGCCTGCGCCTCGGTCGCTGCGTGCAACGGCTTCCCCGCGAGCATTTCGAAGAGCATCACGCCGAGCGCGTACACGTCGACCCGCGCGTCGATCTCGACGCGACCGAGCATCTGCTCGGGCGCCATGTACGCGATCGTCCCGACGATGGAGCGGCGCGCGCCGGGGTCGGCCTGCGCGTCGTCGTCGGGCGCGAGGAGCGTCGCGATGCCCCAGTCGAGCACGTACACCTCGCCGCCCTCGCCGAGCATCACGTTGGCGGGCTTGAGGTCGCGGTGGAGGACGCCCCGCGCGTGGGCGTGGTGAACCGCCTGACACACGCGCTCGAACACCGTGAGCAGGCGGTGCCGCGGGAGCCGTCGCGTGAGGGCCTCCTTCAGCGTCACCCCGACGACGCGGCGCATGGTGAAATACAGCCGCCCCTCGGGGTCGAGGCCGAAGTCGTAGACGGGGACGATCGACGGGTGTTCGAGCCGCCCCTGCACGCGCATCTCCTGGTAGAAGCGGCGGCGCAGGGCGGGCGACGGGTCACGCGCGTGGAGGGTCTTCAGGGCCACCTCGCGACCGATCCAGGTGTCTTCGTACAGTTCGACGAGGCCCATCCCGCCGCGCCCGAGGAGCGCCCGGCGCTGGTACCTCCGCGCGAAGTCCGGCGCGACGGTGAGGTCGGGGATCGCCACGTCGTCCTCCCCGAGCTCGGGCCGCTCGGCGGAGGCGCGGGTGTACGGGAGCCTCGCGGTGGAGGCGGGGGTGGTCGCGGTGCGTCCGCGCGCGTCGTCTCGGTCGGTCATGGGCGGTGGGCTGCGGTGCCGCCGAAACCTCTCAGAAACATGCGGCGACGAGAAGTGTTCGGGCGCCCGGACGTCCGCCGGACGTCCGCGGACGCGGCACCCTCCGGGCGCCCACGCCGAATCGCGTGGGGTTCGAAGGCGGCGCGGCCCTGGCACGCTCCTCGCGATGAGGGCGGGGCAGCCGCCAGGAGGGCAACGCGCATCATGGGAGCGACGAAGGCAGACATCGAGACGTCCTACAACGTCAGCAACGAGTTCTTTCGGCTCTGGCTCGACGAGGGCATGAGCTACAGCGGCGCGCGCTTTCTCCGCGACGACGACTCGCTGGAGCTGGCGCAGCGGCAGAAGCTGGCGTTTCTCGCCGACGCCGCCCACGTCACGCCAGGGTGCGCGGTGCTCGACCTCGGGTGCGGCTGGGGCGCCAACCTCGAGTACCTCTCCCGCGAGCGCGGCGCGGGCGAGCTCCACGGCATCACGCTCTCGTCCGAGCAGGAGGCCGAGGTGCGGCGGCGGGCGATCCCGCGGGTCACCACCGCGTGCGTGTCGTACCTCGAGTACAAGCCCGCGGTGGCCTTCGACGCCGTGGTCTCCATCGGCATGATGGAGCACGTGCTGTCGCCCGAAGAGGCCCAGGCGGGGCGCGCGCTGGAGGTCTACCGCCGCTACTTCCGCACGGTGCACGGGCTCTGCAGGCCGGGCGCGCACTTCGGCCTCCAGACCATCGTGCGCGACCGCGTCCCGCGCGACGCCGCCGCGCTGCGCGAGCTCGCCTGGGCCACGCGCACGGTCTTCCCCGGCAGCATCGCGCCGCGGCTCGAAGACGTCGTGTGCACGGTGGGGCCGTGGTGGGAGATCGCCTCGGTGCACACCGCGCGGGTCGACTACCAGCGCACCTGCGCGCACTGGCTCCGCCGCCTGCGCGACCGGCGCGACGTGATCGAGGCGCGGCACGGCGCGGCCCTCTTCCGCGACTACGAGCGCTACCTCGGCGTGTGCGTGGAGGGCTTCGCGAAGCGCTACCTCTCGCTCTGCCGCTTCTCCCTGCGACGCATCGACGAGGGCTGATCCCTCGCCTCACCCTCACTCACCAAGGAGCATTCGCACGTATGGGTCATCCGGAGATTCTGGTTCTCGTCGTCCAGGCGGTGGCGTCGGTCCTCGACCGCTCGCCCGGCGCCATCACCGAGGAGACGCCCGTCTCGTCGCTGGGCCTCGACTCGGTCGGCTTCATCGAGGTGGTGGCCGACCTCGAACGGTCGCTGTCGATCCGCATCCCCGACGACAAGCTCACGGGCATCGCGTCGGTGCGCGACGTCTGCGCGCTCGTGGCCCGCGCCGTCGACGAGCGCGATCGGGCGGCGCTCGCGGAGCCCGCGGCGTGAGCGTGGCGCTCGCCGAGTCGGTGCGCCGCGCGTACGGTTCCTTCTTCGAACACGCCGAGCGAACCCGCCGCTGGAGCGTCGCCGACGATCTGCCCTGGAACCTCGCCGACGCCTCCCCGCGTGACCCGACGCTGGCCCTCTGCGCAGAGTCGTTCTGCGGCGTCGAGCTGCTCCTGCCGGACTACGTCGCGGGCGGGCTCAACCTCGTGCGCGACGACTTCGGGATGACGTGGTTCGTCGCGTGCTGGGGCTACGAGGAGTCGAAGCACGCGCTCGCGCTGCGGGAGTACCTCGCCCGCACGGGCCAGCGCACGCCCGCCGAGGTCGACGCGTACGCACGGACGATCGCCGCGGGGCGCTGGCGGCCCCCCTTCGACACCGCGCGGCAGATGACGCTCTACGGGGCCATCCAGGAGATGACCACCTTCGTGAGCTACAAGAAGCAGGAGGCCGCGGCGGAGGCGATGGGCGACGCGCTGCTCGCGGCCATCTACAAGCGCGTCGCGCGCGACGAGATGGCCCACTGCGGCTTCTACGTGCAGGTCGCGAAGCTCCTGCTCGACGAAGATCCCGGCGGGACGAAGGCCGACCTCGCCCACGTATTTCGGCATTTCCGCATGCCCGCGACCGAGCTCGTCCCGCGCTGGGATGAGCACGTCGCGGCGATGGAGGCGTCGGGCCTCGACCGCATGGCGTTCCTGGGCGAGGTGTGGCTCCCGCTCCTGCGACGTCTCGGCCTGTCGCGCGGCGATCTCCCGCGCGCGCCCCGCGCCGCGTCGGCGGTGTGAGCGGCCGTCGTCACGCCCTGATGCGCTCGACCCAGCGTCGCGCGGGGGCTGGGCGCATCTCTTCGGTCGGCAGTCGGAGGTGCGCGAGGATGCGCACCACCGCTGCGCGGTCGGCGATCGTCGCGATGAACTTCATCGCGCCCTCGCACCGCGGGCACTTCAGCGCGTCGACGCCCCACGGACGTGGGGCGAACCTCCACCGGGTCGGCCACCCGCACCGCGCTGTCCACCACCGTCAACCCGTGCGGCGAGGGCGCGTGTCGCCGCGTGGGGCCGTGGTGGGGCACTGCGGGCTGTGGGGGTGTCCGCGACGACGGGCGTTGGCGCTGCGCGCTGCGCCAGACGCCCGAGGGGCGGTGCAGGCGCCTCCAACGCCTCGTCTGTAGCGCCGCCCGGCGCCCGCGTGGTAGGGCAAACGCCGCCATGACGGACTTCCCCGACCGCTACGACCCCCAGATCGCCGAGTCACGCTGGTACCAGCGCTGGCAGGACGCCGGTGTGTTTTCGCCCGACCTCGTCGCGGCCCGCGCGGGGCGCCCCGCCTACGTCGTGATGATGCCGCCGCCCAACGTGACGGGCTCGCTCCACATGGGGCACGCGCTCTTCGTCACGATCCAAGACGTGCTGGTGCGGGCCCACCGGATGCGCGGCGACGCGGCCCTGTGGCTCCCGGGCGTCGACCACGCGGGCATCGCGACGCAGGCGGTGGTCGAGCGCGAGCTCAAGCGCCACGAGGGGAAGACGCGCCACGACCTCGGCCGCGCCGCCTTCCTCGAGCGCGTGTGGGCGTGGAAGGAGAAGAACGGCGACCGCATCGTCGCCCAGCTCAAGGCCATGGGCGCCTCCGCGGACTGGACGCGCGAGCGCTTCACCATGGACGAGACCTGCAACCGCGCCGTGGTCGAGGCCTTCGTGCGGCTCTGGGAGGAGGGCCTCGTCTACCGCGGCGAGCGCCTCGTCCATTGGGACCCGCAGCTCCTCACCTCGCTCTCCGACGAGGAGGTGGAGCACGAGGAGAAGGACGGCGAGCTCTGGCGCTTCGCCTACCCGTTGAAGGACGGCAGCGGCGAGATCGTCGTGGCCACCACGCGCCCCGAGACGATGCTCGGCGACGTGGCCGTGGCGGTGCACCCCGACGACGAGCGCTACAAGGCCCTCGTGGGCAAGGAGCTCGCCCACCCCTTCTTCCCCGACCGGCGCGTGACGGTGATCGCCGACGGCTACGTGGACAAGGACTTCGGCACCGGCGCGGTGAAGATCACGCCGGCCCACGACCCCAACGACTTCGAGATGGGCGTGCGGCACGCGCTCCCGCGCATCAACATCTTCACCCCCGAGGCGAAGGTGAACGAGCACGGCGGCCCCTTCGCCGGGATGGACCGCTTCGAGGCCCGCAAGGCGGTGAAGAAGGCCCTCGTGGAGAAGGGCCTGGAGCGCGGGACCGAGAAGATCAAGCACAACGTCGCGGTGAGCCAGCGCTCGGGCTCGGTGATCGAGCCGATGCTGAGCCGGCAGTTCTTCGTGAAGACGAAGGGCTTCGCGGACGACGCGCTCCGGGCGGTGGAGGGCGACGACCCCGACCTGCGCATCCTGCCCGACCACTGGCGCAAGACGTGGGACCACTTCATGCGCAACAACCGCGACTGGTGCGTGTCGCGGCAGCTCTGGTGGGGCCACCGGATCCCCGTCTATTACGACCTCGCGGCGCTCCCCGCGGTGGTGGAGGACGACGCCCGCCGCAAGGGCCGCCCCACCGAGGCGAGCGAGGCGATGGCGCGCGGGGTGGGCGGGCGCGAGCTCCTCACGATCGCGCTGCGTGCGGTGGACGACGCGCTCGTCACGGAGCGCCTGGCGCGCGCGAGCCGCGACAACCTCGAAGCGAAGGAGCCGTCGCGCTGGGCCCAGGAGGACGACGTGCTCGACACGTGGTTCAGCTCCGGGCTCTGGCCCTTCTCCACGCTGGGCTGGCCCGAGGAGACCGACGACCTCCGGCTCTTCTACCCGGGCGCCGTGCTGGAGACGGGGAGCGACATCCTCTTCTTCTGGGTGGCCCGCATGGTGTGGTTCGGGCGCCACTTCATGAAGCGGTCGCCCTTCAAGGATGTGTTCCTCCACGCGATCGTGCGCGACGCGTACGGGCGCAAGATGTCGAAGTCCGAGGGCAACGCGATCGACCCCCTCGACGTGACCGCGGGCATCACCCTGCCCGACCTCACCGCCAAGACCCGCACCTACCCGGTGCCCGAGAAGAAGCTGGAGGCCGTGCTCAAGGGCCTCGAGAAGGAGTACCCCGAGGGCATCCCCGCCGCGGGCGCCGACGGGCTCCGCTTCACCCTCGCCGCCCTCTCGTCGTGGGGCCGCGACGTGAAGCTCTCCATCCCGCGCGCCGCCGGCTACCGCGCCTTCCTCAACAAGATCTGGAACGCCACCCGCTTCGTCGTGATGAAGGGCGGCACCGACACCCCCATCCCGTCGCTGGCCTCGGTGCGCGGTGACCTCGGGACGGCCGACCGCTACATCCTCGCGCGCCTCCAGCGGGCGGTGGGCGAGGTGACCGCCGCGATCGACGAGTACCGCTTCGACGCGATGGCCAACGCCATCTACCGCTTCTTCTGGTCGGAGTTCTGCGACGTGTACGTCGAGCTCGCGAAGTCCGCGCTGGAGGGCGACGACCCGAAGGCCCGCGAGGCGACGCGCGCCACGCTCGTCCACGTGCTCGACACGTCGATGCGGCTCCTGCACCCGCTCTGTCCGTTCCTCTCGGAGGAGATCTGGCAGCTCCTGCCGGGGCGCGCCGAGCGCTGGGCCTCGACGCCGTTCTGCGCGGTGGCCGCGTGGCCGACGGTCGACCTCTCGCTCGTCGACGAGGCCGCGGAGTCCGAGATCGCGCTCCTCGTCGAGGTGGCCTCGATGGTGCGCAACGTCCGCCAGGAGTCGGGCCTTCCCCCGCGCAAGGGCGTGACCGTCGACGTGGTGTGCGCTCGCCCGTCGACCCGCGAGTCGCTGGAGCGCGTGCGCGCGGCGCTCGTCCGCTACGCCGCGATCGAGACGCTCGCCGTGGTCGACCGCGCGAACTACGCCCCGCCGAAGCTCGCGGGTGCGCACGCGACGGGCGACGTGGAGGTGGTGGTGCACCTGGAGGGCCTCATCGACCCGGCGAAGGAGCGCGAGCGCCTCACGCGCGAGATCGCCAAGGCCGACAAGGACCTCGCCGGCCTCCGCAAGCGCTTCGAGAGCGCCGACTTCGTCGCCCGCGCCCCCGCCGACGTGGTCGAGCAGGGCAAGCGCGACATGGCCGCCCTCGACGAGAAGCTCCTCCGCCTCCGCGGCGCGCTCTCCCGCCTCGGGTGAATCCGTCGAGGGCGTTGCCTGCGCCCCGCCGCGCGGGCATAGTCGCTCCATGAGCGCGCCCAACGCCCTCCGCGAGTACGACGACCTCCCGCCTTCGCCCGAGTCGATCGACCCCACCCGGCTGCCGCCTCACCTCCGCGAAAACCCCGCGATGCAGGCCTACCTGAACCTGCCCGCGTCACGCCTCGCCGCGCTCGCCGACCTCGCCGCCCGCACCGCGCCGGAGGACGCCGCCGTCGCGTCGCAGCCCGTCGCGAGCCTGCGTTGATCCTCCCCGCCGACGCGCTCGTCGCCTGGTACGCCGCCGTCGCCGCGCACTACCACCGGGTCGCGCTCTGCGACGCGGCGGAGGTGCACCGGTGCTGCGCCCGCGCCGCCACGCTCGCGGAGGGCGATCCCGCGAGCGAGCCGGCCGCGATGTTCTTCGCCTTCGCCGACAAGCGGCGTGCCTTCCCCTTCGCGTGGAAGCTGATGGCCGCGATGGTCGCCGAGGTTCAGGCGAGCGCCAACGGGCTCTCGGTCGAGGCCGAGGCCGCGGCATACGACGAGCTCTGCGTCGCGGTGCTGCATCGGCGCGTCGGGTGGCCCGAGGTGAAGGCGTGGTTCGCCCCGCGCGTGCGCCGCGCAGCACCATAGCTCCGCGGCACGGCCGTTGCGATACGCTCCGGCCATGCGTGCTTCGTCCCTCGCCACCTTCGCCTTCGCCTCGCTGCTCCCGCTCGCCGCACGCGCGCAGGACGCCCTCGTGGTCACGCGCGTCGTCGACAACGCGCCCGTGGTCGTCGAGTCCACCGGGCGCCCCCAGGAGGTCCGCTTGGAGCGCGGCGGGCCGGTCGTGTGTAGCACCCCCTGCACACTCCATGTGCCGCCTGGTCACTACACGCTCTGGACGGGCGGGCGCGGGGTGCGCGTGGCAGAGGTGCCCGTGCTCATCCCCCCGGAGGGCGCGCGCGTGCGGGTGCGGGCGGCGTCGCGGGCCCGCTACGTCGGCGGGATCATCACCACCGCGGTCGGCGGCGGCACGATCGCGCTGCTCGGCGGCATGGCCGTGGTGGCGCTCGTGAGCGCGCCGGGCGACGACTACAACCAGCTCTTCGCGGGGATGATGGGCGGGGCGGCGGTGCTCGTCGGGGTGCCGACGCTGATCGTCGGGCTCGTCCTCCTCGGCGGCGCGGAGACGGGCGTCGAGGAGGTGGGGCCCGTCGCGCCCGCGGCCCCGCGTTGGACGTTCGGCGTGGCCCCGATGCGCGGCGGCGCCTCGCTCGGCGCGGGCTTCACGTTCTGAGCGCTCTCCCCCTGGCGCCCACGCGCCGGAGGCACTACGACCGTCTGCGATGAAGCGCGCGTCGGCACCGCTCGCCCTCGCCGCCCTGCTCGGCGGGTGCTCCTTCGGGCACTTCGAGCGCCTCACCACCACCGACCTCGCCGCGCGCGCCCCTTGGGCCGCGTGGGCGCGCCTGGGGTGCCTCGACGTCGGGGCCCACCTCGCGCGGCACCCCGAGGTCCCGCGGGAGTTCGTCGTCGTCCAGTACGAGCTGGGCAACCGCTGCGAGTCCGTCGCGCGCGTCGACCTCGCCGCCGTCCGCGTGCGGGCCCACTACCCGAGCGGCTTCACCGCGTGGCTACCTGTGTTCGACCCGCGCGCCGAGCTGCGACCCGGCGCGCTCGACCCACGCATCCACGCGTTTCAACCCATCGCGTACGGGCCCGGCGGGGGCACGCAGGCGCCCGACGAGGTGTGCGTCGCCCCGGGCCACGTCGCGCCGGACAACGTGACGGACGACCACGCCGACGACCGGCTGTGGTGCTTCCCCGTCCCGGCGTACGATGGGCTCCCGATCGCCCGAGGAGGTTTCGGATGAAGTGGTCGCGTGCTCTGGTTGCGTGCGTCGCCGTCGCGTGGGCGTCGCGTCCGCTCGTCGCGGAGGCCGGCTGCGGCGGTGGCGGCGGTGGGGGAGGGGGAGGGGGCGGCGGTGGAGGCGGCGCGCCGGCGTGCGTCGAGCGGAGCCCTGTCCTCGGCTTCCAGGGGTCGTGCGGCGGGTACGGGCGCTGGGACGCCGCCCGCACGCCGCGGCTCATCTTCTCGACGGGCCTCGTGTACCGCAACCAGCCGCTCGGCGGGCGGGACTACAACGGCGAGGCGGTGCACGACGACCACAACCACCCCTTCGCGATGAGCGGCGACGTCGTGCCGGCGCTCCAGCTCGGCGGGCTCTCGTTCCAGGTCGGCGGGATGCTCAACCGCTACGTCTACCTCGGCGCCGAGCTCGAGGCCGCGGTGGGGAGCAACCCCGGCGGTGTCATCACGCAGGGCACGCAGGTGCTCCGCCCGCGGCTCGCGGTCAGCCTCGGCGGCCTCGCGGTGGGCGGCGCGTGGGTGCCGGTGTCGCGCGCGTTGCGCTTGCGCGCGGAGCTTGCGTTCGGCGGGCGCTTCGTCTCGATGGGCTACGAGAGCACCTTCGGCGCGTGCGTGGCCCACGCCTCCGTGACGGCCCACCAGCTCGTGGTCGAGCCGCGCGGCGGGGTGGAGTGGTTCGTCACGCCGTGGACCTCGCTCGGCGCGTCGATGGGCGCCGACGTGCTCAACCCCGGGCAGGTGAGCGCGGGCCTCACCCTCCGCATCCACGCGCGGGCCTACGACGGCGTGGAGTGACGCTCACGCCCGTAGCGTCACCTCGTGGCCCGTGTGCTTCCGCACGTTGAACACCGCGCCGTCTTCGAAGAGCAGGTACTGCCCGCGCGCCCCGGCGAGGCGCCCCGTCACCCCGCCGTCGCGCGCGAGGTCGACGCTCGCCACCTTCGCCGGGTAGCGCGACACCGGGTACACGAGGCGCGTCATCGGCTCGTCGGGCAGCCCCCACGCCGCGAGCGACTCCGGCAGCGCGCCGAGCGCCTCGCGCCGCGCGGCGACGAGCGCCTCGGGGTCGCACGGCGCGTCGGTGAGCATCCTCCGCCACGGCGTCCGGTCGGAGAAGCGCCCCTTGAGCGCGACCTCGATCTCGCCCGCGAGCCTGCGGTACGGCGTCTCCGCGACGCGCAGCCCCGCCGCCGCGCCCTGGTCGATCCAGCGGAACGTCGTGTGGTCCGCGCCCGTCACGCCCACCTTCACGCCGCCCGAGTGGGCGAGGTACACCGCGTGCGGACGGGCGTGGTAGCGGGCCTCCCACGCCGGGTCGCGGCCGCCGCCGAGGTGGGCCTCGCAGAGCTCGGGGCGCACGATGCACGGCGACGCGTTGGGGTCGGTGAGGAAATCGCGGTAGCAGAAGCCCTCGCCGAAGAGGCGGTCGACGGCGGCGCCGCACGTCCGGCAGAAGCGCCGGCCGGTGAAGTCGAGCGACACGTGCGCGCCGACGAGGGCGTTGACGTCCACCACCGCGTCGCCGAGCGCGAGGGCGTAGGCGACGGGCGCGCCGGGCGTGACGCGCATCTTCGCGAGGGTGCCGGTGGCCTGCATCGCGCGGACTCTACCGCGGATCGCGGGCGCGCTAGCGCGGCGACGGCGGCAGGCGGATCTGCACGCCGACGGTCGCGTCGATCACGCAGGAGAAGTTGCGCAGGAGGCCGAAGCTCTCGCCGAGGTGGCCGTAGACGCCGAGCCACTGCGTCGCCTCGTACTGGAGGCCCTCCTCCGCGCGCACGATGAAGTCGAAGTCGCCGCCCGCCCGCAGGCGGCCCTGCGTCACGTCGAAGAGCATCGCCGCGCCGAGCACGAACTTCAGCCGCCCGCTCCCGTCGCCCATCGTGCGGAGGCCGATGCCCACCTGCATCGGGCGCGAGCCGTCGAAGTCCTCGAGCACGCCGAGCCGGAAGCGCGCGTCGAGCTCGAGGCCCCGCGTCACCCCGAAGCCGAGCGCCGTGTCGAGCATCAGCGGCGACGCGTCGGTGCAGAACTTGTTGCCTCCCGCGTCGCACGGGTCGGCCCCGCCGCCGTCCTGGTAGCGGATCACGAAGCGGTACCCCATCCCCATCCCCGCCCGGAGCGAGAACTGCCCGGCGTGGTCCCAGCGGGGGCCTTCTGTCACCGCTGGCATGGGGGTGGCTACCTGCTGGGCGAACCCCGACGACGACGCCGCGACGAGCGCGGCACTGCACGCGAAAGCTGCGAGGCGCATCCGAGGATCGTCGCACGAACCCCGCGACCCTCGGCAACTTCTGGACGCGCCACGCCCCTGTGCCGTAGTGTGCCGGCGTCCGGTCTCCTCCGTCACGGGGTGCGGTGCATCGAACCCTGCGGCGGAGGCGACGCAGACGCATGAAGCCCCGCGGTTGGCGCCCGTTGGCTTCGTCCGTGCAATCTCCCGCGCGAGGTCGAGGCGATCCGATGACGACGAGGCTGACTGCTCTCAGGCTGGTGCTGCTGGCGCTGCTGGCGGGCTGCGACTGGGGAACGAAGCCCGGCCTGCCGATCAACGCGGGCGGCGACGCCTCGGCCGACGTTGCCTCGGCCGACACGGCCCCGCCGCCGTACGACGCCGTGGTGATGGAGGACGTGCCGCTTCCGCCCGACGTGCCGGAGCCCACCGACTCGCCCGTCGCGACCCCCGACGCCGCGCCCGCGTCCGACGGCGGCGTCAGCGACGCGGCCCCGCCGCCGATGGACGCCACGACCAGCGACGACTGCCGCTTCACGCCCTCTCGCGACGGCGAGACGCCCCCCGCGGGCGCCGTGGTGACCGACGGCGGCTACTACGCCAACGGCCGCGGCGAAGGCTGCGACCCGACGCGCGGCGACGCCGGGCCCGCGGACGCCGCCGGCGACTCCGCGATCACCGACGCGACGGACGCCTCGGACGCAACGGACGCCTCGGACGCGACGGACGCCTCGGACGCAACGGACGCGACGGACGCGACGACCGACGGCGCGGATGGGGGCCGGCCGTGACCCGCCGCGCGCTCGTGATCGCCGTGGCCCTGTGCGGCTGCGTGTTCGGCTCGCGCCCCGGCCTGCCCGACCACGACGACAGCGGCACCGGCACAGCGAACTTCTCCGACGCGACCGACCCCACGCGCACCAACGACGCCGGCGCGGTGCCATCAGCCGACGCCGCGGTCGACGTGGGCCCGTGGGGCGGCGCGGGCGACGCGTCGCGCGACGTGGTCGACGCGTCGCGCGACGGCGGCTGCCCGGTGGGCGATGTACCCGACGCGGGCGACGTTCCCGACGGTGACGCACCCGACGCGGGCGACGCACCCGACGCGCCCGACGCGTCGTCTCCCTGCGAGGGCAACGCGGCGCGGCCGGCGTTGGGTGTAGAAGCTTCGCCCTAGCGGCGTGTATCGTCGCGCGCATGGGCGCATCACCTCGCATCGGGATCATCGGCGCGGGCCCTGGCGGGCTCTCGCTCGCGCGCATCCTCACGGATCGCGGCCACGCGGACGTCACCGTGCTCGAGCGGGCGCCGCGGGTGGGGGGCAAATCGCTGACGCTCCACGTCGACGGCGTCGGGCACGAGATGGGCACCTGTTACACGGCCACGGGCTACACCGTGGTGCGCGAGTGGATGCGCGAGGCCGGCATCGGCGAGGTGACGCTCGACCGCCACGCCTTCCGCACGCGGGCGGGGCACTGGGTTCCGTTCAAGGACTACGTGCTCGGCGCGTCGGGCGCGCTCGGCGCGGCGGCGCAGGCGGCCCGCTACGCGCACGACTGGGCGCGCTTCCACGAGTGGGACCTCGGCGGCGCGCCCGACCACGCGGAGGGGACGGCCGGCGCGCCGATGCGCGAGGAGGTGGCGGCGCCCTTCCGCGACTGGCTCCGCGCGCGCGGGCTCGACGTCATCGAGCGCTTCGCCCTGCGCACCACCACCATCATGGGCTACGGCCCCCTCGACCGCGTCCCCGCCCTCTACGGCCTCCGCTGGAACATGCCCTCCCTCCTCCTCGCCGGCGCGATCAGCGACGTGGGCGAGCCGACGCCCGGCTGGCAGCACCTCTGGCAGCACCTCGCCGCGCGCCTCGACGTCCGCCTCGGGACCGACGTCGCCCGCGCGGCGTGGGCCGACGACGGCATCCGCGTCACCACGAGCCGCGGCGATTTCACCTTCGATCACCTCGTGCTCTCGGGCCCGCTCGACGAGGCGGCGTCCTTCGTCGAGCTGCCGGAGCCGTGGCTCGCGACGGAGTTCACCTGGCGCGAGTACGTCACGACGCTCGCGCACGTGGAGGGGTGGTTCCGCGACGGCGACACGCGTTCGTTCGAGGCCCACGCCTGGGACGCCGACGCCGTCGGGCGCTCGCGGCTCCTGGTGGCGCGCCGCACCGCCGACAAGAGCGACGTCGCGCGCGCCCGCAGCCGCACCCGGCGCGACCTCTACGTCTGTTACCAGGCCGGCGCCGAGCACCGCACCCTCGACGAGCTTCATGAAGTGCTTCGCGAAGACCTCGCCGCCGAGGGCGCGACCCTCCGCGAGGTGCTCCAGACGTGCCGCTGGCGCTACGCCCCGCAGCTCTCGGCCACCGACATCGCCGCGGGCGCGGTCGGCCGCTTCGAGCGCCTCCAGGGCCGCGACAACCTCTGGATCACCGGCGCCGCCGCGAGCCACGAGGCCGTCGACAACATCGTCGACTACAACCGCCGCCTCGCCGACCGGATGGAGCTCGCGTTCGCCGGCGAGGACCCGTCTTCGAAGACGGCGTTCGAAGTGCTCGCCGCGCGCTACCGCTGGTCGACCGACGAGATGTGATACCGCTGTGGCCTCGGGTCGTTCGCGAGTTGCCGCTCGGGCGGGGCAAGCCCCGCCCCTACGGCGATGGCCCCGCTCGCGTCGGGGAGTGAGCTGGCGAGGTAGGGGCGGGGCTCGCCCCGCCCGACGAGAATTCACCGACGCCGCCTTGGTGCACGGGGATGAGCGCGCCTCACGGGAGCGCGAAGACGGCGGGGCCCGGGCGGACGGTGCGGTAGACGTTCGGGTCGCCCGTCCCGTCGCCGTTGGGCTGGTAGCCCCAGCAGTGGACCTGCCCGCTGCGACGGCGCGCGCAGGTGCCCGACCAACCCGGCGCGATCTGCGCCACGTCGGTGAGCCCGAGCACGGCCACCGGGCTTCGGCGGTCGGTGGTGGTCCCGTCGCCGAGCTGGCCCCACGTGTTGACGCCCCAGCACACCGCCGCCCCGCCCGCCCGAACCGCGCACTGGAACGACACCCCCACCCGCACCTGGACCGCGTCGGAGATCCCCGCCGCGGCCGTCGGCGTCTCGTTCGCGCCCCAGCACGACACCGTCCCGTCGCGGTGCCGCACGCACGTCCCCTGGCGCCCGACGGAGAGCTCGACGGCGTCCGCGACGCCCGCCACCGCCACCGGCCGCGAGGTCACCGTCGGCGACGTCGTCCCGTTGCCGAGCATGCGCGTCTCGCCCCAGCACGACACCGTTCCCCCGCGGTGGAGCGCGCACGAGAACGTCAGCCCCGCGCCCACCTGAACGACGTCGGTGAGGCCCGCCACCGCGCGCGGCGTCTGCGCCGACGTCATGTCGCCGGTGCCCAGTTGCCCGTAGTCGTTGGCGCCCCAGCACGACACCGCGCCCGTCCGGTGCGCGACGCAGCCCGTTTGCTCCGCCGCCCCGAGGCTCACCGCGTCCGCGACGCCCGCCACGCGCACGGGCCGCAGGTGCGGGAGCTCGCTGCCGTCGCCGAGCTGCCCGTACATGTTCTCGCCCCAGCAGAGCACCGCGCCGTCGCCGCGCCGCACGCAGGCGTGACGCGCCACGGGCGCCACCTCGACGATGTCGTTGAGCCCGTCGACCACCGCGGGCCCCGAGAAGTACCCGATGAGCTGCGGGTCGCCGCGCCGGTACCCGAAGAGCCCGCCCCAGCACGCGGCGTCGCCGTTCTCGCGGACGGCGCACGACTGGGCCTGGCCCACCGCGAGCGGGAGCGCGCCGCACGCGCCGCCGAGGCACCGCTCGCCGAGGGGCTGGCCGAGCAGCGGGAGCGCGTTGGGCTGCGTGATCCCCGCGCCCGCGCGCCCACCCTCGCTCGCGCCGAGGCAGCGCACCGCGCCGTCGACGTGGCGCACGCACACCGTCCCCGCGCTCACCCCGAAGCGAACCACGTCGGCCGCGCCCGGCACCCGCACCGGGTACCCGTACGCGCTGTCGTCGCCGAGGAGTTCTGCGAGCCCGTGCCCCCAGCACGTGAGCTGCCCATCGCGCCCGAGCGCGCACATGCCCCCGCCGTCGCCGCGCACCTCCGCCGCGTCGAACACCCCGAGCACCTGCGTCGGCCCCATCGCGGCCCCGCCCAGCATCGCGCGGCCCGTCACCACCCCGTCGGGCCCCCAGCACCAGACGCGCCCGCCCGCGCGCGCCGCGCAGACGTTGTGCTCGCCCGCGGCGATCGACACCGCGTCGCCGAGGCCGGGCACGTCGACGAAGACGTCGCTCGCGCCGCCGGGCGCCGTGCCGAGCGCGCCGCGCGCGTTGTCGCCGATGCACGACACGCGTCCGCCCTCGCGCACCACGCAGGTGAACCCGTCGCCCGCGAGCACGTGGGCGATGCCGCCGGCGAAGAGCTCGCGCACCCGCCCCGTGCTCGCGTCGCCGGCCTCGCCGCGGATCGACCGCCCCCAGCACGACACCCGCCCCCCCGCGCGGAGCGCGCACGCGTGGGTCGCCCCGACGCTCACCGCGACCGCGTCGGTGACCCCGTCGACGCGCGCCGGTGCGGGGATGGTGGCGGTGGTCGCGGGCTGGCCGAGGCGCTCACTTGTGTTGGCGCCCCAGCACGACACCGCGCCGCCGTCGTGGACGGCGCACGTGGCCCCGACCGCGAGGCCGAGCGCGCTCACGCCCGCGACGCCCGGCACACGAACCGGCGTGAAGCGAGCGACCAGCGGCCCGTCGCCGAGCTGCCCGCTGGCGTTGCTCCCCCAGCAGGTGAGCGTCCCGTCGACAAGGGCCGCGCAGGTGTGGTCGGAGGCCATCGCGAGGGCCGGCGGCGTGGCCGCGACGCACGCGCCCGCCTCGCAGCGCTCCCCGCGCCCGCACGAGCGCCCGCACGCGCCGCAGTGGCCCCACGCGACCGCGAGCGGAACCTCGCACCCGTTCTCCACCTCACCGTCGCAGTCCCCGAAGCCCGGCCTGCACCCGAGGCCCGCGCCGCCGTCGGTCCCGCCGTCGCGCGCCGCGTCCGACGCCGCGTCGCCCGCGACGTCCTCCGCCGTCACGTCGCTGACATCCGTCGTCGCATCGAGGCCCGCCGCGCCGTCCCCCGCCGCCCCGTCGAGCCCGCCATCAGCGGCGACGTCACCCTCCGTCGCGTCGATGCCCGTCGCATCGTCCGGGGCGGTGTCCGTCGGCGCGGCATCCGCGGGCGCGTCCGGTGTCACGTCGTCGAACTGGTTTCGCGCGTCGGCGGCCGCGTCGGGCGTCGGAGCGCCACAGGCGTCGGCCGGGTGGTTGGGGTCGGGCGACGTGCCGGACTGGTTGTCGCCGCAGGCCGCGAGCGAGGCCGCGACGAGCGCCGCGAGGAGCGAAGGAACCGTGCGAGGCGTGTCCATGCCGCGAGCGTCGCCTCGACCGCGAACCCTGGCGAGGGAGAACGCGCTGATTCCACGCTCACCTCCACCAACACCACCCCCGCCGAGGCGCCAGCGCGCTGACGGTGCGTCAACAACCGCGCCCCCCGCGTCTCGCGCCGACTCCCCGAATTCCCGAAGAACCGGCCGCTGGTATCCGCGTTGCACCCACCGGGGCGCAACCACCCACCGTCGCCGGCCGCGCCCGGCGCCCGCTTGAAGGAGACCGCCGTGCGGCAAGAGTCCGTTCGTGAAACCCCCACCCTGAAGCTCGCGCTGCCCGCCAACGAGACGCGCCCGCAGTTGCGCGTCGTCGGCGCCGACAAGGTCGACGATGACAGCGTGCTCGGGCAGTTCATCCCGCTGCACTACCACTTCCAGATGCTGCTCGATGATGCGCGGATGGCGCCCTTCGAGGACGCGATCGCCCACGCGGTCGACCCCGGCGCGCGGGTGCTCGAGCTCGGCGCGGGCACGGGGGTCTTGTCGTTCTTCGCGGCGCGGAGCGGGGCTTCGAAGGTGTGGGCGGTCGAGCGGCTGCCGCACCTGGCCCGCGCGGCGCGGCGCTTCCTCACGCACAACGGCGCCGACGACGTCGTCGAGGTGGTGGAGGCCGACGCCTTCGAGTACCTCCCGCCCGAGCCCGTCGACGTGGTCATCTGCGAGATGCTCCACACCGCGATGGTGCGCGAGAAGCAGGCGCAGGTGATCAGCTCCTTCAAGCACCGCTACGCCGCGCGCTTCGGCGGCCTCCTGCCGCGCTTCGTCCCCGAGGCCACGGTGCTCGCGGTGCAGCCCGTCGAGCAGGCCTTCACCTTCCGCGGGTACCACGCCGAGGTGCCGATGTTCCTCGCCGGGCCCTCCGCGGGGACGCGCCCGCTCTGCCCGCACGGCACGTACGCCGCGTGGTTCTACGACGACACGGTGCCCCTCGAGCTCGGCTGCGACACGGTGTTCACGATGGAGCGCGAGGGCACGCTCAACGCGCTCCGCTTCGGCACGCGCAACCTCCTCGCGGTGCTCCCCGGCCAGCGCCGCTCGATCGACTGGGACATGCACCACCTCGTCGCGCCGCTCCGGTGCCCGCTGGTCGTCGCTGCTGGCGACCGCGTCCACGTCCGCTTTCGCTACGACGCCGGCGACAGCATGCTCGCGCTCCTCGAGGGCATCGAGGTCACCCGCGCGTAGCCGTCACGAGCCCTCCGCCAGCAGCCGCGGCGCCACCGCACGCAACCCCGCGTCGCCGGGCTCGCGCACGAGGCACGCCGGCGCCCGCGCGGCGAGGTGCGGCGGCGTGTCGTGCACCGCCTCACGCAGCGCGCCGTCTTCGAAGCGGAGCAGCACGTTCTCGCCCGCCCCGTAGGCCGGCGCGTCGCAGCCCGCGAGCATCGGCCCGCGCCACGCCTCGCTGTCGAGGTGCGGGCAGAAGGTGCCGCGCACGAAGCCCAACCCCTCGCGCACGCCGCCGCCCGGCACGCTGTCGGTGACGTAGCGCTCGAACCAGCAGTTGCCCCCCGCGGAGACGCCCGCGAGCACGGTGCCGCCGTCGTAGGCCTCGCGGAGCGCGCGGTCGAAGCCGAACTCGCGCCACACCACGAGCATCGCGACGGTGTTGCCGCCGCCGACGTAGACGACGTCCGCGTCGACCACGGCGTCGCGGTAGTCGCGGCGCATCTCGTAGGGGAAGAAGGTGAGCGCGCTGGCGTCGCACCCGAGCGCGGCGAAGCACTTGAGAAAGCCGAGCTGCCCCCGCTCGCTGTCGCCGAGCGCCGTGCCGAGGTACACCGCGCGCGGGCGGCGGTTCGGGATGGGGCGCGCGTGCGCGAGGACGTAGCGCTCCTGGAGGCGGCGGGCGTCGAAGGTGAGGAAGCCGCCGCCGCCGATGGCGATCAGGGTGGGGGAGGTCATGCGGGGTGGGCTCGTGTTGGGGGGATGACGGTCGGGGCCGGCGGGCGCACGGTAGCAGAGCCGCGCATCAGTGCGTCGGCGCAGGAGGCCGCCGCGGCGAGGGGGCGTCGCTCACGGCCCCGGCGCGTCCTCCGTCGTGGGGCCCGTGGGCAGGGTGGCGTAGGAGTCGCGGAGCGCGCGGTCGTAGTACCGACGGAAGGCGAGGGTGGCGCGGTCGGTGCGGACCGACGTCTCGCCGACGCGGGGCACCTCCGGCGGGTCGTGCGTCTCGATGACGTGGCGGTCCTCCCTGTTCAGCCTGTCGCCGAGGAGGGCGTCGAGCACGCGGAAGAGCGAGAGGCCGGGCGCGAGGACGGCGAGCGAGCGGGTGCGCGTGGCGTCGACGGGCACGGCCACCACGAGCTGCTCCGGCGGGCCGCCATCATCGCCATCGCCGAGCGCCATCAGGTTGGGCGCGTGGTGGCGGATCCACCCCTGGTTGGGCCCCGTCGTCGCGCCGTCCACCGACCAGCGGACCCGCCCGCCGTCGTCGGTCGGCGTGTAGGAGGTCTCCATCCGCGCCCCCGCGTCCGCCGGCGCGCGCGCCGCCGCGCCGATCGTCCAGCGGTGCACGAAGGGCAGGTGCGGGGCGTCGAGGACGTTCTCGATCACGCGTGACCAGTGGGTCGCCACGAGCTGCTCCTTCACGACGCTGCGCGCCCGCCGGGCGAGGGCCCGCGCGACCGGCGGGAGCGGCGGCGCGTCGCGCCCCGGCGCGGTGTAGAGCCACACGAGCCCGCCGGCCTCCGCGACCGGCAGGCTCACCGCGCCGAGCAGCTCGGTGCGGGCGTCAGGGTTCCAGGGGACGAAGCGCGCCGCGCCGGCCTCGTCGAAGCGCCAGCCGTGGAAGGGACACTCCAGGCACCCGTCGCGCACGCGCCCGAGCGACAGCGCCACGCCGCGGTGGGGGCACCGGTCGAGCAGCGCCGCCGCCCCCGCGGCCCCCCGGAAGAAGACGAGGCGCTCCCCCGCGACCGTCGCCGCCACGGGCGCCGACCCGAACTGCGACGACGCCAGGACGGGCGTCCACACGCGCGCGAAGCCCGAGAAGTACCTGCGCTCTTGGAGTGTACTCATGCGTATAATCTATTATTCGGGGGCGGCGGGGTCAACCTCGCCTCGCGCCGGGAGCCCCACGGCCTCGTGCGCACGCCGCCAGATCGCGCCCCGCCGCGACGGGTCGAGGAAGCGACGGCGGGGGGCGAGCGGGCGGAAGGAGCGGTCGTGGAGGACGTGCTGCGTGTCGCTGGCGGGACCCGTGAGGAAGGCGACGAGCCGCCGCGCGTAGTCCTCGGGGGTGACCGTCCACGGGCGGGCGAGCCAGGTCAGCGCGGCGACGAGCAGGCGCACCGGCCAGGCGCGCGGCTCGGGCGAGTCGCGCAGGCCCGTGGCGACCATGCCCGGGTGCAGCACGAACACCCGCACGCGCCGGGACCGCAGGCGCTCGGCGAGCTCGAGGCCGTACGCGTCGTTGGCGCGCTGCCCGAGGTTGTGGGCCGACATCGCGCTCACGCCCGGCCCCGGCGGGATGTCGGCCGCCTCGAGGCGCCCCGGGAACCCCGCCGCCGCGACGTGGACGATCGCCGCGCCGTCGGCGAGGCCCTCCAGCGCGAGGTGGTTGAAGAGGACGCGCCCGAGGAAGTTGGTCGCGAAGCTGACCTCGATCCCCTCCGCGGTGTCGACCCGCGCGGAGCGGAGCACGTCGGCGCTGTGGACGACCAGGTCGACCCGCGGGGCGGCCGCCCGCACCGCCGCCGCGAGCCGGCGCACCTCCGCCAGCGACGACAGGTCCGCCGCGAGGAAGCGGGCGCCGCCGCCGAGCGACGCGGCCAGCGCCTCCCCAGCCGCCCGGTCGCGCCCGACGAGCAGCGTCCGCCATCCCCCCCGCGCGAGCTCGACCGCGGCGGCCCGACCGATCCCGCGCGTCGCGCCGAGCAGCACCGCGGTGCGCGCGCCACCGTGATTTAATGTACTCATGTGTTTTGTTTATATCCCGGGTGCTCCCGGGGTGCAATCGACGGCCTCGCGGGGCGGCGCCGGGTCGTCGTACCCTTCGCCCGACCGCACGATGAGCAGGCCCCCCGGCAGCCGCAACGCCGACTTCGACCAGACCCGCGCCGACCTCCTCGACCGGGTGGTTCACGCGGTCGCCCGGCACCCCGAGCGCTCGTCCTTCGCGGAGCTCGCCGAGGCGTCGGGGGTCTCGCGGACGACGCTCCGGCACTACTTCACGTCTCGGGACGAGCTCCTGCACGCGATGCTCGCGCACATGCGCACGCTCTCCGACCGGGCGGGCGCCGCGCACCCGGTGTCCGCCGCGCTCCCGCTGGAGGAGGCGCTCCGGCTGGCGCTCCACCAGCTCGTGTTCGCGTGGCGCGTCGGGGTCGGGTCGCTCTTCGCCGCGGGGCTCTTGTGGGGCCTCGGCGACGAGGCGCTCGGGCCCGCCTACGTGACCCACCTGCTCGAGCCCATGCTGGCGTCGTTCGAAGGCCACATCGCCGCCCGGCTCGACGCGGACGGCGGGCCTCGCCCCGACGCGCGACACGCGTCGCTCGCCCTCGTGTCGCCGGTGGTGCTGGCGCTCCTCCACCAGGAGTCGCTCCACGGGGTGAAGTGCCGGCCGCTCGACCTCGACGTCTTCGTCGAGGAGCACCTGCAACGCTTCCTCGCGGGGTGGTGCCGCGACCGGTCGGGGTGACGCTACGGACGCGGCGGAGCGGCCTGTCGCCCTACGCGGCGCACTCGCCCTCGCCGATGGCGACGCGGAAGCCCTTCTCCTCGCCGAGGTCGAGGAAGATCTCGTCGGGCGTCGTCGCGTCCACCGCCGCGAGGTCGCCGAGCAGCAGCGTCACCGCGGGCGCCGCCATCCGCTGGAAGTACGCCGCCGGCGTCTCCCCCTCGGTTCGTTCGGTCGCGTACGACCGCACCAGCCGGGCCATCGCCTCGGGCACCCGCCGCGCGGCGCTCGCCAAGGTCCGCGTACAGCGAGAGGCCGCCGCGTCGGCGCCGCGAGGCGTGGGGCGCCCGCCGGACTGGGCGGCACGCGTGGCGAGGTCACCACGTCGAGCCACCAGGCCGAGGACGCCTCACGAAGCGGCGTTCGCGACGAACCGCGCTCGCACTGACCGGATGATCCCCGAGGCCGGGCCTCGGTGGGACGCCCGTCGCCGATGTGATCCCGCCGCGGTAGCGCGCTCGGCTCAGCTTTTCGCGGGCGCGTGGGCCTGGGCGAGCTCGTGTTCGAAGCGCGCGACGCACGCGTAGTCCGAGTTCGCGTGGCTCGGCGTGACGCGCCGGGCGGCGGCGAGCACGTAGGCCACATACGCCGACGTGAAGGCCCGCTCGGCCGCCGCGATGGCCGCCTTGTCGTACCCACCGTCGGCGCGCGAGGAGACGGCCTGCATGAAGCGCTCGCGGCGGTCGCGCAGGGTTGCGAGGGCGGCGTCGTCGACGACCGGGTCGACCTCCGCCATCAGGCGAACGTAGGTGGCCTCGCGGAGCGCCCAGTCGAGGTGGAGGCGCCCGCGCGGGGTGATCTTCACGCGGGCCTGGAGGTCGGCGAGCGCGCGGTCGGCGGGGTTGAAGGGCTCGACGAGCATCCGGGCCGAGAGCGCTTCGAGCGCGGCACAGAGCACCGGGCGCGGCACGCCGAACTCCGCGGCGAATCCCTCCATCAGCCGCTCGACCGCGATGAACTCCCCGAACGTCTCCCGGCGGTTGCGGGCGTCGTCCTCGCGGGTCCGCAGGAAGACGAGGAGGCGCGCGGGGAGGAGCGGCGCCCAATCGCTCTCCAGCCAGAAGCCGAAGACGTTGGCGACCGGGTCGGTGGGCTCGGCGAGGTACTGCTCGCGCCGGGGCGAGGCGACGAGCGCGCGGAGGACGCGCTGCCGCGACACCTGCTCGGTGACGTGCATCGACAACAGCTTCGCCGTGCGGATGTGCGGCGAGAGCACCACCCGGCGGCAGAGGTTGAGCACCTCGCGGAGGTCGTGGTTGGCGAGCTGCCCGATCCACCCAACGACCGTGTCGTCCTGAAGGAGAACCGTGCTCACCACCCGGACGAGCTGCTCGGGCGCCACCGTCCAGCGCCACTGCCCGTGGCGACCCACGTTGGTCGAGGAGCGACCCGTCGCTGACGGCGCCTCGCCGACGAGCCGGCGGAGGTGGTCGACGCGGCGCTCGATCACCTCGCGCACCTTGGGGCGGTGGAGCCAGAACTGCTCGGGCTGCTGGTCGTCCAGCACGTCGCGCCCGGCGCCTCGGAGCCGCCACAGGGTGGCGTCCTCCATCGCGACGGTGACGAGCGCGAACATCGCGCGGTACCGCGCGAGCGCCCAGGTGAGAGCGGGCGACGGGTCGGAGAGGTGGTCGAGGTTGTCCACGACGACGCACACGAGGTGCCGGCGGTTGAGCGTGGCGAACTCGGCGTAGCGGCGGAGGGCCTCGGCGGGGTCGCGGGCCTCGCGGTCGAGCATCTCCTGGAGGAAGGCCGCGCGGTGCTCGGGCGTCCCGTCTCCGTCGATCGCAAGGAGTCGGGTGCGGCTCACCCACTCGCGCCGGTACACCTCGCGGAGGTGCGCCCACGACGGGCCCTCCTCGCCGAAGAGCGCGAGCTTGAGCTGCTCGAAGGCGTCCCGGCTCGCGGCGTTGGCGTCGAAGGGGTCGAGCGTCTCGACGTCGATCCAGAGCCGGAAGATGCGCTCGCGTCGGGCCGTGAGGGTGACGTCAAACACGCGCCGGAGGAACACGGTCTTCCCGGCCGAGCGTTCGCCGATGATGCGGGCGAGGTAGCCCTGGCCGGGCTTCGCCCAGTCGAGCGGCTGCACCGCCGCGGGGGCGACCTGGTCAGCCTGCTGGCGCACGTCTTCGGGGTACTCCGAGGCGTCGCGGAGGGCGTCCCCGAGCTCGTTGGCGACCCGCTCCAGGCGGTCGCTGGCGTCGCGGCTCTCGCGCGACTCGACGAAGCACTCGACCAGCGCGGCGCGGTCGTCGTGCAGCGCGCGGAAGGCGCCGTCCATCGCCAGCTTGAGGTCGCGGTAGAAGCCGTCCGCGCCCTGGTGGTCGATGAGTCGCTCCTCGCCGGTCGGGACGACGCGGCGTGCGGAGGGCGCGTGGAGGACGCCGCGCGCGCGCCCCTGCTCGACGTATTGGAGCAGCGTCCGACGCCGGGCGCCGTGGAAGCCGAAGATGTTGTAGAAGCGCTCGAAGTCCTTCGCGACGGCGTCGAGCGAGCGGAACACCGCGGCGTGCGTCTGGTCGAGCGGGACCTCGTCGGGGCGGGCCTTGTTGAGGAAGGCCACCCACTGCTCGCCGGTGGTCACCGCGCCGAAGATGGGCATGAAGCGCCCGAGGTAGGGCGGCATCTGGCGTTCGATGATGGGCCAGCATCCCCGCTTCAAGACGGGCCCGGCGAGCTTCAGGGTCTCCATCCGCCCATCGCCCGTCGCTTCCATCAATGGGCGGGTTCGCTTCTTCGCCTCGATGACGAACCAGCAGACGCCCTCGGCGTCGCGGAGGGCGTAGTCGAGCCGCGAGGCGCCGGCGCGGTCTTCGTCGTCGGGCTCGCCGCTGGCGACCTCCACCGCGATGAGCTCGCGCGGCCACTCCAGCACCTCGGTGAGCATGGGGTCGATGAGGTGGAGACGCGTGCAGGCTTCGTTGTTCGTGAGCGGGAGGTCGTCCTCGGGGGGGACCCTGCCGCGCAGCGAGAGGAAGCGGTCGAATGCGTCATCGACGCTCATGGCGGGGGAGCACTACCACACAAGCGCCCCCCCCGAGAACCGCGCGCCCTACGCGGCGCACTCGCCCTCGCCGATGGCGACGCGGAAGCCCTTCTCCTCGCCGAGGTCGAGGAAGATCTCGTCGGGCGTCGTCGCGTCCACCGCCGCGAGGTCGCCGAGCAGCAGCGTCACGGCCGGCGCCGCCATCCGCTGGAAGTACGCCGCCGGCGTCTCTCCCTCGGTTCGTTCGGTCGCGTACGATCGCACCAGCCGGGCCACCGCCTCGGGCACCCGCCGCGCGGGGACCTTGATGATCTGGCGCCCGAAGCGCGCGCCGTTCTCGTCGAAGCCGCCGCCGAGGTGGAGCTGGTACACCGGGGCCGTTCGGTCCTCGAACTTCCTCGCCGCGCCGTGCCACCCGATGTCGGCGATGTGGTGCTGGCCGCAGGAGTTGGGGCAGCCCGACACCTTGATCATCGCCCCCTTCGCGAGCTCGACGGCCTCGGCCAGCGCGGGGTCGCCCTCCAGGCGCGCGCTGATGGCCTCGCCCACCGCGCGCGACGCGGTGACCGCGAGGTTGCAGCTCTCGGCGCCGGGGCAGGTGGTGACGTCGGCGACGGTGCCCGCGCCGGGCTTCGCGAGGTCGTGCTCCTTCAGCGCGGCCCACAGCGCGGGGAGGCGGTGGTGGGGGACGAAGCGGATCGCGAGGTTCTGGTCGATGGTGGTTCGCACGGAGCCGTCGCCGTACTCGACGCAGAGCTTCGCGAGCGCGCGAAACTGCTCCGCCGTCACCTTGCCAAGCGCGTGGCGCGTGAGCACGCAGGTGTAGCCGGTCTGGTCCTGCGAGAAGGTGTTGGACGCGCGCCACTGGAGGTAGCCCGGGCCGCGCGCGGCCGTCTTGTCGGCGTCGGGCGCGTCGGGGGAGGGGGGCGGCGGCACCGCGGCGGGCGCGACCACCCCGAGGTCGAGGGCAGTCCCCCCACGCTCCTTCACCGCGGCGTACTCCGCGTGGAGCGCCGCGAGGAACTTCTCCCGCCCCATCTTCCGCATCACGTACTTGAGCCGGGCGCGGTGCTTGTTGTCGCGGTTGCCGTGCCGGTCGAACACACGAACCACCGCCTCGCACGCGTCGAGCAGGTCGCGCTCGTCGAGGAAGTCGAAGAAGACCGCGGCGCTCTCCGGCGAGGTGCTCAGGCCGCCCGCCACCAGGAAGCGGAAGCCCTTCCGCCCGTCTCGCACCTGCGCGATGAGCCCGATGTCGTTGATCGCGCCGTAGGCCGTGTCGTCGGGCCCGTAACCCAGCGAGATCTTGAACTTCCGCGGGAGGTTGTTGGCCCACCCCTGCCGCAGGAAGAAGCGCGTGATCGCCTCGCCGTAGGGCGTCACGTCGAACGTCCCGCGGTTGCGGATGCCCGCGAAGGGGCAGCACGTGACGTTGCGCACCGTGTTGCCGCAGGCCTCGCGCGTCGTGATGCCCGCGCCGTCGAGCACGTGCATCAGCGCCTCGACGTCGCTCATCTGCACGAAGTGGAACTGGATGTTCTGCCGCGTGGTGATGTTGCCGAAGCCGTGGCCCCAGCGCTCGGCCACCTCCGCGAGCGCGAGGAGCGCGGGCGCCGCGATGACGCCCTGCGGGGCCTTCGTGCGGATCATCTGAACGCCCTCCTGCCGCTGCCCGTACACCCCGCGGGTGAGCCGGTAGCGCCGGAAGTCGTCGGCCGACATCTCCGCGCGCTCGAAGCGCCCCAGCACCTCGACGAACTCGTCGATGTCCCGCGGGTCACTGAACTTCGGGAGGAACACGTTGGGGGAAGTCGTCATCGTCCGCTCGCCTGTCGCTTCGTCTACGCCGCCGGAAGGAGCTCGCGCTCCCGAAGGGCCGCCACCACCCGCTCGACGCCCGCGTCGAGCGAGCCCGCCGGCACGCTCACCCGGAGCTCGTGCCGTGCACCGGGTTCGTCGCCCGGCTCTACCCCATCCGCCGGGGCCACCGCCAGCACGCCGTTGCGCGCCAGGAGCCTGCCCACCAGCCCCACCCGCGGCGCCCGCGCGTCGAGCGCCTCCGCGCGCCGCCCGAGCGCCCGCAGCCGCGCCGCCAGCGCCTCCGCGTCGCCCGCGGTCGCGTTCGTCAGCCAGATCGTTGCGCCGCGCTCCGTCGGCGGATGTACCGTCATCGTCGATCGTTCCGTGGTTGAAGGGTCCGTCGGACTCTTCTAGAGTAGAGGTGCATTCAATATGGCGAAACCTGCCAAGGTGTCAAACCCCCCGTCGCGCACGGTGGCGGAGGTCGAGGGCGACGAGATCGGCGCCGCCGAGCTCACCCGCCGCGTCGCGGAGAACCTCCGGGCCCTGCGCAAGCAGCGCGACCTGTCGCTCGACGACCTCGCGGCCCGCTCGGGCGTCTCGCGCGCGACGCTCTCGCAGATCGAGACGTCGAAGACCAACCCGACGATCGCGATCCTCTGGAAGATCGCCGCCGGCCTCCAGATCCCCTTCGCCGCGCTGCTCGGCGAGGAGCGGGTCGAGCGGCTCCGCGTGCTGCGCCGGGGCGACGCGCAGGTGCTCCGCTCCGCGGACGGCCGGATGGAGTCGCGGCCGCTCACCCCCGCCGGCGCCTCCGCTCAGGTGGAGTGCTACGAGCTGCGCCTCGCGCCCCGCTCGCTCTCGCGCAGCGAGGCCCACGCCAAGGGGACGTGCGAGAGCCTCACGGTGCTCACCGGCACGCTGCGCATCCAGGTGGGCGACCAGGTGAGCGAGCTCGCCGCCGGCGACTCCGTGTACTTCGAAGCCGACGTCCCCCACACCTACGAGAACCCCGGCCGCGTCGAGGCCCGGTACTTCAACGTCATCATCTACGCGCGGTAGGAGCTCCCTGGCGATCCCCGCGGTGCGGATCCCCCTTCCCACGGGTGGGGGTTCGGGTGTACCCCACTGCCGCTATGGCAAACCCGCGCGTGTTTTTCGACATCACCATCGGCGGCGCCCCCAAGGGGCGCATCGTGTTCGAGCTCTTCGCCGACGTCACCCCCAAGACGGCGGAGAACTTCCGCGCCCTCTGCACCGGCGAGAAGGGCGTCGGCCGCTCCGGCAAGCCCCTGCACTACAAGGGCTCCGCGTTCCACCGCATCATCCAGCAGTTCATGTGCCAGGGCGGGGATTTCACCCGCGGCAACGGCACCGGCGGCGAGTCGATCTACGGCGAGAAGTTCGCCGACGAGAACTTCCAGTACCGCCACGACCGCCCGGGCCTCCTCTCGATGGCCAACGCGGGCCCCGGCACCAACGGGTCGCAGTTCTTCATCACCACCGTCGTGACCCCGTGGCTCGACGGCAAGCACGTCGTCTTCGGCAAGGTCGAGTCGGGCATGGAGGTCGTGCAGGCCATGGAGGCCGCCGGCTCGCGCGGGGGCGAGACCAAGGCCCCCGTCGTCATCGCCGACTGCGGCCAGCTCTCCTGATCGCTCCCCCCTCCGCCTCACCGCCCCCACCGTGAACCTCTGGGACTCGCTCCTGCGCGAGCTCGCCGCGTCGAAGAGCGCGGTGCCCGTCGTCGCGGTGGTGTTCACCGCCGCGCTCGTCCGCGCCTGGGCCCCCGCCGAGCGCCGCCGCCTGCGCAGCGCGGTCATCCTCACGGTCATCCACCTCGCCCTCGTCCTCGCCGCCGCCGTGCTCGACGCCTCGGGCGCCGCCTCCGCCGCGCGCGCCACCGTGCTCGTCGCCCGCCTCGCCGAGGTCGCCGCGCTCGTCGGCCTCGGCGGCGTCGCGCTCTTCTCCGTCGCCATGGGCCGCCTCGGCGTCGAGCCGCCGCGCATCCTGCAAGACACCGCGATGGCTGTCGCGGGCGCTTCTGCGAGCCTCCTCGTGGCGGCCGCGTCGGGCTACAACCTCTCGGGCGTCATCACCACCAGCGCCGTCCTCACCGCCGTCATCGGCTTCTCCCTCCAGGACACGCTCGGCAACGTGATGGGCGGCCTCGCCCTCCAGCTCGACAACTCCGTCGCCGTCGGCGCGTGGGTCTCCGTCGGCGGCGTCTCGGGCCGCGTCGCCGAGATCCGCTGGCGCTACACCTCCCTCATGACCCGCGACGGCGAGCTGGTTCTCCTGCCCAACTCGATGCTGATGAAGTCGCAGGTCACCGTGCTCGCGCGCGGCTTCCAGCCGGGCCTCTGGCGCCGCACCGTCGTCTTCCACGTCGGCTTCGAGCACCAGCCCACCGACGTGATCGAGGCCGTCGAGAGCGCCCTCCGTGCCGCCGCCATCCCCCGCGTCGCCCCGGCGCCCGCGCCCGACTGCGTGCTCGCCGACGTGGTCGAGGGCCAGTGCCGCTACGCCGTCCGCTACTGGCTCACCGACCCGCGCGAGGACGGGCCCACCGACTCGGTCGTCCGCACGCGGGTCTTCTTCGCGCTCGCCCGCGCCCGCATCGCCCTCTCGGTGCCCGCCCGCGCGCTCACCGTCGCCGTCGCCGCCGAGCGCGCCAGCACGGAGAAATCCGACGAGGAGGTGAGGCGCCACGCCGCCGCGCTCCGCGAGGTCGACGTGCTTCGAAGCGTGGACGACGCCGAGCTCGCCTTGCTCGCGAAGGAGCTCCGCTACGCCCCCTTCGCCGCGGGCGAGGTGATGACGCGCCAGGGCGCCGAGGGGCACTGGCTCTACCTCATCACCGAGGGGACGGCCTCGGTTCGCGTCACGGTCGACGGCGGCCTCGAGCGCGAGGTCGCGCGCCTCGGGGCGGGGCGCTTCTTCGGCGAGATCTCGCTGATGACGGGCAAGCCCCGCGAGGCCACGGTGGTGGCGGTGACGGACGTCGAGTGCCTGCGCCTCGGGGCCGAGGCCTTCCGCCGCGTGCTCGCCGCCCACCCGGAGCGCGCGGAGGATTTCGCCGAGGTGCTCGCCGAGCGCGAGTCGGTGCTGATGGCGATGCGCCGCGGCCTCGACGAGGAGGCCCGCCAGCGCCACGCCGCGGAGAAGAAGGCCGACTTCGCCAGCTCGATCCGCGAGTTCTTCGGCCTCGACTGACCTTCTGCGGTATCGTCGCGGGCGCCATGAAAGCGTGCCCCTTCTGCGCCGAGGAGATCCAGGACGCCGCCATCAAGTGCCGCCACTGCGGCTCGATGCTCAACGGCGCGCCCGCGCCCGCGTCCGCCGCCCCCACGGAGGCCCCCGCGCGGCTGATCCTCGGCGCGTCGCCGTCGTGGAAGGCGCGGCTCCCGCGCTACGTCGGGATGGGGGTTCTCATCGTGGGCGGCGCGGTCGGGGCGGCCGCCGCGGCGTACACGCAGGGCCCCTGGGGCGCGCTCGTGGGGCTCGTGTCGGTGGCGGGCCTCGCGATGCTCGCGACGGCGGAGTTCGGGCGCCGCGCGACGCGCTACCGGGTCACGTCGCGGACGGTGGACGTCGAGCGGGGCGTGCTCGACCGCAAGATCGACACGATCCAGCTCTGGCGGGTGCGCGACGTGGAGTTCCGCCAGACGCTGTCGCAGCGGATGTTCGGGGTGGGGACGATCCGGTTGGTGACGCGCGACGCGACCACGCCGGAGGTGACGCTCGAGGGCGTCGCCGACGCGCGGACGGTGTTCGAAGAGCTCAAGCGCGCGGTGGAGGCGGCGACGCCCCAGCGCAACGTGCTCGGCGTGGTGGAGTAGGCGGCCTCCGTCCCCCGCTCGCCGAGGCCAACGGGCCTCGGCGAACGGGCGGTAGGGGAGGGGAGGGCGAATCAGCCCTGCGGGGCGGCGTCGCGGCGCGAGCGGATCTCCTCGCGGGCGCGGCGGGCCATCTCTTCCCAGTCGGTCTGGTGGTGCCGCGCGAGGCCGTACACGTGGCCCGGGCGGTGGTCGGAGACGATGGCCGTGAGCGTGCGCATGATGCGGGCGGCGATCTCCTGGTCGACCGGGTCGTTCGCCTTCGCCTGGAGGAGCCGCGTCTCCGCGGTCACCGCCTCGACGTGGAGGCGCAGGAGCGCGTGCTCCATGTTGCCCGCGTCGTTGCTGATCGTGCGGACCTCCTCGCGGAGCTTCTCGAGCGGCTCGTGGACCTCGCCGCCGCCGCCCTGCGGGCCGCCGTCGAGCTCGGCCTCGCGCTCGCGCCAGTTGTTGTCGCGCGAGAACTCCCGGGGCGCCTCGGCCCCGCCGCGCGCGCCGCGGTCGTCGCGCGCCCCGCGGTCGTCGCGCGCCCCGCGGTCGTCGCGGGAGAACTCACGCGCCGGGGCGCCGCGGTCCCCACGGTCGTCGCGCCACCCGCGGGCGCGGGCCTGGGGCTCCTGGCGGGCGAGGTAGTCGTCGATGCGCGCGGCGGCGTCGCGGAAGGTGTCGCGGAGGTAGGTCATCAGCTCGCGCGTGTCGCGGTCGATACGGGGGCGGTCACGGTCACGGTCCATGGACATGGTTCGGGTACTCGCAGGCTAGAGGGTGAATCGCGCCCGGAGGGGGCGCGGCGCGGCGGGCAGGAGGTCACCCGCGGCGGGCGCGGGTTGTCCCACAACCCCGGCGGCGCGCGCAAGGGGCCGCGGCGGCGCCTCGCGGGGGCGCTCGTTGCCCCTGGCGCTCGCGCGCCGCTTGCGTACCATCGCCCCGGCATCTGTCGACTCCTCTGCCCTAGGAGAAACTCGCTTGAAGCTCTTCGCGCGCCCCCTCGTGTCCGCCACGCTGCTCTCCCTCGCCGCCGCGTGCAGCGGCACGTCCAACACGCTCCCGCCGCCCACCGGCGACGTCCCCGCGACGCAGGACACCCCCGCGACGCCCGACGTCACCGGGCAGGACACCCCCGCGACGCCCGACACCCCCGCGACGCCCGACGCCACCGCCGACCGCCCCGCGACGCCCGACGGCGGGATGATGGGCGCGGGCACGGCGATCACCACCTTCCTCGGCGACCCGGGGCGCACCGGCGCCAACCGCGCGGAGACGCGCCTCACGCCGGCCTCCGTGCGCGCGGGCTTCGGGCGCGTCGCGGCCTTCGCGCCGACGCTCCAGGGCGAGACCTACGGCCAGCCGCTCTACGTGCCGCAGGTGTCGGTGATGGGCGCGACGCGCGACGCGCTCTTCGTCGCCACCGAGGGCAACAACGTCTACGCGCTCGACGCCGACACGGGCGCGGAGCTCTGGCGCACCAACCTCGGGCCCACCGTGTCGCGCTCCGTGCAGATGTGCGGCAACATCAACACCCTCGGCGTCACCAGCACGCCGGTGATCGACCTCGCCTCGCGGACGCTCTACGCGGTGTCGTTCGTCAACCAGGGCGGCATTGGCTTCAAGCTCAACGCGCTCGACCTCGCCACGGGCGCGCAGCGCAGCGGGTACCCCGCGGCGATCAGCCCGCCGATGTCCAACGGGTCGAGCTTCGACGCGCGGGTCACCGGGCAGCGCGGCGCGCTCGCCTTCCGCGACGGCAAGGTGTACGTCCCCTTCGGCGGGCTCTACGGCGACTGCGGCATCTACCACGGCTGGGTGGTGAGCGTCACCGCGTCCAACCCCACGGAGCAGACCTCCTTCGCCACCCCGGGCCGCGGCTCGGGCATCTGGGCGCCGGGCGGCCTCGCGATGGACGGCGCCGGGCGGATCTTCGTCGCGACGGGCAACAGCACGCCCCTCGGCGGGCACACGCCGGGCTCGCTCGGGGAGTTCGTGCTGCGGCTGGCGACGGGCCCGGGCGGCGCGACCTTCGCGATGGACGACATGGCCGCGCAGTTCAGCCCGAGCGACGCGCGCACCCTCGACCTGCAAGACCTCGACATCGGCTCGGTCTCGCCCGTGGTGCTCCCGGGCACGCCGGGGCGCGTGGTGCAGGGCGGCAAGGCCGGCACCATCTACCTCCTCGACGCCGACGACCTCGGCGGCGGCACCCCGGTCGCCTCGCAGCGCGTGTGCTCGGGCGGCATCTTCGGCGCGATGGGCGCGTGGTCGGGCGGCTCCGACACGTACGTGTTCGTCCCCGCCCGCGGGACGCGCTCGGGCTGCTCGGGCTCCAACGGCGTGATGGCCCTGCGCGTCGCCGGCGGCTCGACGCTCAGCACCGCGTGGTGCACCGCGTCCATCACCGGCGCGGCCCCGCCGGTGGTGTCGTCCAACGGCGACAACGACGCGATCCTCTGGGTAGCGGGCGCGAGCACCGGCACCGGCGGCTCCCCCGCGCTCCGCGCCTACGAGGTGAGCACCGGCATGGAGATCTACGCCAACACCGAGGCCCCGCCGAGCGTGCGCCAGTGGGTCCCCCCCGTCGTCGCCGACGGCCGCGTGTACGTCACCGGCGTGTCGACCATCTCCCTCTACCGCACCCGCTGATCACCCCCTCGCCGTCGCGCGGCGCGGTAGCCTCGCGCGATGGACCACGTCCCCCCCGACCCGCGCACCGCCGCCCGCGTCGCGGCGATTCGTGCCGGGTGCACGCTGCCCGTGGCGCGGGTGTACGGCTCGCTGGAGGGCCGCGCCGACGGCGAGGTGCGGGCCGCCGCGATCGAGCCCGACGGGCGCCACGCCGCCCTCGTGCTGCGCGATGCGGTCGAGCGCTGGGACCTCGACGCGCTCGCGTGCGTCGGGCGCTGGGAGGTGCCGGCGCTCGACGTGTACACGATCCACGCGGTCTGCGTCGCGCCTGCTCCTGGGGGATTGCGCGTGCTCAACGCGCGAGGTCTGTGGCGGGTGAACGACGCGGGCAACGGGTGGCAGGTGCTCGTCCCGTCCGACGGTCGCTCGGGCAACACCCAATCCGCGGGTGACAGCTTCGCGATGTGGCGGGACGGTGACCTCCACATCCTCCTTTGCGAGGACGGCACGACGCGTTGGACCGCGACGGCCCCGGCGGCCTGGATCGACGTCGTCTTCTCGCCGTGCGGCCGCTTCCTCCTCCGGCGCGCGTCGGCGACGAGCTTCGACGTGCTCGAGGCCGTCGCGCTCGGGGCAGGTACCCGCGTCGAGCTCCGCCCCGTCGCGCGGCTCGCCACCACCGCCCCCGCCGTGCGAAACGTCACGTTCGGAGCGCTCGACGGAGAGCGCAGGCTCGCGGCGATCGCGACCTCGGAGGGCGTCGTCCTCGGCCGCTGGGACGAGTGGTGGAGCGCGGCCACGGTGACCGCGCGGGCGGAGCGCCTGAGGCGGTTGGCGTTCACCGCGGGCGGGCATGCGCTCATCCTGGGGGAGGTGCAGCGCCTCGCCTGGATCGACGTGGCGAAGCGCGAACTCCGGGTCCCGCGCGGCGCCTCGGGCACGGTCGGAGGGGGGCGCGCGACGATCGCGGTGTCGGCATCCGGGCGCGTGCTCTGCGTGCCCCGAAGCTGTCTCCACGTGTTCGATGTCGGGAGCGACGGGTTCCGCGCGCGCGCCTTCGACCCCGTCGGCGAGTTCGCCTCCGTCGCCGGCACCCCCGACGGTCGCGCGCTCCTCACCGCCGCCACGGACGGCGCCATCCGCGTGCGCGACCGGGCCACCGGCGAGGTGCTCGCGCAGGCCGAGGCTGGCGGCCCAGTCCGCTCCGTCGCGGCCTCACCTGACGGCCGGGAGGTGCTCGCCCTCCGCGCCGACCGGGAGATCCTCCGCTACGACCGCGCCACAGGCTCCCTCGTCGCGCGCGTCGCTCGCGTCGGCAAGCCCCTCTGGCTCGGCGCGAACGCGCTCGTCGTGTCGCCGGACGGGCGCTTCGCCGTCCTCGTGCCCCCGCACGATCGGCGCACGATGGTGCGAGTCGACCTCGTGACCGGCGCGGTGCACCCCTTCGAGCCCCCGGAGGGCCTGGCCCGGGACACGCCGGCCGCCACGGTGGCCTTCACGGCGGAGGGCGCGCTCCGGTGCGTTTACATGCGCCGCTCCGACGCGCGTCCCCGCGACGCCGTCGTCGTCGAATACGCGCCGGGGGAGGGCCATGCGCGGGAGATCTTCGAGCGGCCCTACTACCGCCTCGAGGAGATCGGCGACCTCGACTCGTTCCAGCACCTCCTCTCGCGCGACGGCCGCCAGCTCTGGCGCATCGCGAGCGGGAACATCGGCCTCGTCGTCTCCGTCTTCGCCGTCGACGCGCCCACGCGCGACGAAGTCCGCTGGGCGTTCAGGTTCGAGCCCTACCCTCACTGCGTCGGCATCCGCCTCCCCGGCTTCTCGACCGGCCGCAGAGGGCTCCTCCTCCTCGCCGCGCACGGCGCGGTCGTGCGCTCGCCCTGGCCGCGGGGCTGCGTGCCGCTCGCGTTCGCGCCCGACGACGGCGCGCTCTGGGTCCGCGACGCGTCGGGCCTCGTCGTCGAGCTCACCGTCCCCGCGGAGCTCCGCGCGGACCCGTGACCGCCGCGCCCCCACTCGGCCTGCGCGCTGTCACGCGCGTTGCGCAACTCACTGGATTCACCGCTGAAATCCCGCCCCGCGCACGCGACGCGCGTGGCGCTTCCGACCCGCGTGCCATGATGCGCGACGCATGCGCGCCTTCCTTCCCCCGCGCCGTGTCGGGGCCTGCGCGACGCTGATCCTCTGCGCGTCGTGCGGCCTCCCCCCCGGCGCCTACCCACCCGACGTCGTCGACCGCCCCGACGCGTTCGAAGAGCCCGCCGACGTCGTCGCCGACCTCCCCGCGAAGGACGACGTCCCCACCGAAGACGTCTCACCGCCGCGCGACGCCCGCGCCGACGCCACCGACGCCGCCGCGGACATCGCGCGCGACGCGAGCGACCCCGACGTCGAGGGCAAGGACGTCCCGCTGGTCCGTCCCGAAGACGTGCCGGCGTTCGAGCCCGGCGTGGCGACCTTCGCGGGGGGCGCGACGTCGGGTCTCTCCGACGGCCTCCGCGGCGACGCGCACTTCAACAACCCGGTGAACGTGGCGGTGAGCCCGATGGGCGACGCCTACGTGGCGGACTTCGACAACAACGCCATCCGCAAGATCGAGCCCGACGGCTGGGTGACGACCTTCCTCCGCCAGGAGGGCTTCGAAGCGCCCTTCGGGATGGTGTTCGCCTCCGACGGCACGATGTACCTGGAGACCGACGCCAACGACCGCGGCGGCCGCTCCAACGACACCGGAACCCTCTGGCGACTGCGCCCCGGCGAGCGCCGCGCCACCGCGCTCGCGCGCGACCTCGGACGACCGCGCGGCATGGTGGTTCTCCCCGACGGGCGCCTCGCCCTCTCCGACTACACCCGCCACGTCATCGAGACCTTCGACCCCGACAACGGCCAGCTCACCATGCTCGCGGGCACGCCGGGCATGGAGGGATTCGCCGACGGAACCGGCGCCGCGGCCCGCTTCAGCCGGCCCTACGGCATGGCGCTCCGTCGCGACGGCGCGCTGCTGGTGGCCGACCAGGGCAACCAGCGCATTCGCGTCGTGACGCTCGCGGGCGCGGTCACCACGCTCTCGGGCAGCGGGACGCGCGGCGGCGACGACGGACCCGCGATGCGCGCGACCTTCGACGGCCCGCAGGGCGTGGCGCTCGCGGCCGACGGCGCGCTCTACGTGAGCGAGGCCGACGGGCACCTCGTCCGACGCGTCGCGCCCGACGGCGCGGTCACCACGGTGGCGGGCAACCGCATGGGCGGCTTCGTCGACGGGCCGCTCGCGGAGGCGGTGTTCTACGGGCTCGAGGGCATCGCGCTCTCGCCCGACGGCGCCGTGCTCTACCTCCCCGACGGCAACCGCGGGACGGGCGGTGCCTACCACCGCATGCGGAGGCTCCTGCTGCCCTGAGCGTGCCGCGCGAGCGTGGCGAAAGCGCCTGCGCCGCAACGCGATGTGTGCGCCGCGAGCCTTGCCCGCCGTCGACGGGACGTGATTACCTGCGCGCCGGAGGCCCAACGGATGGAAGCCGCCCCCTTGGAGAACGCGAAGGTGCTCGTCGTCGACGACAACGAGCAGAACCGGGCCCTCGCCCGCATGACCTTGGAAGACGAAGGCTACGCCGTCGCCCTCGCCATCAACGGCGAGGACGCGCTCGCGCAGATGGCGCGCGGCGACGTCGACTGCGTCCTCCTCGACGTGCGGATGCCGGGGATGGACGGGCACACCGTCTGCCGGCGGATCCGCGCGATGCCGGGCGGCGCGGACGTGCCGGTGGTGTTCCTGACGGCGCTACGCGACGTCGACACCTTCGACCGCGCGCTCCAGGCGGGCGCGACGGACTTCTTGACCAAGCCCGTGCAGCCCGCGGAGCTCATCCTCCGCGTGCGCCAGTCGCTCGAGCGGCGGCGCCTCGACGCGGCCCTCCGCGACCAGTACGACCTCCTGCGGCGGCAGCGCGACGAGCTCTACCGCCTCCAGCTCGTCAAGGAAGACCTCACCGCCTTCGTCGTCCACGATCTCAAGAACCCCGTCAACGCCATCGACCTCCAGGCCCAGCTCGTCCTGCGCGACCGCGCCGCCTCCGAGCGCTCGCGCGACGCCGCGGGGCGCATCCGCGACGAGGTGCGCGACCTCACGCGGCTCATCCTCAACCTGCTCGACGTGACGCGCGCCGCGCAGGGGCACCTGAGCCCCAAGCGCGCCCCGGTCGACCTCCGCGCGCTCGTCGGCGACATCGTGAAGGCCCGCGGCGCGCAGGCGGCCGACGTGTCCGTCGCGCTCCACGCGGACGTCGCCGAGCCCGCCGCCGTCGCCGACCCCGACCTCCTCCGCCGCGTCCTCGAGAACCTCGTCGAGAACGCCATCCGCCACGCGCCCGAGCGCTCCACCGTGCGCGTCTCCTCCGCGGCCGCCGCGAACGGCGTCGAGCTCCGTGTCGCAGACGAGGGCGCGGGCGTCCCCGAGGCGCTCCGCGAGGCCGTCTTCGAGCGCTTCGTCCGGCTCCCCGGCGCGGAGGCGGAGGGCGAGCGCGGGCGCGGCGGGCGCGGGCTCGGCCTCACCTTCTGCAAGCTCGCCGTCGAGGCCCACGGGGGCACCATCCGCGTCGAGGACGCGCGGCCCGGCGCCGCCTTCGTCCTCTGGATCCCGTCGGGCGACGCGTAGGCGTCCCTACGGCGCGGGCGCGAGCAGCGACTCCACCGCGTCGATCAGCTCGTCGACCTTCACCGGCTTCGCGAGGTAGCGGTAGAAGCCCGCCTCCATCCCCCGCTCGCGGTCGCGCTCGGAGGCCGCCGCGGTCAGCGCGATCACCGGGATGCGACGCGTCTCCGGGTCGGCCCGCAGCGCGCGGAGCGCGTCGAGCCCGCTCATCCCCGGGAGGTTGATGTCCATGATGATCACCTCGGGCTGGCGGGCCCGCGCGAGCTCCACCCCGAGCTCCGCGGTCGGCACGGTCACCAGGTCGACCGCGTCGAAGCTGCTCATCAGGTCGCGCATGAAGACCACGTTGGCCGAGTTGTCCTCGACGTAGAGCACCAGGTGGCGCCCGCCCTCCACGAGGTGCGGGTGCTCCGCCGGGCGCGCGACGGTGGGCGCCGGCGCGTCGGCCGCGACGTGGGCCGGGAGCTCGACCCAGAACGACGAGCCCTCCCCGGGCTCGCTGCGGAAGCCCACCGTGCCGGCCATCAGCGACGCGAGGCGGCGCGTGATCGTCAGCCCGATGCCGGTCCCCTCGATCGGCCCCGCCTCCTGGCCCGCGCGCTGGAAGGGCTGGAAGATCTTCTCCTGCTGCGCCAGCGGGATGCCGATGCCCGTGTCGGAGACGGTGACCCGCACGCGCCCCGGCGACGCGACGTCGACGGCGAAGCGGACGCGCCCGTCGGGGCGGTTGTACTTGATCGCGTTCGAACCGAAGTTCATCAGGATCTGCGCGAAGCGGGTGCGGTCGGCGAGCACCGCGCTCGGGGACGCGGGCAGCGGGTCGAGCCCGAGGGCGATCGACTGGCGCGCCGCGATCGGGTCGAGCGTGCGGAGCACCTCGTCGATGACGTCGGCGAGGCCCACCGGCTCGATCGAGAGCGACACGCGCCCGGCCTCGATGCGCGACAGGTCGAGGATGTCGTTGATCAGCCGGAGCAGGTGCTCGCCGCCGCTCATGATCCGCTCGACGCGCTCGCGGTGGCGGTCGGCGAGGGGCTGGCGCTTGTCGCGCGCGAGGAGCTGCGCGAAGCCGAGGATGGCGTTGAGCGGCGTCCGCAGCTCGTGGCTCATCGACGAGAGGAAATCGCTCTTGGCCGCGCTCGCCGCCTCGGCCGTCGCGCGCGCCTCGCCGAGCTCGCGGGAGCGGCGCTCGTCGTCGGTGCGGTCCCACACCGTCTGGACGATGCCGCCCTCGGCGGTGCGGCGGTCGCCGACGCGCAGGCTCCGCCCGTCGCGCAGGCGGACGTCCACGGTGGCCGTGTGCTCCCGCGCCCGCCGCGCGAGGCGCTCGTCGCGGAAGCGGGCGCGGGCCGCGGCGTCGGGCAGGTCGAGGTCGTCGAGCCAGGCGTCGAGGATCTCCGCGTACCGCTTGCCGACCAGCGCCCCCGGCTGCGCCTCGTGCACGAGCCGCCGGAACACGCTGTTGCAGAGCACCAGCCTGTCCTCCGCGTCGAAGAGCGCGAAGGCGTCCTCGATCGCGTCGACCGCGCTGCGCAGCCGGTCGGCGGTGAGCCGGGCCGCGGCCTCCAGGCGCACCCGCTCGGTCACGTCACGGATCGACGCCGACACCGTCACCGCGTGGCCCGCGCCCCCCTGCGGCGAGAGGCTCACCTCGATCGGAAGCTCGCTCGCGTCCTTGCGGCGGCCGAAGAGCTGGAGCCGCGAGCCCATCGGCCGCGCCGTCGGGTTGGCGAAGTACCGGCCCATGTGCCCCGCGTGGCGTGCGTGGAAGCGCTCGGGGATCAGCACCTCCAGCGGCTGCCCGAGCAGCTCGGCGCGCGCGTACCCGAACATCGCCTCCGTCTGCGCGTTGACCAGCTCGATGCGCCCGTCGCGGTTCACCGTCACGATCGCGTCGGGCACGCTGTCGAGGAGCTGGCCGTAGTCCCGCGAGCGCGCCGTCGCCTCGCCGAGCGTGCGGTTGAGCTCGATCCGCTCGCGCTCGAGGCGAACCCGCTCGGTCACGTCCTCCACCCGGTGGATGATGTACGCGACCTCCGCGCCCTCCAGCACCGGGGTGTTGAGCGGGCTCCAGAAGCGCTCTTCGAAGCCGCCGCCCTCGGACTCGGGCCGCCGGATGGGGTAGCGCTGCACCGGCATCGCGTGGGGCCGCCGGTCGAGCAGCGCGCGGGTGAGCGACGCGCGCAGTGAGGCCACGCCGTCGGCGCCCGGGTCGTTCGGGTCGTCGGGGAAGGCTTCGAAGACGTCGCGCCCGACGATGTCTTCGCGCCGCGTCATGGTCGCGCGCAGGTAGGCGTCGCTCACCTCCACGATGCGGAAGGCGGGCGACAGCAAGAGGTACAGGTCGGGCGCCGCGCGTAGCACGGCCAACGCGTCGAGCGGCGGCATCCGCCCGAACGGACCGCACCGCGCGCCCCCCTGTCAAGACGCTCCGCGCGCGAGATCCGAACCGTGGAAGCTCCTCGCGCGGCGTCGCGCCCGTCCGCGCCCCACCGCCCGCCGCGTTTCGGGTAAGACTTCAACCGATGGCGCTCTCCCGACACGTGCTCCTCGCCTCCCTGCTCGCGGCCTCGTGCGCCCGGTGCACGCCCGCGGGCAGCGCCCCGACCGCGCAGACCCCGCCCGCGCCGCCTCCGCCGCCCACGCCCCCGCCGCCGCCGCCGCCGGTGCGATACTGCCCCGAGGCCGTGCGTCCCAACGCGCGCGGCGAGCCCGTCGGGGTGAGCTCCGGGCACCTGCGCTGGTGCTTCCCGGGCGAGCTCCACTGCCACTGCGACGCCGACGACGACTGCTACGCGGAGGCCGGCTACGTCGCCTGCACGCCGCCGCCCGGTACGTCCTCGCCCGACGCGTCCGCCGACGTCGCCGCGCCCCCGCCGCCGCCTCCGCCCTCACCGCCCCCGCCGCCTCCTCCGCCCTCGGACGCATCGCTGTCGCCGCCGCCCGCGGACACGGTCGCGTACTCTGGGACGTTCGCCAGCGCGCCGGGCCTCCAGCACGCGCGGCTCACGGTGCTCGGCGCGTCGCGCGACGTGTGGGTGTACGCGCCCGCCTCGCGCGGAGCGAGCCCGCCGCTGCTGCTCGCGTTCCACGGGACCAACGGCGACGGCCAGGGCGTCATCGACGAGTCGGGGGCGCGCGCGCTCGCCGACGCGGAGGGCGTGGTGGTGGTCGCACCGACGTCGCGCTGGTTCGACGAGCGGGGCGCGGACTACGACCACCCGCAGGGCAACGGCACGTACTGGGAGACCAACAGCGCGGACATCAACACCAACGCCGACCTGGTGCTCGTTCGCGCGGCGCTGGTGGAGGCGCAGCGTCGGTACAACACCGACCCCAACCGGGTGTACGCCATCGGCCACTCCAACGGCGGCTTCATGTCGCTGCTCGTCTCCGTCGCCCTCCGCGACCGCGTCGCCGCCTTCGCCGAGAACTCCGCCGGCATGGTCACCTGCGCATCCCGGCCGCAGTGCTCATTTCAGGGGAGCGCGCTCACCTGCGCCGACCTCGCGCGTCAGCCGGGGTGGTGCAACTGCAACGCGGCCTCGCACCCGATCGCGATCCCGACGTCGGGCCGTCGCGCGCCGGGCTACCTCTCGCACGGCGCGCAAGACCCGATGGTGTCGGTCTACTACTCGTGCGCGCTCGCCTCGCGCCTCGCCGCCGCGGGCGTCCCTTCGCAGACGTACCTCTGGGAGGGCGAGCACTACCTCGCCGCCACCTTCGCCCGACGCGCGTGGTCATTCATGTCCTCGTACCGACGGCAGTAGTTCCGAGCTCGAACGACCGTCTTCAGACCTTCGTTCGCCCGGGCGTGTGGCGCGCTGCCGCACCCCCTTTCTCTTCGAATTAACGGCTTCACATCCTGTGGCACACGCATTAGGAACTCCTCCGCCCTCGCCGGGGCTCCTGGAGGTGTCGCCGATGCCCGTGTTGAAGAGAGTCCTCTGCGTTTCGCTCCTCGCGTGGTCGGCCGCGTCCTGCGCCCCCACCGCCGACGACTCCTCGGCCTGGAGCGTCTCCACCCGCGTCTGCCCCGAGGCCGTCCGCAACAACGACCGCGGCGAGCCCATCGGCGTGTCGTCGGGCCACGTCCGCTGGTGCTGGCCCGGCGAGCCGAGCTGCTACTGCGACCGCGACGACGACTGCTACCGGCTCGACGGCTACGTCCGCTGCACGCCCCCCGCGCCCGACGCCGGCGCCGACGCGACCGCGGATGCTCGCGCCGACGCGACCGCGGATGCTCGCGCCGACGCGACCGCGGATGCTCGCGCGGACGCTGCGGTGGACGCGCGCGCGGACGCTGCGGTGGATGCTCGCGCTGACGCTGCGGTGGATGCTCGCGCTGATGCGACCGCGGACGCGCGCGTCGATGCGACCGTCGACGCCGCTCGCGACGCTGCGCTCGACGTCACGCGCGCGGACGCCACCGCCGAGGCCGCGAGCGGCGCCACGCCACCCGCGGACACGGTCGCCTACACGGGCTCGTTCTCCGGCGCCTCGGGGCTCTCCCGCGCGCGGCTCACGGTGATGGGCGAGGCCCGCGACGTGTGGGTCTACGCGCCCTCGTCGCGCGGCGCCAACCCCCCGGTGATCCTCGCGTTCCACGGCACCAACGGCGACGGCCAGGTGATGCTCGACGACTCCGGCGCCCGCGCGCTCGCCGACGCGGAGGGCGTGGTCATCGTCGCGCCGACGTCGCGCTGGTTCGGCTCGGAGGGCGCGGACTACGACCACCCCGGCGGCAACGGGACGTACTGGCAGACCAGCAGCGCGGACATCAACACCAACGCCGACCTGGTGCTGGTTCGCGCGGCGCTGGTGGAGGCGCAGCGTCGGTACAACACCGACCCCAACCGGGTGTACGCCATCGGCCACTCCAACGGCGGCTTCATGTCGCTGCTCGTCTCCGTCGCCCTCCGCGACCGCGTCGCCGCCTTCGCCGAGAACTCCGCCGGCATGGTCACCTGCGCATCCCGGCCCGACTGCACCTTCCAGGGCACCGCCTACACCTGCGCCGACCTCGCGCGCCAGGCCCGCTGGTGCAACTGCACGAGCGCGACGCTCCCCGTCGCCATCCCCACGACGGGCCGCCGCGCGCCGGGCTACCTCTCGCACGGCGCGCAGGACTCGATGGTGTCGGTCTACTACTCGTGCGCGCTCGCCGCGCGCCTCGCCGCCGCCGGCGTCCCCTCGCAGACCTACCTCTGGGAGGGCGAGCACTACCTCGGCGCCAGCTTCGCGCGGCGGGCCTGGACGTTCATGTCCGCCTACCGTCGCCAGTAGGCGGACACGCCCGATCGCCTTCAGCGCGCGTAGTCGACGGCGCGCGTCTCCCGCACCACCGTCACCCGGATCTGCCCCGGGTACGCGAGCTCCGACTCGATCTTCCGCGCGATCTCGCGCGAGAGGGCGAGCGCGCCGAGGTCGTCGACCGCGCCCGGCTCCACCAGCACCCGCACCTCGCGCCCCGCCTGGATCGCGAAGCTCCGCTCGACGCCGCGGAAGCTCCCGCAGATCTTCTCCAGGTCCTCCAGGCGCTTGACGTAGCCCTCCAGCATCTCGCGCCGCGCGCCGGGCCGCGCGCCCGAGATCGCGTCGGCCGCCGCCGTGAGGTGCGCGATGATGCTCTTCGGGGCCTCGTCGTCGTGGTGCGAGGCGATCGCGTTCACCACCACCTCGTCCTCGCCGGCCTTGCGCGCCATGTGGGCGCCGATGACGGCGTGGCCGCCCTCCTGCTCGTGCGTCGCGGCCTTGCCGATGTCGTGGAGGAGCCCCGCGCGCCGCGCCTGCCGCGCGTTGAGCCCGAGCTCCTGCGCGAGCAGCCCGCACATGTGCCCCACCTCCACCGAGTGCCGCAGGATGTTCTGCGCGTACGAGTAGCGGTACCGGAGCTGCCCGACGATCTTCACGAGGTCGGGGTGCAGCCGCCCGAGGTTGAGCTCCAGCGCCGCCTGCTCGCCCGACTCCCGGATCGTCCGCTCCACCTCGTCCTTCGCCTTGCCGAAGAACTCCTCGATCCGCGTCGGGTGGATCCGCCCGTCCTGGATCAGCCGCTCCAGCGTGAGCCGCGCCATCTCGCGCCGCACCGGGTCGAACGAGCTCACCGTGATCGTCTCGGGCGTGTCGTCGATCACCAGGTCGCAGCCCGTCACCTCCTGGAAGGCCCGGATGTTGCGCCCCTCGCGCCCGATCAGCCGCCCCTTGAGCTCGTCGTTGGGCAGCGGGACCGACGTCGCCGCGCGCTCCCCGGCGTACTCGCCCGCGTAGCGCTGGACGGCGATCCCGACCACCCGCTTGGCGCGCTTCTCGGCCTCCTCGCGGGCGAGGTCCTCGATCTGCTTCGCCTCGCGCGCCGCCCCGCGCCGCGCGTCCTCCAGGATCGCGTCGATCACCTGCCGCTTCGCGTCGTCGGCGCTGAGCTGCGCGACCCGCTCGAGCGCCTGCGCCTCCGAGCGCTTCACCGCCTCCACCGCGGCCACCCGCTCGGCCACCAGCCGCTCGGCCTCGCCCTCGCGCTGCCCGGCCTTCGCCTCGCGCTCCGTGAGCGCCTCCGCGCGCCGGGTGAGCTCGGCCTCGCGCTGCGTCAGGGCCGCCTCCTTGCGCGCGAGCGCCTCGTCGCGTCGCGTGAGCGCTTCTTCCCGCGCGTTGAGCTCGGCGTGGCGCGCGCGGGCCTCCGCCGTCGCCTCCACCGCCTGCTGCTTCGCGTCGGCCACCATCTCCGCGGCGCGCTTCCTGGCGTCGTCCTCGGCCTGGCGGGCGCGCGTGCGGCCCTCGGCCTCGAGCTCCTGTGCGCGGGCGCGGCCCTTCGCCGAGAGCCCGTCGAGCTCGGCGGCGAGCGCCGCGCGGACGCGGACCTCGGCGTCCTGGAGGGTGAGCGACGCGGCCTGGCGGGCGGCCTCGGCCTCGGCGCGGGCGGCCTCGGCGAGGGCGGCGGAGGCGTCGGCGCGCGCGTGGGCGGCGTCGACCTGGGCGCGGGCGGCGGCGGCGGCGGCCTCGAGCTCCTGCGCGCGCGCGCGGAGCGCGTCGAGCTCCCGTCGGCGGGCGCCGTCGTCAGGCTTCTGCTGTTCGAGGATCCAGGAGGCGGCGGCGCCGGCGGCCGCGCGGGCGAATTGAAGGAGGGCCATGGGGGGTCAGCGATGCTCCAAGGTGTCTCCGCCCTGGGCGTTGGCGCGGAGGGTCGTTCGGTCGGTGACCACCCACGCCACGGGGACGTCGTGGGCCTCCGACGGGGTCTCGGCGATGAGCTGGAAATCGAAGGCGACCGCGACGGTCACCGCGCGCGTCATCCGCGCGAGCGAGCGGTCGTAGTAGCCGCGGCCGTAGCCCAGGCGGTGCCCCGCAGGATCGACCGCGAGGCAGGGGACGACGGCGAACTCGATGGCCTCGAGCGCGACCACGGGCGCGTCGGCCGAGGGCTCCTCGATGCCCCACACGCCCGCGACGAGGGGCTGATCGCCCGCCGGGCTCCAGGCCACCCGGAAGGTGAGCGGCCCGTCGGCGTCGGTGACGCAGGGGAGGCAGACGGTGACCCCGCGCGCCCGCGCGTCGTCGACCAGCGGGCGCAGGTCGACCTCGTCGTCGAGCGAGGAGAAGAGCGCCACCACCCGCGCCGCGCCCCAGGCGTCGAGGGCCATCACCGCGCGGCAGATCGCGGCCGAGCGGGCGGCCCGCGCCGACGCCGGGTGCGACGCGCGGAGCCCACGGTATCGCTTGCGCAACTCCGCCTTGGCGCGCGGGCGCAGGGCGGCGAGCTGCGCGGGGTCCCAGGGCGGCGGCTTCGGGTCGGTCACGGCGAGGGGCGCCCTTCTACCACAGGCCTCCCCCGCGGTGGCGACCGGCGCGGCGCTTCCCCTCCGCGCTCGTTGACGCGGCGCCGCCCAACGCTCTAAAACCCGCCGCTCCCGCCCTCCCTCCACCCGATCGTACGCATGCGAACCATCCCCGCCCGCGCAGTCGCCCTCACCGCCCTCGTCGCCCTCGGGGCCTGCCGGTCGCGCCAGTTGCGCGAGTGGACGCCGCGCGACCACGACCCCGACGCGTCGCTCCCCGCCGACCCGTCGCCGACGAGCCCCGGCGGCGACCCCCAGGCCGCGGCCCGCG
>JAXLYI010000031.1:0-147592 GCA_046351555.1 Polyangiales bacterium
CGGGGTGCTCGAAGTCGCGCGGGTTGGCGAGGCCGTTGGAGCCGATGGGCCCGAGCTCGGGGAGGCGGAAGGGGGCGCCGTGGTTCTCGCAGACGTAGCCCGCGGCCTCGCCGTCGGGGAGCTCGACGCGGAAGCGGACGCCCCGCGGAATCACCGCGCAGTGGAGGGCGCCGACGGTGAGCGCGCCCATCTCGGTGACGAGCCGCAGGCGCCCCGCGCGCGGCACGACGAGCAGCTCGCCGTCGGCGTCGAAGAACACCGCGTCGACCATCGAGCGGTTGCAGGCGTAGGCGTGGATCGCGATGCCGTGGCCGGCGGCGGGCGACCCGTTGCCGCCGTAGGTGGCGAGCGAGTCGACGAAGTCCGTCGGCGCGGCGGGCACGGGGAGCGGGTCCCAGCGGAGGCGGTTGGGCGAGGGGGGGACCTCGTCGAAGGGGCCGCTGCGGAGGTGGCCCTGGGCGACGGGCTCGAAGGCGCGGTGCGCGGCGGTGGGGCGGAGGCGGTAGAGCCAGCTCCGGCGGTTCTCGCGGCGCGGCGCGGTGAAGGCGGTGCCCGAGAGCTGCTCGGCGTAGAGGCCGAGGGGCGCGCGCTGCGGGGAGTTGCGGCCGACGGGGAGCGCGCCGGGCGCGGCCTCGGTCGCGTGCTCGTTGCCGAATCCGGTGAGGTAGGCTTCGTCGTCCATCGCGGGGTCCTCGTGCGGGAGTGTGTACCCGAAGTCGGCGCCGCGGGGCGAGGGGGTTACTGCCCGCTGCCGCCGAGCGAGCCGCGCAACGTGCCCGTGGGGGCGAAGCTCTGGCCGTCGAAGGTGAAGCGCTCGGAGGGGTCGCCGCGGACGAGGACGACGCCGCGCTGCATCGGGGTGCGCTCGTCGAGCTCGCCGCCGACGGCGAGGGTGATCTGGTTGTTGCCGCCGACGCCGTGGAGCGTGGCGGGGGTGAGCGAGGGCGAGACGTACGAGGGCGCGTCGACGCCGGGGCGCGCGCCCGCGGCGACGTGTGCGGTGAGACCGTTGGCGCCGACGACGAAGACGTTGAACTCGTCGAGCACGTGGACGCCGTTGACGCCGCCGAGGCCCGACAGCGCTTCGAAGCGCGCGAACCCGCCGCCCGGCCCGCCGCGGAGCACGAAGCCCGAGGCGACGCCGCCGACCGCGAAGCACGTGCCGCCATAGCAGGACACGGTGAACATCCGGTTGTCGGCGCTGGTGATCGGGACGGGGAGGCGGGCGATGGTGGCGCCGTCCTCGCTCATGCGGAGCATCGTGCCGCCGGACCCCACGATGAGGAAGGCGTCGGCGGCGCGGGTGATCTTGTAGAGGTTCTCGTCGCGCGCGGACTCGGGGACGGGGACGCGGGTGAAGGACGCGCCGTCGTAGTGGACGAGCACCCCTTTGGGCCCGGTGGGTTGTGCGGAGCCGCCGACGAGCCACACGCTGGTGGGCGAGTCGGCCCAGACGCCCCAGAAGGTCGGCGCGCCCTCGGCGAAGGTGAGCCCGAGCGGGAGCGTTTCGCAGCGGTCGTCGCGGCGCCGCAACACCGTGCCGTTCTCGCCCACCGCCCACACCTCCCGGACGGCCGTGTCGCGCTCGACGCCGTGCGCCCACCAGAGGACGGCGTCCGCGCGGCAGCGCGTGGTGAAGCGCCCGATGGAGTACTCGACGAGCCGCCCCGCGGACATGCCCGTGCCCGCGAGGCGCGCGGGGTCGACGCCGACGAAGCCGCCGGTGAGCCACACCGAGCCCGGGTGCGAGCGCGGCCCCCAGGCCGAGAGGAGCGATCCCCCCGGCGCGCCGTTGACCGCGAGGCGGAAGAGGTCGTTGCCTTCGGGCTCGGGGCCGGGGCACGCGGCGAAGGAGAGCGCGGACGACGCGGCGAGCGCGCACGCGAAGGCGAAGCGAAGCGTGGGGCGGAGGTTCATCGAGGGGGGAGAATTCGCAACGCGCGTGCCGTCACCAGCGCGGCGGGCCGGGCGGGGGGTACGGGTTGTGCGGCTGCTGCGGCTGGGGGTACGGGTTGTGCGGCTGCTGCGGATAGCCGTAGGGCTGCTGGGGCGCGGGCCCCTGGAGCTGCGCGCGGAGGGTGCGGATCTCCTCGCGGAGGGGAACGATGAAGTCGTAGCTGACGGTGCGCCGCTGGCCGCGCCAGGCGCGCTCGGCGTGCCACTTGGAGAGGGCGAGGCGGGCGCACGCGCGGACGATCTGCGCGCGGATGGCGCCGCCGGGGCCCATCGCGGCCTTGAAGATGCCGAAGGCCGAGCCGACGAGTTCGAACTCCTCGCGGGTGACGGTGCCGAGGAGCACCTCGTCCTGGAGGTTGGCGCGGATGATCTGCCCGCGGCGGCGGACGAGCGCGATCACCATCCCGAGGAAGGCCGCCACGAAGAGGAACCACAGCGGCAGGAGGATGAGGATGATCGGGACGTTGACCGCGGCGGAGAAGACGGAGGAGCCGTTCCAGACGAAGTGGAGGAAGACGGCGGCGGCGTAGCCGAGGAAGGGGGCGGCCCAGCGGAGCGCGCCGGTGGCGGTCTCGCGCGAGACGCCGAAGCCGATGCCCGTCATCGCGGTGAAGAGCGGGTGCGCCCACGGGGTGATGACGCCGCGGAGGACGAAGAGCCCGGTGAGCGCGGTCTCGCCCTGCTTGGCCGCGCGGGCGTAGTAGATGACGTTCTCGACGGCGGCGAAGCCCAGCGCGACGAAGGTGGCGTAGATGATCCCGTCGACCACGCCGTCGAACTCGCGCCGCCAGAAGTAGAACATCCCCGCGACGGCGAGGCCCTTCATGAACTCCTCGACCACCGGCGCCGAGACCACCGCCGACGCGCCCTCGCCGAACACGCTCGCGACGACGGTGTTGATCACCCCCGACACGCCGCACGCGGCCACCGCGCCCCAGACGAACACCATCGCGAGCGCCCACGCGGGCTCGGGGTCGTAGCGGTCGAGCAGGCGCGGCACGGTCATGTAGACGATCACCGCGGGGAAGGCGAGCGCCGCCGCGGAGATCATGTTGCCGTAGAGCGCGAGCGGGTCGCGCTCCAGGAGCGGCGGCAGGAGGAAGACGAGCGTGAAGAGCAGGCCCCCGAGCAGGAGGCCGAGCGCGTAGAGCACGGTGCCCGCGGTGCGGCGCGAGCGTTCGGGGTCGGGGAGGTTGGGGCTCATCCGTCGCGGGACGATAACACCCGAGGCGGCAGGGGAGGGGGGACCGACGCTGCGGTCGATCAGCGCGGGGCGTAGACGACGCCGGGGGCGCCGACCACGGGGCCGGTGACCATGCCCGGCTGGGCCATCACGGGCTGCGCCTGCCCGTTGAAGGGCATCGCGAACATCTGCACGCCGATGGCGCCGCGACCCGAGTACGCGCGGATGCGGAGCTGGGCGCCGATCGGCGGCATCCCCGGCGGAATGCACAGCGGGCGGTTGAGGCCGATGACCGGGAAGTTGTCGGGCGAGCGGTCGTGGTCGACCTCACGGCCGGTCTGGTCGTAGAGGAAGAGGTCGAGGTCGCGGACGCCGGACCCGCCCACTGCGATGATGCGGTAGCAGAAGCCCGCCTGCACCTGGCCGGGCACCGTCACGCCCGCGAGGCCCTCCTGGATGTTGGCGCGCACGAGGTCGGACGCGACGCCGTAGCCCGCGGCGTACTGGCGGGCGCGCAGGGCCATGTGGTTGGCGACCTCGTCGTAGACGCCGCCGGGGACCCACGTCGGGCCGACCGCGACGATGGTCGGCGGGGGCGCCATCGGGGCGGTGGTGACGGTCTGGGTCGGGGGCGGGATGTTGACGGTGGGCTGCACGGTCGTCGAGCCGCCACATCCGCCGAGGACGCTGGCGCTCATGTACGCGGCCGAGCAGGCGAGGGCGAGGGAAAGAACCCGGGTCTTCATCGACACACTTCTCCTGGTTTCGAGGCGGTTTCGTCGTGAGGCGCCAACGCGCGCGGCACCCCGCGGGGCGAGATTGTTACCGCCCTTCGGCCGCCGTTGCCAACAGGGAACGCGACCGGAATGCGACGGCTTACAGCGCGGTGAGGTGTTCCTGGACAGCGGCGCAGAGGGCGGCGGCGCCCCCGGTGAGCTCCCGGCAGGCGGCGTCGAGCTCGGGCCAGGGCGCCCCGGCGGCCTTCTTCTCCGCCACCGCGCACACGCCGGCGAAGTCCGCGGCGCCGACGTTGGCGCTGGCGCCCTTGAGGCTGTGGGCGATGCGCCCGAAGCGCGTGCGGTCGCGGTCGTTGGCGGCGGCGTAGAGGTCCGCGCTGCGCTGCTGGAGGTCGAGCGCGTAGGCCTCCAGGATCTCGCGGATGACCTCGGTGTCGTCGCCGAAGAGGTCGCGGAGGGTCTGCAGGTCGAGGGCGGCGCCTTGGGCCATAGGGGTTCGGATCTCCTTTTCTCTCCCCTTGATCGGTGCGGCGCGCGGGCCCCTTGAGAGCCCGCGCGCGGGCGGTGCGCGGCGCGCGGACGATGCCGCCTTCGCCCCGGGGGGCCCCGGTGTTATAGGTTCCGCCCCCCGCGGTCGGCGCGGGAGATCCGAGGGCCCCGATGAGCGGTCGCTTCTACGTCACCACCCCCATCTACTACGTCAACGCGTCGCCCCACGTGGGCACGGCCTACACCACCGTCGTGGCCGACGCGCTCGCGCGCTACCACCGCCTCCGCGGCGACGAGACCTTCTTCCTCACGGGGACCGACGAGCACGGCCTCAAGCTCCAGACCGAGGCCGAGAAGCAGGGGATGACCCCGCAGGCCTTCGTCGACTCGATGTCCGAGCGCTTCCGGGCGCTGCTCCCGAAGCTGCTCCTGACGCCCGACGATTTCATCCGCACGACGCAGGCCCGCCACGAGGCGCGCGTCCAGCACTGGTGGGCGCGCTGCCGCGAGGCCGGGGACATCTACCTCGGCGCGTGGGAGGGGCTCTACTGCGTCGCCTGCGAGGAGATGTACACCGAGAAGGAGCTCCTCCCGGGGGGCCTGTGCCCCGTCCACGAGCGGCCCGTCGGGCGCGTGCAGGAGGAGTCGTACTTCTTCCGCATGAGCCGCTACGCCGACCGGCTGCTCGCGTACTACAAGCGCCGCCCGGAGGCGGTGCGGCCGGAGACGCGACTCAACGAGGTGGTGTCGTTCATCGAGGGCGGCCTGCGCGACCTGTCGATCTCCCGCACCAGCTTCACCTGGGGGATCCCCGTCCCGGGCGACCCGAAGCACGTGATGTACGTGTGGTTCGACGCGCTCTTCAACTACCTCACGGCGGTGGAAGACCAGGGGCGCGCGGGGCGCTTCTGGCCGCCCGACGTGCAGCTCGTGGGCAAGGACATCCTGCGCTTCCACGCGGTGTACTGGCCGGCGTTCCTGATGTCGGCGGGCTTCGAAGACGACGCGCTGCCGCGCACGGTGTGGGGCCACGGCTGGCTCGTCACGGGCGGCAAGAAGGTGTCGAAGACCCGCGCGGGCGGCGGCGTGAGCCGGGGGACCACCGACGCCGTCCGCCTCGCCGACGCGCTCGGCGCCGACGCGCTGCGGTACTTCCTCCTGCGCGAGGTGTCGTTCGGGCAGGACGGCGAGTGGTCGGTGCCCGCGCTGGTGGGCCGCGTGCGCGCCGAGCTCACTGAGACGGTGGGCAACCTGCTCAACCGCGCGCTCCCCTTCCTGGCGAAGCACTTCGACGGCCTCGTGCCCGTGCCGGGCGAGCCCACGGACGTCGACCGCGCGCTCGAGGCCGCGGCCGAGTCCGCCGCGCGTGGCGCAGCAGAAGCGTGGGGCGAGCCCGCACCGCATCGCGCCCTCGAACACACGATCGAGCTGGCCCGCGCCGGCAACAAGTACTTCGACGAGAGCGCCCCGTGGAAGCTCGCGAAGTCCGGCGACCTCGCGCGCCTCGCGACGGTGATCTACCACGTGCTCGAGGTCGTCCGGCAGGTGTCGCTCGCGCTCTGGCCGGCGACGCCGTCGAAGAGCGACGCCCTCCGCGCGCAGCTCGGGCTCGAGCCGATGGCCGGGCACGTCGGCGCCGACCTCTGGCCTCACACCTGGGGCGGCCTCGCGTCCGGCACGAAGGTCGCGCCGGGGTCGCCGGTGTTCCCGCGCTACGACGCGCAGCAGGAGGCGCAGATCTTCGCCGCGCTCGATGTGAGCGCGGACGACGGCGCCGAGGAGAAGGCGCCGCCGGCGAAGGCCGAGCCGCCGCCCGCAAAGAAGGCCGAGAAGGCCCCGGAGAAGCCCGTGAACGACGCACCCCCGCCGCCCCCGATCACCTACGACGAGCTGATGGCGAAGGTCGACCTCCGCGTCGGCCGCGTGAAGACCGCCGAGCGCATCCCGCGCAAGGACCGGCTGCTCAAGCTCACGGTCGACCTCGGCGAGCCCACGGGGCCGCGCACGATCATCGCCGGCATCGCGACCGCGTACGCCCCCGAGGCCCTCGTCGAGCGCCAGGTGGTCGTCGTCGCCAACCTCCCGCCGCGCGACTTCGGCGGGGGCCTCGTGTCGCACGGGATGCTCCTCGCGGCCTCCACCGCCGACGGCCTCACGCTCGCGACCTTCGAGAAGGACGCGGCGCCCGGCACCCGCGTGAAGTAGCGCCGCCGTGTTCGGCCTGACGCCCCTGCGCCGCACCTTCGACGCCGCGCTGCGCGACCTGCGCTCGCCGCGGGCCGAGGTGCGCGCCTCCGCCGCCCACGACCTCGGGCTGGTGGGCGACGAGGACCCGCGCCGCGCCGCCGACGCCGTCGCCCCGCTGGCCGACGACGACTCGTCCGACGTGCGCGGCGCGGCGCTCACCGCGCTCGGCGTCCTGCGCGCGCGGCAGCACGTCGAGCGGATCGCCGCGCGCCTGGAGGACGGCGACTCCACCGTGCGCCAGCTCGCCGCGATGGCCCTCGCGGAGGTGGGCGGCGAGCGCGCGCTCGCGGCGCTGCGGTCGGCGGCGACGTCCCCGCGCGCCGACGTTCGCTTCCAGGGGCTGCTCGGCGTGCTCGCGCTCGACGCGGGGGCGGGCTTCCCGCTCGCGCTCGACGCGCTGGCGGGGTCCGACGCGTGGATCGCCTCCGAGGCCGCCGAGCAGCTCGGACGACTCTTCGCCGCCGACCCCGAGGCCCGCACCGAGAACGCCCTCGGCGAGGCCGAGCGGGCCCGCGCGCTCGAGGGGTTGCGCGCGCACCTCGACGACGCCGACGCGCGCGTCGCGGTGGCCGCGGCGATGGCGCTCCTGCGCGCGGGCGATGAGGCTGGGGGGCCCCGCGTGTGCGCGTTCGTGCGGACGGTGGGGACGGTGGCGGGCCGCGAGCTGCGCGACCTCGCCGTCGACGCGATCGAGCTCCTCGGCGGGGTCTCGGGCGAGGCGCGCGAGCGGGCCCGCGAGGCGCTCACCGCGGTGGCCTGGCGGGTGGTTCCGACGCCCGAGCGCGCGGCGGCGCGGGCGGCCCTGGCGCGGATGGGCGACCCCCGCGCGACCGAGGAGATCGTGCTCCAGCTCCGCTCGCTGCTCCCGGGGCGCCGCGAGGCTGCCGTCCGCATGGCGCGCCTCGCGCGGTTGGGGGCGGCCGAGGGTGCGCTGCTCGGCCTGCTCGAAGGGGGCGGCGCCGACGAGGCCCTGGTGATCGACGCGCTCGGGGCGCTCGGCGGCGAGCGGTCGCGTCAGGCGCTCGACCGCCTCGCGCGCGCCGACGGGCGGGCCGAGCTCCGCGACGCCGCGCGCCGCGCGCTCGCTTCCATCGAGGAGAGGACGCCGTGAAGACCCCCATCGTCGACTCGCACTGCCACCTGGACTTCGCCGACTTCGGCCCGGAGCGCGCCGACGTGCTCGCGCGCGGGCGCGCCGAGGGCATCACGTGGTTCGTCACCATCGGTTCGGGGCGCGGCGCGGAGAGCGCGGCCGACGCGGTGGCGCTCGCCCACGAGCACGCCGATGTGGTGGCGACGGTCGGCGTCCACCCCCACGACGCGAAGCTCGCGACCGACGAGGCGCTCGCCGCGGTGGAGGCCCTCGCGGCCGACCCCCGCGTGGTGGCGGTCGGCGAGGTGGGGCTCGACCACCACTACGACCTCTCGCCGCGCGACGCGCAGGCGGTGGCCTTCCGGCGCTTCGTCGCGATGGCGCGGCGGGTGAAGAAGCCCCTGGTGATCCACACGCGCGCGGCGCCCGCGGAGACGCTCTCGGTGCTGCGGGAGGAGGGCGCCCGCGACGTGGGCGGGGTGATCCACTGCTTCACCGAGGACGCCGCCTTCGCGAAGGCCGCGATGGACCTCGGCTTCGACATCTCCTTCTCGGGCATCGTGACCTTCAAGCGCTCGGACGACCTGCGCGCGGCCGCGAAGACCGTCCCCCTCGACCGGATGCTCATCGAGACCGACAGCCCCTACCTCGCGCCGATGCCGCACCGCGGGAAGCGCAACGAGCCCGCCTTCCTCGGGCGCACCGCGTCGCACCTCGCGTCCACGCTCGGCGTCGCCGAGGACGAGCTCCGCGCCCGCACCACCGAGAACGCGATCCGACGCTTCGGGCTCGACCGCTTCGCGCGCTCGTAGCCGCTCAGTCGCAGCCAGGGCCGCCGCGCGGGATGCACCCGAGCAGCGGGATCGCGCACCCGCACGTGGTGACCACGAGCACCGTGGCGCAGCAGTTCTCGTTGGAGCGGCAGGTCTGGCGCATGCCGAGCGCGCCCGTGCAGACCATCCCCGCAGGAGGAGGCGGAGGAGGCGGGGGCGGAGGCGGCGGCGGAGGCGGAGGCGGTGGTGGCGGAGGCGGAGGCGGAGGAGGAGGAGGCGGGGGCGGGGGCGGCGGAGGAGGCGGGGGCGGCGGAGGAGGAGGCGGCGGCTCGAAGACGTCGGCGGGTTCGGCGCGGTCGAGCGACACCGGCACATCGCCCTCGGTGGAGGCGTCGGGCGTGGTCTGCGCGTCGTCCGATGCGTCGGACCCGGAGGTGACGTCGTCGACGACGGAGCCGTCTTCTTCGGCGTCCTTCGGGGCCTTGTCGTCGCTGTCGGGGAGGGCCCCGCCGTCGTCGCCGGGGGCCGTGGGTCGCGGGTCTTCCGTGCCTTGCGCGCAGGCGGCGAGGCAGGCGAGGAGGCAGAGGGCGCGCGCGCGGGCCAGCGACGTCGGGGGCATACGCCCCGAACGCTACTCCGCTGGTGTTTCCTGTAAAGGTCGTGGCAGGCGGCGCGTTCTGATTGCACCGAACGCGCGGGATGCCCGTATAAGACCGCACGACCCCTCCACCGGAGGCGAACCGCATGAACCACCGATCCATCCTCCTCGGCCTCGCGCTCGCACTCGGCGCCGCGCCGGCCCTCGCCAACCCGCCCTCCACGCGCGCCGCCACGCAGCGCGCCGCGCAGCAGCGCAACCCCCAGCAGAACAACGCGACCCGCCGGTCGCCGCGTCAGGTCGCACGTCAGCAGCCGCGCGCGCCGCAGGCCCCGCAGGCCCCCGCCGTGGTGCCCGCCCCGCAGGCCCCGCAGGCGCCCGCGGCCCCCAACGGCGCGCTCACCGCGCAGCAGATCGTCCAGCGCATCCAGGACTTCTACGACCGGACGACCAACTTCCAGGCGGACTTCACCCAGGTGTCGCGCAGCCGGCTCACCGGCGAGGAGCAGCGCGCGGGCCGCGTCATCTTCAAGCGCCCCGGCCGCATGCGGTGGAACTACTCCACCAACGGCGACGTGATCGTCTCCAACGGCACCACGCTGCTCGCCTACCAGGCCGAGGAGCGGCAGGCGATCGAGCAGTCGCTGACGCAGTCGCAGATGCCCACGGCGCTCGCGTTTCTCACCGGCACCGGGCGCCTCGCCGACGCGTTCACCTTCCGGCTGCTCGACGCCAACCAGTTCCAGTACCCGTCGGGGTACGTGCTGGAGGCGCGCCCGACGACGCCGCAGCCCACCTACGAGCGCGTCGTCTTCTACGTCGACCGCGCGAGCTACCAGGTGACCCGCACCGCGCTCATCGACGCGCAGGGCAACACCAACCGCATCGAGTTCCGTAACCCGCAGGTGAACCTCGACGTGCCCGAGTCGACCTTCTCGTGGCGACCGCCCGCCGACGTCCGCATCGTCCGCCCGTGACGCGCACCCTCGTCGCGCGCCGGAGTTGACGGAGCGCGGCGTCTTCCCTTCCTCCGCCGTGCGCCGTTGCGACCGCCTCGCGACGTGCTGCATGATCCGCCGAACACCTTCGTTCGCCGCCCCACGCGGAGCTCTTCCCCATGCGCCTTCTCCCCACGCTCATCCCGTCGCTCGCCGTCGTCTCCGTCGCCCCCGCGGCCGCCGCGCAGGTGCGCGCCTCGCCCGAGGCGCGCGTCGTCTCCTCGCGCGGCGACGTCGAGGTCACCCCGCCCGACGCGCCCCTCCCGCGCCGCGCCGCGGTCGGCGACGTGCTCACCCGCGGCGCCCGTTTGCGGGTCGGCGACGGCGGCCTCGCGCGCGTCGCGCTGCCCAACGGCGCCGAGCTCACGCTGCTCCCGGGCGCGAGCCTCGTGCTCTTCACCAGCGGCGACGCCCCGCTGAACGGGCGCCCCGCGTCGACCACCACCACGCTGGAGTCCGGCGTCGCGCGCGTCTCGCCCGCGCCCGAGGGGAGCCCCACGCTGCCGCTCTCGCTCGGCGCCACCACCGTCCACGTCGGCCGCGCGCTCGCCACGCTGAGCGCAGCGCGCGGCGCGGGGATGGCGCGCGTGTCCGTCCACCAGGGCCGCATGGTCGTCCGAACGGGCGCCGCCTCCCGCCCGCTCCGCGCGGGGCAGGGGACGCGCGAGGCGCCGATGGGGCCGCGCGCGCCGATCGCCACGCTGCCCGGAGCTCCCGCGTGGCGTCAACCTCCGCCCGCGCGCGTCGCCTCCCTCGGCGGCGCCGCCCCCGTCACTGCGACCTTCGCCGCGCCCGCCGTGGCCGCGGGCTGGCGCGTCGAGCTCGCGCGCGACCCTTCCTTCGCGGAAGTCGTCGCGAGCGAGCGGGTCAACGGCCGCGAGGGCCGCTGGGAGGGCCGCGTCGAGGGCGGCGGCGCGTGGTTCGCGCGCGTGTCGGCGGTCGACGCGCTCGGGCTGGAGGGTCCCCCGTCGCCGCCCGCGCGCTTCACCGTCGAGACGCCCGGCATCATCCCGGGCGCGCCCGCATCGCCGGGTTCGCCCGCGCGGCCCACGGTGCTCCACGTGCCCGAGGGCGTGTTCTGCGGCGTCGACGGCGCGAGCCTCGCGCAGATGCCCGGCGACGTGCGGCTCCAGCCCGCGCGCGCCCATCGCATCCGCTGCGCGGCCGACGCGGAGGGGACGCGCGCGCAGGAGTTCACCGTGTCGGCGGCGGAGGCCGGGCCGCTCCAGCGCGAGGTGCGGATCCGCCCGTCGGGGAGCTCGTCGCACGTCCTCTCGGTGCGCCTCGCCGACCTCGAGGGCCTGCCCATCCCCTACGCCGCCATCGCCGTGCAGCCCGAGGCCGGCGTCGAGCTCGGCGAGCTCCGCGAGGCCAGCGAGCGCGGGGTGTACACGGCCCCCGTCCGCTGGTCGACCGCGCGTCCGACGCTCCATTTCAGGCTCACCGTCAACGGCGGCCTCACCTTCGAAGAGGACGTCGCCACCGCGCCCTGAAGCCGCGCGCCGCCCATTGACCTCCCCGGCAGGTCGCACTACCCGTCTTCCCCCCCGCCGATGCGTTCCTCCCCCTCCTGCTCGACCGGCACTTCCGATGGCGCTTCGTGAAGTCCTTCAGGAAGTCCGCGAGCTCGGCCCCGCGGGCACGCTCTTCCGCGCCTCGTGGGAGCTTCGCCTCCGCACCGGGCTGATGGAGCGCCTGGAGGCCCCGCCGCCGCCCTTCCGCGCCGCGGCCGTGCCCGACGTCCGCGCGTCGCTCCCGTGGGCCGACCCGCGCGCCGTCGCCGCCGCCGTCCGTGGGCGCATCCCGGAGGCCGCGATCGACGCCCTCCTCGCCACCGCGCGCGACGACGCCGCGGGCCGCGTGCTCGCCTTCCACCACGCGGCCAACCCGCTCGGGTCGCCGCCCGACTGGCACTTGCACCCGGGCTCCGGGCTTCGCTGGGACGCTGCGCGCCACTGGTCGCGCGTGCTCGCGGACGCACCCCGCGTCGGCGACCCGAAGCAGACCTGGGAGCCCGCCCGCTTCCCCCACGCCTGCCGCATCGCGCGCGCCGCCGCGCTCACGGACGTCGCGCCGCTGCCGCTCTACGGCGCGCTCCTCGCGCAGGTGGAGTCCTTCCTCCGCGACAACCCCTACGCGCGCGGCGTCCACTGGGTGTCGTCGCAGGAGTGCGCGCTGCGCGTCAACGCCTGGCTCTTCGCCGTGCGCGTGTTCGACGGGCTCGGGGTGGAGACCGGCGGGCTGCGCGCGCTCGTCGCCCGCCACGCCTGGGAGGCGGGGCACTTCACCGAGGCGCACCTCGAGTACGCCGAGCGCGCGGTCAACAACAACCACCTCATCACCGAGGCCCTCGGGCTGGCCGTGTTCGCGCGCCTCGCGCCCGATGACGCGACCTTCCGCCGGTGGACGGCGCGCGCCCTGGAGCTCCTCGACGCCGAGGCGCACCGGCAGTTCTACCCCGACGGCGCGTACCTCAACCTCTCGCACAACTACCACCGCGCCGTCGTGCAGGAGTACCTGCTCGCCGCCCGCTGGTTCGGCTGGCGCCCCGCGTGGCGCGCCGCGATGGAGCGCTCGCTCGACTTTCTCGTCGCGCACCAGAACGTCGCCGACGGAAGCCTCCCCAACCACGGCCACAACGACGGCTCGCTCTCGCGCCCGCTCTCCACCTGCGACTTCAGCGATTTCCGCCCCGCGCTCCAGTGCCTCTCGGTCGCCGTCCGCGGCGAGCGGATCTACCCGCCGGGCCCCTGGGACGAAGAAGCCGCCTGGCTGCTCGGTCCCGACGCGCTCGACGTTCCGCTCCGCGAGCCCACCCGCCGCTCGGTGAGCTTCGCCCGCACCGGCTACCACGTGCTCCGGCGCGCCGAGGGCTTCGCGGCCCTCCGCTGCGGCGACGTGCCCGACCGCCACGGGCAGATCGACATGCTCCACCTCGACGTGTGGTGGCGCGGGCTCAACGTGCTCGTCGACGGCGGGACGTACCTCTACAGCGGCGAGCGCAAATGGCTCGACCACTTCACCCGCACCGCCAGCCACAACACCGTCGCGGTCGACGGGCGCGACCAGATGCTTCACTGGCGGCAGTTCAAGTTCCTGTACCCGACAAAGGCGCGGCTGCTGGCGTTTCGTGACGACGGGCGCGTCGGGCTGATGGCCGGCGAGCACACGGGCTACGCGCGCCACCCGGGCGGCTGCGTGCACCGCCGCGCCGTCCTCGCGCTCGGCGAAGACTGCGTCATCGTCATCGATCGCGTGACGGGCGAGGGGGCCCACCGCGCGCGCCTCCACTGGCTCGCCGCGCCCTTCCCGCACGCGTACGACGCGGCGACCGCGACCCTCACGCTCGACACGCCGCGCGGGCCCTACCGCGTGGTGACCCTTCGCGCCGACGGACGTCCGCTCGCGGGCGATGTGGTCGCGGGGGCCGACGACCCGCCGCGGGGCTGGCTCGCGCGGCGGTACGCGGAGAAGGTCCGGGCGCCGTCGCTCGCCGCGGAATGTGCGTGGGAGGCTTCGTTCACCGCGGTTTCTGCGCTCCTCGGGCCCGGCGTGGAGGTGTCGCACGACGGCGTACGATGGCGCGTCCGGGGCGACGGAATGAACGTATCCTTCGCCGTGCGCGACGGAGTACCCGACGACGTGCGCGAGGAGAGCGAGACGTGACAGCCGAGCGGATCGTGTTCGTGGCCGGCGCCCGGCCCAACTTCATGAAGGTGGCCCCGATGCTCCGCGCGATGGCCGCGGCGGCTGCGCCCTTCGAGCGCCTGCTGGTGCACACCGGGCAGCACTACGACGCGTCGATGTCCGACGTGTTCTTCCGCGAGCTCGAGATCCCCGCGCCGGACGTGCACCTCAACGTCGGCAGCGGCGCGCACGGGGCCCAGACGGCGAAGATCCTCGCGGCCTTCGAGGAGTGGCTCCTCGCGCAGCCCAAGCTCCCGCGCGGCGTGGTGGTGGTGGGCGACGTCAACTCCACCATGGCCTGCACCCTCGCCGCGGCGAAGCTCGGCGTGGCGGTGGCCCACGTCGAGGCGGGCTTGCGCTCCTACGACCGGCAGATGCCCGAGGAGATCAACCGCGTGGTGACCGACGCCGTCGCCGACCTGCTGCTCACCAGCGAGCCGAGCGGCGACGCCAACCTCGCGCGGGAGGGCGTCGCGCCCGAGCGGGTGAAGTTCGTCGGCAACACGATGATCGACACGCTCGTCCACGAGCTGCCGCGCGCGCGGGCCCTCGGGGTGGCGGCGCGGCACGGGCTGGAGGCCGGGCGCTACGCCTTCGTGACGCTGCACCGCCCGTCCAACGTCGACACCGCCGAGCGCCTCGGCGAGCTCCTCGGGCTGCTCGAGGAGACGGCGCGACGCTTCCCGGTGGTGTTCCCGGTGCACCCGCGGACGCGCGAGCGGATGACGCGCTTCGGGCTGGAGTCGCGCGCGACGGGCAACCCCCGCATCAAGCTGCTCGACCCGCTGGGGTACCGCGAGACGGTGGGCCTGATGTCGGGCGCGGCCTTCGCGCTCACCGACTCGGGCGGCATTCAAGAGGAGACCACCTACCTCGGCGTGCCGTGCCTCACGCTCCGGCCCAACACCGAGCGGCCGGCGACGGTGACCTTCGGCACCAACACCATCGTCGGCGACGACCTCGCGAAGGCGCGCTCGCTCGTCAACGACATCGCCGAGGGGCGGTACAAGAAGGGAGGCGCGGTCGACGGGTGGGACGGCCGCGCGTCGGAGCGCGTGGCCCGCGCGCTGCTGGAGGCCTGGGGATGAAGCGTCTGTACCTGTCCGTCCCCCACATGGGGGACAACGAAGAGCGCTACGTGCACGAGGCCTTCGCGTCGAACTGGATGTCGACCGTCGGCCCCAACCTCGACGCGTTCGAGGCCGCCTTCAGCGACCGCGTCGGGCTCCCGTGCGTCGCGCTCGGCAGCGGCACCGCGGCCATTCACCTCGCGATGCGGTTGCTCGGCGTCGGGCCCGGCGACGAGGTGGTGTGCCCGACGCTCACCTTCATCGCGTCCGTCAACCCCGCGCTCTGGCTCGGCGCGAAGGTCACCTTCCTCGACAGCGACCGCGCGAGCTGGAACCTCGACCCCGCCCTCCTCGACGACTTCCTCCGCCGCCGCGCCGCGCAGAACAAGCTCCCCAAGCTCGTCGAGGTCGTCCACCTCTACGGCCAGTCGGCCGACATGGACCCGATCCTCGAGACCTGCGCCCGGTACGGCGTCGCGGTGCTCGAGGACGCCGCCGAGGCCGTCGGCACCACCTACAAGGGCAAGCCCTGCGGCACGATGGCGCCCGTGGGGGCGTACTCGTTCAACGGCAACAAGATCATCACCACGACGGGCGGCGGGATGCTCGTCGCGCACGACAAGCGGATGGTCGAGCGGGCGCGCTTCTGGTCGCAGCAGGCGCGCGACCCGGGCGTCGCCTACGAGCACACGCAGATGGGCTACAACTACCGGCTCAGCAACGTGCTCGCGGGCATCGGGCGCGGGCAGCTCGAGGTGCTCGACCAGCGCGTGGCGCGGCGCCGCGAGGTCGCCTTCGGGTACCGCGACGCCTTCGCCGACCTCGACGGGCTCACCCTCATGCCCGAGGCGCCCTACGGCCTCCACACCTACTGGCTCAGCGTCTTCCTCGTCGACGAGGCGCGCCTCGGCGTCTCGCGCGACGCCCTCCACCGCGCCCTCGAAGCGGAGAACATCGAGAGCCGCCCGGTGTGGAAGCCGATGCACCTCCAGCCCGTCTTCGAGGGCGTCGAGTGCGTCGGCGGCGCGGTGGCCGAAGACCTCTTCCGCCGCGGCATCTGCTTCCCGAGCTCGACCAACATGGGCCGCGACGACCAGGCCCGGGTGATCGCTGCGGTGCGCAACGCCGTGGCCCGCGCGCGGGCTGAGCGGGCGCCGCGGGAGGCGCTGGCGCCGTGAAGGGCGACGTCGTCAGCCCGGCGCCGTCGAGCCTCCCGGGGCTCGTCTACGCCTACCGCCGCGTGCTGGTGGTGGCGCTGCACCTCGGGCTCTGGACGGCGGCCTTCTTCGGGGCCTTCCTCCTGCGCTTCGACGCGCAGTTTCCCGCCAACCTGTGGCCGCACGTGAAGGTGTGGCTCCCCGTCATGCTCGCGCTGCGGGTGGTGGTGTACTTCTACTTCGGGATGTTCCACGGGCTGTGGCGCTACACGGGGGCGCGCGACCTGCTGGCGCTCTTCCAGGCCGCCACCGTGAGCACCGTGCTCACCGTGCTCTACGTTCATTTCGTGGGGCCGCTCGGGCTGCCGCGCACGGTCATCGTGCTCGAGTGGCTCATCAGCATCTTCGCCGTCGGCGGGCTCCGCTTCGGCGTCCGCACGCTCCGCGAGATCTCCCACCAGGTGACCCTCGCGGGCACCCTCGAGCAGCGGAAGAAGATCCTGATCGTCGGCGCGGGCGACGGCGGCGAGACGCTCATGCGCGAGCTGCGGCGCTCGCAGGGGGCCCGCTACGAGGTCGTCGGCATCGTCGACGACAACCCCGCCAAGCACCGCGAGCACATCCACGGCGTGCCGGTGCTCGGGTACATCGCCCAGGTGCCCGAGCTCGTCGAGCGCCACGACGTCAACGAGGTGATCGTCGCCATCCCCTCGGCCAGCGGGCGCGACATGCGGCGCATCGTCGAGCTCTGCCGCCGCGACGGCGTGCGGGTGCGAACCATCCCCGGCGTCGAGAGCCTCATCGAGGGCCGGGTGCAGGTGAGCCAGCTCCGCAACGTCGCCATCGAAGACCTCCTCGGCCGCGACCCGGTGAACCTCGACGCCGAGCTCATCGCCGCCGCGCTCAACGGCGCCGTGGTGATGGTCACCGGCGCGGGCGGCTCCATCGGCTCGGAGATCTGCCGCCAGGTGTGCCGCTTCGGGCCCTCCAAGCTCATCCTCGTCGAGCAGGCGGAGAACGCGCTCTTCGAGATCCACCGCGAGCTGCGCGAGTCCTTCCCCGCCGTCACGCTCGTGCCGCGCATCGCGGACATCTGCGACACGCGCCGCGTCGAGCAGCTCTTCGCCTGGCACCGCCCGCAGGTCGTCTACCACGCGGCCGCGCACAAGCACGTCCCGATGATGGAGCTCAACCCCGGCGAGGCCATCAAGAACAACGTCTTCGGCACGCGCAAGGTGGCCGACCTCGCCGACCAGCACGGCGTCACCACCTTCGTGATGATCTCCACCGACAAGGCCGTGAACCCCACGTCCATCATGGGCGTGTCGAAGCGCGTGGCGGAGATCTACATCCAGGCGCTCTCGCAGCGCTCGAAGACGCGCTTCATCACCGTGCGGTTCGGCAACGTGCTCGGCTCCAACGGGTCGGTGGTGCCGATCTTCAAGGAGCAGATCGCGCGCGGCGGCCCGATCACCGTCACGCACCCGGAGATGAAGCGGTACTTCATGACCATCCCGGAGGCGTCGCAGCTCGTGCTCCAGGCCGGCGCGATGGGCGAGGGGGGCGAGATCTTCGTCCTCGACATGGGCGAGCCGGTGAAGATCGTCGACCTCGCGCGCGACCTCATCACCCTCTCGGGCCTGCGCCCCGGCGAGGACGTCGAGATCGTGTTCTCGGGCATCCGCCCCGGCGAGAAGCTCTTCGAAGAGCTCGCCGCCGACGGGGAGAACGCCGACAAGACCCGCCACCCGAAGATCTTCGTCGGGCGCTTCCGCCCCTACGAGTGGGAGCGTGTGATCGACGGGCTCGGCGCCCTCCACGAGTGCTCCGAGGGCAACGACGACGCCCTCGTCCGCGAGCGCTTCATGGCGCTGGTGCCGGAGTTCAAGCCGAGCTCGATGTCGTCGCCGCAGGCCGACGTCGAGAAGCGCAAGCGCACCGCCACGGAGCCCGCGCCCGGCCCCGCGGTGTCGGGCCCCGCGCCGGCGGCCGTGCCCGAGCCGCCCCCCTCCAACGTCGTCCAGCTCAAGCGCGGGTAGCATGAAGCAGTCGGGTTGGCGCAAGGCGGTGAAGGCGACGGTCGACCGGGCGGCCGCGGCGGCGGGCATGGTGGCGCTCGCGCCGGTGTTCGCCGCGGTGGCGGTGGGCATCCGCGCGACGATGGGGACGCCCGTGGTCTACAAGGCCAAGCGCGGCGGGTACTGCGGGCAGGTGTTCACGCTCTACAAGTTTCGCACGATGACCGACGAGCGCGACGCGTCGGGGCGGCTGCTGCCCGACGAGCAGCGGCTCCACGGGTTCGGGCGCTTCCTGCGCAGGTCGAGCCTCGACGAGCTGCCGCAGCTCTACAACATCCTCCGCGGCGACCTCAGCCTCGTGGGCCCGCGGCCCCTCCACGCGCACTACCTCCCGCGCTACTCGCCCGAGCAGGCGCGGCGCCACGACGTCGTGCCGGGCATCACCGGGTGGGCGCAGGTCAACGGCCGCAACGCGCTCACCTGGGACGAGAAGTTCGCCCACGACCTCTGGTACGTCGACCACTGGAGCCTCGCGCTCGACGCGAAGATCCTGCTCAAGACCGTCGCCGTGGTGCTCGGCCGCCAGGGGATCGACGGCGGCGGCGCCGAGGTGTCCGCGCCGGAGTTCATGGGCGCGCGGGGGGCGTGACGGTGGCGCTCAGCGAGGCCGAGGCCGCGGCCGTCACCGAGGAGGCCCTCCGCCGCAACGACCGCTACCTCCGCGAGGTGGTCGAGGGCTTCAACGTCTGCCCCTTCGCCCGCGGCGCGCGCGTGTCGGGCCGCGCGGTGCGCGAGGTGCTCCTCGTCGACGCCCTCGACCCCGCGCCCGTCGTCGACGCCATCGAGCGCTACGAGCGCGGCCCCGAGTCCGTCGAGATCGTCCAGCTCATCCTCCCGCGGCTCACCGCGGCCCCGCGCGACTTCGAAGACTTCGTCGGGCGCGTCCGCGAGGTGCGCGCCGCGCGGACGGGGGTTCCTCCCTTCGCGCTGGCGGGCTTCCACCCCGACTTCGCGCTCGACCCGCGCAACCCCGACACCTCCGTCCCCTTCTTCCGCCGCGCGCCCGACCCGATGATCCAGCTCGTGCGCCTCGCCGTCATCGACTCGCTCACGCGCAACGACCCCACGCACGCCGAGCTCATCGAGCGCTTCCTCCGCGGCGAGGAGCCGCCGCCGCCGCCCGTCCCCGCCCGCATCACCCGCGACAACTACCAGCACATCCTCCGTGACGGCGGCGCGGCCATCGCCGCGATCTACGCCTCCATCGCGCGCGACCGGCGGTGACCGACCTCGGCGCGCGCTACGCCGGGGCATCCGCGCTCCTCGCGTCGGTTCGCGATGTCGTCGACGAGCGCCCCGAGGGCGACGTTGTTCCCGCGTGGGCCGCGCGGCGCGGGTGGGCGGACTTCCTCGCGGCGCTCTCGGAGGAGGCGGTCGATGCGGCCGAGCGCGAGGGGCTCGCGGCCGTGCTCGCGCGGTGCGACGGTGCGCCATCCGAGCTCGCGGTGCTGGCGCGTGCGGTGACCGAGGCGACGGTGTTGCCGGTGGACGATGCGACGGTGGTAGAGGCGAAGGCGTCGCGGCGGGCGTCGCCGCGGAAGTCGGCGCAGGTGGCGGCCTTCGGGGCGCTGGCGTCGCGCGTGGCGGCGGGGCGTTCGCGCGTGGTGGATGTGGGCTCGGGGCACGGGCACCTGACGCGCCACCTCGCGGAGGCGCTGGGCGTCGCGGCCGAAGGGTGGGAGCGCGACCCCGCGCGTGTGGCCGTCGCCCGCGCACTGACCAACGGCGGGGCGGCGACGTTCGTGGTGGCCGAGGCGGGCTCCCTCGCGGCGACGCTGCGGCGCGACGACGTGGTGGTGGGCCTCCACGCGTGCGGCGCGCTCGGCGACCTCGCGGTGCGCGCGGCGGCGCAGGCGGGCGCGGCGGTGGCGCTGGTGGGCTGCTGCCTCCAGAAGCGCGACGGGGCGCGCGACGCGCTCGCAGGGAGTGACGCGCGGCTCACGCTCGGCCGCGGGGTGCTGGGCCTCGGCAACGCGCGCGACGGCGACGACGGCGTCGAGGACGACCTCGCGACGCGGACGCGTTCGCGCGTGCAACGACGCGCGCTGGCGGCGCTGCTGCGCGAGGCGGGCCACGCGGTGGCGGCGGGCGAGGAGATGCGCGGCGTCAACCGACGGCGCGCGACGGGGGACTTCGGCGCGCTGGTGGGGGCGGCGTTCGGGCGGCGCGGGCTGGGGGCGCCGACGGAGGCGGCCGCGCGGGAGGCGCTGGCGGCGGCGTGGCGCGCGTACGCGGTGGAGCGGCGGATGGCGCTGCCGCGGGCGATGCTGGCGCGGCTGGTGGAGGTGTGGGTCGCGCTCGACCGCGCGGAGCACCTGCGGCGCGGCGGGTACGAGGCGCAGGTGGTCGCGGCGTTCGACGCGTCGGTGAGCCCGCGCAACGTCGCCGTGCTGGGGGCGTGAGCGGCGGGGCGGCCCCGTCGTCCCGGCGCCGGGTCCTTGCCCCAGACCATCCCAAAGAACGCACCTGAGATCGTGCCGCCACGCTCACTTTCCCGGGCTGGCATGGAGTCCTCGCCGGTGGACGCAGACTCGCGTCAGCCCTCTCCCCCTCTCCCCCTCTCCCGTACCGGGCGAGGGGGGAGACTGCCTCACCGAATTACTCATGAATTCAAGGCTTCTTGCTCCCCTCTCCCGGTACGGGAGAGGGGTTGGGGGAGAGGGCTTGTGACGTTTCCTGTCGCCATGCGTTGGGAGGTTCTAGTCCTTGCCCGCGCGGGCTCGACGGGCGTAGCAGGGAGGGGCGATGGCCTACGACCAGTTCACGCTCGACGAGGTGAAGCAGCGGCTCGGCGTCACGGTGGTCGAGGGCTCCGAGCTCTTCGCCAGCGCGGCGCCCGTGCCCGTGAGCGCGCTCCTGCGGGACTACCTCCGGGACGCCGCGCCGCTCGCGCTCGCGTTCTCGACGGAGAAGGCGCGGTCGGAGATGATCATCGCGCCCATCCTGCTGGAGGTGCGGCGGCAGCGGAAGGGCGAGGTGAGCCTCTTCTCGGGCGCGGACTTCAACGTCGACCCCGAGCGCGGGCTCGTCGGCTTCTGCGACTACCTGCTCAGCCTCTCGCGCGAGCAGCTCTCCGTCGAGGCCCCCGTCGTCGCGGTCGTCGAGGCCAAGAACGAGAACCTCCGCCTCGGCACCCCCCAGTGCATCGCCGAGATGGTCGCCGCGCGCGTCTTCAACGAGCGCCGCGAGCGGCCGCTCGCCGAGCTCTACGGCGCCGTCACGACGGGCGACGTCTGGCGCTTCCTGCGGATGCGCGGCGCCACCGTGGAGGTCGACCTGACCGCGTACTACCTCCGCGACGTCGAGCTCATCGTCGGCGTGCTGCTCCAGATGGTGCGGGCCCAGTCGTAGCGGCCCGCCTACGCCCCCGCCGCCACCCGCACCGTGCGGAACGTCAGCGACACCCGGCGGCCGCGCGCGACCTTCGCCCCGCCGACCACGTCGCTCTTGCGGCCCGCGATCGCGTGCGACCAGCGGACGCGCGACTCGCCCGCGAGCACCAGGAGCCCGCGCGGCGGGAGCGCCACCGGCACCTTCGCGCCGTCCGGGCCCTGGAGGTCCATCACGCAGCCCGAGCCCAGCGTGAGCGAGAGAACCACCGGCCCGAAGCACGGCACGCAGTCGACGTGGCGCGCGATGCCCTGGCCGGGCGCGTACTCGTTGACGATCACCTGGTCGGGCGCGCGCGCGTCGCGGCCCTCCTCGGCGAGGCGCGCGGCGAGGCGCGCGGCCCACGGCGGCAGCGGGCCGAGGCGCATCGAGGCGTCGACGCGCCGGGCCTTGTAGTCGTAGCGCCACCCGTAGTGCTGGACGCGCCGCTGGAGGTCGTCGCGCCACGGCGCCGCGTCCACCTCCGCGAGGAGCACGCGCTCGTCCTCCGCGGTGATCCAGTCGGGGACGAGCGACAGGCCGGGGACCTCGGGGTGGGCGCTCATCGTTCGTCGGTGGGTACGGAGCCGGCGGGCGGCCGTCAAGGGGCGCGTCGCCCGGCCGCCGCGGGAAGCGCGCCGCGCCGACGTCGCGGGCGCGCCGTTGTGATTGCCACGCCTCGCCGCGTGCCTCTACGATCCGCGGCCGGAGGTTTTCGTGATGAAGAGAGCGGTCGTGTTGGGGTGGGTGTTCCTTGCGTCGGCGCTGGGGTGCAGCGCCAAGTCCGGGGGAGGGTTGCCGAGCTCGTGCACGCCCGGCGCCAGCGTCGCGTGCTCGTGCCCGAGCGGCGCGCCCGGCGTGCAGGCGTGCTCGGCCGCGGGGACGCTGGGGGAGTGCGCGTGCGCCGACGGGGGCGCCCAGGACGTCCCAGCCGGCATGGACGGCCCGCCCGTCACGGACGGCGCCGGCGGCGACGCGTCCGCGCGCGGCCCCGTGTTCCTGTCCTTCGGCACGAACGTGATGGCGCTGACGGAGACGGACTCGGTGACCTTCACGGCCGTCCTCACGGACCCGGACGGCAGCGGGGACCTGGTCGGCGGCGCGCTCCTCGACGAGTCGGGGATGGCCCGCTACGGGGCCTTCATGGCCAGCGGGGGCACCGGGGCCTACTCGCTCACCGTCACGTGGGCGCAGGTCCACGCGGTGGGGCGCATCGAGTTCCGGGAGTCCGAGTCGCGCGTCTTCCTCGCGGAGTTCTTCGACATGGCGGGCAACCGCTCGACGCGCACCGTGACCCTCCGACTCCACTGCGACGGCCGCGGCGGCGGCGCTTGCAACGGGCGCTGCACCAACCTCTCGGCCAACCCCAACTGCGGCGGCTGCGGCGTGGTCTGCCCGACCGCCTGTGACATGGGCACGTGCCCTTGCCCCACCGGCCAGACCCGCTGCGGCGAGCAGTGCGTGAACACCATGCTCAGCGCCACCAACTGCGGCGGCTGCGGGCAGGCGTGCGCGCCGGGGTTCACCTGCCAGGGCGGGTTCTGCACGGCGCCCTCCGGCGGCTGCTCGGGCGGGACGACCTGCACGGGCTGCTCGGCGCGGCCCGGCTGCGGCTGGTGCGGCGCGAGCAGCACCTGCTTCGCCGGCACCGCCACCGGGCCGGTCGGCTTCACCTGCGCGTCGGGGTGGACGTTCGAACCCGTCTCGTGTCCGGGCGCGGTGCGGTGCAGCGCGGCCGCGCCCACCGGGCTCTGCGAAGGGGCGGGCGAGACCTGCGTCCGCGGCACCTGCCAGCGCCTGTGCGGCGGCGTGATCTGCACGCCGGAGCAGGTGTGCATCCAGGGCGCGTCGGGGCTGACGTGCGCGACGCGCTGCACCTCCCGCAGCGACTGCACCGCGGCGTCGTGCTGCGTCCCGCTCTACGACGGCACGACCCACGCCCTGCTGAGCTACGGGGCCTGCGACGCCCGCGCGCCGGGCCAGGGAGGCTGCCCCTGCACCACGTCGTCGGACTGCCCCGGGGGCACCACCTGCGCGCCGGGGACCAACACGGACGGTGACCCGGTCGGCCCGTACGTGTGCAGGTTCGACGGGATGCAGGCCTACCAGGGGTGCTCCGGCGGGAGCTGCCCCGCGGGCCTCTGCTGCGTCACCGATCCGCGCGGCAACCGCTTCTGCGCGCGCCCGTGCACCTCGTCGGCCACCTGCGGGATGGCTACCTGCCGCGCCTACACCGCCACCTGCGGCTCGACCTTCTGCGGCCCGCCCTGATACCGCAGGGCCATCCGTCGCGTGAGGCCGTGTGCTTTGGTCTCATTTCCGGCGAGAATTTCCGCGATTCTCGCGGTGCCCGGGGTTCGCCGACCCGACGTACGCGCTGGCCCGTCCGGCTGACCCCGGACTTCAAGCACGCCCACGTGACGTGCATCAGGCTGGGGCTTCATACGTCCCACCCCGCTCGCCGAGCCTCGCGGCCTCCATCCCCCGCTCGCCGAGCCTCGCGGCCTCCATCCCCCGCTCGCCGAGCCTCGCGGCCTCCATCCCCCGCTCGCCGAGCCTCGCGCGTTTCCCCCTTCCCCCGGCGCAGAGCCGCCAGGGGAAGGGGCTCTGTCGCAACCAAGGACCCGCCGGCATCCGGTGCTCGTGGCGTCTGGTGCTCGTGGCATCTGGTGCTCGTGGGGTCGCGGCGTCCTGGCGCCGGTGGATCCTGGTCGAGACAGCGCCCCTTCCCTGGCGGCTCTGCGCCGGGGAAGCGCGAGGCTCGCGAAGAGAAGAGAGCAACGATGAGTCTGCGCCGGGGGAAGGGGGAAACGCGCGAGGCTCGGCGAGCGGGGTGGGACGTATGAAGCCCCAGCCTGATGCACGTCACGTGGGCGTGCTTGAAGTCCGGGGTCAGCCGGACGGGCCAGCGCGTACGTCGGGTCGGCGAACCCTGGGCGCCGCAAGAACCGAAGGTTTTCACGACGGAAATGAGACCGGGCACACGCCTGAGGCCCCGGGCGGCCCTGCGCCGGGGAGGAGGTGGATCTGCGCACGGACCCGTGCGACCGTCGCGTGTGAGGTGATGACGATGCGATCTCCCACGTGGGTCCGATGGGTCGTGGTTGTAGGCGCGGTGTCGGCGGGGTGTGGCCCGCGCGTCGTGGAGCCCTTCGTGTTGCAGGCCGACGGCGCGGTCGACGTCGCGGCCGACGCGGAGCCCGCGGTCGACGTGCCCGCCGACGCGCCCCCAGCGCCCGACGCGCCCGTGGGGAGCGATGCCCCCGGTTGCGGCGTGCGCGGCGGGCTCTGCTGCCGCGTGCCCGGGGCCCTGCGGTGCATGGTCGGGCTGCTCTGCACCGGGACCCGCTGCGAGTGAGCGTCGGCGCGTCGCCGTAGCGCCCCGCGCTCCCCCCCTACGGCAGCGCGAGCGCCTCGGCCGCCATCGCGTGCGCCCGCGTCGCGCCCGGCTCGCACCGCGCGACGCCCTGCACCAGCGCCACCTCCGCGCGCCATTGCCCCGCGCCGCCCGGCACCGTGACCCGCTGCGACCCCGCCGCGCCCGGCTCGAAGCACGCCACCGCGAGCGCCCGCAGCGTCGCGCCCTCGCGCACCAGCACCCCGACGCGGTGCGCCCGCGTGCGCGCCGTCAGCGTCACCGTCACCGCGCCCGCCTCCCACGCCGCCGTCGCCGCCACGCCCTCCTCCGCGCCGCCGCGCCACGCGCCCGCAGTCCGCGCCGCCAGGAAGCGCGCGAGCTGCGTCGCGTAGAACCCCGGCGCCTGCGCCTCGTCGTGCCCGTCGAACGCCTGCACCTCCAGCGCGACCGCCTCGTCGTTGCGACCGAGCCGGTGGAGCGCCTGCGCGCGCGTGTCCTGGAGCGCGGGTTCGGGCACGCGGGCGACGGCCTTCGCGGCGGCCTCCTCGGCGGCGCGGAGCAGCGCGGGCGACGCGTCGCGCGCCGACACCGCGTACCACGCGAGCTCGTTGAGCTGAACCGGCGGCGCGTCTTCTCGGGTGAGCGCCGCGAGCGTACGCGTCGCGGAATCCGTCCACGGCCGCCTCGCGTCGCGCGCCGCCATCGCCGCGCCCGTCACGAACACCGCCGCCATGAACGCCGCCGCCGCGCGGATCGAGGTCGGCGTCGGGGCCTCCGGGTCGAGCACCCGCGCGTGCGGCGTCACCAGCCAGCCCACCACCACGCCCGCGAGGAGGCCGGCGACGTGGGCGCGCCAGTCGATCATCGGGAGCACCAGCGGGAGCGCGGTGTTGATGAGCGCCATCGTCCCCCAGGCGCGCCGCGTCTGGCGCAGCTCGGCGGGGAGCATCCGGCCGTGCACCACGTGGACCCAGAGGAGCGCGCCGAGGAGGCCGAAGATCGCGGCCGAGGCGCCGACGCTCATCATCGCGCCGCCCGACGCGGCGGAGACGGCCACGCCGACGAGGCCCGACACCAGCAGCGTGAGCAGCACGCGAGACGCGCCGAGCACGTAGTTGAGCGCCGTCGCGAGCGAGAAGAGCGACAGCCCGTTGAGCGCGAGGTGCAGGAGGTTGGCGTGCAGCAGGTTGGCCGACACCAGGCGGTAGAGCTCGCCCGCGCGAACCAGCGCCGGCACGCACGCGCCCAGGCGGATCATCTGGAACGGGTCGTCGACCGCCCCCGTCGCCACCTCCACCGCGTACGCGCCCACGAGCACCGCCGCGAGCGCCACCGGCAGCCGCGGGACGCGCCCGAACACCGTCGCCCCGATCGCCGCGCGCGCGTCGAACTCCTTCAGCGCCTCGCCGCCGTCGGGCAGCGCGCCGAGGCGCTCGCGGATCACCGCGCGGACGCGGCCCGCGTGGGCGGCGTCGTCCATCGCGTCGAGCGGGTACTCAAAACCCCCCGCGGCCGTGTGGAGCACGAGGCGCGGGCGCTTCGTGTCGAGCACGTCGCAGCCCCACACCGCGGTGTAGGGGAGGGTGACGGTCCGCTCGGCGCCGGGGGCCACCGGGAGGGTGAGGGCGTCTTCGCGGAGCTCGATCGCCTCGGGCCGCGCGCTCCGCACCGCCCGCGCGTGGAAGGCGAAGATCGCCGCGAGCACGCCGACGTACACCGCGAGCACGACGCCCGCGTCGGGCGTCGACGCGACGACCCCGGGCGGCGGTCGGCCGAAGGGCCAGAGCACCCACGCGACCAGCAGACCGCCGTAGAAGGCCGCGCTGCGCAGACGCTCCGGCACGAGGGGCGCGCGGCGCATCGGGATGCGGACGAGCATCCGGGTCGGGGCGGGGGCGGCGGGGTCGGCCATCGGTGGGGCGCACCGTAGTACCCGTGCGGGCGCTCCGCCACGGCGAAGGGGCGCATCCCCCTCCGTCAGCGCGACCAGGTCGCCCCGAGCGTGGCCCGCGCGCTCGCGATGGCGTTGGCGCCGAGGAGGTCGAGCCACGGGTCGGCCGACGCACCCAGCGAGAGCGCGAGGTCGTCGCGGGTCTGCCAGGTGACCCCGAGGCCCAGGCCGAGACGTCGCGTCGAGGAGCCCGGGACGTCCGCCCCGTCGCGCGCGCTCTCCAGCTCCCAGGTGTGGGACGCGCTGGCCGTGAGCGTCCAGCGCTCCGCCGCGCGCCACGCGCCGAAGGCCGTCGCGGTGAAGCGGGTGCCCGGGTGCCACCCCTCGCGCGCCGTTCGAAGCCCCGCGTCGAGGGAGACGCCCACCTGCCCGACGTCGTCGTCGCGGTACGACACCTCCACGCCCGGCGCGAACTCCCACACGCCCAGCCCGAGGCTCGCGACGCCGTTGGCGAGCGACCCCGCGGCGACGTCGCCCGTCGGCGCCCGCACCGTGACGAAGCCCGCCACGCGCCACGGAACCGCGTCGAACGCCTCCCACCGCGCCCGCGCGCTCACGTCGCCCATCTGGAAGGCCCGCGACGACACGCCCGGCAGCTCCACCCACGTCGCGCCGAAGCCCCCGAGCACCGAGAGCTCCACCGGCCGCCACGGTCGCCACGCCGCCGCGAGTTCGAAGAGCAACCGCGTCGAGCTCACCCCCGCGGGCGTCGGGTGCGCGCGCCCCCGCTCGTCCCACGAGGCCGTCTCCAGGAGGCCCGTGACGGCGGTTCGAAGGGCGACGCGCTGGCCGGGGGAGGTCACCGTGGAGACGGGCGCCGCGCCGGGGCCGCAAGGGCACGCCGACGCCGCGCGGGGCGACGCGAACGCGAAGAACAGCGCGACCGACGCGAGCGCGCGGCTACGGGAGCCAGACCCACCAGACGGCGGCGTCACCGCGGGCTCCTTCTTCGAAGCGGAGCGTGATCTCCCAGCGGCCCGGCATGGCGAGCGTGAGGTCGTCGACGCGCGCGGCGGCGCCGTCCCAGGCGACGGGCGGGGCCACGTCGATGTGGTCGTGGGACGGCATGCGGGCGACCACCGAGCGGAGTCGCGCGACGCGGCCGGTGTCGTCCCAGGCGCGCGCGGTGAAGGCGTTGCGGCCGCGGCGGAGCGCGTCGCCGTCGAGGTCCACCTGAACGCGGAAGGTGCCGCGCTCGGTCCGCTCGACGGGCGCCTCGTCGGGCGAGGCCGTTCCGCAGGCGAGCAACAGGGAGGTGAGGGCGAACCAACGACGCATCAGAGGGGCTTTCGACGCGGGGAGGGTAGGGGCAGGGGAGCGGCCTCGCCCATGTGGCACGATGTCGCATCGGAGCGGCCGCCCAAGAGATGCGCAACGCCTCGCGCGGAGGTGCTTGCGGGCTCGATGTTTCGAGAGGTTGGAGCATCTGGCTCACCTGCTCGCGGCGCCGAGTGCCGGTGGGTTCAGTGAGCGCGTCTGCTCGCGGCGCCGAGTGCCCAGGGTTCGCCGGGGCGTCTGGCTCGTCTGCTCGCGGCGCCGAGTGCCCAGGGTTCGCCCGCCCGCCCTCGCTAAGGGGTTTAGGCTCACCCTGGGCAACGGGCATGGGATTGCCCGGTCTGTACCGGGCTCCCAACGAGGCGACATGGGCGACGTGCAACGCCCTCAACTCGCGCCGGCTCCCTGAATCCGCCTGCGACGGGGCCGGCGCTTCATCCCATCTGGGTGAGCCTAAGCGCCTTAGCGAGGGCGGGCGGGCGAACCCTGGGCACTCGGCGCGTGCCAGACGCGCCAGACGCCCCGGCGAACCCTGGGCACTCGGCGCGTGCCAGACGCGCTCGACGAACCCACCCGCACTCGGCGCCGCGAGCAGACGAGCCAGACGCTCCCGTCCTCCAAAATTTCGAGCCCGCAAGCACCTCCGCGCGAGGCGTTGCGCATCTCGTGGGCCCCGCGGGGGGCGGGCGGCGGGCCTCCTGCGCCCGGAATTGCCTCCGCGCGGGGGCTCGTGCGCAAGATGGCGGCGTGCCTCTCGCCCGCGCCGTGATCGCCTCCTGCGCCCTCCTCGCGTGCCGCCCGCGCGCCGACCGGGAGGCGCGGCGTGTGCCGTCGGTCCCCGCGGTGACGGCGGAGGCGGCCCCGGACGTCGCGCCGATGGCCCCGCCCGAGGCCCCGTCGACGCGCTTCGAGGTGACGCCGCGGGAGGCGGAGGCGCACGGGCTGGCGGCGATCGGGTTCGCGTTCGAGGCGGTGCCGCGGTCGCTCATCGCGACGCGCTTCCCGGCGCCGGGCGTGCTGGCGGTGTTCTCGGGGCCGCCGGGCGGTCCGCTGGGGATGCTGGTGGAGTCCGACGGGCTCTCGGGCGGCGACGCGGCCACGCTCCACGACGCGCTGCGCACGGCCCCGTCGACCCGCATCGGCGCCGACCGGGTCATCGGCGACCCGGTGGAGCGCGCGATCGGCGGCGTCGCCCGCGGCGCCGTCGCGATGCTGGCGGGCAACGGGCGCGCGCGGACGCACTACTGCGTGGCGGTGATCCCGGCGGTGGAGGGGGCGGGGCGCGGGCTGCTGGTGTGGTTCTACGGCGCGGGGCAGGGGGCGGAGGCGCCGTCGTGCGACGCGGTGCTCGCCCACCCGGTGCTCGCGGCCGCGGCGGGGCGCTTCGTGGTGCTCTCGCCGCCGACGCTCGCGCGGTAGGGCGCGGGTGGGCGGGGGGCGGGGCGGCGGGCGACGAGACCCGCCGTTCGCCGAGCCTCACGACGGGTTACCAGGAGCGCGTGCTGGAGAGGGGAGTGGCGCCCCCAGCGTGGCGGCGTGGCTGCGGGCAGCGGGGCAGCGGGGCGGCGGGGCGGCGTGTCAGCGGCGCGTGGCGGCCTTCTTCGGTGCGCTCTTCGGGGCGACGGCGCGCGTCACGCCGGGCTTCGTCGCGGCGGGGCGCTTCGGGGCGGGCTTCGTCGCGGGCTTCGTCGCGGGCTTCGTCGCGGGCTTCGTCGCCTCGGGGGCGTCGGCGTCGTCCTGCGCGTCGGCGTCGTCCTGCGCGTCGGCGTCGTCCTGCGCGTCATCATCCTGCGCGTCGTCGTTGGCGCGCGCGTCGTCGACGCCCTCGTCGGTGCCCTCCTCGTCGTCCTCGGCCTCCTCGTCCTCGACCACCTCTTCGTCGTCCGCGGCGCCGCGCGAGGTGTCGCGCGAGAGCATCCCGGGGACGTACGCCTCGCAGTCGCGGCCCCAGCGCCACACGCCGACGCGCTCGACGTAGTCGTAGAGGCGCGTCACCACCACGGCCATCCGGTCGCGGTCCTCGGCGGAGGCGCGGGCCTCCTCGGTGCGCGGGCTCCCCTTGGCGACGCCGCGGGGCTTCACCTCGTGGAGCAGCGTCGCGCTGAGCTTCGCGGCCTCGGCGAGGAGGGCCTTGTCCACCGGCGAGAGCCCGCGCACGCGCGACCAGTTCGCCTGGTAGAAGGTGACGAAGCGGAGGCTCGCCCGCGCCACGCTGCGGGGGCCGTTGTCCGCGCCCGGCGGCACCTCGCTGGCCTTCACGAAGCCAGCCTTCACCATCAGCGCCGCGCTGCCCTGGAGGATCTCCAGCACGTCGCGGCACCGGCGGATCCGCCCGGCCACCCCGGGCGGCGGGCGCGCCTGCACCTGCGCCCGCGCCGAGGTGAACTCCAGCGCCTCGGCCGCGACGATCGCGTCGGCCACGCGCCCGAAGTCCACCCGCAGCCCCGTCGCCGCCTGCGCTTCGAACCACGGCCGCTCGGCGAGCACCGCGGTCGCGCCGCGCGTGACGTTGTGGAGCACCACCGACGTGTTGTGGTTGAAGACCTCCACGTCGCGCGCGTCCACCAGCGACGCGTCCTTGCGGAAGCGCCCCCAGCTCTGTTCGAAGCCCATCGGCCCCGCGGGCATGGACGCCCCCGGAGAAGTCCCCGCCGGCTCGGCCGGCCCCACGCTCTCTCCCTGCATCTCGTCATCGCTCCTCGCGCGCCGAAGTGCGCGCACCGCAGACCATGGCAGAAGTTCGCGCGGCGCACCTATGTGAGAGTTCTGGACGTTCCGGCCCGCGGACACGGGGCGTTGGCATGGGGTGTCGTCGGTGTCGAGGCACGTGCCCCAGGTGCCCGCGACACCCCCCCCAGTGGGCGGATCACATGCGCCATGTGGAAGTTTCACGGGGCCCCGTGTCGCACGCACGTGGGCCATGTGAAGCGCGCACCGGGGCCGGTGCCGCGGGCACGTGGACGGCGTGCGGGAGAGACGAGCGCGGGTGGCGCGACGCGCTCCCGGGCTGAGGCGGCGAGGCAGCGGCGGGGTTTGTCGCTGGCGCTCCGGCACCCCGCGCTACGGAAGGCGGGCGCCCCTCCGGGGCTTTCGAATGGGCGAAGGAGCGCCTCGTACGGCCTCCGAGACGCGTCGTCCTCGTGAGACGGGCGGGTGTTTCACCGGCTCGTGCGGTTCGAAAGCCCCGGAGGGGCGCCTGCCTTCCGTAGCGCGGGGTGCCGGAGCGCCAGCGACAAACCCCGCTGCGGAGCGAACGCGCGACGCCATCGACGGACGCGCGAGCCTCACCCCCGGCCAGCGCGCCGATCAGCTCGCGGTGCTGTGGTTCGTCGCCGAGGCCGAGGACGTAGCCGTCTCCGCACTTCGGCTGTACATTCGACGGGAGGAACTCATGCAAAGCGTGCTCTACCAGGAGATCTTCGGACAGGGCGAGCGGCAGGGCGAGGCCCGCGGCGAGGCCCGCGGCGAGGTCAAGGGCCTGCGCATCGCCATCGCCGACCTCTGTGATCTGTGCGGCATCGCGCTGACCTCCGAGCGCGACGCGTGGGTGCAGGCCGCCGAGCTCCGCCAGCTCTACGAGCTCCGCGCGCACCTCAAGCGCGAGCGCGCCTGGCCCGACACGCTCCCGGGCTGACGCGCGTCGGGCGCCGCGGCGGGGTTTGTCGCTGGCGCTCCGGCACCCCGCGCTACGGAAGGCGGGCGCCCCTCCGGGGCTTTCGAACCACACGAGCCCGTGAACTACCCACCCGTCTCGCGAGGGCGGCGCGTCTCTGGCGACCGTGCGAAGTGCTCCTTCGCCCGTTCGAAAGCCCCCGGAGGGGGCGCCCGCCTTCCGTAGCGCGGGGTGCCGGAGCGCCAGCGACAAACCCCGCCGCGAGCGAGCCCGACGCGTCCCCATCGCGTCGGGGAACACACGCCTCACCCCCGCCGACGTCTCCCGCGCGCGGGCGCCGCCTCCCCGCGCTCCGCCCGCAGGCGCGCGAGCAGCGCGGCGGCGGGCTCGTCGGCCGGGTCCTGCGGCACGAGCTCGCCCGCGAAGGCCCGCGCGAGGAGCGAGCGGTCGTACGCGTCGAGGCGCGCTCGCTGCTCGGCGACGGCGGCCTCCACCGCGTCGATGCGCGCGAACGCGGCCTCGACGCGGCGGACGATCTCGCGCTGCTCGGCGAGGGGGGGCACCGGGACAGGGGCTGTGCGCAGATCTGCGCCGGAGATTCCAACCTGACCCGCGGCCGACTTGGTACTTGCTCGAATGGCGGCGCGCGTCGTCCCGTGATTCGCAGCGAGCTCCACAAATCCTGCGATCACAGTGCCTCGGTCGACACGGCCGCGAATCAACTTGTCCGGGTACACCGTGCGCTCCGTAAGACCTCGCACCTGCGCGCATGCCCCCACCAGATCCGCATTGCCGTTGTAGCGCGTGAAGAGCAGGTCGCCGTCGGCGAGTTCGTAGGCTCGAAACGCAGGCTCGTCGGGCGAGAGGTAGCGAACATCCTGAAGTGCGAGACGGCCTGGGCGTACGGCGCTGATTCGCAGGATGCGAACGCCCGATTGTCCTTCGGGCTTCGTGGCGATCCCGTTCTTCAGCTCATCGAGAACGTTGGCGAGAGCAGTCCAGGCCCAGCCCTGTGGAAGCGAGGCGAGCGCGCCGGAGACGACCTGCCACGCCTTCCGTCGAGCGCGTGCGTCTGCCAGCGAAACGTCCGCGGGCTCCGCCGCCGGGTTCGCCTCGCGCCAGTCGGCCGTGAGGTCGCCGCGGAAGGCCGCCGCCAGCACCGACTCGCGGTAGCGCGCCACGAGCGCGGGCACCTCCGCGAGCGCCTCCCGCGCCCGCCGGCTGCGCGCGAGGAGCTCGTCGAGCTTCGCCACGATGCGCTGCTGTTCTGGGACGGGCGGCAAACACACGCGGAACTCCTGCACCGCTTCGAAGTAGATCGTGGGATGCGTCGACCCCTTGCCGAAGCGGACGATCTCGCGGCCCTCCGTCATCAACAGGTACTGAAGGAATCGGGGGTCGAGCGCCTCCGTGCAGACCCAGCAGACGAAGTCCTGACTCGTCGCCAGGGGCCGCCCGAAGATCAGCACGTACCCGATGGACGCGGCCGTGCGGCACAAGGAGACCGTGCCCTTCGGCAGGACGCGCGCCGAAGAGTTCGCGAGCCCGAGCTCTGTGATGGTCTGCGTCGTGTCGTGGATCTCGCCGCCGTGGTGCGTTCGCGCGTCGGGGATGCTGACCCATCCGACGTCGCCGCCCCAGTACTCCGGTTTCCCGCGACTTGGCGTATGCCCGCTTTCGAGTCGAGCAATCTCGTCGAGCCGTACCCATTGCCATCCACGCGGCGCCGCTCGTTCCGGTTCGCCGATGCACAGAGCACCGCGCCCCTGGATCGAGTGGATGGCTTTGCCCGCGGAGCGGCCCTCCGTGCCGTCCTCGCTCACGTCGCCCCCAGCAGCGCGCGCACCTCGGCCAGCGCGCCCTCCAGGCGCTCGGCGATCTGCGCGGCGATCACCTCGGGCTCCTCCAGCGCCTCGCCCGCGCCGCTGCTCGCGTCCTTGAGCCACGCGATGTCGAGGTTGTCCCCCCGCTTCTTCACCTCCTCGCGCGTGAACCGCCGCCACCGCCCGCCTGCGCCCGGCTGCTCCGCGCGCTCCTTCTTCGCGTACTCGCCCTCGAAGTCCGCGAAGTGCGCCCTCGTCAGCGGCGTGCGCTTGCCGAAGCTCGGCATGTTCGCCCGCAGGTCGTAGACCCAGGTCTCCTTCGTGTGGCCCTTGTCGGTCTTCCCGCGGGTGAAGAAGAGCACGTTGGTCTTGACGCCCTGCGCGTAGAAGATGCCCGTGGGCAACCGCAACACGGTGTGCAGGTCGCACTTGTCCATGAGGTCGCTGCGAATCTGAACGCCGACGCCGTCTTCGAAGAGGACGTTGTCGGGGACGACCACCGCCGCGCGCCCACCCGCCTTCAACCCGCGGTAGACGTGCTGGACGAAGGCGAGCTGCTTGTTCGACGTCTTGAAGGTGAAGTCGTCGCGGCGCGGGGTCTCGCCGCCCTTCTTCGCGCCGAACGGCGGGTTGGTGAGGATGACGTCGGCGGGCGCGAGCTTCGTCCCGGTGGCGGTGAGCGAGTCGCCCAGCACCACGGTGCTCTCGATGCCGTGGAGCATGAGGTTCATCACGGCGAGGCGGCGGGTGTCGGGGACGAGCTCGACGCCGACGTACGCCTCGCGCCGCTGCCAGCGGGCCTTCTCCGGCGGCAGCGTGAAGAGGTCGTCGGTGGCGGCCTTGACGTGGCGGTCGGCGGCGATGAGGAACCCGCCGGTGCCCGCGGCGGGGTCTTGCACGAGCTCGCCGGGCTTCGGGTCGACGAGGGCGACCATGCTGTCGATGAGGGGGCGCGGGGTGAAGTACTGGCCGGCGCCGGATTTCACCTCGTTGGCGTTCTTCTGGAGGAGCCCTTCGTAGAGGTCGCCGAGGCCCTCTTCGCGGGCGGAGTACCAGGCGAGGGCGTCGATCTCGGCGACGAGCTTCGCGAGGTTGGCGGGCTCGCGCATGGCGGTCTGGGCGTCGCCGAAGATCACCCGCACGCGGTCGTCGCCGGCCTCGCCGAGCTCGAGCAGGAGCTTCTTGTAGAACGTGAGCTGCGCGAGCCCCTTCTTCGCGACGAGCGCGTCCCAGCGGAACGCCTCGGGGATCCCCGCCTCCTGCCGCGTCTCCTTGGCCATCTTGAGGAAGAGCAGGTAGGTGAGCTCGGTGACGTACTCGTGGTACGTGACCCCGTCGTCGCGGAGGACGTCGCAGAGTCCCCAGAGCTTCTGGACGATGTCGTGGGTGGCGGTCATGGGGCTCCTGGGTGGTTCACGGTTCGCTCTCGGCCTCCATCCCCCGCTCGCCGAGCCTCGCGCGTTTCCCCCTTCCCCCGGCGCAGAGCCGCCAGGGGAAGGGGCACTGTCGCAACCAAAGACCCACCGGCATCTGGTGCTCGAGGCATCTGGTGCTCGTGGCACTGGTGCTCGTGGCATCTGGTGCTCGTGGGGTCTGGTGCTCGTGGCGTCGCGGCGTCCTGGCGCCGGTGGGTCCTGGCTGCGACAGTGCCCTTCCCTGGCGGCTCTGCGCCGGGGAAGGGGGAACGCGCGAGGCTCGGCGAGCGGGGGATGGAGGCCGAGAGCGAGCGGGGGATGGAGGCCGAGAGCGTGCGGATGATGGAGGCCGTCACCACGCGGCCCACACCGCGTCGGCGAGCGAGCGGAGGACGTTCTCCGCCTCGCCGCCGAACACCGCGTCGAGGTGGGCGAAGCCGCCCGCGTCGCGGAAGGGCTCGTCGTCGAGGGCCGCGCGGTCGACCACCGTGGTGAGGGCGAGCTGCTTGCCGAGCCGCTCGATCCAGGTGCGCTGCGGTCGCGTCCACGGGCGCGCTGATAGCACCTTCTTCACGGCTTTTTCCACCCGCTCGGCGTACGGCACCAGCGGGTCGCCGAGGCTCCGCTGGCGGATGTGCCCGATCACGGTGGCGGCGACGTCTTCGTTGGTCATCCGCCGCCACGCGGCGCGCAGGTCGACCTCGGCGTAGCCGTCGCGGGCGAGCGCCTCGGCGAGCGCGACGAGGTCGGCGCGGGTGAGGTCGCTCGGGCGCGTGGTCACCGCGGTGAGGGCGGGGAGGCGGTTGGCGTTGCGCGCGAGGTACTCCCCGAAGGACGCGAGGTAGTCCGCCGGCGCCTTCCCCTGAAACTCCTGCCGAACCGCCACCACCCGATCGTCCCCGTCGTGCACGTACACCTTTGGGTCGTGGCCCGTGGTGGCGTCGAGCAGGCCCACCGCGGCGGGGTGTTCGAGCAGCCACGCGGCGGCCTCGGTGGGTGTCTGCGACGAGAGCGTTGCGATGAGGTCGTCGGGCGCGCAGCCCGCGGCGGCTTCGAAGGCTTCGCGGGCGGAGGTCTCCACCGCGCGTCGCTTGCGGCGGAGCTTCGCGACGAGCTGGTCGAGCACCACCGCGCGGGCCCGCTCGTCGGTGACGGTGGCGAGCTCGTGGGCGAGGTCGCGGAAGGTGAACGACGGCGTCACCGCGGTGGGCTTCATGTCGGTGAGGTCGCCGACGAGCTCGGTCTGCCCGACGGCGTCGTACACGCGGAACGACTCCTTGCCGATCTCCGGGCACAGCCGCGTCGCCCGCCCGAGCATCTGCTCGTAGAGAATGCGCGAGCGGACGCGCCGGAGGAAGACGAGGTTCGCGATGGGCGGCACGTCGACGCCGGTGGTGAGGAGGTCGACGGTGACGGCCACGGCGGGGAGGCGCTCGTTGCGGAGGCGCCGGATGGCCTCGTCGGCGCGGTCGACGCTGCCGGTGATCTTCATCACCGTGTCGTTGTCGAGGGCGCCCCAGCGGGCGTCGAGGGCGCGCTTGAGCTCCTGGGTGACGTCGTCGGCGTGGCGGTCGTCGACGCAGAAGACGAGGGTCTTGTCGGCGAGGTGGGGGTCGATCTCGTCGGCGAGCTGGGCGCACACCGCGCGGTTGAAGCCGGGGGTCTTGAGGCGTCGGTTGAAGTCGGCGACGTCGAAGTCGAGCTCGTCTTCGAGCGTCTCGCGGCCCTCCGCGCCGGTGGATCGGTCGTAGGTGCTGACGGTCTCGCCGACGCCGAAGGAGACGCCCTTCTCGGAGAGCTCGGTGACGATGCGGTAGGGGGCTTCCTGCGGGACGAGCACCTTGTCGAGGACGGCGCGGGTGTACGAGTAGGTGAAGACGGGCGGGCCGAAGATGTCGACGGTGTGGAGGGCGGGCGTGGCGGTGAGGGCGACCTTCACGGCGTCGAAGTGGTCGATGACGCGGCGGTAGCGGGAGACGTAGTCCTTCTGGTCGCGGAAGCCGGCCTCCTCGTCGCTCATCTCGCGGTCGAGGGTGTAGCCGCGGTGGCACTCGTCGACGATGACGCAGTCGTACTGGTCTACGGGCGGCGGGGCGTCGTCGTGGAGGACGCGGTGCATCATCGCCTGGACGGTCGCGATGTGGAGGCGCGTGTCGCGGTCGGGCAGGGCGTCGGCGAGGTCTTTGAAGCCGAAGATCTGCGCGAAGGTCTTCTCGCTCGCGACCTTCTCGGTCTTGATGGCGGCTGCGGTCTGGTCGCCGAGGGCGGTCCGGTCGACGAGGAAGAGGACGCGGCGGAAGCGCCCGGCCTCGAGCAGTCGGTAGAGGAGCCCGATGGCCGTGCGGGTCTTGCCGGTGCCGGTGGCCATGGCGAGGAGGCAGCGGGTGGCGCCGCCCTCGATGGCGCGCTCGACGGCGAGGATGGCGTCGTTCTGGTACGGGCGGAGCTTGAGCGCCGCGATGGGCGACGCGCGCAGGGCGGCGTGGGCCGCGGGGACGTCCTCCGCGAGGAGCGCTTTGACGCCGTCGGGCGAGTGCCAGCCGCGGAGGGCGCGGGGTTTGTTGCGCCCGTCGCGGAGGTCGCGAAACCACACGCCGGTGCTCGTCTCGAACTGCCGGTGGTACGGCCGCCCGTTGGTCGCGTACGCGAGCGGAACGCGGAACCTCCCCCACGGCCCCTCGTGCGCGGCGTGGGCGAAGTGGGCGCTGTAGCGCTCGCACTGGCCGAGGGCGTCGAGGGCGCCGGCGTTGGCGCGCTTGGCCTCGACCACGGCGACGGGCCGGAGCCCGAGGAAGAGGACGTAGTCCGCGTCGCCGTCCTCGGTGGGCCACTCGGCGATGGCGCGGGCGCTCGCCTCGTCGGGGCGCGCTCCCTTCTTGTAGGTGAGCTCGGCGGAGTCGGCGGCCCATCCGGCGGCGCGGAGGGCCTCGTCGATGCCGCGGCGGACGTCGGCCTCGGTGACGACGATCTTCTTCGCGGCGGCGCGGGCCTTGTCGAGGAAGTCGTCGATCAGCGCGGCGACGTCGGGCGCGGGGAGTGGTGGGGCGGCGGCGAGCTCGTTGGCCTCGTGGGCGAGGGACTCCCAGACGGCGCGGTCGGCGGCTTCCTTGTCGGCGCGCTCTTCGGCGAGCATGCGTTCGAGGGAGGCGGTGTCGGCGAGGGCCCTGGCGGCGTCGGCCTCGGCGCGCGCGCTCTGGGCGGCGTCGGTGGCCTCGCGGGCGCGCTTCTCGGCGTCGTCGACGGCGGCCCGCAGTTGGCGCAACGTCTCGGCCGGGTCGGCGGGTATCTGGAAGGGCGGCGCGGTGAAGCTCGCGCCATGGAACGCGCGCTGGAACCACACCGCGAGCTGGTGCATCACCCGCAGGTGGGCGAGGGCGTCGGCGGCGTTGCCTTCGCCGCGGTGGACGGCGCCGTTGCCCTTGGCGCGGAGCTGGTGGAAGAGGGCCAGCGGCTCGTCGGGGAAGCCCGCGCGCTCCAGTCGGTCGAGGATGTCGGCGAGGTGCTCGGAGGGCGCGGTGGCGATGCGGAGCTTCGCGGCGACCTGGCGCACGAGCATCTCGGCGAAGAGGCGCTGGCGGATCAAGCTGCCGATGGGGTCGTGCGACCAGTCGCGCTCGGCGTTGGCGGCGACCTGCTCGATCCGCGCGTGGTGGGCGGCGAGGAAGGCGAAGTTCTCGGAGGACGGGGGCATTGGCGGCGATGGTACCCGGAGGCCCGAGGCGCGCGGGGGCATACCGATGTGGCCTCGGGTCGTTCGCGAATTGTCGTTCGGGCGGGGCGAGCCCCGCCCCTACGGCTGTGGCCCCGCTCGCGTCGGGCAGTGAGCTGGCGAGGTAGGGGCGGGGCTCGCCCCGCCCGAACGACAATTCGCGAACGACCCGAGGCCACATCGGTATCAGATGTTGATGCTCGCCGGGATGAGCGACGGCCGCAGGAAGGGGTACGGCAGCCGCCTCGTCCCATCCGCCTCGGCGATGCGCGTATCGATCGCCGCGAGCTCCTTGGCGAACGCGTCGGCGGCGCCCCGCGCGCGCGGCGGGAGCTGGAGCCCGTAGTCCCCGAGGCGGTTGTAGTACACCCCCGAGAGCTGGAACACCGTGTCGCTCTGGAGGATCGCGCAGTCCCACGGCGGCATCAGCCCGAGCGCCCCGTTGGCCCCGTCGGCGACCGCGCGCGGCGGCGGCGCCCAGCACGCGCCGGCGACGTTGGCGCACCAGCCGAAGAAGGGCCACTGGGGGAAGTTCACCGCCGCGTGCTGGGCGCTGGCGGTGTGGAGGATGTTGGCGAGCCACGTCGCGAGGTCGGCGACGGTCTCGACCGGGCGGACGCCGACGAGCGCGCCGCCGACGGGGCTCCCGCACTCGGCGACCCAGGCGCGGAGCTCGGGGTCGCGCGCCACCGCCGCGTCGTCGCGGTACCACGCGCGGACGTAGCCCTCCGTGAAGCGAACGATCGCGCCGTACACCGCGAGCACGTCGTCGCGGTAGGGGTACTCGGGGAGGCGCTCGCGGTCGTCGACGCCGCGCGCGGCGAGCTCGAGGGCGGGCGCGCGGTCTTGCAGCACGAAGCCGTCGAGCGCCTTGCGGACGAGGCCCGCGGCGACGTCGATGCGGGCGGCGAAGGCGTGGTCGATGGTTCCTTCGGGGGCGATGAGGCTGGTCTTCGCCGACTCGTTGATGGCGAAGGTGCCGACGAGGTGCGGCTCGAGCAGCACGCGGAGCGGGTGCGACGCGGAGAGCTGACGCCGCGCCGCCGCGCCGACGGCCTCCATCACCATGTGGGTCGAGCCGAGGTGCGCCATCGTCTCGTGCACGTTGGCGTCGGCCACCTGGAGGCAGTAGCGCGCCATCGCCCACGCCTCGCCGTCCGCGGGCGAGAACACCGCGCCGCCGGGTTCGAGCTGGATGGCGACGGGCCGCAGCGCGCCGCCCCCCGCGGTGGTGAACACCCCGCGCGCGCCGCAGAGGAACTTCTGCCGCCCGAGGTACGCCGTGCACGGCGCGCCGTGGAGGAAGGTGAAGTCCACCGCGAAGACGCGCCCGTCGTCGAGCGCGGCGTCGAGCGAGCCCGCGCCCACGGCGGCCTGCCACTGCGCGTCGGCGACAGAGAGCCCCTCGGGCAGGCGCGCGATGCGGCGGAGGGACATCGGGTTGGCGCCCGCCACGCGCTGCCACGCGAAGAGCAGGTCGGCTTCTTCGGGGTGCGCGCGGAGGCGGTCGAGCAGCGGCGGCGCGGGGAAGCGCGCGAAGTAGTCGGCGTAGTCGGCCACCGCGTCGGGGCGCGTACGCGGCGCGCCCATGTGGAAGCTCTCCGCCGCGCTGAAGAGCGTGCGGGCGAGGTCCTCGTGGCGCGCGGGGAGCGGAGGCGGCGCGTCGAGGGTGGCGAAGGCGAGGGCCGCGTGGTTGGCGCGAACCTTCACCTGGAGCTCGGCGGTCAGCGCGATGAAGCGCGGGGGATAGCGGTCGTCGTCGGGGAGGCGGCGCAGCGTCGCGCAGCCCGGGGGCCACGACCAGTCCCACACGTACGCGTCGCGGTCGCAGCGGAGCGAAGTCGCGCGCGCGTCGGGGTTCGACTCATCCTCGGGGAGGGACACGTCGAGTCGGGGGAGGAGTTCCATCGCAGGGGATTGCGACACCGAAGGCAAGCGCGGCGCAAGGCCGAAGATCGCCCAACGCTAGACAGCGGTGCGGGCGGCTTCCCAGGCGGGGGCGGCGTCGACGCCGAGGCGCGCGAAGCGGGGCTGCCAGTCGCGCTCCCAGGTGCGCTCGACCACGGCGGCGTAGCGGGCGGGCGCCATCAGCCCCCAGGCGCGGTCGACGTCGGAGACGGTGTCGAGTCGCACGGCGTAGGCGGGCGCGTAGCTCCGACGGATGCGCCCGAACCAGTGGGCCAGCTCACGGCCGATGACCGTGCGCAGGGACGGGCCCGAAGGAGTTTCCAGCAGCCACTCGAGCAGCGTCCAGCCGAAGGCGCGGTGGCGAACCTCGTCGCGCAGGATGCGGTCGAGGGCCTTGCGCGCCACGGGCACGGTGCATCCGTCGCGGAGGTTCTTGAAGAGGGGGACGGCGACGGTCTCGCCGAGGCAGAAGGCGTCGACGCCCGCGCGGAGGATGTCGTTCTCCAGGGGCTCGTGCGGGCGCCGCGGGAGCGAGAGCGACTCGCGGGCGAGGGTGGGGCCGCGGTCGCCGCCGGCCGCGAGGTAGGTCTCCATGCTGAGCTCCGAGTGGACGAGCTCGTCCTCCGCGATGCGCAGCCCGTCGCGCAGGAGGTCGGGCGACGCGCCGGCCTGCATCAGCCAGAGGGTGAGCTCCTGCGTCAGGATCGCCGAGCGGTACTCGGCCTCGACGCGCATCAACCACTGCCGCCTCACGTGATCGTTCGACTCGACAACCGGCTTGCGTTTCGCCATGGCGCAGCGAGTCTACCCGCAGCGCCCCCACGCGCGATACCGCGCGCAGGAAGCGATCCTGGTGCGCGCCGCGGGGGGCGGCCGTGATACCGTCGCCCCGCCGCGCGCGGCCGACGCGTCGCCCTCTCCCATGCCCAGCGATCCCCTCCGCCTCCGCCCACCCCCGAGCCGGCGCAGCCCTCCCGCGCCCCCGTCGTCTTCGCGCTCGCCGGCGCCGCGCTGGTCGCGCTCGCCGTCGTCGCCACGTCGCGCTCGCGCCGCCAGGACGCCCGCCCGCGCCCGGCCGCGAGCACCCCCGCACGCCCGGCGTTCGCGTCGCCGCCACCTGCCGCGGACGCTGCGCCTGCGCCCGTCGCGCCTTCTGCACCCGCGCCCGCTGCGCCCACGACGGACGCGTCCTCGCCCCCGCCCGAGCCGCCGCCGACGCCGGTCGCACCGAGCGCCGCCGAGCGCCGCGTGTTCGGCGCGCTCGCCTCTGGAACGCGCGTCGCCGACGGGACGGTCACCTCGCTCGAAGGGCTGCGCGGGGGCTACCTGCGCGTGCACGTGCGCCTCGCCGCGGGCCCCGTCGAGTTCATCGTCGCGCGCGCCGAGGGGACCAACGCCCGCCCGCCCGTGAGCGCCGGGCCCTACGCGCTCTACGCCGCGCACACGCCCGTCCCCCACGCGACCCTCGAGCCCGCGATGCGCGCGGTCGGCGAGGCGCTCTCCCGCGACCCCGCGCTCGTGCCCGCCGGGCTCCGCCCGCTGATGGCCGTCGAGCCGCCGGCCCGCGCGCCGGGCGACCGCGTCGATGCGTCGGCCGCGGGCTGATACGATGCGCCCGTGACGGACGAACTCACACGCATCGGTGACGAACTCGGCGGCCTCGACCACGTGCAGGGCCCCGGCGGCAACGCTTCGGTGAAGGACGGCGACGCGCTCGTGGTGAAGGCCAGCGGCGTCCGCCTGCGCGACCTCGCCGACCCCGCGTCTCGCGCCCGCGTCCCATTGGCGCGCGTGCTCGAAGCGCTCGACGGCGACGCCGCGGCCGAGCGCGAGGTCAACGCCGCGCAGCCCCGGCCCTCGCTGGAGGCGTACTTCCACGCGCTCGGCCCGCGCGTCGTGGCCCACACGCACCCGCTCGGCGCGCTGCTGGTGGCCTGCGCTTCGGGCCGCGAAGTGCCGTCGGTGGCGGGCGCGCGCGTCGTCGAGGTGGGTTACGCGCGGCCCGGCCGTCCCCTCGCGCTGCTCGTGCGAGACGCGCTGGGGACGGTGGGCGGCGCGACGCTGGTGCTGCTGCGCGCGCACGGGCTCATCGCGTACGCCGACAGCGCGGCGGCGGCCATCGTGCTCACGCGGGCCTTCGACGACGCGTGCCGCGCGCGCTTCGGCGAGGCGACTTCGGTCGGCGAGCGGGTCGCGCGCTACCGCCAGCAGGAGGCGCGCGCGGTGACGGGCGGGCTCGCGCTGCCGCTGCCGGGTCGCGCGCGGAGCGATGGCGCGCTCTTCCCGGACGCGGCGGTGTTCTGCCCGGAGGTGGCGGTGGCGTCGCTCGGCGCGCTCGACGAGGTGGCGTCGCAGGCGCTCTCGCTCGCGCCGCGGTCGGCGGTGCTGACGGACGGCGAGCGTCGCGCGCTGGTGGCGCCCTCGTCGCGCGCGCTGGACTACGCGCTGGAGGTGCTGGCGGCCCACGAGGTGCTGGCGGAGGCGCTCGGCGGCGACGCCGCCCCGCTGCCCGACGACGAGGCGCGCGCGGTGGCGTCGATGCCCAGCGAGCTCCACCGCCTCGCCCGCGCGGCGAGCGCGTAGGCGAGGGTCATACCGTTTCCCCCGCTCGCCGAGCCTCGCGGCCTCCATCCCCCGCTCGCCGAGCCTCGCGCGTTGACCCCTTCCCCCGGCGCAAAGCCGCCAGGGAAAGGGGCACTGTCGCGACCGGGACGCGTCGGCGTCTGGCGCTCCTGGCGTCTCGGCGTCTGGCGCTCGTGGTGTGTCGATGGCCCGGCGTCGGTGGGTCCTCGTTGCGACGGTGCCCCTTTCCCTGGCGGCTTTGCGCCGGGGGAAGGGGTCAACGCGCGAGGCTCGGCGAGCGGGGGATGGAGGCCGCGAGGCTCGGCGAGCGGGGGAGCGTGAGGTGAAGCGGTATCAGGACGAGGGCCGCGTCTCCGCGCTCTCGGGGTCGAGGTCGTCGGCGAGCGGGGGAGCGTGAGGTGAAGCGGTATCAGGACGAGGGCCGCGTCTCCGCGCTCTCGGGGTCGAGGTCGTCGGCGAGCGAGCGCCGGGTCACCTCGGAGAGCGCGGCGGTCGCCTGGTACTTCGGGTGATCGACCACGAGCTTCGCCTCGCGCGAGAAGTCGAGCAGCAGCGAGCGCCCGTCGGCGGGCATCGCGAAGGTGAGGTAGCGCACCACCGCGATCCGGTCTTCGAAGCGTCCGTAGGCGTCGAACTCTGCCCGCACGGTGCGGTCGCCGATCGCGAGGTGCACGTGCTCGTCGAGCCCGTGGAGCTCGCGTCGAACACGCTCGCGCTCGGCGGCGTCGACCACCTCGATCATCAGCGTGGCCCGCAGCGCGCCGTCGGGCGGCACCAGCTCGTTGTAGCCCGCCAGCTCCTCGCGGACCGCGCGCGGCGCCGACACCCGCTCCGCGCGCAGCATCTCCTGCACCGTGTAGAGCGCCGTGTCGTGGTCTTCGAAGAGCGCGGTCATGTCGGGCCCGAGGAAGACGCGGCGGGCCCGCTTGTGCGCGATCACCCGCTGCCGGAAGGTCTCCCGCACCTGCTCGTAGGCCCCGAGGGGGAGGAGCTCGTCGACCGTCACCTTGCGCATGGCTACGTCACCTCCAGGCCGTACGCGCGCGCCAGGAGCTCGACCGGGTGCGCGACGGCGGCGTTGTTCTCTTTCATGATGCGCTGGGACGCGAGCGGGCAGTCCGAGGCGACGTACTTCGCGTCGGCGTTGGCCACGCCCCGGGTGAGCTTCTTCGCGTATTTCACGCCGAGGTCGTAGTACTCGGCCTTCATCCCCCACGTCCCGTCGACCGCGGAGCACTGCTCCACCAGCGTGACCTCGGTCTCCGGGATCTTCTCCAGCAGGAGCTTGCCCGGGTACGCGATCCGCTGCGCGCGGAGGTGACACGCGGCGTGGTAGGCCACCGACCCGAGGGGCTGCGGAAACTCCCGCGGGAGCTTCTTCTCGCGCCAGAGCTTCCAGAGGTACTCCATGAGGTCCATGGTGTTCTCGGCGACGAGGCGCGCGTCGGGCGTGCCGAGGATCTCGGGGTACTCGCGCTTGAGCGTCATCGAGCACGACGGGCCCGGCGCCACCACCGTCATCCCGCGTCGCACGGCGTCGGCCAGCGAAGCGACGTTGAAGCGGGCCTTCTCGCGCACGCGCTCGAGGTCGCCCGTGTCCATGTTGGGCATGCCGCAGCACGTCTGCTCCGGGCGCTCCACGCGCACACCCGCGTGCTCGAGCACCCGCACCGCCGCCGCGCCCACGCCGGGCCGGTTGTAGTCGACGAGGCACGTCGAGAAGAGCGCGACCGACCCGTTGCCGCCAGCACCCTCGGGCGCCCGGTGCCGCGCGAACCACCGCGGGAAGGTCTCGCTCGCGTACGTGGGCAGCGGGAAGTGCTCGGAGATGCCCGCCACGCGGTCCATCGCGCGGCGCACCAGCGAGCTCGCGGTGATGAGGTTGGCGACGGGCGCGAGCGGGCCGGCGTTGACGGCGCCGAGGAGCCCGGGCTCGCCGAGGAGTTTTTCCTGGAGCGTGGTGCCGCCCTCGCGGCGCGTGCGAACCACCTTCTCGCGCCAGAGGAGCCGCGGGAAGTCCACCAGCCATTTCGACTCGGGGTCGTCGGGCGTGTAGGGGCACTTCACGTAGCAGAGCTTGCACTGGAAGCAGAGGTCGGTGGCCGTGACGAAATCCGCGGGCCCGAGCGTCGAGGCCGAGTGGGCCATCGCGCGCTTCTCGTGGTTCTCGTCGATGCGGTCGAAGACGAAGGGGAAGGTGGGGCAGTAGCCCACGCACATGCGGCAGCCGTGGCAGATCTCGAAGACGCGGCGGAGCTCGCCCTCGAGGTCGGCGGGGTCCCAGAAGCGCGGGTCGTTCGGGTCGAAGGCGGGGGGGCGTTCGGGGGTGGGCTTGAGGTCCAAGGCGCGCGGCTCCATCGCAACGGGTCGAAGAATGCGCGAAGGGGGCGCCGCCTCGCAGGTTCGAAGCAGAGGCGCCCCCTCTCGCGGCGTGGCGTGCGGTCGGGGCGGCTCAGCCCTTCACGCCGTCGAGCGCCTTCTGGAAGCGCCCCGCGTGCGAGCGCTCGGCGCGCGCCAGCGTCTCGAACCACTCGGCGATGTCCTCGAAGCCCTCCTCGCGGGCGGTGCGCGCGAAGCCCGGGTACATGTTCTGGTACTCCTCGGTCTCGCCGTGGACGGCGGCCGCGAGGTTCTTCTCGGTGCTGCCGATCGGGAGCCCGGTGGCCGGGTCGCCCGCGAGCTTGAGGTAGTCGAGGTGGCCGTGCGCGTGGCCCGTCTCGCCCGCCGCGGTGTCGCGGAAGAGCCCCGCCACGTCGGGGTAGCCCTCCACGTCCGCCACCTTGGCGAAGTACTCGTACCGACGGTTCGCCTGCGACTCGCCCGCGAACGCGTGCTTGAGGTTGTCGTGCGTCTTGGTCCCGCTCAGCTTCTGCGCTGCCATCGTGCTGGTCTCCTTCGGTCGTGTGCCGTCGCGCGTGAAGGGCGCGCGGCGGCCGACACCAGTACTTTGGATGCGATGCCCCTTGCAAGAGGTTGCAACGGGGTCGGGCGAGGGCGGTGGGAAACGGGGCGGGGAAGAAGCGGGCGGGTGTGGCGGGTCAGTCGGCGAGGCCGAGGAGCGCGCACTGGCGGGCGTCGAGGCCCCCGCGGAGCGCGCCGGCCCACGCGCGGTACCACGCGGCGAGCGAGGCGACGGCCCCCTCCCGGTCGGCGCCGCCCGCGGGGAGCTCGATCGCCGGGGCGCGGCCCCCGAGGGACTTCAGGTCGAGCACGTCGAGGCGGGCGCGGGTCTCGGCGACGAAGTCCTCGTGGAGGCCCCGCGCGCGGAGCATGGTCGCGAGCGTGCGGGCGCCGGGGGTGCCGTGGGCGGGGAGGGCGTCGACGCGGTCGAGGTACGCGCGGAGCGAGCGCGAGAGGTCGGCGGCGTCGCCCTCGACCGAGAGCCCCGCGAAGAGCTCGGCCTCGAATGCGTCGCGGCGCGCCAGCGGCACCACGCGCCGCAGGATCGCGCGCGTCCGCAGGAACCACTGCTCGCCGAGCGCCGCGAGCTCGCGGTACTCCGGGGAGTTCTCCGCCGCGCGGACCGGCGCGGGGGTGCGGGTCACGCGCTCGGCTTCGCCGTTGCCCGTCGCCGCTCGGTACAGCGCCCAGCCGGCGTCGTGCTCGGCGGCGGTGTACCCGCGGCCCGAGGCGGTCTCGAGCAGCGCGTGCTCGTCGATCCCGCGGAGGAGGCGCGCAGCTTTTGCGAGGAGCGCCGCGGCCTCGGCGGGCCCGGGCGGGGTGGACTGCCCCGGCGTCGAGGGGCGGAGCTGTTGGGGGAGGGAGGGGCTCCGGACGTCTTGAAACTGGTTCTTCATGGGCAGTTGCTCCGGGTGCGAGCATGCACAGCAGCGCGCGCGCTCACCAACCTCAAACGGCCGGTATCCGGGAGTAACTTGAGCCGCGTGTCCGACGGCGAAACACGGCCATTGCCGGCAGGGTCTTCGCGCGCCCACATTCCCGACATGGAGCCTTCGCCCGCGCCCCGCGTCGCCGCCCTCGAGCTCCCGCACCGCTTCGGCGACGTCCCCGCGGCGCTCGCTGCCACTGACGCGCTCCTCGCCCGCGCGGTCGCCGGGGGGCTCGACCTCGCGCTCCTGCCCGAGTGCGCGCTCACGGGCTACCTCTCGCCGGCGGGCGACTTCGACCTCGCGCCCTTCGCCGAGGCCCTCGACGGGCCCACCGCGCGCGCGCTCGCCGACCTCGCGCGACGTCACCGCGTCGCGCTCGCGGGCCCGCTCGTCGAGCGCGACGGCGACCGGGTCTTCAACGCGCTGCTGCTCTTCGACGCCGCGGGCGAGCGCGTCGGGCACTGGCGCAAGCGGCACCCCTGGTACCCCGAGCGCTGGGCCACGCCGGGCGACCTCGGTACGCCCGTGGTGACGCTCGGCGCGCTGCGGGTGACCGCGTGCGTGTGCTTCGACATTCACTTCATCGCCGACGACGCGCCCGACGCGCTCGCGGCGGCGGACGCGCTGCTCTTCCCGAGCGCGTGGGTGGAGGAGCGGGCCGGCGACGACGCGCGCGAGCAACTCCTCGGCGGGCTCGCGCGGCGCTTCGGGCTCGCGGTGGTCAACGCCAACTGGGGCCGCGGCGAGCCGCGCGTGGCGGGGCAGGGGGGCTCGCGGATCGTCGGCCCCGAAGGGCGGGCGGCGCGCGCGTCGGGCGGCTTCGTGAAGGCGGCCGTCGCGCCCCGGCGGCGGTAGCGGGGGCGGGCGTTTCCGGGCTACCCGGCGGGCGGCGATCGGCGTAACGTCCCCGCCGCCGCGCGACGCGGGTGAAGCCGCGCCGCAGCCCCAACCGAGGTGACAGCGCGATGTCGTTCTCCAGTGCGTTCTATGCGTTCATGAAGGGTGAGAGGTCGCAGGCCGAGCTCGACGCCTACCGGCAGGCGATGGGCCACATCGACCAGCTCGAGGCCGCGATCCAGACCCAGGTGCTCGCCCAGCCGCTGCCCCCCGGCGTCGGCCCCTGGGCCCGCCCGAAGAACCACCAGCAGGCGATGGCCCTCACCTGGATCGCCCGCGCCCTCGCCACCATCGCGGGCACGCTGCTCGAGTCCGACGCGCGCGAAGACCCCGACACCGTCGGCTACCTCCCGCTCGTCACCTTCGGCCAGGTGAAGGAGCTGTACACGCAGGTGCCGCAGTTCATCCAGATGGCCTGGGAGGCGCTCGCCAACCCGCGCTTCCGCGCCGCGCGCCCGCTGCCCTTCCCGCTCGGGCCGCGCGTCGAGGCGCAGGGCAAGTGCCCGCTCGTCCACCTCAAGGGCATCCACGCCGCGGGCCTCGCGCTCGACCAGATCGCCCAGGTGCGCCTCGGCACCTTCCTCCAGTCGGTGCAGTCGTGCGGGGTTGCGCCGCCCGACGAGGTGAAGGGCTACCTCGCCGACCTCTCGCAGATGTGGGCGCGCGCTCAGTCGAAGGTCGCCTTCTCCAGCCAGCAGCTCGTGATGCTCCAGACGGCCGGCAACGTCCCCCTCGAGACCCACGAGGAGGCCGAGAACCGCCTGTGGGACGCCCTCGTCGACCACTTCCTCGTCGGGCAGTTCATCGCGATGCCCGAGCTCCTGCGCTCGTCGGCGATGGCGGGCATCAACGCCACCGGGCGGCAGATCTCCCACGAGGAACGGTGGTTCCTCTCCGAGCCCGACGCCGTGCGCGACCTCAAGGGGACGAAGTTCGGCGAGATGGAGATCAAGGAGTTCTGGGTGCGCAAGGCCTGGCGCACGACGCCCACCGAGGAGCGCTACCTCGCGCAGTGCGCCGCGCTCAAGGCCGAGGGGTCCATCTCGGTGGTGTCGCGCTGGTCGACCACGCCCTTCGACGCCGTGTACCAGACGCTCCAGCCCGTGGTGATCCTCGACCACCCGTTCGACCGCGGCCACGAGTTCCGCCTCAACATGGACGAGAACGAGGACGAGCTGCAGATGGGCTCGCCGCGCTTCCGCCGCACCAGCGGGTACCAGGAAGACCACGAGGAGGGCCACGTCGGCAACCCCTCGGAGCACCACTGAGTCGCCGATGGCCGCCCCCCACGACCACGCCCACGAGCACGGGCCCGGCTGCGATCACGACCACGGCGGCCACGACCACGCGGCGCACGACCACGGCGCGCACGACCACGCGGCGCACGACCACGGCGGCCACGACCACGCGGCGCACGAGCACGGCGAAGGCTGCGGCCACGACCACAGCCACGCGGGCCACGACCACAGCCACGGCGGCCACGACCACGCCCACGACGCGCCCGAGAAGCCCGTCGGGACGCGCGACGCCGAGGACGGGGGCAAGGCCTGCCAGCTCGAGCTCCGCGTGCTCCTGCCGGGCGAGACCAACGAGATCGGGCGCTTCCAGAAGCTCGAGGAGCACATCGCGAAGCGCGCGGGCATCTCGGACATCCACCTGCGCCGCGACCTCGGGCACGCCGAGGTCTGCATCCACTACGACCCCGCCGTCGCGTCGCAGGACGAGGCCGTCGCCCTCGTCCGCGCCTGCGCCGCCGAGGTGGCCGCGCGCTACAAGGAGATGACCTGGTTCGTGCGCGGGATGGACAGCGCGCAGGCCGGCTACCACATCGAGTACGCGCTCGGGCGGATGAAGGGCGTGCTCGAGGCCTCCGTCGCCTACGCCGCCGAGCGCCTCATCGTCGAGTACGACGAGCAGTCCACCTCGCTGCGCGACATCGAGAAGCGCGTCGAGGCCCTCGGCTTCGAACTCGAGGTCCCCGAGTCGGGCCACGCCTGCTGCGGCCACGACCACGGCGGCGGCGGCCTCGCGCCCAAGCTCGAGGTGCCGCTCGCCGCGTTCGCCGGCGTGATCCTCGCGGTCGGGCTCTCCGTCGAGAAGCTCGCCCCCGCGGTGAAGTACGTGCCCACCGGGCTCTACGTGGCGGCCTGCGTCGCCGGCGGCTTCTTCGCCGTGCGCGGGGCCTTCACCGCCCTCCGCCTGAAGCAGATCGACATCGAGACCCTCACCGTGCTCGCCGCCGTCGGCGCGGCCGTGCTCGGCGCGTGGTTCGAAGCGGGCCTGCTGCTCTTCCTCTTCAGCCTCGGGCACGCGCTCGAGCACCGCGCCCTCGACCGCGCCCGCCAGGCGATCGAGGCGCTCGGCAAGCTCCGCCCCGACAAGGCCCGCGTCCGCCGCGGCGACGCCATCGTGGAGGTGCCCGTCGAGGAGGTGAAGCGCGGCGACCGGGTGGTGGTCCGCGCCGGCGACCGCGTCGCGCTCGACGGCGTCATCAAGGAAGGCCGCTCGTCGCTCGACCAGTCGACCGTCACCGGCGAGTCCGTCCCCGTCTCCAAGGGCCCCGGCGACACCGTCTTCGCGGGAACGATCAACACCGAGGCCGTGCTCGAGGTGGAGGTCACCAAGCTCTCCAACGAGTCGGCCATCGCGCGCGTCATCGACCTCGTCAGCGAGGCCGAGGCCCGCAAGAGCAAGGTGCAGCGCTTCTCCAAGAAGATCGAGCAGCGCTTCGCCCCCATCGTCCTCGGCCTCGCCCCGGCCCTCGCGGTCGGGCTGCTGGTGACGGGGCACGGCCCGAAGGAGGCGATCCTCCGCGCGCTCTCGCTGCTCGTCGCCGCGTCGCCCTGCGCGCTCGCGATCGCCACGCCCGCGGCGGTCCTCTCCGCGGTGGCGCGCGCGGCCCGCGGCGGCGTGCTGATGAAGGGAGGCGCCCACCTCGAGCAGCTCGGCACCGTGTCGTCGATCGCCTTCGACAAGACCGGCACGCTCACCCTCGGCAAGCCCAAGCTGGTGTCCGTGTGGACGCACGACGGCGCCGACGAGAAGGATCTGCTCGCCACGGCCGCCGCGGTCGAGTCGCTCTCGTCACACCCGCTCGCGAAGGCCGTCGTCGACGGGGCGAAGGCGCGCGAGCTGCCCGAGCTCACCGCCGTCGGCTGCGAGACGGTGCACGGCAAGGGCTTGCGCTCGATGGTCGGCGGCAAGGCCGTCGCGATCGGGAGCCTCGACCTCTTCGACCTCGCCAAGGTGCCCGACGCCGTGAAGGACGAGGTCGCGCGCCTCCAGGGCGCCGGCCAGACCACCATGGTGGTGAAGCGCGGCGCGCAGTACCTCGGGGTCATCGGCGTGGCCGACACGCTGCGCCCGGAGGCGAAGGACGCGCTCGCGGCCCTGCGCAAGATGGGCATCGGCAAGACGGTGATGCTCTCGGGCGACAACCAGCGCGTGGCCCAGGCGATCGGCAAGCAGGTGGGCATCGACGAGCCCCGCGCGCCGCTGATGCCCGAGGGCAAGGTGGCCGCGCTGCGCGAGCTCTCGAAGGAGGGCGGCGTGGCGATGGTGGGCGACGGCGTCAACGACGCGCCCGCGCTCGCGGCGGCCTCGGTGGGCGTCGCGATGGGCGGCGCCGGCTCGGACGTCGCGCTCGAGACCGCCGACGTGGTGCTGATGAGCGACGACCTCCGCCAGCTCCCCTTCGCGGTGGCGCTCGCGCGCGAGGCCACGCGGACGGTGAAGGTCAACCTCGCGATCTCCCTCGGCGTCGCGGGGATGCTGATCCTCGCGTCGATCATGGGCTGGGTCCGCATCAGCCACGCCGTGCTCCTGCACGAGGGGAGCACGATGGTGGTCGTGCTCAACGGGCTGCGGCTGCTGCTCTTCCGCGCCTGACGCTCGCCTCCTTCGGGCGGTGCGCGGGCGTCGTGCCTCCATCCCCTGCTCGCCGAGCCTCGCGCGTTGCCCCCTATCCCCCGGCGCAAAGCCCACGAGATGCGCAACGCCTCGCGCGGGAGTGCTTGCGCGCTCGATGTATCGAGAAGGTGGAGCATCTGGTTCGTCTGCTCGCGGCGCCGAGTGCCCAGGGTTCGCCCGCCCGCCCTCGCTAAGGGGTTTAGGCTCACCCTGGGCAACGGGCATGGGATTGCCCGGTCTGTACCGGGCTCCCAACGAGGCGACGTGGGCGACGTGCAACGCCAGCGACTCGCGCCGGCTCCCCGAATCCGCCACCGGGCGGATGATCGCATGCCCGTTGCCCAGGGTGAGCCTAAACCCCTTAGCGAGGGCGGGCGGGCGAACCCTGGGCACTCGGCGCCGCGAGCAAACGAGCCAGACGCGCCGGCGAACCCTGGGCACTCGGCGCCGCGAGCAGACGAACCAACCGCTCCTACTTCCGCGATCTCCAGGTAGACAAGCACTCCCGCGCGAGGCGTTGCGCATCTCGTGGGCAAGCCGCCAGGGGAAGGGGGCAACGCGCGAGGCTCGGCGAGCGGGGGATGGACGCTCCGGCGCCGCGCCCGGGACACTCGAACGGCGTCGCCCCGCGCCCCGTCAGAACGTCCCGCCCACCGTCACCGCGCCGCCGCCCGCGAGCGCCGCGCCCGAGAGCGTGAGCGCCGTCCGGCTCGGCGACGGGCGGAGCGCGAGGCCGACGACGCCCGCGGCCGCCGCGGCGACGCCCACGCCCAGCGCCACGCCGCCGGCGACGGCGAAGGTCTCGCGACGCGCGACCGCGTCGAGGTACGCCCGCTCACTCTCGATCGAGCGGTCGCGCCCCGGGTCCCCCGGGAGCGCCAGGAGCACCACGCCCGCGGCCGCAACCGCGGCGCCTCCGCCCACCAGCACCCATGGCCACACGGGGGGCGCCGGGGCGCGCGTCGCGGGGGGCGGCGACGGCGGGGGGCGGGTCACCACCGACGGCGGTGGGGGAGGCGGAGGTGCGGGCGGCGGGGCCGACGGCGTGGCGGCGAGGCGCGCGACGCGGGCCTCGATGGCGGGGCGGTCGGGGGCCTCGGGCGCGAGCGCGAGGTAGCGGCGGTAGGTCTCGAGCGCGTCGGTGGGGCGGCCGAGCTGCTCGAAGGTGGCGGCGACGTTGACGAGGAGCTCGGGCCGCTGCATCTGCACGTACGCCTGCTGGAAGCGCGCGAGCGCGGTGGCGAAGTCGCGCGCGTCGAAGGCCGCGACGCCCTGCTGGTAGAGGCGGCGGGCCTCCTCGCGGGGCTGCGCGGCGGCCGGCGCGGCGAGCGCGAGCGTCGCGAGCGCGAGGGCTGCGGTGGCGGCGGCGCGCGGGCTCATCGGCCGATCTCCTGGCCGAAGGAGTTGGGGCTCGCGCGGAAGGTGACCGCGTGGACGAAGGCCTGCGCCGGCATGCTGGAGCCGCGGAGGCGGTGGACGGTGCCGGCGGCGGGCATGGCGACCGCGTCCAGCGCGCCGACGGCGAGGTCGTCGAGCCCGTCCCCGTCGAAGTCGCCGGGGGCGCCGAGCGCGCGGCCGAAGCGGGCGGTCCCGTCGACGGGCGGCTCGAAGCGCTGGGTGACGAGGCCGCCGCCGTTGAACCACACGGCGACGATCCCGGGCGACGGCCCCCCGGGCACGCCGACGGCGAGGTCGTCGCGGTCGTCGCCGTTGTAATCGAAGGCGCCGAGCACCGACATGCCGAAGCCGTTGCCCGCGCCGTCGGCGGAGTACACGCCCGACGAGGTGGCGCCGAGCCCCGCGAAGGGCACGCCGCTGCGGCCGAGCACGACGGTGACGCGGCCGAGGAGCGGGTCGTCGCCGCGCGCCAGCGCGAGGTCGGCGAGCTGGTCGCCGTTGACGTCGCCGGCGGCGGCGGCGGCGAAGCCGAGGCTGCTCACGCCGGTGAGCTGGAGGCCGAGCTCCTCGCCCGGGAGGAAGCCGCGCCCGCCCGTGCCGCGGTAGACCCAGACGCGTTCGAGGGAGGTGACGACGACGTCCGGGAAGCCGTCGCGGTCGAGGTCGCCGACGCCCGCGGCGCTCCAGCCGAAGCGCCGCCGCGGTGGGACGGACGTGAGGTTGGCGCCGATGGTGGCGCCGGCCCGCAAGGAGGGCGACGGGCCCCCGTACAGAACATAGAACGCGCCCGCGTCGGCGTCGTCGTTGGGCGGCGCGCCGATGAGGAGGTCGCCGTAGCCGTCGCCGTCGAGGTCGCCGACGCCCGCGAGCGTGGCGCCGAAGCGGGCGGTGGCGAGGAGCCCGGGCGTGGTGGAGTCGATCGGCGGCATCGCGACCGAGGTGTAGGGCGACCACACGCCGCCGGGGCTCCGCGTGTAGACGAACACCGTCCGGGTGCAGGGGGTTCCCTGGTCGCGCGGGCACGAGCCGACGGCGACCTCCGCGGCGCCGTCGCCGTTCATGTCGGGGACGACCGCGACGCGGGCGCCGAAGCCGTCGTCGGGCGAGGGGACGGGCGTGGTCTCGGGGGTGGTGCTCGCACCGTTGACGTACGCGCGGACGAAGGGGACGGCCATGTCGCGCGTCGCGGAGGCGACGACGTCGGCGGCGCCGTCGAAGCTGACGTCGGGCACCCAGCCGAGCAGGCCCTGGTTGGCGCTCGCGGTGCCGCGGTGCCGCGTCCACCACGTCGAGCTCCGCGGCGTGCTGCCGTCGCCGCACTGGACGAGCGGCCGCCAGAACACCTTGCGGCCGGTGACCGTGATGGTGGCGGAGAGCCGGTCGGTGCCGCGCGCGGAGAGCGGCGCGGTCTGGGTCATGGCGCCCGGTGACGGGCCGTACTGGAGGACGCCCGAGACGACGGTTCCGGTGGTGGCGAAGACGGCCGTGAGCGTGTTGCTGGAGATGCGCGTCCCCGCGAGCGGCGCGAGCGACCGGACGGTGCACGGGCCCGACGCGTCGGGCGCGGTGGTGAGGTCGGGGCCGACGTCGCGGGGCGCGTCGGGCGCGGCGTCGGCGCGCGCGGTGTCCGCGGCGACGTCGAGCACGGCGTCCGGCGCGACGTCGGGCGACGCGTCGATCGCGTCGGGGCGCGCGTCGACGGTGAGGTCGGGCGGCGCGTCCATCGGGGGCGGCAGGTCGGGCGGCGCGTCCATCGGGGGCGGCAGGTCGGGCGGCGCGTCCATCGGGGGCGGGAGATCCATCGGCGCGTCGGCGGCGGCGTCGGGCTTCGCGTCGGGCGCGGCGTCGTCGGGCGCGTCGACGGTCACGTCGGGCGCGGCGGCGTCGGCCACGGGGACGCACGTCCCGGGCGCGGCCGCGGAGGCGCTGTAGCGGAGCCCGCTGGCGCAGCGGGTGGCGGCGACGGGCTCGGCGCAGTAGCCCGCGGCGGTGCAGGTGGAGCCCGCGTTGCAGGCGTGCGTGGGGTCGCAGCGGTACGCCGTGTTGGCGCACCCGAGCGCGACCACGCCGAACAGGAACAATCCGCGAAGCATCGGCCGGACGAGAACACGCCGTGCCGCGGCGGCGCAACCCCCCGACGAACGCCTTCAGCCGCGCGGCGCGACGTCGCCGTCGAGCGCGGCGGCCCCGCGGGGCGGGCGCTCGCCGTGCAGGGGCGCGTCGATGCCGACCTCCCGCGCGAGGAAGGCTTCGAGCGCGGCCACCGCCTCGGGCGCGACGTGGACGGGGGACGCGCCGAGCGGGCGCACGGTGACCCGGCCGAGGTCGTACGACCAGCGCGCGACGGCCTCGCCGGCGACCACCACGAGCGGCGCGTACCCGACGTGCCGCAGCTCGGCGGCGGCCGCGAGCGAGCGGTCGCAGAGGAGCGAGAGGCGGTCGCGCGCGTCGACCATCGGGTCGCCGACGGGGAGGAAGCACGGGCCCGCGTCAGGGGCCTCGGCGGGCACCGCGAAGTCCGCCGGCGCGAGGAGCACGTCGTCGACGGACTCGACACGGAGCTCCACGGGGCGCAGGGGCTTGAGCGCGGCGGCGGCGCGGCCCGCGGCGATGCCGAAGGCCTGCGCGAACTCCCGCGCGCTGATCGGGGCGTGGGCGGCGAGCCAGCGCGCGGCGACGGCGTCGACGGCCTCGGCGGCGCTCGGCACGACGCGCGGGTGCGGGTCGACGCCCCAGACGACGCGCGACTCCCCGGCGCGCGAGGTGACCACGGTGCGGGCGACCTCGCCCTGCGCCCAGAGCGCGCGGAGCACGATGCCCGCGACGGTGCTGAACCCGACGCGTCGCCCCGGCGCGCCGAGCGGGCGGAGCGTGGCGGGGTCGAGGCGGGCGGCGAGCTCGGGGCCGGTGGCGGGCGACTCGAGGGCGCGGCGGATGGCGTCGCGGGCGGCGGCGAGGTCGCGTGCGGTGAGGTTGCAGGCGGAGGCGACGCGGGCCTCGCGCGAGGCGTGGTCGGCGAGGGCGAAGGCGCGGGCGAGGGGGGCGTCGGCGGCGGGGACGATCCAGGGGAGGCCGCGGGGGCCGGGGGTGAGCTGGAGGTCGCCGCGCGCGAGGGCCTCGGCGAAGGCGGCGCGCCCGGGCCAGGCGCCGCGGGCGTGGAGCGCGAGGGGCGCGGTGGCGGGCGAGGGGGCGGGGAGCCACCCGGCGGCGGAGACGGCCTCCGCGAGCGGCCGCGCGTCGGTGCGGCCGAGGCCCTGGCGCGCGGCGAGCGCGAGGCGGGCCTGCGGGAGCGGGAGCGTGGGCGGGTGGGTCATGCCCTCAGTGGTAGCACCGGACGCCCTGCGGCCGCGGGGCTTCACCGTGCAGGGAGGCGCGTCCGCGCCGTCTGGTCGCGTCCCCGCCGCGCGCCGCCCCGTTCCCACGCCGCGGGGGCGCCTCCCTGCGCGACGCTGCCCCACGCCCGCGCCGAGGGGGCGCTCCTGCGCCCTGAGCAGCCGGGATCCCGCGCCGTGGGGAAGGCCCCACGCGACGCCGCGCCGTGGTCCCGCGCCGCGGCACCGGTCCCGCGACGGCCTCTCCCGCGCGCCCTGACCGGGCGTCGGACGCGCCTCGGGGCGTCTCCCCGTGCTGCCGATACCACCCGGGGAAAGGAGACGACGCACATGCAGATGTTCAAGCCGGAGACGGGGTGGGACGCGATGCGGGTCGACGTGGTCCACACGCTCGCGACGATGCGTGCGGCGGGGGAGCACGAGGGCCTCCAGGCGCCGCTGGCGGGCCTGCTCGCGCGCTGGACGGTGATCGAGGGCGCGCGCGTGGCGGCGGCCGACCGGGTGACGGAGGCGAACGCCGCGGTGGCGTGGGCGGCGGCGGGCCTCGGGCGCGCGGTGGGGCGCTTCGCAGTCCAGCTCGCGGCGGCGTGCGACAACGACCGCAGCGCGCTGACGTTCCAGGCGTACTTCCCCGAGCGCCCGAGCGCCGTGCAGGACCTCGCGCTGGAGGCGATGGTCGCGCGCGTGGGTCGGTGGGGTGACGTGCGGACGAAGGTGCCGGTGGAGGGGACCGCGCGGGCGGCGCTGTCGGACGTGGACGGCCTCGTCGCGCGCGGCGTCGAGGCGCTGGCGACGCGCGATCGTGCGACGGCGGCGCTCGCGTCGGTGTCGCTCGACATGAAGGCGTGGCGCGAGGAGGCCAACGACGCGCGCCGTCACGCCGCGGTCGCGCTCGACGGCCACGCCGCCGCGCGCAAGCTCGACCGCGACTACAGCGCCGACTTCTTCCCGCGGGCGAAGCGCGCGAAGAAGCCCGCGAAGGCCGCCGCGCAGCCCGCGACGCCCGCGACGCCGTCGCGCGTCCCGCCGGTGAACGTCGCCCGCCCCTCCGCCGCGCCGCCCGTCCACTGACGCGGCCTCCATCCCCCGCTCGCCGGGGGCTCGCGGCCTCCATCCCCGCTCGCCGAGCCTCGCGCGTTGACCCCTTCCCCGGCGCCGGGCGCCGGGGAAGGGCTCTGGGGCACCTGGAACGCACCGACGCCGTGACGACGCGACGCTACGAGCGCCAGACGCCGACGCGTTTCAGGCGTGACAGAGCCCCTTCCCCTGGCGCCCGGCGCCGGGGAAGGGGTCAACGCGCGAGGCTCGGCGAGCGGGGGAAGGAGGCCGCGAGCCCCCGGCGAGCGGGGCCCGGAGCCACGACGCCCGACGCGCGGACGCGCATCACGCTCGCCATCACCGCGGGGCGAACGCGACGCCGCGGAACACCTGGTTCGTCCCCGAGGTGGTGACGGTGGTGATCGTGGCGTCCCAGGTTCCGTTGGTGACGGCCATGCGGAGGAGGCGCGTGCGGCCCTCGGTGGTGGTTCCGTAGAGCACGTAGTTGCTCCCGTCGGCGCGCCCGGTGAGGCCGCGGATGCCGTTGGTGAGGCCCGCGACGTTGCCCGCCATCGACCACGTGCCGCCGGCGAGGCGCCACACCATCACGCCCCCGCCGGAGGCCGCGGCGCGGTCGTCGGCGATGAACATCAGGTCGGGCGCGCCGTTGCGGTCGGTGTCGAAGGGCACCACCCCGTAGGGCGAGAGCGTGTTGTTGGGCGGGAAGCCCGGGAGCTGCGCGAACGCGACCGTCCCGCTGCGGGGGAGCGACGGCGTCGCGTACACGCCGGAGCCCTCGGGGAGCGACACCGACGCCAGGAGCTGCGAACCGTTGAGGGTGAGCGCGCGGGCGATCAGCGGCGCGGTGACCAGCGTGGTGGAGGAGGTGGCGTAGGGCGTGTAGCTGACCACGCCCATGGTGGGGGTGGCGTGGAGGCCCCAGAAGCCCGTGCCGTCGGCGCTCACGGCCGCGCGCAGCGAGCCGGCGTCGAGGCCGAGCGTCCGCGCGACGCTGGTGCGCGTGTCGACGACGCCCGAGGCGTTGACGCGCGCGAGCGTGCGGGCCCCCGCGGTGGTGGCGACCATCACGGTGCCGAGGGGGAGCTCGTAGCCGCCGAAGGTGATCCAGGCGCCGTCGGCGGAGCGCGAGAGCGCGCCCTCGGCGGAGGCGGTGCCCGAGAGCGTGAGGCCGTGGTTGGCGCCGGACGCGGCGGTGGGGACGGCGAAGGGCCCCGCCTCCCGCACCGCGGCGACGCCGTCGTACACCTCGAGGAACACCGGCGCCGCGGCGTTGCTGAGCGCGGCGACGCCGTCGCCGAGGCGGAGCACCCAGACGCGGTCGCCGGTGGGCGGAACGCTCGCGTCGGGCGTGACGGGGACGTCGGGCGTGACGGGCACATCGGGCGGCGGAGGCACGTCGGGCGTGACGGGGATGTCGGGCGCCACGGGGACGTCGGGCGTGACAGGAACGTCGGGCGTGACCGGTGCATCGGGCGGCGCGGGCGCGTCGGGCGTGGCGGGCGCGTCCATCGACGGCGCGTCGGGCGTCGCGGGCGCATCAGGGACCACGGGCGCATCAGGAACCACCGGCGCGTCGGGCGTGGCGGGCTGGTCGGGCGTCGCGTCGCCGGTCGCGCTTGCGTCGTCGGGGACGTCGGGCGCGGGCGTGAGCGAGCTGCCGCGCGCGGAGCACGCCGACGCGAGGAGCCAGGTGGCCGCAAGGATCGGGCGGAGCTTCATGCGCGGAGGCATACACCGAGGTGCAGCCCCCGCGCGAATCTCCGACGCGGCGCGCACGAACGCGCGGCGGTGCGCCGTCAGAAACAGGGCCGGAAGAGGCCGGTGCGCGGGTCGAGGCGGCCGCAGGGCTCGGGCCGTGGCGGGGGCGGGCTCGGGCGGGTGCGCGGGCGGGGGGCGCGCTGCTCGTCGAAGCACACGTTCATGAGGCCGGTGTGCGGGTCGATCTGGCCGCAGCCGGTTCCGTAGGGCGGGCTCGGCAAGGGGACCGACGGTGGCGGCGGGGCGCGCGGCGGGCGCTCGCTGTCGGCGGGGAAGCAGACGCGCATCAAGCCGGTGCGCGGGTCGATGTTGCCGCAAGGGACACCGTCGCGCGGGTCGACGGGCTGGAGCCGGTAGCTGGCGATGGCGCCGGTGAGCTCGGCGGGGTCGAAGGCGAGGTTGGCGTGGCCGCGCGCGAAGAGGGTGCACGTGCGAACACGCGACGGGTCGAAGGCGACGGGCGTGACGCCGACCACGCGTCCGTCGCAGACGAGCGTGGCGCGCGGGGGGTCGGTGCGGACGATCACCTGCTGGCCGAGCGCGGGCAGCGGGAGCGCCAGGGCGATGAGCGCGGCGAGCAGCGAACGCATCACCACCGTACGTACCAGATTCCGCGCGAAGCCGGGACGTCGCTCAGCGCGCGGCGCGGGCGAGGAGCTGGCCGGCGATGACGAGGCGCTGGATCTCGGTGGTCCCCTCGTAGATGCGGAGCGCGCGGACCTCGCGGTAGAGGCGCTCGCAGGGGTTGCCGACGACGACGCCCGTCCCGCCGTGGAGCTGGAGCGCGCGGTCGATGACGCGCTGCGCGGCCTCGGTGGCGTACATCTTCCCCATCGCGGCCTCGAGCGACACGCGGGGCGCGCCCTGGTCCTTCACCCACGCGGCGCGGTAGACGAGCAGGCGGGCCGCGTCGAGCTCCGTCGCCATCTCCGCGAGGTACGCCTGCGTCGACTGGAACTCGCTGATCGCGCTCCCGAACTGCTTCCTCGCGCGCGTCCGGTCGAGGGCCTCGTCGAGCGCGCGCCGGGCCATGCCCACGGCCGCCGCGCCCACCGTGCTGCGGAAGGCGTCGAGCGTGGTCATCGCGATGCGGAAGCCGTCGCCCACCCCGCCGAGCAAGCGGTCGGGCCCGAGCCTGCACCCCTCGAAACGGATGGAGCCGATCGGGTGGTCGGCGAGCAGCGCGATGGGCCCTTCGAAGACGAAGCCGGGGTCGTCGGGGCGGACGATGAAGGCCGTGATCCCCTTGCGCCCCAGGGCTTTGTCCGCGTTGGCGAACACCACGTAGTGCCCGGCGATGCCCGCGTTGGAGATGAAGGTCTTGGCGCCGTCGAGCACCCAGCCGTCGCCGTCGCGCGAAGCCACCGTTTGCATCCCCGCGACGTCGCTGCCGGCCTCCGACTCGGTGATGGCGAAGGCCGCGAGCGAGCGCCCGGCGAGGACGTCGGGGAGGAAGGTGTTCTTCTGCGCGGGGGTTCCTGCGAGGACGATGGGGTAGCTGCCGAGGCCCTGCATGGCGAAGACGGTGTCGGCGAGCCCGCTGGCCCAGCCGAGCGCCTCGCGGACGAGGCACACCGCGCGGACGTCGACCACGTCAGGCGAGCGCGCCTCGAGGCCGCCGACGGAGGCGGGAACGCACGCGCGGAGGAGCCCGCGTTCGGCGAGGAGCGCCGCGACCGCGCGCGGGTCGTGGGAGAGCACGGCGGGGTCGAGCGCGACGGCGCGGGCGTCGGCGGCGAGCGGCGCATGGCGCGCGTCGAAGAAGAAGGGGAGGTCGTCGGTGGAGAGCGAGCAGCGGGCGTCGGCGTCCATGGCGTGCGGTGTACACGCGCGAGGGCCGCGGAGGGAAGCGGGGTCAGCGCTTGGCGGCGGGCTGGACGACGTGGAGGACGCCGTAGCGCCCTTCGGTGCGTCGGACGGCGTAGCGGCCGTCGGGCGGGGCGCTCGCGGCGTCGCAGAGGGTGGCGGCGTTGAAGGGGCAGGCGCGGCACTTCCCGCGGCTGGCGGTGCCTTCGGGGGCGCGCTGGCCCGTCCAGTAGGAGAGGGCCCAGTGGAGGTCGCGCTCGGCGCGGCCCTTGTGGTGGCGGAAGACCCAGAGCCCGAAGGCGTCGTCGTCGACGCGGCGGTAGGTGAGCCCCGCGAGGGGATCGGGCATCGCGGTTCCGGTGCGGACGTCGGTGGCGCTCAGGCCCTCGCGGGCGGCCTCGAGCGCGCGGTCGGCGATGAGGGCGGCGAGGCCGTCGGTCACCTTGCGCCCGCGCGGCAGAACCGCAACGCCGTAGAGCAGCCCGTCGACCTGGAAGCCGTTGGCCTCCAGCATCCGCCCGTACGCCTCCACCTGCACCACGTGGGAGGGGAAGAGCTCGCGCCGCCCGGAGAACTTGAACTCCAGCACCAGCCGCGCGCGCCTGCCTTCGAGGTGGATCCGGTCGGCCCGACCCACTAGGCGAACGCCTTCGATCTCCGACGAGAGTGGCATCTCGACGAGCTCGAGGGGCTCGCCGGCGGTGATGGCGCGGGTGATCTCGTCGGGGGTGATCTCGACCGCCTCGGCTTCGAAGACGGCGTGGCCCGCGGCGCCCGCGGCGAGCTCGGCGCTCTCGGTACGCAGCGAGTGCGAGCGCGCGAGGTGCACCTGCATCTCGCAGTAGAACTGGTTGGACAGCGTGCTCACCGACACGCGCGGCGGTCGCGGGACTTGGGGGCGCTCGAGGAAGGCCCGGATCGCGTCGACCCGCTCCTCGGTGAAGAGCGCGTCGAGCGTGCCGTCGAGCCCCGCACGTCGCACGGAGGCGTAGAAGCGCCCGACGGGCTCGCCGAAGAGCCCCGCCTCGTGGAGCGACTCCCACGCGGCGCGCAGCGAGCCCAGGGCCGTGACCAGCGCGTAGAGCTTCGGGGCGAGCTCCGCGCGTGCCTCCGCCACGACGGGCGAGGGCGGCGGGTCTGCGGGCACCGGGAGGTTCATGCGCCTGAGCGCGCAGTGTAGCCTACCCGCGGTGCCCGACGGGGGTCCCGCGCGAGGGGTTTGGAATGTGAGGGGGGAGGCGGATGGGGGTTGACAGCGCCGCCGCCGTTGGGGAGGGCGGCGGCGCGGTCGGGGACGGGGAGGTCAGGCCGCCTGGTGGTCGCTCTTGCCCTCGGCGGCGGCGCGGCGGGCGTCCTCCTCGGCGATGGCCTTCTTCAGCCACACCTTGGCGTTCTTCATCTTGCCGACCTCCTCGGTGCGCTTGCAGAGGGCCTTCCAGGCCGCCTCGCGGTCGGGGGCCGAGAGCGCGGCCAGCTCGGCGCGGTGCTTCATCCACACCGCGACGGCCTCGCCGGGGAGCTCGATCTCCCCGATGCGGGCGTAGAACCCTTCGGCCGCGGTGGGGACCTCGGCGGGCAGCGGCTCGACCGGCGCCTCGTTGCGGGGCGGGGCCACGGGCTCCTCCTCGCGCGGGGCGGGCTGGGCGTTGAAATCGACGCCGCCGCCGGGCTCCTGCACGTTGGCCGGGATGGTCTCGAGCTCCATCTCGTCGAGTACGCCGAGCCCGAGGATCGAGAGCGTCGCGCGGCGCTTCGCCTTGGTCTCCGCCTTCATGAGAACGTTCACCGGGTCGACCAGCGGCACGGTGGCGGTGGCCGTCTCGACGCGCCCGTTGGGGTGCGTCGCCTTGCACACGGCGTAGACCAGCTTGGTGCCCGCGAGGTCGATCACCTTGGGGCCGTCGATGATCTCGCGGTTGAGCTTGTGCATCGCCGCGAGCTGGTCGGTCGCCCCGCGCGTCGCGTAGAGCACCTCCTTGCCGTTGAGCCGCAGGAAGGCGAAGGGCTGCGCGTGGGGGTTGAGCCCCAGGCCCTCGCACATCTGCACGTAGAACTTCGCGCGCTCCGCGGGCCCGAGGCCCGAGAGGTCGCCGCGCAGCACCAGCGACTCGATCACCTTCGTGCCGGTGCGCCCGTCGACGTTGAACTCCGCGCGCTCCGTCTTCTCCGTCTTGTCCGTCTTCTCGCTCATGGTCGTCTCTCCTGATCGTGCTCGTGGCGGCGGCGTCGGGTGCCGCGTCGGGTGTCTTCGTCGTGCTCAGCCGTCGGCGTTGGAGGCGTCGAGGGCGTCGACCCAGGCGTCGCGGCGCTCGTCGCAGAAGGCCGCGAAATCCGCGTCGCACGCCAGCTCGTCGGCGAGGTCGGCGGGGTCGTCGTGGACGTCGTTGGCGGGCGCGGCCGCGGGCACCGCCGGCGCGTCGCCGACCACGCCGAGGCGGCGCTGCGCCTCGCGGATCAGCCGGTCCTTCTTGAAGCGCGGGTGCGCCTTCCAGTCGGCCCAGCTCAGCTCCGCGCGCAGCCGGACGAGCTCCTCGAGCTCGAGCGCGCCCTCGATGGGGCGCTCGTCGTAGTCGTCGGGGAGGGTCTCCGCGTCGATCGCCAGGGCCGTGTTGCGTGCGTCGTCCATGGACCCAAGGATGCGCACGGACGCCCCGCCGCACAAGCCCCGGGAGGACAGCCTATGTCACGCAGTTATGACTGGAATTCCAGATGTTTTGCGGTGCGATGCGGGGTGACGGGGAATGTCCGTTGGGCGGGCCATGCCGTCCCGCCTCGCGCTCGTTGGTGAGGGTGCCTCGGTCCCGTCTCGTGGCGTCGCAGGCCCGGGGCGCGGCGGGCGCGGCGGCGTCGGGCGCGGCGTGGGGCGGCGGGTGGTGGCCCCGGTGCGGGCGGCCGGCGGCGTGCGGCTCCGTGGGCGCGGCGTCGGGCGCGGCGACGGCGGGCGCGACGTCTCGGCGAGCGCGGGCGCGGCGTCGGGCGGCGGGGAGGCGACGGACGCGCCGGGTGCGGGCGGCGCGCGGAGCACGGCGACGGGCGTGGGCGCGGGCGAGGGAGCGGCGCGGGACCGCGGGCGGCGGTGGCGACGACGGCGATCGCGGTGAGCGCGACGGCGGAGGCGGCGAGCGCGACGGGCCACGCGCGGCGCGGGGCGGGCGCGGGGGCTTTGGGTGCGGGCGAAACCTCGGGCGCGGGGGTGGGCGGCGCGGGCGGCGGCGCGGGCGGGGGGAGCGCGGCGAGGACCGCGGCGGCGTCGGGGAAGCGCGCGGCGGGGTCGTGCGCGAGGCAGCGGGCGATGACGGGGCGGAGCGTCGGCGCGGCGGCGAGCGTCGTGTCGAGCGGCGGGGGGTCGCCCGAGAGCACGCGGTGGACGAGGACGTTGTAGTTGTCCGAGGGGAAGGGCGTGTCGCCGGTGAGCATCTCGTGGAGCACCACGCCGACGGCCCACACGTCGGCGGCGGGGCCGACGGACTTCTCCGCGCGGAGCTGCTCGGGCGCCATGTACGCGGGCGTGCCGACGGTGACGCCGGTGCCGGTGCGGTTGCGCGTGTCGACTTCGGCCTCGCGGGCGATGCCGAAGTCGATCACCTTGATCGCCTCCTCGCCTTCGGGGCCGCGCGCGAGGAAGAGGTTGGCGGGCTTCACGTCGCGGTGCACGACGCCGGCGGCGTGGGCGGCCGCGAGGCCCCGGAGCGCGGGCGCGATCAGCGCGCGGGCGCGGCGCTCGTCGAGGGGACCCTCGCGCGCGAGGAGGGCGCGGAGGTCTTCGCCCTCGAGGAGTTCCTGCACGATGAAGAGCGAGCCGTCGGCGGGGTCTTGCCCCATGTCGAGCACGTCGACGACGTTGGGGTGGCGGAGCGACGCGGCGGTGCGGGCCTCGCGCATGAAGCGCTCGACGGCCATCGGGTCGGCGGTGCGGTCGGCGGGGAGCACCTTGAGGGCCACGCGGCGGCGCGTCCAGGTGTTCTCGGCCTCGTAGACGACGCCCATGCCGCCGCTGCCGAGCGCGCGGCGCACCTGGTAGCGGCCCGCGACGACGCGGGTCTCGCCGGTCTCGGCCTCGGGGTCGACCGCGGGGTTCATCTGGGCGGCGCGACGATAGCACCCCCGGCGCGCCCGCCCGAAGCGCCGTCAGCGCGCCGCGGGACGGTCGCGGAGCGAACTCCGGGCGCCGATCGCCATCAGCCCGACCACCGCCCCGCCCGCGGCGGTGAGCACCGGCGCGACGCCGAAGCGCTCCGCGAGGCGGGCGTTGACGTCGGCTCCGAGCGCGGCGGGCACCGTGAGCATCGCCCAGAACGCCGCCGTGACCCGGCCGAGGAGGTGGTCGGGGGTGAGCTCCTGGCGGAGGGTCATGGTGTTGACTCCGCGGATGGCGTCCGAGCCCGCGATGACGGCCGCGAGGGCGCCGGCCGCGGGGAGCACGGCCGCGTGCCCGACGCCCGCCGTGGCGAGGCCGAGCGCGAGGCCGGCGGTGAGCCAGCACGCGGCGAAGCCCCAGCGCGCGCGGAGCCTCGGCGCGGCGGCGGCCCCGGTGAGCGCCCCGAGGCTCGCCAGGGCGTACACCGCGCCGACGCGTCCATCGCTCCACCCGAGGTCGCGCTTGAGGTGGAAGATGAACAGGTTGTCGCGCCCCGCGAGCGCGAGCGAGCTCGACGCGAGCAGCAGCATCGTCGCCCGCAGCACCGGGCTCTCCCAGAGGAAGCGGAGCCCCGCGACGAAGCCCGCCAGCGCCGGCCCGCGCGCGGTCGCGTCGCCCGCGCTGAAGGGTTTCCGCACGGCCGCCACCGACAGCGCCGACACCAGGAACGACGCCGCGTCCACGCCCACCGCGGCCGTCGGGCCCACGCGCTCGCACACCGCGCCGGCGAGCATCGGCCCGACGAAGAAGGCCACGGCGTACGCCCCGTGCGTCATCCCGTTGGCCGCGATGAGCTGCGCGCGCGGGACGAGGCGCGCGACCGCGGTGATCGCCGCGACCTGGAAGGTGTTGCCGAGCAGCGCGCCGACCACCGACGCTCCGACGAGCAGCGGGTAGCTCGGCCCGCGGAGCCACCACGCGAGCGGGACGGCGGCGAAGACCAGCGCGCGCCCGAGGTCGCAGGCGATCATCAGGCGGCGGCGGTCGACCCGGTCGACGAGCGCGCCGGAGAAGAGCCCGGCGGCCACGTGGGCGCAGGCCACCGCGGCGGAGAGCTGCCCCATGCGGTGGAGCGACCCGGTCGCGCGCAGCACGAGCAGCGGGACGGCGATGGTCGCGAACGCGTCGCCGAGCCCGGACAGGCCCTGGCCCGCCCAGAAGGTGAGGAAGTCGCGGTTGCGCGCGAGCGGCGGGTCGGCGGCGACCATGAGGGGCCGCGCAGGAGGACCCAACGCGGCGGCGAAGTCAAGTCGGGGCGGGGGCGTGGAGCGCGCGGGCGAGGGCGCAGCCGTTCTGGTCGCCGTAGTTGCACGCGGCGTTGTAGAGCGCCTCGGCGCGCGCGCGGTCGGGCTGGACGTCGCGGCCGTGCTGGTAGATGGAGCCGAGGTTGTTGCACGCCGTCGGGTTGGCGAGCTCGCAGCCGCGCCCGTAGAGCGACCGGGCGCGCGCCGGGTCGAGCGGGAGCCCCGACGCCGACTCGCTCAGGAGCCACCCCGCGTTGTTGCATGCGAGCGCGTTGCCGCCCTCGCAGGCCCGCACGTCGAGCGTGAGCGCGCGGGCCGCGTCGCGCGCCACCCCGCGGCCCTCCTGGAGCATCGAGCCGAGGCCCGCGCAGGCGCGCGCGTTGCCCTCCGCGCAGCCGCGCTCGTAGTGGCCGGCGGCCCGCGCGGGGTCGGCCGTCACGCCGATCCCCTGCTCGTAGAGCACGCCGAGGTTGGCGCAGCCGAGCGCGTTGCCGCCGGTGCAGGCCCGCTCGTAGAGCGCGCGCGCGGCGGCGAGGTCGCGCGGGACGCCGGAGCCGTTCTGCTGGAGCCACGCGACGTTGACGCAGCCGCGGAGGTCGCCGCGGTCGCAGCCCAGCCGGTAGGCCGACGCGGCGTGGGCGAGGTCGCGCGGTGCGCCGCGGCCCTCTTCGAAGATCCACCCGAGCCGCGTGCAGCTCCCGGCGTCGCCGAGCCGGCACGCCTTGTCGAAGTAGCCCTGCGCGCCGAGCGACGCGCCGGGCACCGCGGCCCCGTCGGACACGAGGCGCCCGAGGTTGGCGCAGGCGACGGGCTCGTCCCCGGTGCACGCGCGCTGGTAGCGCTCGATCGCGCCGGGTACGTCGCGCGGGAGGGAGGCGCCGTTCTCCATCATCCACCCGAGGTTGGTGCACCCGCGCTGGTGGCCCGCGTCGCACGCGCGGCGGTAGAGCGAGGCCGCGCGCGCCGCGTCCTGCCCGCCGCCGAGCCCCGCCTCGTGGAGCCACCCGAGGCGCGTGCAGCTCGCCCACTCGCGCCGGTCGCAGGCCCGCTGGTACCGCCGCCGCGCCTCCGCCGGGTCGCGCGCGACGCCGGTGCCGAGCTCCAGGCGCTCGCCGAGGGCGCCGCAGGCCGGGGCGTCGCCGCGGTCACAGGCGGCGCGGAGCGCGGGGACGCCGGCGCGGGCGAGGTCGAGCGCCGGTGGCGGCGCCTTGCGGCAGCCGAGCGCGGCGAGCAAGGCCCACGCGGCGAGTCGAGGCGCGGAGGGGGGCATGCGCCGCATTGGCCGTCATCCGCCCGCGGCTGTCCACCTTGAAACAGCGGCGGCCGCGTCGTGCGGGGGATTGCGCGACGGGCCGTTCGCTGCGATGCCTCCGGGGCCATGACAAGGACCCGCTGGACGTCGGTGGTCGCGTGCTCGCTCTGGCTCCTCGCGGGGGAGGCGTCGCCGTGCGGCGGCGGGCCCTACGAGGGCCCCGTGGACGTCGCCGTCGCCAACCCCGACCTGCCGCTCACCAGCTTCGCCGCCGGGCGCGTGGGCGTGGTGCTGCGGGCCTGGGGGATGCGACGCGGCGCCCTCGTCGTCGCGTACCGGAGCTTCACCCGCGCCCCGCTCGACGCGGACGAGCAGCGCGGCTTCCTCGCCTACGCCGTCAACGCCTACCGCTCCATCGACCCGCGCATCATCGACCCCGCCGCGCCCGCGCGAGACCCCGCGACGGCGCCCGGAGAGCCCTTCCTGCCGAGCGTCGAGCCCTACGCCACCGCGCGCGCGGAGGCCGGCGCCGGGCCCTGGGCGGGCGTCGCCGCCAACGGCTGGTCGCAGAACGGGGAGTGGACCACCAACTGCCTCGGCGACGCCTTCCGCGCCGCGGGTGACGCGCTGCGGGCGAGGGTCGCGCGGCACGGGGCGGGCTCGCCGGCGGTGGCCCGCTGGGTCGAGGGGCAGGACGCGGTCTTCACGAACTGCGGCGAGGCGCCGGGCCAGACGCCCGCCGCGCTCCCCGACGACGCGCCGGCGGACGAGCGCCGCGACCGCGCCTGGCACATCGCCGCGGCCCACTTCTACGCGGGGCGATTCGACCTCGCCGAGCGGGCCTTCCGCGCGATCGCCGCCGACCGCGCGTCGCCCTGGCGGGGGATGGCGCGCTACCTCGTGGTCCGCACGATCACCCGCGCGGCGCAGCGCGGGCGGGCGACCCCCGACGTCGTCCTGCTCGGGCGGGCCGCGGCCGAGGCGCGCTCGCTCCGCGACGACCCCGCGGCCGGCGACGTCGGCGAGATGGCGCGGCGCTACGAGGGCTGGATCGACTCGCTCCGCGCGGGCGACGGGCGCGCCCACGACCTCGGCGTCGCGCTCGCCCGGCCGGGGCTCGGCGCCCGCTTCGGCGAGTCGCTCGGTGACTACACCGCGCTCCTCGTGAGGGCCCGGGAGCCCTTCGCGCGGCAGCCCGGCGACCGCGACCGCCTCACCGCGTGGATCGCCGCCGTCGAGGGGGCGCTCCCGCGCGACGCGTCCGTCGCCCTCTTCGCCCAGACCCGCGAGAGCGCGTGGGCCGTGGCTGCGCTGATGAGCGACGGGCCCGCGGCCGACCGCTCGCTCGACGCCGCGCTCGCGCACGCCGGCGCCGCGACGCGCGACGACCCCGCGTGGGCCTCGCTCCGCTACCACCGCCTGCGCGTCCTCGCGGCGCGCGGTGGGCTTCGGTACGACGAGGTCGCGGCGGCTCGCGCGCAGCTCACCGAGGCCGACGGCCCGAGCGCGCGCAACCTTTTCCGCGACCTCGCGGTCGACGCCGCGCCCGACCTCGACCGCCTCCTCGCCGCCGCCCACGGCACCCCCGCGGCGTGGTCGATGGAGGACGGCACCGCCCGCCCGCTCGCGCCGAACGAGTCCGTCGCGGACGACCTCACGCCCTACGGCGCCGCGGCCCTTTCGTCGCGCGTACCGTTGGCGACGCTCGCGCGCGCCGCGGCCTCGGGCGCGCTCCCGGTGGCGCTGCGGGCCAAGGTGGCCGAGGCGGCGCTGCTGCGTGCGGCGCTCCTCGACGACGTCGCGGTGGTCCAGGCGATCGGCGCGATCGCGGCGCGGCTCCCGGCGGAAGTGTCGGCGCGGCTCCAGCCCGTGATCCGCGCGCCCACGCGCGACCGTCGGCGCTACGAGGCGCTGCTCCGGCTGGGGCTCGACGGCGGCTCGCCGCTGCTCGCGACGTCGGTGATGCCCGTGGGCGATTGGGCGCCGCCGGACGCGTGGCTCGTTCACTGCGGGTCGCCGCTGCCCGCGGTGACGCCGGCCCGCTTCCTCACGGCTGCGGAGCGCGCGCAGTGGGCGAGCGAGCGGGCCCGCGCCGCGGGGTTCGGCGGCGTCGAGGCGCTCCTCCCGCGGGAGGCGGCGCGGCTGGCGGCGCTCCTGCCGCGCGAGCCCCGGATGCCCGCGCTGCTCGCGGCCGCGGTGCAGGGGACGCGCAACCACGGGTGCCCCGCCCGCGCCCCGATCAGCGCGGCGTCGCGGGCGGCCTTCCAGGCGCTCCACCGGCTCTTCCCGCGCTCGGCCGAGGCGCGCGCCACGCCCTACTGGTACTGATGCGAACGGCCGTCGCGCTCGCGCTCTCCCTCGCCGCGGGCGTCGCGCGCGCCGACCCGCCGCCGCTCGTGTTGTGGGCCTGGGAGCGCCCCGAAGACCTCCGCTTCCTCCCGCCCGACGTCGGCGTCGCGTACCACCGCGCGACGGTGGCCGTGACGCCCGCGGGCGTGCGCGTGGCGCCGCGTCGGCACCCGGTGTTCACGCGCGACGGGGCGTGGCGGATGGCGGTGGTGCGCGTCGAGCTGCGGCCGCGGGCCACGGCCTTCACGGACGGCGCGCGCGCGGAGGTGGTGGCGCTGCTCGCGCGCGTCGCGGCGGAGCCCGGGGTGCGCGGCGTCCAGGTGGATTTCGATGTCCCCGCGTCGCAGCGCGAGGCGCACCGGCGGCTGCTCGTCGACGCGCGGCGCGCGCTCCCCGCGGGGACGTGGCTCTCGGTGACCGCGCTCGCGTCGTGGTGCGTCGGCGATCGGTGGCTCGGCGCGCCGCCGGTCGACGAGGTGGTCCCGATGGTGTTCACGATGGGGCGCGGGGGCGAGGCGGTGCGGGCGGCGCTGGGGCGCGCGGGGCGCTTCGCGGAGCCCGTCTGTCGCGGGAGCGTGGGGTGGGCGGCGGGTGAGCCGACGGTGCCGTTGCGGGGTGTGCGGCGGCGCTACGTCTTCAACGCGCGGCCGTGGACGCCGGAGGCCGCGCGGCTCTGGCTCGCGGGGCGGTAGGTGTCAGCGGTCGGGGAAGGCCGCGGTGGGCGGCGCGAAGGGCGCGGTGTAACGGGCGACGCCGCGCGTGACGCGGACCTCGTCGATCGCCCCGTTGAACCACGGCTGCACGCCGCTCCCATACCCGCCGATGACGAGGAAGTCGTTGGTCTGCGAGCTCAGCCGCCCGGCCTGCTGGAGCGTCATCGCGCCGTCGATGAACCACCGGTACGTCGCCCCGTCGTACGAGAGGGCGACGTGGTGCCAGCCCTCGGGGACGGTTCCCGCGGCGGTCCCCGTGTAGTCCCAGGGGAGCACGCCGTTGACCCACACGTAGAGCGTCCGCGCGTCCTTGATGGACATCACGAGGCCGTACGAGTCGCAACTGAAGATCGTCCCCGTCCCGTTGACCCACGCCTCCATGGTGAAGGCCTCGGCGCCTTCGAAGACGAGCTCCCGCGCGCGCGGCGCCACGACGAGCTGCGCGCCGCTCCCGTCGAAGGCCGCGCCGCCGCTCCCGAAGCGCGCGGTCGTCCCGATGCGGGCGGCCCCGTCGGCGCGGACGGTGTGGCCGCCGACGTCGACGAAGGTGCTCCCGCCCGCCGCGCCCTCCATGTGCATCAGAACCACCACGCCCGCGAACGACGGGTCGACGCCCGCGGCGTCCGCGTCGACGGACGCGTCGGCGGCGTCGGGCGCTGCGTCGGGCGCGGCGTCGGCGACGTCCGGCGCGGGCGCGTCGATCATGGGCGCATCCGGCGTCGAGTCGGGCGTCGCGTCGAGCAGCGCAGCGTCCGCGTCCGCGCCGAGGTCCGCGGCGACGTCGGGGCCGGCGTCCACGCTCGCGTCAGGTGCTGCGTCGTCGGGCGCGTCGACCGTCACCGCGTCACCCGCGTCGGGGCCCGCCTCCGGGCCGGCGTCGGCCGTCGCGTCTTCGGCGGCGTCGGGCGACGCATCCGGCGCGGCGTCCTCTCCTGCGTCGCCGGCCGCATCGGGAGCCGCGTCTTCGCCCGCGTCGACCGCTGCGTCCGCGGCGACGTCCGGCGCGCCATCGTCGGCGACGTCCGCCCGCGCGTCGGGAGCGTTCGCGTCGCCCGCAGCGTCGTCAGGGACGTCGGGCGCGACGTCGGCGGGCTTCGCGCGGTCTTGCGGGGCGGCGTCGTTGTTGGCGGCCGGCGGATCCGACGAGCAGGCCGCGGCGAGGAGCGTGGCGCCGAGGAGGGCGCGGAAGGAAGTTCGCATGCCCCGATGGTTGCACCGCGAGCGACAGGGACGTCAACGGCGGCGTCGACCCCGCGGGCGCGGTGTACCCTTCACCTCCCCGATGCCCCCCGAACGCGTCGACCTCTTCGCCGCCGCGCGCGCCCAGCTCGTCGCGTGCTTCGAACTCCGCGACGACGATTTCGCCGCGCGCGACGGGCTGCGCCCCGCGTGGACGCTGGTGCTCCTGCCGTCCTTCGGGCACGACCTCTTTCTCCGCGCGTCGCGCGAGGCAGGCGGCCCCGAGGTCCGCCTCGTCACGCTCCAGGCCAGCCTCGGCGCGAGCCTCGGGTTCACGCTGGAGCACCACCTCTACGCCACCATTCGCGGCATTGCCCGCCCGCCCCACGGCGCCCTCCACGACGTCCGCGAGCGCTGCGACGAGGCCCGCTGGTCGCGCTTCGCCGCCGAGGTGGGTGCGCTCGACGTCCCCGCGCTCGACGACGTCCCGCTCACGGGCCTCGACGGCACCTACGGATTCGCCACCGCCGACGAGGCGCCAGGACGTCGCGGCGCGTTCCGCGCGTGGAGCCCGCGCGAGGGGAGCCCGCAGCGCCGCTTCTGGGACGCGATGCTCGGCCTCGCGCGGCAGACGCTGCTCGACGAGCGGAGCCAGCGCACGCTCGACCTCGCGGGCGGCGACGCGGCCTCGCTCATCGAGGGGGAGACGCCCATCGTCCGCGTAGGGCGCGCGGTGTTCGAGCGCGACGTCCCGCGGCTCCAGGCGCTGTTCGACGGGCTCGGCGGGCGGCGCGCGCTGGTCGACCTGCTCCCTCTCGCGGGGGACGGCCCGTTCGCCGGGAGGGCGATGGCCTCGGTGCGGTGGCCGGCCGAGGTGCTGTGGGTGGTCCCGCCGGGGCTGGCGGAGTTCGCCGGGCGGCACTTCGACGCGGGCCGGTGCGTGGGGTCGCTGGAGGAGGCCGTGGCGTGGCTGCGCGGGGCCGCGCGCGTCGACGGGTGAGCCGCGCCTGGGGGCCCGCGGAGGCTATTCCGTCGCGCTGTCGCAACGGGGAGGGCACTGCGCGCAACGCGCCGCCGGCTTGCGGGACGCGACGGCCGTGACGATGCTCCGCGCGCCGCCCGCCGCCCCCGATCGTCCGGGCGCGGCGGAGCGCGAGAGGTGCATCTCCCCCATGCTGTTCGACCCCTTCAAGCTCGGCCCGCTCACCCTGAAGAACCGTGTCGTGATGTCCCCGATGACCCGCTCGCGCGCGGTCGAGCGCAACACGCCCAACGCCTTGATGGCGGAGTACTACGCCCAGCGCGCGGGCGCCGGGCTCATCGTCACCGAGGGGACGGCGCCGTCGCGCGACGGACTCGGGTACACGCGGATCCCGGGCGTCTACGACGCGGAGACGGCCGCGGGCTGGCGGCTCGTCGCCGACGCCGTCCACGCGAAGGGCGGGGCGCTCTTCATCCAGCTCATGCACACGGGCCGCGTGTCGGCCGCGCAGAACCTCCCCGCCGGCGCCCGCACGGTGGGCCCCACCGACGCGACGCTGCCGGGCGAGATGTACACCGACGCCGCGGGGATGCAGCCCCACGCGAAGCCCCACGCGCTCACCGACGCCGAGGTGGAGGCCGTGATCGAGGAGTTCGTCGCGGCGGCGAAGTGGGCGCGCGAGGCGGGCGCCGACGGCGTCGAGGTGCACGGGGCCAACGGGTACCTGGTGGAGCAGTTCCTCAACGCGAACGTGAACACGCGCGACGACCGCTGGGGCGGGAGCGCGGACAACCGCAACCGCTTCGCGCTCGAGGTGATGAAGCGCACCGCCGCCGCGATCGGCGCCGACCGCGTGGGCATCCGCCTGTCGCCCTACGGCGTCTTCAACCACACGGGCGCGTTCGAAGGCGTCGACGCGCAGTACCTCGCGCTCGTCCGCGCGCTCTCCGACCTCGGCGTGGCGTACGTCCACGTGCTCGACCACTCGGCGATGGGCACGCCGCCCGTCCCTGCGGCGCTGAAGAGGGGCCTGCGCGACGCCTTCCAGGGCCCCTTCATCCTCGCCGGCGGGTTCACCCGCGAGAGCGCCGAGGCCGCGCTCGCGGAGGGCCGCGCCGACCTCGTCGCGTTCGGCCGCCCCTTCCTCGCCAACCCCGACCTCGTCGAGCGCCTGCGCCGCGGCGTCGCCCTCAGCGCGCCCGACGCCAAGACGTTCTACACGCCGGGCCCCGCGGGCTATACCGACTATCCGAGCGCCACCTGAAGGGCGCGGGTCAGTTCCAGTCGCGCAGCGCGGCGACGCGCGGGCGGAGCTGCTGCTCGTAGAGAACGCCGCCCGCGAGCAGCCCGACGCCGAAGCCCACCAGCCGGATCGACGTCGGCAGCGCGTGCTCCAGCCGCACGAAGTACTGGACCCAGGCGTGCACCACGAACGCGCCCGCCCCCGCGAGGAGCGGCACCGCCCGCCGCGCCGCGAACCCGTACGCCGCGAGCGCGCCCGACGCCGCCAGCGCCGCCAGCGCTGGCCCCACGGGCTCGCGCGTCGACAGCACCTGGAGCGTGAGCGCGCCGAGCAGTGACAGCGCGCCCGCCCCCTCCAGCAGCCGGTGGTTGGCCCGGCCCACGCGCCCCGTCACCGCGCGCCCCGTCACCACCAGCCCCACCGCCACGGCCACCGCCAGCGCCCACCAGCGCGCCGGGTCGCCGCCCTCCGCGTACTCGCGCCCCGCGATCACGCCCGCGAGCCGCAGGTCGGGCGTGCACAGCATCCCGAAGAGCCCCGCCAGAATCCACTCGGGCCGCGCGTCGCTCCCGCGCCGGAGCCCCGGCGCCGTGAGCGCCGCGCCGAGCACCGCCGCGCCCACGAGCGCCGCCACCAGCGTCGTGAAGAACGTCTCCCGCACCAGCGCCTCCACCGTCGGCGCCGTCACCACCAGCACGCTCGCGACGAAGCGGGCCGTGAGCCCGAGCGGCGTCGCCCCGCGCGCGAGGGGAGCCGCCGCGAGCGCCACCCCGTAGGGCCACAGCGCGCCCACCGTGCGGTAGCCGTCCGCGTGGTCGCCCATCACGTCGACCCCGAGCGCCGCGCTCGCCAGCGAGCCGACGCCCGCCGCCAGCGCGAAGGGCCACGCGATCGTGTCGGGCCCGCGCCGCGTCGCCGCCGCCGCCAGCAGCGCGTAGCCCGCGGCCACCGCGAGCACGTAGCCGGGCGGCCCCATCACCGAGCCCGTGTGCAGGTACGACCCGAGCGCCGCCGCGAACGCCGCCGCGTCGAGCGCCGCCACCGCGGTGAGCGCGGTCGAGCGCCGGTGCAGCGCCACGCCGCACGTCACCGCCGCGACGACGCCGGCGAGCACGGCGACCGGCCCGTCGCCGTGGAGCCCGTCGCCCATGTGGATCACCTGCGCGCCCACCGCCCACAGGAGCTGTGTGCCGAGGCCGATCAGCACCGCGCCGCCGACGGGCGCGCCGCGCCGCTCGACCACCGCGCCGCCCGCGAAGGCCGCCACGGTGAGCCCGCAGAGCAGCGCGAGGCGCCCCGGCTCGTCGAGCTGCGAGAAGGCGAAGGCCACCGCCACCGTCGCGAAGATGCCCGACGCCGCGCGGGCGACGACCACGCCCACCTCGACGTCGTACCGCCGCGCGACCGCGCCGAGGCCCCACGCGCCCGCGGACATCGCCGCGAGCAGCGCCACGCGCCCGGCCGCGCCCGCCACCTCCCACCCGATCGAGACGAGCATCACCGCGCCGACGAAGGTGATGAGCCCGCCGCCGAGCAGCGTGAGGAGGAGAACCGGCGAGGTCTCGCGCGCGGGCCGCGGCGCGGGCCCGTCGGTCGGCGCCGCGCCGCGGTAGGGGGCGCCCGCGGCGTCGGCCCCGCGGCGGCGACGGCGGCGGCGCGGTCGATGGCGGCGGCGAGCGCGTCCATCGCGGGGCGCGCGCCGGGCGAGGCGTCGAGGGCGGCGGCGATGGTGCGGGCGAGGTCGCCCTGGCGGCCGGCGGCGTGGTGCTGGAGGTTGACCTGGCCCGCGGGCGCGGCGCCGGTGAGCGTGGCGTAGACGACGGCGGCGAGGCCGTACACGTCGGAGGCGGGCGTCGCGTCGGCGCCTTCGATCACCTCGGGGGAGGCCCACGCCACCGCGCCCGGCCCCGCGCCGCCGGGGTCCAATCGCGCGCGGAGGACGGCCCCCGGCGCCGACGCGCGGGCCGGCGTGAGGAGCGCGACCCGCTTCTTCCAGTCGACCGCGAGGAGCTCGGGGCGGACGTCGCCGTGCACCACGCCCCGCGCGTGGAGCGCCGCGAGCGTGCGGCCGACGCGCGCGAGCAGCCCGAGGGCCTCGGCGTGCGGCAGCCCCGCGGCCTCCCAGGGCGAGGCGGAGGAGAGGTCGGCGGCGTACGCGACGTCGCCGCCGTCGAGGTCGAAGGTGACCACGCGCGCGTCGTCGTCCGAGAGGCCCTCCGCCGCGGGGTGCGCCCGCGTGAACGCCGCCGCGAGCGCGGAGGCGAGGGCAGGGGGCAGCGCCTCGCGGGTGGCCGATCCCTCGTGTCGAACCGTTCCGCCGAAGGGGGTGTTCATCGGCGCGGAGCATCCGCGCGGGGCCGCGGGGGCGTCAAGCGACGCCACCCGTGGAAGCCGCGCCCGCCACCCGTTACGCGCGGCGCGTCACGAGCAGCACCGCGCCCGTCGACACCGCCGCGAGCAGCCGCCGGCCCGCGCGGTCGACCGCCACCAGCCGCTCGACGCGCGGGGGCTCGTCGTCGTCGGCCACCCCGCGCGGCAGGAGCGCGGCGACGTCACAGAGCGTCGCCGGAGACTCCGCGCCCCCGTCGCCGGCCACCCGCGCCGCCACCACGAGCGCGCGGTCGCCGTCGAGCACCGCCGCGAACACCCGCGCGTCGCCGTCGTCGGCCTCGCCCACGCACAGCGCCGTCGCGCCCGCCAGCAGCGGCCACGCGGCCCAGCGCGCCCCGCCGTCCGCCGACACGAACCCGCCGCCCGCGCCCGCCACCGCGAGCACGTCGCCCGCCCGCGCCACCGCGTCGGCGTCGAGCGCCTCGGGCGTCGGCCGCGCCGCCCACGTCTCGCCGTCGTCGGTCACCCGCACGCCGTCGCGCCGCCGCCCGCTCACCGCCACCGCCGCGCCGCCGCCCGCGTCGGCCGACACCGCGCGCACCCGCTCCTCCGCGAGCGCGTCGCCGAAGTGCCCCGCGGCCTCGCGCCGAAGCGAACCCCGCGCCGAGAGCGCCCACAGCGCCGCGGGCCCCGCGTCGAGCGCCACCGGGCCCTCGCGGTCGTCGTCCGTCCAGCGCAGGCGCCGCCAGGGGTCGCGGGCCCGCGCGCGGCGCCACAGCGCGCCGTCGTGGTCGGCGACGGTCAGCGTGCGGGCGGCGTCCTCCGACACCGCGCAGAGCACCTCGTCGCCGGGCGGGTCGAGCGCGAGCGGCGCGGCCTCCGGGTCGTCGAGCAGCGCCGTCGGCCACGCCAGCAGCCGGTCGCCCGCCGCGAACACGTGGTCGACGCCGACGCACACGCCGGGCACCGCGCCCGACGCCATCGCCGCCAGCACCCGCGCCTCGACGCCGGGCTCCGGGGGCGGCGCATGGGAGAGCGCGATCGCCTCGCCCTCGACGGGGCCCTCGTCGGCGGCGTCGTCGTCCATCGGCGGGAGCTCGCCGAGGTCGTCGGCCGCGTCGCCGTCCACGCCCTCGGCGCCGCCGTCGTCGGGCGGTAGCTCGTCGAGCGCGTCGACGTCGTCGGCCTCGCCGCGCGCCTCCTCCGCTTCTCCGCGCCACGCGTCCCCGCCGTCGCTCACCTCGTCGGCGTCGTCGCCCACGTCCACCGGCGCCCCCGCGTCGTCGCCGACGTCCACGGGCTCGTCCACCTCGGCGAGCGTGAGCTCGTCGGCCGACGCGTCGTCGAGCGAGGCGGGGCCCTCGTCGGGCGGCGCGTCGTCGCCCACGTCGAGTTCGGCCGGCGCGTCGTCGCCGTCGAGCGGGGGCAGTTCGGGGAGCTCGTCGTCGCGCACGCGGCGCCGGGGGAGGGCCATCGCGCGGTCTTATAGCAGGGTCTTCGCGACTCTTGCGTGGACGACGCCGTAGAGCGCCGTCGCCAGCCCCTCGGCCACGTCGCGCGGGTCGTCGGACACCGCGCGCGCCACCACGCGCGAGGCCAGCGGCGGCGGCGTGCGCCCCTCCGCCGTCGCGAGCACCCGCATCCGCGCGGCCACGTACGCGCGCTCGGCCCGCCCGAGCCCGAGCGCGTCGCGCAGCGCGTGGGCCCGCGGCGCGTCCTCCCGCGCGGCCACGTGACCGAGCGCCGCCCAGCACCCGAGGCGAAGCCGCGACGCGCGGATCGCCGCCGCGAAATCCCCCACCGCCCACGGGCTCCGCGCCAGCACCCGCGCCACGTCCTTCGATGCGTGCGGCGCCGCGTTGACCACGTGGTCGTGGAGGATGTTGCCGAGCAGGTGGACGAGCGTCCGCCCGTCGTCGGGCAGGAGCACCGGCGCGCCGAAGAGCGCGCGGTCCTCGGCGGCGCCCTCGCACATCCACGCGGCCGTCACCGCGCCGTAGCCCGCCGGGAGCGGCCGCGCGTGGACGTCGAGGTGGATGCCGGGCGCGCCCGGGTCGACCATGTCGACGATGTTGGGGTCGTTGCTCCACACCGCGACGCGCATCCCCGCGGCGGTGAGCGCCCGGGCGGCCTCGCGCGCCGAGAGCCCGACCACCACGACGTCGCAGTCGGTGAGCGGGCGCTCGCCCGGGTGGTCGTAGTAGCGCCGCGCCACCAGCGCGCCCTTGACGGGCATCACCCGCGCCCTGCCCGCGAGCGCTTCGGCCGCGCGCCGAACCATCCTCGCCGCGAGGGCCTGCGTGACCCAGGCGCGCTGTCCGTCGAGGGCCGACCGCACGGCGCGTGTTGTGCTCGGCCGCGCGCCGGCTTGTCAAGCGGGGCGCCGTGCGATACGCGCTCCCCCGATGCCCGAACACGCTGCCAACCCGCGCCTCATCGCCCTCGGCGGCGTCAAGGGCGGCGTCGGCGTCTCGCTCTTCGCCGCCGGCCTCGCGGCCTTCTTCGCCCAGCTCGGCAAGCGCGTCCTCTACCTCGACGCGCACCCGCAGGGGCCCGCCGTGGCCGCGTCGCTCGGCGCCACCTCGCCCGACGCCTCGCTGCCGCCGTGGGCCCCCGCCCCGTCCGACCCGCGCGGCAGGGAGACCGCCGTCCCCGGCATCCGCGTGGTCGAGTGCACCCGCGAGGACGGCGCCGTCCCCGAGCTCCCGCTGCGCCGCCCGCGCGAGCTGCTCAAGGGCGCCGCGGCGGATTTCGCGCTGCTCGACCTCGGCGCCGGCGTCCGCTCGCGCACCCTCGACGCGATGCTCGACGCCGACGCCGTCGTCGCGGTCACCACGCCCGAGCCCGTCGCGGTGGAGGCCGTCTGGCGCCTCGCCCGGCACCTCTACGCGCGGGCGGTCACCGCGCGGCTGCGCGAGGCGGGCGACCACGACGCCGTCGCCGCGGTCGCGGAGCTCTCGCACCAGCACGCGGGCCCGCCGATGCCCGTCGACCTCGCCGCCGCCCTCGCCGCCCGCTCGCAGGAGGCGGGCGCGGTCGCGTGGGGGGCGCTCGCCTCGGTGCGCCTCCGGCTGGTGGTCAACCAGTCGCGCTCGCGGGCCGACCTCGAGCTCGGCGAGGCGATGGCGCGGGTGAGCGCGCGGCGCCTCGGGCCCGTCATCGACTACCTCGGGCACGTCGAGCACGACGACGCCGCGGTGGTGGCCGCGCGCCGTCGCCGCCCGCTGCTGGTCGACGCGCCCGCGGCCAAGGCCAGCCGCAACCTCGAGCGGGTCGCGCGACGTCTCCTCTCGCTCGAGTCGCGGCTCTCGGCGCCGCCGCCCGCCGGGCCCGCGGGGGCGCCGGAGCCCGCCACGCACTACGAGACCCTCGGCGTCGACCGGGGCGCGAGCGACGAGGAGATCCGCCGCGCGTACCGGCGGACGCGCGAGGTGTTCGCCGCGGAGAGCGTGTGCCTGGCGGGGCTCCTCACCGAGCCCGAGGTGTCGGCGATGGTGGCGCGGGTGGAGGAGGCCCGCGACGTGCTGCTCGACCCGTCGCGGCGGCGCCCCTACGACCTGTCGATCACGCCGCCCGGCGAGCTCCCGATGGCGACGGGCTTCGACGACGAGCCCGAGGCCGCCGCGCCCGCCGCGCCCGCCGCGCCGATGCCCGCGATCACGCCGGACACGGAGTTCACGGGCGCGCTCCTGCGGGAGGTGCGCGTCGCGCGCGGGTCCGAGCTGCGGGACGTGTCGGCCCGCACCAAGGTGTCCATCGCCTACCTCCGCGCCATCGAAGACGACGACCACGCGGCCCTCCCCGCGGCGGTCTACGCCCGGGGCTTCGTCGCGGAGTACGCGAAGTTCCTGAAGCTCGACGTCGAGCAGGTGGTCCGCACGTGGCTCCGGCGCTACCGGAAAGCGACCGAGCGGTGACCGCGCGCCCGCCCGACGTGTATGCTCCGCCGGTCTTGACCGCCGAGCCCACCACCGAGTCCCCCTACCGCGCCGCCCCCGAGCCCGAGGCGCCCCCCGCCCTCGACGACACGCTCTTCCCCGCCGGGGGCGCCGTGCTCTTCCTCGCGCTCGGCTTCTTCGTGACGCGGGTCTTCACCGGCGCCGCGGTCGTGCGGGGCTGGCTCGGCGCGGTCGGGGCCTTCTGCGCGGTCACCGGCGCCGTCCTCGCGCTCGCCGCCGCCTTCCGCCTCACCTACGAGGCCAGCGCCCTGCGCGGCCGCTGGGGCGCCTTCGCGGGCCGGGCGCTCGCGCTCGCCCCGGTGGCGGCCCTGGCGCTCTCGGCCGCGCTCGCCACCTCGCTCTCGCAGCGGCTCCAGCTCCTGGCGCTCACCGGGCTCTCCGCGACGCTCCTCCTCGCGGGCGTCCGCGCGGCCGCCCTCGCGGCCTCGCGGCGCAACTGGCTCGCGCTCGCCACGGTGCTCACGCTGGTGCTCGGGGAGTCCGTCGAGCTCTTCCTCCCGGTCGCGTCCTTCGCGTCGGCGCCGGGCGCGTCGCTCCCGCGCGCGGCCGAGGCCCTCGGCCGCGTCGGCGAGGGCTGCGCGGTGGTGGGCGTGGCGCTCGCGGTCGCGTGGTCGTCGGTGCGCGCGGCGGCCGTCGGCGGCGTCGCGCGCCTGGCCGTCTTCTCCGTGGCGCCGGCCCTCTTCTCGGTGGCCGTGATGTCGATCCCGGCGCGGCTCCCGCGCACCACCGAGGCGGTCGCGCGCGCGGCCTTCGGGGCCCGCTTCGACCTCGTCGCGGTCGGCGGCGCCGGCCACCCCTCGCGCGCCGCCCTCATGGCCTACACGCTCCTCCTCGTGGGCCTCGTCACGGCGTCGGGCGTGTCGCTCGCCTCCCTCGGCGGCGACCGGGGCGGCGGCGCGCGCCGCGGCCTCGCGTGGACGGCCCTCCTGCTCGCGGGCCTCGGCGCGGTGGGCATGGCGGGCCCCGTCGACCCGCTCCGCGCGGTGGCCCTCACGCTCGGCGTCCTCCTGCTCGAGCAGGCCGTCGAGCACGAGTAGTCCGACCGTCAGAAGACGACGAGCGTCGGCGTCGGGCGGCTGGTCATCGATCCGTCGCCGATTTGGCCGCCCATGTTGGCGCCCCAGCACGTCACGGTGCCCGCGCGCGAGAGCACGCAGGTGTGCCCGTTGGCGCGCGTCACCACCCGGACCGCGTCGGTGATCCCGGGCACCGTCACCGGGGTCGCCCGGTCCATGGTGGTGCCGTCGCCGAGCTGCGAGGCGGCGTTCTCCCCCCAGCAGCGCACGGTGCCGTCCGCGATCACCGCGCAGCACTGGTTGCCGCCGCACCCGAGCGCGGTGGCCGTCAGGCCCGCGAGGCCGGGGACGGGGCCGGGCGTCGACCGCTCCATGGGCGCGGCGCTCCCGAGCTGCTGGTGGTTGTTCTCGCCCCAGCACCGCACCTCGCCCCTCGCCAGCAGCGCGCAGGTGAACTTGTTGCCAGCCTCGACCTGCCGCGCGCCGTCGACGCCCATCACGTCCGTCGGGCGCGTCACGTCGGAGGCGGAGGTGCGCGCGAGCTGACCGTGGTCGTTGCGCCCCCAGCAGCGCACGCTGCCCTCGACGAGCGCCGCGCAGGTGTGGTCGGCGCCCACCGCGATGTCGGCGACGCCCGTGAGGCCCGCCGGTGTCACGGGGATGTTGCGGTCGTCGGTCGAGCCGTCGCCGAGCTGGCCGTGCTGGTTGTCGCCCCAGCAGCGCGCGCTGCCGTCCCCCAGCCGCGCGCAGGTGAAGTTGTCGCCGCCCACCACCTGCGCCGCGCCCGCCACCACGCTCACGGTCACGGGCGCCGCGCGGTCGGTGTTGCTCCCGTCGCCGAGCTGGCCCGCGCCGTTGTCGCCCCAGCACCGGACGCCGCCGCCCGTCAGCACCGCGCAGGTGTGGTCGATGCCAGCGCCCACGGCGACGAAGGCGCCGCCCGCCACCGCCGCCGGCCGGTTGCGGCTCGTCATCGTGCCGTCGCCCACCTGCCCCTTCATGTTCGCGCCCCAGCACCGCACGGCCCCGCCGCGGAGCACCGCGCACGTGTGGGCGCCGCCGGCCGTCACGTCCACCGCCTCCAGGCACACGCCCGCCGCGCAACGCGCCGCGCACGACTGGCCGCAGCCGCCGCAGTGCGCGCCGCTGGTGGCGGTGTCGACGCACGCGCCGCCGCAGTTCACCAACGGCGCGGCGCACGACGCGTCGGGCAGCGCGTCGGGCACGTCGGCGACGTCGCGCGCAACGTCCATGGCGACGTCCGCGCCGGCGTCCATCGCGTCGGCGGGCGGCGCGTCGGTGGCGACGTCGGGCGCGGCGTCGGGCGCGGCATCGGGCGAGGCGTCGGGCGAGGCGTCGAACGCGTCGGGCGCGACGTCGGGCGCGGCATCGGGCGCGACGTCACCCGGCGCGTCGGGCGCGTCGTCGGGCGACGCATCGGGCGCGACGTCGGGCGACGCGTCCATCGCGTCGGCGGGCCCGTCGGACGCGACGTCGGGTGCGTCGGGCGCGTCGTCGACCGTCGACGCGTCGGCGCCTCCCGCGGGGTGTTGGAGGGGACAGCCGAGCAGGAAGAGCACTGCGGCCCACCCGGCGAGCGGGCGGGGCGGCGGCCCACGGCGGCGCGTCCCTCGGAGCATCGACCGCGACAGTAGCGCAGCCGACGTCTTGAAAACATGGGGCTCGCGTGGCCACCCGGTGCGCACCCGTGCCACACCGCCCCCTCCGCCGGCCGCGCGCCCGGGGCGCATCGCTTCGCGGTACCGCTCGGTCGCCCGATCCTGGTAGAAACGCCCCGCGATGGCCCGCAAGCTCGCCCTCCTCGCCGCGGTGGCGGCCGCCCTGGTCGGCGTCCAGTACGCCGCCAACGCGGCCCTCGACGCGTACTTCATCCGCATCCTGTCGGTGTGCGGCGTCAACGTGATGCTCGCGGTCGCGCTCAACCTGGTCAACGGGACGACGGGGCAGTTCTCCATCGGGCACGCGGGCTTCATGGCGGTGGGCGCGTACGCGAGCGCGATCACCTCGACGGCGCTCGACCACCGGCTGGGCGAGGGGATGGCGCCCGTGACCCTGCTGCTCGCGGCCCTCGCGGCCGTGGTCGCGGCGGGCCTCGCGGGCGTGGCCGTCGGCGTGCCCTCCCTGCGCCTCCGCGGCGACTACCTCGCGATCGTGACGCTCGGGTTCGGCGAGATCATCCGCATCTCGATCGAGAGCACCGAGGCGCTCGGCGGCTCGCAGGGCTACCCCCTCGGGGCCGACAGCATCCCCGCCTACGCCTCGCTCGCGTGGGTCTGGGGCGCCGCCGTCGTCGCCACCTTCGCCGTCTGGAACCTCACCTACAGCTCCTACGGCCGCGCCCTCGCCGCCATCCGCGAAGACGAGATCGCCGCCGAGGCCGCGGGCGTCCCCACCACCCGCTACAAGGTGCTCGCCTTCGCCATCAGCGCGATGGTGACGGGCCTCGCGGGCTGCATGTACGCGCACGACGCCACCGGCGGGCAGCACATCGACCCCGGCGCCTTCCGCCTCGAGAAGTCCGTCGACATGCTGGTGATGATCATCTTCGGCGGCCTCGGGAGCATCACCGGCGCGGTGCTCGGCGGGGTGTTCGTGGCGGTGTCGCTCGAGCTCCTGCGGGGCGTGCAGCAGTACCGGCTCGTCGCGTACGCGGCGCTGCTCATCGGGATGATGCTCTGGCGCCCGCAGGGGCTCCTCGGCACGCGCGAACTCTCGCTGGCCGCCGTGAGGAGGCTGCTGCCGGGCCGCAATGCCGGGGGCGCCGCGTGACGGCCGCCCTCGCGCTCGACGGCGTGGAGATGGTGTTCGGCGGCCTGCGGGCCGTGGGGGGCGTGAGCTTCGAGGTGCCCGAGCGGAGCATCTTCGGGCTCATCGGGCCCAACGGCGCGGGCAAGACCACCGTCTTCAACTGCGTGACGGGGGTGTACGCGCCCACGCGCGGCGCGGTCACCTTCCGGGGCCGACGCATCGACGGCCTCCCCGCGTGGAAGATCGCCGACCTCGGCGTCGCCCGCACCTTCCAGAACATCCGGCTCTTCGGCACGATGTCGGTGCTCGAGAACGTCCTCGTCGCCAACCACCGGACGGCGAAACACTCGCTCGTCGACGCGCTCCTCCGCACGAAGCGCTACGCCGACGACGAGAAGGCGATGCGCGCGCGGGCGATGGAGCTCCTGGAGATCTTCGCGCTCGGCGGCGTGGCGGAGGCGCGGGCGTCGTCGCTGCCCTACGGCGACCAGCGGCGCCTGGAGATCGCGCGGGCCCTGATGCTCGCGCCCCGGGTGCTTCTCCTCGACGAGCCCGCCGCGGGGATGAACAGCGCCGAGGCCCAGGTGCTCAAGCGCCAGCTCCACGAGCTGCGCGAGCGCTTCGACCTCACCGTCGTGCTCGTCGAGCACAACATGCAGGTGGTGATGAACGTCTGCGAGCTCATCCACGTGATGGACCGCGGCGAGACCATCGCCCACGGCCCGCCCGCCGAGGTGCAGAACCACCCGCGCGTGCTGGAAGCCTACCTCGGCAAGGGCGGCGACGCGGCGCCCGCCCCCCCGGAGGCCGCGCCCGACGCGGCGCCCGCGGAGACTGTGCTCTCCGTGAAGGGCCTGGAGGTCGCGTACGGCGGCATCCGCGCGGTGAAGGGGGTCGATCTGGAGGTGCGGCGCGGCGAGCTCGTGGCGCTGATCGGGGCCAACGGCGCGGGCAAGACCTCGACGCTCAAGGCCATCGCGCGCGCGCTCCCGATGAAGGCCGGCGCGGTGACCTTCGAGGGCCGCGACCTCGCCGCCCACGAGCCCCACGAGCTCGTCGCGCTCGGCATGGCGCTCTCGCCCGAGGGCCGCGCCATCTTCCCCAACCTCACCGTCCGCGAGAACCTCGAGATGGGCGCCTACACCGTCCGCGACCCCGCGGCGATCGAGAAGGGCGTCGCGCAGGCGGTCGAGCTCTTCCCGCGCCTCGGCGAGCGGATGGCGCAGCTCGGCGGCACGCTCTCCGGCGGCGAGCAGCAGATGCTGGCGATCGCGCGCGCGCTGATGTCGCGGCCGAAGCTGCTCCTCCTCGACGAGCCCTCCCTCGGCATCGCGCCGGTGCTCGTCGACCAGATCTTCGAGGCGATCGGCCGCATCCGCGCGCAGGGCACCACCGTCCTCCTCGTCGAGCAGAACACCCGCCGCGCCCTCGCCGCCGCGCAGCGCGCCTACGTGCTGGTCACCGGCGAGGTGGCGCTCTCGGGCGACGCGCGGAGCCTCGCCGACGACCCGCGCGTGCAGGGCGCCTACCTCGGCGAGTCGGTCCACTGACGGCGCCGTGCGCGTCACGCTGGTCGCCGCCGTCGACGAGCGCGACCTCCTCGGGGTCGACGGACGCCTGCCGTGGCGCCTCCCCGCCGAGCTCGCCCACTTCCGCGCCGCCACGTGGGGCCGCCCGGTGATCATGGGCCGCCGCACCCATGAGGCGATCGGCCGCGCGCTCCCGGGGCGGCTCAACGTGGTGCTCTCGCGGCGCCCGGGGCTCTCGCTCGCGGGCTGCGCGGTGGCGCCCGACCTCGCCGCGGCCTACGCGCTCGCCGGGGCCTCGGGCGCGTCGGAGAGCGCGGTCATCGGCGGCGCGTCGGTGTTCGCCGAGGCGGGCTGGAGCGCTGACGAACTGCTGCTCACCCGCGTCCACGCCGCGGTCGACGTCGCCGGGGCGCGCGAGGCGGTGTACTTCCCGCGCGACGGCTGGTGGGCGGCCCGCGCGCCGCGGCTCGTGCGCACCGAGCGCCACGCCGCGGACGGCGACAACCCGCTGGCGTGGTCGGTCGAGCGCTGGGAGCTCGGCGCCCCGCGCGGTTTTTCGGCCGTGCCTCGTTGAAACCGACCGCGGAGCCGTGGCAATGCACTCCTCACCCCCGGTGAACTCCCCGTCGCGCTCCCTCCTCGCGCTCGTCGTCCTCGCCGCGGGCGCGGCCTGTTCGCTCCACCACCCGGCCGACGGCGGCGCGCTGGTCGATGTCGTGTCCGAGCCCACCGACGTGGAGGAGGCCGGGCTCGACGCGACGCCCGACGCGGACGCCGACGCGCCCGACGCGCCCCCGGACGCGGACGCTGCGCCCGATTCAGACGCTTCGGTGCCCGATTCAGACGCCTCGGTGCCCGATTCAGACGTCGCCACGCCCGACGCAGACGTCGCCACGCCCGACGCAGACGTCGCCGCGCCCGACGCAGACGTCGCCGCGCCCGATGCGGATGTGCCCGACGTGGCCTGCCCGACGGGCCGCACGCGCTGCGGCGAGCTCTGCGCCGACACCCAGGTCGACCTCCAGAACTGCGGCGGCTGCGGCCGGCTCTGCGCCGAGGGGCAGACGTGCACCTTCGGCCGCTGCGTCTGCGTGACGGGCGCCGCGGACTGCGACGGCAACGCGGCCAACGGCTGCGAGGTCAACACCACCACCAGTACGGCCAACTGCGGGATGTGCGGCAACGCCTGCGCCGCGCGGCCCAACAGCACGCCGGCCTGCGTCGCGGGGGTGTGCAACCCGGAGTGCGCCACGGGCTTCGCCAACTGCGACGCGACGGAGGCCAACGGCTGCGAGGTCAACACCGCCACCGACCTCATGAACTGCGGCGGCTGCGGGATGGCCTGCCAGGCGCGCGCAAACGCCTCGCCCACCTGCGCGGCGGGCGTGTGCGGCATCGCGTGCATGACGAACTTCGGCGACTGCGACGCGACGGAGGCCAACGGCTGCGAGGTCCCGCTCCAGACCACGCAGGCCAACTGCGGGCGCTGCGGCGGCGTGTGCCCCTCCGGCCGCGCCTGCGTGATGGGTGACTGCGCGACGGCGGCCGCCTGCATGCCCCCCCGGATGACGTGCAGCGGCGCCTGCGTCGACGTCACGAGCGACCCGCGCAACTGCGGCATGTGCGGGCGCGTCTGCGGCATGGGCCAGACCTGCGTCTCCGGGACCTGCCAGTGCCCGACGGGCCAGTCGGTGTGCGGCGCCGGCTGCACCAACCTGATGACCGACCTCGCCAACTGCGGCGCCTGCGGCCGGGCCTGCCCCTCCGGCGCGTCGTGCTCGGGCGGCACGTGCCGCTGCCCCTCGGGCCAGACCGCCTGCGGCGCGCGCTGCGTCAACACCGACCGCGACGACGCCAACTGCGGCGGCTGCGGGCGCGTCTGCCCCGTCAGCGGCACGTGCTTCTTCGGCGCCTGCGACTGCGGCCGTCGGGACCAGGGCTGCTGCCTGGTGGGCCGCTGCGGCGCCGGCCTCGTCTGCTCCTGGGGTACCTGCCGGCAGCCCTGACCGCGCGCCGTTGACGTCCCGCACCCCCTGCACGATCCTCGCGCCGCGATGGACGCCGCCACCCGCCGGCACGCGCTGATCACCACGGCGGCCCTCGCGCTGCTCGCCGGGCACGTGGCCGCGATGGCGCTCGCCGGCTTCACCCGCGGCGGCGGCAGCGCCGTCGCGTGGGCCGCCACCGCCATGGGCATCGTGTCGGCGGCGCTCTGCTCGTTCGAGTTCGTCCGCGCGGTCGACGCGCGCGTCGAGGCGCAGCCCTGGCTCGCCCTCGGCGGCGGCCTCGCGCGGGTCGCCCTCGGCGTGGTGCTCGTGGCCGTCGTTCCGCTCGCCTACGGGGTGCTCTCCAGCCTGCCGCTCCCGCTGATCGGCCGCGTCCTCGAGCTCTGCTCGCTCGCCCTCACCGTCGCGGTGCTCTCCGGGCTCGCGCTCTTCACCCTCGGCCTCGCCGACGCGCTCTACCGCGTCACCGCCGGCGTGCGGCGCCTCTCCACCCGGCTGATGGTGCTCTTCCTCGTCGCGGCGCTCGGCACCTTCCTCTGGCTCACCTTCGTCGGGATGCAGGCCCACGCCGCGCTCGCCTGGGCGGTCCGCGCCGGGCGCCTCCAGGCCTACGTCCACCTCTTCGAGTGGCTCTCGCGCTCGGCCAGCGTGGTGCTCGGGGGCCTCGCCGGCGCCATCGGCTTCGAGCTCCCCTTCGCGCTCCTGATGGCGTGGCGCTTCGGGCGGCGCGCCACCGACGGCCTCGCGGTGCTCCGCGCGGGCTTCGACCGCGTCGCGCGCGGCGACTACGACCACCCGGTGGCGGTGTCGGGCAACGACGAGTTCGCCGCGATGCAGCGGGGCTTCAACGAGATGCTCGCCTCGGCGCGGGAGCGGCAGTTTCTCGAGCGGGCCTTCGGGCGCTACGTGTCGCCGGTGGTGCTCGACCGCCTGCGGGGGGTGGGCGCGGGCGCGATGCTCGCGGGCGAGCGCCGCGTCGCGACCGTGATGTTCTCCGACATCCGCGGCTTCACCGCGATGAGCACCGCGCTCGCGCCCGAGCAGGTGATCGCCGTGCTCAACGCCTACATGTCCCTGATGATCGAGACCATCGCGCGCCACGACGGGTACATCAACAAGTTCGTCGGCGACGCGATCCTGGTGGTGTTCAACGTTCCGCTCGACCAGCCCGACCACGCGCTGCGGGCGCTCGCCTGCGCCCGCGCGATGCAGCGCGAGCTCGCCGCCGCCAACGCGCGCGGGGCCTTCGGCGCCCAGGAGCTCCGCATGGGCGTCGGCGTCAACACGGGCCCGCTCGTCGCCGGCAACCTCGGCAACGCGCGGCAGGTGGAGTTCACCGTGCTGGGCGACACCGTCAACGTCGCCAGCCGCGCGTGCAGCAAGGCCGCCGCCGACGAGGTGGTGCTCACCGCCGAGGCGCGCGAGGCCGCCCTCGGGATGCTCCGCGCCGGCGAGGCCGCCCCCACGCGCGACCTCGGCAACGTCGCGCTCAAGGGCAAGGGGGAGGTCGCCCTCCACGCGCTCGACCTCGACGCCTGGCGCTGCGACCGCTGGGCGTAACCACCGTCAGCCCTTCGCGACGAGCTCCCGCGCGACCGCCAGCAGCCCCTCGCGCGTGTTGACCGACGGGTCGTCGACCGCCCGCGCCAGCAGCGCCGCCAGCAGCACGCCGAGCTGCTTCGAGGGCTTCAGCCCCAGCTCCTTCATCAGCGTCGTGCCGTCGACCGCGAGGTCGCGCTGGGTCAGCGCCGCGCCGCCCGCCCGCGCCGCCTCCGCCCGCCGCGCGAGCGCGTCGAGCCCACCGCCGTCGCCGCCCTCCGCCGCCGCGCTCGCCCGCGCCAGCGCCAGCACGTCGCCGACGGCCGCGGGGGTCACGCGCTGGAGCCACCGCCGCACGTCGCCGTCGCCCCACGCGTCGCTGTAGCCGGGGACGTGGTGCGCGATCGCGTGGGTGATCCGCGCCCGCTCGTCGTTGGAGAAGCGCCACGCGCGGAGCCATGCCTCCGCCAGCTCCGCGCCCACCCGGTCGTGCGCGGGGAAGGAGGGCCCACCCTCGCCGTCGACGCGCGTCGGGGGCTTCCCGATGTCGTGCAGGAGCGCCGCCACCCGCAGCACCGCGTCGCCGGGGGGGACCGCGTCGAGCGCGCGGAGCGAGTGGCGCCAGACGTCGCCGTCGCGGCCGGGCTCCTGCGGGCACCCGACGCACGCGGTGAGCTCGGGCGACACCACCGCGAGCACGCCGCGCCGCTGCATCACCTCGAAGGCGCGCGAGGGCGAGCGGGCCTTCATCGTCTTCATCCACTCGTCGCGCACGCGCTCGGCCGACACCTTGCGGAAGACCTCGATCGCCCCCTCCATCGCCCGCTCGGTCGCCTCGTCGAGGTCGAACTCCAGCGTCGCCGCGAAGCGCGCGCCGCGCAGGATGCGGAGCCCGTCCTCGCCGAAGCGCTGCGCGGGATCGCCGACCGCGCGGAGCACGCGGCGCGCGAGGTCGCCGCGGCCGTCGAAGGGGTCGACCAGCGCGTCGGCCAGCGGGCTGTACGCGATGGCGTTGACGGTGAAGTCGCGCCGCGCGAGGTCGGCGGTGATGTCCTCGAGGAAGAAGACCGCGTCGGGCCGGCGACCGTCGCTGTAGCCCGCCTCGCCGCGCAGCGTGGTCACCTCGTAGTGGGCACCTCCGCGAACCACCGTGACGGTGCCGTGCGCGATGCCCGTCGGGATCGCCCTCGGGAAGGTGCGGAGCAGCTCCTTCGGCAGCGCGGTGGTGCAGACGTCCCAGTCGGCGACGGGGCGCCCGAGCAGGTGGTCGCGCACGCAGCCGCCCACCACCCAGGCCTGGTGCCCGCGGGCGTGGAGCGCCTGGCAGATGTCCACCGCGGCCGCGGGGATGGCGCGCGGGTCGACGGCGTCGCGCATGGTCGTTGGCCTTCAGCCCTTCGCGGGCGGCTTGGGGGGGACGGGCGGCGGCTTGATCGACGCGCGCGGCACGAGGGGCTTCGTCGACCCTCCACCGCCCTGGACCGCGGCGAAGGCCGAGCCCGACGGCGACGAGGGCGGCCCGGCCTGCGGGGCCACCTGCGGGGCGGTGGGCGCGGGCGCAGGCGCGGGCGCGGCGGGCTGCTTCGGCGGGGCCATCACGGTGCGGGCGAAGCGGTCGGCGTCGTCGTCCTCGACGGGGTCGATCGACTCGACGGGCTCCGGGCGCTCGCTGGCCGCGGGCGAGGGGAGGGGCACGTTGCTCGGGCCGCGCAGGCGCGAGAGCCCCGGGTTGGTGCGCATCAGCCCTTCGGGGATGGCCGCGTCGGCGGAGTCGCGCCGGAGCTTGTCGAAGATGTCCTCCGAGCGCGCGCGCAGCTCGTCGGCCTCGGCGAAGGTCGCCGGCGAGGGCGGCCGCCCGTCGGGGCTCTCCAGCAGAAACTCCGCGAGCTCCTTGCCCGTCCGCGCGAGCTGGATCTCCGCGCCGAGCTCTTCGAACGCCGCGAGGGCCTTGCGGAAGAGCGCCTCGGCGCGGCGGCCCTTCTCGTCCTCGCGGCCGAAGGCGCGGAGCACCTGCGCGAGCGAGCGCTGCGCGATGGCCGTGTGCGAGCGCGAGCGGACCTGCTCGAAGAGCTCGAGGGCCCGCTCCAGGTACGCCTCCGCGCGGGCGATGTCGCCGTGGTGGAAGTACGCCTTGCCGAGCGCGCGCCGCGCTTCTGCGAGCACCAGCCGGTCGCCGAGCTCGACGCACATGTCCTCGACCTCGGTGAGGATCTTGATCGACTCGTCGGTGTCGCCGAGGCGGTACTTGCCCTGCCCGATGTTGAGCATCAGCACGGCCTGGCGGCGGCGGTCGCCGATCTCGCGCGCGGTCTCCAGCGCCTGGCGCCAGGTGGCGATCGCGCGCTCGTGCTCGCCGAGGTCCTTGTGGAGCTCGCCGAGGTTGTTGAGCGTGGCGACCTTGCCGGGCTTGTCGCCGACCTGCTCGCGGAGGAGAAGCGCACGGGTGAGGGCCTCGCGGGCGCGGCGGTACTGCCCGGTGTCCTGGTAGACGAGGCCGATGTTGTTGAGCGAGAGCGCGATCGAGCGGTCGTCGCCGAGGGCCTCGCGGCGGTCGAGCCCGTCCTGGAGGAAGCGCTCGGCCGTCTCGAAGGCGCCGCGGCGCCAGTGGGTGTACCCGATGTCGTCGTAGCTCGACGCGATGCCGCGCTGGTCGTCGGCGGCCTGGTAGAGCGCGAGGCCCGTCCCGAAGTGGCGCATCGCCTCGTCGAGGTTGCCCGCGTCGCGGTAGAGCCGGCCGACGAGGTTGTGGGCGGCGCCTCCCTTGTTCTTGAGGTCGAAGCGCCAGGCGAGGGCGAGCATCGCGGAGTACTGCTTGAAGGCCTCCTCGGTGCGGCCCATCGTGCGGAGAACCCCGCCGAAGTGCTCGTGCACCTCCAGCCGCAGCGCGACGTCGTGCTCGCCGAACATCGAGAGCGCGCGGGTGTAGTGCTCGACGGCCTTCTGGTTGGCGTAGCGGTGCCGCGCGATCTCGGCGCTGGCCTTGTAGCACCGGGCCGCGCGGAGCTTCCGGTCGCCGCGCTCGTAGTGGCGGGCGAGCTGGTCCCACTGCTCCTCGGTGCGTGCGGCGTGCTCGCGGGCCGCCTCGCGCCGCGGCCCCCCGTCCTCGCGCTCGAAGCGGAACTCCAGCCACTCGGCCACCACCTGATGGTACTCGCGCGCGCTCTCGTCGGGCACGCTCCCCTCCAGGTGCTCGCGCTCGAGGCTGTTGCGGAAGACGTACTCCTCCTCGCCCGGGATCGAGCTGCGCGGGAGCTTCTGCACGAACTCCCGCTGCTCGAGCGCGTTGAGCAGGTCGCGGTAGTGGTGGGCGAGGTCCTCGCCGCCGCCCCAGAGCGCCGGCGCCTCGCTCCCGAGGCGCCCGAGCACCACCAGGCCGCCGACCCAGAAGACCGGGCCCATCAGCGCCGCCCGCTCCAGGAGCTGCCGCTCGGCCGGCGTGAGCGCCGCGACGCGCGCGTGCACCGCGTCCTCGATGGACATCGGCAGCGACACCTGCCCGAGCCGGTCGAGGTCGATGAGGCAGGTGCCGCCGGGCTCGACGGTGATGATGCCCTGGTCGAAGAAGATCCGGACGAGCGTGTGGGTGAGCTGGGGGTTGCCGCCGCCCATGCGCACCGCGGCGTCCACCAGCTCGCGCGGGCACGACTCGATCGGCGAGAGGAGCGAGCGGGCGAGGAAGTCGCTCTCGCTCGGGGAGAGCGGCGCGAGGTCGACCCGGAGGTGGCGGTCGCGCGGCGTCGCGCAGAAGTCGTGGGCGCGCGTCAGGAGCTCCGGGCGCGCGGTGCAGAAGATCACGATCGGCGCGCCGCGCAGCGAGTCGAGCAGCGAGCGGAGCGTGCGGATGCCGTCGGGCCCGGCGCAGTGGATGTCTTCGAACACGAGCGCCACCGGCGAGCGCTGCGCGTCGACCTCGAAGAAGCGCCGGAGCACCGCGAGGGAGACGAGCTGGAAGGTGCGCGGGTCCTCGTCCACCGCCTCGGCGAGCGCGGTGGTGCCGGCGCGGAGGCCGAGGAAGGCGCCGAGGAAATGGAGGATCTCGTCGACGCGGCGGTCGCCGAAGAGGTCCATCACCTGGGCGCACACCTCGTTGGCCTGGGCGAGCGCGTCGGCGCCGTCGCGCAGGCCGAAGCGCTGGCGGAGGATGCGCGCGATCGCGGGCTGGAGGCCGGTGTCGGGCCGCGCGGTGCCGCGGTAGTCGCGCAGGTCGGGGTAGCGCTCGCGCAGGTCGGCCAGGGCCTCCTCGACGAGCCGGCTCTTGCCGACGCCGGGGTTTCCGAGAACGGTGACCACCTCGCAGCGCGACTCGGTGATCGATTGTGAGACGGCCTGCGCGATGGCGGCGCGCTCCTGCATGCGGCCGATGAAGGGGGCGCGGCCGATCGGAAGGTTGTCGGCCTCGCGGGACGTCGCGGCGCGTTCGGTGGTCATGCGGGAGTTACGCTTCTTTCCGGGAGGTCCGCGCGGTGCGAAGCCCTCGGGGCGAAGGCCTCCGGGGCGGCGTCTCCCACGCGCGGAGCCCGCCGGGGGGCCGACGGGCGGCGGTGGTGTACAACCTCCGGCGTGGCGCGTCTACCCGCCGCGTGCGGGCATTCGCTGGCATTCGCGCCCCGGAATTGACTACCCTACGCCCTGCGTGACGGTGCGAGCACAGGGAACGAAGATCGGCGGGTACACCCTCCAGGAGCGGCTCGCGGTCGGCGGGATGGGCGAGGTCTTCCTGGCGCGCGCGCCCGGCGGCGCCCAGGTGGTGCTCAAGCTCCTGGCCGACAAGAACCGCGCCGACCCCGCCTGGCGCGAGCTCATGCGGCGGGAGGGCGCCCTCGGCCGCGCCACCGCGCACCCCAACGTGGTGGCCGTCCTCGACGCGGGCGACAACGACGCCGACCCCTTCATCGTGCTCGAGTACGTCGACGGGGTCGACCTCTGGCGCGTCCAGCGCGCGCTCCAGCACACCATGCGGCGGATGGAGGCCCCGCTCGCATGCCACGTCGTCCGCGAGCTCCTCGCGGGCATCGCCCACATCCACGGCCTGCGCGGCCCCGACGGCCACGGGCTCATCCACCGCGACGTCTCGCCGTCCAACGTCTTCCTCTCGCTCGCCGGCGACGTGAAGCTCGGCGACCTCGGCATCGCGCTCCAGGCCCGGCCGAGCGCGCCGTCGTCCCCGGGCTCGGTCCCCGGCGCGCGGCTCGAGCCCGTGATGGTCACCGGCGCCCACCGCGGCAAGCTCGGGTACATGGCGGCCGAGCAGCTCCTCGGCCAGGCCGTCGACCACCGCGTCGACCTCTTCGCCGCGGGCGTCGTGCTCGCCGAGGTGCTCACCGGCCGCTCGCTCTTCACGCCCGGCTCGGACATGGGGCGTACGCTCGGCACGCGCGACGCCGAGGTCGAGGCGCTCATCGACGTGCTCGCCGACCACTCGCCGAGCCTCGTCAGCGTGGTGCTCCGCGCGCTCGCCCGCTCGCCCGCGGAGCGCTTCCAGACGGCCGACGAGTTCCGCGCGGCCCTGGCACCCCACGCGGGCGACCCGGCGGAGGCGCGGCCCCTGCTCGCGGCGCTGGTGGCCTGGGCGCGCAACGCGGGGCGCGCGATCGCCCGCTCGCCGGGCCCCCCGAGCGACGAGGCCACCACGAAGCGACGCGCGTCGGTGCCCTCCGACCCGAGCTCGTTCTACGGCGTGGCGCCCGACCCCGAGGTCACCCGCGAGGTGCCGCTGGTCTTCTACGAGGTGATCCCCGAGAGCGGCGCCCCGCGCGGCCGCTACACCTGGGCGCGGCTCATCGAGATGGCCTTCCAGGGCGCGCTCGCGGCCGGCGACGTCGTGCAGGGCCCCGACGCCGTCCCGCGCCGCGTGAGCGAGGTCCCCGAGCTCGCCTCGCTCCTCGCGCAGAAGACCGCCACCACCAGCGAGGTCGCCGCGGCCACCGCCGACTGGGCCGACGCGCTGCCGGGCTGCACCTTCCTCCACGGGCTCGCGCGGCTGGTCTTCGCCGAGGAGTCGGGCGTGCTCGTGGCCGAGGCCGCCAACGTCCGCCGCGAGGTGTACCTGCACCGCGGCCGCCCCACCCACGTCGCCAGCAGCCTCGCGGGCGAGGGGGTCGGCGAGTACCTCCTCCAGCAGCGAGCGCTCACCCGCGGCGAGCTCGACATGGTGTTCGCGATGCTCCCGCGCTTCGAGGGGCGCGTGCAGCGCGCGGTGGTTCAGCTCGGCATCCTCGACGAGTCGCGCCTCGCCGGCCTCGTCGACGCCCTCGCCCGCGAGCGCCTGCTCGACCTCTTCCGCTGGCAGCGCGGCACGCTCCGCTTCTTCCGCGCGGTGCCGCCGCCGTCCTCGGCGCTGCCCGTCAACGCCGAGCCCTACGAGCTCCTCCGCCAGGGCGCGCAGCTCCTCGAAGACCTCGCCGACTACTTCACCCCGCTGCTCGACCGCCCCGTCGTCGCCGCGGCCTCCGTGCGCGGCCTCGGGCGCCTGAGCGTCGGCGCCATCGGCCACGACCTCCTCGCGCGCGCCGATGGCACCACCTCGCTCCGCACGATCGCGCAGCGCGTCGCCACCGACCGCCGCGCGCCCACCTCCGAGGTCTACCGCTCGCTCTACTTCCTCCTCGAGATCGGCGCCCTCGAGCTCCGCTGACCCGCGCGCGTTGCGCCCGCGGGCGGAACTCGCTATGGGAGCGGTCGCCGTGACCGACTCGTTCACCCCGCGCACCGTCGTCACCGTGGCGCTCGCGTCGCTCGTCGCGGGCTTCGTCACCGTGTTCGGCGGCGGCATGGTGGCCCTCCGCGCGCGCGCCCCGCAGGTCGACCCCCGCGCGCTCCGCCCCGACCCCGCGCCCAACGCCGCGAACAACGCCGTCCCGAGCAGCACGCCCGCCGAGGCCCCCGGCGCGCCCGAGGTCCTCCCCGACGAGCCCGACGCGGGCGTTGCGGGCGAGGGGGACGCCGGCGCAGCCCCCGACGCGGGGAGCGTCACCGTGGCCCCGGCCACCATCTCGCGCTGCTTCGCGGGCATGGCGCCCGTCGCGATCCCCGGCGCCCGCTGCGACCGCCTCCCCGCGCTCGACCAGCACTTCGCCGCCCGCGCCCCGCAGATCGCGGCCTGCGCCCAGGGCGCCCGCGGCCGCCTCACCTTCATCATGGACCTGCGCTTCTCCACCCAGTTCGTGCGCGCGTGGGGCGGGCCCGCGAGCACCGTCGCCAACGCGGGCGTGGTCTCCGTGTGCGTGCGCCGCGCCACCGCGCCGCTGCCGCTCGCGGCGATGCCCCACGCCAACGACCGCTACATCGTCAGCATCCCGATCGAGTGGTAGCGGCGCGCGGCGGATGGCGCCATGATGCGGCCACCGAAGCCATGGACGACGCCCTCCCGCAAGACGCCTTCGTCGCCCGCCTCCGCGACGTCGGCGCCCGCAAGTACCACGACAAGCACCCCTTCCACGCCCTGATGAACGAGGGCCGGCTCTCCCGCGACCAGCTCCGCGTGTGGGCCCTCAACCGCTTCTACTACCAGCGCAACATCCCCGCGAAGGACTGCGCGCTGATGTCCCACATGCCCACGCCCGACGACCGACGCCGTTGGCGCCAGCGCCTCCTCGACCACGACGGCTCGGAGGGAGACGCCGGCGGCATCGAGGCCTGGCTCCAGCTCGTCGAGGCCGTCGGCGGCACCCGCGACGACGCGTGGAACGGCGCCGAGCTCCTCCCCGGCGTCCGCTTCGCCGTCGACGCGTACACCAACTTCGTGCGGACGCGCCCGTGGGTCGAGGGCGTCGCCTCGTCGCTCACCGAGCTCTTCTCGCCCGACATCATGACCGTGCGCATCGCCGCGTTCGAGAAGCACTACCCGTGGGTCGGCGAGGCCGGGCTCCGCTACTTCCGCGGCCGCCCGAAGCGCGCCCGCAACGACAGCGACCACGCGATGGAGATCGTCCTCCGCCACTGCACCACCCGCGAGGCGCAGCGCCGCGCCGAGGCCGCGCTCGACTTCAAGTGCGACCTCCTCTGGTCGCAGCTCGACGCCATCTACTGGCACTGCGTGAAATGACCCCGCGCCTCGCGCGACGCACCCGGCTCAAGTGGGACGAGGCGCGCGGCGCCCACGTGCTCCTCTACCCCGAGGGGCTCCTCGTGCTCACGCCCGAGGCCGCGGACGTCGTCGCCCGCGTCGACGGCGCCACCCCGGTCGAGGCCCTCGTCGACGCCCTCGCGGCCGAGCACCCCGAGGCCCCGCGCGACGTGATCGACCGCGACGTCCGCGATCTCCTCGCGCGCCTCCAGCACCGCGGCTTCGTCGCGACGGAGCCCGGGTGACCGTCGAGCCCCCGCTCGCGCTCCTCGCGGAGCTCACCTACCGCTGCCCGCTCCGCTGCGGCTACTGCTCCAACCCCGCCGACTGGCGCCGCTTCGCCGCCGAGCTCGACACCGACGGCTGGCGCCGCGTCGCGCGCGAGGCCGGCGCGATGGGCGTCCACCACCTCCACCTCTCGGGCGGCGAGCCCTTGCTCCGCGACGACCTCGAAGCCATCGTCGCCGAGGGCCGCGACGCCGGGCTCTTCGTCAACCTCATCACGTCCGCGTGGGGCGCCCCCGAAGACCGTTGGCAACGCCTCGCCGACGCGGGCTGCGACCACGTCCAGGTGTCGTTTCAAGACGTCGACCCGGCACGCGCCGACGCGATCGCGGGCACCGAGGCCCACGCGCAGAAGCTCGACGCCGCGCGACGCGTTCGGGAGGCGGGGATGGCCCTCTCGGTCAACGTCGTCCTCCACCGCGCCAACACCGCGCGCCTGAGGGATTTCGTCGCGCTCGCGGAGTCGCTCGGCGCCGAGCGGATCGAGCTCGCCACCGCCCAGTACCACGGCAGCGCGCTCGCCCACCGGACGGAGCTCCTGCCGACGCGCGCGATGGTCGAGCGCGCCCTCGCCGAGGCCCGCGAGGAGCGCGAGCGCGTGCGCGGCAGGCTCGACGTGATCTACGTGCTCCCCGACTGGTTCACCGACCTGCCGAAGCCGTGCACGGGGGGCTGGGGGCGGCGTTTCCTCACGGTGATCCCCGACGGCACCGCGCTCCCGTGCGCCGGCGCACACGGGCTCCCGGGGATGGCCTTCGACAACGTAAAGACCATGGGCCTCGCGGACATCTGGGCGAACGGCGCCGACTTCGCGCGCTTCCGCGGGACGGACTGGATGCGCGAGCCCTGCCGCTCGTGCGACCGCCGCGAGGAGGACTTCGGCGGCTGCCGCTGCCAGGCCTTCGCGCTCACCGGCGACCCCGCCGCCACCGACCCCGCGTGCGCGAAATCCCCCGACCACGAGCGCATCCGCCGCGAGCGCGACGCGCCGCGCGCCGAGCCGAATGTGGTGTACCGCGCCGACCTCACCCGCCGCCGCTGACCCGGACGCCCCGCGGCGCCCCGTGATACCCTCGGAGGCCGTGCCCTCCGCTCCGGCCTACGCCCTGCGCGCGCTCCCCCCCGCCCACGCCGTGCTCGGCTCGCCCGAGGCCGTCGCGCTCGGGGCCTCGCTCTCCCGCGACGCGCTGCGCGACCTCGTCCGCCACGTGCTCGACGGGCTCCGCGCCGACCTCGCCGACGGCAGCCTCCCCGACCACCTCCGCGACCGCGACGCGCTCGCCCGCGAGGCCGCCCGCCGCCTCCCCGACGTCGCCCGACGACGCCGCGCGCCGCGCCTCCGCCGCGTGATCAACGCCACGGGCGTCGTGCTCCACACCAACCTCGGGCGCGCGCCGCTCTCCGACGCCGTCCTCGCCGAGGTGGCCGAGGCCTGCCGCGGCTACGCCACCCTCGAGTACGACCTCGCCGCCGGCCGCCGCGGGCACCGCGACGCGCTCGTCGCCCCGGCGCTCGCCGCGCTCCTCGGCGCCGAGGACGCCGCCGTGGTCAACAACTGCGCGGCCGCCGTGCTCCTCGCGGTCACCGCCTTCGCGCAGGGCCGCGACGTGCTCGTGTCGCGTGGCCAGCTCGTCGAGATCGGCGGCGGCTTCCGCATCCCCGACGTCATCGCCTCCTGCGGCGCCCACCTCGTCGAAGTCGGAACCACCAACCGCACGCGCGCCGCGGACTTCGAACGGGCCATCACCCCGCAGACCGCCGCGATACTCTCTGTCCACCGCAGCAACTTCGCGGTCGTCGGCTTCACCGAAGACGCGCCCGCCGCCGCGCTCTCGGCCCTCGCGCGCGCCCGCGGCCTCGCGATGCTCGAAGACCTCGGCAGCGGCGCGCTCGTCGACACCGCCGCGTACGGGCTCGGCCGCGAGCGTACGGCGCGCGACGCGATCGCCGACGGCGTCGACCTGGTGATGGTCTCCGGCGACAAGCTCCTCGGCGGACCACAGGCGGGGATCCTCGCCGGGCGCGCCGAGGCCGTGGCCCGCGTGCGGAAGCACCCGCTGATGCGCGCGCTGCGGCCGGGGCGTCTGGTGCTGGCTGCCCTCGAAGCGACCGTGCGGGCCTACGCCGAGGGCCGCGAGGCGCGCGACGTGGCGACGGTGGCCGCGCTGGCGCAGCCCGAGACGGTGGTGGAGGCCCGCGCCCGCGCGCTCGCCGACGCGCTCGTTTCGAGGCTCCCGACGGGGGCCGCGGGCGAGGTGACGGTGGCCCGGACGGAGGGGAGGGTGGGCGGCGGGACGCTCCCGCTCGCGACGGTGGCGTCGTGGGCCGTGCGCGTGGGCGGGATCGATGCAACAACCTGGGAGCGCCGCCTCCGCGCGGGAGACCCCCCGGTGGTGGCGCGGATCCACGACGGAGCGCTCGTCCTCGACGCGAGGACGGTGCGGGACGACGAGGTTCTTTTGGCGGCGGAGACGGCGGCGGCGGCGTGGCGGGTCGGCGAGGCGGCGGACGGAGAGGCAGCGGACGACGACGACAGGGAGTAGGCGACGGATGACAGCGACTTCGCGTGAGCTTGCGACCCAGGTGCTCGTGGTCAACCGGCACCTCCAGGCGGTGCACATCACCAGCGCGCGGCGCGCCTTCATCCTGATGTGGACGGACGTCGCGCGCGCCCTCGACGCATCCTGGATCGCCCACGATTTCCGCGCGTGGGAGGCCGTTCCCCCCGGCGAGGGCGACCTCACGGTGGGGACGAGCCGCGGGCCGATCCGCATCCCACGGGTGGTCCAGCTCGTCACGTACGACCGGATGCCGCGCTCCACCGTGCGGCTCACCCGGCGCAACATCTTCCTGCGCGACGGGCACACCTGCCAGTACTGCGGCCGCGTCGCGACCCCGCGCGACCTCAACCTCGACCACGTCATGCCCCGCTCCCGCGGCGGCCCGATGACCTGGGAGAACGTCGTCTGCTCCTGCCGCGTGTGCAACCTCCGCAAGGGCGGCCGCACGCCCGCCGAGGCCAACATGCGCCTCCTGCGCAAGCCCGTCCGCCCGCGCTGGTCGCCGATCCTCGCGCTGGCGTTCTCGCCCGACCGCCCGCGCGAGTGGGACCCCTTCCTCGCCAACCTCCCCGGCGCGCGCGAGCTCCACGCGCTCTGGGCCCGCGCCGCCCACCTCGACGACGACCACGACGACGCGCCCATCGCCGAGAGCGCGTAGCCCGCGTCGACCTCCCTCCCTCACGCCGTCACTTGACGATCCCGCGCGGGGCCCGAAGCACACCGCGACGAGGAGGACGACGCATGAGCGACCACGACCACCACACCCACGGCGACCACGCCCACGCCCACGGCCCCCACTGCGGCCACGTCGCGGTGAAGCACGGCGACCACGTGGACTACCTGCACGACGGCCACCTGCACCACCCGCACGACGGCCACGTCGACGAGTGCGCGCTCGGCGTCGACGCCGCCAACCCCGCGTCGTGCACGCCTTCGCACGCTTGCGGCGGGCACCAGAGCGGGCACTTCCACGGCCCCGACTGCGGCCACGCGTCCGTGCCCCACGGCGACCACACCGACTACCTCGTCGCAGGCCACCTGCACCACCCGCACGGGACGCACTGCGACGACCACGGCCCGCTCGTCACCGCCTGATCGTTCGCCCCCCGAACCATCTCCCCGCCGCCCTCCGCTTCGATGCGCGCGCCGCACGGGCGCGTTGCGCGAATTCACCGCACGAACAGCCCGCGGAAAGCACCCGCCCGCCTCGCCCATCGGGTCGCAAGAACGTCGCGCCTCGGTCCTCCCGAAACACCCACCGTTCGCCCGCGAACGATTGGTGTGAAACGCCGCGCATCGTGGCCTTTCGCCACGCCGCAACGCAGCGACGGAGCGCGGAATCCACGGATTCCCACGTCTCGCACCGTCTGCCACAGGGTGCCGACAAGGCCCGCACGGTGCGTGATGTGGCCCTCGCAACTGCGAATTCCATGGTGACAGCGGCGCATTGACGAGCTGTTCGGTGCGTGAGAAGCGTTGTGGGTCAGATCTCGCAACCGTCCCCGGGCGGTCGCACTCCCGACGCGCTGCACACGCCGACGCCCACACCACGAGGGGGGAGCGACGGGCCGCGCGCAGCGGGCGAGCCGTCGGCGCCAACGTGCGCTGCGTGTTCGTCCGAGGAGGGCGACGTCTGCGCGGGGCTCAACCCGACGCCGCGGAGAAGTCCGTCGGCGCGACCAGAGGTGGAATGCCCTGTCCGTCCCCGAGCGTCCGTTCCCTCTTCCCCGCCACCCTCGTGGCCCTCGCCGCCCTCTCCTCCGGCTGCGGCGCGCCGGAGGACGCCCTCGACGAAGACGTCCAGGGCGTCGACATCCGCGTCGCCGTCGGCGGCTCCCTCGCCGCCGCCATCAACCGCGCCAACCCCGGCGACCGCATCCTCGTCCCTGCCGGCACCTACGCCGGCGGCGGCTGGATCGAGCGGAGCGGGACCGCCGCCGCGCCCATCACCGTCGTGTCCGCCGACGGCCCGCGGCGCGCGGTGATCCAGGGCGGCGGCGAGGCCCTGCGCGTGGGCAACTCCGCGTACCTCGTGTTCGACGGATTCGAAGTGCGCAACGCCGGGGACAACTGCGTCCACGTCGACAACTCGCACCACGTTACCCTCCGCAACCTCTACGTGCACGACGCGGGCGTCGACGGCGACGCGGTGAAGGTCAACCAGTCGCACCACATCACGGTCGAGCGCTCGGAGCTCGCGCGCCCCGGGCCCCGCACCGCCGGCGGGCCCAACCCCTACCAGGAGTGCCTCGACTTCGTCGACGTCGACGACTCCGCCATCCGCGACAACTTCATCCACGACGGCGGCTCGATGCTCGCGTACGTGAAGGGCGGCTCGCGCAACCCGGTCATCGAGCGCAACGTCTTCTCCCAGCAGCGCGCCGGCGCGAGCGACCCGGTGGTGGGCCTCGGCGGGTACACCGACAGCGAGCTCCTCGGCGGCGAGCGCTACGAGGTGATCAACGCCGTCTTCCGCAACAACGTGGTGGTCGGCGGCGTCGCGGGCGGCCTCGCCGTGTACGACGCGCAGGGCGCCTACGTGGCCAACAACCTCTTCCTCAACAACGACGCCGCCGTCGTCGACTTCCGCGCGGGCAACGGGCCCGCCGGCGGCTCGACCAACGTCCAGGTGGTCAACAACCTCGTCGTCGACACGCGCGGCCGCATGCCCACGCCCTTCCGCCGCTCGGGCCACACCCTCTCGGGCCTCGCCACCTCCTACAACACCTTCTGGAACAACGGCGCCGCCCTCCCCACCTCCTCGCTCCTCACCCTCGCCGCGCAGGTGGGCCACCTCGCCACCAACCCCCTCGTGAGCGCCCCCGCCGCCACCGCCGCCCGCGATGTTGTGCTCGCCGCCGTCCGCCCCCGCGCCGGCTCGCCCGCGGCCGCCACCGGGCTCGTCGCGTCGGCGTCGCCCTTCGGCGTCACCGACGACATCGCCCTCGTCGCCCGCGGCAGCTCGCGCGACCGCGGCCCCTTCGTGCTCAACGCCGCGCCCGCCCCCGCGCCGGCCGACGCGGGCGTGGCCGACGCGTCCGTCGCCGACGCGGGAACCACCACCGGCATGGCCGTCACCGCGGTGAACTTCACCAGCTCGGGCGCCGGCGTCGTCGGCCGCGCGACCACCGTCACCGCCACGAGCGCGGGCTCGAGCGCGCCTCGCTACTCCTTCCGCGTGCGCAACCCCGCGGGCACCTGGAGCCAGCCTTGCGGCGGCTACACGGCCGTCGCGACGTGCTCGTTCACGCCCAACGCCGCGGGCACGTGGCAGGTCCGCGTGTGGGCGCGCGACGCCCGCTCCACCGCGCAGTACCAGGCCACCTCGGGCGACCGCCCCTACGCCGTGACCGCGCCCGCCACCGGCGGCGCGTGCCCGCCCGAGGCCACGCAGCGCAACGACCGCGGCGACCCGGTGGGCGTCGTGTCGGGCCACGTCCGCTACTGCTGGCCGGGCGAGGCGCTCTGCTACTGCGACGCCGACAACGACTGCTACGCCGAGGCCGGCTACCGCCCCTGCAGCGGCTGACGCGGGCCTCGCCCCGCGGGCGGCGCCGGTGATAGCGTCGCGTCGATGCGCGCCTTCGCCCTCGTCGCCGTCGCCTGTGGGGCGTGCGCGACCACCCACCTCGCGCGGCCCGTCGGCCGCGGCAACCTCCGCGTGTCGGCCACGGTCGGCGGCCCGCTGGTCCAGTTCGGGGCGCCCGTCCCCGTCCCCATCTCCACCCTCGGCGCGGCCTACGGCGTGAGCGACGCGCTCGACGTCTCGGCCGAGCTCCACCCCACCGCCGCGGCCTTCGGCATCGCGGGGCTCTCGGGCGGCGCGGCGTGGCACCCGATCCCGGGCCGCCGCGCTGCGCTCACGCTCGGCGCGTCGCTCGGCGGCTACTTCAACGCCGACGACGGCGTGCTGGTCGGCGACCTCTGGGCGGCGGGCGGCGGGCGGGTGGCGTCGTGGCTGTGGCTCGGCGGCGGCGTCCACAACGGGCTCCGGCTCTACACCACGGCCCTCGGCGAACAGGGCCCGTGGGCCCCGACGCTCGCCGCCCTCGCGGCCTTCACCGTCTCGCGCCGCGTCACGCTCGACCTCGAGCTCCGCTGGTACGCGCTCGCCTCCTGCGGCCAGTGCCTCACGCCCGACTACTACGCCCCCGGCGGCGTCGGCGCGCTCGGCGTCGTGCTCGGCGTCCACTACGAAGTCCCGGGGGTGGTGCGATGAAGCGCGCGCTCGCCGGGGTTCTCCTCTCGCTCGCATCGTGCGCCAACCTCGACGCGTTCCTGTTCAACCCGACGCCGGTCGACCGCTACGAGCTGGCCTACGACGCCGACGCGCCCGCTTCGTGGCGCGTCCCCGACGCGCTCCGCGAGGAGGTCGAGGTCACCTCGCGCGACGGGACCCGCGTCTACGGCTACTACCTGCGCCGCCCCGACCCCGAGGCGGCCACCGCGCCCGTCGTCTTCTACAGCCACGGCAACACCCGCAACCTCGACCTCTACTGGACGCGCGCGGGCCACCTCTGGGCCCTCGGCGCCAACGTGCTCATCTACGACTACCGCGGCTACGGGCGGACGCGCGGCACGCCCTCCGAGCAGGCCATCTACGACGACGCCAACGCCATGCTCGCCTGGCTGCGCACGGGCCCGCGCGCGGCGCCCGCGGAGCGCCTCTACCTCTACGGCTACTCGCTCGGCGCGGCGATCACCTGCGAGCTCGCGTCGACCACCACACCCTTCCGCGCGATGATCCTCGAGGCGCCATTCGCCTCCGTCGCGGCCCTCGTCGAGGACGGCACCCTCGTCGTCCCGCGCTCGCTCCTCACCGCCAACCGCTTCAACAATCGCGCCAAGGTCGCCCGCGCCACGCAAAACGCCGCCCTCGGCACCACCATCTTCCACGGCCTCGACGACGACTTCGTCCAGCCCTCCAACGCGCGGCGCCTCGACGCGGCCATCGGCGAGGCCGGCCCCCACACACTCGTGCTGCTGGAGGGGGCCGACCACGACACGATCTCCCGCGCGCCGCCCAACGCCGTCTACGAGGCGCGGATGCGCGCGCTCCTCGGGCGCTGATGCCGTAGCATCGCGCGATGATCCACGTCGCCGTCCCCCTCCTCGTCGCGGGCGCCATGCCCTTCATCCTCACCGCCGTCGCCAAGGTGGGCGCCTTCACCCCGAAGGACAACCACGAGACGCGCAACTGGCAGGCCCACCTCACGGGCTGGCGGCAGCGCGCCCACTGGGCCCACCAGAACTCCTTCGAAGCGTTCCCGCTCTTCGCCGCGTCGCTGCTCGCCGCGCAGGCCGCCGCGCCCGCGAGCCACGTGATCCCCGCCGCGGCGTGGGGCTTCGTCGCCGCGCGCGTCGCGTATGCGGGCTGCTACCTCGCCGACGTCGCCGCGCTCCGGTCGCTGGTGTGGTTCGCCGGCGTCGCGTGCTGTGCGGCGCTGCTCATCGCCGCGGTGTGACGGGTCACGGCCGCGGGTAGATCGCGAGCCACGCGGCCGTCCCGATGCCCACCGAGAACTGCCCCACCCCGAACACCTGCCAATTGGCCGCCATCGTCGACGTCGACGTCCCGACGAAGGCCACGGCGCCGTAGCGGTCGAACGCGAGGTCGCTGGCGGTGAGCGACCCGGCGAGCCCGCCGGTGCGCGTCAGGCCGGTCGCCGTGGAGCCCGCGCCCACGCCGCGCAGGAGGAAGGGCGAGATGGCGGGGTTGGCGCCCGTCGAGCCGATGATGCCCGTCCCCGGCGCGAGCCCGAGCGCGTTGGCGATCCCCGAGGCGTCGCGGGCGAGGGCCAGCACCTCGTCCTGCCCGTTCGTCGCGATCAGGCTGTGCCCGGCGTAGTTGCCGAAGGCGTCGTAGCGGGCGACGAACGCGTCGAACATCGTCGCCCGCATCACCTGCGCCGTGGGCACGCTGTTGGGGAAGGTCACCGTCCCCTGGAAGCCCGCGGCGTAGAACACGTCGTCGGCGGCGCCGGCCGCGACCGGGCCGACCGCGTCGATGAGGCCCGGCGCGCCGATCATGCGGACCCACGCCACCGAGGCGTCGCCCCGCGCGCGCAGGAGCAGGCCGTCGGCCGGCTCCATCGCGGCCTGGGTGAGCATGGTGCCGTCGAGGTTCACCGGGATGCCCCCGCCGTACACCGCGCTGACGTAGAGGTCGCCGTTGGTGGCCGCGGCGATCGAGACGCCCTGCATCGTCGCCCCGCTGGCGCCGTAGCGCCGCGCCGCGAACACCGCGCCCGTGTCGTTGCGCATCCCCGCGAGGAGGAGGTCGGGGCCGCCGGCGGTGTTGGCGGGCGGGAGCGAGACGGCCGCGGGGCGCGTGATCGCGCCGCGCAGCGCGCCGGTGACGTAGACGTCCCCCGAGCGCGCCACCGCCAGGGAGGTGACCGCGTCCTCGAGCGGGCCGCCGAACACCTGCGACCACTGGAGCGCCCCGTTCGAATTGAACTTCGCCACCAGCCCGTCGAGCGGCGCCGCGCCGGTGCCGGTCGTCGTGCCCGCCCCGACCACGATCGTGCCCTGACCCGACACCGGCGCCGCCACGAACACGTTGCCCGCGTCGTCGGTCTGGACGGCGCCGTACACCGGCGACGCGCGGTCGTCGCCCATCGTCGACCCGATGCGGAAGCCCCAGCGCAGCGTGCCCGTGCGCGTGTACGAGAGCAGCGCGAGGTCGCCGCCGCCCTCGGGGCTGAGCGTGCCGACCGGCGCGGGCAGCGTGAGCGCCGCATTGATGTACAGCAGGACGTAGGCGTTGCCCTGCGCGTCGAGCGCCACGCGGCGCGGCGCGTTGGCCGAGCCCGCGACCACCGGGATCACCACCGTGGTCGCCGCCCGGCACGCGCCCGCCGCGCAGAACGACGTCGGCGCGCAGACCATCGAGCACGAGCCGCACGCCTGGCGGTCGGCCTGGAGGTACGCGCAGCGCGACCCGCAGAGCGTCGCGCCGTTGCCGCAGCCGACGTCGGGCGCCGCGTCGGGCAGGGCGTCGGGGGCGGCGTCCGGCGCGGCGTCGGCCCGGTCGAGGGGCGCGTCGAAGGCGACGTCGGGCGGCGCGTCGAGGGCGACGTCGGCGTCCGCCTGGTCGAGCGCGGCGTCGGCGACGTCGGGCGGCGGGTTCACGGTGGCGTCGGGCCGGGTGATGTCGGGCCCGACGTCGGGCGGCGGGTCGACGGCGACGTCGGGCGGCGGCTCCACGGCGACGTCGGGCGACGGTCGGTCGACCGGGGCGTCGGGCGTGCCGTCGGGCGCGATGTCGGACGCGACGTCGGGCGCGGCGTCGCGCGGGCGGAAGGTCCACTCGTCGCGGACGCAGGCGCCCGCAGCGAGGGGCGCGAGGAGCGCGAGGAGCGGGGACCATCGGGCCGGGGACGTCGCCATGTGCCTCGGGGAGCATCACCCCAAACGCACCCGCGACTCAAGGACGGCGCCCCGGTCTGACACCGGGTGTGACGGGTGTTTCGAATTGTGGCGCCGAGAATGCCGCCCGCCGCGGGGGCCCCGTGTATGTTCGCCTCGCGCCGATGCTGCCCACCGCGATCACCGAGGCCCTCCGCACGCTCACCGCCCACGCCGCGCGCGCGCCGGGCACGCCCGAGGCCCTCGTGGTCTGGTGGTGCGACCGCGACCCGAAGAGCCCGCTCCCGGAGGACGCGCGCGCCGCCGCCGACGCGCTCGACCGCCAGCTCCCCGCGGCCACGCGCTCGGTGCAGGGCGCGGCCGACCTCGGCGCGCTGCTCCACCAGCCCGAGGGCGAGGCCGTCTTCGCCTGGTGCGTCGCCAGCGTGTCGCGCACCGACGTCCGCATCGCCCCCATCCTCCAGGCCGCCGCCGCGAGCGTCTCGTACCGCGAGCGCCTCGCCAGCGTCGCGCGCGCCCGCGTCGTCGAGGGGCCGCTGCTCGACGCGCTCGCGTGCGTCCCGCTCACCGGGCCCGGCTCGCTCCTGCTGCGGCCCGAGCACGCCCAGGTGCGCGCGCGGCTCGACATCCTCCTGTGGGAAGCCGGCGCCAGCGGGCTCCAGCTCCCCGAGCTCGGCGCGTGGCTCTGGGCCAGCGACGCCACCTTCGAGGCCGTCGTCGGCCAGGCCGCGCGCGGCACCCTCCGCGGCCGCGTGATCGCCGCCCGCACGCTCGAGGTCTGCGCGGTCGGGCTCCCGCGGTCGACCGCCCCCGAGCGCGTCGGGCGAACGCTCCAGGTGCTCCAGCCGCTTCTCCTGCACCCGGAGCCGCTCGTGTGGGTGCACGCGGCGCGCGCGGTGGGGCGCTTCGCGGGCGTGCTCGACATGCTGGAGGGCACGCTGCTCGACTGGCTGCGGAGCGAGTCGCCGGTGCTCCGCCAGCGCGCGGTGACGGCCTTCGCGTCGCAGGGCACCGAGCGCTTGAAGGTGCTCGCGGGCGAGCTCACCTCCGTGATCGAGGAGGCTGGTCGCGAGCCGTGGGCGATCACCGCGGCGAGCGCGGCGACGCCGTACCTCTTCACCGAGCGGCGCGACCTGTGGGACGCGATCGCGCAGCGGGTGCTGGCGGGCGAGGGGGGGAGCATCGCGGCCCGGGCCCTCGCGCGCGGCCTCGCGGCGTTGTGGCGCCGCGGCGTTCGTCTACCGGCGGTGGAGGCGCCCCTGCGGCGGCTGCGCGAGATGGCGCGGCGGACGCACACGGGCTCGCTCGACGAGTGGCGCCGCTGGCTCGACGTGCTCGCGAGCACCGACCCGGTCGACGGCGCCGAGCGCGACCCGCTCGACCTCGAGCTCGGCCTCGAGAACCTCGTCCGCCTCGCGGCCCAGTACGACGACGAGGAGGCCGACGCGCGCGCCGCCCGCTTCGCCGGCGCCCTCGCGGTCACCTTCCAGGAGGCCCGCCGCGTCGCGCTCTCCGACACCTCCGCCCGCCGCCGCGCCGCGGGGATGAACGCGATGGAGGGGATCGCCCGCTCGCTCGCGCTCGGGCTCTGGGGCCCGCTCCTCGCGACGCGCCCCGCCGGCACGCCGGTCGACGAGCCCGACCTCAACGAGACCTGGGACGTGATCGCGAAGGCCCCCGAGTCGCTGCTCGACGAGGTGGCCGAGCGCCGCGCCGGCGACGACCTCGACCCGCAGTCCACCGACGGCCTCGAGGTGCTCGCCGTCCGCCTCGGCGGCTACGCGCTCGACGCCTGCGGCGAGGAGCCCGACCTCGGCCCCGGCCGCGGGCCCACCGCGCACCACACCTGCCTCTGGCTCCGCAAGGTGGGGGGCCTCACCGACGGGACGCGCGAGCTCCCGCAGGCGCTCCGCACGGCGCTCTCGGCGCTGCTCTGGCGCCTCGTCGACACGACGCGCGGCACGGTGCTCGGCGAGGTGGATGACCTCCGCTGGCTCGGGCCCTTCGCCGCGTGGTGGGCGCTCGTGGTCGACCGGCCCGCGGTGCTCCAACAGCTCGCCAGCGCGCTCCCGATGCTCTCCAAGGAGGCCCTCGACCGGTGCTGCGAGGTGGCCGACGCGATCCGCGGGGCGCTCGCGGGCGACCCGTCGCGCGCGTCCGAGGGGCTGTGGGGCGACGCGGTGGCGTCGTCGCTCGCGGCGCTCCACGCGGGGGACACCGAGCTCGCGGCGGCGCTGGCGGCCACGGCCGGGTCGCTCGCGCGCTTCCACGGAACCTCGGGCACGCGGCCCGACCTCGAGGCGCGCTGCCACGACCTCGCGACCGCCGCCGAGCGGCTCCACGCCGCGCTCGCCGACCCGGTGAAGGGCCTCCACCCACCCGTGTCGGCGGCTGACGACAACGCGCCGCGCGTCGCGGCGGTGCTGGCGAAGGCGATCCGCGCGCGCGACCTCGGGCCCGCCGAGGTGTGGATCGACGCGCTCGGCCCGGTCGCCTCCGCGCTGGTCTCGGCCGCGTCGCAGGGCGCGGTGCGACGGACGCCGCCGCCGCCGCCGGCGCCGAAGAAGAAGCAGCCGCAGGTGGTGGAGGGCTACGAGCTCGTGCGGCCGCTGGGGCAGGGGGGCGTCGGCACCGTGTGGCTGGTGCGGAAGCCCGGGGCCGAGCGCTTCTTCGTGCTCAAGATCCCGAAGGCCGACGCGCTCGCCGAGGCGAGCGAGAAGGAGCGGGCGGGGATCCTCGCGTCCTTCGTCGAGGAGGCCAAGGCGCTGGCCGGGCTCTACCACCCCAACGTCGCGAACATCATCGACCGGGGCGTGGCCAACGAGATCCCCTTCCTCGTGCTCGAGTACCTGATCGGCGCCGACCTCAAGGCCTACTCCGCGGCGCGGCTGATGTCGCTCTTCGAGCTGCGCCAGGTGGTGCTGGAGACCTGCGCGGGCCTCGCGGCGCTCCACGCGGCGGGCATCGTCCACCGCGACATCAAGCCGGCCAACCTCTGGCTGCGGCTCCCGCTCCAGGGCGGCGAGACCTTCGACCCCGCGAAGCACCGCGACCCGGCGATCACCACGCCGCTCGCGACGGTGATCATCGATTTCGGCATGGTGCGCGCGGCGCGGGTGACGCCCGACGCGGTGGGCCGCTTCGTCGCGGGGACGCCCGGGTACATGGCCCCCGAGCAGGTGCTCGACCCGCTCGAGCTCGACCAGCGGGCGGACGTCTACGCGCTCGCCGGCACTGTCTACAACGTGATGACCGGGCGCTCCTTCTTCGACGACACGCACTCGACGCGGGAGCGCATCCTGGCCCACATGCAACGCGACCCGCTCGAAGACCCCGAGCGCCTGCGGCCCTTCCCCGCGGCCGTCGCGAAGCTCCTCCGCGCGGCCACCGCGCACGCCGCGAAGGACCGGCCGACGCCCCTGGAGTTCGGCAGAGAGTTCGCAAAGCTCTTCTGACCTGGCGGGTGAGGCCCGGGCGTGGACAGCGGGCGGCCGACGCATCTACCGTCTCCGTCGCAACGGGACGACCGATGACCGACCCGCACCCCCACCCGCTCCCCGTGCCGCGCGGCTGGTACGCGCTGGCCTTCTCCCACGAGCTCCCGCGCGGCGCGCTCGAGCGCCGCGTGCTCGGCGGGCGCGAGCTCGTCGTCTTCCGCACCGAACGGGGCGAGCTCGGCGCGCTCGACGCCTACTGCCCGCACCTCGGCGCGCACCTCGGCCACGGCGGGCGCGTCGTCGGCGAGTGCGTCCGCTGCCCCTTCCACGGCTTCGCGTTCGACCGGACGGGCGCCTGCGCCGCGACGCCCTACCGCAAGCGCCTCCCGAAGGCGCGCGCGGGGGCGGTTCACGTCTGCGAGCGCCACGGCGTGGTGCTCGCGTGGCACGACCCCGCGGGTGCTCCCCCGGCCTTCGAGGTGCCCGAGCTCGACATGGCCGGCTACACCCCGCTGCAGACGCGGCTCTTCTCGCTCCGCGGCCACCCCCAGGAGACGAGCGAGAACAGCGTCGACACCGGCCACCTCAGCGAGGTGCACGGCTACACCGCGGTCGACACGCTGCGCCCCGCGCGGGCCGAGGGGCCCTACCTCAACGCCCGCTACACCATGACCCGCAGGATCGGCCACGGGCCGCTCGGCCTCGACCTCCGCACGGAGTTCGAAGTGAACCTCCACGGCCTCGGCTACTCGTTCGTGCAGGTGGAGGCGGAGTTCGGCGCGCGCATGCGGCAGTTCGTGCTGTCGACGCCGACGGAGCCCGGCCGCATCGACCTGCGGATCGCGTGCGCGTTCGGCGTGCCGAGGGTCGCCCCGTCGCTGCGCGCGCTCGACCCCGGGCGCCTCGCGGGCGAGGCTGGCAACCGCTTCCTCATCGAGGCCTTCGCGCGCGACGTGGGCCAGGACTTCGAAATCTGGCGCCACAAGCGCTACTTCCACCCGCCTGCCCTCGCCGAAGGAGACGGCCCCGTCGGGCTCTACCGCCGGTGGGCGTCGCAGTTCTATGCCGCCTGACCCGCGGCGGTGACGCGGCCTCGCCGATGGCACCGCCCGGGATTCGGAGTAGGTTTTGTCTCGCGGTTCGGACGCGCTCGCTTCGCCTCCATCCCCGCTCGCCGAGCCTCGCGCGTTTCCCCTTCCTCCGCCGCAGGAAGCGGCAGAGGAAGGGCACTGGACTCGCCGCAGACACGCCTCGCTCGGGAGCCTCAAAGACACGCCGATCCCCTCGTCCAAGCGCGTTCTGCGCGGAGGTGTCGTCGTCGCGCGTTTGTTCGTGGCGGCGCGCATTCGTCGCATCCGCGGGTCCGCGACGGGGCATCTTCGACGAGCCGGTGCCCTTCCTCTGCCGCTTCCTGCGGCGGAGGAAGGGGAAACGCGCGAGGCTCGGCGAGCGGGGATGGAGGCGAAGCGAGCGCGTCCGAACCGCGAGACAAAACCTACTCCGAATCCCAGGTCATCGGGCGTCCCTTGCCACGGGTAAGGCGATGTCGTACACGCCGCCCGTCATGAACAAGCACCTCGCCTCCGCGCTCCTCCCGCTCGCCCTCGCCGCGTGCGCGGGCTCGCCCGAGACCTTCGACGACACCGGCAGCGGCGCCGACGACGTGACCGTGCGGGGCGACGGGTACTTCACGATCACCCGCGACATGCGCCGCTGCGCCGCGCCCGCGTGCGGCGGGTACCACATCGCGCCGGTCAACGCGTCCGGCGTGCGCTGCGCCGACGGGACGTGGGGCAACCGCTGCTACGTCGCGTCGCTCGACCTCGCGCCGCTCGGCCTCCCGCAGGCCGCGCGCGACGGGGTTTCGGACGCCTTCACGACCCACGTCTTCTACGGCCGCATCGAGGCGGTGAGCGAGCACAGGTTCGGGAAGTTCGCGGCCTCGCAGGCGTGGCGCTCGGCGACGGGCGCGCTGCCGACGCAGAGCCTCTCGCGCGTCTCCACCGCCGGGACCACGTGCACCTTCCTCCCGTGCGACCGCCTCGCGATGCTGCGCGCCAACAGCACGGCGTCGTCGCTCCCGATCGTCGGCGTCGACGTCGCCGCCCTCGCGCTCGCCCCGGAGCTCCGGGACGACGTGCTCGGCGCCGCCACGCGCGACGCGGGCGTGCTCGTCGCGGGCGTCCGCACCACGATGCCGGGCAACCCCGCCACCGAGCGCGTCCCCTTCCTCCGCGCGTCGCAGGCCTTCCTCCGCGTGACGGCGACCGACGACGCGCGGCACTGCGGGAGCTCGCTCCAGGCGACCTTCACCGCCGCCACCGAGCGCCTGCTCTACACCTCGGAGACGGACGCGCCCTTCACGTGGTTCACCCGCAGCGGGTGGCGCGCGATCCCCACCGACGCGGCGCTCCGCGCGGCCGTGGGGGCGCCCGCCGACGCCCGCGTCGAGCGCGTCCCCCTCGCGCGCGCCCTCCAGAGCGGAACCAACAACTACGACGGGACGCTCGACCAGGAGCACCGCGCCGCCCGCTTCCGCCAGCTCCAGCGCACGATCGAGCGCGAGCTCACCGACGTCACCGTCTTCCGCGTCGGCACGGTGCAGATCAGGGTGTTCGTGCTCGGCGTCACCCGCTGCGGCACCATCGCGGGCCTGGAGACGCTCGCGGTCGAGACCTGAGCGTCGCCGCCGCGGGAGACCCCGCCGGCGCCCTCACACCGTGATCTTCGCGCCGGGGGCGGGCGCGCCGACGTCGGGGTAGCCGTGCTTGTCGCGCATCAGCTCGGCGAGCGCCTGCTGGGCCTTGGGCTCGCCGTGCACCAGGGCCACGCGTCGCAGCGGGCCGCGCTCGCGCAGCGCGTTGGCGTACGCGACGAGGTCGGCCTGGTCGGCGTGGGCGCTGAAGCCGTTGAGCACCGCCACCTCGGCGCGGCGGTCGCGCTCGACGCCGAAGATCCGCACGCGCTGGCGCCGCTCGACGAGGCGCCGGCCGAGCGTGTGCTGGGCCTGGAAGCCGACGATGAGCACGGTGTTCTTCTCGTCCTCGACGCCGGCGCGGAGGTGGTGGAGCACGCGGCCCGCCTCGCACATCCCGCTCGCGGCGATGACCACGGAGGGCGTCGGGTCGGCGGAGACGGCCTTGCTCTCGGTCACGTCCTCGACGTAGCGGAGCCCGTCGAACTCGAAGGGCGTGTCGCCGCCGCGGAGCAGGGCGCGCGCCTCGGCGTCGAAGCACTCGGGGTGCATCTTGAAGATCTCGGTGATCTTCGCGGTCAGCGGCGAGTCGATGTAGACGGGGACGTTCGGCACCTCGCCCCGCGCGCGCAGGTGCTTGAGGGCGTAGACGATCTCCTGCGCCCGCTCGAGCGCGAAGGCCGGCACGATCACCTTGCCGCCGCGCTTGATCGTGCGGTTGATGACGGCGGCGAGGTCCTCGTCCATCTTCTCGATGGGGTCGTGGAGGCGGTCGCCGTAGGTGCTCTCACTCAGGAGGAGCTCCGCGCCGGAGACCAGCTCCGGGTCGCGCAGGATGGGCATGTGGTGGCGGCCGAGGTCGCCGGTGAAGACCACCCGCCGCCAGCCGCCGCCCTCGTCGACGTCGAGCGCGGTGATCGCGCTGCCGAGCACGTGCCCCGCGTCGTGGAAGGTGACCCGGACGCCGGGCGCGACGTCGAAGGTGTGGTGGTAGGGCAGGGAGACGAAGCGCTCGAGGGCCGCGAGGGCGTCGGCCTCGGTGTAGAGCGGCTCGACGGGCGCGGAGTCGAGCTCGCCGCGGTCGATCTGCTTGTTGAGGTAGCGCGCGTCGGCCTCTTGAATGAAGGCGGCGTCGCGGAGCATCGCGGCGCAGAGGTCCCGCGTGGCGTGGGTCGCGAAGATCGGCCCGTCGAAGCCCTGCGCGACGAGCAGCGGGAGCGCGCCCGAGTGGTCGATGTGCGCGTGGGAGAGCACCACGGCGTCGATCTCGGCCACCGGGAGCGGCAACTTCCGGTTGCGCTCGAACGACTCGCGCCGCCGGCCCTGGTAGAGCCCGCAGTCGAGCAGCACGGTGGCGTGGCGGGTGCGGACCAGGTGCATCGACCCGGTGACGGTCTGGGCGGCGCCGACGAACTCGATTTCCATGCGGGGCCGCAATAGGTACTACGAGCGCGGCGCGCGCCACCAGAGGGCCCCGACGGGCGCCTGCGGGATGCGTTGACACCCCTGACGCACCGGATAGACTCGCCTCGCGCTTTCCGTACCGCTTATTCCGTCGCGCCCGCGGCGCCCCCGTAAGAGAGTTTCGTCGCCCCTCCAAGGCGTGAGGGCTGGAGCAGGTTGAACGGCCGATGTTGAAGCTCGTGATCTCCGACGACGAGGGCAAGAAGACGGTCGTCCCGCTGGTGCGGGACGAGATCACCATCGGCCGCAAGGAGGGCAACACCATCCGCCTGACGGAGCGCAACGTCTCGCGGCGCCACGCGCGCATCGTGAAGCGCTCGGCGGACTACGTGCTCGAAGACCTCGCCAGCTACAACGGCATCGTGGTGAACAACGCGCGGCTGGTGGAGGCGAAGCCCATCCGGCACGGCGACGAGATCCGGATCGGCGACTACATGCTGTCGATCCTCGACGAGCCCGGGGTGCAGCCCGCGCCGCAGCCGCAGCCCGCGGCGCCGCCGTCGGAGCCGATCGTCCCGCTGCTCTCGGCGCCCGCGCCCGCGATGCCGGCGACGACGCCCTCGGCCGCGCCGAAGGCCTCGGAGGTGCCCCCCGTGCCGGAGCACATCCGGGGGCTGCGGCTGGTGTTCCTCGCGCCGGCGGGGGTGCCGCCGCCCGTGATGCTCGACCGGCTGCCGATCGTGCTCGGGCGCTCGGAGGGGGCGGAGGTGGCGCTGCCCTTCAGCTCCATCTCGCGCGAGCACGCGCGGGTCTTCCTCGAAGACGACAAGCTCATGATCGAGGACATGGGCAGCTCGAACGGCGTCCAGGTCAACGGGGAGAAGGCCAAGAAGGCCCAGCTCGGCCCGGGCGACATGGTGCAGCTCGGGGTGGTGGAGTTCCGCGTCGCGCGCCGCGGCGACAGCACGGTGGTGATCCAGAAGGCCGCGCTCGAGGAGAAGCAGCGCGCCCGTCGCACGCCGCTCGGCCTGGTGGGCGCGATCGTCGGCGGCGGCATCGTCGTCGGCCTCGCCGTCGTGGTCGCCTTCAACAAGATGAACCACGGGACGCCCCGCACCGAGGGCCAGTCGCTCGCGCAGGCGCCCATCGCCGCGCCCGTGGTGAACCCGCCCGCCGTCTCCCCGGAGACCCCGACGCCGCCCGCGCCCACCGCGCCCGAGGCCCAGCCCGCCGCCGCCGCCACGCCGACGGAGAACCCCCGCCCGCCGCGGCCCCCGAGGCCCCGCGCCCGCCGCGCCCGGAGCCCCTGCACCCGTGGCCCCTGCGCCCGCGGCCGTCGCGCCCGCACCCGAGGCCCAGCCCACCGCACCCGAGGCCCAGGCCGCGCCTCCCGCCGAGGCGACCCCCGTCCGCCAGACGCTCGAATCCCCCGCGAGCGCCGCGCCCGCGAGAACCGCGAGCGCGACGCCGCCCGCGCCGCCGCTCGCGCCGCCGCGCCGCCGCGCCCGCCGCCCGCCGCCGCTGCGCCCGCCGCCCCGCCGCCCCGCCCGGCGCCGGCCCCCACGCCCCCGCCCGCGTCGAGCGGCGGCGGCGGCGACAGCAACATGTCACCGATGGAGCGCGTGGCGCAGTGCCGCAGCTCCAGCGGCGACGAGACGGGCCGCAACACCTGCATCATCAACGCGCTCCGCGGGCGCGCGTCGTCCGACCAGGAGCTCCGCATGCTCGCGGCCACCTACCAGGTGACCGGCCGCACGCAGGACGCGATCCGCACGATGCGGACGTACATCCAGCGCTACCCGCAGGGCTCCGCGGTCAACAACTTCAACCAGTTCATCCTGCGCAACAGCGGCAACTGAGCGCGCCCGCGCGCCGCCCCTCCCGCCATGCACCGCCGTCCCCTCCTCGCCCTCTCGCTCGCCGCCGCGCTCGGGTGCGGCTCGGCGGGCCCCTCCGCGCCCGCGGGCGACGGCGGCAACGTCGACGCCGCGGCCGACCTCCCGAGCTCCGGGCGGACGGGGCGCGTCCGGGTGACCGTCACCTACGCGGGCCGCGTGATGCCGAACGCGCAGGTGCAGATCGCGGCGTCGCGCGCGATGACCCTGGTCGGGCCGGGCGACTCGTTCGCGGTGGTGACCGACCCGACCTTCCCCGCGACGGGCGAGCTGGTGTTCGCGGAGGCCGGGTCGTACTGGGTCTTCGTCAACCTCAACGCGCCGCCCGTCGAGGCGGTGGCGGGCCCCGAAGACCGCGTCGGCCGCTCGGCGACCGCGGTGGACGTTCAGCTCGGCGCGACCCGCGAGCTGACGATCGAGCTCCTCGACCGCGACGGCTGAGCGCCGCGGCGATGAACGCGCGCCTCCCGCTCCTCCTCCTCGCGCTCGGCGCATGCGTCCGCCCGAGCGCCGTGCAGCGCGACGCCGCGGCCCTCAACGGCCCGCCCGACGCGCCCGTCGCGCGCCTGCCCGACGGCGGCGTCGCGTGCGGGGTGTGCCCCGGCGGCTACGTCGCGCGCGGGGGCGCGGTGGCGGTGCACGCCGACTCACTCGACGAGGTGTCGGGCGTGGTCGAGAGCCGGCGCACGCCGGGGGTCCTCTTCGTCCACAACGACTCGGGCGACGGGCCGCGCTTCTTCGCGATCGGACCCGACGGGCGCAAGGCGGGCGAGTACCACCTGCGCGGCGCGACGGCGGTCGACTGGGAGGACATCGCGCTCGGCCCGTGCCCCGCAGGCGCGTGCGTGTACCTCGGCGACATCGGCGACAACGACGCGGCGCGCGCGGAGGCCGTGATCTACCGTGTCCCCGAGCCGCCGACGACCGGCGGCGACGACCTCGACGTCGCGTGGGACGCGCTCCCCTTCCGCTACCCCGACGGCACGCACAACGCCGAGACGCTGCTCGTCCACCCGACCACCGGCGACCTCTACGTCGTCACCAAGGTGGCCGCGGGCGCGAGCGGCGTCTACGTGCTGCGCGCGCCCCACGCGCCGGGCCCGGTACGCACCGCGGAGCGCGTCGCGACGCTCAACCTCCCGCCCGACGGCGGGCAGCTCGTGACCGGCGGCGACCTCCACCCCTGCGCCGACCGGCTGCTCCTGCGCACGTACGTCGCGCTGTACGAGTACGAGCGGCCGGCGGGGGCGCCGTTCGAGGCGATCTTCGCGGCGGCCCCGCGCGCGGTGGCCGTGGTGAACGAGCGGCACGGCGAGGCGGTGGGCTGGCGCGCTGACGGGCGCGGTTACGTGACGACGAGCGAGGGCGCGCACCAGCCCGTGAACGCCTTCGGCTGCGCGGCGCCCTGAGCGGCGACGCGTTCGCGCGAGACGCGCCCGCGCGGGGGGCGATACGATCGCGCGCGGAGGTTCGCAGATGGCGAAGATCGCGGTTCTCACGTCCGGCGGCGACGCCCCGGGGATGAACGCCGCCCTCCGCGCGATGGCCAAGGTGGCCGCGGCGCGGGGCGTGCGGGTGGTGGGGGTGCAGGACGGCTACGACGGGCTCATCGACGGCGCGACGCGCGAGCTCACGGTCGACGCGCCGGGCACGCCGGGGGGCCTCGCCGTCGCGCGCGAGCTCGACCTCGCGGGCAACGAGGGCGGCACCGTGCTCGGCTCGGCCCGCTGCGCGCGCTTCCGCGAGCGGGCGCACCGCGACGCCGCCGCCGAGCGCCTGCGTGGCGTCGACGGGCTCGTGGTCATCGGCGGCAACGGCTCGCTCACCGGCGCGCACCTCTTCGCGAAGGAGAACGCGATCCCCGTCGTCGGCGTCCCCGCGTCGATCGACAACGACATCGGGTGCACCGCCACCGCGCTCGGCGTCGACACCGCGCTCAACACCATCCTCGAGTGCTGCGACCGCATCGCCGACACCGCCCGCTCGCACCGCCGCGCGTTCGTCGTCGAGGTGATGGGGCGCCAGTCGGGCTACCTCGCGCTCGCGGGCGCGGTGGCCGCGGGGGCCGACGGTGTGCTCCTGCCCGAGCACGGGCGCGGTGAGGACGACGTGGTCGAGGCCGTCGCGGGGGTGATCCGCCGGTGCTTCGCGCGCGACCGCGACCGCCGCCGGGTGCTGGTGCTCAAGGCCGAGGGCGTCGAGGTGCCCTGCACGCGCCTCGTCCGACGCGTCGAGGAGAGCCTCGCGGACCTCGGCGTCGAGACGCGCGCGACGGTGCTCGGCCACCTCGTCCGCGGCGGCCGCCCCACCTACCAAGACCGCATGATCGCGGGGCGCCTCGGCCTCGCCGCGCTCGAGGCCGTGCTCGCCGGCGAGACCGACCAGATGGTCGCGTGGACGCCGCCTGTCCCCGGCGGAACGCCCACCGGCGACCCGGCAGTGGCGCGCTTCGGCCTCGAGGACGTGCTCCGCGAGACCGCCGCGCTGCTCGACGGAACCTCGCCCGTCACCCGCTGGCGACTTCAGGCGCTCGCGTCGGTCGAAGGCGCGCTCGGGCTCTGAGCGCTACGCCGACGGCTTGTCGGAGCAGTTGAGCTTCACGACGGGCCCGTTCACCCACACGCCCTGCGGCGTCATGATGATGGTGCTGTCGCCGCACTTGAGGACGATCTTGTCGCCGGCCTCTAGGCGGTACACGTGGTCGACGTCGACGGTGAGGCCGGTGTCGCCGTGCACCTCGATGTCCTGGTTCTTGTTGACGACGAGCTTGTCGTTCTCTGTGATGGTGCCGGTGCGGTTCTTCCGCACGGTGATGTACTCGTTGCCGGTGATGGTCTTCGTGCGGTCGTTGCCGACGGTGATCGTCTGGTCCTTCTTCACCAGCACGTCGTGGTTGCGCTCGGCCTGGAGGTACACCTGCTCGGCGCCGGCCTTGTCCTCGAAGCGCAGCTCGTTGTAGCCGCCCGTGGTGGGCGAGCTGTTGGTCTTCACCGTGCTCTTGGTCTTCTCGCGCGGGAGCTCGTAGGGCGGGCGGTTCTCGCCGTTGTAGACGCAGCCCGTGACCAGCGGCCGGTCGGGGTCGCCCTCGAGAAACTGCACCACCACCTCCATGTTGATCCGCGGCACGAACACGAAGCCCCACCCGGAGCCCGCCCAGTTCTGCGCCGTGCGGATCCAGCAGGAGCTGTGCTCGTCCTCCTGGCCTTCGCGGTCCCAGTGGAACTGCACCTTGATGCGCGCGTGCTCGTCGACGTAGATCTCCTCGCCGCGCGGGCCCACCACGCGCGCGGTCTGCGGGCCCTCGACGATCGGGCGCGGCGTCACGCGCGCCGGGCGGAAGGGGACGCTCGACGAGATCCCCTGCATCTTCGCCAGCGTGGAGCGGTTGCGGTAGCGCTCGGGCAGGCTCGCCTCGCCGTCGGTCCGGTCGATGATCTCCGCGTTGAGGAGCTGGAGCATCTGCATGATCTTGGGCCCGAGGCTCACGTCCTCCGCGGTGGCCGTCCAGGCGTGGCCGACGTGCTCGACGGCGGTGACGAGGTACTTCTGGTCGTACTCGGTGTGGACGTGCCCGGCGACCTGCACGGTGAAGCCCGGCGCGAAGCCCGTGACGTTGCCCTCCGCCGCGCACGACCACTCGCGGGTCTGGTGCTCCTCGAGCCGAACCTTGGCGAGGCGCGCGCTGTTGTGGGTGGTGTAGACGGGCTTCTGGTAGTTGGTGATCGTCGCGCGCGTGGGGTACTCGTACACCGCGAGCACGCCGTCGCCCTGCGTGGGGGTCATGTCCTGCACGGCGCGGGGGCGGGTGAAGTCGTAGTCGCGCAGCGTCACCTTCGAGGTGCCGTCCTCCTTGCGCGCGTCGAACCAGTGGAGCGTCTCGGCGCTCTCGGTCCCCATGTTCTCGTCGACCACTTGGACGGGGCCGCCGTCGAGCGACGGGGCCTGGCGGTAGCTGTGCGCGTCGTCGCAGAGGACGAGCGTCTCGCTCCCGCCGCCCTCGTGGCGGAAGTAGAAGGGGACGCCCTCGTCTTCCAGCAGGCGGCGGACGAAGGCGAGGTCGGTCTCGTGGTACTGGACGCAGTACTCGCGCGGCGCGGGGCTGAAGAGCCCGCCGTCGACGCTGAGGTTGCCCTGGTAGACGCCGGCCTTCTCCAGCACCTCCTGCACGATCTCGATCGTCTTCTTGTCCTGGAAGATGCGCGAGTCCATGCGCTGCGAGAGCTTCCAGAGGTTGGGGACGACGAAGGCGCGGACGAAGCGGTGGCGGCCGGCGGCGCCGATGTCCTCGACGCGGCGGACGACGCCCTGCACGCGCCGGGTGAGCGAGTCGCGCGTGAGCTCGAGCGTCGCGGGCTGCTTCACCGCGGCCTCCGGCGAGAGCGAGAGAGGCACGGCGAGGATCACCGCGCACTCGTAGAGGGAGTTCATCTCCTCGCGGTGGTGCACGTGGACCACGGTCGCGTTGGAGGGAGTGAAGGGCCCCGCGGTGAACGCGTAGCCGACCTCGGGGAGGGTGTCGCCAGCCGCCATAGGGCCGCGATGGTACACGGAATGTCAGCGGCGTCGTCGCGCGAACACGAGGCCCGCCAACGCGGCGGCGCCCGCGAGGAGACCCGCGCGCGTCGGGCCGCCGTTGTCGCTGCGGCGCCGCGGCCGGGCGCGGGTCGGCGCGGCGGGCGGTGAGGGCGCGGCGGGGGCGGCGGCCGGCGGCGCCGCGGGCACCACGGGCGTCGGGGAGTAGGCGATCGGCGGGATCGGCGAGCGGACGGCCTGCGCGAGGCGGACGCGCCCGCGGGTCACCTCGGCGAGGTCGCGGGCCGCCGTGGGCGGGGGGGCGCTCCCGTTGGGGGGCCCGCCCCAGCGGCCGCGCTGGGGGTTCTGGCAGGCGATACGTCCCGTCCACGGGTGCCGGATGGCGTAGCGGGCCTGAAACTGGTTGCCGCCATACTGCGCCGGCTGCGCGCCCTGCTCGGGCCTGCCGCGGTTGTCGGTGATGAACTCCCTCCCGCCCTGCACCGCCGCGGCCTCGCGGAAGACGAGGTCTTCGGTGAGGGTGGCGCGGTCGTAGCGCGTGTGGAGCCGGGTCACGGTCATGTTGTAGACGTGGTAGCTCTGGTCGAAGCCGGGGCGGCCCTGACCGAGCACGTCGGCGCCGAGCGTGGCGAGGTCGCTCTGTTCGAGCGGCGGCGTGGGGCAGGGGTCGCACGAGCTGGTGCTCCACGCGTACTCGGTGACCACCGCGCGGCCGCCCGCCTGGTCGAGGGTGTAGTCGAAGAGCCGGGCGTAGAGCTCGCCGAAGTTCTGCCGGGCGCTGTTGGCGACGTCGAGGTTGGTGGGGATGAAGGCGTTGCGGTAGTTGGCCACCTCGAAGCGCGAGGTCGGGTGGAGGATGTAGACGAGCAGGTCTTGCGCGCCCGTCGCGTTGAGCAGCCCCAGGCGCACGGGCAAGCGGAAGTCGGGCGCGTCGTAGTGGAAGCGCAGCGGAGACAAGCGCGCCCCGCCGTTGGGACGCCGCTGCGCCCGCTCGATGTCCACCCGCGCCACGAAGAACTTCCACTGCTCCCGAACGTACGGCGCCATGTACTCCGCCGCGCCTTGCGGGATGTTGTAGTGGTTCTCCCGGAGCCAGAGCTCCAGGCCCGACGACTGCGTCGCCGACAGCACCACCACCTCGTACTCGCCGACGGTGAACTGCGCCTCGATGCGCACCCCGCGGTCGACGCTCCCCCTGGGCGCGGCGGCGGAGGGCGCCGACGGCACCATCCCGCCGAAGGCCGCGGTCTCCGGCTCGGGCTCGACGCGGCAGGGGTCCTGCTCCCAGTACTCCACCAGGCGCGGCGCGGTGAGCGACTCGAGGTGCGCGAAGATCTCGTGCGGGAGCGTCCGGACGTTCTCCCGCTGGAGCACCACGGGGACGGGCACCACCATCGCGAAGTCCTGCGGCGGGCCGTCGTAGTCGTTGCTCATCGAGAGCACCGTGCGGGTCCCCTCGCGCATCAGGGCCACGCGCGTGGCCTTGTTGGAGAGCTGCTCGGACGAGCCCGAGACGTAGAAGCCGCAGAAGGCGTCTGCCGCGGCGGGCAGGGCCACGGTCGCGCCGAGCGCGAGCGCGGCGAGGCAGCGTTGGAGCGTGCGTTTCACAGGCGTGTCGAGGCCTCCCGTCGGTGCGAAGTTGACGAACGACGCACGGTCGCGGAGTGCCACCGCGCGCGTCAACGGGATTCGACGCGCGACGCGGGCGGGGCTTTGGGGAGTTCGAGCGAGAGGGGAGGGGAGGGGGCGATCAGCCGAAGGGCCACCAGCCCGGCTTCTTCGCCGCGGGTGCGCCGGGCTTCGCGGCGGCGCTCTGGCAGGTGCACCGCTGGGCGGGCGGCACGTCGCCGAGCACCTGCTCGACGTGCATGCCGCAGCCGGCGAACGTGGGCTTGTTGCAGGAGGGACAGGTGACGCGACGGCACATGATGATTTCGGGCTCCTTTGTGCCCGATGAGAGCCGTCAGCGCGGGGGGAGGGTTCGCGAGAAGCGCGTCGGTCAGTTGGCCGACTTGCCGGCGATCACGTTGACCTTGAAGGTCGCGTTGACCTCCGGGGCCAGCTTCGCGGTGACCTCGTAGGTGCCGAGGGCGCGGATCGGGTCGACGTGGAGCTTCTTGCGGTCGACGTCGAAGCCGCGGGCCTTGAGGGCCGCCTCGATGTCGCGGTGGGTGATCGAGCCGTAGAGCTTGTTCTCGGCGCCGACGGTGGCGGCGATGGTGAGCTCGAGCGCGTTGAGCTTCGCGGCGGTGCCCTCGGCCGCGCCGCGGAGCTTCGCCGCGCGCTCGGAGGCGACCTTCTTCTGGTGCTCGAAGCGCGCGACGTTGCCGTCGCTGGCCGGGAGCGCGTAGCCGTGCGGCAGGAGGTAGTTGCGCGCGAAGCCGGCCGAGACCTTCACGACCTCGCCGCCCTTGCCGAGCTTGACGACGTCGCGCTGGAGAATGACGTGCAGTGACTTGCCCATGTGCGACCTCTCAGTTGCCCGTCGTGGTGAACGGGAGGAGCGCGATCATCCGCGCGCGCTTGATGCCGACCGTGAGCAGGCGCTGGTGCTTCGCGCAGTTGCCCGAGATGCGGCGCGGCACGACCTTGCCCCGGTCGGTGAGGAAGAACTTCAGCGTGTTGGAGTCCTTGTAGTCGATGACGTCGGTGTGAGACGCGCAGAACTTGCAGACCTTCTTGCGGCCGCCGCGGCGCCGGGCGCCGGTGTTCTCGATCTCGATCTCCGCTTCGCCGCCGCGGTCGATGCCGAGGTCGTCCTTGTCGTCGTAATCATTCTGCATGCGGGCCATGACGTGTCTCCTCGGTCTCTCTCAGGCGTCGCCGGCCGGCTTCTCGGCCTTCTCGGGGGTCTCGGCGGGCTCCACCACCTCGGGCTCGCGCTCGCGGCGCGGGGGCGGCGGGGGGGACTGGTCGTCGGCGAGGCCGAGCGAGTGCTCGAAGGTCTCGTCGCGCTCGTCGTCCACCGACGAGAGCTCGATGCGGCGCACCTTGACCTCCTCGGGGTCGACGGTCACCTGCGAGATGTCGATGTCACGCGCGTTGAGCACCGTCTGGTAGCGGATCACCGCGTCGAGCATGCGCAGGCCGCGCTCGACCTCGGCCACCGTCCCGCGGAACCCGAGGTAGCGCACGTAGACGTAGACGCCCTTGCGCTGCTTCGCGACCGGGTAGGCCAGCTTGCGGCGGCCCCAGCTCTCGACCTTCGTGAGGCGCCCCGAGGTGCCCTCGATGGCGGTGACGACGCGCGAGATGGCCTTCTCCGAGCCCTCCGCGTCGATGTCCGGGCGCAGGATGAAGACGGTCTCGTAGTCCGTCGCGCGCTTCGGATCGATCTGTACTTCCGTGGTCATTCGTCACGTCCTCCTGGACGATTAGGCCCCTCCCTCACGGGAGGAGCGAGGACAGAATCCCCTCCCCGGGCGCATTCCCGCGGAAGGGGCGCGGTGGATATCACGGTCCGCCACGCCGGCGCAACACCCCGCGCGCACGCCGAGACGGCGCCCCCGCCCGCCGCGCCCCCGGCGTAGAGTGCGCGGGTGGAGACCCCCGACCTCGCGGCCCCGTCGCCCGGCGGCGCGCGCACGCCCCTCACGCCCTACCACTGGAAGCTCCTGGCGTTCCTCTCGGTCGCCACCTTCTTCGAGGGCTACGACTTCATCGCGATCGCGCAGATCCTCCCGAGCCTCCGCGCAGAGTTCGACCTCTCGCGCACCGCCTCGGGCGACATGCTCGGCGCCATCAACGCCGGCACCATCGTCGCCGCATTGCTGGTGCGCCGCGCCGACGACTGGGGCCGCCGCCGCGTGCTCTCGATCACCATCGTCGGCTACACGCTGATGTCGCTGCTCTCGGCCTTCGCGCCCGGCGCGGTGAGCTTCACGCTGGCCCAGTTCGTCGCGCGCATCTTCCTCATCGGGGAGTGGGCGACGGCGATGGTGTACGCGGCCGAGGAGTTCCCGGCCGACCGGCGGGGCTTCATCATCGGGGTCATCCAGGCGTGCAGCTCGCTCGGCGCCATCGTCTGCGCGGGCACCGTCCCCCTGCTCCTCCGCGCGCCGACGGGCTGGCGCACCATCTACCTCGCCGGCGCCGTCCCCCTCGCGGTGATGGCCTTCGCGCGCCGCAGCCTCCGCGAGTCCGCCCGCTTCGAGGAGGCGAAGGCGAAGCGAACGGAGCCCCGCGCGCCGCTGCTCGCGCTCGTCCGCGGGCCCTACCGCGGCCGCGTCGCGGTGGTGGCCCTCGCCTGGGGCCTCACCTACGTCTGCGGCCAGACGGCCATCACCTTCTGGAAGGAGTTCGCCACCAGCGAGCGCGGGATGACCGACGCCCAGGTCGCCGGCGCCGTCACCATCGCCGCGGTCGGCTCGCTCCCGATGATCTTCGGCGTCGGCCGCCTCCTCGACGTCGCCGGCCGCCGCGCGGGCGCCGTGGTGATCTTCACGCTGACCTCCATCGGTGTCGCGCTGGCCTACACCCTCCGCGGCCGCGCCCCGCTCACCGCCGCGTTGGTGCTCGCGATGTTCGGCGTCAGCGCGGTGCTCCCCGTGCTCAACGCCCTCACCGCGGAGCTCTTCCCCACCGACATGCGCAGCGACGCCTTCGCTTGGTGCAACAACCTCCTCGGGCGCATCGGCTACGTGCTCGCCCCGGTGGTCGTCGGCCGCGTCGCCGAGAGCAGCGGGTGGGGCCCCGCCGTCGCGTCGACCGCGGTGTTCCCCCTGCTCGCGCTCGGGGTCATCCTCGCGAAGCTGCCGGAGACGCGCGGACGGGAGCTCGAAGAGACGTCGCGCCTCGAAGGGAACTGACCTCGCGCACCGGCTCGCGGCGCTTCTTCACCGCGCCTTCGGCCATCGCCTTGCGCGCGCCCCACACCGCCATCGAGAGCTCGCCCGACGACGCCGTCACGCCCTCGCGCTCGGCCGCCGTCAGCAGCCGCTCGGCCATCGCCATCGCGTTGGGCGGGCGCCGCGCCGGGTCGAGCGAGAGCGCGCTGTCGACCACCGCCGCGATCGGGTCGGGCAGGTCGGGCCGCGCCGACACCAGCACCGGCCGCCGCGCGTGGAGGTACGCATGGGCGAGCGCGCTCTTCTGCGCGACGCCCGCGAAGAGACGACGGCCCGCGAGCAGCTCCCAGAGCACCGCGCCGACGCCGTAGATGTCCCCGCGCGTCCCGTGGATCGACCCGCGCAGCACCTCGGGCGGCAGGTACCCGATCTTGCCCTTGGCCGTGCCCGGCGCGTTGACCCGGGCTCGCGCGATCGAGCGGGCGAGCCCGTAGTCCGCGAGGCGCGTCACGCCGTCGATGCCCACCAGCACGTTGGCCGGCGCCACGTCGCGGTGCGTGACTCCGACGCCTGGCCCGTGCGTCGCCGCCAGCGCCTGGAGCACGTCCAGCGCGAGCGCGAGCGTCGCCCGCAGCCCGAGCGGCGCCCTTCGCGCGGTGAGGAGCTCGTGGCCGCTGACGCCCTCCACCCACTCTAGCGCCATCCACGGCCCCTTCGCGTCGCTCCCCTGCGCGAGCAGCGAGACCGCGTTGGGGTGCCGGATCGAGCCCGTGATCGACGCCTCGTCGGCGAACATCGCCCGCGCCTCGGGGTCGTCGCGCTTCGCGTCGAGGATCCGCTTGATCGCGACCGGGGTGTAGTCCCGCAGGTCGGTGGCGCGCCACACGACCGCCATCCCGCCCGTCCCGGCGAGGTGCTCGATGAGGTAGCGGCTCGCGACCCGTTCGCCTTCCATGGGTCGCCGGTAGCGCACCCGCGGCGCGGCGGGCAACTTCTCGGCGGCCGCTACCGGAGCTGGCTGTCCTTGCTCCCGCGGCGGTTGTAGAGCTGGGCCCGCTGGTCGTCGCGGTCGGCCTCCTCCTGGCAGCGAACGCAGCGGCTCACGCCGGGCACCGCGAGACGTCGCGCTGGGGGGATGGGCTCCCCGCAGTCCTCGCAGAACTCCAGGCTCGCCCCCTGCGCCATGCGGCTGCGGGCGCGCGAGACCTCGCTCGCGACGGTGGCATCGATCTGATCCTGGACGGCGCCATCCTGCGCCCAACCGACGGCCATTAGGGTGCTCCTCTCCGGCGAGGCGGCCGTGCGTGGCGCGCCCTCACCGGAGCGAATTCTATGACCACCGGCGGGCCTCCTGTCCATCGGTGCGGCGGCCCCGAGGGCGGGCGGCCGGAGTGAACGTCGCTGTCAGGCGGGAGCGTCTCGAACGGGCGCGGGTCAGGAGCCGAACGTCGCGACGCCGCGCGGGGCGACGGTGTGCTCGCGGCCGCCGACCGTCCAGGCGAGCGGCGCGCCCGTGAGGTTGGTCGCCTCGACGCGGACCGATGCCCCCACGCGCGTCGAGCGGGTGACGCTGGCCTCGGGCGACGCGCCCCCGTCGCGCAGCGAGACCACCGCCTGCTGCCACCAACCGTTGCCCCGCCACGTCACCGCGAGCGCCACCCCGCCGCGCGCCACGTCGGTGTCGGGCGGGGCCGTCTCGGCGACCTCGCACGCGGACGACGACGGCGTCGCGAAGGTGAGCGGCGGCAGCGACTCGTCGCGCGCGGGGTGGCGGACCGCGAGCGCGCAGAGCGCGTCGGGGTCGATCGTCGCCTCGACGAGGGCGTTGGCCAGCGTCCAACGGCGGCCCTCGCGGCGCACCACCGCGGGCTCGGGCTCGGCCACCACCGCGGGCGCCGTCGTCACCGCGTGGCTCGACCCGCCGCCCCCGCAGGCCGCGCCGAACACGCTGCAGAGCGACGGCACGTCCTCGTCGGGCATCGCGGCGAACGCGCCGGGCATCATCACGTTGTTCGCCCGGCGGCTCCGCGCCTCGCGCCACGCGCGCCAGCGGGCCTCGCTCGCGCGGCGCATGTAGAAGTAGCGGCGCGACCAGGCGAGGCCCTCGGGGCTCCACTGCCAGCGGTCGTACCAGTCGCCGTCGTAGGAGAGCCCGCAGCCCCACTCGCCCTCGATCACGATGGTCTCGCCTTCACCGCCGCCCGCGCTCGACACGGGGCCGTCCACCGCCGTCGGCGGCGCGACCGCGGGCGCTTCGTTCGAAGCCGCGGCGGGCGTCTCCGTGGCGGCGGCGGGTTCGGGGGCTTCGGCGGGCTCGGGGGAGGGGGGGCGCTGCGCGTGGCGGGGGAGCTCGACGCGCTGCCGCGGCTGCGGCGACACATGCGCGCGGGCGGCGGGACGCGCCACGATCATGGCCCACGCGGCCACGCAGAGGAGGACGGGGACCACCAGGGGGAAGAGCTCGTGGCGTGCGCGCATGGGGCGAAATCCTCCGACGTGCAAGCTCGGCCGAAGTTCCTTTGGGCCGAGGCGGCGGCGAAAATGCTTGCGAGGGGGGCCTCGCCCGTTCGACACCGGACACGTCAACGCCCCATGACAGCAAACCTTGCACCGCTGGCCGCGCGCCTCCCGCCCCCGTCGGACTACGTCAGCGCGGACGACATCTTCAGCCGCTTCGTCGACCACGTCACGGCGAAGAAGCTCGCGCTCTACCCCGCCCAGGAAGACGCCCTCCTCGAGATCGTCGCGGGCAAGAACGTCATCCTCAACACCCCCACGGGCTCCGGCAAGAGCCTCGTCGCCACCGCCTTCATCTTCAAGGCGATGGCCGAGGGCCGGCGCGCCGTCTACACGTGCCCCATCAAGGCCCTCGTCAACGAGAAGTTCTTCGCCCTCTGCGACGAGTTCGGCCCCGACAACGTCGGGATGCTCACCGGCGACGCCGCCATCAACCGCGACGCCCCCATCCTCTGCTGCACCGCGGAGATCCTCGCCAACATCTGCCTCCGCCAGGGTCACCTCGCGCAGGTCGACGCGGTGGTGATGGACGAGTTCCACTACTACTCCGACAAGGAGCGGGGCGTCGCCTGGCAGATCCCGCTGTTGGTGCTGTCGTCGTCGACCTTCCTGCTGATGTCCGCCACGCTTGGCGACACCAGCTTCTTCGAGCGCGAGCTCACGAAGCTCACCGGGCGCGAGACCGTCACCGTCCGCTCGACGAAGCGCCCCGTCCCGCTCGACTTCGAGTACCGCGAGACGCCCCTCCACGAGACGCTCGCCGACCTCATCCAGCGCTTCCGCCACCCCGTCTACCTCGTCAACTTCACCCAGCGGGCCTGCGCCGAAGAAGCGCAGAACCTCATGAGCGTGGACATCTGCACGAAGGAGGAGAAGAAGGCGATCGCAGAAGCCCTGCGCGACGTCGCGTTCGACTCGCCCTACGGCAAGGACGTGCAGAAGTTCCTCCGCCACGGGATCGGGATCCACCACGCGGGGCTCCTTCCCCGGTACCGACTCACGGTGGAGAAGCTCGCCCAGCAGGGGCACCTCAAGGTGATCTGCGGCACCGACACCCTCGGCGTCGGCGTCAACATCCCCATCCGCACGGTGCTCTTCACCAAGCTCTGCAAGTTCGACGGGGAGAAGACCGCCATCCTCACGGTGCGCGACTTCCAGCAGATCGCGGGGAGGGCCGGGCGCAAGGGCTTCGACGACCAGGGCTGGGTGGTGGCCCAGGCCCCCGAGCACGTCATCGAGAACCTCGCCCTCGAGAAGAAGGCGGGCGGCGACCCGGCGAAGCTCCGCAAGATCGTTCGCCGCAAGCCCCCCGAGCGCGGCTACGTCCACTACGACAAGGCCACCTTCGAGCGCCTGGTGTCCTCGCAGCCCGAGCCCCTCGTCTCGCGCTTCAAGGTGACGCACGCGACGGTGCTCAACGTGCTCCAGCGCGACGGGCGGCTCCACGACGGGTGCCGCGCGCTCGCGAGGCTCATCCGGCGGTCGCACGGGACGCCCGTCGAGCGGCGGCGGCACGGCCAGCACGCCTGGACGCTCTTCCGCTCGCTCATCGAAGCGGGCGTCGTGCGCAAGGTGCCGCGCGACGACGGGCACGGCGAGCGCTTCGAGGTCGACGCCGCGCTCCAGGTGGACTTCTCGCTCCACAACACGCTCGCGCTGTGGCTGCTCGAGACGCTGCCGAAGATCGACCCCGAGTCGCCCGACCACGCCCTCGACGTCCTCACCTTCGTCGAGTGCACGGTGGAGAACCCCGACATCATCCTCCAGAAGCAGCTCGACCGCGTGAAGACCGAGGCGATGGCCGAGATGAAGGCCCGCGGCGTCGAGTACGAGCAGCGGATGGAGGAGCTGCAGAAGCTCGAGTACCCGAAGCCCCACCGGGAGTTCGTCTACGCGACCTTCAACGACTTCGCCAAGGCCCACCCCTGGATCGGCGAGGACAACGTCCGCCCCAAGAGCGTCGCCCGCGAGATGTTCGAGAACTACCACTCCTTCGCGGACTACGTGAAGGAGTACGAGCTCCAGCGCTCCGAGGGCGTGCTGCTCCGGTACCTCTCGGACGTCTACAAGTTCCTCGTCCAGTGCGTGCCCGTGTCGGTGCGGACGCCCGAGGTCTACGAGATCATCCACTACTTCCGCGCGATGCTGCGCGACACGGACTCGTCGCTCCTCGACGAGTGGGAGTCGCTCCACGCCGACCCCGACGACGAGTTCGTCGACGTCACCAAGGCGAAGGGCGCGCGCAAGCCCGACGAGCCGCCGCCCCCGAAGGACGTCACCGCCAACGAGCGGGCCTTCAAGGCCGGCATCCGCCGCGCGATGTTCTCGTTCATCCGGGCGCTGGCCAACGGCGACTGGCAGACGGCGGCGCGCCTCGTCGACCACCGCGAGGGCGACGACCCCTGGACGCCGGCGGAGATCGAGCGCGCGATGGCCCCGTACTTCGAAGAGCACCCCACGCTCCGCGTCGACCACGCCGCCCGCGCGCCCGGCAACACGCTCATCGACCACAACGCCGACGGCACCTGGCGCATCCGACAGGTGATGGTCGACCCCGACGAGAACAACGACTGGGTGGTCGAGGCCACCGTCGACCTCGCCCTCTCCCGCGCCCGCGACCGCGCCGTCATCCACCTCGACCGCATCGGGACATGATCACCGTCCGCGGGCTCGCCAAGGAGTACCGCGTCCCGGTGCGCCCGCCCGGGGTCGGCGCCGCCCTCCGCGCCCTCTTCCGACGCGAGTACAAGACCGTCCGCGCCGTCGACGGCGTCGACCTCGAGCTCGCCGCGGGCGAGCGCGTCGGCTTCCTCGGGCCCAACGGCGCCGGCAAGACCACCACGCTCAAGTGCCTCGCCGGGCTCCTCACCCCCACCGCGGGCGAGGTCCGCGTCGACGGCCACGACCCCAGCCGCCGCGAGCCCGCCTTCCTCCGCACCATCACCCTCGTCGCCGGCCAGAAGCAGCAGCTCCTCTGGGACCTCCCGCCCCTCGAGACCTTCGCCCTCAACCGCGCCATCTACGAGGTCCCCGCGGAGGAGTACAAGCGCACCCTCGACGAGCTCACTGCGCTCCTCGATTTGAGCGACGTGCTCGACAAGCCCGTCCGCCAGCTCTCCCTCGGCGAGCGGATGAAGTGCGAGCTCGCCGCCGCGCTCCTCCACCGGCCGCGCGTGCTCTTCCTCGACGAGCCCACCGTCGGCCTCGACGTGGTGATGCAGGCAGCGGTTCGCCGCTTCGTCCGCGCCTACAACGAGCGCCACAACGCCACCGTCATCCTCACGTCGCACGCGATGGACGACGTCACCGCGCTCTGCCCGCGCATCCTCGTCATCGACCACGGCCGCATCGTCTACGACGGGACCCGCGAGGCCCTCGTCGCGCGCGTTCGTCCGGGCCGCCGTGTCACCGTCCGCCTCGGCGCCCCCGCCCCCGCCGACGCCGTCACCGCCGTCGAGAACGCCGGCGCGAAGGTGGTCGCGCGCGACGACGGCTCGCTCACCCTCGACGTCCCCCAGGCCGCCATCGCCTCGGTGGTCTCGCTCGCGCTCGCGAAGCTCTCGGTCGACGACCTCGCCGTCGTCGAGCCGCCCCTCGACGAGGTGCTCGCCGAGCTCTTCACGCGCCGCCCGGAGGCCACGAAGTGAGGCTCCTCGCGAAGCTCGCCGCGGTGCTCCGCGTCGGCCTCGCGGCGGCGGTCGCGTACCGCGGGGAGTTCTTCGTCTGGATCCTCACCACCAACATGCCCCTGGTGATGATGGCCCTCTGGACGCGGGTCGCCGCCGAGGGGCCCGTCGGCCGCTTCACCCAGCGCGGCTTCGTCGCGTACTACCTCGGCGTGCTGGTGGTCCGCTTCCTCTGCGGGAGCTGGGTGGTGTGGGAGATGACCTTCGCCATCCGCGACGGGTCGCTCCGCGCGCGGCTCCTGCGCCCCATCCACCCCTTCGTCCACTACGCCGCCGACAACCTCGCGCAGATGCCGCTCCGCCTCGTGGTGGCCGCGCCCATCGCCGCGGGGCTCGTCGCGGTGGCGGGCCGTGACGGGCTCTCGCACGACCCGATCCAGTGGGCGATGGTCCCCGTCGCGCTCGCGGGCGCGTGGGCGCTCACCTACTGCGCGATGCTCGCGGTCGCCACGCTCGCGCTCTACCTCGAGTCCGCGCTCACCCTGTGGGACTTGTGGATGGTCGTCGGCTACGTCCTCGCCGGCTACCTCGTCCCGCAGGAACTCCTCCCCGCCGCCCTCCGCTCCGCCGCCTACTGGCTCCCCTGGCGCTACACCCTCGCGCTCCCGCTCGAGTCCATGCTCGGGCTCATCGGGCGCGCGGAAACACTGCGCGGCCTCGGGCTCCAGTGGGCGTGGACGGCGGGCTTCCTCCTGGTGGCGCTCTCGCTGTGGCGCCGCGGGCTGCGACGCTACGAGGCGTTCGGCGGATGAGCGGCGTCGGGCGCTACGCAACGCTCCTCGGCGTCCAGCTCCGGGCGTCGTTCGCGCAGGCGGCGCAGTACCGCGTGGACTTCGTGCTCGGCGCGGTGCTGAGCGCCTTCTGGACGGCGGCCGCGGTCACGCCGCTGCTGGTGATCTACGACCGGCGCCCCACGCTCGGCGGCTGGACGCGCGACGAGGCGCTCGTGGTGGTGGGCTTCTTCACGCTGCTCAAGGGCGCCATCCAGGGCGTGATCGAGCCGTCGGTCACCAACACCGTCGAGCACCTCCGCAAGGGGACGCTCGACTTCCTCCTGCTCAAGCCCGCCGACGCGGAGTTCCTGGTGAGCACCACGCGCTTGCAGCCGTGGCGCGCGACCGACGCGGTCGGGGGGCTGGTGCTGCTCGGGTGGGCGCTCCACGCGGTGGGGCGCGCGCCGGGCATCGGGGCGGTGGCGGCGACGGCGGCGCTGGTGGTGGCGGCGCTGGCGATCCTGCACTCGCTCTGGGTGCTGGTGGTGTCGCTGGCGTTCGTGACGGTGAAGGTCGACAACCTGACGTTCCTGTTGGGGAGCGTGTACGACGCGGCGCGGTGGCCGGCGTCGGTGTGGCGGGGCGCGCTGGCGTGGGTGTTCACGCTGGTGGTGCCGCTGACGGTGATGACGACGTGGCCTGCCCTCGCGGTGCTCGGGCGGCTCGACGCGGTGCGGGGCGTCGGGGCGCTGGCGCTGGCGGCGGCGTTCGTGGCGGCGAGCCGCGCGGTGTGGACGCGCTCCATCCGCAACTACACCAGCGCGGGCGGGTGACGGCGCGGCGCTACCGCGCGGGCTCGCCGTCGGGGTCGATCCCGAGCAGGAAGTCGCGCACGCGCTCATCGGGGTGCGCGGCCATCTCTTCGGGCGTGCCCACGCCGAGGATCCTTCCCTCCTGGAGGAGCGCGATGCGGTCGCCGAGGCCGCGGGCGAGGGGCATGTCGTGGGTCACCATCACCGCGGAGGTGCCGCGCTCGGCATGGATGGTGTCGATCAGCGCGCCGACGCGGTGGGTGTTCATCGGGTCGAGGCCCATGGTGGGCTCGTCGTAGAGGATCACCTCGGGCTCGAGCGCCAGCGTTCGGGCGAGGCCGACGCGCTTGCGCATCCCGCCGGAGAGCTCGTCGGGCAGCAAGGGCTCGGTGCCCGCGAGGCCCACCGCCGCGAGCGCGCGCGACACCCGCGCCTGGATCTCCTCTTCGGGGAGGTTCTTCAAGCCGCGCTCGTGGAGCCCGTACGCGACGTTGTCGGCCACCGTCATCGAGTCGAAGAGCGCGTTCTGCTGGAACATCAAGCCCACCCGACGTCGCAGCGCCATCAACTCCTCGGCGCCCATCGCCCGCACGTCGTGGCCTTCGAAGAGGATCTCGCCCGCGTCCACCGGCGTGAGCCCGATCATCGCCTTGAGGAGAACCGTCTTGCCGCCGCCCGACGGGCCGACGAGGGCGAGGAGTTCACCGCGCGCGAGGTCGAGGTCGACGCCGTCGAGCACGGCGACGTCGCCGAAGCGCTTCACCACGCCGCGGAGGCGGTACACGGGGCCGTCATCGCTCACGGGGCCATCGTGCGTCCGCCGCGCCGGCAACGCCAGCGCGGAGAACGCCCCCGGTGCGAAGCCCGCGCCCGCCGCCGGCGGATTGCGGTAGGGTCGCCCCGTGCCCGTCGAGACCACCGTCACCCGCTGCGGCAACTGCGGGGCCACCCTCCAGCGGACGCCCGGCGTCGAGTCGCTCCGCTGCGCCTACTGCAACCAGACCACCTGGCTCGCGCCCACCGCGCGCGCGACCGCCGCCGAGCCGCGCCGCCCCCGCCAGACCGCCACCGCCGAGCCCGACGACCTGCTCGAACGCCTGGAGATGGGCCCCCTCCGCGAGTCCGTCGGCCGCGCGCGCAGGCTCGGTGCCGCCGAGGCGCCGCTCGCCGACCCCGCGGTGGTCGAGCGCTCGATCTGGCCTTCGGGCGCGGAGGCGTCGAGCACCTTCGGGGGGGCGTGGTCGCCCTCGACGCTGCTCGGCCCGCCGCGCGTCTTCCCGCGGTGCGGCGACATCCCCGGCGCGTGGGCCCCGGCGCCGCAGGTGAGCCCCGTGGAGTGGGTCGAGGTCCGCTTCGCGGCGGACGTCCCCGTCGTCGCGCTCCGCGTGTACGAGACGAACCGCGCGGGCTCCACCTACGCGATCGTCGACACCACCCACGGCGAGCAGGTCCTCTACGCGGGCCCGGTGGAGTCGCGCGACGGCGCCGCGGTGCTCGAGGTCGCGCTCGACGCGCCGCGGGTGGTCCGCTCGCTGCGGGTGTTCGTCGCCAACCGCGGGTGGACGGAGCTCGACGCCGTCGCGCTCGTCGCCGCGTCGCCGCTGCCGCTCGAGCTGCGCGCGCCGCTCCCGAAGACCACGTCGGCGATGTCGGTCGGCGGGGCCCTCGCGGGGCTCGCGCTCGTCGCGGTGGCGATCGCGGCGGGCGTGGTGTTCCTCGCGACGCGCTCGTCGGGGGGCGGCGCGGCGCGGGCGGTCCATACGCTGCCGCCGGTGGCGTCGTCGCTCGCGGGCGCGGCGTTCACGTACACGCAGGCGACGCCGGCGATCCTCGCGGCCCGCGGGGTTCGGTGGGCGGCGGGGGTGACGGAGTTCTCGTCGCAGTACTCGACGGGGCGCAACGCGGCGGGCGACGTGGTGGGCCCGCCCGACGTGCTCCCGCGCAGCGGCGACGTCGACGGCGCGTGGGCCTCGCTCGAGACCGACGCGGGCTACGAGTGGGTGACCGTGCGCTTCGCCGCGCCGACGTCCGCGGTCGCGGTGGTGTGGGCGGAGACGTTCAACCCTGGCGCGGTGATTCGGGTCGACGACGTCACCGACCCGGGCGCGCCCGTCGCGCTGTGGCAGGGCGAGGCCGCGCCCGTGTCGCAGCCCGCGGACGTCGCGCAGGTGACGCTCGCCGCGCCGCGCGCGATCTCCGCCGTGCGCCTGGTGCTCGACACGCGCCGCGTCCCGGGGTGGAACGAGGTCGACGCTATCGGGCTCATCCCCGCGGCGCCGTAGGGCGGCGTGGCGGCGGCCCGCGACGCCCCGCCTCCCCGGCTTCGAACGCTGCGCGACCCCGATGGGCGCCACCACCCCGCCCTCCCGCCGCCTCGTCGCGTGGCTCGTCGCCTCCGCGGGCGCCTACTGGATCTGCCGGAAGTCGATGAAGAACACGCCGTACCCCTGGTGGAGATAGTACCGGCCGGGGCCCTCGAACATGAAGGAGAACTGCGCGAGCGGGGTCTCCTGGATGGCCTCGGCCGACCAGTCGTCGGCGCGGCGGTTGTCGTACTGCACGCGGAAGTAGGTGTTCCGCCGGTCCGCGAGCCGCACCTCGATGGTGTCGCCCCGCTTCAGGCGGAGCGGGTAGGTGGCCGTGAGGGTCTGCGCGTTGCTGGCCTCGCCGACCTGCACGCGCTGCCCGCTCACCCGGACGTAGAGGTGCAGGTCGGGGAGGTTGCTCCGCTCGCCCTGGTCGTGCTCGTTGCCCCGCGCGGTGTTGGGCGAGACCTCGACGTCGAACCGCGACTCGTAGTTGCGGGTGTCGCCCTCCGGCACCTCCGCGGCGGGCGTCGCTGGGGCCGCGACCTGCGCCTGGATCCAGCGGGACTGCGATTGCAGTCCGCGGTTCACGAACGACGAGCCGCACCCCAGCAGCGCGACGGACAACCAGGCGACCAGGACGGGGCGAGTTCTCGAACCATGCATCGGGAGCCTCCTACGGACACGGACGCGGCTTGCGCACAGGTTCTGACAGGGGCCCGAAGGGAAGTGTGACGACAACGACGTCCGCCGCAGCGCCGCCTGGTGGGCGTGGCGCGCTGCGTGCGAACCCGTGCCGCCCACGCCATGAGGCTCAACGACCCCGCACGGAACGGGACGGCGTGGACACTATGGACGCGCGAAACGCCCAATTCCCCGGCGATTCTAGTGGGTCGTGTGGGGATCGAACCCACGACCGACGGATTAAAAGTCCGCAGCTCTACCGACTGAGCTAACGACCCGAAAGCGCGCGGAGTGTGTCCGCCCGGTCATCCCCCTGTCAACCCGCCGCGCGTGATCGCCTCGCGCACCGCCGCCAGCGGCGCCGCGTCGTCGAAGCGCACCGCGCCGTCCGCCTCCACCCGCACGCCGAGCTCGCGGAGCGCGGCCTCCACGTCGGGGTACGCCCTCGCCGCGAGCGCCGCGCGCCCGAGCTCGCTGCACGCGGTCGTGCCGAGCGACGCGTCCATCGCCGCGAGCGCCTCGGTCGCGCGCCACGCCCGCCCCGGGTCGCGCGCCGCGGCCGCGTGAAGCCCGCGCGCCGCCGCGTCGAGCGAGCTCCCCGCGCGCCGCAGGGCCACGTCGAGCGTGAGCGCGAAGGCCGCGCCCCACCAGTACACCCGCGCGTACCGGTGCGTCCGACGCATCGACGCACTGGCCTCGGCGAGCGTGCGGTCGCCGCCCATCGCGTGGCCCGCGCGCATGCTGTTGGCGAGGTGGGCCCAGCACGTCTCGCGGGTGATCGCGCCGACGCGCGCGCGGAGCACCTCCTGGTAGTACGTGGCCATCCCCTCTGAGAGCCAGGCGTCGTCGTCGACGAGCACCGGCTGAAGCAAATGTGTGAACTCGTGGGTCGCCTGCCAGTCGTCGCGGAACGCCTCCGGCGCCGCCATCGGGTCGACGAGGAGCAGAACCGAGCGCCCGCCGCCGCGGCTCACCAGCCCGAACGACACGCCCTCGGGGTTGCCCGGCGATGGCGTGAGGATCACCTGGACGCGTGGGATCGGGAGCGCGGGGTCGAGCGTTCGGATGGCCTCCACCGCGCGGCCGAGCCAGGCGCGGACGGGGAGCTCGGGGCGGGAGGTTCCGCCGAGGCGGGCGACGTCGAGGACGATGCCGCCGAGCGTGAAGGTCTCTCGCGCGAAGGGGCCCACCACGGTGTAGCCGCCCCATTGCATGGCGGTCGGGTCGATCGCGGCGGGGCCGTCCCAGGGCGTCGAGACGCTCCATCCGGGGGGCAGCTCGTAGCGCGCTTCCTGACGGAGCCCTGCGGTCATGGGCTCCGGGCCCCAGAGCCACGCGCGGTGGCTCAACACGAAGCCCCCCGCCTCGCGCGCATCACCCGACGCAGCGAACTCTTGCCGCACGCAGCGCGTCGCGGGGGCGAGCGTCACGAGGCCGTCCGCCGACGGGAGCCTCGCGCCGCGTGTGACGTCCACGATCGCTGCAGTGTCGTCGCGCAGGCGGACGCGGGCGGGCGCGGGGCCGTCGAAGCACGTGGTGATCCGCAGGGTGTGGGGCGACTCGACGGCGTTGACGGTTCGAACCCAGCGCGTCGCGGGGGACGTCGCGGGGCCGCACGAGGTCAGCGCCAGCGCGACGAGCGCCCGCCGCACGCTACGCCCCGCCGTTGGCGCGCGCGGCTTGACGACGCCACTCCGCGGGGATGCCGAGCGCGAGGAAGACCCCGAAGCCGTAGCCCGGGTACGTTCGCTCGATCTCCGCGCGGATGCGATCGACGGCCTGCGGGTCGGGCTCGCCGCGAGGTTGAGCCTCGCGCACGAGGCGCTGCGCGAGCTGGAGGTAGCGCGTCTCCTCGTCGAGGAGCGACGGGGCCCCGTTGGGGCCGCGGCCCGGGTGGACGGAGCGGGGCCGAAGCGCGCGGATCTCGTCCATGCGCGCGAGCCACCCGTCGAGGTCGGCCTCCTTGAGCCACGAGTGGTTGCGGCTCGCGACGAGGTCGCCGGGGAAGACGTGGCCGTCGAACTCGACCACCACGTGGGCGTTGCTGCACCCGGGGCCGAGCACGTGCGCCGTGACCGTCGCGCCGCCCGCCGTGAGCCGCGTGGTGGCGTCGCCGAAGCTCTCCGGCAGCGTGAGGGACTCGGGGTAGTCGGGGCGGTAGCGCTCGGCGAAGAAGCGTCGCCGCTCCTCGTCGATGGCCGGGATGCGCTCGACCACCTGGCGCGCGCTCACCACGCGGATCCCCTTGCGGCGCAGCACCCCCGTCCCGTTGTACTTGTCGGGGTTGGCGTGGAGGACGATCGCGAGCTCGACGCGCTTGCCCGTCTCGCGCTCCGCCGTCTCGACCGAGCGCTCGGCCGCCGAGGGGAGGAACTGCGCGTCGACGAGGATCAGCCCGGTGGGGCCTTCGATCCAGTAGGACGAGGTGGAGAAGCCCCACGGGGTCGACACGAACGTCCCCACGCGGGGGTCGGCCGGGTCGACCCAGGGCGCGTGGTGGAGGCGCTGCGACGAGGCGCACGCGGCGGCAAAGGGGAGGAGCAGGGCGCTCCGTCGGGACAGGCGCATGGGGCGGTACTGTCGGGCCGGGCGCACCGCGCGCGCAAGGGCCTAGACGACGAGCTGGCGGAGCGAGGGCTGGTGGCGCTCGGCGTAGACGGAGAGGACGTCGAGGGCGTCCTTGATCTCGCTGGCGTCGAGGTCGTGGAGGGGGAGCTCCACCGAGAGGATCACGTCGCCGTCCTCGTCGAGGGAGAAGCGCGCGAGGAGGATCTCGCCGTTGAGCTCCAGAAGGCGATGATAGAGCTTCTCGGCCTTGTCGAGGTCGCCCGGGAGGCGGACGATCGGGAGCACGTGGAGCTTGCACCACCCGTCCTCGACCTGGATCACCAGCGGGAAGACCCCCGTCTTGCCGCGGAAGCTCGAACGCCACGTGCCCGGCGCGAGGGGGATGACGGGCCACGCCAGGGCGTTCAGGTGCCCCTCGACCTTCCCGATGTCTTCCTTTGACGGTACACGCACGGGCGGACGGTATCCCGAACCGCGCCGCCCCGACAAGAACGACGACCACCCGCGCAACCGGAGAGGCCCTTTGGTGCTTCCAAGCGACAACCAGACTTCGACACCCCAGGCCAAGGGCTCCAGGACCGCCATGCACATCCTCGTCGTCGACGACGACCGCTCGATCCGCCGATCGCTCGAGAAGTTCCTCGGCGACCTGGGGTACGCGGTGTCGACCGCGGTGGACGGCCCGGAGGCCCTGGCGATGCTGGAGGCGGGCGGCTTCGACCTGTGCCTGCTCGACCTCGGGCTCCCGGGCCTCGACGGGCTGGAGGTGCTGGCACGGCTCCAGGGGCGCGAGGGGGTCCCCCCGGTGATCGTGATCACCGCCCGGGACGACATGCGCTCGACGGTGACCGCCACCCAGCGGGGCGCCTGGGACTACCTGGTGAAGCCGCTCGACATCGAGCGTTTGAAGATCACCGTCCGCCGGGCGCTAGAGTCCCGCGAGCTCTCCCGCCGCATCGGGAGCCTCGTCGAGACGATGGCCCGGGACTTCCAGGTCGACAACATCGTCGGCCGCACCCCGGCGATGCGGGAGGTCTTCAAGACCATCGGCCGCGTCGCCGACTCCACCGCCACGGTGCTGGTGACGGGCGAGTCGGGCACGGGCAAGGAGCTCGTGGCGCGGGCGATCCACTACGCGGGGCCGAGCCGCGACCACGCCTTCATGGCGGTCAACTGCACGGCCTTTCCGCGCGACCTCCTGGAGAGCGAGCTCTTCGGCCACGCGCGCGGGGCCTTCACGGGCGCGGTGGGGGAGAAGCTGGGGCGCTTCCAGCTCGCGGGGTCGGGCACGCTCTTCCTCGACGAGATCGGCGAGCTGCCGCTCGACACGCAGACCAAGCTCTTGCGCGTGGTGCAGGAGCGCGTGTTCGAGCGCGTCGGCGACCCGCGGCCCATCCCGCTGAAGGCCCGGATCATCACCGCCACCCACCGCGACCTCGCCCAGATGGTGCGCGAGGGGACCTTCCGCGAGGACCTCTACTACCGCCTGCGCGTGGTGGAGATCCGCCTCCCGTCGTTGCGCGAGCGCCGCGACGACCTGCCGGCCCTCGTCGAGCACCTCCTGGCGAAGATCACCCGCGACCAGCACAAGCGCATCCGGTACGTGGCGCGCGAGGCGCTCGACCTCATCGCGTCGTACCCGTGGCCGGGCAACGTGCGGGAGCTCGAGAACGCGCTCACCCGCGCGGTGGTTCTGACCAAGGGCGAGGTGCTGGAGGCGAGCGCGCTGCCGATCGTGGTGGAGGAGCCCGAGGAGGCGCCCGAGCCCGACGCGGCCGGCGAGCCCGACCCGATGGCCGGCGCGCTTCCCTCGTTGCGCGAGGTGGAGCAGCGCCACATCGCGACGGTGCTCGCCGCCACGGGGTGGAACAAGCGGCGCTCCGGGCAGATCCTCGGGATCACCCGCCAGACGCTCGACCGCAAGATCAAGGAGTACCGGCTCGAGCGGCCCGCCCCGGTGGCGGCCGCCCTGCCCAACGCCCCGGCCGCCCGCGCCGTGTGAGGGCTTCGACGATGGACCGTTCGCTCGCCACCCTGGCCTTCTTCGCCGTCGCGCTCCTCGCGATGCTCGCCCACCGCATCCGCCGCGACACCGGCGACCGCGTCGACACGCGCTACTTCCAGCTCGCCGCGCTCGCCTCCACCGCGCGCGTGCTCGCGCTCACCTTCGGGCTGCTGGCGGGGATTCCCTCGTCGCACCCGCTGCTCTCGCTCGCCAGCGTGGCGACGGGGCTCGCGTCGGCGCACTCGCTCGTCCTCTTCGCGTACAGCTTCCCGCTCAACCGGGTGCCGCCGCGCTGGCTCCGCTACGGGCTCGCCGCGGTGACCTTCGCGTCGACGGCCGCCTCGCAGGTGCCGTCGCTCTCGGGGATGCGCGCGTCGTACGTGCTGCTCTTCGCGCTGATGCCGTCGTACTTCGCGCTGGCGGTGGTCTTCCTCGGCCGCAACCGCTGGGCTGCGACGGCGCCGGGGCAGTCGCGCCCGTCGGCGCCGGTGACCCTCGTGCAGGTGAGCGTGGTGGTGCCGTGGGCGCTCTCGCTCGCGCTGATCGTCGCGCTCGAGCGGCTCAACCACCGGCAGGTTCCGCTGTGGGTCTTCGTCGCGCAGGCGGTGGGCGTGGCGCTCGGGGTGCTCGGGGGGACGGGCGTGGCGGTGCTCCGCTACCACCTCTTCGACGTGCGGGTGCTGATGGCCGAGGTCGTGCTCGCGGTGTCGGCCGCGGGCGCGATGGCCGCGTACGTGGGCCTCGCCGCGCCGCCGTTGCACGCCGCGCTCTCCGCGGGGACGTCGCCCGCGCTGGCCACGGTGGTGGTCGCGGCCGTCTCCGCCGAGCTCGCCCGCGTGGTGTTCGGCGCGCTCGCCCGCGCGATCAAGAACGTCGACGACGCCCTCGCCGGCGGCGCCCCGGCGCGCAGCGTGGTCGAGCGGACGATGGCCGACACCGCCCGCACCGTCGACCCCGACGTCGCGCTCGCGGCCGTGCTCGAGGCCGTCGCGCGGGCCACCTCGTGCGGCGTCCGCTTCCTGCGGGCCGGGGAGCTCCCGTCGCTCCGCCACGCCGCGCTCGACCCCTCGCTCGCCGCGGCCGTGCGCGAGAACCCGCGGCCCTTCTACTCCACCGCCCACGCCGCCGAGCTGCCGCCCACCGTGGTCGGCGCGATGGAGCGCCTCGGGGCGCAGTTGCTCGTCCCTGTGCGACGTCACGAGACGCTCTACGGCCTGCTCCTGCTGGAGCGGGCGGAGGCGCCGGGGCGCGCCGCGACCGAGGCCGTGGTGACGCTCGCCGACCACCTCGCGCTCAAGCTCGAGAACCACAGCCTCTACGCGGAGGCCGCGGAGTCGAGCCGCGCGCTCGCCGAGCAGGTGACCGAGCGCCTGCGCCTCACGCGCGAGCTCGAGGAGTCGCGCCGCCTCGCGGCCCTCGGCGCCTTCGCCGCGGCGATCGCCCACGACATCCGCACGCCGCTCACCTCCGTCCAGATGAACGTCCAGATCCTCCGCGGGCGCGCCGCGCTCTCCGAGGACGACCGGGAGTACCTCGACATCGCCGTCGAGGAGATCGAGCGGCTCAACCGCTCGGTGGGCGCGATCCTCGAGTACGCGCGGCCGGTCGCGCCCGCGCTCGAGCCCGACGACCTCGGCGAGGTGGCGGCCGACGTGCTCCGCGCGCTCGGCCCCGTCCACGCGGCGCGCGGCGTCAAGCTGTCGCTCGTGCGCTCGGGCGACCCCGCCGCGGCGCCCGTCCCCTTCGACGAGGCCCTGATGCGCAAGGTGCTCGTCAACCTCGTCGACAACGCCGTCGCCGCCTCGCCGTCGGGCGCCACCGTCACCGTGACCACCGCGGCCGACGACGCGGGCGCGACGCTGGAGGTCTGCGACCGCGGCCGGGGGATCGACCCGTCGGCCATCGACCGGATCTTCGAGCCCTTCTTCACCACGCGCCCCGACGGCACGGGCCTCGGGCTCGCGATCGTGCAGAAGGTGGTGCGCGCGCACCAGGGCGACGTGCGGGTGGAGAGCGGCGCCTCGGGCACGCGCTTCCGGGTGACCCTGCCGCGCGCGGCCGCTACTTCTTGACGGCGCGTACCAGCACGACGGTGATGTTGTCGACGCCGCCGGCGTCGTTGGCGGCCTGCACCAGGGCCTTGCAGGCGTCCTCGAGCACGGGCGTGCTGCGGACGATGCGGGCGATCTTGTCGTCGGGCACCATGCCGGTGAGCCCGTCGCAGCAGATGACGAGCGTGTCGCCGTCGCGCATCTCGTGGCGGTGCATCTCGACGCAGACGTCGGTCTTCATCCCGAGCGCGCGGGTGATGACGTTCTTGTAGGGGAAGCGCTTCACCTGCTCGTCGGTGAGGTCGGGCCGGGTGCGGCGGTACTCCTCGAGGAGCGAGTGGTCGACGGTGAGGGGCTCGATGTGCCCGGCCGCGCGCACCACGTAGCTGCGCGAGTCGCCGACGTGGGCGACCCAGGCCGCGTTGCCGCGCACCATCGCGCCGACGAAGGTGGTGCCCATGCCGCGTCGGTCGGCGTTCTCCCGGGCCGACTCGAAGATGCGCAGGTTGGCGTACTGGACCGCGATCGAGAGCGTCTCGGAGTCGTGGATCTCGTCGCGGTTCTGCTTGAAGGGCCAGTTGACGGGCGGGTCGCGGCGCGCGTCGAGGACGAACTGCCCGACGATGTCGACCGCCATCGCGCTCGCCACCTCGCCGGCGTTGTGCCCGCCCATCCCGTCGGCCACGAGGAAGAGCTGCTCCTCGGCGACGATGCGGTAGGCGTCCTCGTTGTGGGCGCGCTTGCGGCCGACGTCCGTGGCGGCGGCGGATTCGACGGTGAGGCGTTCGGGCATTGGGGCGTGGGATTGTCCGTGCTCCCCGCGCGCCGGGTCAATCCCTTATCCCACGGCGGAAGCGTCGGGCCCCTCGGGGGGTTCTCCCCCACCGCCCGTTTCCGTCGAAACGCCCGCGGGGATGGACTAAGGTCCCCTCCCGCCCCATTTCAGTAGCCCGAGAAGAGCCGTGTCCGACCCGACCGCCAGCAAGCCCAAGAAGCCCAGGACCCCGCGCAAGAAGGCGAACGCGTCGGACCCCCCGCCGCCCCCGCCGCCCGCCTCGTCGGGCGAGTCGGAAGGGAGCGGCGACGACGACGACGTGGTGGTGGGCGAGGTCGCGACCGACCTCGGCGACGAGGGGGGTGTGTCGCTCGAGCCGGCGGTGGTCACCCGCGCGTCGGGCCTCGACCGCTACGACCCCTTCAAGGCCTACCTCTCCGAGGTGCAGCGCCACCCGCTGCTCACGCCCGACGAGGAGCACGAGCTGGCCGCGCGCTACGCCAAGACGGGCGACGTGAAGGCCGCCGCGCGGATGGTGACGGCCAACCTGCGCCTCGTGGTGAAGATCGCGTACGAGTACCGCCGCGCGTACCGCAACCTCATGGACATCGTCCAGGAGGGCAACATCGGGCTGATGCAGGCGGTGAAGCGCTACGACCCGTACCGCGGGGTGAAGCTCTCGACCTACGCCGCGTGGTGGATCCGCGCGTACATCCTCCGCTTCATCGTCAACAACTGGCGCCTGGTGAAGCTCGGGACGACGCAGACGCAGCGCAAGCTCTTCTTCAACCTCAACAAGGAGAAGCAGCGCCTCGCGCAGATGGGCATCGACCCGTCGTCGGCCGAGCTCGCCCGCCGCCTCGACGTCCCCGAGAGCGAGGTGGTCGACATGGACCGGCGGCTCTCCGGCAACGACATGTCGCTCGACGCGCCCGTCGGCGACAGCGAGGGCCGGGCCCTGGCGCGGGTCGACACGCTCCCCTCGGGCGGCCGCGGCGCGGACGAGATGCTGGCCGGCGCGGAGATCGACGACATGGTGCGCGAGCGCCTCGTCGCCTTCGAGAAGACGCTGACGGGCAAGGACGTCGACATCTTCCGCGACCGCTTCATGGCCGACGACCCCGTCACGCTCCAGGAGATCGGCGACCGCTACGGCATCTCCCGCGAGCGCGTCCGCCAGCTCGAGAAGCGCCTGCAGGACAAGCTCCGCGCGTACCTCCAGGGCGAGCTCGGCCGGGCGATCGACCTTGACTGACGGGCGCCGCCCGCCGCCCGCGCTCGCGGTGGTGGCGACGCCGATCGGCAACCTCGGCGACGTCACCCCGCGCGCGGTGGAGGCGCTGCGTACCTGCGACGAGGTGCTCGCGGAGGACACCCGCACGACGCTCTCGCTCCTGCGCGCGCTCGGCGTCGAGCGGCCCGTCTCGCGCCTCGACGACCACGTCTCCCGCGAGCGGGCCGACGCCCTGGTGGCCCGCATGCGCGCGGGCGAGCGCTTCGCGCTGGTGTCCGACGCGGGAACGCCGCTGGTGAGCGACCCGGGCGCGCTCCTGGTGTCCCGCTGCGTGGAGGCCGGGCTCGCCGTGGAGGCGCGACCCGGGCCGAGCGCGGTGCTCGCCGCGCTGGTGGTGTCGGGCTTCGGCGCGGGGGGTTTTCGCTTCGTGGGCTTCGTGCCGCGCGAGGGGACGGCGCGGCGCTCGTGCCTGGCGGCGGCGGCGCGCGACCCGCTGGCGACGGTGTTCTTCGAGGGGCCCGAGCGCGCGGCGGCGACGCTGGGCGAGCTCGCGCCGCTCTGCGCGCCTGGGCGCCGCGCGGTGGTGGCGCGCGAGCTCACCAAGCTCCACGAGGAGCACCTGCGGGGCACGGTGGCGTCGCTAGCGGAGGCGCTGACGGAGGCTCCGCCGCGCGGCGAGGTGACGGTGGTGCTCGAGGGCGCGCCGGCCGCGGAGGAGGCGTCGGGGGGCGAGCTCGACGCGGCGCTCGACGCGGCGCTGGCGGCGGGGATGCGCCCGGCGGACGCGGCGCGCGAGGTGGCGCGGGCGCTCGGCCGGAAGCGGGCCGAGGTGTACGCGCGGCTGTTGGAGCGGGAAGGGAAGTAGCGGGAGGCGGGGGAGGGGACGCGCGCTACGGGCGGCCGGCGCGGGCCTGGTCGTAGGTGATCACGTCGTTGACGGCGGTGACGGTGCACGCCGTACCGGAGGTGAACGTGACGCGGGCGACGCGCCAGAAGTCGCTGTTCGAAGCGGCGGCGGTGTTGCTGCCGGTGATGGCGCGCGCGTAGGTGCCGGCGAGGGTGTCGCCGCAGTAGATGCGGACGGTCGCGTTGGTGCGGGCGGCCCCGTAGTAGTTGTGGACGCCGACGGTGTAGGTGTCGGAGACGGAGGCGAAGGGCTGGTCGATGCGGATGTTCTCGGGGCCGAAGCCCGAGGTGTTGTCGACGTCGAGCGCGGGGTCGTCGGCCGAGCCGCCCATGCCCCAGCCGGGCGTCCGGTTGCGGTAGTAGCAGTCGGTGGGCGAGGTGAACCACGACGTCGCCTGGGCGTTGTGCACGTGCAGGTCGATGTCCGTGCGGCCGGCGGTGGCGGGCGGCACGGCGCCCGTGTCCCAGGTGAGCTCGACGCGGAGTCCGTGGCCGCGCATCGTCACCGCGGTGTCGCAGCTCGCCGCGCGCCCCATCGCGTCGGTGGCCGTGAAACGAACCGTGTACGCGCCGACGATCACCGAGGTGAACGTGGTGCTCGTCGAGGTGGGCGAGCCGAGCGTGGCGGCGCCGCCGGGGGGCGAGGTCACCACCGACCACTGGTAGCGCGTCGCGCCGGTGGCGGTCGCGCGCAGGGTGACGGTGTTGCCCGCGAGGTCGGTGACGGCCGCGGGGCAGGTCACCGACGGGCCGCACGACACGCCATCATCCACCTGGCCGTTGCAGTTGTTGTCCATCCGGTCACAGGTCTCGGTGCTGGGGAGCGTCTGGCCCCCGCACGCGCCCCACGCGCTGCCGACGCCGCCCGCGCCCGCCACGCAGGTCTGCGAGCCCGCGCGGCAGACGCCGACGCCCGAGGTGCCCGACGGGCCGGTGTAGCAGCTCTGCGTCGCGCCCGGGGTGCACGCGCAGCCCTCGTCCACCATCCCGTCGC
>JAXLYI010000032.1:0-143298 GCA_046351555.1 Polyangiales bacterium
CGCGCCCAACCGCGCCGTCGCGGCGGTGCAGCCGCGGCGCCCGGTGCTGCCCGCGTCGATCGAGTTCGTGCCGGAGCTCTCGGCGGAGTTCGAGCCCGAGGCAGACGACAGCCTCACGGCGCCGCTGCGCCGGCCGCCGACGCTCGCGATGCCGCCCAACCGCGCGCCGCAGGTCGCGCCGCGGTCCGCGCCGGCCCCCGCGGTCGCGCGCTCCGGCGGCCCCGCGCCGTTGCAGAACCCGCTCTCCAGCAAGTCCACGGCGACGGTGCCGTCGGCGGGCCGCTCGTCCCCTCCGCCCACGGTCTCGACCCCGCCGCCGGCGACCCTGTCGTCGCCGCCGCGCCCGTCGACCGTCCCCCCGACCGCGCGCGCCGCGTCGCCCGAGCCCCCGCGCCCCTCGACCGCGCCGCCGGAGCCCCGCCCCGCGGAGGCCCCGAAGGTATCCGCGGTGCACGAAGCGCGGCCCGGCGCGAGGCCCCCGTCCCCTGCGCCCGCCAACGGGCAGGACCTCGCGTCGCTCTTCGGGCCCGCGCCGCCCGCGCCGGCGTCTCCCTTCGGCGACATCCCGCCGCTGCACGCGCCCGCTCCGACGATGCCCCCGGTGCGCCGCGACTCGCGCGACACGCTCTCGGCCGCCGAGGTGCCCGCCGCGACGGGCCCGCGTCGCACGCAGCGGATCGACACGGTGCAGCCGCCCCCGCGCAAGGGCCGCATCCTCGCGCTCGCGATCGGCGGGCTCTGCACGGTGGCGGGCCTCGTCGTGCTCGGTGCGTACGTCTCGGGGAGCCTCCGCGGGGGGGCTTCGGAGGCCGCGACGCCCTCTGCGCTCCGTCCCGCGGTGCAGCCCGCAGTGCAGCCGGGCGCTCCGCCTGCGCCGACGCTGACCCCGTCGGTCGCGCCGGCCGAGCCCTCGCAGGCGCCCGTCGCTCCGCCGCCTCCCGCGCCTGAACCCGAGGTGCTCGCGCCGGAGCCCGCGCCTGCGCCCGCGGTCGAGCCTCCTCCCGCGACCCCGTCGCCTCCGCCGGTCGTCGTGCGTGCGCCTTCGCCGCCGCCTGCCGTGCGCGCGCCGTCGCCTCCGCAGGCTGCCGCGCGTGCGCCGACGCCCCGGGTGACGCCGCCGCGCGCCGCCACCGCGCCGACGCCAGCGCCGGCTGTTCGGCCGCGCCCGGCGAGCAACCCCGCGCTGCTCGGCGACCCCTTCGAGGCGCTCGCCAACGGCGGTGGCTCGACGCCCGCGCGCGCGCCGAGCCGCCCGGCGCCCGTCCGCGCGGTGACGCCGACGCCCGTTCGCACGACGGCTCCCGCGCCCGTTCGCACGACAGCGCCGGCGCCGGTTCGTCCGACGGCGCCCGCGGTGCAGCCGCGGCGTGGGCCGGCGCCGTCGGTGCGCAGCGGGACGATCTTCCAGGAGCTGTAGGGGAGGGGCGCGGGGCCGTTCGTTCGGGGGGCGAACGACCCCGGCGTGGGCGCTGCGTTACTGCGCGATCGAGCTGCCGAGGCGGGCGCCGGCCGCGCCGTTGATCACGAACGTGGGCGCCGCGGGGACGCCGCCCGTGGCGATCTGCACATGGGCGTAGATGCGCCCCGCGCCAGAGGCTTCGTTGTAGGCGCCGATGAGGAGGTCGCGGCGGCCGTCGTGGTTGAGGTCGAGCCCGGCGAGCGCCTTGCCGTAGCCGGTGCTGAAGTAGGCGGCGCCGTCGGCGGGGCGTTGGACGGTGGCGATCACGCGGTGGGAGCCGCCGCGCGGGGCCCCGGCGTAGACGTGCACGTGGTCGCGGCCTCCCTGCGCGATGATGAGGTCGTCGAGGCCGTCGCCGTCCATGTCGCCGCCGCTCGTGACGGCCATGCCGAAGAGCGACTCGCCCGCGCCCGGCGGGAGCAGCACCTCGTCGAAGACCGACGTGCGTGCGCCGGTGGCGCCGAAGTACACGTAGACGGCGCCGAACGGGACGGCGGTGGCCGCGCCGACGGCGAGGTCGCCGAGGCCGTCCCCGTCGAGGTCGACGCCGCCTGCGAGGCGCGCGCCGAAGGCGGTGCCCGAGCTGGGGGGCGGCTCGAAGGTGAACGCGAGGCGCGGCGCGGCCCCGGCCGTGCCGAGGTAGACGTAGACGGTGCCGCCGAAGCGGTCGGGCGCGGTCACGGCGAAGTCGCCGAGGCCGTCGCCGTTGAAGTCGCCGAGGCCCGTGACGAAGTTGCCGAAGCGTCCGCCGGTGTTGCCCGGCGAGTCGAGCGCGGCCGGGGTGGGCGTCAGGCCCGCGCGGACGCCGCGGAAGATCCAGACGCGCCCCTCGCCGCTGTTGTATTGCGGCGCGCCGACGACAACATCGGTGAGCCCGTCGCCGTCGAGGTCGCCGACGCTCGCGAAGGCCTCCCCGAAGGCGGACGCGCTGCCGCCGGACGAGGGCTCGAGGCGGAAGGCGGGCATCCCGGCGAGGCCGACGTCGCTGCCGCCGAGCACGTGGACCGATCCGTCGACGCCGAGGGGCGGGGAGGAGACCGCGAGGTCGAGCGTTCCGTCGCCGTTCATGTCGCCGACGGCGGCGAGGCGCTCGCCGTAGAAGACGCCGGCGGCGCTGGTGACGAGCGTGGGGCTGGCGGGGTCGAAGCCCGCGGCGCGCCCGGGGTAGAGCCACACCTGCCCGCCGCCGAAGAAGCCCGGGAGGCCGGTGACGAGGTCGTGGACGCCGTCGTTGGTGAAATCGGGCGCGGTGCCGAGCGCGGCGCTCGCCACGCCGTTGCCGCGGACTTCGAACGCGCGCGGCGCCGACCACGGGCCCGCCGCGGACGTCGCCGACACGCGCCACCAGTGGCGACCCTGCGCGAGGCGCGTGCCCACGCGGTGCGTGTTGCTGCCCGCGGCGTCGGCGAAGGTGTACTGAACGCTCGCGCACGCGCGGTCGCCGCACACCTCGATGAACGCGCGGGGCGCGCCCGGCGGCTGCGCCCAGCGGAGGTTCGGCGTGGGGCCCGACAGCACCGCGCCGTGAGGCGGCGAGACGAGGTCGACGGTCGGCCCGGAGGGCACGTCGGGCGCGATGTCGGGCGCGATGTCGGGTGCTGCGTCGGGCGCGATGTCGGGCGCTGCGTCGGGCGCGGCGTCGGGCGTGAGGTCGGGCGTGAGGTCGGGGGCTGCGTCGGGTGCGATGTCGACCGTCGCGTCCATCGACACGTCGGGCGCTGCGTCGGGCGCGGGCTCGATGGTGACCTCGGGGCCCGCGTCGGGTGCGGCGTCGGGTGCGACGTCCATCGGGAGGTCAGGCGCAGCGTCGGGCGTCGCGTCGGGCGCCACATCAGGGGCGGCGTCGGGCGTCGCGTCGGGCGCGGCGTCGGCGGCCTCGGCGACGCACACGCCGCCGAGCGCGCGCGCGCCGGCCTCGCACACGGGCCCGCTGTCGCCGCCCGCGGGCGTGTACTCGTCGAGCGACGCAGCAGGCACGTCGGCGGAGACGCAGCGGCCCTCGCGCGAGCACGTCTCGGTGAGCCCGCAGTCGAGCGCCTCGGTGCCGCGGCAGGCCGACCAGAACACCAGCGGCAGGAGGAGCACCTTGCCCTCGCGGAACGACGTGATCGCGCGGGCGCGGACGAGGCCCGCGGCGTCGGGGTCCTGCGAGGGCTCGCGGAAGCCGTCGACGTCGACGCGGACGCGCGCGTCGGCGCCGTCGGCCGTGATGTTGAACGCCAGCGGCCAGCGCACCGCGCCGACGCCGACGACGACGTCGTGCTGCTCGAGGGGCTGCGCGGCTGTCGGCGGCGCGAACACCCGCACGCGCACCATCTGGACGTAGCGGGCGAGCGCGGGGTCGGCGTCGACCTCCACGCGGAGGGCGGTCGCCTGCGGGCGGCACGCGGCGAGGGCGATGACCGCGAAGGCCAGTGCGCGGCGGCTCACAGCGCACCCCCGAGCCCGATGGTGAGGCCGGTGTTGGTCGGCGGCGGGTCGACCGGCGTCTGGCCGTAGACCACGCCCGCGGCGATGCCGGCGCCGGCCACCACGGCGACGCCCGTCCAGAACCACCAGCGCGTGAAGATCCAACCCGCGGGGCGCGACGGGGAGATGGGGACCTCGGTGGTCTCGCCGGCCTCGACGCGGACGGTTCGTTGGACGGGGAGGTAGCCGTCGGGCTCGATGGAGAGGCGGTGCTCGCCGGGGTCGACCTCGGCCTCGCCGAGGCCGTCGAGTCGGGCGCGCCGCTGGTTCACGTGGAGCACGGTGTCGGCGAGGTCGACGCCCGAGACGCGCACGCGCGCGACCTGGCGCTCGATGGCGGTGAGGTAGCCGGCGACCTCGACGTCGTGCTGCGCGTGCTGCTGCGGCGACGCGAGCGAGAGGAACTCCCGGAACCGCTGGCGCGCTTCGATGAGCCGGCCGAGCGCGCGGAGCGTGACGCCGAGGTTGAGCGCGACGGAGGCGACGCGGCGCTCCTGGTACGAGCGTTCGAAGGCCGCGAGGGCGTCGGCGTAGCGCTCGTCTTCGAGCGCCGCGATGCCGCGCTGGAACTCGCTCCGCGCGACGTCCGAGGGGGCGGCGGCGGGCGGGGCGAGGGCCTGCGCGCGGGCGGCGCCGGGCGCGGCCAGGAGGAGCAGGAGGAGGCGGGGGACGCGGGGTCTCATGCCCCGCAACACGGCGGCTCGCGGGCGCCGCTTGAGACGCGTCCGGCCGGTGGCGTCCGGCCTACGGTCGCTGGGCGGCGCGGCGGAGGGCGTCGGCGCCGCGGTCGAGCTCGTCGTCGGTGAGGTAGGGCGCGGGCCCAAGGCGCACGAGGTCGCCGCGCGCGTCGACGAACACCCCCTCCGCGCGCAGCGAGGCCACCACGGCGCCGGCGTCGGCGACGCGCACCGCGACGAAGCCCGCCCGGCGCTCGGGCGCGCGCGGCGTCGCGAGGTCGAGGCCGTCGAGCGCGTCGATCAGGCGCCCGGTCTGGCGGAGCGAGATGGCGCGGAGCGCGGTCACGTCGAGCCCCTGCGCGTCGAAGAAGCGGGCGACGGCGCGCGCGCGGTAGTGGCTCACCGGGTCGTAGGTGGAGCCGGCGAAGCGGTCGGCGGGGCGGTCGCCGTAGGTGACGGGGGCGCCCGTGCGGCGGTCGGCGAGGTGCGCGAAATCCGCGAACCAGCCCGTGTACACCGGGCGCAGCGCGCAGCCCTCGGGGACGACCATGAAGCACGCGCCCTCGCCCCACTGGGCGTACTTGTAGCCGCCGCCGACGACGAAGGCGCCCGGCGCCTCGCCCGCGTCGAAGGGCGCGACGTTGAAGGCGTGGTAGGCGTCGAGGAGCACCTCGGTGCCACGCTCCTTCGCGGCGGCGGTGAGGGCTCCGAGGTGGGGCACGCGCTCCGAGGTTTCGAAGAGGACGGCGCTGGCGAGCACCGCGGCGGCGTCTTCGCCGGCGGCCGCGAGGAGGCGCTCGGCGAGGGTGTCCGCGGGTTGCGCGGCGACGAAGGTGACCGCGACGCCCTCCTCCGCGAGCCGCCGGAGCTGCCGGTGGATGGTGTGGAACTCCCCGGCTGTGGTCACGAGCTTGGGGCGGCGGGCGAGCGGCAGCGCGGAGAGGAAGCGGGCGACGAGCTCGTGGGTGTTGGGGGCGAGGGCCACGCGGCTCGCTTTGGCGTTGAGGCGGGCGGCGACGGCCTCGCGCACGGCGTCGGCGGCGGTGAAGGCGAGCGACCACTTGTCGTCGACGTGGAGCGCCGCGTCGTCGAAGGCTTCGATCGTCGCGTCGCGCGCGCAGTCGGGCCAGGCCTGGTGCGAGTGGCCGGTGAGCAGGACGCGGTCGCCGCGGAGGAAGCGCCCGTAGTGCGCACGGAGCGGGGGGGAGGTGGTCACGGCGGTGATCAAACCAGAGGGGCGGGCGCCGCGCGAGGGCAGTTTCGACAACCGCCGCGCAGGGTGTGGAAAGCGGTTGTTTGCAGCGGGGTTGGGCGTGTTACCGTCCCGCCGCTCGCATGGACCCGACGGTGTACGCCTGGTACGAACGACTCCGCGTCAACCCCGACGACGCCGAGGCGCTGGCCTTCCTCTGGGACTACTACGCGGGGCGTGGGGAGTTTCAGGCGCTCGCGATGCTCGCGGAGCAGATCGCGGGGCGGCGGCAGGACCCGGTGTCCGCCGCCGACCTGTCGTACCGCGCCGGCGAGATCTGGGCGAAGAACGTCGGCCGGCCCGACAAGGCGGTGGCCTGCTACAAGCGCGCGTTCGAAGGCGACCCCTCGCAGGTCGCCGCGCTCGAGGCGGCCTGCCAGATCTACATCCAGATCGGCAACCACCGCGCGGCCGCGCCGCTGCTCGAGCGGCTCCTCGCGAGCGTCACCGACCCGCTGATGCGCCTGCCGCGCCTGCGCGAGGCCGCGGCGCTCTACGCGCAAGCGGGCGACACCGCGCGCCGCATCGCCTGCCTGGAGGAGCTCTACGCGTCCTCGCCCGACGACTGGGACGTGACGCGCGACCTCGCCGAGGCGCTGATCGGCCGCTCGCAGACCCCGCAGGCGCAGCCCGAGGACGGGCCCCGCGCGGCGGAGCTCCTCGGCGCGCTCGCGGTGGCGATGGGCCCGGAGCACGGGCTCGCGTTCGCGGAGATCGCGCTCGACACGCACCCCGGCTGCGAGCTCGCCTACCAGGTGGTGCACGAGGCCTACGGCGCCGCCAACCGCGTCGAGGAGCTCGCCGTCCGGCAGATCGCCTTCGTCACCAGCAACCCGACGAGCGTGTACACGCCCGTGATCCGCCGCTCGCTCGCGGACATGTACGCGTCGGTCGGGCAGGTGGACGACGCGATCACGTGCCTCGAGCCCCTCGTCAACGACGACCCGTCGCTCACGCGCGCGCTCTTCGACCTCTACCGCCAGGCGGGCCGCGCGGCCGACGCCGCGTCGCTGCTCGACGCGCTCGCGGCGGAGGGCGACGAGGCCCAGCAGGTGCGCGACCTCAAGGACCTCGCGGCGCTCTACGGCCAGGCCAACGACCGCCCGGCGATGCTCGACGCGATGCGCAAGGTGCTCGCGCGCAACCCCGCCGACGGCGAGGCGCTGACGCTGCTCGAGGACCACCTGCGGCAGCAGAAGGAGTTCCGCGAGCTGCGGGATTTGTGGCTGGTGGCGGTGCGCTCGCCGATGTGCCCGCCGGCCGAGCGGGTGCCGCGGCTGCGCGCGATCGGCGCGCTCTCGGCCGCGGAGCTCGACGACGTCGACGGCGCGATCGAGGCGTGGCGCGAGGTGGTGGAGACGATCCCCACGGACGTCGACGCCCTGCGCGCCCTCGGCGAGCTGCTCGAGCGCGCGGGCCGCTGGGAGGAGTACGCCAACGTCCTCGCGCAGCGGGCCGACCTCGCCGCCGACGAGGCCGAGCGCCGGGACGTCCTCGCGCGCCTCGCGGACGTCCACCGCGACCGCCGCGACGACCCCAACGCCGAGGCCGCCGTGGTCGCGATGCTCTGGGAGTCCGCGCCCGACGACGACGCGGTCGCCGCCCGCCTCGCGCGGGCCCGAACCGACGCGGGCGACCTCGCCGGGGCCGCGGAGGTTCAACGCGCGCGCGCCGAGCGGGCGCAGGGGGACGTCGCCGTCGCGCGCTGGGCCGAGGCCGGCGCCGCGCTCGAGGCCGCGGGGCAGCTCGAGGAGGCCGTCGCCGCGTGGCGCGAGGTGGTGGCGCGCGAGCCCGAGCACGTCGACGGGTGGCCGAGCGTCGAGCGCCTGCTCGCCCGCGCCGGGCAGCATCAGGCCCTCTACGCCACGCTCGCGACGCGGGCCGAGGCGATGCCCGAGGGCTCCGCGCGCGCCGCGATCCACGCGCGCGCCGCGACCGCCGCGCGGGCGATGGGCGACGGGGCCCGCGCGCTCGCGGAGGCCGAGCGCGCCGTGGCGATGGCGCCCGACGACGACTCGCTGGCCGGGGCGCTCTTCGACGCGCTCGAGGCCTCGGGGCAGCGCGACCGGCTCCTCACGTTCGCGCGCGACCGCTCGGCGCGGATGGCCGACGGGGCGCCGAAGGTCGAGCTCCTGCGCCGCGCGGCCCGCTTCGTCGGGGCGACCGACCCGACCGGGGCGGCGCCCGTCTGGCAGGAGGTCCGCGCGTCGTCGAAGGCCGCGGGGCTGGGCGACGACGACGAGGCGCTCGAGGCGCTGATGGGCCTCGCCGAACTCCGGGGCGACCACGAGGGCCTCGCCGCGCTCTACGTCGAGGTGGCCGCGGCCGCGCGCGACGAGGACGCGAAGCGCGAGATCCTCAAGCGCCGCGCGGCCCTCATCGGCAACGAGCTCGGGCGCCCGGCGGAGGCCGTCGACGCGCTCGCCGCGGTGGCCCGCGAGCACGCGCGCAACCACCCTGAGACGTGGGCCGAGCTCGAGCTGATGGCCGCCGCGCAGGGCCGCCACGCGCTGGCCGCGGAGGCCCTCGAGCGCCAGGTGGAGCTCTGCCCCGACGAGGACGAGGAGCGCAAGCAGGGGCTCGCCGCGCGCCTCGTCGAGCTGGTGGAGGCGGAGATCCGCGAGCCCGAGGCGGTGATCCACGCGCTGGAGGTGCAGCACCGCGCCGACCCGGGCGACCTCGGGGTGATCGCGCGCCTCGCCGACCTCTGCGAGCGCGAGGGGCGCTTCAAGGACGCGGTGGGCTACCTCGACCAGCTCCTCGAGATCGAGGGCGACGACGAGGAGGTGTCGAAGCTCGCGCAGCGCATCGCGCACCTCTCCGACGAGCGCCTCGACGACGCGCAGCGCGCCTGGGACGTGCTCGTGGCGCCGGTGAAGACGGGCGACGTGGCGTGCATCGAGATGATGCTCGAGCTCGCCAACAAGCACGGACTGCACGCCGCGGTGGTGCCGATCCTCTCCGAGCTCGCGGGCCGCGTGAGCGACCGGGGCGGGCGCTCGATGCTCTGGCGCGAGGTGGCCCGCCGCAAGGAGGAGCAGCTCGGCGACCCGGAGGGCGCGTTCGAAGCGTGGGTGACGGCGGCGGTGGCGAAGGCCGACCCCGCGGTGGACCTCGACCGGATCGACCGCCTCGCCGAGGTGGCCAAGCGCCCGCAGCGCGTGGCCGACGCGTACAAGGCCGCGCTCGACTCGTGCGGCGACCCGACGCTGGCCCACGAGGTGGCGATGCGCGGCATCGCGGCGATCGAGCGGGGCGGCGGGCGCGCGCAGGCGTTCGAGTTCGCGCTGGCGGGGCTGGCGAAGGCGCCGGCCGACGACGAGGTGCTCGACGCGGTGGTGCGCCTGGTGCCGGGGCCGAAGCGCCACACGGACATCTTCGTGGCGCTCGACCGCCGCCGCCGCGCCGCGCAGAGCGACGCCGAGCGCTTCGCCGTCACCCTCCGCGCGGTGGAGACCGCGGGCGGCGTGCTCGGCGAGCGCGAGACGGCCTTCCTCTACGTCGAGCAGGCGGTAGGGCAGGCGGTGGGCCGCAAGGAGCCCGACGAGGAGATGCTCGCCCGCGTCGAGAACGCCTGCATCCAGGGCGACCAGCGCCGCGCCGACGCGGGGATGGTGTCGGGCCTCGTCGAGCGCTACGCCAGGCTCGCGGAGGAGGCGTCGGAGGACAACCCCCGCGTGTCGGCGGTGCTCCTGCGCCGGGCGGGCACGCTCTGCGAGCACGAGCTCGGGCTGATGGACGAGGCCTTCGCGCTCTACGCGCGCGCCGTGGCCGTGTGGCCCGAGGACGTGCGCGGCGCCGGCGCGCTGGAGGACGCCGCGGGCCGCACCGGGCGCCTCGGCGAGGTGGTGCAGAGCTACCTCCGCGTGATCGACGAGGCCTACGACGCCCGCGTGGCGCGCGCGTACACCGGCCGCCGCGCGGCGCTCCTGGCCGACCGCCTCGGGCGCATCGAGGAGGCGATCGAGGCCTACCAGCGCCTCGTCGAGCTGTCGCCGAAGGACGTCGACAACCTCCACGCGCTCCAGGGCCTGCTCGAGCGGCACGGGCGCTGGCAGCAGCTCCTCGCCGCGTACGAGCGCGAGCTCGAGGCCGGCGGCGACCGCGTCTCGCTCTACCGCAAGATGGCCGTCGTCTGGGAGACGAAGCTCCGCAACACCTTCGAAGCGAAGGACCTCTACAAGCGCCTGCTCAAGCTCGCGCCCAACGACGAGGACGCGAAGGCCTCGCTCCAGCGCCTCGAGCGGCGCCCCACCGTGGTGGAGGACGACCTGCTCGCGATGGAGGCGCCGACGCCCGTGCCGCCGCCCCCGGAGGCCGCGGCCCCCGTGGCGGTCGCGCCCGCGCCCGCGGTGGCGGCCTTCGCGCTCCACGAGGCGGACGAGGGGCCGTCGGTGGAGACGGTGGAGGAGCAGCAGCTCGAGGAGGTGACCGGCACCGCCCACGCGCCCGCGGCGCTCGTCGCGGCCGTCGTCGAGCCGACGCCCTCCGCGCCCGAGGTGTCGCTGTATGAAGCGCCGTCCGCGCCTGCATACGAAGCCCCCGCGTACGAAGCGCCCGCCGCGCCCGCGTACGAGGCGGCGCCCGCGTACGAAGCCGCGCCCGCGTACGAAGCGCCGGTTGCGGTGGCGTACGAGCCGCCCGCGCCGCCGTCGCCGGAGGTGGCGTACCAGGAGCCGACGCCGGGCCGCAGCTTCTTCGACGCGCCTGAGGTGTCGGCGGAGATGGTGGCGGTCGAAGCCTCGGCGCCCGCGTGGGAGGCCGCTGCCCCCGCGCCGCCTGCGCCGCCCGCGGAGGAGCCGCGTCCGTCGATGCCGCCGCCGTACCCGCGCAACACGACGCCGCCCGCGGTCCCGTCCGCGCCGCCCGCGCCGCCCGCGGTCGCCTCTCCGGCCGACGCGCTCGCGGAGCTGAGCCTGTCGGACGCGGAGGAGGTGTCGGTCGAGGAGGTCCAGTCGGACGACGCGCCCTCGCTCGACGACCTCGCGGCGCTGACCGCGATGCCGGCCACGCGCTCGCCCGTCGTGACGCTGCCGCCGGAGACGGTTCCGCCGGGCTCGAACCGGCGCTGACCGGGCGCGCCTGCGTGGCGTCCCCGGGCCGTGGGTGAGCAGGAACGCGGCCGCGCCGTGGTTTGGAAGGAGGTCTCATGCGACGATGTGGTCGGTGGCTGGCGTGCGCGCTCTGGGGCGCGGCGACGTTCGGCGTGGTCGGGTGTGGCACGTCGGCGGTCCCCGGTGACGCCGCGAGCGAAGCGGCTGCGGATGCCGCGGGCGACGTCGCGGCGGAGGCTGCGATGGGCGACGCGGCCGCGGAAGCCGCGATGGGCGACGCATCCGCGGAGGCCGCGACGGGCGACGCATCCGCGGCGCAGTTCGCCTGCGGCCCGACCGAGCGCTGCACGGTGGGAACGCAGGTCTGCCGGACCCAGAACCGGCCGGGCGCGTGCCCCGCGATGCCGACCCCCGACAACTGCCGGCCGGGCTGCATGGGGTGCCCGGCCCTGCCCGACCCGACCTGCGTCGCGGTGCCGCCGTCGTGCGCCGCGACGCCGACCTGCGACTGCGTCGTGGGCGCGCTCTGCACGTCGATGCCGGGGCTCACGCACGCCTGCACGGCGGCGGGGGGCGGCCTCGCGCTCCAGTGCACCTCCCCGTTCTGACGCACCTCGGTCGTCGGCCTCGCGCGGCGCGGTTGACAGGCCGCCGGGTGGCCGACGCGCGCTGCGACCTCCGGGCCGCCCGCGGCGCGTGAAGCGCATCTTGCGCCGAGGGAAGGTGTTTCTGCATGTGACTCCGGTGGCGCCTCCGTCGGCGCCCGACACCGCTGCACTCCACCCCCGGAAAGGCTTCACGATGCGACCTCCCCACCTGCTCGCCGCGGCCCTGGCGCTCTGCGCCTCCGCGCTCGCGGGCGTTGCGCGCGCCCACCCCGTGACCGTCGACGGCAGCGCCGCCGAGTGGTCGGCCCGCGCCCCCACCGCCGACAACCTCGGGGTCGTCGCGCGCAACGCCGCGTCCGAGGGCGAGTACGTGTGGCTCGACAACGCCGCCGACGCGCGCACCGACCTCGCGACGCCCGAGAACGACGCCAACATCACCCGCGTCCAGTACACCGGCACGGCCACGGGGCTCGCGGTGCTGGTGCGCCTCGCGTCGTCGTCGCCGACGGGCGCGCCGGTGCAGGTGCAGGTCGCGATCGACACCGACCGCGCGAGCGGCAGCGGGCAGAACTTCCTCGCGGGCTTCGCCGACACGCAGGTCGCCCCCGACGCGCGCTGGGAGTACCTCGTGCAGACGCGCTTCGGCTCGGGCGGCACCGCGGCGGTGCTGAACACGTCGTTCGCCACGGTGGCCACGGTGGCCGCGGCGCGGGGGGCCGACGGCGTCGAGGTGTTCGTCCCCTGGGGCGCGCTCGGGCTCGCCGGCGCCCCGGCGACGCCGCTGCGCTTCACGGTCGCGACCTTCCGCGCGCAGCCCAACGACGACACCGTGGCCGTCGGCGGCTCGGACGTGTCGAACGCGCTCGACGTCGTGAGCGACTACGGCGACCCGCGCGCCACCGCGCACCCCAACACCTTCGCCGAGGTGAGCGACCAGGTCGTCAACTACTACGCCGACGTGTATTTCGGCCCGAGCGGCGAGGTCTACGCCCCGCTGCTCGTGACGCGCTTCGTGGCCGACGCCTCGGCGACGACGGCGGCCGGCAACGAGTGGGTCGCGGTGCGCAACATGACGCCCGCGCCCCTCGCGCTCGGGAGCTTCCGCATCGGCGACGAGGAGACCGTCGACGGCACCGAGGGGATGTACTCGTTCCCCGCGGCGACGCTGGCGCCGGGCGCGACCTTCGTGGTGGCCGCGAGCGGCTCGCAGTACGCCGCGCGCTACGGGCGGTCAGCCGACGCGGAGTTCGCCACGACCGCGGGCGACGCCACGCCCGACATGACGCGCTACACCCTCTGGACGCCGTCGGGCACCTGGGGGCTCGCCAACGGCGGCGACGAGATCCTCGTGCTCGACGGCTCGAACACCATCGTCGACGTCGTGAACTACGGCACCGGCGTCTACGCCGGCGTGACGGCCACGCCCGTGATCTCGACGACCGCGCACGTGTACAGCCGGGCCGCGGCGCTGCCCGACCGCGACGACAACGCGATGGATTTCGCTGACGCGGGCGGCACCTGCGGCCCCGACTCCGACTGCGCGGGCGCCTGCCTGCGCTGCGACCTCAACGCCTGCGCCCCGCGCCCCGCCGGGAGCGCCTGCGCCGACGGCGACCTGTGCAACGGCGCCGAGACCTGCAACACCGCCGGCGCGTGTACGCCGGGGACGGCCCTCGTGTGCAACGACGGCAACCCCTGCACCGCCGACTCCTGCAACGCGACGATGGGCTGCGTGGCGGCGCCGGTGATGGCGGGCACGCCCTGCTCCGACGGCGACATGTGCAACGGCGCCGAGACCTGCAACGCCGCGGGCGCCTGCGCGCCGGGGACGCCCCTGGTGTGCGCCGACAGCAACCCCTGCACGATCGACTCGTGCAACCCGGCGACCGGCTGTACGACGTCGCTCGCCGGCGACGGGACGCTCTGCGGCAGCGCCAACGTGTGCACGGGCCGGCAAACCTGCGGCTCCGGCGTGTGCAACACCGCCGCGCCGCTGACCTGCGCCGACGCCAACCCCTGCACCACCGATGCGTGCAACCCGGCATCGGGCTGCGACTTCCCGCCGGTGTCCGCGGGGACGAGCTGCTCCGACGGGAACATGTGCAACGGCGCGGAGACCTGCAACGCCATGGGCGCGTGCGCGTCGGGGTCGCCCCTCGTGTGCAACGACGGCAACCCCTGCACGGCCGACTCGTGCAACGCGTCGACGGGCTGCGCCGCCGCGCCGGTGACCGCGGGCACGAGCTGCTCCGACGGCGACGCCTGCAACGGCGCCGAGACCTGCAGCGCCGCGGGCACGTGCGCGCCGGGCGCCGCGCCCTCGTGCGACGACCGCAACGCCTGCACCGCGGACTCCTGCAACCCCGCGACGGGCTGCGTGAACGCCGCCGTCACCGCGGGCACGGGCTGCGACGACGGCAACATGTGCAACGGGGCCGACACCTGCAACGCCGCGGGCATGTGCGTCTCGGGCGCCGGGCCCTCGTGCGACGACGGCAACCCCTGCACGGTGGACACCTGCTCCGGCGCCACCGGCTGCGCCCACGCGCCCGCCACCGCGGGCACCCCGTGCTCCGACGGCAACCTGTGCAACGGCGCCGAGACCTGCAACGCCGCGGGCGCGTGCGCGGCGGGGACGGCCCTGTCCTGCAACGACGGCAACCCCTGCACGGCTGACTCGTGCAGCCCCGCGACGGGCTGCGTGGCCACGCCCGTGAGCGCCGGCACGGCGTGCTCCGACGGCGACGTGTGCAACGGCGCGGAGACCTGCAACGCCGCGGGCATGTGCGCGCCAGGGACGCCGCTCGTGTGCAACGACGGCAACCCGTGCACGGCCGACTCGTGTAGCGCGACGATGGGTTGCGTGGCGGCGCCGGTGGCGGCGGGCACGAGCTGCACCGACGGCGACGCCTGCAACGGCGCCGAGACCTGCAACGCCGCGGGCGCGTGCACGCCCGGGGCCCCGGTGACGTGCCCGCCGAGCACGGCCGCGTGCCGCGTGAACGCCTGCGACCGCACGACGGGCGCGTGCGCGCTCTCCGTCGCGCCGGCGGGGACGCTGTGCGACGACGGGGTCCTCTGCAACGGCGTCGAGGTGTGCGACACGATGGGCGCATGCGTGGCGGGCGCCGTCCCCGACAGCGGGCTGTGCGCCGATGCGGGCGATGCGGGCGAGGATGCGGCGGACGTGGTGGACGCGGCGGATGGGAGCGACGCGGGCGGCGACGTGGGCGACGACTCCGACGCGGCCGGCGACGCGGACACCGACGCCGTCGCGGACGCGAGTGACGCCGTCGCGGACACGGGCGACGGGGACACGGATGTGGCCGACGCGGACGACGCGGGCGACGCTGACACGGACGTGGCCGACGCAGGGGATGCCGACACGGACGCCGACGACGCGGGCGACGTTGAGGACGCCGACGACGCCGACACGGACGCCGAGGTGGCCGACGCCGACGACGCGGGCGACGACGCGTCGCGCGACGCGAGGGCCGACGTGGCCGTGGAGGACGCCGACCTCGGCGACGCGTCGACCGATGAGGACGCGCCCGAGGCCGGGTCCGGCATGATGCCGGGTGACCCCAGCGGCTGCGGCTGCCGCGCTTCGGGCGGCGGTTCGGGCGGCGGCTTCGCGCTCGCGGGCCTCGCCGCGCTGGGCGTCGCGGTCGTCCGTCGTCGTCGGCGGTAGGCGCCACACCCCTTCCCTCCCATCGCGCCCCGCGCGGTCACCGATCTGCAACCCGGCGTTTCTCACCGGGGCAGTGGTGCGCCGCGCGCCGGCGGATACATTCCACCTCGCGACGCCGCACCGCGGCGACCCGCGCGGCAGCGGAGGGCCCCGAAGGAGGGCCCGCGGACGCTGCCCGGACGGTCGCCGCGCACCCGGCACGCAATGCCCGCGGGCCGCGCCCCGTCGCGCCGCGCCATCCCTATCCCATCACCGTCGCCCCACGGAGTCCACGCGCCATGAAGAAGTCCCTGCTCGCCGTCGCCACCCTCGCCGCCCTCGCCCTCGCGGCCCCCCTCGGGCTCGCGCAGAACGCGCCTCGCCCTGCCGCCCAGCCCGCCGCGGCGCCCACGGGCGTGCAGCGCTTCGAGCTCCGCCCGTCGGGCATCTCGCGCGTGGCCTTCACCTCCGACGCGCCGCTCGAGACCATCGACGGCGTCTCCACCAACACCACTGGCACCCTCACCGTCGACCTCGCGAACCCGGGCCGCGGCCTCCAGGGGTCGGTCCAGATCACCACGGCGTCGCTGCGGACGGGCAACGACATGCGCGACGAGCACCTGCGCGGCGGCAACTGGCTCGACGCCGAGCACCACCCCAACGTCACCTTCCAGCTCGTGTCGACCACGCTGAACACGCCCCTCGCGGCGGGCCGTCCGGCGCGCGGGCGCGTCACCGGCCGCCTCACGCTCCACGGCGTCACGCGCGACGTGACCGTGCCCGTCACCGTCCGCCTCGTCCCGCTCGCCGCCGAGCACGCGGAGATGGCGCAGTTCGGCGTCAACGCCGACATGCTGCGCGTGCAGACGGAGTTCAACGTGAACCTCTCGGACTACAACGTCTCGATCTTCGCGCCGCTGCGCCTCAAGGTGTCGAACACCATCCGCCTGCGCGTCGACCTCACGGCCTTCCGCCAGGCGCAGTAGCGCCCGCCCGCGTGGCCTTCGCGCGGGGCCGCCACGCGCCGAGCACGAAGTCCCGAAACGCGCGCACCTTGGGCTGGAGGAAGCGCCCGCCCTGGTGCAGCAGGTAGAGCGCCCCTTCGAAGGCACGGCGGTCGGCGAGCACCGGCGCGAGGCGCCCCGCCTCCACGTCCCGGCGCGCGACGATCGTCGGCAGCATCGCGACCCCGCCCCCTGCCACCGCCACCTCCTGCGCGAACGAGAAGTCGAGCGCCAGCACCGACGGCCGCACCGCCACCACCTCGGGCTCCTCCTCCCCGCGGCGCAGCGTGAGCGAAGCGTCCGCGCCCGCCGGCCGCGTCAACACGAGGCGGTGGTCGGCGAGCTCCGCGGGCGCGCGCGGCGTCCCGTGCTTCGCGAGGTACGACGGGGACGCGAAGAGCGCGCCCACCACCACGTCGATCTTGTGGGCGATGAGCGACGAGTCGCGCAGCGGGCCGCCCGCGCGGATGGCGACGTCGATCTGGTGGGCGTCGAAGTCGAGCACCGCCGCGCTCAGCACCATCTCCACGGTCACCTCGGGGTGCCGCTCGCAGAACTCCGCCACCAGCGGCGCGAGGAGGCTCTGGCCGAGGTCGATCGGGGCCGTCACGCGCAGGCGCCCGCTCGGACGGTCGTGCGTCTCGCTCGCCTGCGCGGTGGCGTCGTCGAGCAGCTCGATCGCGCGCCCGAGCCGCGCCCGGTACGCCGCCCCCACCTCGGTCGGCTGCACCAGCCTGGGCGTGCGGCGGAGGAGCGGCACGCCGACGCCCTCCTCCAGCCGCGTGAGGCGGCGGCTCACCGACCCTTTGGCCTCGCCGAGCGCGCGCGCCGCGGCGGTGATCGAGCCGAGGTCGACCACGAGGCAGAAGGCGCGGAGGTCGGCGAGGTCGGGCGAGAACGGGGCGGGCGGGGCGGCGGTGCTCATGGGGTTGAGGGCGGGGCCGAACATACCTCGCCGCGGCGTCGTTCCCCTCGCGACACGGGGATGCGACCGCGGTCGATGCGATCGACGCGCAAGGGATTGACGCCCCGCTGGACCTGGTGTCCAACCACGCGCATGAAGCGGTGGAATGTCTCTGCGGGCGTCGCCTGCGTGGTCGCGTCGGCGTGCGTCGGGCCCGGGGAGGGCGACCCCCTCGAAACCGGGACGGGTGACCTGAGCGTGCTGTCGTCGTCGGGGACGATCCAGTTTTACGGGTGCGCGCCGCGCGCGGGGGACGTGCGGCTCGTCGCGTCGCCGGTTCGGCCCACGCTTCGGGCCCCGCGCGAGGGGGAGGCGACCGCCCGGCGGGACGCACCGACGGGCCCGTCGCTCGTGCCGGGGGTCGCGCTGCCGACGCGTGACGTCCACCTGCTCCGCTTCACGTTCCCCGCGTTGCGCGCAGGCGCCTACCAGCTCCTGGTGCGGGTCGACGCGCAGCGCTGCCCCGACGTCCGATGGCGCGGGCCCACCGGCGGGGCCTTCCTCGCCGGACAGCACGACCTCCGGCTCGAGGCCCTCGTGCCGCGCACGCGCCTGGGCGTCGTCCGGCCCGGCGGGCGCGCCGCCTACGCCGCAGACGCCGCGCCGATCGACGCGCTGCGCGAGCTCGAGGTCACCCCGACGCTGCCCGACGTCGTCGACTACGAGCTCGTCGCGACCACCGAGCGCCCTCGCCACGAAGCCCCGTCGCGCTGCGCGGAGCCGGGCGGGGTGCTGTTCCGCCAACCCCTGACGCTGCGCCCTGGGGTGACGGCGCGGGTCCCCTTCAGCGTCGGGCGCGCCCTCGCGGCGTCCGGGGGCGACGCGCGCGGCCGGGTCACGCCGCGCGAGGAGTACCTCCGCGGCCGCCCGCTGTACCTCCAGGTGCGGCCCGCGCGTTCGACCTGCAACGCGGCCGACGACGGCGTCGGCGCGTTCGTGGTCCTCCTCAACCCGGCGCTGCTCGCCGCCGCGGGCTTGATCCCGCCGAGCCGAGTGACCTTCACAGGGACCTACCAGCCCGGCTCGGCCGCGCCGCGGTTCCCCACCACACCGACGACGGTGGCCTTCGAGGTGGTGCGCCCTCACGTGCTGCCGCCGAGGGCGTTCGTGTCCTACGCCGTCGACCCCCTCGGCGCGATGCTGGTGTTCGGCGACGCGGCCGCGCCGGGGACCACCCTCCAACCGGGGACGATCTTCTACTACACGCCGTCGAGCGGCGGCGGCGGGGGCGGCCTGTTCGACTCCGTGACGGACGCGTTCGGCGACGTCGTGAGCGGCGTCGTCGACAGCGTCGCGTGGGTGGTGAACAAGGCGAGCCAGACGTACGAGGAGATCCAGCAGCGGGTGGTGACCGCGGTGGCGAGCGCGCTCGACGCGCTCCCGGGCGTCTCCTGCGACGCCACCTGCCGGGCGGGGATCACGCTCGCGATGAAGACCGGCATGGTGGCCATGGGGGTGCCGCCGAGCCTGCCCAACTTCGACGAGCTGATGGACCAGGGGGTCGACTACCTCGCCGCGGCGGCGGCCGAGGAGGCCGGGATCCCGCCGGAGGTCGCGCAGGCGGCGGTCCACGCGGCCGTCGACCAGCTCAAGGCGAACCGGGGCGTCGGCGCGCCGGGCACCGCGACGGACTGGGTCGTCCCCGCGTCGGTCGCGCTCCCCGAGCGCACGCTGCTCACCCTCACCGTCCCGAGCGGGAACCTCGCGGGCCGAGGCACGCTGGCGATTCGGAGCAACCCCTACCTCGACGCGGCGCTGCCCGTCCCCGCGACGCCGGGCACGTGGAACATCCCGATCGTCCACGAGCGCGAACTGGAGGGGATCCCCGGCCCGCAAGCCACCGTCGACACGGTGTTCGGCCCGGTCGCGCTGTCGTACGCCCCGGCCTACCTCGACGGCTGGTACTTCACGCGCTGGCGGGCGAACCACCCCGTCGGGACGTGCACCCTGTCCACGTACGGCCTCTACGACAGCGACGGCAGCTTCCGGGCCGGCGCGCTCTCGCTGGTGCGCCTCGGCACCGCCGCGACCTGGTCGTCCCCCTCGGCGCAGAACCAGTGCATGTGAGCGGGAGCGTGTTCGCCCGCCGCGCACCTCCGTCGCGGGCGCTTCCGCCACGATCTGGCCGGCGCTGACCGGGCGCGCCGTGGGGCCTGCGGGTTCCGTGACCCGGACATGCGTTCGTGTATGTTCGCGGCATGCGGATCGCACCCTGGATGGTGGCGGCGGGCCTCGCCTGGACGCCCGCGGCCCTCGGGCAGACCACGACGCACGAGCACGACGCGCCCAACGCCGTCGTCCCCGCGTGGTGGGACATGAACGACGCCGACGCGCTCCTCGAGCGGATGCAGCAGGCCGCCGCGGGCAACCCCGCCGTCGCCGCGCGCAGCATCTCCGCGGCGCTGATGCACGGCGTCGAGCCCCGCGTCGCGGCCTTCGGGCTCCACGCGCTCGCGGCCCTGGCGCGGCGAGAGGGCTCCGTCGCGGTGGAGCACTACCTCGAGCACCGGCGCCCGACGCTGCGCCGCCACGCGGTGGCCGCGGCCGTGGCGATCGGCGGAACCACGCTGGCGCGCGCGGTGGCGGCGCGGGTGGGCGACCCCGACGCGGGCGTGCGCGGCGACGCGGCGATGGCCCTCGGCGAGATGGGCGACCGCGAGGTGGTCACCCCCCTCTGGGCCGCGCTCGACCGCGACCTCCAGGGATCCCTCGACCCGCAGGGGACGCCGCTCATCCGCGGCTGCGCCCACACCATCGCGCGCCTCGGCGACGCGGACGCCGTCGTTCGGCTGCTCGGGTACGTGCGGCGCGCGCCCTTCCGCTCGCTCACCGAGGCATTCGAGCTGGCCCTGCGCCGCAACGACCTCCCCGACGCGGTGAAGACCCAGGTGGTGAGCATCATCGGCGGCCTCGCGACCCGCGACGCGCGCGACTTCCTCCTGCGCGCCGCCGAGCTCGGTCGGCCGCGCGCGCCCCAGTGGGCCGAGCTCGCGCGGGTGAGCGCGCAGCGCATCCAGGTGACCGGGGGGGAGCCGTGAGGCGCGCGGCGTCGGTGGTGTTCGCGCTCGGGCTCGCGGTGTCCGCGTGCTCGTCGGTGGGCGGCGGGCGGGCCTTCGACCTGTCGTACCCCGCGACGCAGGCGGGCGGGCTCGACGCGGTGGCGGCGCGCGTCGCGTCGGCCCGCGAGTCGGCGACGCCCGCGGTGGCGGTGCTCGTCGCGCCGCGGCCCGCGCAGGGCTTCGCGGTGTTCGGGCTTCCGTCGGGCGAGCGGCTGGGGCAGGTGGGGGCGGCGATCCTCGGGCGCCCGGTGATCGCGGGCGACCTCGTGCTCGCGCGCACCGCGGGCTCGGTGGTGGCGTGGACGCTCTCGGGCACCGAGCGCTGGCGCGTGCCCGACCACGGGTACCAGCTCGTCGGCGCGGCGCAGGACGACGGGCGCGTGGCGATCACCCTCGGGGGCTTCGGGCTCTCGCGGCGCAACGGCGTGGCGCTGGTGGTCGACGCGCAGTCGGGCGCGACCCGCTTCGAGCAGGTGGGCCCGATCGCCTTCGGCCCGCCCGCCCTCGTCGGCGACGACCTCTTCCTCCCCTGGAACGGCCAGAACCTCTCCGTCTTCAGCGTGCGAAGTGGCGACGAGGTGGCGCGCGTCAACGGGCGCAGCGACCTCATCGGCTTCGCGCGGCGCGAGGGCCCCGCGGTGTGGTACGGGGCGCGCGCGCTCCTGCGCTTCGGCGCGTCGTCGGCCGACGCCACGTCGGTGCCGCGCGCGTCGTTCACGAAGGAGGGCGTGCCGGGGTCGCCGCCGTTCATGGCAGACCCCTACGTGGCGCTCAACGCGGGGCTCGACGCGCGCGAACGCGTCCGCCTCGCGTGGCGGCCCGACGCGTCCGCGCAGGGGGCTTCGTTCGCGGGAGGCACCGTGTACTCGGTGTTTCACCGCGACGTGTTCGGCGTCGACCCGGGCTCCAACGAGGTGCGCTGGGGCTACGTGCACAACGCCGACCTCGCGGGCGTCGAGGCGTCGCGCGAGGGCCTCGCCGCCGTCGACGAGAACGGCAACTTCGTCTTCGTCGACGCGCAGACCGGCGCGCTCCGCTGGCGCGTCGACCTGCACGCCTCGGCCGCGCAGGCCGTCCTCCAGGTCCCCTTGGATTTCGCGCCCCGCGGCCACGTCGAGGAGGGCGCGCGCACCCCCGTCGAGGGCCTCCTCCTCGCGGCCGGAGGCACCGACAGCCGGCTCCTCCCCGCGCAGCTCTTCGCCGTCCGCGCCCTCATCGACCACGACGTCCCCGAGGCCACGCACGCGCTCGTCCAGGTGCTCACCCACCGGCGCTATCCGCAAGAGCTCCGGGCGGCCGCGGGCGAGGCCATCACCCACCGGAGCAACGGCTCCGAGGCGATGATCGAAGCCCTCGCGGCCCACTACGACTACGTCGCCGACGTCGAAGCGCCGCCCGTCGGCCTCCTCGCGCGCGGCCTCGCGGCCCACCACGAGCGCCGCGCCGTCCCCGCGCTCATCGCGCACCTGCAAGACCCCGCCACGCCTGCGGCCGACCTGCCCGCGCTCGTCTCCGCGCTCCGCGAGCTCGGCGACCCCGCGTGCGTCGCGCCGCTGGTCGACTTCATCCGGCTCAACCACGCCGACACCGGCGCCGCGCCCCCCGTCGGCGGCGGCGACCCGATCGACGAGCGGATCGTCTCCGACGTCGAGCCGATGGAGGCCGCCCTCGAGCAGGCCGTCACCGCCGTCGCCGCGCTCGGATCGCTCAACGACAAGCGCGTGCTCGCTGAGGTGGCCATCCACCCGCGCACCGCGCGCGCAGTGTCCGAGGCGATCTCCCGCGCGCTCCGGGGCGAGGGGACGCCCGCGCTCCCGACCGAGGCCCCGCAGGCGCCGATGACCTTCCAGGCCCCGCCCACGCGCGTCGCGATGGACGCGGTGGAGGCGTCGTTCTTCCCCGTGCGGCAGGAGCTCCTGGAGTGCCTCCGGGGCGTCGCCTCGCGGCCCGCCACCGTGCGCATCACCTTCCGCTACGACGGCGCGGGGCAGCTCTCCAACGTCATCGTCAACCCTGCGACCTTCCAGGCCTGCATGGAGCCCGTGATCGACCGCGTGCGGCTCCCCGAGTCGGGCGCGGGCCGCGAGATCGGCACCTACAACCTCTCGACGGTTCGCTGAGTCGTGCCCACACTCTCCGCGCGCGGCGCCGCGAGGGCCCGCGCGAGGAGTGTGCGACCCCGATGAGCGACCCGACCGACCCCGCCTCCCCCGAGCCGACGAAGCCCGAAGCCTCCGCGGGGGATGAACTCCGCGAGGCCGTGACCCACCTGATGTCCGCCGCCCGCAAGGTGGCGAAGGGCGCCGAGCCCACCGTCCAGCGCTCGCTGGAGGAGGCCGAGCGCGCGCTCGACCGCGTGGGCCGCGAGGGCGAGGCCGTGGCCGAGGAGGTGAGCCGCGAGGTGTCGGCCTTCGCGGGGCGCCTCGCCGACCGACTCCGCGCCTTCGCCGAGCGCGACGAGAACCGCAGGGGCGACGGGCCCCGCGAGGGCGGCGACAAGCCCTAGCGCGAGACAACCGTGTGGCGGTAGAACGACGCCGCGACGCCGCTCCCCCGGGGCGGCGCGACGACCGTCCGAAGGAGTGAATCCCACCGTGTACAAGAGAATCATCGTCGGCATCGACTTCAGCCCGAAGACCGACCGCGCCGTCCAGTCCGCGCTCCGCCTCGCGAAGCACGCGGGCGGCACGGTGGTGCTGCTCCACGTCCTGCCGGCGGCGGTCGACGGGCAGCGCGGCGCGCCCGGCTCGGAGACCGAGGTCCGCCGCACCATCGAGCAGCGGCTCCAGGAGGAGGCCCAGCGCGTCGCGACCGCGTCGGGCGCCACCGTCGACTACGGCGTCTGCGAGGGCGACGTCGTCGACGAGATGGTGAAGTACATCGAGCGCTGGGGCGGCGACGTGTTCGTGGTCGCCACCGAGGGCCGCACGGGCCTCGGGCGCATCCTCATCGGGAGCGTGGCCGAGCGCCTCCTCCAGAAGTCCCCGGTGCCCGTCCTGGTCATCGGCCCCACCGTCCACTGAACCCTACGCCGCGGCCGCCGCGGGCGGCTCGTCGCGCGTCGTCACCACGTACCCGAGGCCCAGCAGCGTCGCGAGGGCCGCCGCCAGCACGCCGTTGTTCGCCAGCTCGCCGAGGCCCGCCGCGAGGATGCGGGTCATGTCGGGCGGCGGCACCCGGTCGAGGTAGCGGACGGTCGCGTGGATGCCCGTCGCCATGCCCAGCAGGCCCTGCGCGAGCACCCACACCGCCGCGAGCCCGAGGATGCGCCCGCGCCGCTGGGCGGGCTTCATCGCCGCCAGGGCCGCCGCGCCCACCGCGCTCGCCAGCATCAGCCACATCGCGAAGCCACCCTCCCGCATGAAGTCCATCATCGTCGCGTCACCTCCCGCGGCCCGTCGGGGGCCGCGCTGCCCGAGGTGAACTGCGAGCGACGTGCCGCGCGGAATCGCGGGCGGCGCGTGGGGCGGGTGTCTGGCGGAGCGGACAGGGGCGGCGCTCGCGGTGTCGGCTGGGGCGGACGGGGCGGTTGCGCGCGGCCGCGGGTTGGCGCAAGGCTCGCGGGATGAATCACGACCTCCGGTTCGCCGTCGCCGACGCGGGCGTTCGATCGAAGGTCCCCGCGCAGGACCGGGGCGCGGTGATCGTGCGACCGGAGGGCCTGGTGCTGGTGGTGTGCGACGGCGCGGGCGGGCTCGTGGGCGGCGCGCGCGCGGCGGAGCGCGTGGTGGGTGCCGCGCGGGCGCTCCTCGACCGCGCGAGGGGGCTGCCCGACGCGGCGGCGTGGTGCGAGTTCCTGCGCGCGATGGATGGGGAGCTGGCGCGCGACCCGGAGGTGGGCGAGACGACGGCGGTGGTGTTGTCGGTGACGCTCGATCGTGTGGCGGGCGCGAGCGCGGGGGACTCGGGCGCGTGGTGCGTGACCGGGGGCGGCGCCGACGAGCTCACCGGCGCGCAGCAGAGGACGCGGCTCGGCACGGGGCGCGCGCTGCCCGAGCCGGTGGTGCGCGTCGGGCCGATCGGAACGCTGGTGGCGGCGAGCGACGGGCTGTGGAAGTACGCGCCGCACGACGCGGTGATGAACGCAGCGCGCGGCGAGGCGCTGGAGGACGTGCCCGACGCGCTCGTCGCGCTCGCGCGGCTGCCGACGGGGGAGCTGCCCGACGACGTGGTGGTGCTGGCGGTGCGGTGAGCACGGGCAGCGGGCGGTGAAGCGGGGTTGACGTCTGTCGGCGACGGGGGCCACATCCCGTCACAGTCGCCGTGTCCGACCGCACCTACCGCACCACGGTGAGCGCCGATCAGCTCGTCTCCTGGACGCTGTTGATCGGCCTCATCGCGGGCCTCCTCGGCGCGCTGGCGCTCGGCTCCGTGAGGACGGGGCTCTCGTTCGGCGCCGGGCTCGGGATCATCGCCGCGGTGATCGTGGTGAACCGCAGGGTCACGGACGTCCGCGTCGACGACGAGGGCGTGACGCTCACCCGCCGCGGCCGCGTCGAGCGCATCCCGCACGCGCAGATCCTCCAGGTGATTGCCGAGCCCGCCGAGGTGTCGAGCCTCGGCGTGCACAGCCACGCGATTCGCATCACGCTGCTGCGCGAGGGCGGGGCGGCGACGCACCTCGAGGTCGACGGCGTCGACGCCGACGCGCTGCTGGCGGAGATCGCGGCGCCGATGGTGAGGCGCTGGCGGGCGACGCTGGCGCGGGGCGAGCACCTGGAGTTCCGTGACCCGCGGCTGTTCCCCGCCGAGGCGGTGCTGCGGGGCGTCGGGGTCGCGGCGGGCGCGGCGGTGCTGCTCGTGGTGTTCCTCGCGGCGTTCGGGTTCAACATCGGGCTCACCGCGGGGCTGGTGGCCGTCCTCGGCAGCGGCGTGCAGCGGGCGTGGCGCGCGGCGCGGGCCTGGCGCGGCGCCGACCGGGGCGGCGGTCTCGCGGTGTCGTCGCAGGGGGTTCTCCACCTCGCCGAGGTCCCCCGCGCGCGCATCGCCGGCCCGGTGTACCGCGCGTCGGAGCTCACGGGCCCGTGGATCCCCTGGGCCGCCCTCCGCGCGGTGCATCGCGCGGGGTACGGGCTCGTGCTGGAGGCCGACGCCGACCCCGCGGAGATCCGCCTGAGCCCGTCGACCGAGGGCGTCGCGCCGCTCGGGCAGCTCCTCCGCGAGCTGAAGGACGCGTGGGCGCGCGCGAACCTCCCCGGCGAAGCCCGCGTGCGGGTCGAGCTCGGCGAGGCGCTCGCCGACGACGTCGAGGAGGTGCGCGACGGGAGGGAAGCACGGCAAGCCCGCCGCGACGGGTGAGCGTCAGACGACTCGCGCTGCTCACCGCCCGACCGCGAGCGTCACCCTTCCCCCCGCGCGGGCCCAGCGCGCCGCCTGCTCGCCGAAGGGCGCGTCGTCCACGGCGGTCCCGTCCGCGCCGAGCGCGACGGGGAGCGCGACGAAGTCCCGCGGCAGCACCCACGCGGCCTCCTCCGGCGCGCCCGGCGGCAGCGCGCCCGGCGACCTCCCGCGCGTGAAGAGAACCTCCGCGCGCCGCACCCCGACGCCCCACGCGACCGCGAGAGCGCGCCCTACCACCGCCCCGGGCGCCCGCGCGTCGGCCATCAGCGAGAGCTGCGCGCGGCCCTCCGCGGGCCCCTCGCGGGCGAGCCGGTGCGACAGGTCGAGCGCGAGCGCGTTGGTGCCCACGGGCGCGTCGAGCGCGGCGTGGAGGCCGACGCGCTGGTCGTCGACGGCGATCACGTCGCGCGCGACCCGGAGCGACGGCGCGGCCGAGGGCGCCGGAAGCCCTTCCCCCGCCGGCGGGTCGAGCCGCGCGAAGAGCGCGAACTGCGGCGCCAGCGCGGCGTAGAGCGAGCGCCGCCGCAGCGCCACGCGCGCCTCGTGGCCCGCCTCCAGCGCGCCCCACAGCGCCACGCACGCGAGCGCCGCGCGCCCTCTGGGGACCCCGCGACGACCCCGCGCGCGCCACAGCCCCGCGGCCGCCACCGCGAGCGCGACCGCCCCGAGCGCGAGCACCGCGCGCTGCTCCCCCTGCGCGGCGAGGAGCTCGCGGACGCGCGACGCGCGGTCGGGCGCCTCGTCCCACGCCACGCTGGCGCGCGACTCCACGCGTGTAACCCCCACCGCCGCGCCGAGCGCCACGAGCACCAACCCCTGCGCCGCACGCGCCACGTCATCGGGCCGCGCGGCCCCCACCAGCGCGAGCGCGAGGCACGGGAACGCCGCCGACGGCGCCCCCAACCCCACCGCGAGCGCCGCCATCGCGACCGAACCCCACGCCGTCGCGCGGTGGAGTGATGCGTCGCGCGGGGACGTCGCGCGGCCGGCGAGCAGCGTCGCGGCGCCGAGCGCGAGCGCCACGCCCGCGGCGAGGTAGCGGTTGGCGTTGGCCTCGGACACGCCGAGGTGGAAGATCTCGAACTGAGCGGTCGCCGGGGCGCGCGGCAGCCCCCGCTCGATCGCACCGAAGCCCGACCACGTCCCCGCCGCGCCCGCGAGGAGCGCCGCCGCCGCGAAGCCGTGGACGCGCTCCGGCCGACGCGCGAACGCGACCGCGCCAGTGAGCGCGAAGGCCACCGTGGGCCACGCGGCCCAGCCTCCGAGGCGCATCCATTCGCGCGGCGAGTGCTCGCCCTGGTAGCCCGCGGCGACGAGGGACGTCGCGACCGCCGCCGCCCCGAGCCACGGCGCCCGTCGGGCCTTTCGCGGCCGCGCGCCGAACGCTTCATCACCTGCTTCGATAAGTGCTTCCATCGACGGGAAGCGCCCCGCCGGAGACTTCGCGAGGCAGCGGGCGAGCCACGCGGCGACGGGCGAGGGGAGCGCGGTCGCGGGCGGCGGGTCGTCGAGGTGGGCGCGCATCAGCGCGTCGAGGGCGCGCTGGGGGAAGGGGCGGGCGCCGGTGAGGAGTTCCCACGCGGTGACGCCGAGGGCGTACTGGTCGGAGGCCGGGCCAACGCCCTCGCCCCACCACTGCTCGGGGGGCATGTACGCGGGCGTCCCCGTCATCGAGCCGGTGGCGGTGCGCGGGCCCGCGGCGCCGTGGGGGACGGCCTCCGGGCGCGCGAGCCCGAGGTCGAGCAGGGTAGGCTGCACGCGCCCGTCTTCTCCTTGCGCGAGGAAGACGTTGTCGGGCTTCACGTCGCGGTGCACCACACCCGCCGCGTGGAGCGCCGCGAGCGCCTCGGCCACCGGACGGAGCGTGGCCCAGGCGTCAGCGGGGGCGCGCGCGCCATCACGGGCGAGGGAGGCAGCGAGCGTCTCGCCGCGGAGCAGCGGCATCGCGAACCACGGGCGCCCGTCGTCGAGCGAGCCCGCGTCGATCACGCGCACGAGCGCGGGGTGCACGACGTTGCGCACCAGGGACACCTCGCGCAGGAAGCGCACGTGCGCCACGGGGTCGTCGGCGGCGCCTGCGCGGAGCACCTTCACCGCGGCCCGCGCGCCGTCGTCGCGGAGGGCGGCATACACGGTGCCGGTGGCGCCCTGGCCGAGCACCGACGCGACGCGCCACGGGCCGAGCGGCGCGCCGGCGGAGAGCGTGGCTGCGGGGTCCATGGCGCGGAGGTTCGTACCGCGCGCGCGGCGGTCGCGTCGAGTGGGCGCGCGGCGCTTTGGGCTGTTCAGCGGGCGCGGCGCGGGCGTAGCCTCGTCGGTGGAGAAAGGGAGCGTGTGACCATGCAGATTCGCCGGCACAACCGTGAACCCGAGACGGCCTTCCTCGACGCCCGCGCGGTGCGCAAGGGCACGGCGCTCGATGAGGCCGAGCTCCTCGGCGAGCACTTCATCGCGAGCGCGCTCGCCGGCGAGGAGACGCTCCCCGACATGCTCGACGAGGTGAGCGCCGAGGAGGAGGGCGGGCCCTACCTCAACGTCTCGGGCAAGCACGAGTTCGCCCGCGACGTCGACGGGTCGAACCCCGTCGGCTCGGAGCGCGAGCCCTTCCCCACCGCCGTGCACGGCCCCCGCTCGGGCCGCGCGCGGCGGGCGTAGCCCTCACCTCACCGGAACCACAACGACACGCGCTCGGTCGTGCTGCTGTAGGCGCACGAGTACGCGCGGCCGTGGGGCCCCGCGCCCTGCTCGAAGGGCCCGCCCTCGGAGCCGCGGATCGAGCACGAGCGGCCCGAGTTGTTCACCCCGATGCCGCGCGCGGAGCAGTACACCCAGCCCCCGTTGACCACCGTGGTGAACGCCCCGGTGGTGTAGCCCGTGGTGCAGTCGGTGGGCGTCATCACGTCGGTGTAGTTGACGCGCCAGTCGACCACGCACGCGGGGCGGAAGTACACGGCGTTGGCGGCGTCGGTGAGCTTCCACGCGGACGCGGGTCGCACAGCGAGGATGTCGGGCACGCCGAGGCGCCAGCTCGCGTCGACGCGCCCGAAGTTCGTGGGGTTGACGGTGCCGGTCTCGTCGGGCAGCGGCGCGGAGGGGACCTGGTTCTCCACCATCGTCCATCCCCCGCCGGCCATGTCGCAGTAGAACGTCCGCGCCTCCAAAGGCCCGGGGCCGTCGAGGTCGAGGAGGTACGGGCCGTCGGGGGCCGCGGGGTCGGCGTCGTGGAGGGCCGCGCAGCTCCGCGCCGCGCAGCGTCCCGCGACGCACGCGGTGGAGCCGTGGGTGGCGACGGTGCAGGCGCTGCCGCAGGCGCCGCAGTTGGCGCCGTCGGTGCGGGTGTCGACGCAGCGGCCGCCGCAGCGCGTCTCCGTGGCCGCGCAGGGGAGCACGCACGCGCCGTCGACGCACGCCTGCCCGGCGCCGCACGCGCGGCCGCACGCGCCGCAGTTGGCGTCATCGGTGCGGACGTCACGGCAGCCTCCCACGCAGCAGAGGAGCGGCGGCGGGCAGGCGCAGGTGCAGGCGCCCGCGAAGCACATCTGACCGGCCGCGCAGAGGCGGCCGCAGGCGCCGCAGTTGGCGCGATCGGTGTTGAGGTCAGTGCAGGCGCCGCCGCACATCGCGAGCCCCGTGGCGCAGGCGTCGGGGGCTGCGTCAGGAAGCGCGTCGGGAAGCGCGTCGGGGGCGTCGATGGATGCGTCGAGTGAAGCATCCACGGAGGCGTCGATGGATGCGTCGAGCGAAGCATCCACGGAGGTGTCGAGGGGCGCATCCACGGAGGCGTCGAGGGGCGCATCCACGGAGGCGTCGAGGGGCGCATCCACGGAGGCGTCGTCGCTTGCGTCCGGCGGTGCGTCGGCTGCGGCCTCGATCGCGGCGTCGTCCGGTGCGTCTGCGACGTCCGGCGACGCGTCGGGCGCGACGTCGTCCGGCGCCGGGAGGTCGCTCGGCTGCGCGTCGGGGCCCACCTCAGGAGCAGCGGCTTCGCCGGCGTCGGCGCCCACCTCGGGCGCGCGGTCGTCGTTCGCGGCCGCGTCGTTCGCGGTGCCGGTCGCGCCGTCGCTGCACGCCTGAAGCCCCACCGCCGCGAGCACCATCCACCAACGCCGCCTCGTCATCGTTCGCCTCCGAGGCCCACGAGTACCCGCTCCCCGCGGCGCGTGTCTACTGCGGCGCACCGGCCGCGCGTCGACGCATCACGCAGGCTTCCGCGCCGCCACCACGTACAGCGGCCCCCCGAGGCCCGCGTGGAACGTCCCGCGCCGCAGCCCCTCCGCGTCGCGCCGCTTCGCGCCCAGGCAACGGCTCCAGACGGCGTCGAAGTCCTCCGCCGCGCCGCCGCCGGCGAGGTAGTAGCGGCGCGTCTCCTCGCGGCCCCACACCCAGAAGTCGCGCGCGTCGAGGTCGAGCGCCTCGTCGCGGGCGGCGCGCTGGTCGGGGGCGTCGTACGGCGGGACGAGGAGCTGGACGCGGTCGGAGAGCCAGCACGCGAGCCGCGCGAAGCCGGCCTCCGCGACCAGCCCCGGGAGCACGTCGCCGAGGCTGTTGTCCCCTTCGCCGAGCGCGACCTTGCCGCGCTCGCAGAGGAGCTGGACGCGGAGGAGCTCGATCCGCTCGTCGACCGGGTCGTCGTGGCGCGCGCTGCCGGTCGCGACCGCGTCGGCGAGGTTGCTCGGCTCCGCGAGCAGCGCCTGGCCGCCGGGCCGCAGCACCCGCAGAAACTCCCGCAGCACCCTGGGGACGTCGGGCACGTGGATGAGCACCGTCTGGCAGGTGACGAGGTCGAAGCTCGCGTCGTCGAAGGGGAGCGCCTCCACGGTGCCCACCCGGTACGTCGCGCGGTCGCCGAAGCCCGCCGCCGCCGCGCGCTTCGCGGCCTCGTCGACCCACGCGGTCTCCCGGTCGACCCCGACCAGCGCCGCTGCGGGCATGTGCGGGAGGAGCACGCGGCCCCAGTGACCAACACCGCACCCGGCGTCGAGCGCGCGGGTCACGGACGCGAGATCGAGCCGGCGGGCGAGGAGCTCGACGTAGTCGCGGTTCCACCAGAAGTCGCGCGCGTCGCCGAAGTAGGCCGCGGAGTGGAGGTGCTGCGGGAGCGCGTCGCTCATGGCGCGGAGGGTCGCACGCCGGCCGCGGAGCGCGCTACGGGCGTTGCGCGAAGGCCGCCGCGGTGGCGTCGTCGAGGGGGTAGTAGCTCTCGATGCGGATCTCTTCCGCGGCCGCGTTGCCGGGCGCGCTGAAGGCCGTGACGGTGGTGACGAGCGAGAGCGCGAGGTCGTCGCGGCGGAGGCGGAGGGCGAGGACGGGTTCGCTCGGCGCGGAGAAGTCGGGCTGGCGCCACGCCGCGGGGACGCCCGGCGCCGCGAGCACCGCGCGGAGGAGCTCGTGGAGGGCCTCGTCGGCGCCGCGCGCGAGGCACTCGCGGTGGAGCCGCGCGACGAGGGCGTGAGCCACGCGGGGCCAGTCGACCACGAAGGGCCGCGCCAGCCGCGGGTCGAAGAGAACCGTGAACACGTTGAGCGACGCGCCCAGCGCCGACGGCTCGGCCACGAAGCGCGAGAGGAGCCACTGCGCCCCCTCGCTCGCGCGGAGCACGTCGTAGCGGCGGTTGAGCACCACGAGCGGGAGCGGGTCGTGGGCCGCCATCATCCGCTGGAGCACGCCCTCGAGCAGCGGCGGCAGCGCGTCGGGCGCGGGCCCGTCGCCGAACGCGGGTTCGAAGCCCGCGGCGCGGAGGAGCTCGTTCTGGTCGCGCATCGGGACGTCGAGCGTGGCGCCGAGGCGGAGAACCATCTCGCGGCCGGGCTTCGCGCGCCCCGTCTCGAGGAAGCTCAGGTGCCGCGGCGACACGTCGGCGGCCGTGGCGAGGTCGAGCTGGCTAAGCCCGCGCCGCCCCCGCCAGTGGCGGAGGAGCGCGGGGAAGAGTCCCGTCGCAGGCGTGCGGTGGTTCACGACGCGGGAGCCTACGCGGGCGGCCGCGGCGCGCGCACCTACCTCCCGAGGGAATTGAGCGGCGTCGCGCGACGACCTACGGATCGGCGCACAGGGAAGGAGCCCTCGACCATGACCGACGCCCCCACGGATTTCGCCCGCGCCTTCGACGTCCCCCACGCCACGCTCGCCCTCGACGGCGGTCGACTCGCCTACTACCGCTTCGGCGCCGGGCCCGACCTCGTCGCCGTGCACGGCTGGCCCCTCCACGCCGCCACCTTCCGCCGACTGCTCCCGGCCCTCACGCGGCGCTTCACCGTCCACCTCGTTGACCTCCCCGGCACCGGCCACACGCGGTGGAACACCCCCGCCAGCGTCGACACCGACGTCGCGGCCCTCCGCGCCGCGATCGACCACCTCGGGCTCACGTCCTACGGGGTGATCGCCCACGACAGCGGCGCGATGTTCGCGCGGATGGCGGTGGCCGACGACGCGCGGGTGAAGGCGATGGTGATGGCGGGGACGGAGATCCCGGGGCACCACGCGTGGCAGCTCGGCGCGTACGTGGCGCTCTCGAAGCTGCCCGCGGCGCACCGGCTGCTGGGCGAGGCGCTCCAGGTGGGCGTCGTGCGTCGCTCGGCGCTCGGGCTCGGCGGCTGCTTCGGCGACCCGCGCTACGCCGACGGGGAGTTCAACGACCTCTTCGTCCGCCCGCTCGCCCGCCCCGAGGTGGCCCTCGGCCAGATGGAACTCCTCCGCAACCTCCACCCCCGCGCGCTCGAGCAGCTCCGCGCCGCCCACGCGCGCATCCGCTGCCCTGTGCTCTGCGTGTGGGGCGAGGACGACCCCTTCTTCCCCGTCGCCAAGGCCCGCGCGATGCTGAAGGACTTCCCCGGCGGCGCGTCGCTCGTCGCGGTGCCCGGCGCGCGGCTCTTCGTCCACGAGGACCGCCCCGACGTGTTCGAAGCCCACGCGGTCCCCTTCCTCGCGGAGCACCTCGGCGCGGACGACGCGCGCTCGTCTCTGCGCGCGCACTGACACCGACGATGTGGTGGTCCGTGCGCGAGTCCCTTGCTCGAAGGCCGGACCGAGCGCGCATCGAGCGCTGCCGAAGGCGTTGACGACGGTGGAGCGTCGGCCGCTTCATTGCCGTCCTCACCATGACGAACCTCTCGCTCCGCAACGCATCGTGGGCCGCGCTCCTCTCCCTCGCGGCCTGCCGTCCGCCCGCCGCCGTCGTCACCGCCGACATCCACGCCACGGTGACCGCCGCGCGCGCGCCCGCGCCGTCGCCCGACGCCTCGGTGACGCCGCCCGCAGCGCCCGCCGCAACGCTTCCCGCGCAGGGGCTCCTGCACTACGGGGTGGCCTCGGCGATCGCGCGCGATGCGCCCGGCGTCGACTCGCTCATCGCGGGCAACCTCCGGGTGGAGATCGCGCACGAGGGGGGCGCCGTCCGCATCGCCAGCGAGGCCCCGTCGTCGCGCCTGCGCTGGTCGTGGCGGCTCGACGGCGACCGCTGGGCCTTCCTCACCAGCGACCAGCACGTGCTCGTCGCCGACACCTTCCTCGGGCCGTTCACCGTCCGCGCGGCGGTGCCTCGATCGGTGGTCCGCCACGCCACCGGCGCGGTCGCCGCGGTTCGAACCGACGACGGCGCGTGGCTCCGCCTCGAAGCGAGCGGCGCGTCGCCCATCGCCTCGCTGCCCGACGGCGTGATGGACGTTCACTTCGTCGACGCGCAGCGCGCCTACGCGATCCGCGCGCCGGGCGAGCTGCTCGCCTCCACCGACGGCGGGCAGGCGTGGCAGCCGGTCGCGCTCCCCAACGACCTCGCGATCCGCTTCGAGCACGACGGCTCTTCCGCACTCTACGTTCGCGGCGGGCGCGCGCTCTATCGGGTCGACGCCGCGGGGCCCGTCGCGAGCACCGCGAACACCGCCGAGGTCCCCGAGGTCGCGCCCGCGGTGATGGAGCGAGCCCGCGCCCGTTGGCAGGACCACTGGCGCGCGAACCACTGGCCGACCGGCGCGACGCACTTCGCGATCGAGTTCGAAGGGGCCGTCGTGCCCGCGCTCGAGGTGAGCGGCGCGCTCTTCTGGGCGCGGTCGGGCCGGGTTCACCGCCTCGGGCGGGACGGCGCGACGAGCGACGCGGCGATCGACGGGGCGGCGGGCTGCGACCTCCAGGCGTTCGGCGCCAACGTCCTCGCGCACTGCGACTCCGTGGGGGAGGGAGCGCCCGCCCGGCTGGTCGAACTCGACGGCCGGACGCTGGCGCAGAACCTCATCTCCGACGCGCTCAACGCCATCACGCGCGTGTCCGCCGCGCGCGACGGGGACACCATCGTGTTCATGCGCTTCCCCGGCCCGATGACGGGACCCGGCGCGGCGCTCTGGACGCGTGCCGACCCGCGCATCCGCTTCCTGGTGGGCGCCGAGCCCGAGGCGCGGATCGTCGCCAACGGCGGGCGCCTGCTCTCGATCGACCGTGCGTGGATCCGCATCGCGTCGCTCGCCGAGCCGCAGCCCCGCTTCGTCGACGTCGGGTACCGCGAGCAGGGCGAGGACCGCTTCGCGCCCACCGAGCTCCGCGCCGCGCACCTCCGCGAGGACGGTGGCTACGCGGTGGTCCGCGTCTCGCGGGGCGTGCGCGGCTGCACGGTGATCCTCGGCACGAGCCCGGCGCCGTCGTCGATGGTTCGCCTGGCCGGCTGCTCCGACCCGACGGGCGTCGCCTTCGCGAACGACCGCTTCGGCGTCATCGTCGAGCGCACGAAGGCGTGGGTCACCCGCGACGGCGGCGACCACTGGGCCGCCGTCGCGCGCGCGCTCGGGGCGGTCCCCGAGGACGCCGCGGCGCTGCTCGAACGCCTGCCTGCGCCGGTGATCGCGGACGGCGCGATCGTGCTGGCGCCCTACCAGCGCATCGCCGAGGACGGCGTCGCGGCCGAGCCGGCGTGGGCGTTCCGCGCGGCGCAGATGACGCTTCCGCGCGACGAGGAGGAGGAGCCCGCGCGCCACCAGGGCTGCTTCACCGACGAGCGCGCCCAGGTCGCTCCCGCTCCGCCGCCGGACCCGAACACGCGTCGCGTCACGCTGCTCCACCAGCGGACGCGCGCGACGGTGACCGTCCGTCGTGACGGGGTGACCGTGCAGTGGAGCGGGGAGGACACGGGCCCCGGGCGCTACGCGGGCGCGGCCCCGTGGCGGCAGCCCGAGATGGACTTCGACGCGGGCGCGAACGTCGGCTACGCGATCCGCGGCGCGAGCCGCAGTGGGCTGCTGCTCGAGCGCTGCCTGCTCGAAGACGGCGCGCGGGTCACGCACGCCCCGACGGCGTGCGACGTGCGGTGGCTCCGCCCCGTTGGCGCGCCGGTCGCGATCGACCTGCAGAACCCCCCGCCCGAGGGCCTCGGCGCGTGGGTGGCCCGCGCGTACCCGAACGGCCGTGGCTGGGTCGTCGAGCTGTCGAGCGCGCGCCGCTCGCTCTACTTCGGCTGGACGCAGTGGCAGCACCTGCGCGCCGACGGCACGGTCGAGCGCTGGGGCGACGTCGCCCGCGACTGGGCGCTCCGCGCGAACGTCCAGCTCGCGCGGGTCGGCGGCGCGTGGGGGGTGATCGACGACGACGGCTTCACGCCCCACGGCGGCGGGGAGCGCGTCGAGGTCGGCGTGGCGAGCGCGCCAGAGTTCTGCGCGGGCGCGGTGCGCGCGGACGGCGACGTCTGGGTGGTGACGGACGGCGCGGTGTGGGCGCGCCCGGCGATGGGCGGCGGCGGCGAGGACGGCGCGGTGCTCCGGCGCGCGGGCGACGCGTGGTGCGTCGAGCGGGTGTTCGAGCGCCCGTCGCGCTTCCGCTGGTCGACGGCGGCGAGCGAGGCGGACGACGCGTGGTCGGTGGGCCCGGGGCCGCGGCCGGCGGGCGGCGGGGTGTTCCGTTCGGTGGCGGCCGGGGGCGCGGTGAGCACGCGCCGCGTGACGTGCGACCGCATCGTGGAGGAGCAGGAGGAGTAGGCGACGCGACGACGGGGCCGAGGGCGCGACGCTACGTGACGTCGCGCCAGGTCACCGCGTCGACCATCCGGCCGATGTGGGCGACGTTCTCCGTCACGACCGTCGCGCCGACCGCACGGGCCTGCGCGGCGAGGATGACGTCGGCGCCGAGGGAGTCCGCGGTGCCGAGCGGGCGGCCCGTGTTCCAGAGGGCGGCCCACATCGCGGCCGCGCTGCGCATGATCTCGGTGGTGATCGGCAGGTAGTCGATCTCGGCGGGGAGACTGTCGAGCGCACGGAGGCTGGCAGGGGAGGGGATGCGGAGCAGCTCGCGCCGGAGCTCGAAGTCGGCGACCTCGGGCAGGTAGACGGTGGCGCCCTGGACGCCGCGCACGCCGCGGAACCAGAGCTTCACGTCCGCGTGCTTCCGCGGGTGGCAGAGCGCCCCGAGGACGCTCGTGTCGAGCGCCAGCTTCATCGCGCGCGGTCGACCGGAAAGAGGTCGTCGACGTCCCAGTCGGCCTCGCCCTCGGGGCGCGGGTCGTTGAGGTGCGCGAGCATCTCGTCCATGTGGGCGATGGCGCGCCGTCGGCGCTCCTCCTCGTCCGTCGGGGACCGCTGGGGGAGGTCATACCGAGCCGGCGGCGGGAGGTTCGAGAGGCGTTCGACGGGCGGCATGACGCGACGGTACCACGCCGCCTCGCGCGCCTCACGAGGAGGCCGGGGCCACGAGGTCAGGCGGGCGTCGGCGCGGGCGCGGGGGCCTTGCGCTTGCGCGGCTTCGCCTTCGGGGCGAGCGCGGTGGTGAAGTTGGGCAGGCGGGGGCCGCCCTTGCGCGCCTTGCGGTGGGCGGCCATCAGCGCCTTGAGCTCGCGGCGGACGCGGCCCGCAGTGGCAGCGAACTCGTGAGGGAGCGCCTGTTGCTGAGGAGCTTCATCGTCTCTGCGTGGGTTTACCTGGGAGGTTTCCCCGGGCGCACGCCGCGCGTCAATGTGTCCCGCGCTGGTGAGGTCGGTGCTGATCCTGGGTGCTCGCCTGCCACCGCGTACGCGTTCGCCCGTTACCGCCCGTGTGGGCGGACCTCTCCGCGCGTCTGCTCGGCACCCACCTCGCGTACGTTCGCGCCTCATCACGCGTGCGTTCGGGTTGCCCACGCGTGTGTCCAGTGCCGATCACGCGTGCGTTCGGCTCCGACCACGCGTGCGCTCGGCTCCCGCCTCGCGTCTCCCGCGGTGCCCCGCGTGTGCACTCCGCCTCCGCCTCTGCACGGTCGCGGAGGACCCGCATGACACCGACGGCGTCGACGCGGTAGGAACCGAGCCCGCGCGCTGACGCGCAGCGGTTTGCCGCCAGCGCATTGAAAGCGCCGGGTTGCCGAGCGGCCCCGCCCTACCCCGCGGCCCCGCCGGCCCGCCGCTTCGCCGTACGCCGCAGCGCCTCCCCCGCCGCCGCCGCGCCCGCGGGCGCCAGCACCACCAGCGCCCCCAGCATCCACCGCAGCCGCCCCGCGTCGCGCGCCGCCACCGTGACGCCCGCCACCGTCGTCATCGCCGTCGCCGCCGGCGCTCTCCTCGCGCGCGCCACGAACACCACCGCGACGTCCTCCGCGCGCATCCCCGCCACCGCGTTCGCGACGAGCGCCTTCACCTGCGCTTCCCCCACCGGCGGCGCCCCGGCCTCGTGGCGCACCAGCACGCTCGCCGTCGGCCGCCGTGGTGCATCGCCCGACGCGTCCTCCGCCGGCAGCGCGAGGTGAACGCGCGCGTCGAGCACGCCGTCGAGCGCCTCCAGCGAACGCGCCAGCTCGCCCGACGTCGCCTGCGCCGTGCGGGCTCGCTCCTCCGCGGCCGTCGCGACGAGCGAGCGCTCGCCCCACGCCTCCGCGAAGCCCGGCTCCTCGCGGCGAGGCAGCTCCGCCTCCTGGAGCGCCACCACCGCGCGGGCCACGTCGCCCTCCGCCACCGTCACCGCGAAGCCGCGCTCGCCCGGCGACGTCTGCGCGGCCACCCCCGCGCGCGTCAACGCCGCCACCGCGCGGCGCGCCTCGGCCTCGGGCGCCGCGTGGATCACCGCGACGTCGGCGCACCCGAGGAGGAGCGCCGCCGTCGCGACTAGACGCCGAAGCCCCACGACAGGCCGATGCGCGGGCCGCCGAACGAGCGCCACGAGAGCGAGCGGACGACGCCCGACACGCAGCCCTTGAGCCCCGGCGAGCCGCTGGTGACGGTGACGCCGATCGCGCGGCCCGTGCCGCCGATGGCGAGGCGGAGGGTGACGTTGCGCGCGCTCCCGTCGAGGCACGAGGCGAAGCGCGAGAGGTTGGACATGAGGGGCCGGGTGATCTCCGCGTCGGAGAGCGTGCCGCCGCCGCCACCGCCGCCGCCACCGGCGAAGTTGTAGTCGACCGGCGCGGACATCGCGGCCTCGTAGGAGGTGAAGCCGCCGTGGCCGCCGCCGCCTCCTCCGTGGCGCCGCTCGCTGGGCGGGGGCGGGGGGAGGAGCGTGATGCTCTGCGTCTGGACGCGGAGCTCGCCGCGCTGGACGAGGTCGTCGATCTCGGCGGCGGTGCGCTGGCGTCGCGCGCCGGGGCCTAGCGTCTTGTAGTAGACGAAGGCGACGAGGGCGAGGGCCACCACCGACGCGCCGGCGATGAGGGCCTTGCTCGTGCGCGCGACGCCCGCGTCGGCGATGGCCTCCTGCGTGGCGACCTTGCGCGCGTCGACGCGTCGCTTGTCGGAGGCCGTCTCGGCGAACTCGCGGTACTGCGGCCACTCGACGAGGGGGCGCTTGTCGCCGGTGTCCATGTTGGTCACCGGGTCGTCGGGCATCACCTCGTTGCGGACGATGGCGGCGATGAGGTCGCGCGCGGTGAGCGGGCCGTGGTCGAGGCCGCCGTGGGAGAACATCCAGCGGTCGGAGTCGTTCTTGGTGGCGGCCTTGAGGAGCGAGCCGAGGTCGGCGTCGGGGCCCGGCGGGTTGGACACCGGCTGCGGCGCGATGGCGTGGGCGCCGCGCTGCACGTTGGGGCCCTGGCCGGGCGCGATGGTGTTCGACTCGACGAGGAGCCCGGGTGGCAGCGTGACGGCCTTCCCGTCGGCGCCGAACTCGCTCGGCGGGATGGTGTATCCCGCCATCGTCGCGGGGCGCTCGGAGAACTCGATCGGGATGTCGAGGTCGTCGCGGAGGATGTCGGCCATCGGGCCGATGATCGACGCGAGGCCCGCGCGCAGGGCGAGGAGGTTGTCGAGGCGCTCGTGGGGCTGCGCCGCGAGGCACTCGTCGAGGAGCACGTCGAGCGACGCGCCCGCGCCGGGCACGAGCGACGAGAGCGGCACGTTGGGGTCGGCCTCGCGCAGCGAGAGGAGCTCGTAGAGCAGCGCGCCCACCGCGTACACGTCCGACGCGGGCGTCGGCTCGGCACCGGCGAGGAGCTCGGGCGCGAGGTAGTGCCGCGGGATCGCCCCGGCCGCGCGGAGCGGGAGGTACATCCCGACGCCCGCGAGGCGCATCCGCCCGCCGTCGAAGCGGATCGTCGCCGGGCAGATGGCCCCGTGCGCGTGGTTGGGGTGGACGGGGCCCTGGAGCGCCTCGGCGAGGTGGCTGATGTACGGCAGCACCTGCGAGAGCCCGAAGGGTGTGCCCTGCGCGCGCTTCTGCTCGAGCACGTCGGCGAGCGAGGCGTTGGGCACGAGGTCGGTGGCGACGCAGAGCGAGCCGTCGGCGGTGACCGCGGAGCCGAAGGGGCTGACGAGGTCCTTGTGCTGGAGCGCGGAGGCGGCGCGGATGGCCTTGCGCGCGGCCTCGAGCTGGTCGGGGGTGAGCTTGTGGTCGGAGACCATCCAGAGGGCGGCGGTGCGCGCGACCTTGCGATCTTTCGCGGTCCACACGCGCACGGGGCCGACGGTGGTCGCGAAGGCCTCGACCTCGAAGCGGCCGCTGATGAGCGTCCCGGGGGCGAGGCCCTCGCCCGGCTGAGCCTGCATCGTCATCTCGGGCGCAGGGTATCCCACCCGCCACCCCGGCGAGAACTGCCTTTCGCTACCGGGGCGCGCAGGTGAACGACGCCCCGGACGCCACACAACGGGGCAGCGTGGCCGGGCAGCGGTCGCCGCACCCTGCGCAGTTCTCGGGCGCCCCGAGCGCCACCTCGCAGCCGTCGGCCCACTGCCCGTTGCAGTCGCGCCACCCGGGCGAGCACGTCGTCGCGCGGCACCCCCCGCCGACGCACACCGCCGCGGCGACGCGGTCGGCCCCGGCGCAGCGGTTGAGGCAGCGGCCGCAGTGGTCGCGGCTGGTGTCGAGGTCGGCCTCGCAGCCGTTGGCCGCGCTCCCGTCGCAGTCGCCGAGCCCCCCGAGGCAACGGAACCCGCACGCCCCCGCGGTGCACGTCGCCGCGGCTCCGGCGGGGGCAGGGCACGCGCGCCCGCAGGCGCCGCAGTGGGCGACGGCCGTGGCGAGGAGCGTCTCGCACCCGTTGGCGGGCGCCCCATCGCAGTCGCCGCGCCCGTCGTCGCAGCGCGCGAGGGCGCACGCGCCCATGTCGCAGCGCGCGGTCGCGCCGGGGAAGGCGCAGCGCGTCTCGCACGAGCCGCAGTGGGCGGGGTCGGCGCGGAGGTCGACCTCGCAGCCGTTGGCGGGCGCCCCGTCGCAGTCGGCGAAGCCCGGCAGGCACGCGCGGACGCACGCGCCCATCGCGCACGCGGCGCTGGTGTTGGGCGCGGGGTCGCACGATCGCCCGCAGGCGCCGCAGTGGCGGTCGGAGGCGCGGAGGTCGGCCTCGCAGCCGGTGGCGGGGTCGCCGTCGCAGTCGCCAAAACCGTCGGCGCACGCGCCCATCGCGCACGAGCCCGCGCCGCAGCGGGCCGCGGCGTTGGCGAAGGCGCAGCGGTGGCCGCACTCGCCGCAGTGGGCGAGGGAGGTGGCGAGCGCGACCTCGCAGCCGTTGGCCTCGTCGCCGTCGCAGTCGGCGCGCCCCTCGTCGCAGCGCGCCCGGCACGCGCCGCCTTCGCAGCGGACGGATCCCCCCGCGGGCGCGCGGCAGGCGTTTCCACAAGCGCCGCAGGTGGCGGTGGACCCGAGGTCGGCCTCGCAGCCGTTGGCCACATCGCCGTCGCAGTCGGCCCTTCCCACCGCGCACGCTGCCCCGCAGCGGCCTTCGTTGCAGACGGCCACACGGCCGGCGCCCGGGTCGGGGCAGGTGATGCCGCAGCCGCCGCAGTTGAGGAGGTCGGTCTGCGGGTCGACGCAGGCGCCGTCGCAGCGGCCGGCGTCGGTGCACTCCTGGGGCGGCGCGAGCGCGCGGTGGTCGCCGGAGCACGCGGCCAGCGCCACGAGCGCCGCGGCGAGCGCCACGCGCCGCATCAGAACGACCCCGCCGCGCCGACCGCGAAGCCCTGCGCCACGGGCCCCGCGACGACGCGCGCGCGGCCGGCGATGAGCCACGTGACGCCCCCCGCGACGGCGGCGGCGGCGAGGCCCACGGAGGCGCCGAAGAGGACGTTCATCGCGTCGAAGCGGGCGCGCGCGTCGGCGGCCTGCGACTCGTAGGCGGCCGCGAGCTCCTGGCAGCGCGGCGGCACGCAGTCGCGCCCGTCGCGCGCGGCCTGGGCCTGGAGCGCGCGGAGCTCGTCGTCGGCCTCCCCGCGCAGCGAGAGCGACGTGGCGACGCCCGCGGCGCCGACCGCGACGCCCGCGGCCATCAGCACCCAGGGGCCCGCGCCCGGCCCGGCGGTGACGCGTCGCTCGACCACGCGCGGCGGCGCGTCGACCTCGCGGACGATCAGCGGCGCGGGCGCGGGCGGCGTCTCGCGGCGGAGCGCGACGGTGGCCGACGCGCGCTGGCCGTCGGGGACCTCGACGGTCGTGCGGAAGGTCTCGTAGCCCGAGGCCTCGACGGTGACCGCGACGGGGCCGGGCATCACGGGCCAGGCGTCGGTCCAGCGGTTGCGCGGGATCACCTCGGCGACGCTCACGCGCGTGTCGGCGGGCGTGCCGTCGGGGAGGACGAAGCTCACCGAGCTCCCGTGCGACCAGGCCTCGTCGTGGAGGCGGCCGCACTCGCGCAGGAGGTACGCGCGGTCGGCGAGGTCGGGCGGCGAGGCGCGCGTCTCGAGGATGCAGAGCCGCGCGTTGTCCCACGCCTCGCGCCACCACCGGAGCGCCGCGTACTCGGTCGCGATCAGCAGGCGCAGCGAGGGGTTCATCCCGCCGGCGTCGCGCGCGGCCTCGAGGAGCGTCGCCACCGCCTGCTCGCGGTTGCCCGAGCGCGAGTAGCGCCGCGCCTCCTCCAGCAGCATGCGACGTCGGCTGGCGACCGCGAGCTCGGGGACGGAGGCCGTCGGCGCGGGCTGACGGACGCGCGGCGCGGGGCGGGGCGCGGGCTGCGCGTCGGCGAGCGTCGCGGCCGTCGTCGCGACCAGAGCCGCCAGCGTTGCGAAGCGCCTCGCGCGCACCCGTCGAGCCATGCACGAGCGCTACCACGGAGGCCCCACGGGACACACTTTTCGGCGGGAATTCAAAAGAATGGAGCGCGGCGAGTGTCCTTTGCGCGTGCAGTGCTACGCGGGCGGCGCAGCGGTTCGCGCGCGCCACGCCGCGGTCGCCAGCAGGGGGATCGCGGCCGCGACCGGGAACAACCCCGCGGCGGGCGCGACGAGGCGCTCGACCTCGCCGGTGAGCGTGAGCCCGCTCGACCCGAGCGCGTAGGCCAACGCGAGCGCGGGCGGGAGCGCCGTGGCCCATGCGACGTCCTCCTCGCGCGCGCCGAGCTTGCGCGCCACGAGCCACGCGGCCGTCGCGCCGACCGCCATCGCGGTGGTCGTCCGCGCGAGGAAGGTGACGTGCGTCACGATCGCGGTGAGCGTCCATCCTCCACCGAACGCCGCGTGCCCCGCGACCGCGCCCACCGCGAGGAGGCACGACGCGGCGAGCGCACGGCGGCCACGCGCTCCGGCCCGCATGGCGACCGCGAGCGCCACCGCGAGCACCGACAGCACCGCGGCCGCACGCCACGCAACGCGCGGCGGAGGCTTCGCGGCGCGGGCCCTCGCGGCGCGGTCGAGCGCCTCTCGACACACGGCCGCGGGCGGTGGCTCGCGGTCGGTCGCACGGAGCGCACAGGCCGTCGCGGAGCGTGGCGGCGGGAGCCCCATCGCGTGGGCGATCGTCGCGGCCATCGCCGTCGCCGGCACGCGCGTTGTGGCCTCGGGCAGGCGGTCGCCGCCGAGTCGAACCCACCGGACGCGCGTGACCTCGGGCTCGGGCCCGCCGTGGCCTCCGCGCGCGGCGTGGCCGTGGTCGGAGCCGACGAAGAGCGCCATCCCCTCCGACGCGATGAGCCGGTGGAGCGAGCTCGCCCGCGCGAGGCTCCGCCGGACGACGTCGCGGTAGGTGGGGCTGGCCGCGCCGTGGTCGTGGCCAGCGAGGTCGCTCCGCGTCCAGTGGACGACGACGAGCTCGTGCGCGCGGGTGAGCGCGGCGATGCGTGCGACGTCGAGGGCCTCTGCGCCTGTGACGCGTTCATCGCCGTCGCGGCCCGCGAGCGCGGACATCCAGTCGACGGTCTCCTGCGCCCACGCGACGGAGCCGCCGGCGTCTCGGACGCGGTCCATCAGCGTGTCGAGGCGCGCGCGGCCGGCGTAGGCGTTGTTGCGGACGCCCGAGACGTCCTGCGGCGCGCCGGTGAAGAGCACGTGGTAGCCGGGCTTCGACAGCGACGGCGTGCCGGTGTCGACGGGCTGCATCCACGCCACCGGGGCGAGCGTGCCGTCGCGCGTCGCCCGTTCGAAAGAAGCCTCGTCGGCGCCGTCGATGAGCACGACGATCGCGCGCCGGGTGACGCGCGCGGCGGGCACGTCTCCGACGGGCGCGACGGAGGCCAGCACCGCGGGGGCGGGGTCGTTCATGCTGTCGAGCAAGCGGCGGCCGGTGAGCCCGCCGAGCGCGACGGGGGCCACGAGGGAGAGGGCGACGTGCAGCGGGGCGCGGTTCACGGAGGGCGACGGGGACTCTCGCACGTGCACGCGTGGCGGCTCCATCGCGTCGCGCGCGGGCGGCTCCGGTGCGGGCGCGAGCGGCCTCCGTCAGCCCGCGGGCTGCCACGGCGGGGCGACGAGCCGACGTCGGCCGTCCTTCGAGCGGGCGATGGCTGCGGGGTCTTCGTCCGTGTCGAAGGCGCGGTCCCAGAGCTGACAGGTGACCTGCTTGTGGTGCTGGTCGAGGGCCTCGCAGTAGTTGGTGAGCTTGCAGCGGCGCACCTCGCGGCCGCGGCCCGCGCGCACCTTCGCGAACCAGTCGGGGTCGGCGAGGCTCTGCCGCGCGGCCGCGACGACGTCCGCGTCGCCCTCGGCGAGCGCGCGCTCCGCGAGGCGGAAGCCGTTGATACCGCCGGCCGCGACCACCGGGGTTTCGAAGCCCGCGGCGCGCACGGCGTCGCGGACGGCGCGGGCGAGGGGGAGGTTGCGCCCGAAGGGCCCGCGCGCGTCGGAGCGGACGGTGGGCATGCACTCGTGGCCGCTCGGCCCGGTGTACGGGTACGCGGCCTCGCCCACCTTGGGCTGCCTCGCGTCTTCGAAGCGGCCGCCCTTGGAGAGCGAGAGGAAGTCCATCCCCGCGCGGGCGAAGGCGACGCCGTACGCGCAGGCGTCGTCGACGCGCGAGCCCCCGGCGATCACCTCGTCGCCGAGGAAGCGGCACCCGACCACGAAGCGCCCCGACACGCGCGCCCGCACCGCGTCGAACACCTCCAGCGGCAGCCGAAGTCGCCCCTCGCGCGACCCGCCGTACCCGTCGCCCCGGTCGTTGGTCGCCGACAGGAACGACGCCATGGTGTAGGCGTGCGCGTAGTGGAGCTCGACGCCGTCGAAGCCCGCCCGCTCGGCCCGCGCCGCGGCCTCGGCGAAGAGCCCCGGCAACACCCCGGGGAGGTCGCGGACGTGCGGGAGGTGCGTGTCGGTGACGCGCTCGCGGTAGCCCATGCGGAGGTCGTCGAGCTCGCGCGCGGTGAGCGCTTCGGAGAGTTCGGTGTCGTCGAGCGACGCGCAAGCCGCGCGGACCTCGGTCTCGGGCGCGGTGAGCCAGCGGGCGTCGCTTCGAAGCGACGCGAGGGCGCCGCGGTGGCGGTCGGTGACGGAGAGGAAGCGTTCGAAGTAGCGGGCGGGCTCCGGGCGACGGCGGATCGCGAGGAAGTCGATCACCTGGAGGAAGAGCCGCGTTTCGCCGCCGCTGCGGGCGCGCACGGTGTCGGCGAGGCGCGCGAGGCCGTCGACGAAGCGGTCGTGGCCGACTCGGAGGAGGGGGCCGCTCGGCACGTCGCGGATGCCGGTGGCCTCGACGACGATCGCGCCGGGGCGCCCGTCGGCGAAGCGCCCGTACCAGTCAAGAACGTCGCCCGTGACGAAGCCCTCGTCCGACGCGCGCCACGGCACCATCGCGGGGACCCACGTCCGCGTGCGGAGCGTGCAGCCGCGGCCGAGGTCGACGGGCGAGAAGAGCCGCGCGCAGGCGGCCTCCGCGGCGTCGGGCCAGTCTTCGTCGGGAACGGCATGGACCACCACGGGGAGGCGCGTCATCGCGGTGACGCTACCGCCACGACGCAGGGGACTTCCATCGGGACGTCGCGACGCGCGGGGGCTGTGGTGCGGATGCGCCTTGTCGTCGGCGCGCGAGACCCAATACCCTGCGCGCCCACGTCACTCCCCTTCGGAGCTTCCTCATGGTGCGATCGACCCTCCTCCTCTCGTTGCTCTCCCTCGCGTGCATCGGCGTCGCCGACGCGCAGCCGCGCCGCCCTTCGAGGCGCCGCCCCGCGCCCGCGCGCCCCGCCCCGACCGCGCCCGCCCCCACGCCGGCCTCGCTCGACGTTCGCCATGTGGTCGAGCGTCGTAGCGGCGACTGGGAGGCCCGCTGTGTGGCCGTTCGCGGATGCCCCGCGCCCCGCCCGCTCGCCCGCTGCCCGCAGCCGGGGCCGCGCGTCCGGTTGATGGAGCGGCGCGCGCTCGCCGACGTCATCGCGCAGCGCTCGACGCTCGTGGGGCAGCGCGTCTCGGTGCGCGGGCCGCTGCGGGCATTCCTCGGGTGCAGCGAGCTCGCGTGCCCGCGGGACGTGTGCTGCAACGCGTGCTTCAGCAACCTGATGCTCGGCGCGGAGGCCGACGCGCGCGCGTCGATCACGCTGGGCGCCGACCGCGACCCGGTGCTCGGGTGCCGCGGCGACGACTCGGGACTCTGCTGCGGGACGGAGGTTCCGACGGGCGAGGTGGTCGCGACGGGGACGCTGCGCGCGGACCCGGGCGGCTCGCTCCGGCTGGTGGGCGCCGACCTCTGCGCGCCGTGACTACCTGGCGGCGCGGTCGGGGTTGAGCACGAGGCACGGCCCGATCGCGAGCACGTCGAGGTGCCCGAGGCGGAAGGCGCGGATGGCGTCCTCGGGCGAGGCCACGATGGGCTCCTCGTGCATGTTGAAGCTGGTGTTGATCAGCGACGCGGTGCCGCCCGACACCTCCTTGTAGGCCGCGAGGATGTCGTAGTAGCCGGGGTTGACCTCGCGGCGGATGAGCTGCGGGCGCGCGGTCCCGTCGACGTGGACGGCCGCGGGGCACTCGCGGAGCATCGCGTCGGTGCAGTCGACGGTGACGGTCATGAAGTTGGCGGCGGGCTCGGAGACGTCGACGTTCTTGTAGTACCGGTGGCGCTCCTCCCAGAGGGTCACCGGCGCGAAGGGCATGAACTCCGTCCGCGCGAGCTGCTTGTTGAGCCAGCGGTTCACCTGCGGCTCGCGCGCGTGGTAGACGACCGAGCGGTTGCCGAGGGCGCGGGGGCCGTACTCCATCCGCCCGTCGAAGCGCGCGACCACCTTGCCCGAGTGGATGAGCGCGGCCACCTGGCGCGCGAGGTCGGCGGGCTCCGTCCAGGTGAGGTTGTTGGCCGAGAGCGCGCGGCGCACCTCCTCCGGCGAGTACGAGCGCCCGAGGTAGGCGTCGCGCATGCGTCCCGGGCGGAAGGACGCGCCGAGCTTCTCGCGGAGCAGGTGCATCGCCGCGCCCGTGCCCGTGCCGCCGTCGCCCATCGCGGGGTGCACCCAGAGGCTCGTCACGCCGGGCACCTCGGCGACGCACTGGTTGAGCTTGACGTTGGCCGTCACGCCGCCCGAGAGGCACACGTTGGTCTCGCCCGTCGCGCCGAGGTGGAAGGCGACGACCTCGCAAACCACCTCCTCGAGCACCTTCTGGTAGGCCGCGGCGATGTCCTTCTTGCGGAAGTGGAGCGCGAGCCAGCGCGGGAAGAAGTGGTTGTTGGCGCCGGCGTAGCGGAAGACGCCGTTCTCCACGCGGAAGCGCGCGCGCACCGCGTCGTGGAGGATCGTCGGGTCGCCGTAGGCCGCGAGCCCGAGGATCTTGCCCTCGTGGCGCGAGGGCTTGAAGCCGAGCGCGCTGGTGAGGTGCTCGTAGAAGAGCCCGAGCGAGTGGGGGAAGTCGAACTCCGCCACGCGGCGGATGCCCGTCTCGACGTGCCCGACCGCGATCGACCCCGAGAGCCCCGAGCCGTAGGCGTCGACGGTGACGACGAGCGCCCGCTCGTAGCCCGACGACCAGAAGGCGTTGGCCTGGTGGGCGACGTGGTGCTCGACGCGGGTGAGCTTGTCGCGCAGGCCGAGCGCGCGGAGCGAGCGGTCGAGGTCGTCCTGGTCCTTGGCGTGCTGGCGGATGGCGTCGGCGACCCAGCGGACCGAGAGCGCGCGGTCGGTGGCGGCGTCGCCCGCGGCGGTGCCGGCGGCGAGCTCGTAAGCCTGACGGCGCGACCAGGGCTTGCGCATGTACTCGTCGTAGCCCTCGAAATCGAGCGACATCCCGCGGTCGTCGTAGGGGCCGCGGGCGCGCGCGTCGGCCACCAGCTCGTGGCAGCGGCGCAGGTCGGCGAGGCCGAGCTCGGTGGCCTCGTGGCGCGCGCGCAGGAGGATCGCGTCGCGCTCGCCAGCGAGGTCCCAGAAGGGGTAGGCGACGTGGTCGACGTCGCGCAGGGAGACGCCCGCGAGCTGGAGGCACTCGTGGACGGCTTGATGCGGGAAGCCGTGCTGGAGCTTGACGCGCGTGAGGCGCTCCTCGCCGACGGCCGCGACGATCTTGTCGTCGACCATGAGCGTGGCGTGGGAGTCCTTGTCGAGGGCCGAGATGCCGAGGACGATCATGGCGGGAGGGGCTCCGCGTTGCGGGCGCCGTGAGCAAGTCGGCGCGCCGCGTCGGTGAGGGTGAGGGCCTGCGGCGTCCACCGGGTGAACACCGCCTCGAAGGTGCGGTCGATGCGTTCGAAGAGGGCGTCGACCGCGCGCTGGTCGGGGAAGTACGGGCTCGTGTTGGGGAAGAGCTCGCTCGAGTGGATCATCATGTTGAAGACGCCGACGCCCTGGCGCGCGGCCTCGGCGCAGGCGTCGACCATCCCCGCGGCGGTCTCCATCGTGGGCCGCAACCACAGACGCTGCCGCAGGCGCAGCGCGCGGAGCACGCGGTCGGCGGCGGGCGGGGGGACCGACCAGCGCGGCCCGTCCCCGCGCGGCGAGAGCGGGAAGCGCGCGCGCTCGACGATGGTGAGCGGCACCTCGAGCACGGGCGAGGCGCCGGGGCGCGTGGGGTCGTCTTCGGAGGGGAAGTAGGGGGCGAGCGGGGCGGCGCGGAAGTCGGGGCCGCCGGGGCCGCCGCGGAGCCCGGGGTACGCGCGCCACGAGGTGAGCGGCGTCACCGATGAGTCGACGACGTACCCGAGGCGCGCGAGCTCGCGGAGCGTGCGGCCGTCGACGCCGAAGCGGCCCGCCCGGTACGCGGTGGGGGCGCGGCCGGCGCGCGTCGCGACCTCTTCCGTGAGCGCCGCGAGCTTGTCGCGGAGCACGTCCGCGGGGAGCTCGGAGGGGAAGGCGTTGTCGTCGTCGTGGGGGCCGAAGGGCGGCGTGGTCCACGGGTGCAGGTGCGTCCCCACCTCGGCGCGGCCGCGGGACTGCCACTCGCGCAGCGCGCCCATCGCGTCGCCGTCCGCGGCCACCGACCACGTGACCACGTAGGTGGGCGCGACGCCGTAACGATCGCAGAGCGCTTGAAAACGAGGGAGCGCGAGCAGGTTGCGCACCGGCGGGACGCGGCGGTGGTGCGTCCACTCGCTGTCGCCCTCCGTGTCGACCACGAAGAGGAAGATCGGTCGTCGCGCGGGCCCGGCCATCGCTGCGGCGCGCGTCGTAACACGAACCTTGGAGGCTCCGCCGGGGCGCGTGACACGGTCTGCGCAGGGGGCTGCGCTGCGGTCAGGCGAGGCCGTTCAGCGGACTGAAACGCCGTCCGCGGCGAGGCGCGCGCGCACTGCGCACTCCGCGCGGATCCAGTCCTCGAAGGCCGACCCGTTGCGGAACGAGCGCGCCTCCGCCAGCAGCCACGCCTCGCGGCGAACCACCGCTTCGAACTCCGCGCGCGCGATGCGGACGGGCTCGGGCGCGGGGGCCGGGGCGGGCTCGGCGACGACCGCCTCCGTCACGACAGGCTCGGCGACGACGACCTCGGCAACGACGGGCGCGACGGCCTCGGCGGGCGTCGTGGGGAGCGCCTCGACGAGCGCGGGCGCGGCCTCGACGGCCTCGGTGGTGCGGCGCGAGGTGACGGCCTTCTTGCGGGCGCTGGGGGCGGTGCGGGCGGCGGTGCGGGCGGTGCTCTTGCGGCTCATGGGGTTTCCTCCGGCGGCGGGGCGGTCGAGCGTCGACGCGACGCTCGTTCTGTCTCCTCCGCGCGTGGGGCGGGGAAGACCACAGTCCGGAGCTCCGGGTCAAATTTTCGGCAATCGGTCCGCCGGTCGGGCGAACCGACGTTCAGGGGCGCACGTAGAGCACCCGGTGGTTGCCCGCGTCGACCACGGCGACGCCGTCCCGGTAGCGCGCGACGCCGCGGGGGAGCGAGAGCCGCGCGGCGCCCGTCCCGACGTCCGCGCCGACGCGCCCGTCGCCCGCGAGCGTGGTGACCTCGCGCTCGCCGTCCAGCGCCGCGAGGCGGACGCGGTGGTTGTTGGCGTCGCCGACCACGAGACGTCCGCCGAGCACCGCGAGCCCGTCGCCGGGGCGGAAGCGCGCGTCGTTGCCGTGGCCGTCGACGAAGTCGAAATCGAATGACGCGCCCGCGACCCGCGAGCGGCCCTCGTCGACCGCGCGGAGGGTTCCGTCGCCCGAGAGCACGAAGGCGCGCCCGTCGGGCAGCACGGCGACGGCGAGCGGGTTCTCGAGGTCGCGCGCGACGGTGGTGACGCCGCCCGCGGTGACGCGCCGCACGGCCCCCGCGCCCCAGTCGGCCACGAGCAACGAGCCGTCGGGCGCCACCGCGAGCCCGCGCGGCGAGGCGAAGGTCGCGGCGAGGCGGTCGCCGTCGGCGCGGCCCCACTCCCCGCTGCCGGCCCACGTGCGGACGAGGCCCGCGCGCGTGATCGCGCGGATCCGGTGGTTGCCCGGGTCGCTGACGTACACCGTGCCGTCGGGGCCGACCGCGACGCCGCTGGGGCGGTCGAAGCACGCCTCCGCGCCCGCGCCGTCGCGGAAGCGCCCGCTCGTCTCCGCGCCGTCGGGGCCGCAGCCCGCGAGCGTGGTGACGCGACCCGACGGGTCGATCGCGCGCACGCGGTGGTTGTGCGTGTCGGCGACGAAGATAGTGCCGTCGGCTCCGGCCGCGACGCCCGAGGGCGAGTCGAAGCGCGCCGCGGCGCCCTCACCATCGGCATATCCCGGTGAACCACTCCCCGCGACGAGCGACACCTCCGCGGCCGTGCCCGGATGGTCGGGCGCGGGGGCGGTCGGCACCTCGGTCGGCGCCTCCACCGGGAGCCCGGCGTGCGCGAGGACGTTCTCGGTGATTCGCTGGATGCGCGGGTCGACGACGCCGGGGCGCGCGAGGCCCTGGGCCCAGCTCAGCGTGCCTGCCGCGAACACCACGGTGCCCGGCGCGGGCTCGTACGCGGTGACGTGGGCGACGTCGACGACGCCCTCGGTGGAGAGGCCCGGCGACTCGGCGAGGACGGCGAGGCCGGCGGGGGAGTGGCCGTTGTCGACGGCGCGGTCCCACTCGGAGCCGACGACGTAGCCGAGCGTGTCGCCGCGCGCGAGGCCGGTCCCTTCGAAAGCCCAGTGGGTCGGGTCGGCGACGACCATCGGCACGCGCGCGCCGCCCGACCAGCGCGTGGAGAGGACGCCGAGGAGGCCGTTCTCGGGGCGCGAGATGGGCGCGAGGGCGAAGCGGGTGGTCTGCGCGGGGGTGCCTCGCTCGGGGTCGAGGCGCGCGGCGTCGACCTTGTAGCAGACGATCGCGCGGCGCCCCTCCGCCGCGGGGTGGCGCACCTGGTAGACGCCGGTGTCGGCGCTGAAGAAGCCGAGCGACACGCCCGCATCGCGCGCCCGCTCGAGCGCGTCGCGCTCGCCCGCCGTCCAGTACTCGTCGTGCCCCACCGTCAGGAACATCCGCCGCCCGAGCGCGAGCGACGGCTCGCGGTCGACGTCGGTGTTGGTGACGTAGGCGACGTCGTAGCCGCGCGACTCGAGCCAGCGCGCCATGTACGCCTCCCAGAAGAGCATCTGGCCGGCGCCGTGCGTCCCGCAGCAGTCGCTGCCGGTGTACGGGCGTTCGAAGCTCGCGCGGTAGGCGTGGTCGCCTTCGAAGACGTCCTCGCGGCGGTTGAGGTAGAGGCTCGTGCCGCCCCAGTCGTTGTAGGCCTGCCAGGTGTTGACGCTCGCCTGGAAGACCAGCGGCGCGCGCGGCTTCGGCTCGCGCACCACCACGGGCACGTACGATTCGAAGCCGTCGTCGCGCACGAGCTTGATCAGGTACTCGCCGGTCACCCACGCCGCGTCCGTCGCGACGGTGAACGCCGCCGCCCAGTCGCACACCACGGCGCCGTCGCGCGGGTCGACGGGGCACGCGGGCTGCGGCTCCACCGGGCGCGCCTCGCCGCGGGTGACGAGCCTCCCGCCGGCGCCCCCGTAGTGCCCGACGCGCCACGCCTCCCACGCCACCGCGTGCGGCGCGTCGACGCTCACCTTCAGTTCGAACGATCCGCCCGTCGGCACCGAGTCCGCGGACGCGTAGCCCTCCACCTCGTGCGCCTCCGCGGGCCGCGTGAGGCGCCACCCCTCGGAGCCGGCGCGGCGGTTCTCCATGACGATCGGGTTGGGCGCGGGCGCGTCGGGCGCGTCGGCCTCCGCGTCGGGTTGCGTGACGACGTCCCCCTTCGGCGCGTCGTCGCTGGCGTCGCGCGCGAGGTCGTCGGCGGCGTCGGCGCGCGCGGCGGGCGCGTCGTCGTCGCACGCGGCGAGCGCGCACGGGAGCGCGAGGGCGAGGAGCAGGGAGGCGGGGGGCGTTCGCACGGGGGCGCGGGATGATGCCGACGAACGCGCCCGTGTCTACTGAAAGAGCCCGGGCTCAGGGACTGTCGAGGCCGAGCATGAGCGAGAGGTTCTGCACGGCCGCGCCCGAGGCGCCCTTGCCGAGGTTGTCGAGGCGCGCGACCAGCACGGCCTGCCGCCGCGCCTCGCTCGCGAACACGAAGAGCTCGAGCGCGTCGGTGTTGTTGAGCGCCTCGGGCTCGACGCGGCCCTTGAGCGCCTCGGTCGCCTCAGGTGTCGCCACCCGCACCCGCGCGGAGCCCGCGTAGCGCGAGGCGAGCGCGTCGCGGAGGTCAGCCGCGCGCGGCGCGCCCGGCAGCGCGTCGAGGTGGAGCGACACCGTCACCAGCATCCCCTGGCGGAAGTTGCCCACCGACGGGACGAACACCGGCCGCCGCGTGAGCCCCGCGTAGCGCTGCATCTCGGGGACGTGCTTGTGCTCGAAGGTGAGCCCGTAGAGCTCGAAGGGCGGCGCGGTGCCCGCCTCGTAGGACTCGATCATCGAGCGGCCGCCGCCCGAATAGCCCGACACCGCGTGGACGGCGAGGGGATGGTCGGCCGGCACCAGCCCCGCGTCGACCAGCGGGCGCACGAGCGCGACGAAGCCCGTCGGGTAGCAGCCCGGGTTGCTCACGTGCGTGGCGGCGGCGATGGCGGCGGGCTGCGCGGCGTCGAGCTCGGGGAGGCCGTAGACCCACCCGGGCGCGACGCGGTGCGCGCTGGAGGCGTCGAGCACGCGCGGGGCGTCGGGGCCGAGCGCGGCGGCGAGCGCCACCGTCTCGCGCGCGGCCTCGTCGGGCAGGCAGAGGACGACGACGTCGACCGCGGCGAGCATCTCCTGGCGCGCCGCGGGGTCCTTGCGGCGGGCGGGGTCGACGCTGCGCACGTCGACCGCGGGGAGCGCCGCGAGCCGCTGCCGGATGCCGAGGCCCGTCGTGCCGGCCTCGCCGTCGATGAACACCGAGGGCCGCTCGCCCTTGCGCGCGAATGCAGGTGCCATGGGGCCGTGGACAAGGCCCCAACGCGGCCGCGGTGTCAACGGGCTTGCGCGCGCGCCTAGGTCAGTCAGCCTGGCAGAGCAGGAGCTGCACCGTCGGCGGGCCCGATTCGGCGTCGGAGGTGTTCCACGTGCCGCGGTGCTCGCCGTGGGCGGCGTAGTCGCCGGCGCAGCAGCCGCTCGCGAGCGCGATGCCCTGCGCCACGGTGGCGAGCGTCGGCGTCGCGGCGTGGCGGTGCGCGCGCGTCTCGCCGATGCCCGGCGGCGTCGTCCCGAAGCGCGCGCCGTGGAGCCCGCCCGCGGGCGTCCCGACGGGCAGGTGGCCCCGCGGGTCCTCGGCGCGGGTGAAGCCGGTCGGGCAGCGCGCGGCGGCGAAGTACACCAGCATCCCCGACGGCAGGAGCGCCGCGCGCGAGGGCCCGGTCTTCCGGCACACCAGGAGCTGCACGTACGGCAGCCCCGAGGAGGCCTCGCGGGCCGGCGCCATGAAGGGCAGCGTCGCCGCCGCGCCGAGCCCGTTGTTGCAGCACCCCGCGATGCCCGCGTAGGAGACCCCGGGCACCGCGAACGACCCCGAGAGCGTATGGCCGTGCGCCCGATCTTCACCGTCGGCGAGCGGCGCGCCGCGCTGGACGCCGAGCAGCGTCACGCTCGGCGTCGGCACCGCGACGCGCCCGACGCCCTCGGTGTAGGCGATCCAGCCGCGCGGGCAGGCGGTGCCGGTGAAGTACATCACGGCGTCGACGGGGAGGCCGTCGGCGAGCGGGCCCGCGTCGGGGGGGATGCTCGCGTCCATCACGTCCGCCGGCGCGTCGGCCGCCGCGTCGGCGTCGGCCCGCGCGTCGAACGCCGCGTCGGGCGCCGCGTCGGGGAGGGCGTCGGGGAGAGCGTCGGGCGCCACATCGACGGGGGCGTCGGGCTGCGTGGCGAGGTCGTCGAGCGCGACGTCGTCCGCCGCGTCGGCCTTCGCATCGACGGCGGCTTCGGCCTCCGCGTCGGCCCCGGGGAGGTCGGGCGCGCCGGCCTCCACGGTGGCCTCTTCGCCGGCGGCGCAGGCGGCGGCGAGCGCGGTGAGCAGGAGGAGGCGACGCATCACCGCCTCACGCACGCCTTGAGCTGGATGAAGGCCTGGCCCGAGCCCGACGGGGCCGTGCGCCCGCTCACGGTGTACGAGCGCGCCGACGCGCCCTGGGTGTTGCCGCCGTTGGCGCCGGCGATCGCGCGCGTCGAGAGCGCCACCGTCCCGCTGAACTCGTGCGTGTGCGTACGATCCTCGCGGTCGGCGAGCGGCGCGTTGACGGTGCGGCCGACGGCGGCGGGCTCGGCGACGCCGACGATCATGCGCCCGGCCGCGGGATCGAAGGGGACCCAGCCCATCGGGCACTCGGTGCCGGGCGCGAAGAAGGCCACCGTGCCGGGGGGCACGCCGTCGTCGAGGGGGTCGCCGCCCTGCGCGGATCGTTGGGAGCCGAACCACACGGCGGCCGCGGCGGCGAGGGCCACCGCGGGGAGCGCGCGGCGGGCGAAGACGGCGAAGCGCATGGCGCGACCGTCGCACCGGGCGGACGAGGGTGTCAACGTTCCGCGGGCGTTGCTGCGGGGCGCGCCGTTGACCGACCGCGTCAACGCGCGGCGGCCCCCGCGGGTGACGACCGCGCCGCTTCGTGATGGAATGCCCCGCGTCGGAAAGGTACACCCCGCAGCGTCCATGAACCGCTCGAAGCTTCACCTTCTCCTCGCTTCCGTCCTCGCCTCCGCGTGCGCCAAGGGCGGCGGCGAGCTCATCGGCGGCGCCGCCGACGTCCCCGTGTCGGGCGACGCGCCCCTGCGCGACAAGCCCGCGCCCATCGACGACATCGTGGCCGTCGACGACGTCGTCGCGCCCGACGACAACCCGCCGCCGCCGCCCCCGCCACCGCCGCCGGACGACGTCCCGACGCCCCCCGACGACAACCCGCTCCCACCGCCCGAGGACGCGCCCGCGCCCGACGTCGGTCCCATGTGCGGCCCCGACCAGGTCCTCTGCGGCGGCACCTGCGCCTCCGTCCAGACCGACCCGTCCAACTGCGGCGCCTGCGGCAACGCCTGCGCCGCCGGGCAGGCGTGCACCGCGGGGGCCTGCCGTTCGATGTGCGCGACGGGGCAGACCGCGTGCGCCGCGGCGGGCGGCTTCATCTGCGCCAACCTCCAGAGCGACGGGATGCACTGCGGCTCGTGCACCACCGCCTGCCCCGCGGGCCAGACCTGCGCGTCGGGCGCGTGCCGCAGCACCTGCCCCGCCGGCCAGGTGACGTGCGCGGGCGGGAGCTGCGCCGACCTCCAGGCCGACGCGTCCAACTGCGGCGCGTGCGGCAACGCCTGCGGCATGGGCCAGACGTGCCAGTCGGGCCGCTGCGTGTGCCCGTCGGGCCAGATGGCCTGCGCGGGCCGCTGCGTCGACACCCAGGGCGACACCACCAACTGCGGCGCGTGCATGCGCGTCTGCGGCCGCGGCCAGACGTGCCAGGCCGCCCGCTGCGTCTGCCCGTCGGGCCAGGAGCTCTGCGGGACGGCCTGCGTCGACACCCAGGCCGACGCCACCAACTGCGGCGCGTGCGGGACGGCGTGCGTCGCGGGCCAGCGCTGCGCGGCGGGTCGCTGCCTCTGCCCCACGGGCCAGACGCTGTGCGCGGGCCGCTGCGTCGACACGCAGACCGACGGGTCCAACTGCGGCACCTGCTCCAACGCGTGCGGCGCCGGGCAGACGTGCGCCGCCGGCCGGTGCGCGTGCCCCACGGGCCAGGCGCGCTGCGCGGGCCGCTGCGTCAACCTCCAGAGCGACAGCGCCAACTGCGGCGCGTGCGGGACGGCCTGCGCCGCGGGGCGCTCGTGCTCGGCGGGCGCGTGCACCTGCAACTGCACCGGGGGCCTCTCGTGCTGCGGCGCCTCGTGCATCAACCTCCAGACCTCCCCCGCCAACTGCGGCGCCTGCGGGACGGTGTGCCCTTCAGGAACCACCTGCGCCGCGGGCCGCTGCGCGCCGGCCAACGACGCGCGCACGTCGGCGACGCTCATCACCCTCTCCGCGGCGGAGCTCACGCTCAGCGGGAGCACGGCCACCGCGAGCTTCGACGGCCCCACCGACTGCACCTCGCTCTCGGGCGGCTCGCCCAACGTCTGGTACCGCTTCACCCTCGCGGCGCGCGAGCTCTTCTACGCCGACACCGCGGGCTCGTCGTACGACACGCGGCTCTTCCTCACCGACAGCGGCGGGACGTTCGTGACGGGGAGCTGCGGCGACGACGCGGGGTGCTCGGTGGGCGGCTTCACCAGCAGCCTCCAGTCGCGCGTCGCGGTGGTGCTCAACGCGGGCACCTACTACCTCTCGGTCGGCGGCTACAGCCCGTCGAGCACGGGGGCCTTCACGCTCCACGTCCAGCACATCCCCGCGAACTACGGGAGCAACTTCAACGCGACCGCGATCTCGGGCACCGGGTCGGCCTCGGGCACGCTCGCGGGGACGGGCGTGCGGACGCCGGTGTGCGGCGCCTCCATCGGTCCGTCGGCCGAGGACGCGCGGTGGTTCGTGACCTGCGGCTCGGCGACGGCGTCGCTCTTGAGCCTGTGCATGGCCGACGGCGGCACCTTCCTGCGGCAGAGCGGGACGACGTACTACGACCCCGTGGTGTACGTGTACAGCGGGCAGAGCGGCACGCAGAGCCAGTGCAACGACGACGGCCCCTCGGGCACCAACTGCCAGGGCACCGGCGGCAGCACGTCGAACTACGGCTCGCGCATCAGCGCCACCTTCCCGCGCGGCGTCCACGCGGTGGTCGTCGACGACCGGACGCAGCCGCGCGGGATGACGTACACGCTCCGTTACCAGATTCAGTAGCGCCGCCCGCGCGGCCGCCGCCGTCGTGCAAACGCGGGCGGGCTCTGATAGGGTCGCGGCCCGCCTCGGCGACCCATGAAGATCCGTAAACTCGAGCTCCAGGGCTTCAAGTCCTTCGTCGACCGGACGGTGCTCACGTTCGACCACGACATGACGGCGATCGTGGGGCCCAACGGGTGCGGCAAGAGCAACACGGTCGACGCGATCCGCTGGTGCATGGGCGAGCAGTCGGCCCGGCACCTCCGCGGCCGCTCGATGGAGGACGTGATCTTCAACGGGTCGGACAACCGCCCGCCGCACGGCTTCGCCGAGGTGACCCTCACCTTCGACAACGCCGACGGGCTCGCGCCGCCCGAGTACGCCTCGTACCCCGAGATCGCCGTGACGCGCAGGCTCGGGCGCGACGGGTCGAGCGACTACTCCATCAACAAGACGCCGGTTCGCCTCATGGACGTGACCGGGCTCTTCCTCGGCACCGGCGCGGGCACCAAGGCGTACTCGATCGTCGAGCAGGGGCGGGTCGGTCTCATCGTCACGTCGAAGCCCGAAGACCGTCGGTCGTTCTTCGAAGAGGCCGCCGGCATCACGCGCTTCAAGGCGCGGAAGAAGCAGGCCGAGAAGAAGATCGAGCTCACCCGGCAGAACCTCCTCCGCGTCAGCGACCTCCTCGCCGAGATCGACAAGAGCCTCGTGTCGCTCAAGCGTCAGGCGCAAAAGGCCGAGCGCTACAAGGCCCTCCGCGCGGAGCTCCGCGACCTCGAGCTCTACCTCGCCGCCCACCGCTACCTCGAGCTCACCGCCGTCCACGGCGCGACGCGGGTCGAGCACGCGCGGGCCGAGGCCACGCTGGAGGGCGTCAACGCCGCGCTCGTGCGGGTCGACGTGGAAGCCGAGGCTGTGCGCCGCGGGCTCTTCGACGCGGAGACGGCGCTCGAGGGCGCGCAGACGCGCGCGTACGCCGCGGACAACGAGGCGAGGCGCCTGGAGGCCGAGCTCCAGCGGCTGCGGGACGCGCTCGCCTCCAACCGACGGCGCGCGGGCGACGCCAACCGTGAGCTGGGTGAGGTGCGCGACAGCCGCGGGACGCTCGTCTCCGAGCGCGACGTGCTCGCGCGCGAGCTCGAGGCCGCGGCGCAGGTGGAGGCCGAGGAGATCGAGCGCCTCGCCGTCACCGAGGAGCGCTTGAAGGAAGTGCGCGAGCACCTCGCGGGCATCGACGCCGACCTGAAGGGGCACCGCGACGCCGCGATGGCCTCGGAGAAGGCGCTCGCGACGGCCGAGGCCACGCGCCTCGCGGTCGGCCGCCGGCTGCGCGACACCGAAGAGCGGATGGCGAAGCTCAAGGGCGAGTCCCGCGCGATCGAGCGGCGTCAGGCGGAGATCCACCGGGAGCGCGAGGGCGTGGCGGAGACCTTCGAGCGCCTCCGCCGCGAGCGCGACGTGATGACCGCGCGCAAGGGCTCGCTGGAGGCCGAGCAGGCCCCCCTCCGCGCCGAGCGCGAGCGGACCGAGCAGCGGCTGACGGAGACCCGCCGCGACCGCGAGCGAAACGCCGCGCGGCTCCAGGCGCTCCGCGAGGTGGCGAAGCGCCACGAGGGCGTGGGGCAGGGGACGCGCGCGCTCCTCGACGGGAAAGACGGGGCGGTGCGGGGCCTGGTCTCCGACGGGCTCGCGGTGCGCGAAGACCTCGCGAAGGCCGTCGCCGCGGTGCTCGCCGACCGCTGGCAGGACGTGCTCGTGTCGAGCCTCGACGACGGGATCCGGCTGGTGGAGAAGCTCCGGCTCGACAAGCGGGGCCGCGCGGCGCTGATGGCCGAAGGGGCCCACTCGCGCGCGGGCTCGGTGCCCGACCACGCGCCGATGGAGGGCGTGGCGGGGATGCTCTTCGCGATGGTGGGCGGGGAGCGGGAGGTCCCGGAGGGCCTGTGGGAGCCGCTGCGGGCCGTCGTGCTGGTGGAGTCGCTCGCGGCGGCGCGGGGCGCGTGGGAGCGGACGCGGGCAGGGGCCGTCCGGTACCGCTACGTGACGCGCGAGGGGCAGGTGCTGGAGGGAGACGGGCGCGTGGTGGGCGGCGTCCCCGAGGCGGCCGGCGCGGGCCTCCTGGCGACCCACGCGGAGATCAAGAACCTCGAGCCCAAGGTGGAGGCGCTCGACGGGATGGTCGAGGAGCTGACCGAGGCGCTCGACGCGGTTCGGTTGCGCGCGAAGCAGTCGGCGGAGGCGCTCGACGCGGCCAAGGCCGACCTGCACGCGCAGGAGCTGGCGCTGGTCACGGTGGAGCGCGACGTGCGGGCGCACGAGGCCGAGCTGGCGCAGGGGACGATGCGGCTCACGGCGCTCCAGAAGGAGCTCGGCGACGCGGAGGCCCAGATGGCCGAGGCGCTGCGCGAGGATACGGGGCTCGACCGGGCGATCGAGGAGGCCCGGCAGAAGCGCGACCGGGCGCGCGAGGGCTTGATGACGGGCGAGGCGCAGGGCCAGGCGTGGCGCGCCGAGGTCGACCGGGCGGGCTCGAAGGTGACCGACGCCAAGGTGGTGGCCGCCCGCGCGAAGGAGCGGGCCACGGCGGCGCGCAACGCCGTCCACCGGCTGGAGCGGAGCGTGTCGGAGCTCGAGGCGCGGGGCGTGCGGCTCGAGGCCGAGCTCGCGGGGCTCGACAAGGCCGAGAAGGACGCGACGGCGCGCGAGGAGGGCCTGCGCGAGGCGCTCTCGAAGGCCGTCGGCGGCGCGGAGGGGCTGCAGGAGTCCGTCACCGCGGCGCGCGTTCTCTACGAGTCGTTGAAGAATGAGCTCGGGGGGCTGGAGGGGCAGGTGCGGACCATTCGCCAGCGCAAGGAGGCGGTGGCGAAGCAGGTGACGGCGGCGGAGATGAAGGCGCGCGAGGAGGTGATCGCGATGGAGCACCTCGTCGGGGGCGTGGCCGAGAAGCACAACGTCGCGCTGCCGGAGCTGGTGCCGGAGTACGAGTCGCGCCCGAAGCCCACCGACGCCGACCGGCGCCGCGCGGACGAGGCGGTGAAGTCCATCGAGCGCCTCGGCGAGGTGAACCTCACGGCGATCGAGGAGTACGCCGAGCAGGAGCGTCGGTCGAAGTTCTTCGCGGAGCAGAAGGCCGACATCGAGCGGGGCCTGGCGCAGTTGGAGGCGGCGATCGCGCAGATGAACCGCGAGTCGCGCAAGCGCTTCCGCGAGACCTTCGACGCGGTGAACGAGCACTTCCAGGCGCTCTTCCCGCGGCTCTTCCGCGGCGGCAAGGGGATGCTCCAGCTCACCGAGGCCGACGACATCCTCGACGCCGGCGTGGAGATCGTCGCGCAGCCGCCGGGCAAGAAGCTGGTGAACCTCGAGGCCATGTCGGGCGGCGAGAAGACGATGACCGCGGTGACGCTGCTCTTCGCCCTCTTCATGCACAAGCCGTCGCCCTTCTGCCTCCTCGACGAGATCGAGGCCGCCCTCGACGAGGCCAACGTCATCCGCCTCGTCGAGCTGGTGCGCGACCTCACCGACCGCTCGCAGTTCATCATGATCACCCACAACAAGCGGACGATGGCCCTCGCCGACGTGCTCTACGGCGTCACGATGCAGGAGCCCGGCGTCTCGAAGCTGGTGAGCGTGAAGATCCGCAAGGACGCCGAGACCCCCGCGGCGGCGCCCGCGGCCTCGGTGGCCTGAGCCGTCGCCACCGCCGCGTGGCCAGCGCGCGAGCCATGTGCCGGCGGCGCCTCGCGGCGGGCCGCGCGGGCACACCGGGCGCGAGGGCGTGAGGCGTCGGCGCGGCGGCGCGCGGGAAACGGGCGCGGCGCGCGTCTGGCACATGCGATGCTCCACCGGCGCGCATGAACCACAAGGCTCTCCTCCTCCTGTGTGCGGCCGCGTCGGCGGGCGCGGGCGGCTGCTTCGGCGGGTTCTCGTTCGACACGGCCGGGCCGGCGCCGACGCCCGCGACGCCCTACGACCCCTGCGCGGCGGGCGCGGTGATCGACCTCGACGCGCGCGGCGAACGCGTCGCCGAGGGCGTCCGCTTCGTCGGGAGCAACGCCGCGGTGAGCTCGCTCGCGCCGCTCGCCTCCACCTGCGGCAACCCCAACGGGCACCAGGTGGTGTTCCGCTACACGCCGCGGCGCGCGGGGCGGCTCTACGTCACCACCAACAGCCCGCAGACCGACGCCGACACCGTCGTGTGGGTGCTCGACCGCTGCGCGCCCGCCGGCGCGGAGCTCGGGTGCAACGACGACGGCCAGGAGTCCCCGCAGCCGCTCGGCTCGACGATGATCACCACGGCCGCGCTGCCCGCGGGAGCACCGGTGTTCATCGTGGTCGCGGGCTTCCGTGGCGGCCGGACGCCCGCGCAGGGGGGCTTCGCGCTCACCGTCACCGAGCTCGCCGCCGACGGCGCCGACGGCGGCGCGTGCCGGGCGAACGCGCTCGCCTGCGACGGGGCGACCGTCTGCGCCCGCGGCGTCTGCCGCACGCCCCTCGCGCTCGGCGCCGCCTGCGAGGACCGCGTCCCCTGCGTGGTCGGCGCCTCCTGCGGGACGGACGCCGCCAGCGCGCGCGTGTGCGTCGCCGACGGCCAGCGCGGCGGCCGCTGCCGCACCGCGCCGGGCGCCGAGCCGTGCGACGCGGGGCTCGGGTGCGGGCGGGTCCTCTTCGGCGAGCCGGTGTGCGGCGTGCCCGCGCCCGTCGGGGCCGTGTGCGACGCGGCGAACCCGGTGTGCGTCGCGGGGGCGACGTGCTCGTTCCTCACGCAGCCGTCGCGGTGCGTGTCCGATGGCGCGCTCGGCGGGCGGTGCCGCGCGGGCGGCCTCTGCGACGTCGGCCTCGCCTGCATCGGAAACCTCGCGTGCGGCCGCGAGGTGGCGCTCGGGGCGGCGTGCAACGGCGAGGCGCTGGAGCAGTGCGTTGCCGCGTCCGACTGCGTGGGCGGCCGCTGCGTCGCGCGCGGGGCCCGCGGGGGCATGTGCCGCGAGGCGGGGGCCCCGTGCGACGCGGGGCTCACGTGCCGGGGCGCTCGTTGCGCGCCGTAGCGCTGGGATCAGGGCAACGGGATCGTCTGCGGCGTGGCGACGCGCGGCCCGCCGCTCGCGCCGAATACGACGGTGACCGACGCCGTCGCGGGGCTCAGGACCGCGAGCTCGTCGTAGCCGTCGCCGTCGAGGTCGCCGACGCCGACCGCGTCGCCGACGGTGATCATCGGGTTCATGTACTCGCCGGAGGCGGAGCCGCGGACGAGCTGGCGGGTCGAGCCGGAGACCGCGTCGTCGAAGCCGTCGCCGTCGACGTCGCCCGCCGCGCGCAGATCGACGTGGAACCAGGTCGGCATCCCCGGCGGGGTGATCATCCCGGGGCACGTCACCACGGCCGGGGCCGCGCGCCGGCACCACGACGGTCGCCCCTCGGGCACGCCCGACGGGTTGATGCTCGCGGCGACGCCGACGAACTCCGGGAAGCCGTCGCCGTTCGCGTCGCCGACAGGGTAGACCCGCTGCCCGCGCCAGTGCCCGAGCAGGAGGAGCTGCGGCGAGCCGGACGCGACGTCTGCGCCGGGGAGGTAGTAGACCGCGCCGGACTCGGTGTTGTCGCACGACTGGACGAGGTCGGCGCGCTCGTCGCCGTCGACGTCGCCGGCCGACTGCCACGGCGTGCACATGGCGTCGAGGGGCGTCGCGGTGACGGCGTCGGTGAGCGTGGTGACGCCCGTCGGGCGGCCGCCCCACACCGCGAGGTTGGGGACGCCCGGGCGCGTCGGGCGCCGCGCGCCGAGGAGGTCGGCCGCGCCGTCGGCGTCGAGGTCGCCGACGCCGTACTCGGGCAGCCGGTCGCCGTAGAACACGTCCCAGTCCGTCACGGCCGGTGGCGTCCAACCGAGGCGCGCGCCGGGGCCCGCGAGCACGCCGCCCGCGCTCCCGTGGAACACGTACCCCCCGAGGAGGACGTCGCTGAAGCCGTCGCCGTCGGTGTCGTGGACGAGGCGGGCGACGCCCGGGCACGCGAGGCGCCGCGCGACCGGCGGGCGGCCGGCCGGCGCGCCGTACACCACCCACGACGGCCGCGACGCGTCGGTCGCGGGGACGAGGAAGTCCGCGTAGCCGTCGCCGTCGAAGTCCGCGAAGGGCGCCCACGACGTGCCCGGCGCGCTGCGCGGCCCGACGCGGAACGACCACGTCGCCGAGCTCGCTGCCCCCGCCGTCGCGCCGCGGCGCGCGGTCACCCGCCACCACCACGTCCCGCGGGCGAGCGGCCCGGCGGGGGCGAACTCCTGCCCGGTGACGTCGACCCGCATCGCCACCGTGGCGCAGTCGCGGCTGCGGCAGAGTTCGACGGTCGCGCCGGTGGCGCCCGCGCCCGCGCGCCACCGGAGCCGCGGCTGCTGCGACGCGACGCGCGCGGTGGAGGCGGGCGCGAGGAGGCGCGGCGGGTCGAGCGCGTCGACCGGGTCGGGGCGAGCCGCGCGCGGGATCAGCGTCTCGCACACGGGACCCGCGTCGGCGGGGACGTCCGCCGCGAGATCGGTGGCGGCGTCGGTGGCGGCGTCGGTGGCGGCGTCGGGCCGCGCGTCGGCGGCCGCGTCGAACATCACGTCGAGCGTCGCGTCGAGGCCCGCGTCGGGCGCGACGTCGGGCCGTGCGTCGGGGGCCGCGTCGCCCGCGTCGGGGCGGTCGTTGGCGGCGTCGAGGCCGACGTCCGGCGCGGCGTCCGCGCGAGCGTCGGGCGCGACGTCGGGGGGAACATCCACGGTGGCATCTGGGGCCGCATCCGGGGCCGCATCTGGTGCCGCGTCGGCGCGTGCGTCCGGTGCCGCGTCGAGCCCCGCGTCGGGGCGCGCGTCCGGTGCCGCGTCGAGCCCCGCGTCGGGGCGCGCGTCCTGGCCGGCGTCCTGCGCGGCGTCCCCGCGGGCGTCGAGCGTGGCGTCGGGGCCGGCGTCGAGCGTCGCGTCGGGCCGGGCGTCCGGTGCCACGTCGAGCGCCGCGTCGGGGCGCGCATCGGAGGCCGCGTCTCCCGCGGCGTCGCGCTCGTCGGAGGCGTCGCGGGCGGCATCCGACGGCGCGTCGGCGACGTCCGCGGGGCGATCGGCCGGCACGTCGGGAGCGACGTCCGCGCCCGCTTCCAAGGGCGCGTCTCGTGGCTCGACGGGGACGTCGGGCCGGCCCGCGTCGTCGTCGCCCACGTCGAAGACCTCGGCCGCGGCGTCGGCCTCGCCGTCGGCCTCGACCACCACCGGGCCGCACCCTTCGGCCAGCAGCGCGACGAGGCCCACCCACCACGTATCTCGGAGCTTCATGCGCGTGGGTTGCGCAGCGGGGCCGCCGCGTTCAAACGCGCGCCCCGCGCCTCGCCTGCCGCTGTGAATGCGCTTGCGCACAAGGCATTTTCCCCACGACGTCGATCGCGGAATGATTGACCTCGCGCGCCGGGTGGCGCACTTTCGTGGATGAACTCGCGCGCGGACGGGCTCCTCGCGTGTGCAACTCCTTTCAGTGGACCGGAGGTCTATCGTGATGACGCGTCCTCGTTGGTGGATGCTGTGCCTCCCGCTCGTCGTGGTGGCCGCGTGCTCGGACGACACCCCCGCCGCGGGCGGCGACGCGCAGGCGGACGGGGTCGCGGACGCGCCGGCGACCGACGGCGCGGCGGACGACGTCGCGCCGTCCCTCGACCTCCCCCCCGGCGTGGACGCTCCCCCCGGCGTGGACGCTCCCCCCGGCGTGGACGTCCCCCCCGGCGCCGACGCTCCCCCCGCCGACGGGCCGCCGGTCGCGTGCGCCGGGTCGCAGATCCGCTGCGGCGGCGCGTGCGTCGACCCCAGCACCAACACATCGCACTGCGGCGGGTGTGGGCAGTCGTGCGGCACGGGGGGCACCTGCACCGCCGGCCGCTGCACCTGCGCGGCGGGCGCGGTGATGTGCGGCGGCGCCTGCGCGTCGCTCGGCACCGACCCCAACCACTGCGGCCGCTGCGGCAACCAGTGCGGCACGGGCGCGAGCTGCGTCGCCGGGTCGTGCGTGTGCGGCGCCGGCACCGTCACGTGCAACGGCGGCTGCGCGTCGCTCGGCACCGACCCGCGCAACTGCGGCCGCTGCGGCAACGCCTGCCCCGGCGCGATGGCGTGCGTGTCGGGCGCCTGCGCGTGCACCGGGGCCTCGCTCACCACCTGCAACGGCGCGTGCGTCAACACGCAGACCGACGCGCGCAACTGCGGCCGCTGCGGCAACGCCTGCACCGGCGGGATGGCCTGCACGGCGGGCACCTGCGCGTGCCCGGCCGGGACGACGCCCTCGCCGACCGGGTGCACCGGCGCGGTGGGCAACCCCAACAACTGCGGCGGCGGGCAGTGCCGGTCGGACCAGTACTGCGCCAGCGGCGCGTGCGCGTGCCTCCCGGGCCTCACCGACGCCGGCGGCCGCTGCGCCAACCTCGCCACCGACCCCGCCAACTGCGGCGCCGTCGGCAACGCCTGCCGCGGCGGGCAGGCGTGCGTGATGGGCGCGTGCGCCGCCGCGATGAGCTGCGGCGCGCCCCTCCGCCTGTGCAACAACACCGCGTGCGTCAACACGCAGACCGACGTGCGCAACTGCGGCCGCTGCGGCAACGCCTGCGGGCGGGGCCAGCTCTGCCTCGCGGGCCAGTGCCGGGACTACGCCGCGGGCACCGGCTGCACCACCTGCCCCTGCATGGCGTGCCGCGGGTCCACGTGCTGCCCCGGCGCGGGCGGGCTACCCGGCGTGATCTGCATCGACGGCGCCTGCCCGTAGCGCCCCGAGAACTGGCGCGGCCCGCGCCCGCTCGGGTACCCATCGGGGTATGGCCCGCACGCACTACTGGCTCATCAAGAGCGAACCGTTCAAGTACTCCTGGTCGCAGCTCGTGAAGGACGGCGTCACCCGCTGGGACGGCGTGCGCAACTTCGAGGCGCGCAACAACCTCCGCGCGATGGCCGTCGGCGACCTGTGCCTCTTCTACCACTCCAACGAGGGCAAGGAGGTGGTCGGCGTCGCGAAGGTGGTTCGCCCGTACTACACCGACCCGACCTCGACGGAGGACTGGTCGTGCGTCGACGTGGCGCCGCTCGTCGCCTTCACGAAGCCCGTCACGCTCGCCGACATCAAGGCGCGCAAGGGCCTCGCGAAGATGCAGATGCTCACGCGCAACCGGCTGTCGGTCACGGCAGTGAGGGCCGCGGAGCTCGAGACCATCCTCGCGATGGGCGAGACCGAGCTGCCCGACGTGGGCTGAGCGCGGCGGGGCCCTTCGCGGGGTCGATGGTGCGGTGAGGGAGAGGGGAGGGATGGGGCGCCGTCACGGGCGCCCCGTCAGGGGGGGAGAGGGCGCTTCAGCCCTTGTTCGGGAGGTCGCCGAGCTGATCGCCCAGCTTCTCCTTGATGAGGTCGCCGAGCGTGCCGCCGCGGCGCGAGGCCTTCTCGGCGGCTGCCGGGGCGGGCTTCTCCGCGGAGGAGGGGGCGGCGCCCTCGGTCGCCTCGGCGCGGCCGGGGTTGCCGCGGAGGGTGAGGGTGATGCGCTTGTCGCCCATGTCGAGCGAGTGCACGTTGGCCTTGAGCGCGTCGCCGCGCTTGAGCTTCTTGCCCTCGCCCAGGTCGGCGCTCACCTCGTGGGACGGGATGTACGCCTCGAGGCCGGCCTCGAGCGTCACGTAGATGCCGCCCTCGAACACGTTGAAGACCTTCGCCTCGACGGGCTTGCCCGGCGGGTAGTCGTTGGGGATGCGCGACCAGGGGTCGTCGAAGAGCTGCTTGATGCCGAGGGAGACCTTCTTCTCGTCGTGGTTGATCGAGAGGATGACGGCCTCGACGTCGTCGTTCTTCTGGTAGAGGTCGGCCGGGTTGGCGACGCGGACGCTCCACGAGAGGTCGCTCTTGTGGACCATGCCGTCGACGCCGTCGCGGATGCCGATGAAGATGCCGTAGTCGGTGATCGACCGCACCTTGCCCTGCACCTTGTCGCCGGGGTTGAAGTCGCCGACGAAGAGCGTCCAGGGGTCGGGCTCGAGCTCCTTGATGGAGAGCGAGATGCGCTTCGCCTTGGCGTCGACCTCGAGCACCTGGCACTCGATCTGGTCGCCGACGTTGAGGATGTTCTTCGGGTGCTTGACCCGCTTCGTCCACGACATCTCGCTGACGTGCACGAGGCCCTCGATGCCCGGCAGCAGCTCGATGAAGGCGCCGTAGTCGGTGATCGAGACCACCTTGCCCATGACGCGCTTGCCCGGCGGGAACGTCTCCTCGGCGGCCTCCCACGGGTCTTCCATGGTCTGCTTGCGCCCGAGGGAGATGCGCTCGGTCTCGGCGTTGTACTTCAGCACCTTCACGGTGACCTTGTCGCCCACCTGGAAGAGCTCCGAGGGGTGGTTGACGCGGCCGTAGCTCATGTCGGTGATGTGGAGCAGGCCGTCGATGCCGCCGAGGTCGACGAAGGCGCCGTACTCGGTGATGTTCTTGATGACGCCCTCGACCACCTGGCCCTCCTGGAGGGTGCTCAGGATCTGGCTCTTGGCGAGGTCGCGCTCGTGCTCGAGGAGCACGCGGCGCGAGAGCACGATGTTGCCGCGCTTCTTGTTGAACTTGATGACCTTGAACTGGAAGGTCTTCCCGATGAGCTGGTCGAGGTTGCGGATCGGGCGGAGGTCGACCTGCGACCCCGGGAGGAAGGCCTTCACGCCGCCGCGGATGGTGACGCTCAGGCCGCCCTTCACGCGCGCGCTGATGGCGCCCTCGATGATCTCGTTGCGCTCGCACGCCGCCGAGATCTCGTCCCACACCTTCATCTTGTCGGCCTTCTCCTTCGAGAGGAGCACGAGGCCGTTGTCGTCTTCGCGAGACTCGATGAGCACGTCGACGCGGTCGCCCGGCTTCACCGTGACCCCGTCGGCGCCCGCGAACTCCGAGAGGGGAATCACCCCCTCGGACTTGAACCCGATGTCGACGACCACGCTCTCCTTGCCGACGCGGAGAACGGTGCCCTGGACGATCTCGCCTTCGCGGACCTTGTTCTGCTCCTCCATGGTCGCCTCGAAGAGGGCCGCGAAGGAATCTGCTGCATGGACGGTTTCGTTGGTGGTGTTGGACATGCGGTAGCTCGAAGACCTGCCTTTCGCCGGGATTTGCCTCACTGACGGCCGTCGCGGGGGGAGTGGGGCCGCGCCGTCGCCCTGGGGAATGAGCGGTCGTCCCTCGCGCCCCGTGACCGTCACGAGGTTGTTCGAGAGGCGATGCTGTGGGGGGGCGGACGGGGCGGCTCCGGGCGGCGAACGCCACGAAGCGAGGGCTGCGCTGATACGCCCACCGCGGGCCGATGTCAAAGCCGAACCGCCGGAAACCCGGGGGTGACGGTCAGATCTCCGACGGGCTCAGGTGCACCCACGCCGTCTCGGGCGCGCGGAGCCACGGGATGCGCAGCACGTACACCGTGCACGCCGCGCCCGGCGACACGCCCTGCGCGTCGAGCCACGCGAGGTGGTCGCCGAGGCGTCGGTCGAGCGTGAAGCACGTCAGGGCGTCGCCGCGGTCGCGGGCGCTCACGTACTCGCCGCAGGCGCGGAGCCAGTGGCCCCATGACGGGGCCCAGTCGCGCGGGCCGAGCGTGAGGTGGTGCAGGGGCCACGGTTTGCCCGTGGAGACGAGGCGGAGGTCTTTGCGGCCCGCGGTGGTGGTGACGCCGGGGCCGCGGCCGTGCTGGGTGACCGTGGGGCTGAGGTCGAGGCCCGGGGCGGCGGGCGGCGCGGGGCAGTCGCGCGGGTCGAGCGCGGCGAGCGTGGCGGCGGGCGTGAAGTACACCGCGAGCGTGGCCTCGGGGCGCAGGAGCGAGGCCGCGTGGAGGCCGCGGGCGCTTCGCATGACGTCGCCGCGCTCGCCGCGCATGGCGGCCGCCCAGGCGAGGTGCCAGCGCCAGAGCGAGCGGTCGGTGGCGGCGCGCCAGAGGGCGTGGGCGGCCATGCGGCGGCCGAGGCCGGTTCCGCGGTGGGAGGGGGCGATCTTGAAGTCGCAGAGGTACACGCCGGGCCGGTGCCCGCCGGGCTCGTAGGCGTCGCGGAAGACGCCGGCCACCGAGCCCACGACGCGCCCGCCATCGAGCGCGACGAGGAAGCGCGCGTCGCCGAGCGCGGAGAAGAAGGGGTGGTAGGCGCTGCCGTGGTCGATGGCGAAGCGGTCGCGGCCGTCGTCGACGGGGTAGGTGATCGACGCCTCGAGGGCGGCGAGCTCGGCGGCGTAGGGCGCGAGGCCCGCGGCGTCGACGACGGTGAGGGTGACGGCGCCCATCGCAGAGCCTACGCGCGGACGGCGACCTCGACGCGGCTGTAGAAGAGGCTCCGCTCGCGGTCGAGCATGGCGGCGCCGCGCGCGTCGTCGAAGGCGAAATCGGGCGCGAAGAAGCGCCGCAGGTCGCGGGCGTTGTTGAGCTGGCGCATCACCACGACGGCGCCGGGCGCGCACTCGGCGCGGAGCTTCGCGGCCCACTGCGCGACGAGGTCGTCGTCGCTCCAGTCGAAGACGTTGGAGAGGCTCACGAGGGCGAAGCGCGAGAGGTCGGGGACGTCGAGGAGGGTCCCTTCGACGAGGGCGAGGTCGGGCGTGCGGTCGAGGCGTTGGGCGGGGGGGCGGTCGGCCTCGCGGTAGGCGCCGAGGAGGATGTGCTGGAGGAAGGGGTTGCGGTGCCCGGCGTCGGCGAGGAGGCCCCGCTCGAGGGCGCGCTGGAAGTACCCGGGGTAGGAGCCCGGCGCGGCGTGCTGGGTGGCGGCGGGCCCGAACATCGCGCGGAGGAGCTCGTCGCCGAAGGCCACGGTGAAGGCCGCGGGCCAGTAGCGCGAGGCGACCCAGCGGGCGGGGGCGGCGGCGGCGCCGGGGGCCCCGTCGAAGAAGCGCTCGGCCTCGTCGCCCTCCCAGACGAACTCCGCGAGGAAGCGACGCAGGAGCCGGAAGAGGGCTTCGAACTCCCCGCGCTCGTTGAGGGCGTCGAGGACGTCGAAGTCGTGCCGGAGCGCGGCGGTGAGCTTCTCGCGCACGTGGTGGAGCTGCGCGGCGCTGTGGTCGAACGCGGTGACGCGGAGCGACGGGAAGCGCTGCCCGAGGCGGAGCGCGGTGTCGCCGCCGGAGGCGACCACCAGGGCCTCGCGCGCGGCGGGGAGCTCGTCGAGCAGGGCGCACTCGACCTCGGCGTCCTCGCGCACGACGGCGAACTTGACGGGGTGGGGCATGGCGAACCTTCTAGACCACGTTGGCGCCGGGGGGAATGTCCTCCGGGCGGCGCGACCGTTGGAGGGCGTGGAGGGCGGGCGAGGTGGCGACGGTGGTGGCGAGCGCCATCACCACCATCATCGCGAAGAGCGTGGGCGAGAGGACCCCGAGGTCGAGCCCGACGTTGAGCACGATGAGCTCCATCAGGCCGCGGGTGTTCATGAGGACGCCGAGGCTGGCGGCGTCGCGCGGGGGGAGGCCCGTGAGGCGCGCGGCGAGGCTCGTCCCGCCGAACTTGCCAGCGCAGGCCACCGCGACGACGCCCGCGCACGCGAGCCAGTCGCCCGCCCCGTGGAGCAGCCCGATCTGCGTGCGCAGCCCTGTGAACGCGAAGAACGCCGGCAGCAGGAAGACCACCGCGACGTCCTCGAGCTTCTCGCGCATCGCCCGCGCGAGGAGCGAGTCGTGGGGCACCACCGCGCCGAGCAGGAAGGCCCCGAAGAGCGCGTGGATGCCGATGGCCTCGGTGGCGAGCGCCGACGCGAGGAGCCCGACCAGGAGGGCCGCGGTGGTGGCGCGGGGGACGGCGCCGAGGAGTTCCTGACGGCGGGCGGCTCGGGCGACGAGGGGGCGGACGGCGCCGAGCATCACCGCGACGTAGACGGCCGCGAGGGCGAGCGTGCGGGCGGCCGCGCCGAGGCGGGCGTTGGCGACGCCGACGACGAGCGCGAGGAGGCACCAGGCGGTGACGTCGCCGACGGCCGCGCAGGAGAGGGCGATGACGCCGAGGGGCGTTCGTTGGAGGCCGCGGTCGGTGAGGATGCGGGCGAGCACCGGGAAGGCCGTCACCGACATCGACACGCCGAGGAAGAGCGCGAACACGCCGAAGGGGACGTCGCCGTTCGAGTACCGCGGATAGAGCCAGAGCGAGGCCGCCGCGCCGAGCACGAAGGGGGCGGCGATGCTCGCGTGCGCGATGGCCGCCGTCGCCCGCGCGTTGCGCCGGACGAGCGACGTGTCGAGCTCCATCCCAACGAGGAACATGAACAGGATCACGCCCACCTGCGCGAGCACCCCGAGCGCGGGCGCCACCGTCGGCGGGAGGATGAAGGCCGCGACGTCGGGGGCCACGCGTCCGAGGAGCGACGGGCCGAGGAGGATGCCCGCGACCACCTCGCCGATCACCTCGGGCTGGTTCACCTTGCGGAAGAGCCAGCCGCAGGCGCGCGACGCGGCGATGATCGCCAGCATCGCGAGCAGCACGTGGAGGAGCGCGTCCCCGCCCGCGCCGGCGCTCGCCCGGCCGAACGCGTGGGCGACGTCGGACGCGGGGCGCGGCGGGGCGACGAGGGTGCTGCCGGCACTGCGCACGGCGAAGAAGGTCGCGACGGTGGCGCCCGTCATCGCGACGTAGAGCGCCGTGGAGGCGGCGCGGGACGATGGGGCGGGCGGCGCGTCCATCGCGGGCGAGCGCTCAGAGGAGGAAGTCGACGTCCTCGCCGCCCGAGAGGGTGAGCGAGGTGTCAATGAAGCGGTGCTCGGCGAGCGTTTCGAAGTACTGACGGAGCGCGGGGACGCCGCCCACCAGCCGCAGGAAGAGGTCGCGCGCGAGGAAGAGGAGCGTCGCGTCGCGCGTGGACGACACCGTCGCGGTGGTGGGCGTGTCGCGCAGGAGGGCGATCTCGCCGAACACCTCGGCGCCGCCGAGGCGGGCGACCTCGTGGGCCGTCCCGGCCTCGTCGCGCGCGGTGACGCTGACCTCGCCGGTGAGGATCACGTAGAGCCCGCGGCCCTCGTCGCCCTGCCGGATGAGCTCGGTCCCCGCGGGGGCGCGCACCGTCTCGAAGTGGGAGGAGAGGGCGAGGCGCTGCTCCTCGTCGAAGGGCTTGAAGATCGGGTGCGTCGCGAGGAGGTTGGCGAGCACGCGCTGCTGGACGAAGCGCTCGAGGGCCGCGGCGAGGGCGCCGACGTCCGAGCGGGCCGCGCCGATCGCCTCGCGGCCGAAGAGCAGCAGGTCGGAGTCCTCGGTGGCCGTCACCGTCGCCATGCGGGGCGCGCTGGAGAGGAGCGCCATCTCACCGATGACCACGCCCTCGCCGGGCCGCGCGAGCACCGTCCGACCGTCGTCGCGCGTCACCGCGAGGGCGCCGCGCGCGAGCATGAAGAAGCTCTCCGCGGGCTCGCCCTCGCGCAGGAGCACGGAGCCCGCCGGGACGCGCACGAGGTCGACGGCCTGGATCATCCGGGCGAAGGCGTCGCGCGGCAGCTCAGACATCAGCGGCATCGGCGGCACCACCGCGGGGGGCTTGGGCATCCCCTCGGGCGACGTGGCGACGCGGTGGGCCGCGTCGAGGAGCGTGGCGCCAGCAGTGTCGGGCGGCAGCCACGCGGCTTCGGGGACGGCGGCGTCGGGCGAGGGGGGCGCGACCCGGACGGCGCGGCCCATTTGCGACGAGCCCTGCGCGTAGCGGTCGGCGAGGGCGCCGAACACCTGATTGACGGCGGGGTCGATGGCGCTCATCACCTTGAGCGCGACGCAGGCCTTGAGGGGGTGGCCGGCGAGCGCGGCCTCGCGGGCGACGAAGGTGTACGCCTCCACCGCGGGGCGGAGCTGGCCGGCGGCGAGGAGCCCGTCGCCGATGCGGAGCCTCGCGTCGAAGTCGTGCGGGGCCGAGCGGACGAGGGCGACGAGGGCGCGGAGGGCGTCGGTCACCTCGCCGGCGCGGAGGCTGGCGTTGGCGGCGCGGGCGAGTTCGCGGCGGGTGGGCATCGGGGGATGTGCTCCTCAGCGCTCGAGCGCGGTGGCGCCGATCGCCTTGCGGACGAAGAGGTCTTCGAGGGTCTCTCGCTTCTGGACGACCGAGACGACGCGGGCGCCGCCGTCGAGCGCGGCGCGCAGGACGTCGTGGGCCTCGGCCTCGCCCTGCACCGCGACGTGGACGCCGCCGCGGGCCTCGGTGAGCGAAGCGGAGGGCATCGCGGCGAGGCGGCCGCGCAGGGCGTCGTCGACGGCGCCGAGCTCGATGTCGATCGCGCGGATCTCCTTGCGCAGGAGCTCGTCGAAGGTGCCGTAGGCGACGAGCTGGCCGCGGTTCACGATCGCGACGCGGTCGCAGAGCATCTCGACGTCGGAGAGGATGTGGGAGGAGAACATCACCGTCCGGCCGCGGGCCCGCTCCTGGAGGATGAGGTCGCGCACCTCCTTGCGGCCGATGGGGTCGAGGCCGGTCATGGGCTCGTCGAGGATGAGCAGCTCGGGGTCGCCGAGGAGGGCCTGGGCGAGGCCCGCGCGCTGGAGCATGCCCTTGGAGAAGCGACGGACGGGGAGGTCCATCGCGGAGCCGAGGCCGACGCGCCGGAGGATCTCGACGGACTGCGTGCGGCGGGTGTCTTCGGGGATGCCGGCGAGGCGCCCGAAGAGGTCCATGATCTCGAGCGCGGTGAGGTACTGGTAGAGGTAGGGGTTCTCGGGGAGGTAGCCGACCTTGCGGCGGGCGGCCGGGTCGCCGACGGGGGTGCCGAAGAGCTTGAGCTCGCCGCGCGTCGCGAAGATGAGCCCAAGGAGGGCCTTGATGGTGGTGGTCTTGCCCGCGCCGTTGGGCCCGAGGAAGCCGAAGATCTCGCCGCGCTTCACGTCGAACGAGATGCCCTTCACGGCCTCGACCACGCGGTGGAGCTTGTCGCCGTGGGGCACCTTCGCGACCGCGCGCTCGAGCCACGTCGGCGGCTCGTCGGGGAGCCGCGCGGGCGGGCGCAGGAAGCCCATCGAGAACGTTTTGACGAACCCGTCGACCTCGACGACCTTCTCGCTCACGCCGTCACCTCGCGGCCGACGGCCCACGCCGCGTGCTTGCGCAGCGCGTCGATGACGGCCGACACGTCGGCGGGCGACATCCCCGGGTGCAGCGGGACCGCCACACCGCCATCCACCACTGCGTCGGCCACCGGGAAGCGCCGCCCCGTGTTGGCCGCGAACGCGCGGAACTGCGGCAGGCGGTGCAGCGCGTACGACAGGATCGACGCCTCCACGCCGGACTCCCGGAGCGCGGCGAGGAGGGCGTTGCGCGCGGCCTCGCGGTCGCCCGACGGGGGCTTCGGCAGCACGAAGCCGAGCGTCTGGTGGTTGACGACGGAGCCCTCGGGCGCGCGCTGCCAGCGCAGGTCGACGGCCGCGCGGATCTCCGCGGCCATCGCGCGGCGCCGCCGGAGGATGTCGTCGAGCTTCGCCATCTGCGCGACGCCGAGGGCCGCGTGGAGCTCGCTCATCCGCTGGTTGGGGCCGGCGCAGCGGAAGGTGCCCGGCGTCGACTGCCCGTGGTTGCGGAGCGCGCGGAGGTGGTCGGCGCGCGCGTCGTCGCGGGTCACGCACATGCCGCCCTCGCCGGTCGTCACCACCTTGCGCGGGTGGTACGAGAAGATCCCGACGTCGCCGAGGAGGCCGCAGGGGACGCCGTCGAGCGTCGAGCCCAGCGCGCAGGCGGAGTCCTCGACGACGTCGACCCCGGGGAGCGCCTTGCGGAGCGCGGGGATGCGCGCGGGGACGCCGAACTGGTCGATCGCGATCACCGCGGCGGTGCGGGCGGTGGCGGCGGCGACGGCGGCGGGGACGTCGAGGCACCAGGTGTCGAGGTCGACGTCGGCGAGGACGGGCGTGGCCCCTTCGAGCACGACGGCGTGGCCGGGCGAGGGCCAGCTCACCGCGGGGACGATCACCTCGTCGCGGCCCGAGACCCCGACGGTGCCGTCGCCGTGCGGGAGCGTCGCGAGCGAGAGCTCGAGCGCGCCAGTGCCGGTGGCGACCGCGACGCAGTGGGGCGCGTCGCACTGCCCGAGGCGCGCGAGGTGGTCGGCGGTGGCGGCTTCGAACGCGGCGACGCGGGCGCCCTGGATGAGCATCCCCGAGGCGAGCGCCTCGGCGACCGCGGCGCCCTCGGCCTCGGAGAAATACGGTCGGGTGAGGCGGATCACGGCGCGGAGCATATCCGAAGCCGCCGCGCGGCCGAACGGGCAAAGCGTCCGACCGACCCGCCGCCCGCCGAGTCGAATGAGGAGGCCGCGCGACCGACCTCGGCGCCCCGGCGCGAGGTCCGTGACGGCGCGTCGCGGTCGCGGCCCGCGTCGTGCTACCTGAGCGCCCGATGCCCCGCTCCGCCCCCGAGACCATCGTCCCGTCCAAGCTCCGCGCCGACGAGCGCGAGGCCCTCACCGACGCGCTCCTCCGCGTCCGCTGCGACACCTTCGAAGGCGTCGACCGGGCGGACTTCGCCCGACGCGTCGTCTCGCCCGCCGCCGACGAGACCCGCATCCTCGTCCACCGCGACGCGCAGGGCGAGGTCGTCGGCTACTTCGCCGCGCACCTCCACCGCTGCTCTCTTCATGGCGCGCCGGTGATCGTCGTGAGCATCGAGCTCGCCGCCCGCCACGGTCACCGCGGCGTCAACGCCGGCGTGCGCGGCGGGTTCGCCGAGGTGGCCCGGGTCGTCGCGCGCCACCCCGCCACGCCCGTCTACCTCCTCGCGTGCGCGCTCCACCCGAGCGGGTACGACCGCCTCGCCCGCTACGCGCGGCCCGTGTGGCCCGGGCCCGCCGACGCGCCCGACGGCGAGCTCCTCGCGCTCATGAGCGAGCTCGCCGAGGGCCTCGGGCTGCCTCCTGCGGGCGACGATCCGCTCGTCCGCCGGGTGGGCTGGCGCGCGCGGGAAACCGACGCCGAGCGCGCCTTCTGGCGTCGCAGCGAGCGCCCCGCGGTGCGCTACTTCCTCGAGCGAAACCCCGGCTACGCCGAGGGCAACGGGCTCCTCGCGATCGCCCCGATGGATCCCGCGCACCTCGGCTCGGCGGTCGGTCGCGTCGCGCGGGTGCGGGCGCTTCGCTCGCTGGAAGACGTCCGGGCGCGGGCCCACCACCTGCCGCTGGCCTCGCGCTGGCTGCTCCCGGCCGAGCGTCGCCGCCGCCTTCGTGCGCTGCCGCTGCTGCGGGGCCTCGACGACGCCCGCGTGGCGGCCCTCGCCGAACGCGCGCGGGTGGTGACGGTCCCTGCGGGCGCGGTGGTCGTGCGGGAGGGCGAGCGGAGCGACGAGCTCTTCGTCATCGACAGCGGGTCGGTCCTCATCACGGCGTCACGGCGCGACGGCGAGGTGGTGCTCGACCGGCTCGACGCCGGGGACGTCTTCGGCGAGGTCGCGGCCCTCACCGGCGAGGCGCGGACGGCCACCGCGCGGGCCGCCACGCGTGCGACGCTCGTCACCCTGAGCCGCGAGGCCCTCTTCGACGCGATGGCGCGCGACGCGGCCCTCGCCGACGCCGTCTGGGCCCGCTACGCCGAGCGCCGCTTCGACCACGCCGCCGAGGCCCAGCCCGCGCTCGCCCGCCTCGGACGCGCCGCGCGCGCGGCGTTCCTTCGCCAGGGCCGCGCGATCGACCTCCCCGCTGGCGGGCGCCACGAGCTCCCGGGGCCGGCGTACCTCTTCGTGGTGCGCGGCGAGGTGGCCCTCGAACACGCGGGAGCACGCGTCACCGCCGCCGCGCCGATGCTGTTCGAAAACGTCGACGCGCTCCGCGTGGAGGCGCGCAGCCCCGCCCGGCTCGTCGCCCTGCCGCCCGCGCCCGAGCCCTCCGCTGGCGACCTCTTCCGCGGGCACCCGCTTCTCGCGCGCCTGAGCGAGCGCGGCCTCGCCGACCTCCTCGCGCACGCCGCCCCGCTCGAGCTCGAGCGCGGCCAGTGGCTCTTCGAAGCGGGCGCGCCGGCCGACGCCTTCTACCTCCTCCGCAGCGGCGCGATCGACGTCGTGCTCGGCGGCGCCTCGGTCGCGCGGCTCGGCGCGGGCGAGTGCTTCGGCGAGCGCGGCCTCGACCCGTCGGGCCCCGGCGTTCGGACGGCGGGCGCGCGCGCGCTCGGTCGGACGAGCCTCCTGCGCGTCCCCGCGGCGGCCTTCCGCGCGATCGCCGGGCCGACGGTGTTCGGCAGCGACCGGGCCCCGGCGCACCCGCAGGACGAGCTCCCGACGCTGCTCGGCGGCGTGTGGGCGTCGGAGCCCTCGCCCGAGGCCGAGGAGCGGCGCTTCCCCGCGGGCGCGACGATCGTCTCGGAGCACGACGACGCCGACGCCGCGTGGTACCTGGTGGAAGGCGTCGCCCGCGTCGAGCAGGGCGGGCGCGTGGTGGGGCAGGTGCGGCCCGGCCAGTCCTTCGGCGAGCGCGGCGTGCTGATGGGCGCGCGCCGCGCTGCGAGCGTGATCGCCGAGACCGACGTGGTGGCCAACCGCGTGCGGGCGTCGGCCTTCCGCGCGTGGGCAGAGGCCAACCCGCGGCTCGGCGACCTGCTCGCGAGCCTCACGCAGGTCCACCGATCGCCCGACGGCGCCCGCACCGTCGCCGTGCTGCGCGGCACGCACGAGGGCCACCCCTGCGTCACCTCCGTCGCGCGCCTGCCCGACGGGCGATCGTTCACCGCGACCAAGCTCGAAGACCGCCCCGTCCTCGTGCTCGCGACCGACGACGGCCTCGGCCCGCCCACCGAGCGGGTGGAGTACGAGCGGGCCGCGCCGGGCCAGCGACGTCTCCTGGAACACCGCGGCGAGCGCGCCCTCGCGGTGGTTCTCGAGGGCGACCTCCGCCACGCCGCTGCGTGTGGCGAGGCCCTGCGCCGCGGGGCTCCCCTCACGCGAGGCGACGTCGAGCGCTTCCGGTGGACGGGACGTCTCGGCGCGCCCGCCGGCGCCGACCGGCTCGTCTGCGGCTGCGTCGGCCTCACGCGCGCGGAGCTCGGGCGCCTCCAGGCGGCGGGCTGCGGGGACGCGGGCGCGGTGGGCGCGCGCTGCGGGGCGGGGACGGTGTGCGGCGGGTGCGTCCCGCTGGTGCGCCGGCTGCTCGACGACGGCGCCGGCGCGGGCCCCGAGCGCCACGCCGACGAGGTCGACCTGGAGGCCTTCGAAGCGCGGCTCGACGGGCTGCGGCGCGTCGACACGTCGCGCTCGCTCTGCGGGCCGGAGACGGTCACGTGGCGGGTGTACGGCGAGACGGTGGCGCTGCTCGGGTCGCTGCGCGCGCTGCTGCTCCAGTTCGCGCACCCGGCGTCGCAGGCGCTGGTCGAGCACTCGGCGCTCACCTCGGCGTCGCCCGCGCGGCTCCACCGCACGCTGGAGTCGATGTACGGGATGGCCTTCGGCGAAGGGGCGACGATGCTCCGCCTCGCGCGGGAGGTCCACGAGAAGCACGGGCGCGTGGTGGGGCGTTACGCCGAGTCGCACGGGCGCATCCGCGCGGGCGACCGTTACGCCGCCAACCAGATCGAGCTGCTCCTGTGGGTCGCGGCCACGGTGGTCGACACCAGCGTGTGCACGCACGAAGCCCTCATCGGCCCGCTCTCCGACGCCGACAAAGACCGGCTGATCGCCGAGGCCGCCGACCTCTTCGGGCTCTTCGGGATCCCGCAGGCGCGCTTCCCGCAGGACTGGGCCGCCTTCCGCCGGTACTTCGACGGCGTGCTCGCGTCGGGCGTGCTCTACGTCAACGCCAACTCCCGCGCGCTGGCCGACTCGGTCCTTCGCTCGCCGGCGCCGCAGAGCGCGGGGCTCTTCTGGGCGCTCCGACGTCTCACCGCGCGCTGGCTCCCCGAGTCGCTGCGCGAGCCCTACGGCCTCGACGACGGCCCGGCCGACCGCGCCGCCGGGGCCGCGCTCGAGCGCTCCGTCCGCCTCGCCGTCCCGCGCCTTCCGCACGGGCTCCGCGTGTGCCCCGCGCGTCAGAACGCCGAGCACAGGCTCCGCGGCGAGGAGGGCGTCGCCCCGTCGGCCGCCCGCCTCGACCGGGTGATCGCCTTCGCGCTCGGCGTCGACGCCGGCGCCCCGCACGGAACCACGTGACGCGCGTCAGGGCCGGGTCGCGCGTCGCACCGCGGCGGCGTAGGTGAGCGAGTAGGCGAAGCCGAGCACCACGGGCACGCTGACGGTGGCCAGCAGCGCCCGCGTGCCGGCGAGCAGGTGGAGGGTGACGTGCATCGCGGCGGCGAGGCTCGACGCGCCGACGGCCGCGGCCACGGTGGCGGGCCACGAGCGCCCGAGGCGCGCGATGGCGACCTCGATGATCGTCGCGACCACGCCCGTCGCGATCGCGCTGGAGAGGCCCTGCACGGCCCCCGCGCGCGCCGCCGCGGCGAGGCCGTGGGCGCGGTTGGCGAAGGCCGCCCACCCCGCGTAGAGCGCGAAGCCCGCCGCGGTGACGGCGACGACGCGCGCGAGCGGTCGCTTCGGCGCCTGCATCTACGCCTTGGGGATGAGGGTGGTGCCGCGCTCGGCGTAGGCGCGGAGGCGCGCGAGGTCGAGCGAGCCCGAGAGCCGGTGGAGCATCTCCCACGTCACGCGGAGCGCGAACTCGTCGGACGGGTCGCGCGTCGCCTCGGCGAAGAACGCCTCGAAGGTGGGGAGCGCCCCGTCGCGGCAGAGCTGGCGCCAGTACGCATGGCAGCCGCGGAGCGCGAAGGAGTGGGTCGCCACGTCGCCGAGGGTGTAGCGGTCGAGCGGCGCGTCGTCCCCCGCGCGGATCGCGTCGGCGAGGGCGCGCCCCGCGACGCGGCCCGAGACGAGCGCGGTGGGGATGCCCGCGAAGGCGATGGGGGTGTTGATGCCCGCGGCGTCGCCGACGAGCAGGAGGCGGCCGTCGCGCAGGGTGGAGAGGGGCTTGTAGGGGATCCGCGCGCCGTGAACCGCGACGCGGGGCGACGGGCCGGTGAGCGCGCGGTAACGGGGGAGCTGGAGCATGCGTTCGAGGAGGTCGCGGAGGTCGTCGATCTCGAGCCCGGCGACGCCGACGGTGATGGTGCGCTCGTCCTTGGGGAAGGCGTACGCGTAGCCGAGCGGGAGGAGCTCGGGCTCGACGTAGAAGTCGAGGTGGCGGACGCCGTGGTCCCACTCGAACCAGTACTCGAGCGCGAGGGCGGCGGTGCGGAGGTCGAGCTTCTCGGGGAAGAGCCGCTCGCGCACGGTGGAGGTGATGCCGTCGGCCCCGACGAGGTAGCGCGACCGCGCCACGGCACCGCGCGTCTCGACTTCGAAGCCTTCCGCCGTGCGCGCGATGCGGGTGGCGGTGCTTTCGAAGCGAACCTCCGCGCCCCGCGCCGCCGCGTCGCTCGCGAGGAACTCGTCCATCACGTCGCGCCGCATGTCGACGAAGGGCATCGGGCCCACGGTGGCGTCGCCCGCGGCGTCGACGATGCGGACGCCCTCCGTCGCGAACCCGATGGACGTCGGGATCTCGAAGTTTCCGAGCGCGAGCTCCGACACCCCGCCGCCGCAGGGCTTGTGCCAGCCGCGCTTCTTCTTGTCGAGCACCAGCACCCGCGCGCCCGCCGAGGCGAGCTCGCGCGCGCACTGCGAACCGCTCGGGCCCGCGCCCACGATGATCACGTCGTACTCGTTTGCTTCCACGTCTTGCCTCCTCGGTCGGCGCCCTCGCGGCAGCAATCGCGGTGCCGCGGCGAGCGCCTGCCGTCTCTCCACGAGCGCGACGTCTCGGCCCGACGACGCGTGCGGAAAGCGCATCGTGGTGCTGCGGGTCTCGCACGTCGAGCGGCGACGTCGCGCCGCGAGCACCGCGTCGCTTGACGGTTCGACGGTGCGGCACAAGGGCTGCTCGCGCCCGTCGCCCGTCGCGGCTTTGTCACGGCCGCGCGCGACCCGCACCCACCGGACCCGGGAGGAACACGAACCCCATGAAGACTGGAATGCCTCAGATCGACGAGGTCGTCACGCAGATGTTCGACGCGGCGCGCGAGCGCTACGGCGCCGACGCGGTGGCGCGCATCGCGGCGAGCACGCTGCCGACCTTCGAGCCCGCGAACTACACCGACGCGCGCCAGCGCTCGACCTGGCTGCACACGCCGGGGCTGACGGCGCGGCCCTTCTGGGCGAAGGCGCAGTGCGGCCGGCTGACGGAGATGATCTCGGCCTTCGAAGAGGCGCGGGGCAAGCTGATCGAGGAGATCGCGGCGCTCGACCCGAGCCGCATGGGCGTGCCGTACGACCACCTGTCGGTCGACCCCGAGCTGATCCGCGGGTGGAAGAACCTCTTCTTCTTCAAGGACTACGAGGGCGACGCGGAGCTGCTGGCGAAGGTGCCGACGCTGGCGAAGATCGCCGACCGCTTCGGGCCCGAGCAGCTCGACCGCTTCGAGCTCTTCCTCTCGGTGCTCCAGCCCGGCGCGCACATCCCGGCGCATTTCGGCGGGGCCAACGTGAAGCTCACGCTCCACCTCCCGCTCTCGATCCCCGAGGGCGACACGGCGATCCGCGTCGGCGACGAGACCCGGCGCTGGCGCGAGGGCGAGATGCTCATCTTCGACGACACCTTCGACCACGAGGCGTGGAACCGCACCAACACCGCGCGCGCCGTGCTGCTGATCAAGGCCTACCACCCCGAGCTCAGCGTCGAGGAGGTGGGCGTGCTGGAGATGTTCGGGCCGCTCAACGCGAGGGTGTACCGCGAGCTGCTCAAGGCGAAGGGGCGCGGCGCGTGAGCCGGATCGCGCGCAGCGAGGAGGTCGACCCGCGGTCGCTGACGGCGGCCGAGCGCGACGCGCTGGCCGACGCGCTGGTGGAGGTGTTCGCCGAGGTGTTCGACGGCGTGGACGTGGCGTACATGCGGCGCACGGTGATCGACGCGCCGACCGAGCGCACCGCGCTCCTGCTCCACCGCAGCGCCGAGGGGCGCATCGTGGGGTGCTTCGCGGTGATGTTCTACGCGCGCACCTTCCGCGGCGAGCCCACCATCGTGGTCCGCTCGGTGGTCGGCACCATGCGCGCCTACCGCGGGCAGAACGTCAACATCGGCTGGGCCCTCCGCACGCTCCTCGCGTACCGCCTCGCGCACCCGGGCCGACCGATGTACGGCCTCGGCGCGATGGGGCACCCGTCGAGCTACCTCCAGGTGGTCCGCTACGTCGACCGCTACTGGCCCCGCCCCGACCAGCGGACGCCCGACGACGTCCTCGCCTTCATGCTCGACCTCGCCGACGCGATGCAGCTCCAGCGCCCCGACCCCGCGCGGCCGCTGGCGTGCCGCGTCCCGCTCACCACGCGCGAGACGGAGGCCGAGCGCGACTACTGGCGCCAGAGCGACCGCCCCGCGGTGCGCTTCTACCTCGACGCCAACCCCAACTACGGCGACAGCATGGGGCTCCTCACGCTCTTCCCCATCGACGCGCCGATGCTCGCGACCATCGGGGCCCGCATCGCGAAGGAGCGCGCCCGCAAGGCCGTCGACGGCGCCGTGGCGCGCGCCCAGCGGCTCCCCCTCGGCCGAAGGCTCCTGCGCCCGCGGCAGGTGCGCGCGCTCCTCCGCGCGTCGCCGCTCTTCGCCGCGCTCGACGACGCCGGCCTCGCGTCGCTCGTTGCGCGCTCCGAGCCCGTCTCCGTGAGCGCTGGCGCCTACGTGTTTCGCGAGGGCGACCAGGGCCGCGACGTCTACCTCGTCGCGCGCGGCGCGGTGTACGTCCTCGGCCGCGGGGACGCCGTCATCGACCAGCTCGGCACCGGCGCGATCTTCGGCGAGTTCGCCGCGCTCTGCGGGACGCTGCGCACCGCGTCGGTGCGGGCCGCCATCCCGACGACGCTCGTCCGCGTGCCCGCCGAGGCCGTCCGCGCGCTGATGGACGAGCGCCCGGCGCTCCGCGACGCGGTCTGGTCGCTCTTCGCCGCCCGCGTCTTCGACGGGCACGTGCGCGCGTCGGGGCGCTTCCCCGCGCTCGACCGGGCAGCCCGCCTCGCGTGGGTGGCCCGCGCGCGCCACCGCGACGTGCGCGCCGACGAGCCCATCGACCCCGCGGCCGCTCCCTTCGCCGTGGTGCTCCGCGGCGCCGTGCGCGACGGCGCGGGCGCCACCGTCGCCGCGCCCGCCGTCATCGACCTCGACCCGGGCGGCCGCTACGTGGCGCTCACCCCCGTGCGCCTCGCGCTCGTCCCGCCCGCCTGACGCCTCGCTATCGCGCGCGGAGGTGCTCGCGGTAGCGCGCGGCGTTGTCCGCCAGCTCGCGCGCGGAGTCCCCGCCGAACTTCTCCAGCGCCGCGTCGGCGAGCGTGAGCGCGACCATCGCCTCGAGCACCACGCCCGCCGCGGGCACCGCGCACACGTCGCTCCGCTCCACCGTCGCGGGCGCGGGCTCGTGGGTGCGCACGTCGACGCTCGCGAGCGCGCGCTTGAGCGTCGCGATCGGCTTCATCGCGGCCCGCACCACCAGCGGCTCGCCCGTGGTGACGCCGCCCTCCAGACCGCCCGCCCGGTTGCTCGCGCGGGTGTACGCGCCGGCCTCTGCATCGTAGCCGATCGCGTCGTGCACGGTCGACCCGCGCCGCCGCGCCGCCGCCCAGCCCTCGCCGAGCTCCACGGCCTTGATCGCCTGGATCGACATCGCCGCTTGCGCGAGCCGCCCGTCGAGCTTGCGGTCCCAGTGGACGTGGCTGCCGAGGCCCGGCGGGAGCCCGACCGCGACGCACTCCACCACGCCGCCTGCCGTGTCGCCCGCGTGCGCCGCGGTGAGGATCGCGGCCTTCATCCGAGCCTCCGCGTCGACGTCGAGCACGCGGAGTTCCGACGCCTCCAGCGCGTCGCGCCGCGGGCCGCCGGGGAGCCACGCGCGCGGGTCTTCCTCGGTGAGGTCGTCGACGTCGGCGATGGCCACGACGCGCGAGCCCACCGTCACGCCGAGCAACGAGAGCACGGCCTTCGCGACCGCGCCGGCGGCCACGCGCGCGGCGGTCTCGCGGGCGCTGGCGCGCTCGAGGACGTCGCGGAGGTCGGCGCGGTCGTACTTGAGCGCGCCGGCGAGGTCGGCGTGGCCGGGGCGGGGGACGCGGAAGGGCTCCGGCGGCGCGTCGAAGGGGTCGGCGCCCATGCGGCCCTGCCAGTTGGCGAAGTCGCGGTTCTCGATGCGGAGGGCGATCGGGCCGCCGAGGGTCTCGCCGCCGCGCACGCCGCCCTCGATCGCGACGCGGTCGCGCTCGATCTTCATGCGCCCGCCGCGGCCGTAGCCCTTCTGACGCCGCGCGAGGTCGACGTCGATCGCGTCGCGGGGGAGGGCGAGGCCGGCGGGCGCGCCCTCGACGATGACGGTGAGGGCGGGCCCGTGCGACTCGCCGGCGGTCATCCAGCGGAGGCGACCCATGGGCGGAGTGTGGGGGCGTCGAGGCGGGTGAGGGAAGGGGGGACGGCGGCCGTCAGAGGCAGCAGGCGTAGCCGAAGCGGTCGGTGACGGGGTTGGGGTCGTCGGGCATGCTCGAGAGCAGGCCGCCGACGCGCGACGAGTCGTTGTCGGCGCCGTTGTTGGTCCACGCGCGGACGCCGGGGAAGCGGCCCGCGTTGCGGATCGACTGCATCTGGCTGTTGGAGCACACGTCGGCGTTGACCCGGGCGCAGGCGCGGGCGGCGTCGATGAAGGACGAGTCCTCGGTGGTGTGCGTCTCGACCACGCAGACGCCGTTGATGACGGTGCCGCCGGGGCAGGAGAAGTCCGTCGGGCGCTGGCTCACGCAGCAGGCGAAGGCCCAGGCGTTGTTCCACGCGGGGTTGTCGGCGGTGCGGGCGCCGATGATGGGGCCGAAGCGCCCGCTGTCGTTGTCCGACACCTCGTTGCTGAGGCGGCGGATGTCGCCCGAGAAGCGCCCCGCGTCGTTGAGCGTGACGTACTGGGCCTTCGAGCAGAGGTCGGAGTGGAGCGTCGAGCAGACGCGGGCCGCGGCCATCGCCGTGGTCTCCTCGCGGTTGTTGATGTACGTGATGCGCACGCCGCGGTCGGTCGAGCCCATCGCGCGCACCAGCGTGGCGCTCATCTGGACGCCGGCGGGGGCCGAGCCCGAGCAGCACGCGAAGCCGTAGCGCTGCTCGATGGACGGGTCGTCGCTGCTCTGGAGCGCGAAGGAGATGCGGCTGCCGTCGTTGTCGGAGAAGTTGCGCGACCACACCGCGCGGCGGCCCACCACGTCGTTGTAGAACATGTCGGCCCCGACGCCCTCGTGCGCGTACCGGATGCGCATGTACTGGGTGGCCGAGCAGAGGTCGCTGTTGAGGCCGGCGCAGGTGGTGGCCGCGGTGTTCCAGTCGGTGCCGGGGCTGGAGTTGTCGGTGAAGGTGACGCAGACGCCCTCGATGCGCGTGCCGTTGACGCAGGCGTCGGGGTTGCTGCCGTCGCCGCCGCCGGTGCCGCCGGGCCCGACCCAGCGGCCCATCGCGTCGATGACCATCGTGCCGTTGACCGTGACGCTGCGCGGGGTGATGTCGCCCGTCACGTTGCCCGCGAGCAGCGCGTACGGGACGCTCCCGACCGCCTCGCGCGGGGTCATCTCCGGGTCGGAGCCCACGGCCACCGCGAGGAAGCGCGACGTGCCGTTGAACACGTTGGCCGCGAAGGGCGTCATCGACCCGAGCTGCACGGAGAAGAAGCCCTCGTCGAGCGTGACCATCTGCGTCTCGCTCCAGAGGAGCATGCCGCCCGACGCGGCGTCGTAGATCCGGTAGGTGATCGACTGGCGGCCGGTGAGGGGCATGCCCCCGGCGTCGAACAGCCTCCCCTGATGGACGAGCGTCTGGGGCACCTGGGCCGACGCCACCGCGGGGCAGAGGGCGGCCGACACCGCCAGGATGCCGATCGCGAGCGTCTTCTTGAGGGACAGCATGAGCGGTGTTCTCCTTGAAGCCTTAGCGTGAACCGCCGGTGGCGCCGACGAGCCCGCCGCGGAGGCGGTAGCCGAGGGAGCGCATCACCGTCTGATGGATCGAAGACTGGCCGAGCGTCGAGACGAGCTTGTAGCTCGGCGAGCGCATCACCGAACCGTTGGACACGAGCGCCGTCGCGCGGTGGCCCGCGATGCCCGTCATCACCGGCACGTCCGGCGGGAGCACCGCGTCGGGCGTCGCGTCGGGCGTGGCATCGGGCCCCGCGTCGGGGCCGTCGGCGTCGGGGGGCGCCACCATGTCCATCCCCACGGGGACGTCCGGCGTAGCGTCCGGGGGCGGCGTGGGCACGTCCATGTCCACGGCGTCGGTGGTCGCGTCGACGCCCGTCTCCGCGGGCGGCGCGCCGTCGGGCGGCGGCGGCGTCATGTCGGGCGGGGGCAGGGGCACGTCGTCCATCGGCGCGCCGTCGGGCGGCGGGGGCTGCCCGTCGGGCGGTGCGTTGCCGTCGCCGACGGCGTCACCGGACGCGTCGGGTTGGATCACCGACCCGGGCGGGTCATCGCCGCACCCGGCGAGCAGGGCGATCAGTGTCAGCGTAGCGAGCGTCCTCGAGCGCATCCCGTTTCCTTCAGTGGGGCCCTTGGTTGGAGCGCAGGGTACGCGCTCGCCGAATCGCGCGTCAACGACTCCTTGCAACGATGTGCCGCGGCGGCAGCGTCGCACGTCACTGCGCGGGGCGGAGCATCGCGGCGGGCGCCGGCGGCGCGCGGTCGATGTCGCGCAGGAGGTTGAGGGCCGCGGGGTCGCCGGGGTGGTGCCGGAGGAGCACCTCGAGGTGGTGCCGGGCCTCGTCGTTGGCGCCGACCCCGTGGGTGAGCGTGGCGAGGTTGTAGCGGGCGGCGTAGCCCGACGGCGCGAGGGCGGCGGAGCGCAGGTAGGCCTCGCGGGCGGCGTTGTAGCGGCCCGCCTGCTGCTCGACGAGCCCGAGCTGGAAGTACGCGCGGGCCTGGTCGGTGGCGCCGCGGATCGCGCCCTCCACCTGCCGCCGCGCCTCGGCGGTGTCGCCCGCGCGCAGGGCGAGGAGCGACTGGAGCAGGGCGACGTCGGCGCCGCCGCCGAGGGCGCGCGCGGTGTCGGCGTGGCCGCGGGCCTCGGGGCTTCTGCCCGCGGCGTCGAGGCAGAGCGCGAGGGCGTGGTGCGCGTCGGCGCTGCGCGGGTCGCGCTCGACGGCGAGGCGGGCGATGTCGAGCGCCTCGGCGGGGACGGGCGTGCGGAGCGCGAGGGCCATCGCGCGGATCGCGCTGGCGCGGGGGTGGGCGTCGCGGGCGAGGAGCACGCGCTCGGCGTGGCGGAGGGCGGCGCCCAGGTCGCGCTCGCGCAGGGCGAGCTCGGCGCGGTCGAGGGAGCACTCCCACGCGCGCGGCGCGGCGAGCACGCAGCGGTCGAGGAGGGCGCGGGCGGCGGCCGGGTCGGGGGCGCGGGCGACGAGGGCGCGCCACGCGGCGCCGTGCCCGGGGACGGCGCGCACGGTGGCCTGCCAGAGCGCGTCGACCGAGCGGACGCGGGGGAGGGCGACCGCGTACGTGAGGGCCCCGGCGAGCGCGACGGCGGCGAGGGCGGCGCGGCGGCGGTCGGCGGGCGCGCGGTCGGCGGCGAGGCCCGCGAGGGAGGCCCAGGCGAGCGGGCCGACGAGCCAGCACGAGGCCCCGAGCGGGAGCGACGCGGCGGGCAGCGCGGCCGCGGCGGCGAGGGCGGCGAGGGCGGCGGCGAGGGCGGCGAGGGGCCACCACGGGCGTCGCCCGGCCGTGGTGCGATCGCGGAGGGCGCGGGCGAGGCGGACGGCGACGGCGGCGAGCGCGGCGCCGCCGACGAGGGCGCGGAGGAGCACGCCGTCGGCGGTGGCGGGCGCGGGGAGGTCGGGCGGCAGCGCCCAGGGGGCGAGCGCGAAGGCGAGGGCGTAGAGGAAGCGCCAGCCGAGGAGCCAGGCGGGGGATGGGTCCATGGACGGGCGCGGAGACTACCCCGAGGCCCGCCGCGGGACGCTACAAGAACAGGTAGAAGCGGGCCTGGAGCGAGGCGAGCCAGAGGTTGGTGTTCACCACGTCGCCGTCGGAGCCCGGCGTCAGGAACGACGGGAACTGGAACTGCGCGACCAGGTCGAGCATCGGCCGGTTGTTGGCGCCCGCGAGCGCGTAGCCCCCTTCGATGCCGAGGGGGATGCCGAGGGACTTGCCCGGCGCGTCGAAGTTGAAGCCGACGCCGGTGAGCCCGGCGACGTGGACGTTGTCGTTGAGGTTGAAGTTGAGGCGCAGGGGGATGCTGAGCCCGTGGGAGTAGGGGTCGGTGAGCGAGGCGTTGTAGAACGCGCCGGTCTGGAGCTGGAGGAGGTCGGTGAAGTTGAACCAGAGCGGCACGCCGAGGGTGAACCCGAGCTTCGATCCGTCGCGCACGGGGATGGTCACCGAGGCCTGGGCCGACACCTGGAGCTGGTCGCCGCGCAGGAACTGGTAGCGCCCGTACACCGACGGGTTGCCGTAGGCGAACTCGGGCGAGAGCTGGAGCGGCGCGACGTTGGCGCCGACCTCGAGCTGGTCGAGCACGCCGAAGCCGGCGCCGAGGTGGAGCGCGGTCGCCGTGTCGCTCACGCAGGTGGTCCGCCCGAACGCGCTCGCGCAGGCCGAGATGCCCGCCACGTTGAACGTGCCGTCGAGGCGCAGGCCCATCGCCGGCAGCGTCTGCGGGCGTGAGACGAGGCGGACGGGGTAGGCGGTTTGCGCGGCGGCCTCGCCGGCCATGGCGAGCAGCGACGCGGTGACGACTCCGAGGACGACCTTGGACTTCATGACGGACCCTCTCCTTTCCGGGCGCGCGGGAGTGCGCGGCGCGGGGATGCGGCGCATCCGTACCATGCTACGCGGGGCCCTCCGCAAACTCCGTGCAGCGCCCGTGCTGAAACGGCGCGCGCGGTGTGGGGTGCGTCAGGGGCTACGCGGGTTGTCGTCGCCGGGTGCGTCGTCCTCGTCGCGCGCCATCAGCACCTGTTCGCCGGCCGTGAGGCCGTAGGCGAAGCCGCCGACGGTGTAGAGCAGCGCCAGCGAGACGATGTACGTCGGGAAGCGGTGCAGCGGGACGAGGACGTAGACGCTGACGACGGCGAAGATCTGGACGGCGCGGAAGAGCGCGTTCTTCGAGAGGTGGAGCTTGGGCTGGGGGAGGTTGGAGACCATCAGCACGGCGTTGACGGCCATGACGCCGACGAACACCTGCCAGGAGGGCGTGCCGAGGCCCAGCTCCTGGGTGGCGAGGAAGCCCGAGCCGATGATTCCCCCCGAGCTCGTGGAGGGGAGGCCGAGGAAGAAGCGCGGCCCGATGGTGGCCGTGGTCACGTTGAACTTCGCGAGCCGCAGCGCCGCCGCGATGACGTAGACGCAGCCGAGCACCAGGAGCAGGTCGTGGCGCGGGCCCTCGCGCCACTCGGGCAGCGCCCAGGCGACGCCGTGCGTGACGAGGGCCGCGGGCGCCATGCCGAAGGTGACGAAGTCGCTGAAGGAGTCGAGCTGGACGCCGAACTCGCTCGAGGCGTTGAGGGTGCGCGCGGCCGTCCCGTCGAGCTTGTCGAAGAGCACCGCGTACAGAATGAACCACGCCGCCCGGTAGAAATCGTCGATCGACGACGCGGTGAGCGAGGTGTGGATCGACGCCAGGCCCATCACCAGCCCGACGCAGGTGACGGCGTTGGGCACCATGTACTTCGCGGGGAAGCGGTCGAAGAGCTGCATCGCGTTTGCCCCATTCCCGCGAGAAGCGCCGCGTGTCAAGCGCGCGGCGGTTGCCCGGGGCCGCCGCCTCGCGGCACGATCGGTGCGTGAAGCCCGCGCGCCTCTCCCTGCTCACCTACAACACGGGCCTGCTCCGCGTGCCCGTCGAGCGCTACAACCCGATCCCGCACGTCGACGAGCGGCTCGCGGCGATCCCGGGCGAGGTGCTCCGGCTCGAGGCCGACGTCGTCGCGCTCCAGGAGGTCTTCCAGCCGCGCGACCGGCACTCCCTCCTCGCGCGGACGAAAGGCGCGTACCCGCACGTCGGGCACGTCCCGCCGGGGGGCGTTCGGCTCGACGCGGGGCTGCTGACGCTGAGCCGCTACCCGCTGCGGGCGCGCCTCCGGCCCTTCCGCCACGGGCCCGTGAGCGAGCGGATCTTCTCCAACAAGGGCCCGCTCGTCACGGAGGTCGACCTGCCGGGCGCGGGCGCGGTGACGGTGATCAACCTCCACGCGACGGCCGGGGGCTTCTTCGCGATGCCCGAGTCGCCGCGCGCGGAGGCGATGCGCCGCGGGCAGATGGAGCAGGTGATCGCCGAGGCGCGGGCGGCGCGCGGGCCGGTGGTGATCGTCGGCGACTTCAACGCGGGCCCGGGCGCGGCCGAGGCCAACTACCGCCAGCTCGAGGCCGGGGGCTTCACCGACGTCTTCGCCCACCTCCACGGCGCCGACCCCGCCTGCACCTGGGACCCGCAGAACCCCTTGAACGCCAGCGGCTTCCACCGCACGTGCCCGCCGCAGCGCATCGACCACGTCTTCGTCCGCAGCGAGGACGTCCGCCTCGGCCGGGTCGCCCCGCGCCGCGCCCGCGTGGTGCTCGACCGGCCGCAGGTTCGCGTCGGTGGTGGTCGCCTCGTCACGCCCTCCGACCACTACGGCCTCCACGCCGAGCTCGAGTTCCTGCCGCCCGCGGCGTGGTAGGGTCGGCGCCTCCATGGGCGTCTTCACGCGGCTCGGCCCCGACCAGCTCGCCTCCGTCCTCGGCGCGTGGGGCCTCGCGGGCGCGCGGGCCGAGGGCGTCCCCGAGGGCTCGGTCAACACCTGGTACCGCGTCGACGCCGGCGGTCGGCGCTTCTACCTCCGCGTCGACGAGCGCGACGACGACGCGGCCGTGACCACCGAGCTCGCCGTCCTCGACGCCCTGCGCGCGCTGCCCGTTCCTCGTCTGGTCCCGACGCGCGACGGGCGCGCGATGACGCGCCTCGGCGAGAAGCCCTGCCTCCTCTTCGAAGCGCTCGACGGGACGTCCCACCCGCCGCCCGAGCTCACGCCCGCGCGGCTCGCGTCGCTCGGCGAGGTGGTCGCCGCGATGCACGCCGCGCCCGTCCCCGCGGGCCTCGCGCCCCACCGCTTCCACCCGCGGCGCGTCGTCGAGGCGCTCTACGCGCCGGTTCGCGATCGGACGCGCGCGGAGCACCCCGAGGCCGCGGCCGCGCTCGACGCGGCGTTCGAAGGGGGCTGGGCGGCGTACGAGTTCGCCTCGCTGCCGCGCGCGGTCGTGCACGGCGACCTCTTCCACGACAACGTGCTCTACGCGGGCGACGCGGTGACGGGCGTGCTCGACTTCGAAGCCGCGGGCGAGGGGGCGAGGCTCTTCGACCTCGCGGTGGCTGTCCACGCGCTCTGCTTCGACGCGGCCGCGCGGCGCTTCGTCACGGCGCGGGCGAGCTCACTGCTCGACGCCTACGCCGCCCGCGCGTCGATCGCCGAGGCCGAGCGCGCGGCCTGGCCGGGGCTGCTGCGGTTCGCGGGGGCGCGCTTCCTGGTGACGCGGCTGCGCGACTTCGAGTACCGCCCCGGCGCGCGCGAGGCGGGCACCTGGAAGGACTTCCGTGAGTACCTCCACCACCTCGCCGCGCTCGGCGAGGTCGACGGGCTCCTCGGCGGGTGACACGCCCGCGGCGACGCGCGTACCGTAGGGCGCATGGCCGACACCCCGTACCGCGAAGCACCGGAGGTCGCGCCACCGCGCCCGCCGCGCCGCGACCCCCTTGCCGAGGAGACCGAGAACCCCCCGCACGTCCGCGCCGCCGGGGCGATCCTCGTCGCCAACGCGTTGCTCGGCCTCGCGCTCGGCGCGGCCCAGGTGCGCGCGGGGATGCCCGCCAACCTCGGGCTCCTCACCTTCGCCGCGGTGGTCGACCTCCCCATCGGCGCGGGCCTCGGGAAGAAGCACCCCACGCTCGTCCGCCCCGCGGGCCTGCGGCGGTTCGCGGTGCTCCGGCTCGTGTGCGGCGTCGGCGTGGCGCTCCTCTCGGTGCGCGGCGCGCCCGAGGGGGCCGCGCTCAGCGTGTGCGCGTCGCTCGCGCCGCTGGTGCTCCTCGCGCGGGAGCGCGCCCGGTGGCGGGTTCGAACATCCGCCGTCGCGCAGGCGCTGGTGGTGCTCGCGAGCGTGTGGTTCATGGTGTGGATCGAGCGCGGGCAGCGGCTCTTCTGGGGCGCGCTCCTGCACGCGCGCGGCGAGGTCGGCGCGGCCGTGCGCGGGCGCGTCGGCGGCGGCGCGAGGCCCTACACCCTGGAGGTGCCGGAGGGGTGGTACGCGTCGCGCGAGGCCGGCGCGCAGGGCGACCTCCACCTCGTCTCGCCCGAGTGGGAGGGTGAGCTCCAGGTCACCGTCCAGACGCTCGATCAGGACAGCGGCCCCTTCACGCAGGAGCAGTACTTCGCGTCGTGGCGAGACGACCTCGACCGCGGCAACGTCGTCCACGGCGAGGTGCTGCCGTTGACGGTCGACGGGGCCCTCGTCGCGGGCCGCGTCCGCATCGAGTTCGGGCCGACGGCGGCGACGGCGTACTCCGTGGTGAAGGCGGACGGCGACGCCCTGGTCTCGCTGGATGTGACCGTCCCCGAGAGCTTCGTCCGCGCGAACCCCGGCGCCGTGCCCGCGATGCTCCGCTCGCTCCGCCCGCACGGGCGCCCGCTGCCGTCGCCCGCGCCGTGAGGCCGCAGGCGAATCCGCCGCGCGCCGTCGCACAACTTTGGCGCGCCCGGGACGTACCTTACGCCATGCGTCCGTTCTCTCACCTCGCGCTGATCGCCGCGCTCGCGCCCGCCTGCGTCGCCCTCCCCGCCGCGCCGTCGCTCACCCTCACCGCGGCGCGCTTCGAGCCCTCCGCGTCGCGGGGGACGCCCGCCACCCGCGTGGCCCGCGCCGCCGTCAACGGGTGCGCGGACGGCACGCGCGAGGGCTTCCGCGACGCGAAGGTCTTCCCCGACGTCGCCGGGTGCAGCGGCGCGTGGAGCGTCCCCGGCGTCATCGACGCCCCGGCCGGCGAGGCCCCGGCGTGCCCCGGCCTCGGCGCCTCCGCGAGCACCCTCCACCCCGCGTGCGGACGCCGCGCCGGCAACACCGGCGCCCTCCCGCGCGGCCAGGGCTGCAACGTCAGCGACCTCTGCGCCGCCGGCTGGCACGTCTGCGCCACCGCGGACGACGTCGCCCGCCACGCGCCGCGCGGGTGTGATGGGGCCACGCGGCCTGGCGACCCCCCGCTCTTCTTCGCCGCCCGGCAGAGCAGCAACGGGTGCGTCCGCTGCGCCCTCGGCGACCGAGCAGGCGCCGACTGCGACGCGGCGGCCTGCACGGAGGGCTGCGCGCAGACCCCGCGGCTCTCCAACGACGTGTTCGGCTGCGGCAACTTCGGCGACGCGGTGGGCACCTGCGCCGCGCTCGACCGCTTCGGCAACAACCTCTGCGGCGCCTTCGCGGGCTCGTCGTGGTCGTGCGACGCGCCGGGCGCCGCCGACGACAACGGGCTCTGCGAGGCGTACACGGTCGCCAAGTCGGGCCCCGACCACGGCGGCGTCCTGTGCTGCCGCGATTTCCGCTGAGCACCGCCGCCTTGACGCGCGGCGCGCGGTCGGTCCACGTTCCGCGCCCGCCATGAACCCGCCCCCTCCCGTTGTCGTCGTCGGCGGCGGCCTCGCCGGCGCCGAGGCCGCGTGGCAGCTCGCGCTCCGCGGCGTCCCCGTGGAGCTCCGCGAGCAGAAGCCCCTCCGCCGCACCGCCGCCCAGACCGGCGACGGCCTCGCCGAGCTCGTGTGCTCCAACTCCTTCCGCGGCGCCGCGCTCGGCAACGCGGTGGGGCTCCTGAAAGAGGAGCTCCGACGCGCCGGCTCGCTGATCATCACGGCCGCCGACCTCACGAAGGTGCCCGCCGGCGGCGCCCTCGCCGTCGACCGCGACCGCTTCAGCGCCACCGTCACCCGCGCGATCGACACCCATCCCCTCATCCGCCGCGTGGCCGCGGAGGTGACGCGCATCCCCGACGAGCGCCCGGCGATCCTCGCGACCGGCCCGCTCACCGGCGACGCGCTCGCCGCCGACCTCGCGCGCGTCGTGGGCGCCGGGCACCTCGCGTACTACGACGCCATCGCGCCGATCGTCGCCACCGACTCGATCGACATGGGCAGGGTGTTCCGCCAGTCGCGCTACGACAAGGGCGGCGACGACGCCTACCTCAACTGCCCGATGGACGAGGCCGAGTACCACGCCTTCGTCGCGGCGGTGCTCGCGGCCGACAAGGTGAGGCCGCGGGAGTTCGAAGAAGCCCGGTACTTCGAGGGCTGCCTGCCCGTCGAGGTGATGGCCGAGCGCGGCCCCGAGACGCTCGCCCACGGCCCGATGAAGCCCGTCGGCCTCGTCGACCCGCGCACCGGGAAGACGCCCTACGCCGTCGTCCAGCTCCGCCAGGAGGACCACGCCGCCACCGCCTACAACCTCGTCGGCTTCCAGACGCGGATGACCTGGACGGCCCAGCAGACCGTGCTCCGCATGATCCCGGGCCTCGAAGGGGCGGAGTTCCTTCGCTTCGGCTCGGTGCACCGGAACACCTTCGTCGACAGCCCGAAGCTGCTCACCGCCGCGTGCGAGCTCCGCGCGCTGCCGGGCGTCTACCTCGCGGGCCAGGTGACCGGCGTCGAGGGCTACCTGGAGAGCGCGGCCTGCGGCTTCGCGGTGGCCGTCGGTCTCGCGCGCTCGCTCCGCGGCGAAGAAGCCCTCCCGCCGCCCACCACCACGGCCCTCGGCGGGCTGATGGGGCACCTCCAGACGCCGCGCGACGACTTCCAGCCGAGCAACGTCACCTGGGCCCTCGTCGCGCCCTGGGAGCCCCCTGCCGGCACCCGCAAGCGCCCGCCGAAGCGCGAGAAATACGAGCTGATGGCCGCGCGGGCGCTGGAGGCGATCGACGCCTGGATCCCGCGGGTCACGGCCGACGTCACCCCGCGCCCGATCGAAGCGTGCGAGGCGGCGGTTGCAACGTCTTCGGCGAGCGTGTGTGATTCGGTTGAGGCCCTCGGGTCATCCAAGGGGTAGACAGACTCATGAAGCGCCGCGCCGCCCTCTGCCTCCTCCTCGCCGCCGCGTGCGTCCCGACGAGCCGCCCCACCGGCGGCGGGGCGCGCGACCTCCTCTCCGTGGGGACGCCGGCGCCCGACCTCTCGGCCCGCGACCAGAACGGCACGATGCGCACGCTGCGGGAGTTCCGCGGGCGCGTGGTGGTTCTCTATTTCTACCCGCGCGACGGGACGCCGGGCTGCACGCGCGAGGCCTGCGGCTTCCGCGACTCGTGGGACCGCCTCTCCGCCGCGGGCGCGCAGGTCGTGGGCGTCTCGATGGACTCGGTCGAGTCGCACCGCGAGTTCGCCGACGCGCACCGGATCCAGTTTCCGCTGCTGGCCGACACCGACGGGCGGGTGTGCGCGCGCTTCGGCGTCGGCGCGCACCTCGGGATGGCCGAGCGCGTCACGTACCTCCTCGACGCGCAGGGCGTGGTGCGAAGGGTCTTCCCCGCGGTCGACCCCTCCGTCCATGCCGCGGAGGTGCTCTCGGCGATCGAGGCCATCTCGCGGCCCGCCGCGCAGTAGCCTTTCACCCCGGCCGGACGACCCACCCCTCGACCAGCGAGCGCTGCGCCCCGACGCCCGTCAGCGGCGGCGGCGACCAGTGGCCGCGCGTCGCGAGGTGCGTCGTCACCAGCGCGAGCACCGCGTCGAGCGCGTCGCCCCCGTCCTGCGCGCACACGTTGGCGACGTGGGCCGGCAGCTCCAACCGAACCCCGTAGGCCCGCACCGCCGCGGCGAGGTCGCGCAGCACCGTCACCCGCTCTTCGCTGAGCGCCGCGGGCGTCGCCGACGCGCCGGCGTCGTGGCCGTGGCGCACCTGGTACGGCAGCCCGAGCAGCCGAAGCGTGGCGCCGGGCGACACCTCGATCACCGTGCTCCGCGCGGGGGCGATCTCGAGCGCGTCGAAGGGGACCACCGCGACCCGGTCGCGCAGCCCCCAGAGGAGCTTCGCGACGCCCTGGAAGGTGCGCCAGAGCGGCGGCCGCACCGAGGTGATCGAGCGCGCGCCGTGGGTGAGCGCGTCGGTGTGGCGGAGCGCGCCCGGGTGCTCGGCGGCGAACGTCGCCCAGGTCGCGTCGAGCGCGGATGGGGCGGCGGCGACGACCTGCTCGATCACCTGCGAGCCGTTGGTGGCGAGGGGGACGATCTTCTTCGCGAGGCCGAGCGGGACGCCGAAGGGCGCGTCGAGCCCGAGCACGCGCGGGACGGCGTGGGCGAGGCGATCGGCGAGGGTGGCGCCGACATGCTCGGCCGCGTCGATCACGAGGGCGCCACCGCGCTCGGCGCCGTGGGCCATCCAGGTGGCGTTGGGGGGCTTCGTGGCGCTGAAGCGAAGGCCGACGAGGTCGAGTCCGTCCATCGGCCCGGAGACTACCGCTGGTAGCGCGCCCGGATCGAGGGGACGAGGTACTCCTGGAAGGCCTTGTCGACGTCGAAGACGGGCTTCCAGCCCCAGTCGTCGCGGGCGCGGGCGTCGTCGACGTCGCCGGGCCACGAGTCGACGATGCGGGCGCGGGCGGGGTCGGGCGCGAAGGTGATCTCGGCGCCGGGGAAGGCGTCCTTCGCGCGGGCGGCGATCTCGTCGGCCGAGAGGCTGAAGGCGCCGACGTTGTAGCTCGGGAGCGTGAGCTTCTCGCGCGGCGCGTCGAGCAGGCCCATGAGCGCGCGCACGGCGTCGGGCATCGCCATGAAGGGGAGCCGCGCGTCGGGGCCGACGAAGCAGGCGTAGGGCTTCCCCTGCGCGGCGGCGTGGAGCATCTCGGGGCCGTAGTCGCTCGTGCCGCCGGTGGGCACGGTCTCCGCGGAGATGAGCCCGGGGAAGCGGATCCCGCGGAAATCGAGGCGCACGGTGCTGTCGGAGCCCGCGGCGAGCATGCGGTAGTGGCGCATGAAGTAGCGCCCGAGGTGCTCGGCGTAGAGCTTGTTGACCCCGTACATGGTGATGGGCTCGAGGTGCATCCCCTCGGGCACGCGGGGGGTGCGGGCCTTGGCCGCGAGGTCGGGCACGCCGTACACCGCGATCGAGCTCGGGAAGAGGAACTTCACGGGCTTCCCGAGGCGCCCGGAGAGCTGCTGCGCCATGCGCAGGAGGTGGAGCGTGCCCTCGACGTTGATCTGGTGGGCGAGCTCGGGGTCGCGCTCGCCGCGGGTCGAGAGGAGCGCGGCGAGGTGGAAGACGGCCTCGATCTCGTGGTGGGCGGCGAGCTGGTCGAGGAGGTAGCGGTCGAGGATGTTGCCCGCGTACGTCTCGGCGCAGAGCGGGCGGTAGCGTTCGGGGAGGGGCGAGAGGTCGAGCGTCACGACGCGGTAGCGGCCGTCCTGGTGCAGGCGCTCCAGGAGTGAGCGGCCGATCTCGCCGTTGGCGCCCGTGATGAGGGCGACGGGGCGTTGGCTCATGGCGCGCGGGACGCTACCAGAGCCGGGGCCGTTCCCACATTGCGGAAATGCCAGGGCGGGAGTACGCAACCGATTCGCGCGATGACAAACCGCTTTCTCGAGGCCCTCCGCGACCACCCCCTCGTCGCCGACGGCGCCATGGGCACGCAGCTCTACGAGCGGGGCATTCTCTACACGGCCAACTACGAGGAGGTGTGCCTGACGCGCCCCGACCTCATCAAATCGCTCCACCGGGAGTACCTCAAGGCGGGCTCGAACGTCATCGAGACCAACACCTTCGGGGCCAACCGGGTGCGCCTCGCCCGCTTCGGGCTGGAGTCGAAGGGGCGGCTCATCAACGAGACCGGCGTCCGCCTGGCGCGCGAGGCCATCGCGGAGGCGCCGCCCAACGCCCAGGGCGCGTGGGTGGCGGGCTCGATCGGCCCGACGGGGCTCAACGTCAAGGGGATGACCGCGCACGACCTCTCGGAGCTCCGGTCGACCTTCCTCGAGCAGGCGCAGGGGCTCGCGGGCTCCGACGTCATCGCGATCGAGACGATGCGCCAGCCCGAGGAGATGCGGCTCGCGATCGAGGCGGTGAAGGCCGCGTGCGACCTGCCGCTGATCGCGATGGTGAGCTTCGACGCCTTCGGCACGATGGCCGACGGCACCTCGCCCGAGGCGATGGGGGAGAAGCTCGCGGCGTGGGGCGCGGACGTGATCGGGGTCAACTGCGGCGACGGCCCGACGGGGGTGTTCGACGTCGTCGTGAAGATGATCGAGAAGATGCGCGGCGCGGGGCTCCCGATCGCGGCGATGCCCAACGCGGGCGTGCCCCGGCGCGTCGAGGGGCGGCTCATCTACATGGCCAACCCGGAGTACTTCGGGTGGTTCGCGCGGCGGCTGGTGCAGGCCGGCGTGAGGCTCCTGGGTGGGTGCTGCGGGACGACGCCCGACCACATCCGGCGCCTCGCCAAGATGGCGCGGATGCACGCCCACGAGGGCGGCGGCGAGGCCGTCCCTTCGAACGAGGGCCCGACGGACACGACGGCGGGCGCGGCGATGAGCTTCTCCGTCCCCGAAGGGCTCGCGGTGGTGCCGCGCGAGGAGCGGTCGGGCTTCGGCGCGAAGCTCGGGAAGAAGTTCGTGGTCAGCGTGGAGGTGAACCCGCCCGCGGGGATGGACCCGTCGCGCGCGATCGCGGGCGCGAAGATGCTCGTGGCGCACGGGGTCGACGTGGTGAACATCGCCGACGGCCCGCGGGCGAGCGCGCGGATGAGCAACCTCGCCCTCGCGGTGCGGCTCATCGGCGAGGGCATCGAGCCGCTCCTCCACGTGTGCCTGCGCGACAGGAACCTCCTCGGCACCGTGGGCCACGTGATGGGCGCGCACGAGCTCGGGGTGCGCAACCTGATCATCATCACGGGCGACCCCCCCAACATGGGCGACTACCCCGACTGCACTGCCGTCTACGACCTCGACTCCATCGGGCTCCTGCGCCTCGTGAACGGGCTCAACCACGGGCGCGACCCGGGGGGGAAGTCCCTCGGCGGGGTGACGAAGTTCACGCTGATCACGGGCGCCGAGCCCGCGGCGATGGACTACGACCGGGAGATCAACCGCCTGCGCCGCAAGGTGGAGGCGGGGGCCGAGTGCGTGATGACGCAGCCGGTGTACGACCCCGCGGTGCTCGACCGCTTCCTCGCCGACGTGAAGCCGATGGGGGTGCCGGTGCTGGTGGGCGTGCTGCCGCTGGCGAGCGCGCGCAACGCGGAGTTCCTCCACAACGAGGTGCCGGGGATGCGCATCCCCGACCACATCCGCGAGCGGATGCGCAAGGTGGGGAGCGGCCCGGAGGCGCGGAAGGAGGGCGTGGCGATCGCGCGCGAGATGCTCCTGGCCGTGCGCGACCGGGTGGCCGGCGCCTACGTGATGCCGCCGCTGGAGCGCTGGGAGATGGCGCTCGAAGTGATTGACGGCGTCGCCGGGCCCTGACAGCCTCCCGACCCCACCGCGGCCCTTCATTCACACACGCCGCGGGCGACAGAACCCCTCGCAGGAGTCCACGCACATGGCCGACATCGACCTCTCGCAGAACCACACCCTCGGCAAGGCCGGCGCCCGTCAGAAGGCCGAGGCGCTCGTCGCCTCGCTCGGCTCGAGCTACGGCATCAAGGGCGCGTGGTCGGGCGACGTGTTCAACATCACCAAGCCCGTCGAGGGCAAGGTGACGGTGGGCGACACCAACGTCCGCGTCGAACTCTCCCTCGGCTTCGCCATGCGCATGATGAAGGGCAAGATCGAGGAAGAGGTGAAGAAGCAGCTCTCGAAGGCCCTCGCCTGAGCGCACCGCCCGCCGACCTCGCCTCCCTCCTCGACCCCGTCGCGGTCGACGACTTCCTCCGCCAACACTTCGAACAACACCCGCTCCACGTCGCGAGCGACGGCACGCGTGATCCGCTCGTGACGCTCGACGCCGTCTGCGCGGCCGTGCCCCACGGGTGGCGCGAGGGGGCGGTGGAGGTGTTCCCCGCGCACTTCGAAGGCGGACGACACACCGCGGGGGCGATCGCCGACGACCGCGCGCTGCTCGACGCCTACCTCGCCGACGGCCACCCCCTGGTGTGGAACCGCGCCCGCCGCCGCTTCCCCGCCGTCGACGCGCTGAGCGCTTCGCTGGCGGGCTTCTTCGGCGCGCGCGTGTGGCCCAACGTGTACGTGACGGGCACCGCGGGGACGCCCTTCGACATGCACTTCGACGCGCACGAGGTGTTCGCCGTCCAGTGCGAGGGCGCGAAGGCGTGGGCGGTCTCGTCGGTCCGCGCCGACCGCCCCACCGACGACGACCCGCAGCCTGAGGTGATGGCCGCGCGGCGCGACGAGGCGCTGGCGAGCATCGCGGCGCGCTACCTGGCGGCGCCGGGTGACGTGGTGTACCTCCCGCGCGGCGTGTTTCACAACGCGAAGGCCGTCGCGGGGACGTCGCTGCACGTGACCTTCGGCGTGCGCGGGCTCACCGGCCACGACGTCGCGCGCGTGCTCGCGGCGCGGGCGCTCGGCGACCGGGAGCTCCGCGGGTACGCGCCGCCGGCGGGCGGGGACTTCGACGCGTGGCTGGCGGCGGTGATCCTGCGGATCGGCGAGCACCTGCTCGACGAGGGGATCGACGACGACGTGCGCGGCGCGCGCGAGGGGCTCGTGCGCGGCGGGTGACTACGCCTTCCGCAGCTTCGAGGCGGCCCAGGCGAGGCCCTGCGCGTTGAGGTCGAGGTCGACCGCGAGGAGCTGCCGGTCGCCCTCGTCGAACATCAGCCCCACGTCCGCCGCCGTCGCCGCGAAGCGCGCGACGAGCCCCGCCTTGATGTGCGCCTCGGCCTCCGCCGCGGGGAGCGCGACGGCCTCCTTCATCAGCGCCTCGGAGACGTCGATCCACGCGCGGAGCTGCGCGCCCACGGCGGCGACGTCGGTGAGCTCGCCGAAGTGCGTGAGGCACGCGCGGGCGGTGCCGAGCTTCACGATGCGGTCGATGGAGGCGCGGGCCTCGTCGGCGTCGAAGTCGGTGGGGCTGGTGGAGGGGTAGGCGTAGCGGCCCTCGCGCTGGAGCCGCGGGTACACGAGCCCGAAGGCGTCGCCGGTGAACACCGCGTCGTACGCGGGGTCGTGGACGACGAAGTGGTGGTTGGCGTGGCCGCGCGTGTGGAGGAAGGTGAGCGTCGCGTCGCCGAGGGGCACGGTGGCGCCGTCGTCGAGCGAGGTGACGCGCGCGGCGTCGATGGGGGAGAGCGTGCCGTAGAGGGCTTCGAAGCGCTCGGCGCCGTACACCGCGCGGGCGCTGGCGACGAGCTTCGACGGGTCGATGAGGTGGCGCGCGGCGCGCGGGTGGGCGAGGAGGGTGGCGTTGGGGAGCGCGGCCATGAGCGCCGAGGCGCCGCCGGCGTGGTCGAGGTGCGCGTGGGTGACAATGACGTAGCGGACCTGCTCGGGGCGGAGCCCTTCACCGGCGAGGGCGGCGAGGAGGGCAGGGACGTTCTTCGCGGTGCAGGTCTCGATGAAGGCGGCCTCTTCGCCCTGGACGCGGAGGTACGCGGCGGCGAGCTGGGGCGCGAGGTAGTCGCAGTCGATGGTGAGGCAGCGCGGGGTGGCCATGGGGCCCGGGGTTATACCCGCGCGCAGGCTCAGGGCGAAGCGCGGCCGGCGGCGAGCTCGAGGAGGTAGTCCCGCGGCGACGCCCAGAGGGGCTCCTCGATGCACGTGGTGTGGCCCGACCACGTCATTGCGCCGCGGCCGAGCGTGAGGGCGCCGTCGTCGCCGAGCTCGATGCGGTCGGGGCCCATCCCGGGCATCGCCACCGTGAACACCCGCCCCGTGGCGCTGCGGGCGGCGGTGAAGCCGACGTGCTCGGTGGCGAAGCTCTGCGCGGCCGTCCAGCCGAGCGCGGGGAACGGCGCCTCCGTCGCGACCGTCACCGAGGCGTCGAAGGCCGTGGTGGCGTAGCCGACGTCGGGGCTCAGCGAGGCGTCGGTGAGCACGCGGAGGAGGCGCACGGTGACGCCGTCGCCCGAGCACGTCTGCGCGGACACGCGGCGGGCGCGGCCGAGGACGTCGCGCGGGACGGGCCACGTGGCGGCGGCGGCGATCGCGGGCGGCGCGGGCTCGAGCGTGCGTGACTGCTTGAGCACCAGGCGCGCGGGGCGCTGCGGGCCCGTCCGCATCGCCGGCCAGCCCGCCCGCATGTCGTGGAACTCGATGTCGAGCGTCACCATCCGCGCGCGGCGGGCGGCGGGGCGCGAGGCGTTCTCGCGGTCGAGCCAGCGGTGGGCGAGGGAGGCGGTCTCGGTGAAGAGCGCGCGGAGCGCGTCGTCGGTGAGGAGCTGCTGGGCGGGCGAGAGCGTCGAGGCGCGGACGCGGGTGACGCGGAGCACGTCGGAGCCGCGGGCGCGCGCGACGGTGGCCACCTCGGGGAGCATCGTGGGGTCGGGGTTGGCGACGCTCTCGGCGCCGAGCTGGACGTTGACGTCGAGGCGCTCGGCGTCGGGGGAGTTGGGCGGGAGCACGTTGAAGATGCACACGCCCGTCGCCCGCTCGAGCGCGTCGTCGAAGCGGGGGTGGACGAGCACGCCCATCGCGCCCGAGAGGTGGTCGATCTGCGCGTTGCGGCGCTCCTCGGTGGCCTCGAACGACCAGTACGAGCCCCACACGCGGAGGATGGCGCGCTCGACGGTCTTCTGCCGGTCGGCGCCCGACTGCGCGCCCGCGTCGAGGAAGCCCGTGAACGACTCGTAGAGCCCCGCACCGTTGAAGCCCTCGATGTCCTCCGCGTTGGACGACGAGCGGAAGCGGATCCCCTGCGTGACGGCGAGGTCGGCGTAGGCCGCGGAGAGCGCCCCGAAGATCTCCCGGAGCGTGGCGGGCGCGATCGGCGTGGACTCGACGAGGCCGCGCACGCCGTTGGCCCGCGCGAGGTCGCCGATCAACGTCCCCGCGGGGCGGGCGGCGAGGAGGCTCTCGAGGAAGGAGAGGTCCTGCGCGTTGGAGTGGCGCGCGCGGTAGGCCTCCTGGCCCTCGAGCAGCAGCCGGCGGGCGCGCGGGTCGGCGGCGAAGAAGGGGTCGGCGAGGACGGCCGCGATGCGCTCGCGGAGGGGCGCGACGTGCTCGGTGTAGGCGCGGATGGTGATCGCGTGGGGCGCGTCGGGGGCGGCGACGCCGGGCTCGTGGATGAGCGCGATCATGCCCGACGACTTGCCGCCGATGGCGGGGACGAGGGACTCCTGGTCGGCCTGGGTGCGCGTGCGGAGGTCGATGACGTAGGGGAGCGTCGCGACGGGCGGCGCCATCACCGCGCGCGCGGGCCGGGCGACGAGCGAGAGGTAGCGGCGGTACTGTTCTTCGGTGATCTGGGTGACGGTGACCCGGTCGGGGAGCTCGGCGCGGAAGACGACGGCGCCCCAGCCGCGCTCGACCTGGGTGAGCGTCGGGTCGTCGAGGGCGCCGGCGAGGTAGGCGTTGGGGATGCCGCGGTTGCGCGCGAGGAGGTTGACGTGGGCGAGCGGCGTCTGCGGCACGGCGGTGAGGAGCCCCGCGGCGGCCGGGAGGTAGTCGGGGATGAAGTCGGTCGCGACGATGTCCGAGGGCGTGGTGGTGTCGAGCCCGACGCCGTCGCGCAGGAAGCGGAGCCGACCCGCGGCCACGCCCTCGCTGTACACCTCGCGCGCGCCGGGGACGACGAGGTCGCGGTAGCGCAGGATCTTGTCCCAGTAGGGCAGGTGCTCGCGCTCCATGCGCTGGGCGAGCTGCTCCTGCTCGGCCGAGCGGACGAGGAAGCGGAGCTCGCGCGCGATGTCGTCGGGCACCCGCGCGCGGATCTGTTCGAAGAAGACGACGAGGTCTTCGTAGGTCGCGTGGTCGCTGTACTCGAGTTCGAAGGCCCAGCGCTCGGGGGAGGCGGGCGGGGCGGCGCGGGCGGGCACGTTGACCAGCGTCGCGAGCCCGAACCACCGCGCGGCGTCGAACGAGTGCTCGTAGAAGCGCCAGGAGTAGAGCCGCCCGTCGCCGAACGCGAGGTCGAGCGGGAGCCGCGGCTGGCGGCGCGCCCAGTCGTAGATCGACGCGACCGTGGGGAAGCGCAGCCCGGGCACCGGGTCGACGCTCTCGCCGGGCACCCGCTGCCCGTTGAGCAAACGGAACCAGTACCACTCGTCGTGCAGCGCGTAGAAGCGCGAGTCGTAGAAGCGCAGGTCGCGCGCGGCCCGGTCGGAGAAGTTGGTGATGACGAGCTTCTGCGACGCGAAGCCGTGCTCGGCGGTCGCCCGCGCGTCGAAGTCGGCGCGCGACGCGAGGCGGTCGACGGTGTGGTCGTCGTAGGCGCCGATCGGGACGTCGGGCCCGTCGGCGGGCGCGTCGCCGGGGCCCGCGTCGCCCGGCGGGGTCGGGGCGGGCGCGCTGCAGGCGCCGAGGGCGAGGAGGAGGGCGAGGGGGAGCGCGCGCGGACGTTCCATGGCGGGGGCCTTGTTGCTCAAGAGGCGTGCCACGCGAGCGTAACGGATTCCCGGGCGCAACGGCGTGCCAGGGTGTGTCGAAGGCGACGCCGGGTTGCGGGGTCGGGGCCGGGAAATCAGCCCCGTTCGAGCGGGAGGGCGGTGAGGAAGGCGCGGCGGGCCTCGAGCTCGTCGTCGGCGTAGAGCCCCTCGGCGTCGGCGAGCGTGGTGGCGCGGGCGAGGCCCGTGGCGGGGTCGCGCACCTCGAGCGAGAGCACCCCGTCGCGGCCGATGCGCAGGGTGACGTCGACCGGCGCGCCGTCGGGGAGGGCCGCGTCCAGCTCGACCAGGAAGCGCCCCAGGGGGGTGGCCTCGGCGAGCGAGCGGCCTTCGAGCACGTCCACCGGGAGCACGCGCGCGCCGCCCCGCTTGCGGAAGGTGCGGCGGCCTTCGAAGGGGACGCGGGTGAGGGCGGGGACGAGCACGGCGAGGGTCTCGCGGCGCTCGCCGGGGCGCTGCGGGTCGGGCTCGCGGGCGCGCACGCCGAACGCGTCGGGCGTGACGCCGTGGTAGTCGAGCGCGGCGGCCGCGCGGTCGTCCCCGCGCCAGAGCTCCTCGGCGAAGAGGGCCGCGCCGGCGGCGACGGCGACGCGGGGGTTGAGCGGGTGGTCGAGGTCGTCGTGGAGGCGGACGCGGTCGCTCATGTACGCGCGGAGGCGCGACTGCACCGGGTAGAGCCAGCTCGAGCCGCCGACGAGGAGGAGCTCGTCGAGGTCGTTCCAGGTGAGGGAGGCGAGGTGGAGGGCCTCGACGGCGCAGTCGACCGCGCGCTCGACGGTGTCGGCGATCCACGCGGCGAGGTCGGCGAGCGTCACGCGCACCGTCGCGGTCGGGAGGCCATCGCCCTCCGCCGTGGCGAGCGCGAAGGTGCGCGACGCGGTGCGGGCCGCGGGGTTCACGTCGGCGGTGGCGTGGGCGTTGAGCTGGATCTTCACGCCTTCGGCCGCCGCGAGCAGGAGCTCCCGCGACGCCTCGTCGAGCGCGTCGGCGGTGAGCCCCGGGCGCCCCGCGGCCTCGGCGTAGCGCGCGAGGAGCCGCTCGCGCAGGGCCTCGTCGACGCCGGCGCCCCCGAGCTGCACCCCGTACGACGCGAGCGCGTCGAGCCGCGGCCGCTCGCCGCCCGCGCGCCGCATCACCGTCACGTCAAGCGTGCCGCCGCCGAAGTCGAACACCATGAACGTCGCCTCCGCGCGCCCGCCGCCGGAAGCCGCGACGCCGTAGGCCCACGCCGCCGCGTCGGGCTCGGGGAGCATCCCGACGCCGCGCAGCCCCGCGAGGAAGACGGCCTGCGCGGTGGCGCGCCGCTCGCGGTTGCGGAAGCGCTGCGGGTGCGTGACCACCGCGCCGTCGAGCGGCGGCAGGCCGGGCGTCCGCGCGACCGCGTCGGCGAGCGCGCGCAGGAGGAGGGCGGCGACGTCCGTCGCGCGGAGCGACGCGTCGCCGAGCGCCCAGGGCGGCCCCGACGCGACGGGCCCGGCGACGGCGAGGTGGTTCTTGCTGCCGCGGATGAGGGTGACCGCGGGCGAGGGGGCCTCCCCCGCTTCGCAGAGCGCGCGGTAGCGCTCGGCGGCGAGGCGGCCCACCACCACGCGCGGCGCGGCGACATCGCGGCCGTCGAGCAGCGCGACGCTCGCGAGGGTGGGGCCCCCGAGCTCTAGCGGGACGACGCGCACCGCGCCCCGCTCCGCGTACGCGACGGACGAGAACGTGGTGCCGAGGTCGATGCCGTAGAAGGCCATTGGGGGGAGGAGGGCGGGGGAGGGCGCCGCCCCGGGGCCGTGGAGGCTTCGCGGGGCGGCGGAGGGGACGCGCCTAGCGGCGACGGCGGCGGAGGCCGGCGGCCGCGGCGGCGAGGGCGAGCACGCCGAGGACGGAGGCGCGGTCGCTCTGGCCAGGGGTGGAGCAGCCGCAGCCGCCGCCGCGGTACGCGACGATGGGCGCGGCGTCCATCGGGACGGAGGCGTCGTCGGGGGGCGGGCCCGCGTCCTGCGCGGCGCAGTTGCCGCTGGAGCCGTTGCAGATGCAGACGCCGGGGACGCCCGCGTCGGACACCTGCGTGTTGGCCGGGAGCGGGGTGCAGACGCCGGCGGTGGCGGGCAGCGCGCAGCTCTCGCAGACGCCGTCGCACGCGCGGTTGCAGCACACGCCGTCGGAGCAGACCGCGTCGGCGCCGCACTGCCCGCTGTTGGAGCAGGGCGTGCCGAGGCCGGCGCGCGGGACGCAGCGGCCCATCTCGCAGCGGTTGCCGTCGACGCAGTCGGCGGCCGTGGTGCACGACGAGCGGCACTGGTTGCCGTCGCAGGTGTAGGGGCGGCACTGGGTGGTGGTCGCGTTGGAGCAGAGGCCGGCGCCGTCGCAGGTGCCGCGGTTGGTGGCGACGCCGTCGGCGCAGGAGGCCGCGCGGCACTCGACGCTGGAGCCAGGATAGGCGCAGGCGGTCCGCGAGGAGCCGTCGCAGGTGCCGGCGCACGAGCCCATGCCCGCGCAGGCCGGGCGCGAGCCGCGCGGGGCGCCCATCGTCGGCGTGCAGGTGCCGGCCGAGCCCTCGACGTTGCACGCCTCGCACTGGCCGTCGCAGGCGGCGTTGCAGCAGACGCCGTCGACGCACATGCCCGACACGCACTGGGAGGAGGCGGTGCAGGCCATCCCGTTGGGGATGCTGGCGACGCACATGCCGTCGCGGCAGAAGTTGCCCGCGGCGCACTCGACGTCGGTGTCGCAGCTCGTGCGGCAGGCGGTGGCGGAGCAGGCGTAGCGGCCGCAGTCGCGCGAGCGGGCGGGCGAGCAGCTCCCGCGGCCGTCGCAGGTGGCGGCCTGGGTCTCGGTGCCGCTCATGCACGAGGGCATGCCGCACTGGGTCTGGTCGTTGGGGAAGGTGCAGGCGGTGCGGTTGGTGCCGTCGCAGGCGCCGCCGCAGGTGCCGGTGCCGGCGCAGGCGCGGCGGCCGCCGTGGGGCGTGCCGCGGATCGGCGAGCAGGTGCCGAGGGAGTCGGGGTTGTCGCAGGCCTCGCACTGGCCGGCGCAGGCGGCGTTGCAGCAGACGCCGTCGACGCAGAAGCCCGACGAGCACTCGGCGGACGAGGTGCAGGCGCGGCCCGGCGGGATGCGCGCGGCGCAGCGGCCCTCGCGGCAGAAGTACCCGGTGACGCAGTCGGCGTCGGAGGCGCACATCGAGAGGCAGTCGGTGGGGCCGCAGACGAAGGGGTCGCAGGTGGTGCGGCGGGCGGTGCCGCAGGCGCCGCGGCCGTCGCAGAAGGCCTGCGCGACGGCGGTGCCCATGGAGCACGACGCGGCGGCGCAGGAGGTCATCGTGTTGGGGAAGGAGCACTCCGTCCGGTTGGTGCCGTCGCAGCGGCCGCCGCAGGTGGTGCCGAAGTTGGTGCAGGCGGCGCGCGGGGCGACGGGTGCGCCGGTGGTGGCGGTGCAGAGGCCGACGGAGCCCGCGTTGCGGCACGACTCGCACTGGCTGTTGCAGAGGCGGTCACAGCAGACGCCCTCGGTGCAGACGCCGGAGGTGCAGTCGGCGTTGGTGGTGCAGTCGCGCCCGTTGCCGCGGGTGGTGCGGCAGGTGGGGTTCTCGCCCATCGCGTCGCGGTTGCAGAACTGCCCGGGGAGGCAGTCGACGTCGACGACGCAGCCGCCGCGGTCGTTGACGATCACGACGCCGCGGCCGGGGCCGACCATGCCGGTGGAGTAGATCCGCTGGAAGGACGGCGGGTGGCGGGTGAAATGGGCGTGGGTGAAGCAGCTCCACGCGAGGTCGGTGGGCATGACGATGGTGGTCGACGGCGGGCTGATGCCGATGTGCACCGGGTGGGTGGCGGAGGCCGGCTCGAGCACCTGGCCGTCGATGCAGCCGTCGCCCTGCATGCGGAAGTCGCCGAGGCCCTGGAGCCACGGCACGGGCGTGTCGACCGGCGCGGACAGGAAGAGGCACGACATGCTGACGAAGATGCCGGTGCCCGCGCCCGACGTGACGTAGTGGTACGAGTTGCGGGTGAACTTCTGGTCGCCCGGGTGCCCGATGTGGAGGTCGGAGTCGGCGCCGATGAGTTCGAAGTGGCCGGTGATGGCGGGCGACCACGTGAGGCGCGTGTCGGTGACCGGCTGGAAGATCGCGGCGCCGCGGTCGGCGGGCGCGGTGCAGTTGCCGCCGTCGATCCAGAGCGCGTTGTAGGACGCGAACTGCTCGGTCGTCATCGCGCGCCACTGGGCGTCGGTGGCGATGGTGAACTCCGCGCGCGTCGGGCCGGTGGTCACCTCCGGCAGCGTGCGCAGGTAGTTGATCGACGACAGGCCGCCGGAGCCGTACACGAGCACGCGGCGCTGAGCGTGCGCGTCAGCGCCCGCCGCGAAGGTCGCGGCCAGCGCCGAGAGGAAGAGAAGAAGCTTTTTCATCGCGGGCACACTCCTCGGTATGGGTGTCTGCGTCTGAATGTCGCAGAATTTCAACCGCAGGAGAACCCACAACGGTCAGACGAAGCTTGAGCGCGTCTCGCCCCGCGTGGTACGGCCCTGAGACGGCTCAGAAGGCAGTGGGTCCCGCGCTCGGCATCCTCGAACTCCGCTCGATCGCGCGCGGTTATTTTGCGCTCGACGCGATGACCAAGCGCGCGGAGATCGAGGTGCTGCACGCCGAGCCGGTCTCGCCCGGGAAATTCTGGATCGCCGTCACGGGGGGCGAAGCGGAGCTGGCCGAGGCGATGGATGCTGGCCTTGACACCGCGGGGGATTCACGCATCGACCACGCGCTGCTCCCGGGGGCGCACGCGGCGGTGCTCGACGCGGTGGCGCGGGGCGTGGCGGCGCGGGCGCCGGGCGACGCGATCGGGGTGCTGGAGACGGCGACGATGGCGGCCTCGGTGCGGGCGGCCGACGGGGCGCTGAAGTGCGCGGACGTGACGCTGGTCGACCTGCACCTCGCGCGGGGCATCGGGGGCAAAGGGTACCTGGTGGTGACGGGCCCGCTCTCCGACGTGGAGGCCGCGCTCGACGACGCGGCGGCGCAGGCGGGGGAGAGCGCGGTGGTGGGCCGCGAGCTGATGGCCAACCCCGACGCGGCGGTGGCGCGGGCGACGGTGACGAAGCGGACGCGGGGCTGAGCGCTACGCGGGGGCGGGCGCGGGGACGGGGATGTCCTCGACCTTCGCGTCGTCGTCGGCGGAGAAGTCGGGGAGGAGGTGGGCGCCGTTCCAGCGGTAGAGGCCGCCTTCCATGCGGGGGCCGTCGGAGCGGAGCCAGATGACGGGCTTGCCGCGCGGGTCGACGGGGACGTTGCACTCGAGGTCGCGGTAGGCCGCCGTCCAGGTGCCGGTGTTGCCGTGGAAGACGCCGTCCTTCCACGCGCCGTAGGGGATGTGGGTGTGGCCGAAGACCACCGCGCGGAGGTCGTAGATCTCGGCGATGCGGGCGGTCATCGCGGCGACGGTGGACCAGTTGTCGTCGAGCGTGCGGCGGGGGATGGCGTACTCGTAGGCGGCGAAGAGGGCGGGCATGCCGACCGCGATCCCGACGGCGGTCTTGTTGCGGACGAAGATGGGGGTGGCCACCGCGGCGCCGCAGAGGAAGCCGAGCATGAAGCGGTCGACCCAGAACTCCCGCGCCACGGTGTGGAGGGCGTCCTCGGCGGGCGGGGCGCAGAGGGCGACGTGGCGGGCGATGCGGGCGGGGTCGGCGCCGGTCTCCTCGGCGGCGCGCCGGAGGTTCTCCGCGGCGCGCTCGGGGGTGCCCGGGTCGCGGCGCTCGATGAGCTGGCGGAACATCGACGCGAGGCCGGTGGCGAAGGGGGCGATGAGGTCGCGCCGCGAGAAGAGGTAGTGCTTCGTCCAGTGGGCCACGTACTGCGGGAAGGAGAGCAGGAACGACGAGTCCACGTGGGGGTTGAAGTACCCCATGCGCGAGGCCATGTTGCGGAAGGCGATCGAGCCGACGGTGGGCTGGATCTCGGGCTCCGTCGTGCCGGGGATGGGCCGGTGCGGGAGCATCGCGTAGCGGAACGAGCAGTACGGGTCGTACTGGTTGCCGTGCTCGACGTGGACGCCGTCGGGGGTGTGGTGGAACCACGCGCGGAAGAGCACCCGCTCGGCCACCGTCGGGTCGCCCGCGACGCGCGCGAGCGTCTCGCGGATGCGGTAGCGCACGCCGTCGAAGAGGAGCTGCGGGTCGTGGTTGCCCGACACGAACACCGCCCGGTGGGCCGTCCCGCGGAGCAGCTTCGCGAGCGCGGCGACGTAGCCCGGGTGGTCGGCGAGGATCCGGTCGATGAGCTCGTTGGCGTAGCTCTCGGTGCGCGGGAGGTCTTCGAAGACCGCGTGGCCGTCGATGACCCGGCCGGCGTCGAAGTCGAAGAGGTCGCCGTTGAAGACCAGCTCGATCGCGTCGCCCGGCCCGTGCGCCTCGGCGAGGAGCGCGTCGACGAGGTTGGCGAACTCCTGGTCGGGGAAGTAGGGGCGCTGGCGCCAGCGCATCCAGAGGTCGTCGCCGGGCTCGGCCTCGCAGAGGTGAACGTCGGAGATGACCACCGTGTGTCGCATGGGCTGCTCGAACAACTCCCGGGCCGCGGGGAGTCTTCTCCCGCGGACCTCCCTGGATGATGTGGCACCGAAGGGCCGCCGTCACCACCCCCCGCGGCCCGGTTGACAGAGGCGGGGTCCCGGACAGGGGCGCCCGTCGTCGCCCGGAGGGCATGGGAACTCCAACGCCCCCCCTTCCCGTTGACAGCTCCCGCCGCCCGCGCCCCATGCCGTACTTTGTCGAGAGGGCGTGTGTACACCCGCTGGATGACGCGCGGTGTCTGCGTCGTCGCCGCCGAGCGGTGACATGGCCGTGACATCTCCGCGCAAGCCGCCTGACATGGCTTCTGCTCATCGGATGTCGAATGGTCGCCCGCGGTCGAACCGATTCGCCCGTTGAGACCGCTCGCCGGGTCGCACACCCGCCGGGCGCACGCTCGCACCGCGTCTCGCAACCCCTCGACCGCAAGGCGGTGACCCGATGACGACGATGACGAAACAAGCGACCCGGCTCGCGGTGGCCATCGCGCCGCTCGTGCTGGCGAGCTGCACCGACGCGGGGCGTGCGCCGCCTCCCAACGGCGCGCGCAGCAATCTCATTCGTGACGAGCTGCACAACGGCGGGACGCGCGGCTTCATCTTCCTGCCGCCGATGGTGCCGCGCGCCGCGCACGACGGCGACAACGTGTGGGGCGTCAGCCCGACCGTGCAGATCGACGAGATCTGCTCGGCGGCGACGGGCGGAGGCTGCACGCTCGGGACGACCGTGCGCACGCTCGCGTCGTTCACGGCCACCACGGGCCCCGAGCGCGAGCGCCTGCGACGCCACGAGCGCGGGCGCCCCTGCGACAGCGACGACGACGACGGCGACGACGACGAGGACGACTACTACTACGTGCGGTGGTTCACCCGCAGCGCGAACCTCTCGACCACGGCGCTCTACCGCGCGCGCGTCTTTGTGCCGAGCGCGGGCGGCGGCCAGCGCGAGCTCGGCTTCGCCGACGTCGCGGTCGCGCGCAACGCCCGCGAGTTCCGCTCCATCGACACCGAGAACTTCACGCCGCTGCTCAACGGCACCGTCCTCCGCATCAAGTTCCGCATCGAGCGCCCCGCGGTGGACGGCGACCGGGACGGCGACTTCGATTGGGCCGACAACTGCCCCACCGTGGCCAACCCCGACCAGCGCGACACCGACCGCGACGGCCGCGGCGACGCGTGTGAGTGTGCCGGTGTGACCTGCGTCGCGCTCGACACCTGCCACGCCGCGGGCACCTGCCAGAGCACCACCGGCGTCTGCACCAACCCGATTCGAAGCAACGGCACCGCCTGCTCGCGCGATCACGCCACGGCCACCTGCCAGGCCGGCGCGTGCACCCTCGGCGCCTGCGCGGCGGGCTACGCCAACTGCGACGGCAACGCCGCCAACGGCTGCGAGGCCCCCACCAACACCGTCAGCAACTGCGGCGCCTGCGGCCGGGCCTGCGCGGGCGGCCCCAACGCCACCGCCGCCTGCGCCGCGGGCTCCTGCGCGCTCACCTGCGCGGCGGGCTACGCCAACTGCGACGGCAACGCCGCCAACGGCTGCGAGCGCGCGACCAGCGCCGACGCCGCCAACTGCGGCGGCTGCGGCGTGCGCTGCCCCGCGAGCCAGGTCTGCCGCGCCGGCGCCTGCACCGCCGTCGCGTGCGCCCCCGGCACCGCCGACTGCAACCACCTCGCGAGCGACCTCTGCGAGGTGACCCCCGCCTCCGACGTCGCCAACTGCGGCGCCTGCGGCAACGTCTGCGCGGTCGCCCACGGCACGCCGTCCTGCGCGTCGGGCGCCTGCGGCCTCGCGCGCTGCGACGCGGACTACGCCAACTGCGACGGCAACGCCGCCAACGGCTGCGAGGCGTCGACCCTCACCGACGTCGCCAACTGCGGCGCGTGCGGCCGCACCTGCTCGCCCCCCAACGCGTCGCCGGTTTGCAACGCCGGCGCCTGCGCCGTCGCGAGCTGCACGGCGGGCTTCGCCGACTGCGACGGCGACGCCGCCAACGGCTGCGAGGTCTCCGCTCGAACCGACGTGCGCAACTGCGGGGCGTGCGGCAACGCGTGCAACGTCCCCCACGCCACGCCCGCCTGCGCGGCGGGCGCCTGCGCGGTGGGCGCATGCGACGCGGGCTGGGCCGACTGCAACGGCGACGCGGGGGACGGCTGCGAGGTCGACACCACCACCGTCTCCAACTGCAACGCCTGCGGCGCCGCGTGCGCCGCGGGCCCCAACGCCGCCGCCACCTGCCGGGCGGGCGGCTGCGGCATCGCCTGCGCGCCCGGGTTCGCCGACTGCGACGGCGACGCCGCCAACGGCTGCGAGCGGTCCACCAGCGCCGACGTGAGCAACTGCGGCGGCTGCGGCGTCACCTGCACCAGCGCGCAGCGCTGCGTCTCGGGCTCGTGCACCGCGGTCACCTGCGCGGGCACCACGCGCGACTGCAACAGCCTCGCCGCCGACCTCTGCGAGGTCGACACCGCCACCGACGCCCACAACTGCGGCGCCTGCGGTCGCGCCTGCGCCTTCCCCAACGCCGCGCCGCAGTGCGCCGCCGGCGCGTGCGCCTTCTCCGTGTGCGACATGGGCTTCGCCGACTGCGACGGTCAGGCGGCCAACGGCTGCGAGGTGTCGGTTCGCACCGACGACGCCAACTGCGGCGCCTGCGGCCACGTGTGCGCGCCGCCCCACGCGTCGGGCGTCTGCCGCGCGGGCGCGTGCGGCGTCGGCGCCTGCGACGCGGGCTGGGCCGACTGCAACGGCAACCCCGCCGACGGCTGCGAGGTCGACCTCCAGCGCGACGCCGCCCACTGCGGCGCCTGCGCCGGGAGCGCCTGCGCGGGCGCCGCCCACGCGAGCCCGATCTGCCTCAGCGGGCGCTGCGCCACCACCTGCGACCCCGGCCACGAGGACTGCGACGGCGCGCCGGGCTGCGAGGTCGACAGCGCCTCCGACGCGCGCAACTGCGGCGCCTGCGGCCGCGCGTGCTCGAGCGCTGAGCTCTGCGTCGCGGGGGCCTGCACGGCGGTCACCTGCGCCGGCAACACCGCCGACTGCAACCACCTCGCCGCCGACCTGTGCGAGGTCGACACCACCAGCGACGTCCGGCACTGCGGCGCCTGCGGGGCCGGGTGCCACTTCTCGCACGCCGCCGCCAGCTGCGCCGCCAGCGCTTGCGTGATGGGCGCCTGCGAGGCGGGCTTCGCCGACGTCGACCACGTCGCCGCCAACGGGTGCGAGGTCGACCTCTCGCGCAACGCCGACCACTGCGGCGAGGTCGGTCACGCCTGCGGCGCCTCCCACGGCACGCCCGCCTGCGTCGACGGCGCCTGCGTCATCGGGGCGTGCGACGACGGCTTCCGCGACTGCGACGGCGTCGCGGCGACGGGCTGCGAGGTCTCGCTCGCCTCCGACGTGCGGAGCTGCGGCGCGTGCGGAGCCGTCTGCCCGACGCCCGCCTCCGCGGTCGCGACCTGCGCCGCGGGCGCCTGCGGGTTCACCTGCGTCGACGCCCAGCGCGACTGCGACGGCGCGGCGGGCAACGGCTGCGAGGCCGACACCGACGCCGACAACGCAAACTGCGGCGCCTGCGGGCACGCGTGCGGCGCGGGCTTCGCCTGCCGGGCCGGCGTGTGCACGCTCCTCACCTGCGCGCCCGGCACCGCCAACTGCGACGGCAACGACGCCAACGGCTGCGAGACCTCGCTCGCCGACGACCCGGCCCACTGCGGGAGCTGCGCCGCCGCCTGCACCTACGCCCACGCGACCGGCGTGTGCACCGCCGAGACGTGCGCGCGGGGCGCGTGCGCGGCGGGCTTCGAGGACTGCAACGCCGCCTCGGCGGACGGCTGCGAGACCCGCCTCGCGACCGACCCGAACAACTGCGGCGGCTGCGGCATCTTCTGCACGGCGAGCCACGGCACCCCCGCCTGCGTGGCCGGGGCCTGCGCGGTCGCGGCCTGCGACGCGGGATTCGGCGACTGCGACGGCGACCCCGACAACGGCTGCGAGGCGAACCTCGCGTCGAGCGGCGCGCACTGCGGCGCGTGCGGCGCCGCCTGCCCCTCGGGCCAGGGTTGCTCCGCGGGCGCCTGCGCGCCCGTTCGCAGCTCGGTCGGCGCGGGCCTCGGGTCCCACCAGTGCGTGGTCCGCGGCGGACAGGTGTTCTGCTGGGGCGACAACAGTTACGGGCAGATCGGCAACGGCACGCAGGGCGGCCCCATGCCGCCCACGGCCGTGGTCGGGATCACGGATGCGATCGCCGTCACGCAGGGGCGGGTGCACACCTGCGCGCTTCGGTCCACGGGCCGGGTGTCGTGCTGGGGTACGGGAGCCTCCGGGGCGACCGGCATGGGCTGGTACGGACCGATGTACGCCATGGTGCCGATGGAGGTCCCCGGCGTCGAAGGCGCCGTCGCGCTGAGCTCGGGCGCGACCCACTCCTGCGCGGTCCTCGGCTCGGGGGCGGTGGTCTGCTGGGGCGACAACTCCTACGGGCAGCTCGGCAACAGCACCGAGGATCCGAGCGTGGCCGTCGTCAACGGCGTGACCGACGCGGTGGCGGTCAGCTGCGGGGCGCACCACACCTGCGCGGTGCGGCGAGACGGGTCGGTCGTGTGCTGGGGCCTCTGGACCGGCAACCCCACGGGCGCCAATGCACCCACGGCGGTGCCGGGTCTCAGCGATGTCGTCTCCGTGTCGAGCGGTGACTCCCACATCTGCGCGCTGCGGCGCGACGGGACCGCGGCGTGCTGGGGCGTGGTCGGCTACAACTACATTCCGCTCACCGACCCGCCGACGGCCTTCGCGGGCATCACCGACGCGACCTCCGTGGTCTCGGGGCTGTCCTACTTCTGCGTGAATCGGCGCACCGGTGGCGTCGCCTGCTCGGGCGATGGCGTATTCGGAGATGGCAGCTACTACTACACGCTCGAAGCGGTGGCCGAGCCGATCATCTCCGACGCGGTCGCGCTCGGATCGGGCGCAGTGCACATGTGCGCGCTGCGAAGCACGGGCGCGATCGCCTGCTGGGGCTACAACTATGCCGGCCAGATCGGTGTGCCCGTGACGCCCCCGGTGACCTCGCCGGTCGTCACGATCACCGACGCGACCTCCGTCGACACGGGGGAGCGCCACGCCTGCGGGCTCCGCGCCAACGGCGCGGTCGTGTGCTGGGGCGACAACCAGTTCGGCGCCCTCGGCGCGATGGAGAACAGCGCGGGGCTCCTCCCCGTCGAGGTCCCCGGCATCCACGACGCACGCGCGGTGAGCGCGGGCGCGTCCTTCTCCTGCGCGGTGCGCGCGACGGGTGAGGTGGCCTGCTGGGGTCGCGGGGACGAGGGCCAGCTCGGCAACGGCCGCGTCGACCTCGCGTCGGTGCCGACGCCGGCGAACGTGGTCTCCCTCCACGACGCGGTGAGTGTGAGCGCAGGATACGACACTTCCTGCTCGGTGCGCTCGGGTGGCGGCGTCGCGTGCTGGGGCGGCAACCTCTACGGCCAGCGAGGGGACGACAACCCCGACCCCGACGGCGCGCCGCACGACGTGGCGGGCATCTCCGACGCCGTCGCCGTCTCCGTGGGCGGGACGCACACCTGCGCGCTTCGCCGCACGGGCACGGTCCTGTGCTGGGGCGCCAACTACTCCGGGCAGCTGGGCGCCGACTCGGCGATCACGCAATCTGCGACCCCGCTCGAGGTGCCGGGGCTCACCGACGTCGTCGCGATCTCCGCGGGCGCCAGTCACGTCTGCGCGGTCCTCCGCTCCGGTGCGGTGCGCTGCTGGGGAGGCAACTTCTGGGGGCAGCTCGGCACCGGGGTCGAAGACTACGACGCGCACCGCGTCCCCGCGGAGGCCGTCGGGCTCACCGACGCGGTCTCGATCTCCAGCGGCATCTTCGACACCTGCGCGCGTCGCGGCAACGGCGCGGTGGTCTGCTGGGGCGGCAACCTCTACGGCGAGGTCGGCGACGGGACGACGACCCGCCGCGCGGCGCCCGTGGCCGCTGCGGGCGTCACCGACGCGGTCGACGTCAGCACGGGCTGGGGACACACCTGCGCCACGCGCAGCAACGGTCTCATCACCTGCTGGGGTGACCGCTCCGCCAACCAGCTCAGCGACGGCTACTTCCCGGGCGTCGTGTTCTTCCCGGTTACGTCGTTCGCCGCCCCGTAGCGCCACCCGCCCCGGCGTCGGTGTCGACGCCGCTCCCGCCCCCTTCCGCGCCGCGCTTCACGACCCGCCCACACGCGGTTGTGAAGCGCCCCGCCCTCCCCGCGCACGCCGCCGCGTGACCGCGCGCGTCGACCAGGGGGCACGGGCGAAACAACCCCGATGGCGGGCATCCGGCTCCGTCGGTGGAGGTCGCGAGCGCTCAGGTGACGACGACCTTCACGGTGGCGCCCGGCGCGAGGTTGAATCGAACGCTGCCGCCCTGGCGCGCGATGAGCGCGGTGCCGTCGATGTCGGCCTTGATGAGGTCTTGCCGCGCGCGAAAGAGCACGGTGTTGAGCTCGACCTTGGTCTGCGTGCGCGCGGCCCACACGCGCCCGATCACCACGTCGTCGGGCACGAGGTCGCCGGGCGCTAGGGGAGCGGGCGGTTGGAGGAGGCACGCGATGAGGTCGCATCTGCGATCGGGGAGGTACACCGAGCGCTCGCGCCCGCCGAGGCGCAGGGTGAGCCGTCCGCCGCGAGGGAGGAAGCGCAGCTCGGCGGCGGTGGGGAGGTCATCGCTCACCGTCGCCGCGGTGACGCGCGAGGGGTCGACGGGGAGCGCGAGCACGCGGATGAGCTGCCCGGCGTGGCTGACGCGCGCGCCGCTCTTGATGCGCACGCACTCGCCGGGGGCGAGCTCGGCGCCGCAGAAGACGCCCTCGCGCCGGGCCTCGAGCGAGAGCGACGCGCCGACGCGGTGCAGCGCGAGGACCGTCGCGGGCCAGCCCACGATGTGGAGGTGATCGTCGGTCGATCCGCCCACGCGGAAGGGCGACTGCGAGACGCGGAAGAGCGAGCCGGGGCTGCGCTCGATGCCCCAGAGCACGTCGGCTTCGGCGGAGAGCGACGGCGCCTCGACGACTTCGAACACCTGGTCGAAGCAGGCCACGCGGTCGCCCCCGCGCAGCGTCGCCGGGGCGCTCATCACCGCGCCGTTGAGCGTGAGCGGCTGTCGCCCGAAGGGGATCACCTCGACGCCCTCGTCGACGAGCCTGAAGAGCGCGTGGTGGCGGCTCACGCGCTCGTCGGAGAGCACGATGTCGCAGTCGGCGCCGCGTCCGAGCAGAAGGCTCGCGTGGCCGATGGCGACGCGCCCTCCGTCGCGTTCGATCCAGTACGTCTTCGACGTCGTAGCGGTCATGCGGTGGGGGGCTCCCTCGTCGGTCGATGGCGGCCGGGGCGATTCAGAGGGGCACGACGAGCGTCGCGCCGAACGCGTCGCGCGCCATCGCCCCGGGGAGCACGGCGACCGGGCTCCTCGCGGCGGGCCGCGACGGGCGCAGGCGCCACCACACGATCGCCCCGGCGATGAGTGAGGCCGCGCCGACGCCGAGCGCGACGTCGGCGGCGTAGGTGAGGGTTCGATAGCGCGCGTCGTGGTCGAGCGCGGCCGAATCGCACCCGGGGGTTGGGCCGCGGCAGGCGTCGTCGCGATCGCTCCTCGCGCCGAGCGAGGCCGCGAAGAGCGCGCCCGCCGCGATGAAGCTCGCGGCCGACGCCGCGCCGCCGATCACCAGCGGGAGCGCGCTCCGCGGGGGGGGCGCCTGTGCGGGCGCAGCGATCGCCACGGGATCGACCGTGACGCGCGGCGGAGGCGGAGGAGGCGGCGGCGGCGGCGGTGGCGCGGGCGCGAGCGAGACGGCGTCGTCGACGTTCGCGCCGGCGGCGACGGTGAGCTCGCGCGACCACGGCTCGTGCTCGGGCGCGCTCGCCTCGACGCGCACCGCGCCCGCTTGGACGGGGTACGGCACGCCGATCACGGCTTCGCTGAGCGCGGAGCCCGCGACGCGCACGGTCACGCCGGCGACCGGCTCGCCGACGAGGCGCACGGTCACCCGGCCGACGCGCGCTTCGTTCTGCGTGACGAGCAGGCGACACGCGCCGAGCAGCGCGGCGCGGTTGCGGAGCGTGACGTCGGCCTCGGCCCCCCGCGCGCACGCGCCGGCCTGCTCGAGCGCCGCGAGGGGCTGCGCGGTGACGTCGTACTCGCGCGCCAGAAAGTAGTGAACCGAGGGGGTCGCGCGGAGGGCCGTCGCGCGGAGGGCGCGATCGATCGCCGTGGCGTGGTCGCCCGCGCGCCGCGCCCGCTCGGCTTGCTCGAGGAGGTCGCGGCGCACGATGGCGTCGGCGCTCACCTGGGCGTACGCGACGGACGGAGACATCGCGACGACCGCGGTGATCGCGAGGTGCGCTGCGCGGGGTCGGACCGTGGAGCACGTCGCCACGAAGGACCTCACTCCATCACGATGTCAGGCAGCGCGGGGCCGCGCGCGCGGACGAACCGAGCCGCGCGAGCGCGCGACGACGCCGGCGTCACCCCCGGCGGGGGCGCGGGCGGGGTCGGCGCGAGCTTGACCGGGGCGGCCTCGGGCGGTGCGTGCGCTGACGGGGCGACCGCGGGGCCCGCGGAGCCGTGGTTGAATCGAGACGCCGCCGGCGCGGCCTCGGCGCGAGGGACGACCGTGGGCGGGGGCGTGGCGCTGGCGAGCGCGAAGCCGCCGACGAGGGCGACGAGGGCGACGGCGGCGAGGGCGAGGGCGACGCGCGACCGCGGAGGCGTGCGGCCGTCGGCGGCCAACGTCGGCGCGAGGGCGAGCGAGTCCGAGGCCAGGGGGGGCGGCGCGCCGGTGCGCTCCCAAGCGACCTGGGCGTCGTCGAGGGTGGCGATGAGCGCGCGGTGGAGGGCGCCCGCGTCGCCGTGTCGCCCGCCGGGCTTGAGGGCGAGCGCGTTGCGGAGCTCGGCCTCCCAAGGACCGACGTCGAGCCCGAAGCGCGCGGGCGACGGGCGCTCCGAGGACATCACCGCCGCGAAGAGGTCGAAGCTCGCCTCGCCCGCGTACGGGCGCCTGCCCACGAGCAGCTCGGTGACGAGGAGCGCGAGCGCGTGCACGTCGGTCCAGGGCCCCGTGCGCGCGCGGCCCACCTGCTCGGGCGCGGCGTGGTCGAGCGAGAACGCGCTGAAATCACCGTTCGTCTCGGTGTCCCCGGTGCCGGGCTCCTCGTCGGGGCGAAACTCCTTGGCGATGCCGAAGTCGAGCACGCGGGCCGTGGGCTCACCCGTCGTCGAGGCCACGAGCATGATGTTGCCGGGCTTGATGTCGCGATGCGCGATGCCCCGCGCGTGCGCGACGGTGAGCGCGTCGAACACCGGGCCGAGCAGCGCGAGCGCCTCCCTCGGCGAGCGCGGTCGCCCCGCGCGCGCGCCGAGGTCGTCGGCGAGCGTGACGCCGTCGAGCCACTCGAGGGCCATCCACACGTGGCCCCCCTCGCGCTCGTCGAGGGCGCCCACGTCGAGCGCGCGCACGATGGCGGGATGACGCAGCGACGCGAGGGTTTGCGCCTCTTTGCGAAAGCGCTCGATGAGCCTCTCCTCCGCCCCGAGCAGGTTCACGGGCACGTCGAGCACCTTCACCGCGACGGGGGCTCCGAGCGCGAGGTGCCTCGCGTGGTAGACCACGCCGAACCCGCCGCGCGCGACGAAGCGATCGACCTCGTAGCGCTCTCCGAGCACTCGTCCCACGAGCTCGAGCGGGTCGGTTCGACTTCTCACCGGCGATTGTCGGGAGAATCGCATGGGTGTCGCCCCGAGGGAAGACGCTACACGGCTGACCTCGGAGGACGGGAACTCCAGCCGCTCACGGGGGGTGGTTCGTCCCCTCGATCGCGCTGCGAGCCACGATGGCGATGGTACGCCCGCTGGATGACGCCCGGCGCCGCGGCGGTGGTCACCCACGCACGAAGCGACGTGCCCTCGCTCCGCGCTTCGATCTACACTCCGCGTCGTGCGCCTTCGACCCTCCGGTGTGCTGGGACACCTGACGCTCGTGCTCTCGGGGTGCGTTCCCGACTCGTGGACGCCGCCGCCTCGCGTCGACGCCGCGATCGCCGACAGGCCCGACGCATCGAAGAGCGACGCGTCCGACGTCGCGGCGGAGGCGGGCTCGCCGCCCCTCTGCGAGGGCCCCTGCGACGTGCTCTGCGCGCAAGGGATCGCGTCGCTCTATCGGGCCGAGGGCAACGCGCGCGACTCCGCGGGCGACCAGCACGGCGTCGGCCGCCGGGGGGTCACGTACGCGCCCGGGCGCTACGGGACGGCGTTCAACATCGACGGCTCGCCGGAGTACGTCAGCCTCCCTTCGGCCGTCGGTGATCTCGAAGAAGAGTTCACGATCTCGCTCTGGCTCAAGACCGAGCACCCCGGGAGGTTCCTCGTGCGAAGGACGGCGTGCTGGGGCGTGCCCGCGTTTCGGGGCCTCGACATGGGCGTCCAACGTGACGGGCACTTCAACGTCGAGGTGTTTCTCGACGGCAACAACACGTTCTTCACGCTGGAGTCGCCCACAAGCGCCTTCGACGGTCGGTGGCACCACGTTGCCATGGTGCGTCGGGGCGCCACGCTGTCGTTGTTCGTCGACGGCCAGAGCCCCGGCCCGCACCGCTTCGAGGCCGACTTCATCGACCCCTACTCCACGCCCGTGTACCTCGGCGTGAGCACCTGCGTCGCGGGTGCGCCGAGCGGCAACGGAACCTTCGACGACCGGCCCTGGTTCCGCGGCGCCATCGACGAGGTCGCGTTCTACCGCCGCGCCCTCACCGACGAGGAGCTCGGCGACATCGCCGCGGGGCGCTGCGCCCCGTAGCGCCCGCGCGGCGCTTGAAATCGCCGGGCCGCGTGCGATACGGTCGCCCGGTGCTGCCGCGCGTCGCGCTCGCGTTGGGGGTGTCTTCGCTCACCGCTGTGGGGTGCGTCCCAGACGACTGGACGTACCGCTCGCGCGGCGACGCCGCGGTCACAGACGCGCCCGACGCCTCCGAGGTCGACGCCACGGCGCCCGACGTCGACGCGGCGGAGGAGCCCTCGACGGCCATCTGCGAAGGCCCCTGCGACGTGCCCTGCGCGCGAGGGGTCACGGCCCTCTACCGGGCCGAGGGTGACGCGCGCGACTCCGCGGGCGACCGCCACGGCGTCGCGGAGCGATCGGTGACCTACGTGCCCGGACGCTACGGGCGCGCGTTCAACATCCACGACTCACCCGGACACGTGAGCATCCCCTCGGCCGTCGGCGACCTCGACGGCGAGTTCACGATCGCCCTCTGGTTCAAGACCGATCGCCTCGGAAGGTTCCTCTCGCGCAGGGCCGCGTGCTGGGGCGCCGACGGGTACCGAGGCCTCGACTGGGGCGTGGCGCTCGACGGGACCGTCGACGTCGAGGTGTTTCCCGGCGTGGGGTTCTTCACCCTGAGGTCAACGAGCAACGCCTTCGACGAGGCGTGGCACCACGTCGCCGTCGTGCGTCGAGGCGCCGCGATCGCGCTCTACCTCGACGGCCGGGGCCGCGGCTCGCGTGCGTTCGAGAGCGACTTCATCGACCCCTTTCACACCCCGGTGTACCTCGGGGTGAGCCGCTGCGTGTTGGGCGCGCCCGGCAGCAACGGAACCTACGACGATCGGCAGTGGTTCCGCGGCGCCATCGACGAGGTCGCGTTCTACCGCCGCGCCCTCACCGACGAGGAGCTCGGCGACATCGCCGCGGGGCGCTGCGCGCCGTAGCGCCCGCGCGGCGCTTGAAATCGCCGGGCCGCGTGCGATACGGTCGTCCGGTGCTGCCGCGCGTCGCGCTCGCGTTGGGGGTGTCTTCGCTCACCGCGGCGGGGTGCGTCCCCGACGACTGGACGTACCGGTCGCGCGGCGACGCCGCGGTCACCGATACGCCCGACGCCTCCGATCGCGACGCCTCCGAGCGCGACGCCGCGGCGCCCGAGGTCGACGCGACCGAGGGGCCCTCGACGGCCATCTGCGAAGGACCCTGCGACGTGCCCTGCGCGCGAGGGATCGTGTCGCTCTACCGGGGGGAGGGCGACGCGCGCGACGCCGCGGGCGACCAGCACGCCCTCGCCAATCGAGTGACGTATGCGCCCGGACGCTACGGTCGCGCGTTCTACGTCGACGGCCCACCGGGATACGTGAGCATCCCCTCGGCCGTCGGCGAACTCGAAGGCGAGTTCACGGTCTCGCTCTGGATCAAGACCGATCGCGCCGGGAGGTTCTTCGCGCGCAGGGCCTCCTGCTGGCTCAACGTCGGGTATCGGGGCTTCGACATGGGCGTGCGCCCCGACGGGCACTTCGACGTCGAAGTGTTCTCCTACGGCGGCTTGATGTCCTTCACGGTGCGGTCGCCCGTCAGCGCCTACGACGATCGGTGGCACCACGCGGCCCTGGTGCGTCGGGGCGCCACGATGTCGTTCTACGTCGACGGCCAGAGCGACGGTCCGCGCCGCTTCGACGCGGATTTCATCGACCCCTACTCGACGCCGTTGTACCTCGGGGTGAGCCGCTGCGTGGCGGGCGCGCCCGGCAACAACGGCACCTCCGACGATCGGCAGTGGCTCCACGGCGCCGTCGACGAGGTGGCGTTCTACCGCCGCGCCCTCACCGACGCGGAGCTCGGCGACATCGCCGCGGGACGCTGCGCGCCGTGACGGCCCGCCGCGACCGCGTCAGGTCAGGGGACGGGACGTCCGACTCTCCATCCCGTCGCCACCCCGACGCCCGCCTCTTCAGGGGATCGCCCTCCGCCGCGCCTTTGTGGTAGACGAGACGCCCTCTTTCTGCGGAGACCCCATAGGGACGGCGTATGGCGCAAGAGTTCGTTCTGACGATGCAGGATGTCCGGAAGGTGGTTCACCCCAAGCGGGAGATCCTCAAGGGGATGACCCTCGCCTTCCTGCCGGGGGCCAAGATCGGCGTCCTCGGCTCCAACGGGTCGGGCAAGTCCACCCTCCTGCGCCTGATGGCCGGGGCCGACACCGAGCACTTCGGCGAGATCCGCCGCGCGAAGGGCCTGCGCATGGGCTACCTCCCGCAGGAGCCCCAGCTCGACCCGAAGCTCGACGTCCGCGGCAACGTCGACCTCGCGCTCGCGCCGATCAAGAAGCTCCTCGCCCGCTACGAGGAGCTCTCGGCGAAGATGGGGGAGAGCCTCCCGGAGAAGGAGTACGACGCGGTGATGGAGGAGTTCACCGCGACCCAGGAGGCGATCGAGCACGCCAACGGGTGGGAGGTCGACCGCGAGGTCGACATCGCGATGGACGCGCTTCGCCTGCCGCCCGGCGACGCGAAGGTCGACACGCTCTCCGGCGGCGAGCGGCGGCGCGTGGCCCTCTGCCGGCTGCTCCTGGAGAAGCCCGACATGCTGCTCCTCGACGAGCCCACCAACCACCTCGACGCCGAGAGCGTCGCGTGGCTCGAGCAGCACCTCCACAACTTCCCCGGCACCGTCATCGCCGTCACCCACGACCGCTACTTCCTCGACAACGTGGCGGGCTGGATCCTCGAGCTCGACCGCGGCGAGGGCTACCCCTTCAAGGGCAACTACACCTCGTGGCTCGAGCAGAAGCGCTCGCGGCTGGAGGTGGAGGAGAAGCAGGAGAGCGCGAAGCGCCGCACGCTCGCCCGCGAGCTCGAGTGGGTCCGCATGGCCCCGCGCGCCCGCCAGGCGAAGAACAAGGCCCGCCTCCAGGCCTACGAGGCCATGGCCTCCGAGGAGGGCCGCGAGAAGGCGACGCAGGGCGAGGTGCAGATCCCGCCGGGCCCGCGCCTCGGCGACCTCGTGATCGAGGCCGCGGGGCTCCGCAAGAGCTACGGCGACCGGGTGCTGATCGACGACCTGTCGTTCAAGCTCCCGCGCGGCGGCATCGTCGGGATCATCGGGCCCAACGGCGCGGGCAAGTCCACGCTCTTCCGCATGATCGCGGGGCTGGAGAAGCCCGACGCCGGCAACCTCCGCGTCGGCGACACGGTGGCGCTCTCGTACGTCGACCAGATGCGCGACGCGCTCGACGCCGACAAGTCCGTCTGGCAGGAGGTGACCGACGGCAGGGAGGCCATCGAGGTCGGCAAGCGCTCGATGCCCTCGCGCGCCTACGTCGCCAGCTTCGGCTTCAAGGGGAGCGACCAGCAGAAGCGCGTCGGCGACCTCTCGGGCGGCGAGCGCAACCGCGTCCACCTCGCGAAGCTCCTGAAGCGCGGCGGCAACGTGCTGCTCCTCGACGAGCCCACCAACGACCTCGACGTCGACACCCTGCGCTCGCTCGAAGACGCGCTCGTCGACTTCGCCGGGTGCGTGCTGGTGATCTCGCACGACCGGTGGTTCCTCGACCGGATCGCGACCCACATGATCGCCTTCGAGGGCGACAGCCGGGTGGTGTGGTTCGAGGGCAACTACCAGGACTACGAGGCCGACCGGGTGAAGCGCCTCGGCGCCGAGGCCGCCCAGCCGAAGCGCCCGCGCTTCAAGAAGATCGCGGGCTGAGGCTCCGATGGGCGCCGCACGCTCCGTCGCCGAGAGCATCCGCGACCCGGGCTACACGCCGTCGGTCCGTCACACGGTCGCGCTCCTCGACCTGCTCGCCGCCGAGGACACCGCCGCCGACGCCGCGCGCGCGCTCCTGCGCCTCGGCGAGGCCGCCGTGGAGCCCGCGCTGCGCGAGTTCGAAGCCGCCCGCACGCCGCTGCGGGGGCGCCTCGTCGACGTGCTCGGCGACCTCGCCAAGGACGGCCACGCGGTCGAGCGCATCCGCGCCTTCCTCCTCGCGTGCCTCCACGACGACGACGCCAAGGTCCGCCGCAACGCCGTCATCGCGCTCGGCCACCACGACGACGCCGTGGTCGAGCGCGCCCTGCTCGACTACTGGCGCCGCGAGCCCCGCGACGACCACCGCCGCTCGATCGCCCGCTCCCTCGGCCGCGTCGGCGCCGGTCCTTCGCTCGCCTTCCTGCGCGCCGTCAGCGCGTCGGACCCGGAGCTCGAGCGCGCCCGCGCCGAGGCCGTCCGCATGATGGAGCGCCGCGCCGCGCGCGAGGCCGTCTCCGTCATCCGCCCGGAGCTCCCGGTGCCCGACGACCTCACCCTCGTGGCCCACTGCCGCCCTGGCTTCGAGGGCCTCCTCGCCGAGGAGCTCGGCACCGCGTGGCGCCCGAAGACCCTCGGCCCCGGCCTCGTCTCCTTCGCGCCGAAGGGCAGGCTCTCGGGCGTCTTCCGCGCGCGCACGATGCTGTCGTTCGGCTTCCCGCTGGCGCCCCGCGCGCTCTCCGGCGACGCGGCCGACGCCCTCGCGGACGTGATCGCCAGCGACGAGGCGGCGGCCGTCTTCCGCGCCTTCACCGACGGGGCCGTTCGCTACCGCATCGAGTGGGCCGACGCGGGCCACCGGCGCGGGGCCACGCAGCGCTGCGTCGAGCGCGTGGCGAAGCTCCGGAGCTCGCTCGTCAACGACTCGCGCGACGCCACCTGGGAGGTGGTCGCCCGCGAGGAGCGCGGGGGCCTGCGCGTCGAGCTCGTGCCCAAGCGCCTCGACGACCCGCGCTTCGCCTACCGCAAGCGCGACCTGCCGGCGGCCTCGCACCCGACCCTCGCCGCCGCGCTCGCCCGGCTCTCGGTGCCGCGCGCGGACGACGTCGTGTGGGACCCGTTCGTCGGCTCGGGCATGGAGCTCTGCGAGCGCGCGCTCCTCGGGCCCTACCGACGTCTCTGCGGCAGCGACCTCGACGAGTCGGCCCTCGACGCCGCGCAGGCCAACCTCGAGTCCGCCGGCGCCGAGCGCTTCGAACTCGCGGTGCGCGACGCCCGGAGCACGCCCCCGCCGGGGATGAGCGTGGTGATCACCAACCCGCCGCTCGGCCACCGGGTGGGCTTCGGCGGCGACGTGCCGGGGCTCCTCGCCGACGTGCTCCGCACGGTGGCCCTGTCCCTGCCGAAGGGCGGGCGCATGGTGTGGGTCTCGCCGCGGCCCGACGACACCGCGAAGCTCGCGCGCACGCTCGGGCTCGCGGTGACGCTCCGCACGCGCGTCGCGCTGGCGGGCCTGGAGGCCGAAGCGCAGCGCTTCGAGCGGTGAGCGGTGCCGGCCCTCCGCCTCGAACGAACGTGGGGGAGCGACGTGGGGCGCCTGCCCGCGGGCTTCACCAGCGCGCTGCTCACCGACGACGAGTCGGTGGTGTACGTCTTCGGCGTGGTGGGCGGCCGCGGGGTGATCCGCGCGCTCGACGCGCGGACGGGCGAGACGCTCCGTGAGCTGGCGCTCCGGCCCTTCGCGTGCGCCGACGGCCGCGCGCTGGTGACGCGCTCGAACATCCGCGGCAGGGCCTTCGTGGGCTTCGTGGAGGGCGACGGCGTCTCCGTCGAGGAGGTCGCGCTCGACCGCGACGACGCGAGCCCGCAGAACTTCTATGCCTGGCCCGTCCAACACCTCACGCAGCTCGACCACGACGCGGGGGCGACCGTCGACGGGCTCCTGTTCGACCTCGTCGTCGACCCGCCCGGCCCGCCGCCGGTGATGCGCTGGTATGCGCACGACCTGAGCCGCTACGTTGAAGAGGAGCCGGGCGGCGTCGGGGCGGACGGCGCCACGCTGGTCATCCTCTGGCTCGTCGAGCTCGACCGCACCCTCACCTCGACGAAGCGCTCGCGCCTCGGGGCCTCCACCGGGCGCGGCGTGAGCGCCGTGTTCTCTGACGACGGGCGCACCTTCTGGCGCCTCTTCGACCGCCCGCGCGGCGGCGCCTCCCAGGAGCGCTGGTCGCTCGCCGACGGGCGCCGCGACGACCTCCCGGGCTACGTCCACGCGCCGGCCCGCTACGTCGCCGTCCGCGATGGCCAGCCGGCGCCGCTCGTGCTCGACGGCTCGGGCTACCTCAAGCCTGACGCGGCGAAGGCGGGCGGGCCGTGGAGCCCGCGGGACGCGTCGGTGTCGCCCGACGGGCGCCGCGCGGCCCGCGTTCAATGGGGCGTGCTGCGCGTGGCCGACCTCGCGCGCGGCGTCGACCTCCCGCTCTGCGACGGCCACGGCGGCGCGGTGATGGCGGCGGCGTTCTCGGCCGACGGGGCGCTCGCCGCGACGTCGGACACGGGTGGCGAGGTGCGGGTGTGGGACCTCGCGGCGGGCGAGTGCCGGTGGCGCTTCGAAGCGGGCGGCACCGTCGATCAGCTCGTGTTCGCGCCCGACGGGCGGCGGCTGTACGGCGTCGTCGGCGCCATGGTCGACGCGCGCCCCCGCTGCTCGCTGCGCGCGTGGGACCTCGCGGCCGGCGCGGAGACGACGCCCGCCCCGATGGCGTTCGGCGGCTTCGGGCGGCTCGCGGTCTCGCCCGACGGGTCGCGCGGGCTCCTCGCCCTCGGCATCGGCGGGCCCCACTGGATCGACCTCGACGCGTGGCGCGAGACGCCGCTCGGGCCGTCGCTCCTCGCGCCGCTCCCGGACGGCCGGGTGCCGGGCGTGCTCACCAGCTTCGGGGGCTTCGCCGACGACGCCGTGCGCGCGTGGGTCCACGCGCGGGGCGGCCCGAGCGGCGCGTGGACCCGCGTCACCCTCGACGGGCGAACGGGCGCGGTCACCGAGCGCGCGCCCTGGGACGGCCCGACCCTGAAGGGCCCGGGGGGCGTCTTCAACGTCGTGAACGCTGGCCGCGTGGCGCTCTCGACGCGGGTCGAAGGGGGCCACGAGCTCCGCGCCTTCCGCCTCGACGACCCCGCGCGCGGGCACTGCTGGCGGGTCGCCGAACCCCACGACGCGTTGGCCTCCGGGGCGGCGGTGTGCGTGACGGGCGGGGCGCGCGGCGAGCTCCGCGTGTACGACGACGCGGGGGCGCCGCGCGCGGCCGCGGCCCTCCCCGGCGGGCGGCGCGCGACCGCGGTGGCGGTGGGCCCCGACGACCGCCGGGTGCTCGCGGGCGCCATCGACGGGCGGGTCTACGCGTTCGCGCTCGATCGGTAGCGGCGCGTTGCCCGGGCGGTGTCGTACGATGCGCCGGCCGCCATGATCGTCCTCGAGGAGCACTTCGCCGACAACCGCAACGCCTGGCACGACGTCCGCGAGGCCGACTGCACCGCGGGGGTGGCCGAGGGGTCGTACACCTTCGACCACCGGCGCGACGGCGACAGCTACTGGCTCTCGTGGGTGGGCTCCGCCGTCCACGATCGGGCGAGCTTCCGCGTCCACGCCACCGTCGAGCGCCTCGGGGGCGTGCGCGACAGCGCCTGCGGGCTCGTCTGGGGCGTGCGCGACACGAGCCATTTCCACTCCTTCCTCGTGCGCCCCGACGGGCAGGTGCGCGTCGCCCGCCACCGGGAGAACCGCGTCGAGCCCCTCATCGACTGGACGGTGGTCGGCGGCGCGCGGCGCGGCCCCGGCATCTCGCTCCTCGAGATGCGCCGCAAGGCCGGCGGGGAGGTGGAGTTCCGCGTCAACCGCGCGCTGGTCGGGTCGATCGCCCACGACGACGTCGCGCGCGACGCGACCGCGGCGACGGGCTTCATCGTGCAGGGCCGCATCCGCGCGTCGCTCCACGCGCTGGTGCTCGCCGACGACGGCACTGACGCGCCCGGCGCGCCCGGCGCGAAGCCCGCCAAGGAGACCGAGGCGAGCTACGTGCTCCACGAGCCGCCGCCCGGGGACACGTACGACAAGGCCATGAGCGAGCTCCGCGGGCTCGTCGGGCTCGACGCGATCAAGCGCCAGGTGCTCCGCCTCACGCACCTCCTCCAGGTGCAGCAGGAGCGCCGACGCCGCGGCCTCAAGAACGCCCCCACCTCGCTCCACATGGCGCTCACCGGCCCGCCCGGCACCGGCAAGACCACCGTGTCGCGGCTCCTCGGGCGGCTCTGGAAGCACATCGGCGTGCTCTCGCGCGGGCACGTCGTGGAGACCGACCGCGCGGGGCTGGTGGGCGGCTACCTCGGGCAGACGGCGCTCAAGGTCGACCACGCGGTGCGGGCGGCGCTCGACGGCGTCCTCTTCATCGACGAGGCCCACTCGCTCGTCCCCGAGCAGCTCACCTACCACGACTACGGCATCGAGGCCGTCCACGTGCTGCTCAAGCGCATGGAAGACCACCGCGAGCGCCTCGCCATCGTGATCGCGGGGTACTCCAAGGAGATGGAGCGCTTCCTCGCGATGAACCCCGGCGTGCGGTCGCGCTTCGGGCGGCAGTTCCACTTCCCGCACTTCTCGCCGGACGAGCTGGTGGCCATCCTGCGGCTCCAGGCCGACGACGCGGGCTACGCGCTCGACCACGACGCCGAGGACGAGCTCCGCGTCCTCTTCGAACACGCCCACGCGCGCCGCGACCCCGCCTTCGGCAACGCCCGCTTCGTCCGCAACCTCTTCGAACGCACGCTCGAGCAGCACGCCTCGCGCGTCGCCGCCGGCCGCGAGTCGGCGAGCGACGAGGCGCTCTCGCTCCTGCGCGGCGAGGACGTGCTCGGCGCCGCGGGGCACTGACCGCTTGACGCGGGCCCGCGCGCGGGCGAAGGGTGCCCGTCGAGGCACGATGGCGATCGAGGAGAGCTTCATGAAGGCCCTGTTCCACGGCGTCATCGCCGAGGACATGGTGCTCCCGTGGCCCGAGGCGGGGAAGGACGAGCGCGAGCACACCGCCCTCCTCCTCGAGGGCCTCCGGTCGTTCGGTGCGCGAACCATCGACGCCGCCCGCATCGACCGCGAGGGCGCGATCCCCGAGGAGGTGCTCCAGGGCCTCCGCGAGCGCGGGGTGTTCGGGCTCAACATCCCGCAGGAGTACGGCGGCCGCGGGCTCTCGGCCTCGGCCACCACGCGGGTCATTCAAGAGCTCGCCGGGATGGACTCCTCGGTCGCGGTCACCGTCGCCGCGCACCTCACGCTCGGCGTGACGGGCCTGCTCCTCTTCGGCACCGAGGCGCAGAAGCGCGCGTACCTCCCGCGGATGGCCTCTGGCGAAATGGTCGGCGCCTTCGCGCTCACCGAGCCCGGCACCGGCAGCGACGCGGGCGCGATCCAGACGCGCGCCGACCGCGCCCCCGACGGCGACGGCCTCGTGCTCCAGGGCGCCAAGAGCTGGGTCACCAACGGCGGCATGGCGGGGCTCTTCACGGTGTTCGCCCGCACCACCGCGCGCGACGGCACCTCGAAGCCGCGCATCACCGCCCTCCTCGTCGAGCGCGGCGACGGCGTGAAGCCCGGGGCCGAGCCGCGGCGCCTCGGGCTGCGCGGGGCCACCATCCCCGACGTCGCGTTCGACGGGCTGCGGGTGCCGTCGTCGCGCGTGCTCGGCGACGGGGGCCGGGGCTTCAAGGTCGCGATGGAGGTGCTCAACGCGGGCCGCGTGGCGCTCGCGGGCGCGTGCCTCGGGGCGTGCCGCAAGCTCATCGCGCTCTCCATCGAGCGGTGCAATGAGCGGAAGGCCTTCGGGCGGCCGATCGGGGAGTTCGGCATGGTGCGCGACAAGGTGGCGCGGATGATGGCCGACGCCTTCGCGCTCGAGTCGATGACGTACCTCACCACGGGCCTGCGCGACGCGCGGGTGCCCGACTTCTCGCTCGAGAGCGCGATCTGCAAGGTGTACGGCTCGGAGGCCCTGTGGCGCACGGCCGGCGAGGCGCTCCAGATCGCGGCGAGCGCGGGCTACGTCGAGGGCCACCCCGCCGAGCGCGTGCTGCGCGACGCGCGGGTCAACCTCATCTTCGAGGGGACGAGCGAGATCCTCCGGGCCTTCATCGCGCTCTCGGGGATGCAGGGCCCCGGGCGCACGCTCGACGAGGCGGGGCGGGCGATGCGCGAGCCGATCAAGGGCTTCGGGCTCCTGTCGGATTTCGTGCTGCGCAAGGCGCGCTCGGCGCTCGGGCGCGAGCGGCTCAACCGCGCCCACCCGTCGCTCCGCCGCGAGACGGTGCTCTTCGAAGAGCACACGGTGATGCTCTCGAAGAGCGTCGACAAGGTGCTCCGCCGCCACGGCAAGGACATCGCGGAGATGCAGTACACCCAGCGCCGGATGGCCGACGTCGCGATCGACCTCTACGCGCTCGCCGCGTGCCTCTCGCGCACGACGCGGGCGATCGAGCGCAAGGGCGAGGAGGGCGCGCGCCGCGAGGTCGAGCTCACCGCGGCCTTCGCCAACGCCGCGGAGAAGCGCCTCCAGGCGAACGTGACGGCCTTCGACGCCAACGACGACGAGCTCCTCAAGGGCATCGCCGCGCAGGCGTACCAGGACGGCGCGTACCCCTTCGACGTGGTGTGACCGCGGGCCGATTAAGCCCGAATAATCCGCGCCGCAGCCGCGCCGGCGCGACAGTCCCTCCCGACGCCGCGGGCTGTCCGCGGCGGAGGAGATCCCTCGATGCGTCTCTCATGGTGTGCGGTGGCGCTGGCGGCGCTCGGCGGCTGCGCTTCGACGGTCTCCGGTGACGTGAGCGACCCGGACGCCGGCCGCGACGTCGCCACGCCCACCGACGAGCCCGCGCCCTCCGACGTCGACCCGGTGCCGCCGCGCGACGCGCCCCCGGCGACGGGCGCGCAGGCGACGCACGTGGCCGCGGGCTCCCACCTCACGTGCGCGGTCGGCGACGACGGGCGCGTGCGGTGCTGGGGCCACTACACCGGCTTCGTCTACAGCACCGAGCGCGACGCGGGCGCGGCGCCGACGGTCGTCCCCGGCGTCGAGGGGGCCACCGCGCTCGCGGTGAGCCCCGACCACGCCTGCGCGGTCGTCGCGGGCGGCGCGGTGGTCTGCTGGGGCTTCAACACCTGGGGGCAGCTCGGCCTCCCGCGTGAGAACCCCGACCGCGGGAGCGCCTTCCACGCCGAGGCCGTCCGTGTGCAGGGGCTCGCGCCGGCGCGCGCGGTCGCCGTCGGGTGGCTCCACAGTTGCGCGCTCCTCCAGGACGGCGGCGTCGCGTGCTGGGGCCAGGACGGGCTCTCGCAGCTCCCGGTTCCGCAAGCGCCCGGCGGCGCGGGCTACTCCGCCACGCCGGTGGCCGCGCCGGGCCTCGCGGACGTCGTGCAGCTCGACGCCCACGGCAGCTCCACCTGCGCGCGCACCCGCGACGGGGGCCTCCGCTGCTGGGGCGAGAACGCCTTCGGCGAGGACGGCCCGCGCGACCCGTCGCGTCGCATCAACGCCATCGCGCTCGACCGCGTGGTCGACGTGTTCACCAACTCGGGGACGACCTTCGCGCTCCGCGAGGACGGGACGGTGTTCCGCTGGGGGAGCGCACCAGGAACCACCACGCCGGGCGACGGCGTCCCGCGTGCGCTCGGCGTGCTCGACGGGGCGACGCGCATCGTCGCGCCCTGGGAGGGGACCTGCGCGCTCGGCCGCGGCGGGGTCGTCCGCTGCCTCCCGTCGCCCGCGGGAGCCGCGCCCGCGCCCGACGTGCAGCGCCTCATGGACGCGCTGCCGCCGGCCCGGGAGGTGGCGCTGGGGTTCCGCCACGCATGCGCCATCGACCTCGCTGGTGCGATCTCGTGCCTCGGCGAGAACCCCCGCGGCGAGCTCGGGAACGGCGAGCGGGCCACGCGCACGGCGGCCGAGGCCCGCGTGGCGCTCCGGCGCGTGGCGCGGGTCGTGCGCGGGGCGGAGTTCGCGTGCGGGCTGACGGACGGCGGGCTCTACTGCTGGGGCGGCAACTTCCGCGGCGACGTGGGCGTGGGCGCGGTCGTCGACGCGGCCCAGCCCGCGCCCCTCCGCGTGCCGCTGCTGGGCGTGAGGGACGTCGCGGCGTACGGCGGCCACGCCTGCGCGGTGAGCCTCGGCGAGGTCCACTGCTGGGGCGACAACGGCCACGGCGAGGTGTCGCCCGGGGGGCCCGCGGTGGTGGCCGCGCCCGCGCGCGTCGCGCTGCCCGCGGCGGCGTCGCAGGTGGCGGTGGGCGCGTCGTTCGCGTGCGCACGAACCACCGCGGGGGTGTTCTGCTGGGGCGACGACGAGCACGGCCAGGTGGCCGACGCGCGCTTCCTCGCGACGATGCCGCCGACGCGGATCGCGCTGCCAGAGCCCGCGGTCTCGCTCGCGGCGGGGAGCCAGCACGCGTGCGCGGCGCTCGCGTCGGGCGCGGTGTTCTGCTGGGGCGACAACCGCCGCCAGCAGGTGAACCCGCAGTTCTGCGGCGACCGGTGCCTCGCGCGCCTCCGCGCGGGGGACTTCGCGCACGAGCACGTCGAGGAGGTGCCGCTCGCGGCGCCGGGGGTGAGCGGGGCGAGGGTGCTGCGCGCGATGGGCGACGTGGTGTGCGCGCTCGACGCGGCCGGCGGCACGTGCTGGCCCGGCGAGAACGGCCCGGCGCGCCTCGCGGTGCCCGGCGCGTCCTACCTCGGCGCGGGCCCTGGCGGCTCCGTGCTCTGCGCGAGCGCGGCGGGCTCGTGCGTGACGGTGAACCCGACGGCGGGGCTCCCGCCGCTCCCCGCGGTCGACCGCTTCGTGGACCTGACCTTCGACCAGACCTCCGGCTGCGCGGTCGACCTCGCCGGCGACCTCCGCTGCTGGGGCGAGGGCGCGCGCGGCCAGCTCGGCACCGGCGACGGCTACCGCGGGACGCCGACGCCCGTGCGCTGGTGACGTGAAACAGGCGAACGCGCTCGATCGCGGGTACGCTCCGCGGATGAACCGCGACGGACGCTTCCTCTCCTTGCTCCTCTGCCTCGCATCTTCCTCGCTCGCGGGGTGCCCCGACGACGCGTCGCCCGGCGGCGCCGACGCTGCCCCCGCGGACATCGCCAGCGGCGACGTCGCTGCGGACGCGCCCGGTGACGTCGCCACGGGCACCGACGCGTCGCCGGACGCGCGCCCCGACGCCGTGGCGGATGCGACGGTGGACGCTGCGCCCGATGCGACGGCGGACGCTGCGCCTGATGCGACGGTGGATGCTGCGCCCGATGCGACGGCGGACGCTGCGCCTGATGCGACGGTGGACGCTGCCGCCGACACGAACGCGCCGGACGACGCGACGCCCACGTGCCCCGAGGGGCAGCGCCCGTGCGTGTGTGCGACGGGGTTCTACTGCCTCCGCATCGGCGCGGCGTGCCTCGTGCCGACCGCGCCTTGCCCCGGGTGAGCGCGCGTGGGTGGCGTGCCCCTCCCCGTCCCTCCCCGCCACGCCCACGAGGTGCGCAACGCCTCGCGCGGGAGTGCTTGCGCGCTCGATGTTTCGAGAGGTTGGAGCATCTGGCTCATCTGCTCGCGGCCCCGAGTGCCCAGGGTTCGCCCGCCCGCCCTCACTGAACGGGTTAGGCTCACCCTGGGCAACCGGCATGGGATCATCCGCCTGGTGGCGGATTCAGGCGACGAGCTGCGAGCGACAAACAACGAGCCTCGCAGCCACGCAGCCACGCAGCCACGCAGCCACGCAGCCACGCAGCCTCGCAGCCACGCAGCCACGCAGCCACGCAGCCACGCAGCCACGCAGCCACGCAGCCTGAATCCGCCACCAGGCGGATGATCCCATGCCGGTTGCCCAGGGTGAGCCTAACCCACTCAGTGAGGGCGGGCGGGCGAACCCTGGGCACTCGGGGCCGCGGGCAGATGAGCCAGATGCTCCAACCTCTCGAAACATCGAGCGCGCAAGCACTCCTGCGCGAGGCGTTGCGCATCTCGTGGGCGGAGCCCGGGGTGAGCGCGCTCGCTCAGGGCCCGAGGTCGAGCCGCCACTCGCCGGCCTCGGTGAAGTCGCTCACCACGATGCGCCCGTCGCGCCAGTTCACGCGGGGGTCGCCGCCCTCGGGCGTCGTCCGGTCGTCGAGCGCGCCCACCGGGCGGCCGTCGCGCAGCGCGCACGTGAGGTAGCCCGCCTCGCCCGCGCCGTACACCCACGCGCCGCCGCAGCGGATCGCCAGCCTGCAGTTCGCCTCGTACTCCCACACCGGCCGCGCGAACACCTCGCACCGCGCGCCCGCCCGCGCCGGCGCGGCCCCGCGGGCGGCCCGCACGCGCATCGCGAACTCCAGCGGCGCCCCGAAGGCCGGCGCGCGGTGCCTCATCATGTGCGCCCAGGCCCCGTCGAGGAGGGCCGGGCCCTCGCGCGGCGCGGACACGTCGCGAACGAACACCACCGCGCGCACCGGGGGGTCGCCCGCGCGCGTCACCGTCACCCGGTGCTGGAGCGTCGAGAGCGCGATCTGCGCCGCGTCGCGCGCCGCCGCGCGGTAGCTGAGCAGGTACTCGTGGCCGCCCGCGAGCGTCGGGCCCTCGCGCAGCCGACCCGACGACGCGGGCGGCAGTTCGGGGCCGAACAACACGTGGCCCCCGCACTGAACGCGGAGCGAGCGGAAGTCCCGCGGCTCGGGGCCGGCGAAGGTCCCTTCGAGCGTGCAGGGCGAGCCCACCGGGACGTCGACGCCGACGGCCTCCTCGAGGTGACCGCTCCAGGTGAGGTCAGCCGTAGGCCGCGCCGCCTCCGCCGCCGCGCGCGCCGCCGCCTCCCGCTGCGCGACGGCCTCGGCCTCCAGGCGCCGCTGCGCCTCCACCGCCTGCTCGCGCGCCGCCATGACCACACGCGCGCGGACCGCCTGCACCTGCGCCTCGGCCTCGCGGGCGTGCCGGGCCGCCTGCGCGCGCGCCTCGTCCTGGGCGTTCTTCCAGATGAGCCCGCTCCCGCCGACGAGCGCGAGGAACGCGACCCCCGCCGCCACCCACCGCGCCCTCCCCGGCGATGCCTTCCGCTTGCCCGCGCGCAGTTCGTCGAGCTCCCGCTGCGTGCGGGCGAGCTCCTGTTCGAGGGACTCGGCGCGCTGGTAGGCCGCCTCGCGGTCGTCACGGAACGTCATGCCGCGAGCATACGCCCGCCCCGCGCAGGTGTAGCCTCCCGCCGTGGAAACCGTGTCGTTCGACGACGTGCGCCGTCGCGTCGCCCGCGGCGAACTCGTCGCGCTCCTCACCGCGTGGCTCCCCTTCGCGCATGGCGACGCGCTCGCCCCGCAGGCCGAGTACCACCGCTTCCTCCGCGCCAACGCGCACCGCCTCCGGGGCGACGGCGCCGACGACGCGCTCCTCTCGCTCGCGCTCACGCTCCCCGAGGGCGCGCTCGTGCGCCGCGACGCCGAGGCCTGGCTCCGCGAGCGCACCCCCACGCGGCCGTGGATCCGTCAGCTCGCCGGGCCGGGCGCGGCGGGCGCGGCGGTGTGGCGCTTCCACGACGACGAGATGGGCTGGTTCGCCGGGCGCGGTCTGGCGGTGAGCCCCGACGGGCGGCGCATCGCGTTGTCGAGCCGCGACGGGCTGATCCGCGTGTTCGACCTCGACACCACCGCGTGCGTCGCCCGCCTCGCCGCCCACAAGAAGCCCGTCACCGCCCTCGCGTGGTCGGCCGACGGGAGCCTCCTCGCGAGCGGCTCGGAAGACCGCCAGCTCGCGCTCTGGGACGTCGCTTCGCACTCGCTCCGCTGGGTCACCCGCGCCCACGTCGGCGCCGTCGCGTCCGTGCTCCACCTGCCCGACGGGCGCGTCGCGAGCCTCGGCGTCGACGGCTCCCTCAAGCTCTGGAAGGCCAACGCCCCCAAGGCCGTCGCCACCCTCGCCGCGGGCGGACGACACACCGGCGCGATGGTCTCGCTCGGCGACCTGCGCGTCGCCACCGTCGGCTACCAGCAGCCCACGCGCGTCTGGGACCTCACCTCCCGCACGCTCCTCCACGAGCTCCCCACGCCCACCGGATGGAACTTCTCCGCCGCCGCCGTCCCCACCGCCCCGCGCCTCGTCACCACCGGCGTCGAGACGGTGCTCTGGGATTTCGTGCGCGGCGAGCGCCTCGCCGACTTCCACCTCGGCGGCCGTGACGTCGTTGTCGACCCGTCGGGCGAGCGCGCCTACGTGGGCACGGAGGAGGGCGACGTCTGGGCGCTCGACCTCGCGCGCGGCGAACGACTCGGCGTCCTCGCGACGCTGGGGCACCGACCCGCGGCCCTCGCGCTCGTGCCGGGCGCGCAAGTGCTCGCGACCCTCGACCTCGACGGCGAGCTCTCGCTCTGGGACCTCCGCGCGCCGCTCCGCGCCGACGACGAGCCGGTCGTGCGGCACACGTCGCTCGTCGCGCTCCGGTCGCACCCCGCGTTGGTCACGGGCGATCACCAGTCGGGCTGGTGGGAGCCCGAGCGCGGCGAGTACGTCGAGACGGGCCCGCCCGACCTCCACATTCGCTCGACGGAGACGGGCGAGCGGCGCTTCGTGCTCGAAGGCGCGCGCCTCCCCGCGATCGAGCTCGGCGACGGGACGCTCCTCACCGCCGTCGGCGACCGCGACGCGGCCCGCTGGGACGTCGCCACGGGCGCGCGCCTCGGCACCTTCCCGGGCCGCCTCCAGCACCACGAATCCCGTGGAACCTCCCTCGGCCGCCTCGCGCCCGACGGCGAGCACGTCGTCCACGTCGAGCCCGAAGGCGACGGCGACGCGGTGGTCGTGTGGAGCGCGCGGAGCGGACGGACGGCGCGACGTCTCGCGCACCCGGGCAAGGTGCTCACGGCCATCCCGCTCGCCGGCGGGCGGGTGGTGAGCGTGGAGGTCGGCGGGGCGGTTCGGGTGTTCGCGCAGGAGGGGGACGCGCCGCCGTCGCTCGCGCGGCCCGACGTGGCCGGCGGGGTCGCGCGCTCGACGCGGGTCACGCGTGACGGGGCGAGTGCGGTGTCGATCGTCGGGCGCTCGGTGGTCCGCTGGTCGACGGCGACGGGCGAGGTGCTCGGGCAGGCGAAGGTGCGCGCGGAGCTGAGGTGCCTCGCGCTCCACCCCGACGGCGCGCGGGTCCTCGCGGTGGACAAGGCCGCGCTCCACGTGATCGACCTGGCGGCGGGGAAGGCGGTGGCGAGGTTCCCGGCGGAGGCGGGGCCGCTGACGCACGTGCTCGCGCACGCGGACGGGCGCCATGCTTTCACGCTCGACGGCCACTGGCACCACGCGCTCTGGGACCTCGACGCGGGGAGCTGCCTCGGGCGCTGGGCGGGGATCAACGCGGGCATGTCGTCGCCGTGCGACGGCGGGTGGTGGGCGTCGATGGCGTGGCGCGGGCCGCTCGAGCTGATCGACGTCGCGACGGGCCAGTGCGCGGCGCGCTGGTGGCCCGAGGAGCCCTTCCACGCGGTGCACGTGCTGTCTGAGGGGAGGGTGTTCGTCGCGGGCCGGACGGGCGCGTGGGTGCTCCGCGTCGAGGGGTCGTGACGGGACGTCAGCCCTGGTCGGGCGGCGTCCCCGGGAGGGGCGTCTCCGGCGGGAGGAGCGGCATCTCGTCGAAGCCGAGCTCGGCGCCCACGTCCTCCTCGCCGCGGTACACCCGCACGCACCGGCACGCGTCGCCGCACCACAGCGCCTCGTGGAACTCCAACACACACGTCTCGCAGCCCTCCTGGCGCCACCACCCCATTGCCCCCCAGGTGTAGGGCGTGGGCGGGGCGACGAAGCTCGGGCTGGGGATCTGGAGCAGCGTCCAGGTCGCGTCGCCGTGCTCGCACGGCGGGTAGAGCGCCTCCGGCGTCGGCGGCCGGTAGCCGATCGCGATGAGGTGCTCGATGAACTCCGTGAGCGTGAGGGCTGCCACGGCGCGAGTCTCGTCGCGCGCGGCGGGGGGCGTCAACGCCCGCGCGGGCGTGGCGGTCAGGCGGTGGGGGCGGGCTTCGCGTCGGCGGGCGCGGCGGGCTTCGTGGCGGCGGGGGCCTTCGCCTCCGCGGGGGCCTTCGCGGGCTTCGCCTCGGCGGTCTTCGCGTCGGCCTTCTTCGCCTTGCGCTTCGGCGTGAGGAGGCCGCGCAGGAAGCGCGGGCGCACCACGGACACGTCCGCGTCGAGCGCGTGGCCCGCGGCGAAGGCCCCGACCACGCGCTGGAGCAGGATCACCGTCAGCCCCCGCCAGCGGCGCTGCACGGCGGTGTCGACGGCCGGGGCGGCGGGCGCGAGGCGGGCGGCGGTGGCGCGGCGGGCGGCGTCGGCGACGGGCGCGAGCGACGCGAGCCAGTCGGCGGTGAGCCCCCACGCCGCGGCGGTGTCCGCGCGCGACGGGTCATCGAGCACCTCGCGGCCGAGCTCCACCAGCGAGAGGAGCGCGCGCCCGGGGCCGGCGTCGTGGTGCCCCACGCGGCCCGGCTGCTCGGCCGCGCGGATGCGCGCCAGCGCCCCGGCGTCGCCCGCGCACACGCCGCGGAGCACGTTGGCGAGCTGCCGCGACGCGCCGCGCGCCTTCGTGAGGTCGCGGGTCTGCGTCGGCGTGTCGGCGGGCGCGTCGGACTTCTGCTCCACCTTCGCCTCCTCGTCGGCGCGGCGGGCCGCGGCGGCGTGGGCCGCGCACGTCACCATCACCCGAACCACCCCCTCGCCCAGGCGGAGCGACGGCGCCCCGGGGGCGCGCGCGAAGTAGTTCCGCGCGGCGCAGGCGACGAACGACGCCTCGTCGCACACGCGCACCGTGCCGCAGTGGCGCGACGCCTCGTCGATCGCGTCCGCGGGGATGTTGCCGACCACCGCGGCGACCTCCGCGTCGGTGGCGCCGTAGCCCTGCGCGAGCGACTCCACCTCGTGGACGGAGGCGTCCGGGGCGTCGCCGCACGACGCGTCGGGGGCGTCGGGCTGCGGGGCGTCGGCTTTCGGGGCGTCGGGCGCGGGGCGCGCGCCGGGGGGCGGCGGCGGGATGCTGCCGGTGCTGGGGGTGACGATCGAGGCGGGCGAGGCGTGCGGATGTTTGCGTCGACTCATGGGCGAGGAATGCTCCAGAGAGGGTGAGCGCACCCGGCGAGGCGAAGTCCCCGCGGCGGGCCGTGTGTACCCAGGAGAACGACCGCACGCGCCGGGCCTTGAGCGCAGAAGTTCGCGTGTCCGCGTGTTGGAGATCGAGCTACGGACGCATCGGGCGAGGCGGTGGGGCGGCCCGGCGGGCGACGCGCGACCACCCACAGCAACATCAAGCTACGCACCGCGCTCTGGCTCGACTCGACGCGCGTGCGCGAGGTGGCCGCGCAGGTGACGGTGGCGACGGGGTGAGGCGGCGCAGCGCAATCGACAGCGCCTGGACCGTCTGATATTTCTTCAATCGTGATCTCCGGCCCGCAGATCGGTGAGCTCCTCAGCGAAGCCCGCGAGGCGTGGGCGCTCGACGCCGCGAGCCTCGCCGCGAGGGCTGGACTCGACGCGGAGACCGTCGACGAGGCGCTGCGCGGTGACGTCGATGTCTCCGACCTCGACGCGATCGTTCGCGCGCTGGGCGGCACGATCGACGACCTCCTCGCCGGCCGTCGGTTCTGGGTCGCCCCCTCGGTCGCGTTCAAGAGCGCGCCCGGCGAGTTCGAATCCGCGCTCGTGCGGAGCGCGCTGCTGCGCGTCGCGTCGGCGGCCCGCGACCGTGCCGCGCTCACGGCGCTCCTCTCGCTGCCCGACCCGCCCTTGCGGACGGCGAGCGAGCTCTCCCCGATCGCGCCGACGGAGGACGTGGCGGGACAGGCGGAGGAGCTCGCCCGGGCGGTGCGCTCCCACCTCGGCAACGAACGCGATCCGATCCTCTCGGTGCGCGACGCGATGCGAACCCTTGGAGTGTGGACCTTCGTCACCGATTTCGGGGTGTCTACGGTGGACGGGATGCTGTGGCGTGACGCGGAGGGGCGGTCGTGCGCGGTCGCCAACAGCCAGGCGCGCGGGGCGAAGCTGTCGGCGCTCCGAATGACCTTCGCCCACGAGCTCTGCCACGCGCTCTTCGACGGGACGCGGAGCGAGGTCTACGGCCTGGTCGAGAGCCGCTCCGAACGAGGAGAGATCCACGAGCGCCGCGCCAACGCCTTCGCCGCGCACCTGCTCGCCCCGCGCGTCTCCGTGCTCGCCTTCCTGCGGGAGCGCGGCCTGTCCGACGCCGAGCGGCCCACCGCCGCGGACGTCCGCGCGCTCTCCGACCACTTCCAGATGGGCGTCGAGGCGATGGCCGGCCACCTCGTGTCCTGCCGCCGGTGGGAGCGCGCGGACATGCATCGCTTTCGCGACCTCTGGACGCGCGACGCGATCGGCCCCGACAACCGCGAGTGTCACCCGAACGACCTGGAGGCGCGCGTCCCCCTCGAGCGCCGCGGCGAGGTGATGGCGCTCGCGACCGTCGCGCTCGAACGAGGCGCGATCAGCGTCGGCCGGTGGCGTGAGCTCCTCGACCTCGACGGGTCGGGCGACTGGCGCGGCCTCCTCGACGAGGGGATCGACGTTGAGCACCGCAGCGCCTCGTGACGCGCGCTGCGCGCCGCGCTTCCCCGCCGATGGGGCGCTGCTCGACAACTGCGTGCTCGTCCGATTCTGGAAGTGCGACGCGCTCGACGCGCTCGCCGACAGCGTGCCCCTGTTCGCGGCGAGCCACGTCGTGAAGGAGTTTCAACGCCAGGGGAGGGAGGAGCGCGCGGCGCTCGCGCGGCTCGGCGTGACGCCCTTGAGCGTCCGCCTCGGCACCCGCGAGTGGGAGCTCTTCGGCGAGCTCCGCGGGGGGCGGCTCGGGACGCGTGACCTCGGCGAGGACGAGTCCATCGCCATCGCGCTCGCGCACGCCGAGCGAGGGCAGTGGCTCCCCTTCGTGACCTACGACGGGGGCGCCGCGAAGCAGTGCCTGCCCCGCGGGGTCGCCACGCTCGACTTCCTCGACACGCTCTCCTGGCTGACGGGCTGCGGGGTCATCGAGGCGGAGCGCGCGGATGAGATCGAGGCGCTGGCGCTGCGCTGCGATGGCTGGAAGCGCCCGATTGGCTACGCAGGCTCCATCGCGGCCGTTCGCGATGAACGTCAGGCGACGTCCCTCGCGCGGGTCGGGGCGTGGCGGACGCCGCGAGGGGCCGACGGCTGAACCCGCCAGCGGCGCCACGCGACGTTGGGGATGTCTCGACTCCGCGCTCCCGCCCCGCGCACCGAGGGCACCCGCGCGTCGTCACGCAGGTGGAGCGATACCCTCCGCCCCATGGCGCCGTCGCCTACCTCCCCGCATCGCTCCGGGGCGCGCGGCCACCGCGGTGATACTGCGCGTCATCCAGCGGGCATACACACGCCCTCCGTGCGGCGTGGTGACGTCCCCCCTCACTTCGAACGCCCCCGCTTGATCGAAGCGCCGAAGCTGGCGAGGGCCGCTCGGGTGATCCTCTGGCGCCTGCGAGTGCGCGGCGGTGACCCCTTCGAGATCGCGGACACGCGCGCCGATCTGGCGTCTGCGTTGCTCGTCGCCCGCGCGGCGGAGCGGAAGACCTTCGGAGACGGCGCCTCCGTCGTGGCGATCGACGCGATCGCCCGCGCCCAGCTCGCTCACGAGGGGTGGGTGTTGTGCGTCCCGCCCGAGGCGCTCGCGCCCCTCACCGTCGCGGTGATGGCCGCCGCCGCGAGCGGATTGTCGATCGGCCACCTCGGGATCGCCGCGACGCTCGCGGCGAGGCTCGATGCGGTGAGGGGCGCGCGGGAGCGTCTGGACGTCGAGTCGTACGTGGCGGGGTGAGGCAGCGCGACGACGGCGCGGCGGGCGGCGACGACGGGCCGCGGGCCTCACCGGGACCGCCGGCCGCTACGACTCGTGCTCAACGCCTCGCGGCATCACGGCGACGACGGGCTTCGCGCAGATGCGCGACCTCGTCAGCGACACCACGTGCTCA
>JAXLYI010000033.1:0-142917 GCA_046351555.1 Polyangiales bacterium
TGAGCGAGCGCGAGGTGCGGGCGCTCGCGGCGCGCAGCGAGGTCGAGCAGGATCGGTGGGCGCGGGTGCGGCTGGCGGGCTACGGCGCCGGGTGATGGGGGCGTTGCGGTCGTCGCACGAGGAACCTACGATCGCAGAGAACACGCCATGAAGCCCGACGAAGAACACTTCGACCCGCAGCGCCGCGCCGCCGAGAAGGAGCGGGCGCGCGAGGAGGATCGCGTCGCGCTCGAGCGCGGCGAGAAGACGGTCGACGACCTGCGCGCGGAGAACGGCCTCTTCGTGTTCCCGAACGTGCGCATCGACTTCGACGGCGTCGACTCGCTCGCGTGAGCGTTCGGCCGCTCACGTACCGCGACATCCAGGCGACCCTCGCGCGCCTCGGCGACACCACCGCGGGGATCGTCCAGGTCGGCGGTAAGGCGCTGAACTTCTGGGCCGAACACTACATGTCCCGCGCGCCCGCCCTCGCGGCGAGCGCCCCCTACGCGAGCAAGGACGTCGACTTCTGCGGCGACCGCGCGGCGGTGATCGAGTGCGCGCGGCGCCTCGGCGGACGGGCGCGGCTGCCCGTCGACGTGCGGTTCGGGGGCGACCCCTTCGACGCGGTGGTCCGCGACGCGCGGCTGCCCGCAGCCTTCCGCGAGACTCGCTACCCGCAGATGGTCGCGCGACTCGTCGCGCGTCGCAGAGCGCCCTCGGCGGGAGGGTGACCTCGGCGTTGAATGCGGGCACGATCCGTCGGGAACGATGCCGCGCTCCGATCCCACGCCCGGCCCCTCGTGGGAGCTCACCGCCCGAGTCCGCCGTCTCGCCGACACCTCGTTCGCGCCGCCTGTCACCCGCCTGACCGTCCTCAAGAGCCTGTGCGCAGAGCCCGAGGACGCCGCCCGCTTCCTGCTGCACCTCGCGACCGCTGCGCGCGAGCGGATCGTGCACGGTCGCCGCCCCGGGCACCTCGCGCCGGCGACCTGGCAACGCCACCAGGCGCTCGCCGCGGAGGCGGTGGCGTGCCCGCAGAAGCACCTCGACGCGCGTCGACACGGCGGTGCCGGGAAGCTGTCCGGCCTGCCGCGGCGGCTGACCGAGGAGCAGGACGAGGAGCTGTCGAAGCGCGAGTAGAAGATCTGCGCGCGGCTGACCAGACAACGTCGCTTCTTCCCCTTCCTGCGCGGCATCCGCCGGCTGTTCAACGACGACTTCCAGAAGCGTCTGGCGGGCATGTACAGCGGTAGCCCCCGCGGCACCCCCCTCAGCCGCAAGCCTTCCTCGCCACCGTCCTGCTCCTCCAGACCTACACGAAGTGCTCGGACTTCGACGCCGTCTCCTCCGCGCTCCACGACGCTCGCTGGCAGATGGTGCTCGACTGCTTCGACGCCGAGGAGACGCCCTTCGGCGAGGCCACCCTCGCCGACTTCCGTGGCCGCCTCGTCGCCGCCGGCATGGCACCCGAGCTGCTCCGCCGCACCGTCGAACTCGCACGCGAGACCGGGGGCTTCGGCTACAAGCCGGCCGTGGGGTTGCGCGTCGCCGTCGACTCGGTGCCGCTCGACGGCGCAGGCAAGATCGAGGACACCGTCAACCTCATCGGGCGCGCCCTGCGCCTGCTGATGCAGGCCGTGGCGGCCTTCTTCCTGCTGAGCCCGCAGGAGGTGGCGGCGCGGTCGGCGCCGCCCGTGTTGCTGGCTCCCAGCATCAAAGAGGGGCTGGACCTGGACTGGCAATCCCCCAGCGCGACCGAGGCGGCGGTCCGCATCCTGGGGGAGCACATCGAGCGCCTCCTCGGGTGGATGGAGAAGCGCGCGCAGCACGGGGTCAGTACGCTCGAGATCGAGGCGGCGCGGGAACGGCTCAACCGCCTCGTCGCGCAGGACACCGAGGTGGACGCCTCGGGGGCGCGCGTCATCCGCCGCGGGGTCGCCGCGGATCGGCAGATCTCGATCAGTGATTTGGAGATGCGCCACGGCCGTAAGAGCGAGACCGAGCGGATCGACGGCTACAAGCAGTACGTGGCGCGTGACCTGGACAACGACCTGACGCTGGCGTCGTGCGTGCTGCCGGCCGACGTGTCGGAGGCGCGGGGCGCCGACAAACTGCGCCCCCAGGTGATCGCGCACGGCGAGGTGAGCGAGCTGCTGGTCGACCGTGCGTTCCTGTCGAGCGGGTGGGTCGCCGATCTGGCGCGGGCGCGGCTGGACGCGGTGATCTGCCGCCCGCTGGTGGCGCACAACGGCGGCCTGTTCACCAAGCAGGACTTCACGATCGACCTGACGGCGGGGACAGTGCGGTGTCCGGGCGGGCACCTCGCGGTGATCCAGAGCGAGAAGGTGCACTTCGCGACGCCGACGTGCCGCGGCTGCCCTCAACGCGTGCGGTGCCAGAAGCCGGACGCGAAGAAAGGTCGCGCGATCTCGATGAGCCCGAACGAGACCCTGCTGCAGCACCTGCCCACGCAGTCCAAGACGGCGGCGGGCCGTCGCAAGCTGCTCGAGCGTGTGCCGGTCGAACACGCGCTAACTCACCAGCGCAACCGTCACGGAGGCTTCGCGAGGTACCGCGGCGTCGCGAAGAACGACTTCGACGCGCAGCGCCTCGCCGCGGTCAACAACCTCCAGGCGGTCGACCGACGGTTGCGGCGAGCCGACGTGGAGGTGATCGACGAGGCGGCGTAGCGAGTGTCAACGGGAACTAACCCGAGGGGTGTTCTAGGGGGCCTTGACCCTGCTCGCACCTCGTCTATGGTCGTCTTTCTCCAGTCTGGATTGCGTCGTGACGGCTCCGACCAGCACGATCAAGTGAGGGCACTGTGCGCGGTGAGCGCATCGCAAGGGGGAGTCCATGAAGAGACAGTCGAACGGCGGAAGGTTCAGTGCTTTTTTCGCCTTCCTTGCGTTTGCGATCACGCTCGGCCTCGCGGGGTGCAGTCGGCCCTCTCCTGCTCGGGCCATGGACGGTGGCCGGAATGCGCCGGCTGTAGTTCGCCACACCATTGACATCCGCGAACTCCGGGAGACGCTCGACGCGCAGGGGCTCGACGAGCGCCCAGAGCAGCTCCTCGACCTTGCGGCGGTCGGCACGCTCGTCGCGGAGGGGGCGGACCCCGCCACGCTTCGGGACGCCCTCCACGACGCTCCCGTCCTGCGCGACGAGCGGCGCTCCGACCTTCTCGTACACGAGTCGGCGGCGGGGCGGCGCGTCCACCTCCCGGGAAGGTGCACGGCGCTGTTCGCCTTCGCGCTCGACCCGGCCTGGCGGGTGACGTACGGGCGCCTCGCCGACAAGGTGCGGGCCGAGCTCGGCGAGAAGCCTGCGCGGGTCGAGCTCTGGCGGGTGATGCCCTTCGCCGGCCGCGACGAGATCGTGGTCGAGCGGCTGGACGGGTACACCACGGAGGCGCTGTTCTCCGCGGACTTCGGCTACCACGAGCAACGCGTCACGACGGTGGCAGACCTCGCACGCTTCCTCGCCGCCGTCGACGACCTCACCTACGTCCAGAGCGAGAACTGGGGCGGCACCCTGGGGGTCACGCTCGGCGGACGCAAGGGCCTTTCGCAGACCCACCCGCGCGCCGACCTGTCGCACGTCCGCGTCGACCTCGACGACGTGGCCACGCTCTACCGGGTGAACCTCGAGGTGTTCCCTCGCGTCGAGCGCGTCCTCGACGCCGAGGAGATCCCGCCGGTGCTCGGGCGGAAGTTCAACGGCCTGGTGTCGCGGTACAACGACGCCCTGCGCGCGGGCGCGACCATCGCCGAGGGCTTCGACGACGACGCGCGCTGGGTCGGCGCGGTGCTCCATGTCGAGGTGCCGGCCTCGCACGCGTCGCTCGCCGCGCAGCGGGCCACCATCGAGCGCTTGGAGCCGCGCATCCGACCCTGGCAGGATGAGCGCGAGCGCCTCGCCCGAGAGTCCCTGGAGTCGATCCGCCGCGAGCGCCAGGTGGTGCAGCCCGGCTTCTCGCTCGACCCACAGTTCCGCGCGGAGCGGGTGCTCGGCGGCGCTCGACTGGTGACGGGCGACCCGGGGGGGTCGCCCAGGAGGCCCGCGCAGCCCACGCGGCGCGGGGGGCCCGTGATCCCGCGCGCGACGGCGGTCCGGCGGCGGGGCCCGTCGCGCAGCAGGTCGCCGACGAACTGCTGGTCGCGGTGGACGGCGCCTCGCCAACTCCTATCACCTCTGGTCGGACGGATCCGGCGCGCACGGGCGGAGGTGGCCGTGGGCGCAGGCGACTCGACGAGGTCTCGCGCGCCATCCATGCGCTCGAGCGCGACCTCGAGGGCGCACGCAGCCCCGCCTCGCTCCTCGTGCGATACGCGCTCGTCCGGGAGCACGTGCAGTGCGCCCGCTACGATGGGCGGGCGCTCCAAGGCTCGCGCGCCGGCGCGACCTTCTTCTATTGCGACGTGCTCGCGAAGCTCTGGGGCACCATCGAGCACCCCCCAGACCCCCGGTCGCCTCCGTCGTCGGGTTCCAGTCCGCCGTCCTCGGCGCAACCTCGCGCAAGGGGCGGCGACCGGGCCAACACCTCGACGCGGGTGTGGTTCGGCCCGCGCCCCGACGCCGCGGCGCGGCTGCCGGAGTGGCGGGCCCGCCTTCGAGCCGTGGTTCACCCGCATCTTCGCAGCGAGCCGCGACCCCACCCGGCGCGGCGAGGAGGGCGTCCCCGGAGCCCGAGCGGCGCATGGTCAGCTGGTGGAACCGCAAACTTCCCGCGCATCGCCGACTTCGAGCCGCAGTACCACCGACAGAACGAGCTCCCGAAATGGTCGACCACCACGGCCTGGCTGGTGCGTCACCGCCTCCTCCGAGACCTCGCCAGCGTGCCGCACCGCCCCGGGGACTTCCGCGCATGGCTCCACGCCGCCGGTCCCACGCTCCAGGGCGCGCGCGGCATCGACGTGGTCTCGCGCGAGCGCTGGGCCGGCGCCACTGAGTGCCTCGACGTGCTCACGTCACGCGTTGACCGCGCGGGCAACATGCGCGGGTGGATCGAAGGAGGCGTGAACGGCGGCGGCCCGCTCACCCTGCGCGACATGCGCGAGCCGCCGCCCGACGCGGCCGGGGCCAGACGTGCAGGGGCCGAGCCGGAGCCCGGTCCGAGGCGGGCGTGGCGGGTCAGGGCCCGCGCGCTGCACGTCGAGACCGAGCGCGCGGAGGACGGGGTGGAGCGGGCGACCATCCAGGTGGATGAGGACCACCGCGCGCCCCTCGTCGCCGCAGGAAGGCCGGTCCGGGTCGACACCACCGTCCGCGAGTTGCCGCCCGAATCCGCGACGCCCGGCGTGAAGCGCGTCGCGCTGAACCAGCGCGACGATCGGGGCGACCTGCTCGCGCTCGTTGCCACGCGGAAGCCAGACGGCTCCGTGACGTTCTCACTGCCGGAGAAGGTGGACGTCCGCGCGCACCCGCCGACCGGTCCGCCGATCGCGGAGCACGCCACGGACCCCGAGGGCTTCGCGCAGAACATGGAGCAGGTGCGCGCCCTGGCCGCGGCGGGCGGTGAGGGGGGCCCGCCGAGGGATCCGCCCGGCGAGCTCCTCGCGGGCTTCTACGAAGAATCCCGGCGGAACCCCGACGGCGCAAGGGCCCACTACGACCGGGCATTCCGAGGGGAGGTGCCTCCCTACGCGGCAGCGGCCTTCGAGCGGGTGACGCGCGAATACGGTGAGGAGGCCGGGGAGTACGCGCGCATCCGGCTCGGCCACGCGCACGTCCCGCCGGACGACCCCCGCTTCTCCCTCGCGCTCCGAGGCAGGCACCTCTACGTGACCTTCACGCTCGACCCGAACGTGCAGGCGGAGCAGGCGACGGCCGACGAGATCTTCAACCAGTACCAGGCCGCGAGGCGCGGGGGGCGCACCGACGTCTACCCGGAAGTCCTCGTCGACGAGGCGAACCTGGCTCACCGCTTTGACCTCGTCGCCCACCCACTGGAGTCGGTCGCGGCGCTCCACCGTGACGGGCGAGCCAACGTGTCGAAGGTGAACGTGGGGCTGACCGTGGGGACGGCGAACTTCACGGTGATGCAGCGAGGCGACGTCCGCTACGTGCGCGTGCTGGGGCGCGCGCCGCCGTCGCCCTCCGCGCAGCGGACCCTCTACTTCGTCGACGCACGCAGGGGGGCGAACTGACGCAATGGGCGTGGCGCTGGACGTCCTTCGGGCCTCGGTGAGAGCCGTCTCGGTCGGCCGGCTCCGGCTCGCCGAGGAGGGGTATCGTTGGATCCTCGCGCAGCACCCGTGGCCTGAAGAGATCGTTGGCGTCGCGCCCACAGAGGTCGCTCTGGCGCTTGCCGAGGTGCTCCTCGACCTCGGGGACGGCCCCGGCTTCAAGCGCCTGCTCGACGCCTGGGCGCCGCGGGGGGAGTGGCGATGGGAGGTGCTCATCGCGCAGCGGTGGACGGACATGGGCCTCCTTTCCAAGGCTCGCGCGCACTGGAGGGCGATCGAGTGCGAGCCCGCGGTCGCCCGCGATCCGGAGGTCGCGGCGGTCGTTCGTGCGCAGCATGCGATGGTCCTTCTGCAATTGAACCGTCTCGACGAAGCGTGGGGCGACGCGGCCCCGTTCGCGCTCGACGGCGCGGGGGCTGAGGACGGCCCTCTGTGGGCCGCGTGGACCGGCTCGCGGGCGTGGGGCGGAGACGGCTCACGCGTCCCACAAGCCGTGCGCGCGGACGTCGGCGCGAGCGGGCAACACGCAGGGGCGTGGGCCTCGCCTCGGACGCGCTGGGAGCCCCCGCCGCCGGCCCCGAGGGCCCGCGTCTGGTTGGCCCGGCTGGTGAACCGCGTGCTGATGGCGCTCGACCAGGGGGCGGTCGAGGACGCCCGCGCCCTCGTTGACGAGGTGGAAGTCAGGCTGGCGCGGCCGCTCGAACCATCGCTCGAGGCGCAGCTCGCGTGGGCGAAGGGATTGCTCCGCTGGGCCGAGGGCGACCTCGAGGCGGCCGAGACCGAATTCGCGGTGGCCTGTGACGGAGCCCTCGCCGGTGGAAGGTTGCTCGAAGGGTGGAACGTCGCGCGCGCAGCGACGATCGTCCGCGCCGCCCTCGGGCGCCTGCCCAACTCGTGGCTCCAGACCGAGCGGGCGCTGCGCCAGGAGATCGTCGCGCACCTCACCCCGACCGACCGGGTCTTCTTCCTCGCGAACCGTGGCGACGCGGTCGATCAGGACATCGCCGCTGCGCTCGACCGCGCGGTCGACCCGGAGGCGACCTTCACCGCGCTCCGCGTCATCCAGGGCGCTCGCTGGGGCGCCGTCAACGAGGCGACGGACGCGCGGCCGCGGGACGGGGGGCGCCGTGCGTCGTGGAGCACCCGGATCTGGCAACAGCTCGGGCTCCGCCGGGGATTCGGGGAGGAGCCCCTCGACCCTTCGTGGCTGCCGCCAACTTGCGCGCTCCTCTACCAGGTCTCCCTCGAGCGCGAAGTCGCGATCTTCGTGGTGACCCGATCGGGCTGCCGCGTGGTGCGCCGACGTTGCCCGCGCACAGAGCTGGCCGCGCGGGCGGCGGCCGCGGTCGGCGAGGCGAGCGCGCGCGGCACGAGGCTCTCGAACGAGCTCTACTCCCCACGCTCGGCGCTCGGGCGTCTCGCCGACGCCGTCGGGATCGACGAGGTCACGGCGTCCTTCGGCCCGGAGATCAGTCGCGTGTTCGTGGTGCCGGACGGACCCTGCGTGCAGGCGCCCTGGGCGGCCCTTCCGTGCGGCGCGGCGCCATGGATCGAGCGGGTCGAGATCGCGCTCGTCTCCGCGTTGCGGCCCTCGCAGGCGCGATGGCGGCTCGGGTCGGGCGCCACGCTCCGCGGGATCGCCGCGACACACGCGGGTGATCCGCCCCTCCCCTTCGCGCGCGACGACGTCTCGCAGATGCATGGCGGGGCGTGGGCCTTCGCGTCGACCCTGGCGTCTACGACGGAGGAGATCGAGCGGGCCCTGATCGGCGCCGACGGCGCGCACTGCGCCTGCCATGGGGTGTTCGACGCCGAGGCCCCTTCTTCTTCGGGGCTGCGCGTGGGGCCCGGGCTCCTCGACCTCGACGCGATCAGCCGGCTCGAGTTGAGACGTCTCGGGCTCCTCGTCCTCGCGTCGTGCTGGACGGGCGCTCTGAGCCAACTCCCGGGCCGGGAGTTCTTCGGCGTCCCGATCGCCCTTCACGCGGCCGGGGTCGGCGCGGTCATCGCGCCGCTGTGGGCGGTGTCCGATCAGTACGGCCCCACCTTCGCGCGCGCCTTCTGGGAGGGCGCGGCCGCGGAGGACGCGGTCGGCGCGCTCGCTCGCGTCCAACGGAGGCATTGGCGCTCGCGGCACCCGCGGCTGTGGGCGCCCTGGGGGGTCTGGGTCGACGGCGTCGGTGCGGCGTATGCCCGCGGCGTGGCCGACCTGTCCAGCGATTCGAGGCAGGGAGGGTGAACATGATCGAACTCGACGCCGACGTTTGGGGGGAAATCGAGGCGGAGCGCCGGGCGCTCGTGGGGACGTTGCTCGAAGACGAAGCGCTTCGGGAGGTGCTGCTCGACGAGGACCTCCGCGGTGGTCAGGGACGCGACGACGGCCGTGAGGGAGGCGCGGCCGTCGCGCGGTGGGCGATCCGTGCGGCGGTCAACGTCGCCCGCGGCATGCTGGCGGGCGCGGCCGACGGCGCGAGGCGCGAGGCGCTCCGTGAGGCAGCGGACTGGCTCGGGGACGAGTTCCCGCACCACCCCGGCGACCCCTGGTGCGGCGGCAACCTCCGCGCGTTGGTTGAGGGAGGGCTCCGTGGGCGAGGGGTCACGGAGAGCGACCTCCCCCGCGTGGGCGCGGCGCTGCGGCGATCGGGCGAGCGGATAGCCTCGCGCGCCGCGGCGGGCTGGGGCGGCGAGCTCTTCCCGCGCGCCGGGCTGGTCGAGTTGCGCTCCGCGCTCTGCGAGCTCTTCAGCGACCTTCCCCGCGCGCGCATCGTCGCCGCGGACACCGGCGTCGACCTCAGCCGCGTGCCCCAGGAGGTCTCCGCGGAGGTCTTCTGGTTCGAGGTCATCGAGGAGGCCGTCCGGCTCGGCGCCGTCGTGCTCCTCGTCGAGGCGGCGACGGTCCGCTACCCCAACCACGTTCCGCTGGCGCGGGCGGCGAGCTCGCTCGGCCTGCGGTAGCGCGCGGCCCGCCCGTCACCGCGCGAACGTGAACGACCCCCGGCGGCGGTTGGAGTAGCGCGAGCTTACGCCGTTGCGCGAGCTGTGTTCGAATCGGCGCAGTCGCTCGCCGATAACGACCGTCACCGCGCCGCCCACCCCGCGCTGGATCAGCCCCGCGTGCACGGCGGCTTCGCACACCGACGACATCGTGGCGTAGGGCTCAGAGCCGACGGCGTTGCCCGACCCGTCGGCCGGACAGGAGAAGCGCAAGCGCTGCCCGACCTGGCGCGCCCAGGGCTCCGCGGTGGCGCCCCAGTCCGACGCGACCGCGCCCGCGGCGTCCTGCACGGTGGGCGCGGCGGCGGCAGGCGCCGGCGTTGGCGGTGCGTCGGGCACGTCTCGCAGAACGCAGTCGCCCGCGATCGCCTGCACGGGGGCGTGCTCCCCGCGACCGGTCATCGCGGCCACAACGAAGCGGTCGCCTCGCGTCACCACGGCGCCCTCCCCGCCGCCTTCGAGCAGTCGGATCGCCGGGCCCTCCGCGCGAAGGTCGTCCCCGTAGGTGCGCGCCCACAGCGTGCGGGTCGCCGGTTCGCCCGACGCCGGCACGCGGAGCGACCAGGTGACGAGCCAGCCGGCGGGGAGCGGCGCGACGGCGGGAGAGACCTCCGAACCCCCCGCGGCGTCCGCGGTGTCGAGGCGCGTCGCCGGGCCGAGCGGCTGGCCGAAGGAGGCCCGGCGGGCGAAGACCGCGAAGGGGCTACGGTCGTCGCGGCGGGACGGGTGGTCGGCCAGGACGAACAGCAGGGCGTCGCCCTTCACCGCGAGGCTCGGGTCGTGTGAGGTGTTGGCGACCTCGAACTCCTGTACCGACCCGACGACCGCCAGCGACGCATCGAGCCACGCGAAATACACCGAGTGCCCGTAGTGGAACGCGAGCGCGTGCCCGCGGCCGGGGACCTCGACCGCGAGGGCGCCGGAAGGCGAGGCGTCTCCGCGGAGGGTCGAGAGGGGCGACTCCGCGGACGCCGCGCGTGCGACGCTGCGCGGGGCGTCGAGCTCGACGAGGGGGCGCGCCTCCGCGAGCGAGGCGCCCCGCGTCACGACGACCGAGACCTTCGGGAGGAAGGAGCCGTCGGGCCCGGCGTTCGCGTGTGCCGCGAGGACGAAGGGCCGGGTCGGGGAGAGCGGCCTGCAATAGTACGCGGCGCCCATCTCCTCCGGACGGACGCGAGAGGAGAGCGGCGACGGCCCGAAGAGCGGCACGGCGAGCGGCTGCGCGCCCTCCTCCGCCGCGAGGCCGCCGCGGGGCACCCACCACGTGCTCACGAAGTCGCCGCACCGAACGGACTCGCTGTCCTGCGTGCGGAGCACCTCGGCGAGCAATGTGCGGAGCGCGCCGCCCTCGTACACCGGCTGCACCCGCTGGACGGTCCGCGGCGACCAGTCGGCGTTGTGGTCACGCGGCGGGTCCTCGCCGTCGGGCATCTCGATCAAGGCCCCGCGGAAATCGAGCCGCGCCACCGCGGAGTCGTCCGGCCCGTAGCGGTGCTGTCGGGGCACACGCCAGCCGACCGCCGCCTCCTCCCCCGACCACGAGACGCGCAGGCCGGTGTTCGCGTCGCCCGCGCGGCCGATGACCGTCGGGGCGCCGGAGGTGACGGCGCACATCCGCGCCCGGGGCCGGGGGAGCACCGTGGGGCGATCGACGCCGGCGTCGCGAGCCTCCGGCGCCCTCGAGCGGAAGTGGTAGACGCCCGCCGACGCGGCGGCCACCGTCATCGCGAGCGCGACCCAGGGGGCGACCGAGGGGCCGCCCCCGCGGCGGTCGGAGGCGGGCAACGGAACCGGCGTCAGCGACGGTGGCTGCGGTGGGTAACCCTGGTACGAGGCGAACGGCGATGGCGCCAGGGGAGGAGCGAACGACGGCGACGAGGACGTCCGCGGGTCGCCGACCACCGGCGCCCCCACCAACGGCACGAGGGCCGCCGCGCGCGCCTCCGGGGTGGAGGTGCGCTCGAGCGCCGCGGCGTGCGAGCGGGCCGACGCGAAGGCCGCGTGCGGGGCCGTCCACAGCCACACCAGCGCGACGCCCGACCTGAGGTGCTCCGCGAGCGGCGCCCACGCGAGGTCCGCGGGTTCACCCGGCGCGAGCGGACGAACGCCGCTGACAACGCCCCGCTCACCGCCGGGGCGGAGGGGGTCGAGCGGCAGCGACGAGAGCCCGCCGAGCAACGCGACGCCGAGCGCGAGGTGGCCATCGGGCGCGCGCCCCGCCATCGCGCGCAAATACGCGAGGGCCCGGCGCCACGCCGCGGGGTCGGACGCCTCGACCTGACCCCCGTACGCATCGAGCCAGTCGAGGGGGTAGCCCTTGCGGGCCTGCTCTTCGAGGCGGAGCGGGTCTTCACGGTAGAGTGCGACGAGGTCGGCCGGCGCGCGCACCGCCCGGTCTCGCTCACCCCACTCGACCACCATGCCCTGCGCGCCGAGCGCCCAGAGCAGCCCGTTGAGCCGCACGTCCGAGTCAGTCGAGCGCGCGGGGGCGGAGGCCAGCCAGCGGCGCGCCGCGTCGGGGTCTTGTTGAAAAAGCCACCCGAGCAGCCGCCCGTTGCGGGCGCAGGCCTTGAGCCCGTCCCACAACGGCGCCGCCCGCACCACCTCGCGCAGCGGCTCGAGGTCGCCCACCTCCTCGACACCTCCGCCCGCCCGCTGCACCTGCAACGCCCGGTCGCTCGCGTTGCGATAGACCCCGAACCAGAAGGCCACCCCCGGTCCCAGGCGCGCCAGCTCCGGGTCGCCGAGGCCGCGCCGCCACACCACGTCGGTGCGCGCCGGCGGCAGCGACTCGAGCCACACGGCGAGCCGCCCCTCGGCGGCCATCCGCATCGCCTCGCGCTGCGCAACCTCGCTCCCGAGGACGTGATCGGCCAGCTCGCGGGCGTCGCGGACGGCGCTCCCGGCAAGCATGAGCGGCACCCCGAGGCTCCACCCCAGCGCCTCCGCGTCGGCGGCGCCGCCCGGCGTCCGCAAGGCCAGCGCGTACTGCTCGGCGAAGCGCGCGGGCACCGCCTGCCCGTGCCATTGGAGCCACGGGGCCAACACGCCGTCGCGGGCCAGGAGTTCCAGGTCGCCGGCCGCCGCCGGGTCGCGCATCAGCAGGTTGGCGAGCGCGGCCGGCTGGCGCAGGCGCGCCTGGCCCAGGCGCAGCTCGAGGCGGCCCAGCGCCCAGGCCACGCCGTGCACTGAGAGGGACGGCGCGTCGGCGCCCGCCCGCAGCCGCTGCTCGATGGCCTTGACGCGATCGACGATGGCGGCGTCGGCCTGGTGGGAGGCGAGCCAGCGCGACAGCTCCCCGCGCCGCAGGGCCTCGGCGCCCGCGGCCGGGTGGGCGAGCAGCGCCTCGGAGGCGGCGTCGAGGGTGGTGGGCGCGCCCGGCAGCGCGGGGCACGGCGTCCACGCGCGCGCCTCGGTGGCGAGGAGTTCGAAGCCCGCCGCGGCGGCGAAGGCACGGCCCTCCTCGGCGGTGAGGCCGTGACGGCGCGCCTCGTCGTCGACCTTGAGCAGGTCGGAGCCGTAGAGCCTGCGCGTCCTCGCGCCGGTGGCGGGGTCGACGGCGCCGTGGCGCTCGATCTCGGCGCGGAACCGCTCGGTCTGCCGCGCGCGCAGCTCGTTGGCGGCGGCGTGGGCGAGGCCGTCGCGGGCGCCCATGCGGCCGAGCGCGCGGTCGAGCGCGGCGCGGGCGCGGCGGACGCGGTCGCGCTTGAAGTGGGCGCCGCCGTCGCGGTCGGCGGCGGTGAGGTGGAGTTCGACCTCGGCGAGCCGCTCCTCGAGCTGACGTTGGGAGCGCGGGTTGCGCACGAGGTCGGCGCGGTCGTCGTTGGGGAACAGGAGCTCCAGCAGCGATGCGCCGTCGGGCGCGGCCGCGAGCGCGTCGAGCGTCTGGCCGACGAGCGCGACGTCGAGGGGCGGAGCGGTGGGCGGAGGTGGGGCGGCCGGCGGAGGCGGGACGGCGGCGGGCGCGGGCTCGAGGAAGCCGCCCGCCCGCGGGGCCGAGGGGGTCGTGGGCGCCGCGGGCCCCGCGGGTTCGAGGAAGCTCCGGGGTGGGTCTTCGGCCACGGTGAACCTCGCGAACGGAGCGGGACTACTTCACCTTGCTGTACACGAACGAGAGCAAGGCCGTGAGCGAGAAGGACGGCAGGAAGCCGAGGGCGAGGGCGCGGCCCAGCGGCTGGGTGCCGAGCGTGAGGTACACCGCGAGCTCCGCGCTGTTCATGCAGCGGGCCCAGACGTCGGAGCGCGCGGGGTCGAACCACACGAGCGCGGTGCCGAGGAGCGCGGCGACGGCCGCCGCCAACACGATCCGCTGCGCGTTGCCGCCGCCCACGAGCTTCTTGTGGAAGACGGCGAACAGCACGAGCCCGACGACGAGCGCGCCGAAGGTGTAGCCGCCGAGCGCGAGGTACGCGTCCCGGTTGGCCTGCTGGCAGACTTCCTGGGTCAGCCCGCCGACCGGAGGGAGCGGGGGAAGCTCGCCACCGCCCCCGGGTATCGGAGACGGCGCGGGTGGTGGAATCGCCGGTGGATCAGCCCCGCCCATGGTCTGCAAGAACACGCCATGCACGATCATGACAGGCGTGGATGTCACGCCTCAGACGAAAGCGTCAAGCGAATTGGCCTCCGCGAATTGGCTTGACGCAGGCACGCGGGATCGGCTTTGAGTTACGCAACGTGGGCGTCCTGGTAGGCGCCTCGGCGGTTGTTCAGGGGATGTCGAGGGTTGAGGATGAGCGATCTCCTGGTGTGTGTGGGCGGCGGCGGGCAACACATCGCGCTCGCGATCGCGCGAATGGTTCGCCTTGGGGTCTGGCGTCGCGTGCCGAAGGTGGTGGTGCTCGACGCGGAGCAGACGGCGCCGCTCAACCAGCGCCTGCTGCACTTCTCCGCGCCGCGCGGCCAGCCCGGCACCGCCGGCGCGGCGGGCTCGACGCGCGCGCACCCCTTCGGCCGCTTCGACTTCAAGGCGCCCTTCGAGGTGCAGGGGCTCCCGGCGACATTTCGGGAGGTGTTCCTCGACAAGAAGACGCCGCTGGCGGAAGAGTTGTATGAACTCTTCTACCCGGAGATGGCCGACAAGGTGAACATCCACGTCGGGATGTTCGCGCAGCCGGCGGTGGGTGCGGCGATGTTCGCGGCGCGCGCGGCGAGCTTCCTCGACCCGGTGCTCACCGGCGGCATCCAGAGCTGTGAGAAGATCCTGGTGGCGGGGAGCATGGTGGGCGGCACGGGCGCGGGGATCCTCCACCTCCTCGTCGACTACCTCGCGCGCCATCAGGAGCGGAAGCAGAAGGACCTGCTCGGGGCCTTCCTGCTGCAGTGGTTCAGCTTGCCCGCGGAGGTCGCGAGCGCCGCCAACGACGTGACGCTCAACAACAGCGCCAACCACGGCGTCGACTACCTCGCGCGGCACACCTACCAGCGTCTCCGGCGGACGATCCTCGTCGGGGCGAACAACGCCGCGGGCCCGCCCAAGTCCCACGCCGACGCGGCCAACGACGAGACGGTGAGCCTCTTCCCGCTTCTCGCAGCGTACGGGCTGACGACCATCCGCGGGGACACCCTGTCGAAGGACGACCACGCGGTGTACGGGCTCACCACGGAGCCCGGCGACCCCAACTGCCGCTGGCTCCTCGCCGAGCGGTGGAACACGGGCGAGGAGGGCGAGTCGATCGGCGTGCGCTGGAAGGCCGCCCAGGTGGTCCAGCGCGCCGTTCGGGTGATCGTGGAGAACCGCACCGAGTTCGACGGGCTCACCGGCACGGGCGTGAAGGACAAGTGGGAGAAGCTCGGCGGCGGCTGGGAGTGGGGCAACGCGATCGCGAGCGCCGCGTCGCTCGCCGGGATGAGCCGCGGGGAGGAGCTCGCCCCCCAGGTGCTCAACGCCCTCGCGTCGCGGATGGCCGAGGTCGACTTCGTCACCTCGTGGCTCGACCAGCTCTTCGGCACGCCTTCGCTCGGCAACTTCGGCACGCAGCGCCTGATGGACCTCTCGTCGGCTCCGATGACCAAGCAGCTCGCCTTCGAGGTGCTCGCCACCTCGGTGGGCCCGGGCCGCGACGCCTTCAAGGTCTGGCACGGCTCCCGCGCGGGCACCGACGGCGCCTCCGGCGGCCTGAGCCCGGCCGCCGCCGCCGAGCGGATCGCGAGCATCATGGAAGAAGCCCTCGTCCGCGCCGTGACGACGGCCTGAGCAGCAACCGGGGATCCGCCGCCGTGAACCGATACTTCATCGTCCCCAACGTCGCCGCGCACGCGAAGACCTCGCGCGCCACCGTCGACCTCCAGTCACTCCAGAAGATCGCCCCCGCCCAGCTCCACTCGCAGTGCGTCCCGTCGCCCTACGCGCAGCCCGAGCTGATGGCCCACGTGCTCGCCGCGGAGACCGCTGCCGAGCCGCAGGAGGTGAAGCCCTCGGCCGTCCTCCGCCAGACACGCGCGCGCTGGGAGACGCTGCTCCTGGGCGTGGTGCTCGGCAAGGTGTCGCTCCGCGTCGAGGCCCTCCAATCGCCGGAAGCAATGGGCTTCGGGCGGATGCTCGCCGCCGCGCGCCTCGACGCGCGCTACCTCGGGGTGCTCCGCACGACGGAGCTCGGCGCGCACCCGTCCGGCCGCGAGTCGTGGGTGGTCGGCGCGCTCGACCCCGACTGCCTCTGCTGGGCGGCGCCGCGCGTCTCCGACGGCCAGTGGAGCGAGCTCGACACGCGCGTCGGCCGGGCCCACGACGAGCGGGCGGTCGCGCTCCAGGTGCTCCACGCGTGGCGCCAGGGGCTCGTCGACAAGGGGCTCTACGACGCGATGGCGGGCCCCGTCTGGATGCGCGCCCTCGACGCCCTGCTCGACGGCCTCGCGCCTCCCGACGCGGCGAAGGGCTCGGCGCTCCTCGCGACCTCGGTCGAGCTGGTGGGGCCCGCGACGCTCTCGGCGATGCGCGGCGAGGGGGCGCGCCCTCACGTCGGTCTACCTGCCGGTGCTGCGGCCGGGGCGGGAGCGGCAGATCCACCAGGTGATGATGTGGCCGGCAGCGCGCGCCGAGCAGGCGGGCGCGGCGGTAGAGTTCAAGGCCCCCGGGGCGCCGCCCTCGTGGCGCGTGACGATGGCGGCGGGCGCCGGTGACGCCTCGCCGCACGAGCAGCTCGCCGCGGGCGTCGGGCTCCTCCAGCGGGGCGACGGGCCCGAGGCGCCGCCCGACCGCAAGCTCCGGCTGCACGACGCGCCGGGGGCGCCGGGGTACAAGCGGCTGGTCTACGACCCTCTGCTGGCGACGGTGCTCGCCGCGCACGAGGCCAGCGGGCTGACGGTCTCCGAGTCGGACGCCGGGGTGTGCCCGGCGCTCTTCCCTGACACGATCCGCCTCGTCCGCCCGCTGCTGGTCGGGTCGAAGGGGCGCTCGGCCGCGCGCTACAGCGTCAACCTCGCGCAGTGGGAGCTGCCCCTCTTCGCGGAGCTCCTGCTCGAGGAGGTCGCCTCGCTCGCCGACCCGGCGCTCGACGATGACGAGCTGATGATCGCGCTGAGCGGGCCGCAGCCCCGGCTCACGCTGGTCGAGCGCGTGCGCGCGCCCGGCCGCCGCGACGAGCCCGCCGAGCTCCGCGCCCTGGGCGCCGCGCTGTGGGAGCTGTTCATCGGGGAGGCGCAGCTCGAGGGGGTGTCGGTGACGCGGCGGGCGGGCAAGGCGCTCGCCCTGTTGCCCGACCAGGCCAACGTGCGCTTCGACGACAACTTCCTCCGTGAGCTCCGCCTTCCGAATGACGTCCGCGCGTCTCAGATCGCCGACGAGGCCTACCCCGCCCGCGTCTGGCGCCGCCGCGCGACCCTGCAGCGCTTCGCGAAGACGTGGGCGGCGCGTTGGGATCACGCCGGGGGCGCCGCATCCCCGGGCGACGCGGTCGGCGCGGTCGCGGCGACGTGCTTCGCGCGCTGGGTCGCGCGGGTCTGCTCGGGCGGCGCGCTGCGCGAGGGGGGCCGCGCGTCGGAGGTGGTGCAGGGCGCGATCCACCTCGTGCCCAACGAGGTCGTCATCCCGGTGCTGCGAGATTGCTACCCGCGCGAGAGGGGGTCCCGCTGATGGGCGCTTCGAAATGCAAGGAGTGCGGCTTCAACCTGGAGTCGCTGCCGATGCAGCTCCCGGCGTCGCGCACGCAGCCGCACGGGCCGCCCACGGGCCTCGCGCTGCACTGCCCGATGTGCGGGGAATCGGTGCCCGAGGTGCTCGCCGACCGCGGGTACTTCTGGCGCGCGAGCGAGGAGGTGTACCGGTACTGGGTCGAGGGCCACTCGCCGCGCGATGAGAAGAAGGACCTCTTCAGCGTGCCCATCGGCGACGCGGGGCGCTTCGAGCTGAAGTTCCCGAAGCCGGCGCGGCCGCTGGGGACGTTGGAGATCTGCCACATCGCGGTGCCGTGCTTCGCGGACGGCGACACGCTCCAGGTGCCGACGCTGCCGGTGCGGGAGGAGTACCTCGACTGCCTCGACGAGGAGGCGCTCCGCAGGGCGCGCGAGGGCGATCGGTCGCAGGGGTGGGCCTTCGGCCAGCTCAAGCGCGTCGACAACAAGATGGTCTACGTGTCGGAGATCCCCTACCGGAATTTCTCCCGCGAGCACTGGCGGAAGAACCGGCCCATCACGCTCGTGAACTCCGGCCACCAGGTGGGCGGCGTGCAGGCCTTCCCTGGGGTGTTCGTCCGCCACTGGCCCAACGTGAACAACGTCCGCTGGCGGCTCCACCTGGTGTCCTTCGGCGCGGACCCCGACGCGGCGCCGCTGGTCCGGGACCACGCATGGACGGTGCGCGCGCTGATCCCGAGGCTGGCCGACGGCGGCCGGGTCGAGCTCGAGAACGAGCCCATGCGGGTGGTGGAGGTCCCGGCGGTGAAGCCCGGCGCGCGGCTCTCCACGGTGTCTTGCGACGGCAAGCCCGACGACCGTAAGCGCGACAACAACCGCCCGGCGTGGATCTCCGTGAGCGTCGACGGGCGCGGCGGCGGGCTCTTCGCCGTGGCCCGCGCGACCGCCGAGGAGCCGCAGGCACCCGCGCTCGTCTTCGGCCTGGATTTCGGGACGACCAACACCGTGCTGGCGGCCGCCGCGAGCGACGGGAAGGTCGAGACCGTGAAACCCGAGTCGGGCGGTCGGTCGTGCACCCGGTGGGTCTTCGGCCGCGCGGCCGTGGACGACCCGCTCGACCTGTGGCCGGCGGCGCCGTGGGCTGGCCCCCACCATGACCTGCTCCCGAGCGAGCTCATGGCCGCGCGCACCTGGGGTGAGGTCGCGACCAATCCCGCGCAGATCGCAGCGATGAAGCTCGGCGTCGACCTGGGCGTGCCGCTGCGCCTCTGGTCGCAGGGCAACGCCTTGCCGCCGGGGGCTGCGCAGCGCATCCTGGGGGACTTCAAATGGGAGCGCGCGGTGCGCGAGCGCCACGACGGCGCCGGTCTCGCGACGCACTTGCCGCAGATCCAGGCGCGCTTCCTCGAGCAGGCCGTGCTGACGGCGGCGGCCTGGAAGCTCGCCAACGGTCGGGCCTACCCGAACCAGGTGATGGTCAACTACAGCTACCCGCCGGCGTTCACGCGGGGCGACCTCGAGGTGCTCAAGCAGGCCGCGGCGCTGGCGGGTGCGCGCGTCGCCGACAGCCTCGGGCTCGACTGGAGCGGGCAGGGCGCGAGGCCCGTGGAGTTCACGCTCGGGCCGGACGAGGCGCAGGCCGCCATCCTCGGGGCGCAGCCCAACCGGATGTTCACGGTGTTCGTCGACATCGGCGGCGGCTCGCTCGAGGTGCTGGTCGAGGACACGCTCGCGGTGGAAGGGCAGTTCGGCCACGCGGGCATGCAGACCGAGGTGGTGAGCAATTCGGTGTACTTCGGCGGCGGGGTGTACCTGCGCTCCCTGGTGCGGGGCGAGAAGACGTGCTCGTACGGCGACTACACCACCCTCGCGGCGCAGGTGCGCAACTTCCCCAACGGCCGGGCGCTCCTCCGCGCGCAGAACCTCTTCAAGCCCAACCGCGTCGACGTCGCGCGCAAGCGCGCCGCGGTGTACGGTCAGGCCGTAGCGGATTACGTCGCGCGCCTCCTCGCCGGCGTGTGCCTCGAGCACGGCTACCAGCACGGCGCCGGGGCCGGCGCCGGTCGCCCGCTCAACCTCTCCCGCAACCGCCTCTTCCTCCACCACAACGGCGCGTGGCAGCTCGGGGAGGACCACGCCGGCGGACGCCGCGTGCTCTTCACGCTCATGCTGCTCGGCAACGGATGGAACACCGTGGAGGTCGCGCTCCGCGAGGGCATGGGGATGACGCTCGAAGACCACTTCGGCACGCTCGTCCGCCAACGGCTCCAGCAGATCCTCCGCGCCGAGGGCACCCTCGCCGCCCGGATCGGCGACGGCCGCGTCACCCTCGCCGACCTCGAGTTCCACGTCGAGTGCCCCTCGATCGTCGGGGTCGGCGAGGGCAAGGTGCTCCACCGCAAGGCCGCGGTCGCCTCCTCCCTCGTCACCCCGAAGAAGACCTCGAGCGACACCAAAGACCACCGCCGCGGCGTCGTCGGACTCGAGGTCAACGTCAACGGGCGTGTGGTGCCCTGGCATCGCCCGTGGGGCGCGGCCCAGCGCCTCGTCCCGGGCGACCACCCCAAGCGGAAGGCCCCTCCGCCTCTGTTGCCGGTCGTCGTGTCTCCGACGGCCTCTGCAGCTCCGGCGACAGGCTCCACCCCCCCGGCCACTGCTTCCACACCGCCGACGCCGCCGAGCGCGCTGACGTCTTCGATCCCGGCGACGGTGGCCGCCGGCCCGCCTCCGCGTGCGCCGTGGTACCTCGGCGACGCCGAACCCCCCTCCGGCCCCTTCACGCTCGCCCAGCTCGTCGAGCGCGCCCTCACCGGGCGTGACGCCGCGGCCGCCGGGCGCGTCGAGGCGTGGCGCCAGGGCATCGACTGGACGCCCCTCGAGCGCGTGCCGGAGGCGGTGGCCGAGCTCGCGATGCGCACGGCCGCGCCGGCCGGCCCGCCCCCGCGGCCGCTCTGGTTCGTCGCGGAGGCGAGCGGCGAAGCGGGGCCCCTTACGCCCGGTGACGTCCTCGACCGGGCGATCAGGTCGGTCGGCGGGGACGTCTCCGCCGCGGGCGCGGTCGAGGTCTGGCGCGATGGCATGCCCGGCTGGGCGCGCCTCGACGCCGTGCCCGAGCTCGCGTCCGCGCTCGCCCGCCGCCGCTCGCCCGTCGCGCCCCCCGTGCGACCGCCGCCACGCCCCCCGGCGCGCGTGGCTTCCGCGCCGCCGTCGCGCGCTCCTGCGCCGCCTCCGCGCGCCCTCCCGAAGGAGTGGTACGTCGACGACGGCCAGGGCGAGAGTGGGCCGTGGACGGCCACTGAAGCGGTCGAGCGGGCCTGCGCCGGGCGCAGCGGCGCGGAGGCGCTCGCGGTGATGGTGTGGCGCGACGGGATGGGCGAGTGGAGCGCGATCGACGCGGTGCCGACACTGCGCGATGCCGTCACCGCCCGGAGATCCTGAGGACGACCTAGGAGGCGAAGACCCGTCATGACCACCGACAACCCGACGCCCCCCGTGCTCACACAGTGGGACGAGTATGAATTCCCCGAGGAGTCGCTCCCGCCCGGCAAGCCGCGGTTGAGCGTGCGCGACCCGCTCCCTGGTGTGTCGGTCGGCGATCTGCCCCCGCTCGAAGCGGTCGACCCGGGCGGCCGCCGCACCGCCGACGCGCTCATCGAGTTGGTCTCGGGCGCCAACCCCGAGGTGGACAGCATCAACTACCACGGCGACGCCACGCGGCGAGACCCGGTTCGCTGGCTCACCGTGTCCCCCTTCGACGTGTACCTCGAACGCGTCTTCGCCGAGAAGCTCTGCGAGGTCGAGTAGGACGATGACGCCCATCCACCGCCTCCAGTGGGCCAAGTGCCGCCACGCCCAGAACGCCGCGGACGAGACCTGTCGCTTGCCGCCCGGCGTTATGGTGTGCCCCTGCCTGGGTCGGCAGCAGGGCGAGGACAAGTCTCCGCTCCCCGCGGCCAGCTTGCGCGTCGACGAGGGGGGCCAGATCGTCTGGTGCGCCCTCGACGACACCGGGCCCACCGCCTGGTACACCCTCATCGCGACGCGCGAGCGCGACGGCCGTGGCGAGGCGCTTCTCTTCCAGACCGCGAACGAGCTGCAGCCCCAGAAGCTCCCTGGCGGCTACGGGTTCGAGCTCACCTCGCGGGAGCGCGAGCGCTTCGTCGTGCTCCTCGCGGAGATCCTCGAGGCGGGCGTGAGCGGCGTGGAGTACGTGCGCGCGCACCCGGCGTCGGGCGCGTGACGCGCGCGCCGCCGCGCTGCTAGGCTCCGCGGCCCGCCATGACCATCTACGGCATCGACCTGGGCACCACCTACTGCGCCGTGGCGCGCGTCGAAGAGGGCGGCGACGCCGACCCCGTCGCGGTGGCGTTCCCCGGCAGCGGACACGCCTTCCCCTCGCTCGTCCTGCTCGAGCCGGCGGCCGACGGGCGGCCGCAGGCCACCGTCGGAGGCGCGGCGCGGCGGCGCTTCCTGTCGCGCTGCCGCGGGCTCGCCGACCCGCCCGAAGGGGTCCACCTCATCCGCGGCGCCAAGAACTACATCGGCACCCGCGCCCCGGTCGACCGCGGCCCCCCGTGGTGCGTCGGGCCGCGGGAGTTCTACTCGTCGGACGTGTCGGCCCTCATCCTGCGGGCGCTCAAGCAGCGCGTCGACGCCCAGGGGCTCCCGCCGATGCGCGACGTGGTGATCACGCACCCGCAGAAGTTCAACAACCGGCAGCGCCTCGCGACGCAGCAGGCCGGCGAGCTCGCGGGGCTCAACGTCGTGGGGATGATCACCGAGCCCGACGCCGCGGCCTGGGCCTTCGAGCGCCGCGCGCCTCGCTCGGCCGCGCGCCGTGTCCTGGTGTTCGACTTCGGCGGGGGGACGCTCGACGTGGTGGTGATGGAGCGCCTCCCCGGGGGCGCCGGCGCCCGCGTCCTCGCCTCCTTCGGGAAGGAGTGCGGCGGGCTGCGCGTCGACCAGCTCGTGCGCGAGCGCCTCGCCGAGCGCTACGTCGAGCAGAACCGCGCCGTCCTCGGCGAGGAGTTCGAACCCGACGAGGAGTTCAACGCTTGGACGCTCGAGGAGTTCACCTTCCTGGCCGAGCGCCTCAAGTGTGAACTCAACGACGAGAACAGCGCCCAGGACCCCGACTGGCCGACGCAGGCGCGCGCCTTCACCGTGCAGTACGCCGAAGCCAACGCGTCGCGCCGCTTCCCCCCCGCCTCGCTCCGCGTCACGCTCGGCGAGTACGCCCGCTGGATCCAGGGCGTGCTTGACGACGCGATGTCCGTCGTCGGCCGCGCGCTCGCCATCGCCAACCTCGCCGAGGCCGACATCGACGAGGTGCGGATGACCGGCCAGTCGTCGCAGCTCGTACCGATGCGCAAGCGCCTCGAGCAGCGATTCCGGTCGGTGGTGATCGAGACCTCCCCCGACAGCTACCTCCACCCGGCGACGATCGTCGCGGCCGGCGCGGCCCTCTTCGGGCGCGCGCGGCGTGCCGCGGGCGACGGCGGCGGGCTCCTCGTGCGCGGCGCTGTGCCGGAGTCCTTCAGCTTCGCCAGCGGGGGGGGCGGCGCCGGGCGGCGCTACTTCGACACCATCCGCAGGGGCCAACCCACGCCCGCGAGCTTTCGAGAGACCTTCAAGCTCACCAACGAGCCGCTCCCCGACGGCGGGCGCGTGTTGCCCTTCGAAGTCTTCGAGGGGGAGCTCCGCGAGCCCATCGGGCGATTCGAACTGGAATTCTCTCGGCCCCTCGTGCCGGGCGATCTGGTTGTCGTCCACAAGGAACTCGCAGACAACGGCCGCTTCACCCTCGCCGCCGAGCGAGACGGCGAGCGCCGCGAGGCCCGCCTCACAAACGCTGAGGGCGTGTACGGCGCCGACGAACTCGCCCGCCGGCGCGCGGAGCTCCTCGCCGTCGATCTGCAGAGCGGTGAGTGATCACCGCCGCGTGAGGCGGAGCACCCACTGGTCGAGCCAGCCGCGACGCGCGGTCGCGGTCTGGAGGGCCGGCAGCACCATCTGCCGCAGTCGGAAGACGCGCTCCGGGGAGTCGTAGGAGGTGTCCGCGCTCTCGCGCATGTACCACTCCGACGCGAGCACCGACTCGTCCAGGCGCCACGCCACATGGACTCCGAAGCGGTGCTCATGCATCCCCGGCGCAAGCCGTCGGCAGTCGATCCGCCACATCGCGGGGAACGGTGAACCCGGCGCCGGGCCGGCAGCAGGCCACACGCGGACGGGCTCGCGCGGCGACACCAGCGTCGCACCTTCGGCAGCGGGCCCGCTCAGGCGCCAGGCGGCGGTCACCTCCACGAAGCGCGGCGGCGCCACCGACCCAAGCGCCACCGCGCCGCCGGTCGTGATGTCGGCCGCTCCCTCGATGGAGCAGTGCGCGGTGGTCACCGCCGCTCCCGCCACGCGCTGGGTCGCGTCGACTACCACCGCGTCAACGGCGGGGCCACCCCCGCGCCTCGCGACAGTCTCCGGCGCGACCCGCCCGGACACGCCCTCGAACGGCGCCAACTCGGCGAACGAGGCGTCCGCGTCGAAGCCGCGCGGGAAGATCGTCGTCTCGCTCCGGAGTGCCTCCTGGATCTTCCCCACGAGCGCCCGGCCCTTCGCGTGGTCGCGGCTCAGCACGAACATCAGTAGCGCCCGAGCGCCCTCCCACTGGAAGGCGCCTGACTCTCCGTCGTGACCACGACGGCGCGCTTCGAAGTGGACGTTGTCCCAGCCCGAGTTCGCCGCACCTAGCTCCGTCACGTGAGCCTGAACGCGCTCCCAGATCGCGTCGCTGAGCGCGCGCTCGGGGTAGTATGTCCCCTTGAAGGGGAGGTAGAGGCGGCCGAGCCAGACGCCGTAGCCCTCCCGCACGCGCGCGGCGAGCAGATGGCCCACACACGCCGGGTCGGCGCCCGAAGCACACAGCGCGTCGCCCGCCGCGCTCCCTGAGGCGCGGGCGCTCTGGAAGCCGTCGGTGACGAGCACGGTGATCTCGAAGGGGTCGAGCGGGTCGTCGAGGCGGCGCGCGGGGTCGGAGGTCGCTTCGGGCCGCCGCAAGGCGAGGTCGAGCGCAGCGGCGCGCCCGCTGTAGGTCTCCGTCCGGTCTAGCTCGGCGCCGGACATCGGCTCCGCGCCGCATCGCAGCGACTCGTCGAGCGCACAGCGCAGGAATCGTCCGTTGGCTCGCAGTTCTGAGACCGCGTGCTCGATCACCTGCACGTGAAGCGCGGACAATGCACGGCGCCGCCGGCCGGTGAACCCCGCCATGCTCTGCGACACGTCGACCACCACCCGCGTGCCGACCCCCGGTTGCGGCGGGGGGGGAGCGGCGTCGCGCGACGGGGGTGCGGCTGCATCGCGTGCGACGGAACCACCTTCTGCGACGGGCCCCGAATCCCGATGGCACGATGGAGCGACGGTCAGCAGCCCAGCAACCACCGTGACGCCCACCTTCGCGTATCCCTCACGACTCATCGAGGATCGTCATGCAACAGGCGCCGGGAACCGTCAATCAGTTCTCGGGCCGGCCAGCCGGCGCCCCTGGGGGGCGTTGCCAAAATCCACTAGTTTTCAGCCGTGGCGGGAGAGAACTGGTGGAGGAGGTAGTCGTTGTTCCGCCCGGCCTCCTTCTGCTTCCCACGCGTCCCCTGGCGCACCGTCTTGTCGCGCTGAAAGAGCGTGAGCGCGAAGCGGCGGAGCGCGGCGAAGTTCGAGGCGCCGTTGGCGTCGCGGATCGGGCACTGGTCCTCGCTCATCGGCATGTCCGGCACCCAGGGCAGCCCGTGTTCCACGCCCCAGTGCTCGCGGATGGCTCGCGCGTGCGCCCGCACCGTCAGTGCGAGGCTGCTCCTGTCGTAGTGCACCCACGAATGCACGCGCCCGCTCCGCGTGTGCACCCGCGTCCGGCGCACCATCACCACCGCGCGCAGCCCGGGCCAGTACGACGACATCTCCCCCAGCGACGAAGCGGGGGCCACCCGTACGGCCCGCACCTCCCGACGGTCGTGCCCCGTCTCCCGCTTCTGCTTGTGCTGCAGCGCCGGGGCGCCGCGCGCGCCGCTCGCCGCCGCATCGAGCAGCTCGCGCAGCGCCGCGTGCAACCCGTGGCGGTTGGACTTCACCGTGATGACGTAGTCGGCCTTCGCCTCGATCACCGCGCCGGCGGTGGCCTTGAACTCTTTGCCGGTGTCTATCGTGACGATCGCCCCGGTCAGCTCCAGCGCGCAGGGCATGGCGCGGATGGCCTCCCCCTCGTCAGGCGCCATCGACCATCTCCCGCGTGTAGATAGCAGTCGAGACCCGCGGATTTCTTGCGGGGCCCGGCGGGAAACTGGCCCCCTGGCCGGGCGATGGGCGGGGAGCGTCGGCCGCCAAATGCTTGAAGGCCCGGGGGCGTCTACCGCCCGGGCCTTCGGTCGATCACGTCGGTGCCGTGAGACGACGCGCGCCGACCTCGCGCGTCGGATGGGCGTGAGCCGGGCGCGGGTGACGCAGGTGATGGGCGTGTGGCGGCTGCACCGGCCGGTGCTCGAGCGCCTGCGCGCGATGGCAGCGCAGGACGCGCCGTGCAACGCGAGCGAGCGCGAGCTGCGGGCGCTCGCGGCGCGCAGCGAGGTCGAGCAGGAACGGTGGGCGCGGGGGCTATTGGCGGGCTACCGCGTGGGGTGACGGGCCGTGCGGTAGGTGCCCGTCGAAGCGCCGATCGCACTGAACACGTCACGAAGTCCGACGCGCCACATCTCGATGGGATGCTGAGGATGGCAGTGGTCCGAACGCTGTCCCCGGCGCCGCTCTACCGGAGCAACAGCGCGGCCACGAGGAGGAACGCGAGCAGGGCGGCGATCGCGGCACCCCACTGCCACGGCGCAATCGAGGACGTCGTTGCAGGAACCGGCAGCGGCTCCGTCGCCTCGCCGCGCGACGGAGGGGGCACTTGGTGCGGTTGGGGTCCAACGCTCGCGGGAGGCGCCGACGCACGCCATGTTGCGGGAACGACTGGCGTCGCGGGCGCGATCGGCGGTCGCACGGGCGCGATGGGTGCCACCCCCGCGGGGACACCGCGCTTGCTTTGAGGGGCGATCGTGTGAGGGCCGCGACTCCCGGCCAGCCCCGCGTCGCCGAACGAGGCAGCCTCCGCGAGGTCGAGCGTGGAGCCGCCCGTGTCGCGTGCTCCGCCACGGGGGAGCGGGGCGGTGCGGTGGTCGGGTTCGTCTTCGTAGGCCAGCGTCTCTGCGCCGACGCGAGGGGAGATCGGTGCAACACCGCCGAGCGGCACGGTCGCCGCCCCGAGGTCCTCCGGCGGCTCGTCGAGCGGGAGCGTATCGGACGGCGAGAACGCCTCCTCGGGCGCGGCGGGAGGCCCTTCGTCGATCAGGGTCTCCGCGGGGGACGGAGGTGGCGGAGGCTCGAACGACACTGCCGTCGGTGGCGGTGGCGCCGGTTGACTCACCGCGAGCGAGCGCGCCTCGACCACCCGTGCGCGGGCGTTCGAGGGGTCCGGCGGTGGCGCGGACGCGGGGGAGTCGTCTCGGCGCGGAGGCGCGACTGGGACGGGCTCGGACTCCGTCCACGTCGCGTCTCGAAACATCTTCGCGAGCCGGTCGGCGTCCTTCGGGCGCTTCGCCGGGATTGCGTCGAGCGACACCACGAGCGCGTCGCGCAGGCTCGCGTGGAGCCCGGGACGGGCTTTGTCGAGCGCGGCCTGGAGGGCACCCTTGCCACCCGCGGTCGCGTTCCAGAACGCGTCGCGCGATGGCGTACGGGCGAGCAGCTCCGCGAGGATCAACGCCACCGCGAAGACATCCGCGGCGGGCGTCGCGCCGCGGGGAGAGGAGGCCAGCTCCGGCGCGGACGGGAACCACACGCCGCCCGCCACGCGCGGCGGCGACCACGTCGGCGTGACGAGCCACGGGGCCCAGCCGAAGTCGGTGAGGGTGAGGTCGCACTCGCGGCGGTTCCAGGTGCGGAGGAAGACGCTGGCGGGCGTGAGGGCGCAATGCGCCGCGGCGCCGCGATGGGCGGGGGCGAGGGCGCCGCACAGCCCGAGCGCGAGGAGGCGCGCCTCGGCAAGGTCGCACGATTCACTCGCCTGGCGGAGGCGCTCGATGCGTCGCGCGAGGCACTCCCCCTCCGGCGTGTCGAACGCGATCCACCCGGCGCCCGCCTCCTCGCCCGCCGCGCGGACGCGGGCGAGCGACGGCCCCTGCCGCATCCGCCGCGGGTCGAGTTCCCGCGCGTCGACCTTCACCGCCAGACGCTTCACGAGGCAGGCGTCCCGCGCCTCGTCGTCGCGCGCGCGGAAGGTGTCCCCGAGCCCGTAGCCGTCGGCCCGCTCGCCGACGACGAAGCGCCCGCCGACGCGCTGACCCGCGGTGATCTCCATACGTCGCCGGCATCGTCACACGCGGCGTCGAGCGGACGCAAGGCGTCGTTGCGATGCGCCCCGCGGGCGGTGTAGCCTCCCCAACTGGCCACGAGGGAGCACACGATGCCAGCCGCAGCGAGAGCCATGGACAGCCACACGTGCCCCCACCGCGGCGGCTCGTTGATGCACCCGGGCCAGGAGAGCGTGATCATCTGCGGCCGCCCCGCGGCGCGGGCCGGGGACCCTGCGTTCTGCGACTCGCCGCGCGACGTGATCACGATGGGCGAGCCCTCGGTGCTCATCGTCGGGAAGATGGCGGCGCGCCAGGGCGACCCCACCGCGCACGGCGGCGTGATCACGGGGGGCGCGCACTGCGTGCTCATCGGTCGGAGTTCGGGCGTCGATTGACTGTGCGACGCTGCGAAGGCCGGTGCGGCCTTCATCAAGGGACTGCCGATGACCGAGGCCCGCGCGCTGCGCCGCGCGGAGCGGGCGAGGCTCCTCGCAGAGCAGGCTGCCCGTGACGCGCTGCCGAGCACGGGCAACGTGGCGGTCGACGCGGCGCGGCGGCACTTCCCCGCGTACGCGCGCAACTGTTCGGGCTTCGTGCGCGCGGTGGCCGGGGAGTTCGGCGCTGCGGCGGGGCTCGGCGGCAACGCCGACGCGCAGATCGATGCGATGCGGGCGGGGTGGGAGGCCGTGACCCGCGAAGAGGCTGTCGCCCGCGCCGAGCGGGGCGAGCTGGTGGTGGCGGGGCTGCGCTCGGACGAGCACGCGGTTCCGCGCAACCACGGGCACGTCGCGGTGGTGGTGCCCGGGGAACTGTACCGCGACGCGTACCCGCGCGTGTGGAGCGGGAGCATTGGCGGGACGGCGGGGCAGAGCCAGGGCGACCGCTCGGTGGGGCAGATCTGGCGCGTGGACGACCGCGACCGGGTTCAGTACTTCGCGGCGCCGCGGGCGCAGTGAGGGTGCGCCGAGGACGGGGTGACTCCGTTCAGCGACCGCGCGGCGCCCGCGGAGCAACGGGAGGAGTCAGCCGCGATCGGTGGGCACCGCGGTGGTGGCGGTGCGGGCGCCTTCCTCGGGGTCGTAGCGCACGCCGCGCCAGATCGAGAGCGCCTCGTTGCGGGCGTCGGCACGGTTGTAGACGAAGGTCATCTGCGCGCCCCGCTGCGACGCGCGGTGGAGCGTGAGGGCGACCAGGAGCCAGGTGCGGGTGGGCCCGTCGCCGGGCACTGCGACCCACACAGCGCGGCCGACGTGGTCGGCGTCCTCGTGCGCGAAGCGCTCGCCTACCATCTCCGGCGGCGGGAACCACCCGAACACCTCCTCCGCCCGGAAGGGAACGCCATCGTTGCGGTCGAAGCGGCTGGAGGAGAGCGAGACCTCGCGCGCCTCGTCGAAGAGCCGGAGCGTGCGGCCGCCGTCGCAGAGTTCGCCCTCGAGCTCCGGGTCGACCGTCAGCGCCCAGCCGCAGTGCCACCACGTGCGGAGATGGAGGATCTCCAGGAGCTCGCTCATGGCGGGAGTGTAGGGCGAGGCGCGCCTTGTGGGGCGCGGCGGCGGGGCCGTCGGTGAGTCTTGTGCGGCGTCCGAGAGCGGACGTACCATGACTCAACATGGCGCGCGTGTTGGAGGTGCATTCGTGGGGGAGGCGGGCCCTGCTCGCTTCGACGGTTGCCGTTGCCGCGTCGTGCGGCTCCTCTGGGCCGACCGCCCTCGTCGCCGTCGTCGGGTCGGATTTCGTGCCGCGCGCTGAACTCCAGTACGTCGAGGCGGAGGCCCGCTGGGACGATGGGCAGTTACTCGGGCGAAGGCGGTTCGACCTCACGACGAAGACCCTGCCCGCTGAGGGGGAGGTGGCTTTCGTCCCACGGAACCCAGAGGACTCGCGGCGGGTGACCCTCACGGTGACAGGCACGATTCGATCGGAGACGGGGGAGACCTACGCGCTTCAGCAGCAGTTTACGACGCGGTTCAACCCTGCGACCGTGCGGTATGTGCGGTTTTTCCTCACGCGCTCGTGCCGGGGGCGTGATTGCGCGTCAGGGCAGACGTGCGTCCCAGGGGCCGCCGGCGAGGCGCAGTGCGTCGGACGAGACGCGCCGATTCTGACCGACTCAAGCGGGCGTCGGGGCATCGGGGCGATGCCCTGGACGGGCGGCGCTTCCACGACCATGGATGCGGGGGCCGACTCGCAGGGGGACCTCGGAGGGGAAGGGGGCGGAGCCGACGCTGTCGATGAGAATCGTGCGGACGTGAACGGCGATGGGCTGGGTGCCACGCGGCCGGACGGCAGTGATGAGGATTCGATGCCCCCCGACATGCCGAGCGACCTCGTCGCGTCGGATGGCCCCGCCGACGCCGCCGACGCGTCGCTCGACAGCGAGGGAGATGTGCCCCCCGACGACGACGCATCGATCGACGGCCCAGTGCCGGACGGTCGCAGCAGCGACGCGGAGCTCCCCGACGGGTCGCCGTCGGCGGATCGCGCACCGGACGGCGAGGAATCTACTGCCGACATCGCTTGTCCGTCGGGCACCTCGCGTTGTGGCAGCGTGTGCGTCTCGACGGCCACGAGCACGGAACATTGCGGGGCGTGCGGGGTGGTCTGCCCGGCGCCCACCGGCGGTCGTGCGCGTTGTGCCCTCGGGCGCTGCGGGTTCGAGTGCCTCGTGGGGTACGACCTCGTCGGCGCAACCTGCGTCGCGCGCATGTTGCCCCCGCCGCGTGCGCTCTACCCCTGGAGCGGCGCGACCCTCACAACGCAGCGACCGACGCTCCGTTGGGAACTCCCTCCGAGCACCCTCGTGGACGGCGCTCTCGTCGAGGTGTGTCGCGATTCGGCATGCAGCGCCGTGGTCGATCGCGAGGAGGTCGACGCGCCCGCTTCCTCATGGCGACCGACGAGGCCGCTTCCGGCGAATTCGACGCTCTTCTGGCGCCTCACCGCCCGCGTTGCCGGCACGATCTTCCCGAGCCGGTCGGCGCCGTGGACGTTCACGGTGCCTGGGCGAGACAGCGCGCACGACAGCGCATGGGGCAGCCGGTTCGACGTGAACGGCGACGGCTTCAGTGACGCCTTGGTGCGGCGTGGCGATACGGACGTGCGGATGGTGCTCGGCGGGCCCAGCGGGCCCTGGGTGTTCGACACGGCGTTCTGGCCGATCGAGAGCGCGACCATGACGTTGAGCCGAGCGGGTGACCTTGATGGCGACGGGGCGTCGGACTTCGTGATGTCCCGCTGCAATGGGTCCGTGCGGACGTGCTCCGGTTCGGTCGATCTATTTTATGGGGGCACCAGGCTCGCGCCCGGCGCGGCCATTCCGATCCGGATCGGCGGCGGTTTCGCGGCGTTCGGAGCCCTGGGGGACCTCAACGGCGACGGGTGGGGTGAGTTCATCGCGGCCGCGCCCGACCGCGGCCTTTACCTCTACCAGCGTCGAACGGACGGGTCGTTCGGCTACAACTTCGTCTTGGACTACTCCGACCGTGATCAAGTCGTCGGCGCCCTGAACGTCGACGGCGACCGCCTCGCGGATTTCGCGATCGTGCGTGAGGACGGCGCGAGGAACCTCCGTGTCTACCGCGCGGATCCCGCCTCCCCCGCCGGCGTAGCCCTGACGCTCTACCCCATCGCCGTCGCCTCCGCGGGCAACCCCGGCGATGCGAACGGTGACGGCATCGGCGACATCGCCCTGGTGACCAACCTCGGGCGCGTTCAACTTCACTGCGGTCGTGCGGGCGCGCCGCCGGACATGACGCCCTGCTGGGGGGCGGACCTTCCGGGGGGAGGCTTCGGCAGCACCACCCGCCTACGCAGCGCGGGTGACGTCGACGGCGACGGATTCGCCGATCTACTGATTGTGCTGCGGGAAGCTCAGCGTGTCTTGTTCTATCGCGGTGCTGCGACCGGGTACGAGGCGCCAGTCGAGCTCCGCGGCCCGCCGACCACCGACCCTGCGTTCGGCTACGACGCCACCAGCGGAGATTTCGACGGCGATGGGCGTTCCGACGTGATGATCAGCTCGCCGCCCGTGCCGCCGCGAGACGCGGGCAACCTCTATTTCTATCGCTGGGAAGGTGGGGCGCTGCGACCGTTCCCTGCGAGCCCGCTCACCTCCAGCGGAACACTGTTCGGGCGGGATTTCGGGTAGCGCCCCCAGAAGGTTGGCTCCGTCGCAGTGGCGGTGCTTGCACGACTCCTTGATGCTGTTCTCGACGCGCCGACAGAGGCTGCGGCGCGGGTACCCACGAGGGTCGCTCCATGGTCGGCGTCGTGCGCTCTCCGTGCGAGCGCAACCACCGCGCGATCGAGGCCGCGTACGCGAACGCACCGCCAGAGCTGGTCTGCGAGATCCTCCGCGGCGCGTTGGCGATGTCGCCGCGGCCCGCGCTACCGCACGGCCGCTTCGCGAAGAAGCTCGGCGGGCGGTTGCTCGGCGCCTTCGACGATGACGTTGCGCCGGTGCGGGATGGATCTTTCTCGATGAGCCGGAGCTCCAGCTCGGCGCGCACCAGGACGAGATGCTCGCCGACCCGATCGCGGAGACGCCCGAAGCGTTTCGCCTCGTGCGCGGCCGATGGCAGGCTGTGGGCGAGTGGCAGGGCGAGGCCGTGGTGAGGGTCGAGCCCTTCGAGGCGCTGGGGCTCGAGCTCGCGCGCCTCTGGCCCGAGTAGTCGCTCGCCGAGCGTCCGGTGGGCGGGGCGACGGAGGCACTGCCCGCCGTCTCCAGCGCGCGGAGATCCGTTGCCGGCGGCGTGGCACGGGGTGTAGCGTGACGCTCGAGATGCCCGCGAAGCGCCCGGTGGTCTCACTTCGGTACGGGACGGCCCTCCGCCGCGCGTTCGGCGAGGCGGCGGTGTTCTCGGCCTTCGTGAGCGACGTGCTCGGCGAGCCGGTGCGGGTGGCGGGCGTGCGCACGGAGCTGCGGGGAAGAGGGCGCGTGCCGGTTCCGATGGCGATCGCGGGACTCGGCGGGGACGACGAGGCGCGGGCGCTGCACGTCGAGCTGTGGGTGCTCCATGAGCTGGCGTACCGCGAGCGGGCCGAGCGAGCGCACGCGACGGCGTGGGCCGACCGTGCGGCTGCGGGCCGTGGCGTGACGACGAAGCGGGTGGCGACGGTCGTGGTGGTGGTTCCGCTTCAGCGAGAGCCCGAGCCGGGGGAGCGCGCGGCGCGGTACTTCGACGAGCTCCCTGCGGTGTCGGAACGCGTGGGGGAGGGCGGGGGGCGTATGGTGTTCGTCGCGCCGTGGGCGACGGGCGGCGACGTGCCTGCGCGGCTGCGCGGGTGGTTCGAGCTGTTCGTGGCGTGCGACGTGGGCGAGGTGACGGAGGAGGCGGCGGGCGACGCGATGACGCGGCGGGTGCTTCACGCGATCGAGCGCCACGCGATGAGCTGGGCCGAGCTGGAGGCCGGGCTCGATGAGTCGCTGTGGGAGGAGGAGCTCGCGAAGAGGTTCCGCGCGGCGAGGCGGCGCGGGTACCGCGAGGGGCTCGCGGAGAACGCGCTCGCGGCGATGGCCGAGCGCGGGTGCGCCGTCGACGCGGAGGTGCGCGCGTGGGCAGCGCGCGCGGGCGTGGAGGAGCTGCGCCGGGTGGTCGACGCGCTGCGGAGCGGAGGGGGAGGGAGCGCGTGAGGCTGGGGGGACGATGGTGGCCTTGCGCGCTCGTCGCGCTCGCGGCGATGACGGCCTCCTGCGAGAGTCCGCCGACCCGCATCGTCCTGGTGATCGAGGCGGAGCCGGGGCTCGAGGAGCGGCTGGCGTCGATCGATGTGACGATGCGACGTGAAGGCGCGGCGTCGGTGACGGACGCGGGGCACTACCCGCTCACCGGGGCCAACAGCGTGTCCCTCACCGCGCCGGATCGCGACGGGCTCGTGGTGTTGACGCCGCGCGACCCCGCCGACGCGCGCCGGGTCTACATCGCCGTGACCGGGCAGCTCCAAGCGAACGGGGGCTCCGTGCGGCAGGTCGCGCTCACGCGCTTCATGCGGGAGCAGACTTCCTACCTCCATGTCGTGTTGACGGCTTCATGCGTGTCGGTGACGTGCTCGGAAGGCATGACGTGCGCTGAGGGTCGGTGCGAGCGAATCGGGGAACGCGTTCTGCCGCAGGCCCCGCCGCCGTCTGCCCTCATGGACGTTGTTCATGCGCAAGACGCGGTCGAAGACCGCGAACGTGTTGAGGGTGGGGACGCGCCGCAGGAGATCGACACGCCACAAACGGACGCGGCCATTGAACGCTCCGAGTTCGATGCCGTCGCGGATGGCGAAGTGGATGTTACAGATCAAGGACCAGAACTGCCGGACCTACCACCGGAGGAATTGCCCGCGGCTGACATCGTGCCAGAGGCGGAGCCCGGGTGTGACTCGGCCGAGCTTCTCTGCGCGGGGGCGTGCGTCGATCCGCAGATATCATCTTCCCATTGCGGGGCGTGCGGCGTGGACTGCTCGTCGATGTTTCCCGGGGCTCTGGGCGCCTGCGAGCGTGGGGCGTGCCAGCCGACAGGATGCATAGTGGGCCGCGGGGATTGCGATGGCATTCCAACCAACGGTTGCGAAGCCGACACTGCCTCTGACCCGACGCATTGTGGTCGGTGCAACAACCGATGTTCCCTGGCCCACGCAACGGCGATCTGCACAGCGTCGCTTTGTTCGGTGGGTTCATGTGCTGAGGGCTTCGGCAACTGCGACGGCACCGACTCGAACGGATGCGAAAGCGTGCTGGCCAGCGATCGCAATCACTGCGGGCGGTGCGGTAGCGCTTGCTCCGCGGGTCAGCTCTGTGTCGGCGGCGCCTGCGTGGGCGCGTCGAGCTGTGCCGCTCCTGGGACGCCCGGTTGCGGACTCGTGCTCGTGCCTGGAGGAAGTCTGACGGTCGGGCAGGTGGGAGCCCCAGACGGCGCGCTCGGTGGCACAAGAGAGACCGTTCGAGCGGTCAGGGTTTCGGATTTCTACCTTGACGCATATGAGGTCACCGTCGGGCGCATGCGACGCTTCTGGGAGATTGGACATCCGGCGCCCGTCGGGTCGATCCGTTACCCGAATGGGACCCTGCTTCCGTGGACGGGACCCGTCGCAGAGCCTACGTCCTACACGGAAAGCAATGCGTGCAACTGGTCGATGACCGCAGCGGATCGCGAGAATCAGCCTGTTAACTGCGTGACGTGGGCGACGGCACAGGCCTTCTGTGCATGGGATGGCGGCAGACTCCCGACAGAAACGGAATGGGAGTACGCCGCAAGAACCAGCGAAGGTTTTACCTACCCTTGGGGAGAAGCGCGACCGGGGCCGCTGGATCGCCTCTGTTGGAACCGCTCAGGGGGCACCTGCGCCGTGGGGATGTTCCCGGCGACACGCGGCTTCTACGATCTCGCGGGGAATGTGTTGGAGTGGGTAGCGGACTCGGGCATGTTGTTTGGAGACTGTCTACGTAGCGTCATGCCCCGCGTCGATCCGCTCTGCTCTTCCGCGATCACGCATCGAGTGGTCCGTAGCAGTTCCTGGGCTTCTAGCCTCGACCGCGCGGTCGCTGCGGCACGCACGTGGGATGACGGTCCGCGCAACACAACCGGATTTCGATGCGCGCGGTCCTTTCCTGATCCTATTCCCGCTCCTCGACCGATTGCGCCACTGTCGACCGCCCTCGTCACTCAAGGGCGTCCCCGCTTCGTGGTAGAGCCTTCGGTCGGCGCAGATGGAGTCGAAGTAGAAGTCTGCCGAGACCGTGCTTGCTCCTCACTCGTGGAGCGAATCATCCGTGACGGCATTGCTCCAGGAACCGCCCGGGTCGAGGTCACCCCTACAACCGCGCTTCCTACAGGAGCAATCTTCTGGCGTGTCCGGGGTCGACGCATGGGCGTTTCGGGCTTGGGCGTGAGTCCAATCTGGATTGTGCGTGTGCCTCCCAGGGATGCTCCTCGGTATGCCGTTGGTCCTGTTCAAACCGACCTGAATGCCGATGGTTTCGCGGATACTGCAACCGATGACTACCCCGCGAGCCCGCGTGCTCGCCTGATCTATGGGGCAGCGGGCGGCTTGAGTAGTGCGTCGTCTGTCGGCGCACCGAGCCTCGCAGGCGGAGAGCCCTGTTCACCTGGTGATCTCGATGGAGATGGGATGTCAGACCTCCTCTTCATGCGATCTACACCGATCGATGTGTATTGGGGCAGACGCTCTGACTTGTTGACCAACGCCGAATCCATTGTCCTGCCGGCAGGGGTGGCCTTCCTTGACCTGGCAAGCGCAGGTGATGCCAACCGCGATGGGCGAGCGGACGTGCTTGCCGCGCACTACCCCAGTCGAACGTTGTATCTGCTGCTCGCGGACTCCAGCGGCAGGGTCGCCTTGGGTGGACAGGTGACCCTCCCGGCGGGCCTGACCGCTCCTGGCGTACCGCCCGACGGTGCTGGGGATTTCGACGCGGACGGATTCCCTGATGTCGTCGTTACATCACGCGGAGGCGAGGACAACTTCTGCCGCGTCTACCTTGGTGGATTGGATGGGTTGAACGCGGCAAGGTACATTGAACTCGGTGACTCCGTGCCTGCCGGTTGGTTGCTGCACGGCGACGCACGGTCGGTTGGGGACGTCAACGGCGACGGATTTTTTGATGTAGCCTGCGCGGCAGTGAGCACGACTGGGATGTCGACCCACTGCGTGTATTATGGCAATGCCGGTCGCTCGTCGGAGCTGCGAACGTGCCTCAACACCTTTGGTCGCAGTAGCTTCGCGACGGGAGGCGACCTGAACCGAGATGGATTCAGCGACGTGGCGCTCATGGTGGGTGATGGCACCAATCCGATTTCGATATTCTGGGGCGATGAGGCTGGTGTCAGCGCGGCGCCGTCTCAGGCGATCACCTTCCCAGCTACCGCGGGAGCTGCGTGGCGTGCAAGGATCGCGGACTTCAACGGGGACTCGGTACCAGATCTCTTTGCTTCTTCAACAAGCAATGACCGAATCTACGTTCAGAATACCGGGACCGGCTTCCCTCGTTCTCCGACGGTTCGCTGGACCGCAGGCGAAGGTAGAATCAGTGAAGTGGCGATCGCCCCCGCGGGTGCGATCACGCGCCGGAGGGCCAAGTGAGGATCAATGACGTCGAGGGTGCATGGCGGTAGAGTCGAAAAGCGGTGTCGCGCGAACGAACCTGACGATCACTGTGATCGCGGGCGGAGAGCCTGGACGCGTGTGGGAGTTCGTGAAGGGAGCGACCATGCGCGTCGGGGCGTCGGCGGCCGGGGAGGTCGTGCTCGCGGGAGACGAGTGGGTCGCTGCCACGCACTGCGCGCTGTACTGGGACAAGGGGGGATGGCGGGTGCGCGATCTGGGTGAGGGCGGCGGGACGTGGCGCAACGGCGTTGGGGTGACGGACGAGGCGGTGGAGAGCGGAGACGTGATCCAGTGCGGGCGAACGCAGGTGCGCGTCGAGTGGGTGGAAGAGATAGCAGGAGAGGAGAGGGGAGGGGAGCGGGATCCGAAGGCGGAGGCGCTGGCGACGCTGCGGGCGCTGCCGGGGCGGTTGTACGCGGTGCTTGACGCGGCGAAGGACCCGGAGGTGCTGCAATTGCTGCGGCGGTCGGGGTATCGCTACGAGTGCCTGTACACGGGGTGGGCGCGGGATGTGTACGGGGAGGCGGCGCCGTACCTGGTGCAACTGCGGAAGCAGGGGAGGTTGTTGGCACAGCTAGTTATGAGGAATGAAGTCCTGTGGGTAACTGGGCCACTACTGACGTTCGAAGTCGCACGGACATGGTTTAGGAGAAGCCTCGTCGTTTCTTTGGATGACGAGTTGCTGCTAAAAAATATCGTATGTAGTTGGCCTCATCCGCAATCTGAATCTGCGACACTGAGGCCGGGTAAGTTGAGTTATGGGATTTTGGTTTTCAGTTCGGGAGAGAATAGTCTCCAGCCAGAGTATTTCCCCTTTGATGTGTCCAGATAGAAAGAGTTGTATTCTTGACCAGAGTTTACGAGAGCGTATTCGCCTATGACGGTTCTTAGCGAAAACCACAAATAAAGTTCTTCGAATGCTTCTATTTCGGCAAGGTCAGATTTGGAAACCCCCGCGGACTCCAAGTACTTCGCTTCGACGTTTGAAGGGTTTGCCGTTCGCAAATAGGTAATATCCTTGTTCGCACGCGCCGTCTTGCTCGCCGTTCTCTTGGCTTTGATGTAAACTTCTTCCGCTCTCTTGCCTGCATCTGTATCTCCCTTCTCGGTGATATCTATGCCCTTCGTGAAATCAAAACCCGAAATGCTCCGAAGGAGTTTGTTGGTCCAGTAAAAGGATAGATGATTTCGACCTCTGACGGATTGGTAATCAATCGTCCGTTCCATGAGTTTGAGTCCTCCAAGGTTGCTGTGGGTTCCTGCTACTCCAACTTCACCTCCCACTTGCATTCGAACAACATAAGGGTCGTTTAGGTTGATATAGTGCTTGACCTGTGCTGGTTTTTGATCGAAAGTTTGAATGCCGTGAAATTCCTTGTCGTCTTGGTATTGGGCGTCCAGTGCCCCGAAGAATGCTGTTTGGGTAGCCCAGGGATTGAAAACAATCGATCCTTTTTGTGTGGAGGTTGAATTGGGAATGGGATCTCCAACAGTGGGGCTGTGGTTGTGATGGTCAGGTCTAGACTTCAACTCGGCAGCGGCAGCGAGCGCGTATAGCGAACCTACGCCACGAGAAATCCAGTAGTAATGACATGATGGACTTACAACGACGCGGTGCTTTACGCCTTGAACCATTCCACTGGCGAATTCGGATGCCATTGCGTTTTCTAGTTTAATTTGCTGATTTTTCATCGATCCAAGTAACGCGGTAACTGTGGCGTCAACGGGTGGATAGTGAGAAAGCCAACGGTCTTTCACTGCGAAAGTGAGTTCGTCGATCGCCTTTTTTGTGATCGCTCCTGCCGCAAGTCCCGGAACGGCTGCCAACCCCTGAGAACTGCCTGTCACGATTGCCGTGACTGCCGCTCCAAAGGCAGATGATATGCCTTCGCCAATTACTGAGCTAACGAACGCAGTTTTAGGGGAGCTCGTCTTTGTCGCGGAAAAATACGTAACTACTGGAGTTTGGATGGTGATGTGCTGGGATTTTTTGCCCTTTTTGTGTCCGGGGGTTCTTACTGCGTCCGTGCCAATAAAATTTGCGATCGTGTCGTAGAATGAGTAAAACGTACCGCTCGTTTGGCCGTCTTCGATGTCGTCGCATAGAACGAGAATATGAAGCTCAAGGTCAATCACAATACAAGTGGGGCAGGTGTAGATATTGGGTGGCGCCATGGCTATAGATTCCAGTGCTGAATTGATGTTTTCAGTGGGGAAATGGGTGTGTCGATGAAAAGGTACTCGGTTGGTGTCTGTTAGCCAAGAGAACGCCCAACTCAAGTGTGACGTTCTTTCGATCTATCGACCCATCACTCTGCATTCCTCACCCACCACTCCGACACATCCACCACCGCCGCCTCGAACGGCGGGATCCGCGCGTCCTTCTCATCGGCCCACGCCCCGACCTCGACCCACTGCCAGCCCTCGTTGCGGTGCGCCGTCACCAGCATCGCGTCCGGGTCCACCACCCACATCCAGGCGACGCCCATGCGCGCGTAGAACGGCTTCTTCGTCCGCAGGTCGTGGCGCCGCGTCGTGTTCGACAGCACCTCGCACACCCAGTCGGGCGCCACGGTGATCGACTTCTCCCGCGGCATCGCGGGCATTCGCTCGCGCTTCCAGCCCGCCACGTCCGGCGACACCTCGGGCGAGTTCGGGAACTCGATGCCCGGCTCCGGCAGGATCCACCACCCGCCGGGACCGCCCCGCCCCTTCTGAAACGGCCCACGTAGTTCGGAGGTGATCTCGCCCGCGACGTTCTGATGAAACCCCCGCGGCCGGGTCATCGCGTAGAACACGCCGTCGATGATCTCCCCCTTCATGTGCGGGGGGAGCGCGTCGATGTCCGCGAGCGTCGGCGGATGCGACAACTTCACCGCGAGGTCACGCATCGACACGACTCTACTCCCGCTCCCTCGCGCGCGTCATCCCCTAATCATCCCCCACAACCCTTCCCTCCCAACGCCCGCCACCCCGTCGAACAACCGCATCCCCTCCCGCCCCGCCCCCTGCGGCACCTGCACGCCCATCAGCGCCTCGCGCAGCACCGGCGCCCCGACGCTCCGCAGCACGCCCGCCGCCGCGCCCGGCGCGCTCCGCTGCACCTCCTGCCACGCCTCATTGCCCCCCAGATCCCGCAGGAACCCGCTGGTCACCTGCGCCACCCGCCCCAGCCCCTGCGCCACCGCCCCCCGCGCCATCCCGAGCATCCCCTCCAGCACCGCGTTCCCCTGCACCCACGGCAGCGCCCCCAGCCGCGCGAAGCCCGCGTTCATCGCGCCCATCGCGCTGTGAAACGCGCCCTGCGCCAGCTCCCCCAGCGCCCCGCGCGCGATGGCCCCCACGTCGGGCAGGCGCCCGCGCATCAGCGCCTCGATCGTCCGCCGCAGCGCGCCGCTCACCGCCCGCCGCAGCGCGCGCCGCAGCGGCGCCGGGAGCTTCGCCAGCGCCTTCTCCACCCCGCGCTTCATCCGCGTGAGCAGCTCCTTGAAGCGGTTGCGCTTCTTCTGGCCGCCCTTCGCGGTCTCGTGGCTCCCCTCGGGGCAGTTGATCTTCACCAGCTCGCCGATGATCTCGACCAGCTTCTCGCCGTGCACCTTGATGCGCCGCGAGTGCACGTCGATGGTGCCCGGCGTCATCGTGATCTTGCTGTCGCCGCACTCGAGCACGAGGCTCGCGTCGGCGGTGACGTGGTAGTGCTCGTCGACGTGGAGGGTGGCGCCCGAGAAGCCGTGCACCTGCACGTCCTGGTTGCCGTCGACCTCCTTCGACTCGTTGCCGTGCACGGTGGTGACGCGGTCTTTGTCGATGGTGTTCTTCTCGCGGCCCTCGATGTACTTCGTGCGGTTGCGCTGGACGTGGAGGGTCTGGTCGTTCTTGACGAGCGTGTCGTGGTTGCGCTCGGCCTGGACGTACACCTGCTCCTCGCCGGCCCGGTCTTCGAAGCGGATCTCGTTGTAGCCGCCCGTCGTCGGCGAGCTCCACGTCTTGATCGTGCTCACCGTCTTCGCGTCGGGGAGGCCGTAGGGCGTGTGGTTCTCGCCGTTGTAGACGCAGCCCACCACCATCGGGCGGTCGGGGTCGCCCTCGAGGAAGGCCACCAGCACCTCCATCCCGATGCGCGGGATGAAGACGAAGCCCCACCCCGGCCCCGACCACGACTGCGAGACGCGCATCCACACGGAACTGCCTTCGTCCTCGCGCCCGAGGCGGTCCCAGTGAAACTGCACCTTGATGCGGCCGTGGAAGTCGGTGTGGATCTCCTCGCCCGCCGGGCCCACCACCCGCGCCGTCTGGAGCCCGTGGACGAGCGGCCGTGGTGTGCTTCGAAGCGGCCGCCACGGCACCGTCGCCGGGATGCACCGGAACCGGTTGCGGTACCGCTCGCCCACCGCGTGCCCGCCGTCGGGGAGCTCGAGGCCCGCGTCGCGCAGGGCCTCCAGCACCCGCGTGCTCGCGCGAACGTCCGCGGGCGCCGTGCTCCACGCCTGCCCGACGTGCTCGACCTCGGTGAGCAGCCAGGCGACGTCCATCTCCCCGCGGTGGTGCCCGCGCAGCGTGAACGACCGCCCCGGCGCGAAGCCCGTCACGTTGCCGCGGCCCTGCGCGGTGCGCGCGGATGCGTGCTGCGCCTCGTGGCGGACGCGGGCGTGCCGCGCGCCGTCGTGCTGCGGGTAGGCGTGGGCCTCGTCGTCGTACTCGTGGAGCGAGAGCCGGGCGGGGGACTCGTAGAGCTCGCGCGTCCCGCGGGTGGGGAAGGTGCGGGTGAGGTCCATCGCGGTGGCGCGCGGACGCGTGAAGTCGAAGTCGCGCAACGACACGCCGGTCGGCCGCACCTGCCGCCGTGGCTCGAAGCTCGCGATCGACTCGGTCTCCGTGACGTGCATCGCCGCGTCGGTCACCGGGACGGCGTCGCCCGCCATCAGGGGCGCGGGCTGCCACGCGGGGGACTCGTCGACGAGCACGAGCGCCTCGCCGCCCTCGTCGTCGTGGCGGAAGGTGAAGGGGATGCCCTCCTCCTGGAGGAGCCGCAGCACGAAGTCGAGGTCGGTCTCGCGGTGCTGGACGCAGTACTCCCGCGCGGGGAGCGCGCGCAACGCGTCGGGGACGTCGAGGCGTCCGTGGGGCTCATAGACGCCCGCGGCGCGGAGCACGTCGCGGACGATGTCGACGACCGGCAGCTCCTGCCAGATGCGCGAGTCGAGTCGCTGCGAGAGCGTCCAGAGCGAAGGGACGAGGACGACGCGGACGAAGCGGTTGGTGGCGGTGGCGCCGAGGTCGTCGACCTCGCGGACGACGCCGCGGACGTGGCGGGCGAGGGCGCCACGGCCGACGGTGAGGGTGGCGGGGCGTTCGAGCAGCGCGTCGGGGTCGGCGCCCGCGTCGGGGAGCGAGAGGACGAGCGTGCAGGTGTAGAGCGAGGAGAGCGCTTCGGTGAGGTGCCAGTAGACGACGGACCAGGGGAGGTGGTCGGCGCCGGCGAAGTCGAGGGTGGTTTCGGGGAGGGGGCTCATGGACAGGTCACTTCCTCATGGCCCAGATGTCGTTGGCGAAGTGGCGCGTGTAGTAGATCATCGTGTCGGTGACCACGAGGCCGTTGAGGCAGGGGTTCCCCGAGGTGTCCTCGACGAGCACGGCCATGGCGCGCGTCGTCCGATCGAAGCGAACCACCTGGTTGAGCGCGCAGGAGGTGACATAGAGATACCGGTCGTCCTCCGCGAGCTGCTCGACGCCAACCGGGCTCCCGGGAAGGGTGACAAACACTTCTGGTGTGCCCGTCCCCATCGGGATGCGCCAGATGTTGCCACTGAACTGCGTACCGACGAAGAGGTCGCCGCTCCTTGAGCGAATGATCGCTTCGCCACCGCTCGACGGGACGGTAGTCATGCGAGTCACAACACCTCCCGTCGTTGGCACGCGGTAAATGGTCGACATGCCTGCTTCGCCGTACCCGATCGCGTAAGCGAAGTCAGCTTCCAAGAGAGCAGCACCTACACGGACACCGGCGCCAAAATCGAGAGAAGACTCCGCGCTCCCTGACAACGCGCGACGAATCACCAGCGACGCCACGAGCGAACTCCAATACAGGGTATCACGGAAGACGCCTACGAAATTTGCGTTCGTACCGTCGATGATGCGAGTCGCCGTCGATGGGGGGAGCGGTTGGAACCGATACATTCCCTCACTTCGTGCGCTCGGTGCATAGAGGAAAGTACCATCAAATGCCAACGTTCCCAGGCGAGTCGTTGGAACCGAGGTGAGCCGAAAGGGGGTGCACACCCCCGAAACGCACGTGCCTCCGATGCAGTCGCGACCGCAGACACCGCAGTTGGCGCGGTCACTACTTGTGTTGACGCAGCGCCCTTCGCAACGAAACTCGCTTGACGCGCATCGAGCGACGCACGCCCCCGCGAGGCACTGCTGCGTTGGAGGGCAGCCGACGCCGCATGCTCCGCAGTGGTTCTGGTCACTGGTCAGATCTCGACAGAGGCCGCTGCACGAGGCCTGGCCGGGCGGACACAGGCAGGATGCGCCCGTGCAGCCATCTCGGACCCACATGACGCCATCTGCCCCACCATTGCCAAACGTCGTTCCGCATACGCTCCCGATGCGCGATGAAAATTCATAGAAATAAACTGCATGAGGACAGGGGGGCGAAGCAAGGTAGGTGTTGAATCCGTGGTGACTGGAAAATGGCGAAGCGTTCGTCCAGGGGCCGTCAGGTGAACTCGAACAGCTTTGAAGGGCTGCCTCGCCCCCGCCCGTCGCCTGAAAGAGTCGGGCGTCTTGGAAGTACGTGCGTTGGGAGAGACAGTCGAAACGGATCAGGCTCGTCGCAGGTGTACTGCGAAGCACATTGATATCGCTATCAGACAGTTTGGCCGCTAGCATCTGAGTCGGAGTGCTCAGTACTCCAACTGCGGCGGTATTGCTGTGGGCGCTCGAATCGCCTCTAACCCTTGCCACAAGGGTCCACCCTCCCCCTTCCGTCTCCATGTCACAGTAGACGGCGATGGGGGGCCGCGCACCGCTCCCATCGAGGTCGATCTGATAGAGCCCGCTGGCGAGCATTGCGTCGAGGCGGTGGTACTCCGCGCAACTACGTGGGTACCCACAAACGCCGGAGATGCACCGAGCGCCCGTCGGGCAGGCGTTGTCGCACCGACCGCAGTGCAGACGATCGGCGCTCGTGTCTCGGCAAGCACCACCGCAGAACATCTGCCTGGTCGGACAGGAGGCTTCTTCGTCAACGACGTCGCGAGCGTCTTCGGCGGCCACAGAATCGCCGGAATCCACAGCCTCCACCACATCGTTTGCGTCCATCTCACCCGACGCTTCCGCTGTCATCACAAGGTCAGATGAGGCGTCTGCGCTGTCACCCGTGATTGTCCCGTCGAACGGTGGCGGAACGTCTCCATCCAGCGGGTCGGCGTCGGTCGACTGCGCCTGGTCTGGTGATAGATCATCGCTGCCGTCGAGGGGTGACGAGTCCGCTGAGGCGTCGGAGAGGTCATCCGCGAGATCACCACCCGCGTCCGGGGCATCTGCGGCGTCCGTGGCATCTAGAGGAGCCCCGCCTTCCCAAGGAGTTGCAGATGGCGGGGACGGCAGTGGCGGGCGCTCCATTGCCAGCGTGCAGGCGCCATCGGCGCACGTAGCGCCCACCGCGCAACTCACCGAGACGCACGACGCGGTAAGAACCATGTGGAGGTACGAGGTCTGCTCACGCACGAAGCGGGTGAGTGCGACCTGCCGCACGGAGCCCCCGTTCGCTTGCAACTGCCCGGTGACGGTGACGTAGACCCGCCTGGCATCCGCAGGGTCGCGCGGCATCAACACGACGAGCCCATCGCGGTCGGGGGCAGCGAGAGAAACGCTGCCCATGCCCGTCAGCGGGTAGTGCCCGGCGTCCGTCTCCGCGGCGGCTCCTTCGCGACGCATCGTCACGTCGATCGCCCCGAGACGCGCCGCGACCCGCGGTTCTGCCTCGATGACCAATACGATGCGCGTCGGCGCCTCGCTGCACGACGCCACGCACACCGCCGCGAGCCCCGCCGCCCCCAGCAGCCTCCCCCGTCGCCGCACGTGATCCCTTCGCTCGCTCACATCACCCCCGACGCTACCGCCCGCGCTCCGCCCAACGGAAGCAAATTCTCCCGCCCTTCCGCCGCAGGTCTCCCCCTCCGCGTTGCGCTGGCTCACCCCCCGTCGCGCGATGACCCGCGGAATTGTCAGAACGGCGGGTCGGGCGCACGCACGGCGCGTAGGACGAGTACCTGCGTGACGACGCTCCAGGAGTACTCGACCACCCACGGAGTGTGGAGCACGTAGCGCGCATGGTAGAGGGCGGGGAGCGCGTCCTCGACGACGGCGTCGGTGAGCGCTGGCAGGTTCGGCGCGTCGGCGACGATGCGGTCGCGAATCGCGAGCACCGCGGGGAGATCGGGACGCGGGACGTGCCGCAACGTCCCCGGCCAGGCGACGTCGTAGAGAACCGTGACGCTCACAGGCCGTGCTGCCGCAGGAGCTCCGCCTCGAACACCGCCACCTCCTCCGCCGAGAGGAGCTGTTCGGGCGCGTTGGGGTCGATGCCCATGCGCACGAGATCAGCGCGGCGCTGCTCGGAGCGCCTGCGCACGGCCTCCGGGCCGTTGTCGGGGGGCGGGTCGGGCACGACGCGCACGCCGCCCGCCACCGTGACGGGGAACTCCTCCGACAGGAACGCGACCTTCGTGGCGTGCATCAGCTCCAACTGCCGACGGACCTGCGCGTCGCGGACGGGGTCGTCTCCGCGGGTGATGACGAGGAAGGCGCGGGCGGGCGGCGCCTCGAAGAGCCAGACGGCGACCACGCCGAGGGTGCCGTAGCCGCGAACGGCCTTCGCGGTCTCGCGTGCGATCGTCGCGGTAGGGGAGGGGTCGAGCTCGCGTGCGGGGTCTCCCATGCGCCGGACGGTACCACGACGGAACGCCCACCCGAATGGGTCGCCAACGCCACTGCGCCCCCGAATCACGACTTCACCTTGCCGCCTCCTTCCGCCCTCCGGTACGCTCGCGCCGCTGCCATGAGCGCCACGCCCTCCGACGCTGCTCCCGCCCCCGGCGACGTGATCGGCGAGCGATATCGCATCGTGCGTACGCTCGGCGCAGGCGGCATCGGCGTGGTCTGCGAGGCCGAGAACACCTGGACCCGCCGCCGCGTCGCCATCAAGCTCCTCCAGGCGAAGACCGCGGACGACCCGGAGCAGCTCGAGCGCTTCCGCGTCGAGGCGCAGACCACCAGCGCGCTACGCCACCCCAACATCGTCGACGTGCTCGACATGGGCCCCGACGGCGCCACCGGGCGTCTCTTCATCATCCAGGAACTCCTCCAGGGCCAGACGCTCCACGCGCTGATCGACAAGCGGCAGCCGCTCACCGCGCGGGCCGCATTCGACCTGATCGTGCCGGTCATGGGGGCGCTCGTGGCGGCCCACGCGAAGGGGGTGCTCCACCGCGACATCAAGCCGAGCAACATCTTCCTCGCGGCGGATGAGCACGGCGAGGTCACCCCCAAGCTCATCGATTTCGGCCTGGCCAAGGTGCTCCACGAGGACGCCGAGCGCCACAAGACCCGCACCGGCAGCATCGTCGGGACGCCCTACTACATGGCCCCGGAGCAGGCGCGCGGGGAGTCGTCGGTGGACGCGCGCATCGACGTGTGGGCGATCGGCGTGGTGCTCTTCGAACTCCTCAGCGGCCGCGTCCCCTTCGAAGGGGACAACACGCTCGCGGTGATGTGGAAGATCGCGTCGACGCCCGCGCCGCGGCTCGACGCGATGGCCCCGGCGGTGCCCGCCGCGGTGGCGGACATCGTCGGAAAGGCCCTCGCCAATCAACGCGACGGCCGGTACCCGACGATGGCGGCGTTTCTCGAAGACGTGCTCGCCTGTCGCGCACTCGCCGAACCCGGGGCGCCGACGCTCGCCGCGCTGTACGCTCGCTCGCTGCCGCCGTCGTTGGCGGCGCGTCCGTCTCGGCCCGAGGCACCGGCGAAGGTCGTCGACGGCGTCGCCATGCGTCCGACGGTGCCTGCCAGCGAGCCCGACGCTCAACAGCCCGACCTGCGCACGACGCCGTTCGGGTGGGCTTCATCGCCCGACGCCTCCACGCGTCGGCGCTCCCGCTATGGCGTGGCCGCGGTGTCCGCGCTCGCGGTCGCCGCGGTGGTGGCGGTCGCCGTGCGCCTGCGTGGGCCGGAGCGTGCGCATTCGGCAGCGAGCGCTGCCGCGGTGTCCGCGCCACTGCCCGTGAGACCTGCGGCGCCCATCGTCGACGTTGCGGCTCCATCGGCTGCTCCTGCTCCTTCCGCTCCTCCCGTGGTTGCCTCGGCAGTGCCCTCCGCGGCTCCCGCGACGAACGCTTCGGCGGAGGCTTCGCCCTCGCGAGTGGTTCCGGCACTCCGGCGCCGTCTGCGCGAACCGACCCGGGCGACCGCTCGCGCGGCGGCCCGTGAGGTCGCCCCCACCGCTGCTCCCGCGGCCACCCCGACGCCCGCGCGGCGCTCGCAACAGTTCGACCCCGAACGATTGCTCGAGGACACCCGATGAAGTCATCCCTCCGCGCCGTGGGCCTCGGTGTATTGGCGCTCCTCGCGGTCCCGTCTGCGGTTGTGGCACAGACGCAGCCTGCCCCCGTTGCGGAGCCGACCGACGCCGACGTCGGCGCCCTCATGGCGCGCGGCATGGCGATGTTCAACGAACGGCGCTTCGGTGAAGCGCGTCAGGTGTTCGAGGACGTATGCCGCCGCGAGCCCACGCCGCAGCGCTGGTACTGTTGGGCATGGCCGCCCGCAACGTCTCCCGCTACACGCAGGCCATCGACGCCTTCGAGCGCTTCCTCGCGACGCCGCCCGCCAGCGCGGGGCCCGAACTGCTGGCCCAGGTGCGAGGCCACGTCGTGGAGATGCGCCAGCGCATCGGCACGCTCACCGTCGCGGTCTCGCCGCCGCCCACCACCGTGGCGCTTCGACGGGCGGCCCATCACCTCACGGCCGAGAACCTCCCGATCGATCCGGGGCCGCACGACGAGCTTCTCCGGCGTCGCCGAGCACCGAACTGAGCGTCGCGAGTTCATCGTGCCAGTACCCAATCGTCACCCTTCAGGTGACGTTTTCGTCCTGCTCGCTCCGCCCCGCCCTCGTCGTCGAGCCCTCCGTCGCGACGGCCTCCGTTCAGATCGACGGCCAGCCCGTAGGACAGGGCATCGTCGAACACCTCGCGGCGGGCGATCACCTGGTGGGAAATCCAGGCCAACGGGTACCAGCTCCCGCCGCACGGTTCATCTAGCCGGGCTGCGTTCACGCGCGTGGATGCAGCGCCTACGCGGCAGGGACTTCCGGCTGGGTGCTGCCGACGGCCATGCCGCCGGCGGCGCGCTCGTGGTTGCGGCACCATCCTGGGCGTCTGGCTCGCCAACGGCGACACCACCCCCGAACTCCACCCCGCGTGGGGGACCGTGATGGAGAAGTTTCGCGGCACCGCCGATGGCCTCGCCGACCTCCGCCTCCCTCGCGCCCAACTTCCGCCCTTCGGCGCCTGGGCGTGTTCCATCGTCCGCCTGCTCGGGAAGGGCACCTTCGGGAGCGTCTACGAGGCCCTCCGCACGCCCTCGGCAAGCGCGTCGCGCTCAAGCCCTCGACCTGAAGCTCGCCTACCACCCCGAGGCCATCGTCCGCTTCGAACGCGAGGCCTACGCCGCCGCGAGCCTCGACCACGCCAACATCGTCGCCGTCTTCGAAGCGGGCGCGGTGGGCGAGCAGCGCTACCTCGCGATGGAGTACCTCGAGGGCGAGACGCTCGACGTCATCATCGCGCGCGGGCCGACGCCGGCCGCGCAGATCGTCGAGACCGCCCTGCCGCTCCTCTCCGCCCTCGCGAAGGTGCACGGCCAGGGCTACATCCATCGCGACCTCAAGCCGGCCAACGTCTTCCTCGCGCAGCGGGCGGGTGGGGTCGAGCCCAAGCTCCTCGACTTCGGCTTGGTGAAGCCCGACACCGCACAGGGAAACGCCGCGCTCACCCGCAAAGGCGCCCTCCTCGGCAGCCCCTCGTACATGTCGCCCGAGCAGGCCGAGGCCCGCGCGATCGACACCCGAAGCGACCTCTTCTCGCTCGGCGTCGTGCTCTGGGAGCTGGCAACCGGGCGGAGGCTCTTCGGCGGGCGCAACGTGTTGGAGATCCTCCACGCGGTGGCCAACGCTCCCGTTCCCGCGCCGAGCACCGTGGCGGGCGTACCCGCGGCCTTCGACGCGGCGGTGCTCAGGGCGCTCGAGCGCGACGTGAACCGGCGCTTCCAGAGTGCGCCGGAGATGGCTCGCGCACTGCTCGCGGTGGCGACGCCCGAGGTGCAGGCGCGCTGGGCTGCGGAGTTCGGGCCGCCGTCGGCGCTCGGGGAGGAGTTTCACACGCAGCGCGAGATGCCCGCGGCGCGCAACGTTGCGGCGCCCACGCCCATCGAGGCGGGCGATCCGGAGATGGAAGCGGCGACCGTTCCGCTGGGGATGGGGGTCGGGGCGAGCACGGTGCCGATGGAGGGGGCACCGCCGCTGCCCGTGATCTCCCCGGCGATTGCGCCGGTGCCTGCGCTGCGCCCTACGCCTGCGGTGCCTTCACGGCCGCCAGCGGAACCGGCGGCTCCGGCGGACCGCACCATGTGGTGGCGATCGCCGTGGTGCTCTGCCGGGGGCGCCCTCGGGCCGCCTGGGCGGCGAAGCCGCTCGCTTCGCTGAACCCGACGGTTCAGGCGGCTCACCTCGCGCTGCACCTCGAACTTCGCCGCCCCTTCGATCCCGCGGAACCTCGCCGGGTGGCACGTCAGCAGGATCACCTGCATGTCCCGCGCGGTCTGCTCCAGCACGTTGATCATGCCCCGGAGGCGCGTGTCGTCCGTCCACCCGAGCACGTCGTCGAGCACCAGGGGCAGCCCCAGCTGTTGCCGCGCGAACACCTTCGCCAGCGCGATGCGGACCACCAGCGCGAGCTGCTCCCGCGCCCCGCCCGACAGCTCCTTGAACTCCTCGTCGACCCCGTTGCGGTTCACCGACGCGAGGTGGAGCGTGTCGTTCTGCATCGTGAAGGTTGTCCCCGGCCGGATCATCCGAAGCAGCGGCATCGCCTCGTCGTACACGGGCTTCATCAGCACGCGCTGGGCGTCGGTGTAGGCGCCCTCGGCGGTTTCGCGGAGCAGCTTCAGCGCCCGCGCCGAGCGCTCCAGGCGCGCGAGCGCGTTGCGGGCCTCCTCGAGCTCCGCCTGCTTCTCGGCCAGCTTTTCGTAGCGCCCCTCCGGGAGCACTGCGTCGAGGGTCGCGCGGTGGTGGACGATGTCCATCTGCTTCGCCCCCAGCGCGCGCTCGTGCTCGGCCACGATCTGGTGCGCGCGTTCGAGGTCGCGGCGGCGAAGTTCGGGCATCGCCGCGTCGCGCGCGTCTTGGGCCGCCCGGTGGGCGCTCCGCGCGGCCTCCACCGCCCGCGTCGCGCCGTCGTCCGCTTCGCGGAGGGCCGCGTCCCCGCCGAGCGCCTCGTCGGCGCGGAGGGCGGAGGCGCGGAGGTTCTGCTCGACCTCCCGACCGTGCAGAGCCCGCGCGGCGTTCTCCCGCGTCGCCTCCGCTTCCGCGGCCACGTCGTGGGCGGCCCTGGCCAGCGCCTCGTGGCGCACGAGCTCCACCTCCGCGTCGTCCAGGCGCTTGCGCTCCACGGCGAGGGTGGCCTCCAGCGCCTCGCGCGGTTCGAGGTCGGCGCCGTCCCCCGCGCGGGCCTGCAACGAGGCCACGGCGGCTTCGAGCACCGCGATCCCCTGCGGCGCGAGGCGCCGCGCGGCGTTCCGCAGTGCCTCGGCCTCCGATCGGATCGTCTGCCACTTCATGTGGGCGGAGAGGGCGTCGTCCAGCGAGGCGAGCCCATAGGCGCCGAGGCGACGCTCGAGGTCGCGCACGATCCCGGACAGCTCGACGTCGTGGGAGGCCTCCCCCAAGGTGATGTCGATGCGGGCGTCGCCCACGGTCGCGGTGACGTCGTCGAGGAGGTCGTGAGGCGTCGGCCAGAGGTCGGCGAGGCCACCCTCCGCGGCCAGGATGCGACCGGCGAGCCGGCGAGCGGCCTGCTCCTCGGCGAGGCACCTGCGATCGAGGGCGTCGAGCGCCTCGAGGTCTTCAGGGCGACGGGGTTGGCGCCGGCCTCGCGCTCCGAAGTGTGACCTGTCCGTCATACTGCTGGGCGTCGTGGAGGTGCTGCCGCGCAGGCTCAGCGGCCTGCGTCCGGCGCAGTAGCTGGTCGATGAGCGCCTCGACTCCCTTCGGCGCCTTCTCGTGGAGTTCGCGTTCAGACCGCGCCCGCTGGGAGAGGTGATCGGCGCGGAGCGCAGCCTGGGCGCGGGCGTCTTCGACGGTGGCGGCGCCCAGGGCCTCGAGCTGCGGACGCCAGGTCGCGCCGCGCCGCGTCGAGCGCGAGCGAGTGGGCGTGGACCGCCGCGCCCGGGTCGATCTCCACCGCGATCTGCTCGCCGATCGTGACGGTGGTGACCGCCGTGATGGCGCGCTTGACCTCCATGCCCCGCGCTGAGGAGCCGCGGGATGTCCCGGTCGCCGATCTGGACCCTCACCGCCGCGAGCGGGCGGGCGTCACCCGCATCGGGCTCGCGCCTTCCCTTCTTCCAGCACGAGCACGCGCGCCCGGAGGCCTCACGCGCCCGACCGCTTCGTCGTCGACGGCCACGCCGGCGGCGAGCTGCTCGTGCCGCTCCATCTCGGCCCGCGCCCGCTTTGCCGCGGCGAGGACGACTCCGTCTCGGCGCGGTCCCGTTCGGCGCGCTCGGTGAAGGTCGCCCAGCTCCGCGATGCCGCGGGGCGATCGCCGACAACTTCGCGCGGGCCTGGGCAAGCGCGCCGTCCGCCGCCTGCCGCCGCTCCGCGATCGCGCGCGCTTCGGTGACGCTCGCGACCCCGTGCGCGGCGAGCGTATCCCGCAGGGTCGCTTTCGTCTCCAGCCACGCCGACCGCGCCTTCAGAAAGCCCTCGCGGGGCGGCTCGATCGTGAGCGTGCCCAGAGACTCCACGGAGACGTTCGCGCGATGGGTGACCGGGGTCTCGACCGCGTCGTGTCCGGGAGTGACCACCGTGACGCGGGTGGCGTGGCGGCGGACGTGCTCGGCGAGCGGCGCACGCCTCGCTTCGAGCTCCCGAATCTCCTGGAGAGAACGCGCGTCGGGGAGGCCCCGCATCGCGTCCTCCCGTGCGGCGGCCTGCTCCAGCTGCGCGCGGACCGCGGCGAGGTCCTTCGTCTGCCGCGCGAGGTCTTCCTTCGCCTTGGCGCGGGCCACTGCGTCGGTCAGTTCGAGCACGCGCCGCTGGAGGCGGTCGCGGTCGTTTCGCGCCGCGACGGCCGTCTGTTGCGCCGCGCGGTCTTGCTCCGCGGTTCGCAACGCCTCCTTGTCCAGCGGCGCGAGCATCGCCCGGTGCGCGCGCACGGCCTCGTCGGCGCCGGCGAGTTCGTCGCGCAGCGCTTCACGGCGTTCGCGCGCCGCGCAGCGTCGTGGAGGCGCTCGGCGCCTTCGAGGCGCGCCGCGGCCTCCTGGTAGGACTGCTCGAGACGGTCGGCCTCGGCGGCGGCGAGCGCGCACTGCTCGACCTCCGCGCAGGCTCGTTCCTCCTCGCGGAGCCGCTCCATGTCGAGCTCGAGCGCCTGGAGGTCGGCGCCGAGGGTCACGGTCTTCCGCACCTTCTCCTCGAGCTCGCTCACCTCGGCGGCGAGGCGATCGCAGGCCTCCCGCGCGCGGGCCAGCTCGCCGGTGGCGCGGTCGGTCTGCTTCGGCGTCCACACCTGCGTGTAGGCCTGCTCGATGGCACGCCGGAGGTGGATGCCGTGCTCGCCGCCCATCACGTCGCCCACGATGCCGCCGATGCTCTCCGCGAGCGTGCCGCGCACGTGGTCGCCCAGGTGCTTCGCCGGCTCCGCGGTGGCGAACTCGTCCTGGTTCACCCAGAGCAGGCTCCAGACGCCCATGTCGTCGGGGTTGGTCCCCTTCTTCGCGGGCTCCCGCGCGCCGAGCAGGGAAAACACCTTCAGGTCGGCGTCGTCGTCCTTCAGCGAGAGGGAGCCGTCGGCGGTGTGCAGCCGCGACGACACGCCCACCATGAACTGCTTCTCCAGCAGGTACGCCGTGCCGTCGAGTTCGAACTCCACCTCGACGCGCGGGGCGGCCTTGCGGTTGCCGTGCGGCTGGAGCGAGCGGATCGACTCGTGCTTCGACCCGTGGCGCTGGAAGAGGGCCGCCCGCAGCGCCCGCACGATGGTGGTCTTCCCCGACTCGTTGGGGCCGCTGATGACGTTGACGCCGGGGACGAAGGGGCCGAGCTCCACGGCGCGGTCGCCGAGGATGCCGACGTTCTGCACCTTCACCCGGAGGAGCCGGAGCGCGGCCTTCATCGCGCACCTCCCGCGCTCGACAGGAACAGCTTGTGGAGCGTCTCCAGCGCCTCCTGGCACTGGTCCGCGCTGTAGCCCTCGACCCCGCGGCGGAGGCGCTCCACCACCTGACCGATCCAGCCCTCGCGGGGGAGCCGCTCGATGTCCGTGTCGGTGAGGCGGACGAAGAGCTTCTCGTCCCGCACGCGGACGTGCGGGAAGATGCCCCGGTACCGGCCGAGGAGGTCGTTCTCCACCCGCGCGTGGAGCGTCAGGTCGAGGTGGCCGTCGAGCACGAGCTCGACCAGCGTGTGGGAGCGGTCGGGCAGTTCGTCGAGCTGGCGCTCCAGCGCCGCCACGTCGTCGGCGGTGTGGAGCGTCCCCTCGACGCGGCGCCACGTGAACGTCGCGACGCGCTGCGGGGTCACGCGCGGGGCCGCGCGCGGCTCGGTCACCTCCACCACGAGCACGTCGCCGGGGTTGCGCTCCTTGAAGCGGGTGGGCTCGGGGGTGCCGGAGTACCAGGTGCGCTCGTTCACCTGGACGCGGCCGTGCCAGTCGCCGAGCGCGAGGTAGTCGAGGGCCGCGCGGTTCGACAGGTCGATGGGGAGGTCGTTGTGCAGCTCGAGCTCGTCGTCCGCCGCGAGCTTCTGGAGGATCTCCCGCACGCCGCCGTGGGCGACGCCGACGCGGACCCGGTCGCGCGGACCGACGTTGGGCGAGAGCCAGGCCGTGGGGTCGGCCGAGTCGCGCTGGAGGAGGGGGCAGGGGAGGAGCGTCGCCGCGCCGACGTCCAGGGGCTTCCGCTGCGAGAGGACCTTCACGTGCGGAGGGCACTCCCGCTTCCACCAGTCCGAGCGGTAGAGCGACTCCGGCGTGTAGGGGTCGTGGTTCCCGGGGAGCAGGAACACGTCGCAAGGGAACGACCGTAACGCCTCGAACGACTGCTGGAGCGACTCCCGCGCGAGGGCGTGGTGCTCGAAGACGTCGCCCGCCACCACGGCGAAGTCCGCCTTCGCGCCGCGGGCCACGTCCGCGATCCGCTTCACCGCGTCGTAGCGCGCCAACCGGACCGCGGCGCCGTGGTCGCCGGGCACGTGGTTGGCGCGCAGCCCGATCTGCCAGTCGGCCGTGTGAACGAAGCACGCACCCGTGTTCATGGTCTCCTCCTCGACGCGCGGAGCCTCGCCGATGGGCCATGGACGGCGCAAGCGCGCTCTTTCTGACGGCGAAGGCGAACGGGGCGCGTTTCGGGGCTGGCAACGGAGTGCCTCCCGTCGCGGCGGCGTCAGGAAAGGCGTCGACGAAGCGTCACCGGGTGACCCGACCGGATTCGGGGAAAAGCGTACGATGGGCGCGCCTATGGGGCGTGGGCATCGACGCCCCAGGAGGCACCGACCATGGCACGACGCGATCGCCGCAACGGCGGCAACGGTTCCGGCTCTCCACCGCCCGGCGGGGGCGCGCCCGACGCCATCCGCCGCTCGCTGGAAGCTCTCGAGGCCCAGGTGGTCTACGACCAGGAGATCGACACGACCGAGCGAGGGCGGCAAAGCAAGGCGCTGCGCGAGCGCGGCCACGAGCTGTCGAGGCGCGGCCTGCACCACGACGCGCACCCGCTCTATGTGGAGGCCGCGGGCCTCTTCGAGCCCGACGACGACGGGCCCGCCGCGGCGATCTGCTGGTACGACCTCGGTCAGTCCTACGAGGACCTCACCGACGGCGTGCGGGAGGAAAACCTCCGCCACGCCCGCGAGCTGTTCGAGCGCGCGCTCCGGTCGCCGGCGCGCCAGCGCACCCCGCTGCGCCATGCGCTGACCCACGACGCCCTCGGCCGCGTGCTCCGTGCGCTCGCCGGGCACGCGCACGGAGACGAGGCGCGCCGCCTGCTGGCGGACGCGGAAGCGCACTACGTCCAGGCGTGCCGTGCGGCGGAAGCCACGGGCCCCGTCGGCTTCCGCGACGCGGCGAGCTACCATTTCAACCTCGGCAACCTTCACTTGCAGCGCCGCTGCTACGACGAAGCAGAGCGCCACTACCGGCGCGCCATCGGGCTGCTCGACGAAGCGAAGCGCGACCCCGTCGGGTTCGCCGACGCGCTGCCGCCGCAGCGGCTGCCCCTGGAGCCCGTGGTGCGCGTCGGGCTCGCCCGCCTGCAGGTGGAGCGCGGGCGCCGCGGCGAGCTGCCGACCGCGATCCGCGCGCTGGAGGCGCTGCTCGGCGAGGCGCCGCCGCCCTCCGTCGCCGCGGACGCTCACCTCCTCGCGGCGAGGGCGTGCATGAAGCTCGCTCCGCCGCGCCGGGAGGACGCGCAACGGCACCTCCGCGCCATCGACCGTCGCAGCCTGCGCCCCGACCACCACCGACTCTACGTCGAGTCGCTGCGGGCGGCCGGGGAGTCCGACATCGCGCGGTGGGTGCTGCGGCAGCTCGTGGACGAGGCCATGGCGCGGCGCTCGCCGACCCTCGCGGACCACGTCTCCGACCACGCGGCGCGCGAGGCGCAGGACTACGCCGTCCTCGCCGCGCACCTCCACCTCGACGAGGGCCGTCCGGTGGAGGCCTTCCTGGCGCTCGAAGAGACCGCCGCCCTGCGCTACATGGAGCGCGTCTTCACCCATGGGGGCGGCGGCGCCGACCTCGTCGGGCGGGCGCTCGGGGTGTGGCACGGCGCGTTCGCCCCCTTCGCGATCGCGCTCGAGCAGATGGCGGCCGTGGCGGCGCTCGAAGGGGACGACGCGGGACGCCAGATGTGCGAGGAGGCCATCCGCCACTTCGAAGCGGCGACGACGATCGAGGTGACCGGCGTTCCGCTCTTCGACACGGAGGGCCCGCGGGCTTACGACGCGGCTCGGCAGATGTGCCTCGACGCCCTGCGGCGGGCCGCGCGGTCTTCTTCCGTGGTCACGGTGCTGCGCGGGGCCGCACGGACGATGGCAGACGAGGCGCAGCGGATCTCCCACCTGTTCGCGCAGCGGACCCCGAGGCCCACGCGCGGCGCCGGATACAGGCGACGGCGCTCGACGAGGCCGACTTCCGCGCCGTGCTCAGCGAGGCGCCCGGCGAAGTGCTGGTGCGGGTGCACATCGAGCGGGGCCTCATGGCCGTCGCGGTGTGGCTCGACGGAGGGGAGCTGACCGCGCGGGGCCTGCGGCGTGACCTTACCCGCGAGCAGGGGGAGGCGCTGAAGTCCCTCCACCTGGTCGCCTGCGGCATCCCGGCGACGACGGGTGACGACGACGAGCGGGTCACCGATGCGCTCGAGCGTCTCCTGCCGGCGCTCGACCTCGCGGACGTCCTGCCGGAAGGTCGCAGCGCGCACGTCGTCGTGCTGCCGTCGCGGCTCGCCGCGCTCGTCCCGTGGGCGGCGGCCGGGGCGCCGGGCGCGACGCTCCTCGACCGGGCCGACGCCATCGCCTACCTGCCCAACCTCGCGCCTCGCGTCCACCGTCAGCAGGTGGTCGCGCCGCGTTCGGGTACGCTCCTGGTCGCCCCCGGGGAGCACTGCGACGAGCAGCCGACCCGCTTTCACGACGTCGCCTTCGCCGACCGCGCGGAGGGGGAAGAGGCCCTCTTCGGCGAGCGCGCGAGTTGCGAGGCGGTGCTCCGGGCCGCGGGGCGGAGCGACGTGGTGAGCGTGTATTCCCACGGCCTCCACCGGGCGGGGGAGGGCGCGGAGATCGCGCTCGCGGGGGAGAGCCTCTCGCTCGAAACCCTCGGCGGCGAGTGGGCGGGGTGCGAGCGGGTCGAGCTCTGGGCGTGCCAGTCGGGGGTCAACGTCCCCACCGCGCCGCTCATCCCCTCGGTGGACGAGGCCTTCGGCATCGACGTCGAGTTTCACCACGCGGGCGTGCGGAGCACCGTCGGCACCCTGTGGAGCGTGCCGGCCTTCGTCACGGCACACATCGTCCGGCGCTACCGGAAGTCCCTCGCGGCCCACGGCGACCCGGCGCGGGCGCTCGCCGACGCGCAGCGGTGGTGGCGCGACCACGTCCTCGCCGCGCTCCCGTCCCTCCTCGCCCGCACGCCCGAGGCCGAGCTGCCGGGCGCCGTCACCGCGCTCCTCGGCGTCCGGGTGACACGTGATGACCTGACCGCCACGCTCGGCCCGCTGCGCGCGGATGCGCTCCTGCCGGCGGCCGCGCAGCGTCACGTCGTCCGCATGTTCAGCTCCCCGGAGGCGTGGGCGGGCTTCCGCTTCCTGGGGGTCGCGGGTCGACGCCCCGAGGTGGTGTCGGACGACGCGCGCGCGCTCACGGCCGACGAGCGGGCGACGCTCGACGCGCCCTCCTGGCGCCGCCCGCTAGTGCGAGGGACATCGACGCGATCGACCGCGAGCGCCTCGACGCGCTCCGTGAACTCCCGCCGACGGCCTCCCCGACGCCCGCCCAGGCGCTCGCGGTCGCCCGCGCCTACGCCGAGCGGGGCCTCGGGGCGATGCGCCACAACCTCTTGCGCGGGGCGGCGTGGGTGCACGAAGCCCTCGCCGCGCCCGACTGCACCGAGGAGGAGAAGGGTGAGCTTCGCTTCGAAGCCGCCTGGCTGTGGACGGAGATCGCCCGCGGCGAGCTCGACATCGAGGTGCTGCGCCCGCTCTACCCCGCCGACCTCGTCATCGTGGGCCGCGCGCGGGCGATGGTGGACGCCTGCGGGCAGCACGCGACGGCGGCGGTGCTCCGCGCGTGGGTCGTGCTCCTCTCCCGGCGCGGGGACGTGCCGTGTGCGCCCGATCCTTCAGGCTGGAGGGGCGTGCGCCATGCGGTCGAGGCGACGACCGCGCCGTGGCCGCGCCTGCGCGCGGCGGCCCTCGCACTGGAGTGGCTCCTCGCGCACGGCGAGGTGACCAACGAACTCTTGCAGGACGCCCTGGCGCTCGCCGATGCGGCTTGGCCCGAACACCCCAAGCGCGAACACCGTGGCCTCCTGGCGCGCGTACGAAGCGCCCGCGCCGAACTCGCCCTGCAGCTGGGGCTATGGGAGACCCCGCCCTCGCCGTACGAGGTCTCGGCGCGCGAGATCTTCCGCGGCCTGCGGTGGATGAACCGGGCCCACGCCACCCACCCGGACGCGCACATCGACCCGCAGCGAGAGATCTCGACGTCGCTCGATCGGCTCGAGGGCAAGCACTGGGGGATGCTCAACGACGGCCTCGACGACTTCTGGGACAGCTCCGGGCTCCCTGGGCCCGCGTGGCAACTGGTGACGGGCGGGTTCTTCGCCGATCGCTTCCATCGAGCCCCGGAGCCCCGCCTCGCCCTCCATCACGTGGCGTCGCTTCAATTGGGCGCCGACCTGCGGCTCGGGGCGATCCATCGCAGCGTGCGGCTCGCTCCCCACGACGAGTCGATCCCCGATCCTGGCGAGTTCGCATGGCGTCGTGAGGCCGTCCTCCAACGCCTGGAAGACCTCGCGCGCCTGCCCCAACTGGGGGCGCCGCGGACGCCGTCGCTGTACGACGCGTTTCGCCTGTCGCCCGCTGCGCTGCTCGACGCGGGGCAACGTTCACCGGAGGGGCTCACGGGATGGGACGCGATGGAGATGTTCGGCGTGGCGGACGGGGAGCACCCCGCGGCGCGCACGGGCGCCTTCCTGTTGGAGCGGGCGGCGACCCACTTCGACGGGCTGGTGCACGAGAGCTGGTCCATCCTTCGCGCGCACCTCGAAGCGGTGGAGGCACAGGTGCCCCAGGTGCCCATCGAGGGGGCGCGCCGCTTCCTCGAACGCCTCGCGCCGCAGCGCCGCATCGCCGACCTGGAGGAGTCTCTCCGCGACGTGCCGCACGACCCCCCCGTGCTCGGCGTGTCGATCGGCGGGCAGGGCGAGATTCTGATGAGCCTCTGCGCGCGGGGCGACGACGGCCTCCACCTTCGCACCGCCGCGCTCGCCACGGGAACGGGCTGGGAGGCGCGTGACGCGCTGGTCGTGCTGCTCTCGCCGCAACCCTCGGACGACGGCTCGACGGAGGGCGAGGGCAACCCCCGCCCCGACGCCCTGAGGCGCCTGTGTGCGCGCTTCGAGGAGGCCCTCACCCGCTGCCTCGATGGCCTGACGCGCACCGCGGAGCGTACGCTGCGGGTGTTCGCGCCCGGGCCCCTGCGGGGGCTCCCGTGGGGCGCGCTCACGGTCGGCGGTGTCACCCTGCGCGACCGTTTCGCCGCCGTCACCACCCTCCCGTGGCTGGGCTTCGAGGGGAGCCCTCCCCCGGAGGAGGGCGACGGGTCGCGCGTGCTCTGCGCCCTCGGCGCGGGGCACGACCCCGACGAGACGCGCCTCGGCGCCAGCGCGATCCGCACGCTTCGAGGCCTCTTCCCGAGCACCGCCGCGGCCGAGCCGGCGGACCGCGCGCGGGGCACGGACATCGTCGAGACCGAGCGCCTCGAACAGCTCGCGGACCGCGTGGAGGTCGTCCGCTGGTACGGCGTCGGCCACGCCTCCACCCTCAACGCGAGCACCGAGGGGATGACCCTCGCCTTCCGGCGGACCCTCTCGCCGCGCAACCTCCTCGGCACGGCGCTCCCGCGTTGCCGTCGCGTCGAGTTCTGGGCGGCGACCGGGGCGCTCGGCGCCTGCCTCGCGACGCTGTCGAGCGATCGCGACGTCGTCCCCGCCCTCGTGTGGAGCGCGCTGGCGGCCGGGGCCCGCGGCGTACTCGACCTCGCGTGGCCGGTCCACGACCTCGTCAAGGCGCTCGTCTGCGAGCGCTTCGGCGTCCTGGCCACGCGTGGCAACGTCCCCCAGGCCGTCGCGCTGGGAGAGGCGCAGCGGGACGTGGCCGCGCTGCTCCAGCGCTGGCGCGGGGCGTCGTCGTCCTTCGATTCGGCGCGCGCCGCCCTCGCGTGGCTCGACGGGGAGCGGCGCGCGAACGCGCTCGAACACGGGCTCGACCCGTCGCAGGTCGTTCCCTTCGCGTCGGAGGAGGTGTCGGGCGGGCTCGGCGAACTTCGCGGGCTGATGGAGGCCGTCACGTCACCCGAACAGCTCGCGGCCTTCCGCTGGTGGGGCACGTGACGCGCGAATCGTTCCCCTACGAACCCATCACGGATTGGAGCCGGGCGGGGCGCCAGCGGCTCGTCGAGGCGCGCGGCGCGCTCCTGCGGTCGCTGCTCGATGAGGCGTTCTCGCAGGCCGTCGACGGCGGCCTCTCCCTGGCGAGCCTCCGCTTCCACGGCGACGACCCGGTGGCCGAGGCCGTCGCGTGGTGCATCCGGCGCTTCGAGGCGGTGGACCTCGATCCGGCACGGCTCCCCCCGGGGTCGCGGTCGCTACGCCTCTTCACGGAGGTGCGCTTCTGGGTCGCGCAACGGGAAGGCGCGGCGGGCGCGCGACGGGCGACCCGATCCCCGCGTCCCGAACCGCCCGCGCCCCCGCGAGACACCGAGGATGCCGCCGACATCGACCGCGAACGGCAGCGGCAGTGCGAACGGGTGTGCGCCGGGCTCCGCACGCTCCGCGACCGATGCTGCGCCGCGCTCGTCGGGTGGTGGCTGGAGGGGGCGATCGACCTTCGGAAGGCGCTGCTCGCGCCCCACGATCCGCCGGGTTCGTGGCCTGCCTGTGACGCCGCCCGCTCGCCGAAGGCGCGCTCGTTTCACGTCGCCGACGCGCTCTTTCGGTACTACGCGATGTTCGCCGGGCTGGTTCGGTACGCGGACGACGAGCCGACGCACCGGGCGTGCGTCCTCACCTGGTTCTCCCCCGCGGCGACGAGCCGCCCTACGAGGTCGCGCGCGGGAGTCGTTCGGGCGGCGCTCGACGACATGCCGTCGCGTCAGATGACGACGCTGCGTCACGAGGGCGTACGGGTCTTGATCCACCGATGCACCGGCCACGCGGAGGCCGCCGTCGGGATGGACGGAGGGCTCGACCGCCACCTCGCCCGCGAGAGCCTGCGTGCCTCGCTCCTCCATCGCTTCAAGGTCGACGACGCGGCGCTCTCACGCCGCATCAAGGCGCTCGCGGCGGGTGCTCCATGACGCGCTCCCCTCCCGACGCGGTCACGCTCGACGCGATGGTCCTGGGCACCGACACGGAGGACGACCGGGAGGCCTGGGGCGACCTCCTCGCCACCCCGGAGGCGGCGGCGGCGTGGCGCGACGCCGTCGAGCGCCGTTCGCGCATCGATACGTTCGCGCGAGCGGCCGCCGCCCACCCGTGGCTCGCCGAAGCCACCCTGACGCTACGGCGCGAGATGCGTCGCCTCCGGCATCGCCCGTGGCCCGGCGCTCGCGTCACCCTCGGGTCGCCGCTCCTGGCCACGCTCGCGGGCGAGGCCACGGAGTCCGTGGCGCTGTCGTGGGGGGAGACGCGGACGCTGGAGGTCCCCGTCGGCACGGAGGTGCGCGTGCTGCTGCCCGACGACACGCACCTGCGGCGGATCACCCCCGCGGGCGAGGAGGCGTACGAGCACGCCGGGTGGCTCATGGAGCGAGGCGACGGGCTCGTCGTGCTGGTCGCGACGTGGCGCGACGGGGCCCCGGTCGCGACGCTCGTTCTCACGGAAATGGCGGCTGGGGGAGAGCTCGGATGAGCCGGCCGCCCGTCGCCTCGCGCATCGCCATTGACGCCCCGCGGCCCGCTCGGGTGTGATCCCGCGCCATGCCGACGTTGATGACCTTCAAGCCCCAGCAGAACAGCCTCGCCGAGCTCCTCGAGGAGATCCACCGGGGCGACCTCCAGCTCCCCGACTTCCAGCGGTCGTGGGTGTGGGACGACGAGCGCATCCGCGACCTCCTCGCCAGCGTCTCACAGGGCTGGCCGGTTGGCGCCGTGCTCCTGCTGGAGTGCGGCGGGGAGGTGCAGTTCAAGGCGCGCCCGGTGGAGGGGGCGCCCGCCGCGCCGGGCCGCGAGCACCGGCTCATCCTCGACGGGCAGCAGCGCCTCACCACGCTCTACTCCACCCTGCGGAAGGGCGGCGTGGTCGACACCCGCGACGAGCGCGGCAACCCCATCCAGCGGGCGTACTTCTTCGACATCCGGCGGATGCTCGCCCCCGACGTCGACCGCAAGGACGCCATCCTCTCGCTCGACCCCTCGCTCCAGATCCGCAAGAACTTCAACCGCGAGGTGGAGCTCGACCTCTCCACGCCGGAGGCGCAGTACCGCGCCCTCTGCATCCCGATCGCGTCGGCCTTCAGCAACGCGGCCTCCAAGGCCTGGGGCCGCGAGATGCGCCGCTTCTACAAGCAGAACGCCAGCGCCGACGAGCTGGAGGAGCTCTTCGACCGCTTCGACGTCGAGGTGGTCGAGACCATCCAGAACTACCACGTCCCCTCCATCGAGCTCGGCAAGGGGACCTCCCGCCAGGCCGTCTGCATGGTCTTCGAGAAGGTGAACACCGGCGGCAAGCCCCTCGACGTGTTCGAACTCGTCACAGCCACCTACGCGGCCCGCTCGGTCGACCTCCGCGAGGACTGGGAGCGGCGCCGCAAGCGCCTCGCCGAGCACCGCACCCTCTGCGAGGTCAGCGCGACCGACTTCCTCCAGGCGATCACCCTGCTCTCCACCTGCCGGCGGGGGGCGGTCGACCGGCGCGTCCACGTCGGGTGCCGCCGCGTCGACATGCTCAACCTCCCGCTCGACGAGTACCGCGCCCACGCCGACGCCATCGAGCGGGGCTACGTCGCCGTCGCGCGCCTCCTCGAGCGCGAGCGCGTCTTCGACCCCGAGTACCTCCCGTACCAGACGCAGCTCATCCCCTTCGCCGCCATCGTCGCCGTGCTCGGCGAGCGCCTCGACGACGGCGCCGCGCGCGAGAAGCTCCTCCGCTGGTACTGGTGCGGCGTGTTCGGCGAGCTCTACTCGGGCTCCACCGAGACGCGCTTCGGGCGCGACATCACGGAGGTCCCGCTCTGGGTCGACGGCGGCGCCGAGCCCACCACCGTGCGCGACTGCAACTTCGTCCCCGCGCGCCTCGCCACCCTCTCCACCCGCAACAGCGCGGCCTACAAGGGCTTCATGGCGCTCCTGCTCCAGAAGGGGGCGCGCGACGTCTTCACCGGCGACGAGGTCGACGCCTCCACGTGGCGCGACGAGCACGTCGACCTGCGCTTCGTCTTCCCCGAGGAGTTCTTCAAGAAGGCCACCGGGCTGCCGCCGGGGATCCACAAGTCGATCCTCAACAAGACGCCGCGGACGGCGAAGACGTGGCGCCGCCTGGGGCTCACCAACCCCGGCGTGTACCTCGCCCGCGTGGAGGCCAAGGGGGTCTCCGCGGAGAAGCTCGACGACCGGCTCCGCTCGCACTGCGTCGAGCCCGCGTCGCTCCGACGCGAGGACGCCGCGGGCTTCTTCCGCGAGCGGGCGAGGCGCCTCCTCGACGAGGTCGAGCGCCTCACCGGGCGGCCCATCCAGGGGCGCGACGCCGAGGAGACCGTGCGCCTCTACGGCGGCCCGGTGCCCGCGGTCACCGACGACGTGCGCGTGCCGACGGAGAAGCTCTTCGAGCAGTACACCGTGCTCACCGTGCTCCCCTCGGGCGGGATGAGCGAGGGCTACAAGGTGCGGGGCCCCGACGGGGGCGTGGCCTTCCTCAAGAAGGTGCCCGTCGAGGGCGTGGCGGGCGACGCGCTCCGCCGCGAGATCGACGTGTACACCCGCCTCCACCGCTCCGACGCGGAGGGCGTGCTGCGCGTGCTCGGCATCGAGCGCAACGACACCCACGTCGCGCTGCTCACGGAGTTCGCCGACGGGGGCGCGCTCTCGGCCCACGTGCGGGCCCGCGGCGGGGCGCTGCCGCCGGCGGAGGCGAAGGCCGTCGCCGAGGCCGTCCTCGCCGCCCTGCGCGAGCTCCACGCCATCGACGTCGTCCACCGCGACCTCAAGCCCGAGAACGTGCTCCGCGTCGGCGACCGCTGGAAGCTCGCCGACTTCGGCATCGCCAAGAACCTCGCCCGCCCCGTCACCCAGCACCGCACCTTCGCGGGGCACGGGACGCCCGGCTTCGCGCCGCCCGAGCAGGTCGACGGCGCCGAGGCGCGCCCCAGCGCCGACGTGTTCGCCTTCGGCAAGCTCCTGGTCTACCTGCTCACCGGGCAGACCGACGTCGACAAGCTCACGCTCCCCTCGTGGGCGCGCCTCGCGCGCGAGTGCACCGCGCTCGACCCCGACCAGCGCCCGCGCCTCGACGACGTCGACGCCGCCCTCGCGGCCCTCCGCGTCTGACCGATGGGCCCGCCCCCCCGGCTCCGCATCGAGTCGTGGCGCGTCCGCCACGCCGCCCGCTTCGACCCGCGCCTCGCCGTCCACGTGGCCCGGGTCGACCCCCTCCCGCACCAGGTGGAGGTCGTCGACGAGACCCTCACCGCGCGCCGGCCGCTCCGCCTCCTCCTCGCCGACGACCCCGGCGCGGGCAAGACCATCATGGCCGGTCTCCTCGTCGCCGAGCTCCGGGCCCGCGGCGCGCTCGGGCGCTGCGTGGTGGTGGCGCCGGGCTCCCTCGTCGACCAGTGGCGCGACGAGCTCGCGACGCGCTTCGACCTGCGCTTCGAGAGCCCCGCCCGCGGCGAGCTCCGCGACGCCGCCGCGTGGCTCGCGGCCCACCCCCTGGCGGTGCTCCGCCTCGACCAGGTCGCGCGCGACCGCGCCCTCGTCGAGGCCGTCGCCGCCGCCCGCTGGGACCTCGCCATCTTCGACGAGGCCCACCGGCTCTCCACCGCCTGGAACGGCCGCCGCCTCGACGACACCCTCCGCATCGCGTTCGCCCGGCGCCTCTGCGCCGCCGCCCGCGACGTCCTCCTGATGAGCGCCACGCCCCACGACGGGAGCGAGGAGCGCTTCCAGGCCTTACTCCAGCTCCTCGACGGCGACCGCTTCGAAGGGCGCTACCGGCCCGGCGTCCACCGGCCGCGCGTCGACGACCTCATCCGCCGGCGCCTCAAGGAAGACCTCGTCCGCTTCGACGGGAGCGCCCTCTTCCCGCCGCGCGGCGCCGCCACCGTCCACTTCGAACTCTCCCCCGCGGAGCGCAGCCTCTACGACGCCGTCACCCGCTACGTGGCCGAGGAGTTCGACCGGGCCGAGGCGCAGGGGGGCCGCGGGCGCACCGTCGGCTTCGCCCTCACCGTGCTCCAGCGCCGCCTCGCGTCGAGCCCGCAGGCCATCCACCGCTCGCTCGCGTCGCGCCGCGCGAAGCTCGCCGCCCGCCTCGCCGCGCTCCGCAGCCGCGCGCCCGGCGACGACCCCGACGAGCCCGACGACGACGCGCTCGACGCCGCCAGCGACCTGCCCGACGCCGGCGCCGAGGCCGTCGAGAGCGCCCTCGCCGAGGGGGCCACCGCCGCCCGCACGGCCGACGAACTCGCCGACGAAGTGCGCCGCCTGGAGGCCCTGGAGGCCGACAGCCTCGCGCTCCTCCGCGCGCGGGTCGACCGCAAGCGCGAGCGCGTCCGCGAGCTCCTCGGGTCGCCCGAGATGGTCGACGCGCGGGGGCGGCGGCGCAAGCTGGTGGTCTTCACCGAGCACCGCGACACGCTGCTCTACGTGCGCGACTTCCTCGCCGACCTCCGCGGCCGCGACGAGTGCGTCGTCACCATCGACGGCTCGATGGAGCGCCCCGAGCGCCTCGCCGCCCAGCGCGCCTTCGCCGGGGACGAGGGGGTGGAGTTCCTCGTCGCCACCGACGCGGCGGGCGAGGGGATCAACCTCCAGTGCGCCTCCATCGTGCTCGACTGGGACATCCCCTGGAGCCCGTCGCGCCTGGAGCAGCGCTTCGGGCGCGTCCACCGCATCGGGCAGACGGAGCCCTGCCGGCTCTTCAACCTCGTCGCCGTCGGCACGCGCGAGTCCGCCGTGTTCGACGCCCTCTGCCGGCGCCTCGACGAGGAGGCCCGCTCGCTGCGCGGGCAGGTGTTCGACGTGCTCGGCGCGGCCTTCACCGAGAAGCCCCTGCGCGACCTCCTCGTCGAGGCCGTCCGCGGCGGCAACCGCGCCGCCGCCGAGGCCGCCCGCGACGTCGACCGCCGCGTCGACGAGGCCCTCGCCCGCCGGCACGCCTTCGCCGACCCGTCGCCCGACGCCCGCGCCCGCCGCCTCGCCGACGCCCGCGACGCGATGGACCGCGCCGCCGCCGCGCAGCTCGGCCCCGCCTGCCTCGGCCCCTGGATCGCCTCCGCCGCGGGCTCCCTCGGCGGCCGCGTGTTCGACCGCGGGGGCGGGCTCCGCCGCATCAACCACGTCCCCGCCGCGTGGCGCGCGCGGGCCCCCGGCCTCCCCGAGCGCCTCCCCGCGTTCGCTTGCGACGTCACCGCCGAGGGCGACGAGCTCGTCCGGCTCACCGCCGCCCACCCCTGGACGCGCGCGCTCGCCGAGGCCGTCGCCGCGGCGTCCCCCGACGACCCCGACGTGATGGTCGACCCCTTCGACGCGGGCGGCGAGTCGTGGTGGCTCGTGGCCGTGTCGCAGATCCTCGACGACGCCACCGGCGTCACCCTCGACGAGGGCGCGTGGCTCCTCCGCGTCGACGACCGCGGCGAGGTCATGGTTCTCACGGGCCCCGCCCACCTCGACCTCCGCGCGCCCACCGAGGCCGAAAGCGCCGCGCTCCCGCCGGTGCCGCCCTTCGAGTGGGACGAGGCGGTCGACCGCGCCGTGCTCGCACCCTGGCGCCGCGAGGTCTCCGCGCGCCACACCCGAGACGCCGAGCACGAGATCCGCAGGCGAGCGCGCGGCTGTCGGCGGAGATCCAGGAGGCCATCCGCCTCGCGCGGGGAGAGCGCCGACCGCGGAGCCGCGCGGGGCGGCGCGGGCCGAGCTCGAAAAACCGCGGCGTCGAGCAGGGTTGCGCACGCGGCTCTTCGACCGGCAAGTGCGCCACGCGCAGCGGTGCTCGGTCACCGCGTCGCCGGCGCGGGTCGAGGCGCTCGTCGAGGTGGTGCCCGCGAGGGCTCTTGGCGCGAGCGCACCCGACGCGGGCCGCGACACGCGCGAACGGCGGCGGTGATCGCGGCGAGGCGGCTGCGCGGTCGGGCGGCGGCCGTGCGGGCGCGCCGTGCGGGCTGGGACGATCGCTCGAGGCGCGCGACCCCGCCACCGACGCGCTCGCGCTGTGGGTGGTGCGCGGCGCGTCGCGCCGACGGAGGTGACGCTGCGGCGGAGCGAGGCGCTCGCGCTCGCCCACGCCCCGGCGCAGTGCGCGCTGGTCGTGGTGGAGGTGGACGACGACGGCGCCGCGGGCATCCCGGTGCGGGTGCGCGGCGCCGTGCGGGACGATGCCCGCGTTCGATGCGTGCGCGGTGAGCGTGCGCGTGGTGAGCGCGCCGCCCACCGCCGCGCCGCCGCGCCGCCGCGCCGCCGCGCCGCTCGCTGGGGGCCCCCTACGCTCTCAGCACGCAGATGCGTAACCCGCCGGGAGGCTCGGCGACCGGCGGGACCCGCCGCCCGCTGCGCCGCCCGCCCCCCGCCACATGCGTTCAGTGCGTACGCGCCCGTTCTGCCGCCGGTCCGCGATGACGCTGCATGACGCAACGCCGCCCCGCCCCGCCCCTCGGCTACCACCTCACCTGGAACACCTACGGCACCTGGCTCCCCGGCGACGAACGCGGCTGGGTTCAGCGCTGTGCCGGGCGCCACGCCCCAGCCCCGGCCTCGCGGCGTGGGCGGCGGCGCGGGCTCCGCTGGCCCCCTCTACCTCGACCGCGCGCAGCGCCTGGCAGTGGCCGCCGCGTTCGAGGCGGCGTGTGCCCGTCGCGGGTGGACGCTGCGCGCTCGCCGTCAGACGGCGCACGTGCATGTGACGGTCGAGGCCGACGCGGGCGCGTCGGAGGTGCGAGGCGCTCAAGCGCGCGGCGACGACCGCGCTGCGTCGGCATGGCCGTCCTGGAGGGGCGCGGGTGGGCGGGCTCGGGGTGGACCTGACCTCGCTCCTGGGGTTCGGCGACGTCGATCGATCCGGTCGTGCGCCGCGCGCGACACCACCGCCCTCGCCGGTGAGGGCAGCGGGCCGGGCGGCGGGCGGCGGGGGGCAGCGGGCGGCGGGGCCCGCCGGTCGCCGAGCCTCCCGGCGGGTTACGCATCCGCGTGCTGGAGAGCGTAGGGTGCCCCCAGCGAGCGGCGGGCGGCGGGCGGCGGGCGGCGGGCGGCGAGCGGCGGGCGGCGGGCGGCGGGCGGCGGGCGGCGGGGCGCGCGCCGTCAGGCGGGCTTCGGCGCGCCGTCCTTGGGCTCGGCGGGCTTGTCGTCGCAGGCGGGGGCCTTGCGCTGGGCGAGCCCCAGGCGGATGAGCAGGTCGAGCGCGACACCAGCGTGCGGGCGATGGTCGACCACTCCTCGTAGAAGGCGCGGGCCTCGCGGAGGGCCTTTCTGCTGCTCGGCCGCGGTGGTCGTGCGCGTCAGGCGCACCGTCGTCGTGGAGCACCTCGGCCCCGCGCACCAGCGCCGCCATGCGCTTGCGGTGACGCCCCGCCCCGCGGCGAGCGTGGCGAGGGCGGCGTGGTCGGCCTCCGCGTCGCCGCGCGCTCGGGCGACGACTCCAGCGCGTCGAGGCGCGTGAGGAAGGTGTTGACCCCCACCGCCGCCACGCCCGCGCCGGCTTCAGGTCGCGGAACACGAACGCGCACTGGGCAGGTGCCGGTGCCGCAGCGCCGCCTCCGCGATGGTGAAGGTCGGCTCGTCCCACGTCGATCTCCGCGATGGCGCCGCCCACGCTGGCCTCGTCCGCCGCCTCCACCGACGAGAAAGCCCGAACAACGGTGGAGCAGCGTCCAGCCCCGCGCGTGCTCCTCCGCCGTGTACCCCCAGCGGGCGCAGCACCTCGCGCACCGCCTTGATCGTCCCGACGCCCCGCAGCAGCAGCATCAGCCGCATCGGCGTCTGCTCCAGCGTCACGTCGCCCACCGTCACCGTCTCCTCGACGTCGGGCCCCGCCGTCGGGTGCCCCGAGGGCGTCGCCTTCGCGTGCTCGTTCTCCCCGAGGAGCGCGTCGTCGTGCGCGGTCGTGTGCTTCTTCTGCGGCTTCTTCCGGCTCCCCTTCGGCATCGTCTGCGCCCTCCGTGGCGTCGGCGGCGCTGCTCTGCGCGCGGCGTGCCACGAGGGGCGCGGCCGGCGTCGCGCGGCGCTCGTTCGTTGCCCGCCAGGACGCCAGTAACGAAGCGCGAAGAAGCGATCGACGTCGACCCGACCGCGCGACACGCGGGGTGTCAAACGAATGCCACTGCCACTTTTTCGACAGCGAATCTGACATTTCTTTGACACCGGGGGGCGCCGGGAGGCGGCGTAGACCCTGTCGCGCCCGTGCAAGGCCATGGCGCGTCGCCGCGAAGCCCTCCCGGCGCGCCCGCAAGGCCCCCGGGCACCGCCGCGGAGATCGCCATCGCCGCGGCGGGGGCCTCGCGCGGGGCCGCGGAGGTCACTTCTGGCTGCTTCGAGGCCGGGCGGTGGGCGCGCCGAGGCGGTGCGGGTCTTCGCCGAGCCCTCCGCGTCGGCGCGTCATGGTCTCGCGTCGGCGCGACATGGTCTCGCGGGCGCGCGGGGAGGGTCTCGTCGGCGCGCGCGAGGGTCTCGCGGGCGCAGAGGGTGGGCCTCGTCGGCGCGCGCGGGGGCGTCGTGTCGGCACGCGAGGGCTTCGGGGCAGTCCACCCTTCCCTCCGCGGCGGGGCTTCGGGCAGACTCGCGCCCCGCCCGATGCCCCGCAAGCTGATCGAAGTCGCGCTCCCGCTCGAAGCCATCAACGCCGCGGCGGCGAAGGAGAAGTCGATCCGCCACGGGCACCCCTCGACGCTCCACCTCTGGTGGGCGCGGCGGCCCCTCGCGGCGGCCCGCGCGGTGCTGTTCGCGCAGCTCGTCGACGACCCGAGCACCTGGCCCGAGCTCGCGGGCGACGAGGCCGCGCAGCAGCGCGAGCGCGACCGCCTCTTCCGCATCATCGAGCGCATCGTCCCCTGGGAAAACTGCCACAAGCAGGAGCTCATCGACGAGGCGCGCCGCGAGATCGCCCGCTCCCACGCGCGCTTCCACCCCGAGGCGAAGGGCGCCGCGCAGATCATGGCCGCGGACGTGACGCCCGACGCGGTGAACGCCTACCTCGCCACCGAGCTCCCGCCCGTCCACGACCCCTTCGCGGGCGGCGGCACCATCCCCCTGGAGGCCCAGCGCCTCGGCCTCCGCGCCATCGCCAGCGACCTCAACCCCGTCGCCGTGCTCATCAACAAGGCGCTCATCGAGATCCCGCCGAAGTTCGCGGGGCAACCGCCGGTGAACCCCGAGGCGCAGAAGTCCGCGAAGATGCGGACGTGGCGCGGCGCCGAGGGCCTCGCCGAGGACGTGCGCTACTACGGCCGGTGGATGCGCGACGAGGCCTTCAAGCGCATCGGGCACCTCTACCCGAAGGTGCAACTGCCGAAGGAGCACGGCGGGGGCGAGGCGACGGTGATCGCGTGGCTCTGGGCGCGCACGGTGAAGTGCCCCAACCCGAGCTGCGGCGCGACGATGCCGCTGGCGCGCTCGTTCGTGCTCTCGGCAAAGAAGGGCAAGGAGCACTGGACGCAGCCCGTGGTCGATCGCAAGACCAAGGCCGTCCGCTTCGAGGTGCGTAGCGGTGTTGGCGGTGACAAGGCAAAGGGGACCGTCGACCGCCGCGGCGCCCGGTGCGTGGTGTGTGGCGAGGGCGTTCTGCTGGAGCACGTGCGCGCGGAGGGGAAGGCCGGGCGCATGGGCGCGCAGATGACGGCGATCGTGGCGGAAGGGAAGAAGGGGCGGATTTATCTGGCGCCGAATGCGGAGCATGAACGTGTCGCCAAGAGCGCCGAGCCCGAGTGGGTGCCAGACACGAATTTGCCTCCCGAGGCACTTGGATTCCGCGTGCAAAATTACGGGCTCGCCAAGCATGCAGACCTTTTCACTCATCGCCAACTCGCGATTCTTTCGTGTCTTGCCGGACTCATTGCGAGTACTCGTGATCGGATCTCGATGGAGTGTGGAGCCGGTGACTATGTGAGGAGCGTGTGCGTCTACCTCGCGCTCGCAATTGGGAAGTTGGCCGATTACAACGGGTCGTTGGTAATGTGGAGCCCCGCGCGTGATCAGGCGGTGCACGTGTTCGGTAGGCAAGTGTTGCCTGTCGTGTGGGATTACGCTGAGGTGAATCCATTCGCGGAGGCGGCTGGTGACTACGGTACGAGCATGGGAGGAATGGCCCGTGTGCTGGAGGGTTTGCGGTATTCGTGTGTTGCGGGTCAGGTGCGGCAGGCAAATGCGTCAATGATTGAGTTCTCTCCTGGCCTGAGTATCTCCACAGATCCGCCCTATTACGACAATGTTCCGTATGCTGATCTGTCTGACTATTTTTATGTTTGGCACCGGCATGCGCTGGAACTAGTGGCGCCCGAGTTTGTGCGGCTGCTTCTCGTGCCGAAGGCAGAGGAGTTGATCGCAGACCCATTTAGACATGGATCGAGGGAGAAGGCGTCTGAGTTTTTCGAGATTGGTTTGCGCGGCGTCTTTCGTCGTGCGTGCGATGCGTATTCGGTAGATAGCCTGATGTCGGTTTACTATGCGTTTAAGCAGACGGAGGCGGATGACGAGGAAGATGATCGAACGTCGGTTGCCTCGACAGGATGGGAAACTATTCTGGGCGGGATCATCCAATCTGGTTGGAGCATCCACGGCACCTGGCCAATGAGCACTGAGCGCGTAGGCCGCATGCGCGACAATGACTCCAACGCCCTGGCCTCCTCGATCGTGCTCGTCTGCCGCAAGCGCCCCGCCACCGCGACCTCCGCCACCCGCGCGGAGTTTCTCCGCGCGCTCAAGCGCAAGCTGCCGGGCGACCTGAAGCTCCTGCAGCAGGGGAACATCGCGCCGGTGGACTTCGCGCAGGCGGCGATCGGGCCGGGGATGGCGGTGTACTCGTCGTTCGCGAAGGTGCTGGAGTCCGACGGGTCGGTGATGCCGGTGCGGGCGGCGTTGCAGCACATCAACGCGGTGCTCGACGAGGTGCTGTCGGAGCAGGAGGGGGACTTCGACGCCGACACGCGGTGCGCGCTGGCGTGGTTCGAGCAGCACCAGTACGAGGAGGCGGAGTTCGGGAGCGCGGACACGCTGGCGCGGGCGAAGAACACGTCCGTGGCGGGGCTGGTGGAGGCCGGGGTGCTGCGCTCGGCGCGCGGCAAGGTGCGCCTGCTGAAGCGCGACGAGCTCGACCCCGCGTGGGACCCGGCGACCGACGCGCGGCGGACGGTGTGGGAGGTGGCGCAGCACCTCATCCGGGTGCTGGGGGCGAAGGGCGAGGTGGCGGCGGCGGGGCTCCTGGCGAGGACGGGGCCGCAGGGCGACGCGGCGCGCGAGCTGGCCTACCGGCTGTACAGCCTGTGCGAGCGGAAGAAGTGGGCGGCCGAGGCGCTGGCCTACAACGGGCTGGTGACGGCGTGGCCCGAGCTCACGCGGCTGGCGGCGGAGGCCGCGGGCGCGGGCGAGGGGGCGGGCGCGGCGGCGGAGGCGAAGCGGCAGGGGGAGCTGTTCGGGTGAGGGGCGGAGGGAGCGGTGAGCGACGAGGCACGAGTCGAGGAACTGATCGAGGAGCTGCGCGCGTACAAAGATCGGGCCGTGCGGGACGAGCGGGTCGAGGCCCTGGTGGCGGAGCTCGAAGCGAAGGCGCCCCTGCGTCGCGGTGACGTGGTGCCGGCGTTGTTGGCGGGGTCGTTGCCGCTGTTGCATCGGGTCGGCGACGTCGAAGCGATGCTCGGCGAACTTGCGCGTTCGGATGGCAAGCCCATGCTCCGGCCCGGAGAGGGCTCGGCCAACCGACGGGCGTTGCTCGCGTCGCTCGGCGAGGGACGCTGCGTGTATTTCTGGCTGGGGCATTGCGCGTACGGGTACCTCGACCCGGCGCTCGTGTGGATCTGGGCGGCGGAGGCGGAGCGGGTGGGCGTGGATGGGAACGCCGCGCCCTGGGACTCTGCGGGGTTGACGACGGAGGCGACACTCGGCCGCAACCTCAGTCGCGAGGAAGCGACGGAGCGGGTGCGTCGGTACTCCCTGCCGATCCGCGGGACGACCGAGGCGCCCCATCGGCGCTACCTCGCGGAGGTGCTCGCACGCTCGTTCGAGCACCCCGACGACTACTGGCATGGGGAGACACCGACCGGCTGGTACCCGGGCTGGGCGATGGCCCCTCCCCGCCCGGCGAACGGTGGGAGCGAGCCCATGCCACCGCACCACACTTTCGAGGTTCGACGACAGGGGGAGGTCGTGCTCGGAGAGCAGCTCCTGGGCGTCGTGGTGAGCGCCGCCGTGCTCGCGCGCAACCGCCCTGCCGCGCGCTCACTGGAACGGCTCGTTCGGGAGAACGCGGTGTGGGACGAGGGCAAGCGTCTTCACCGGGTCGACACGAATCGTGGTAGGAAGGTGCTACGAACCGCGAGCGATCTCGTCGAGAAGTACCTGCAAGAGGAGTGTGCGACATGAGCCCTTGGAATCTGGATGAGCTCCAGGCCGTGGCGGTCGCGGACGAGGGTGGGGGAGGTTCGGTCGCGTGGCACGGCGCGCAGGTGGTGTTCGCGCGGGCGGACGACCCGACGCAGTTGCTGGTGGTGGATCACTACCTCAGTCGAGACGCGGAGTACGCGGTCGGCGCGGTGCTGACGGAGAAGCAACTCGAACACGACGTGGCGGAGGGGCTGTTCCGGCGCATCAAGCCGCTGCGGGTGCCGAGTTTTCATCGAGTGGTGTGTCACGCCGGGGGGCGCTGCGAGGTCGTGCGTCAGAGCGACCTGCTGGCGCGCCACCACGCGAGCCTACGGGAGGCGCTCGAAGAGGCCGTGCGGCTCGCGATGGATGCGACGGCCGGGGACGCCGCGACGGACGCCTTCGATGCCGCATGGGACGTCGATCCTTGGGGGCTGGAGACCAACGTGCTCCGTTGCGGCTGGCGCACGAACGGGGGCAGCGACGACGTCGGGGCGGTCGAAGACCTGCTGAGCGCGTGGCCCGACCCCGCCGCCTACAAGGGGGTGGGGAGCCGTGCGCTATGGAACGAGGTCGCTGGCGCATGGGGCTCTCCCTCACGGCGGTTCTGCGACGGGCTCCTGCGGCACGCGCGGGACACCGCCGAGGAGCGGCTCACGCCGGCCTTCGAACTCGCCGCCCCGGTGTCGGAGTCGGTTCGGCTCAAGGCCGTGCTCCTCGGGGCGCTCCGGCAGCGCTGGGGGCTCTCGCAGCCAGTAACCTTCGAACACGACGAGCTCGCCGAGGCGCTGCGTGGCGCGCCGGAGGCCGTGGCGCAGGTCGATCACCGCCTCCAGGGCGTCCGCGAGTGGCGGCTGTGGGCCGAGCTCGCCGACCGCTCACCGGCGCGTTGCTGGGCCGAGATGCACCGGGCGCTGAATGTGTCGACGAACCTCGTCGGCCGCGCGCGCCGGGAGGATCTGCTGCGCGTCGCTCGCACCTGGAACACGCTGGAGTCCAACCTCGACGAGCACGCCGAACGCTCAGGGCAGTGGCGCGCGGCGCTCGCTCGCCTGACGACGTGGCACCGCTACGACGTCGCGCCGTGGCGCCAGGGAGAGCAGCTCGCCCAGGCCGTGCGGGGCCGCTGGAAGCTCGGCGAGGCGCCGATCGAGAGCGTCTTCGAACTGCTGCGGGAGGAGTTCGGTGTGCGGGTAGACGGCGCCGACCTTGGAGAGGCGGACGCGAGCGCGGTCGGGGCGCTCCCAGTGCGGGCGCCGCCGTGCGCCTTCCTGGGGCGGCCCTCGCGGCACGACCCGCTGGCGTCGCGCTTCGCCGCCGCGCACGAGCTCGCCCACCTGCTGCTCGCCGGCCGTGAGGCGCGGCGCGACGAGAGCTGGTTCTGCGCGACCGGGGGCGACCCCGAGCACGACGATGGCGAGCGTCTGGCGAACGCTTTCGCGGCGTACTTCCTGGCGCCTCGCGCGCAGGTGCGGCAGTTTGTGCAGCGCGCGCCAGGGGTGCACTCCGGTGAGTTCGTCGAGTGGGCGCTGCGGGTGCGGGAGCGCTTCGGACTGACGGCGGTGACGGCAGCAGAGCACCTGCTCAACTGCACCGAGCGCCCGAAGGACCTGCCGCGCCTCCCCGACGACGTCAGGGCGAAGTTGCGCGCGGCCCAGAAGGCGCCGACGCCCTTCGAGGCGGCGGACGCGGCGCCAACGGTAGAGGCTGCGACCGGGCGGAGCGGCGCCTTCCGCGAGGCGCTGGAGCGCTGCGTCGCGGTGGGCGCGGTGACGGAGGCGAAGGCGCGCGAGGTGCTGCCGACGGCGGCGTGAGGGCGGGGCGGCGGTTCCGTCTTCCGCCGCGCGTGGGCCTGGGGCACTCTTCGCGGCGATGGCGAAGTCGTGGAGTGATGAGGCAAACGCCTCGCGGGAGGAAGAGGGCGCGGCGGGGCGTGACGAGGCGCTCTCCAACAACCCGATACGGCACCGAATGCAGATCGACCGGCTGCCGATCGCGATCGACGAGCTCACCGAGATCATCGCCATCGCGCGACGGAATTTTCACTCGTACATCGGGCAGACGGTTCGGCGCCGGTACAAGCGGCTGCCGATCTACCTCGTCGACCAGTGGGTCACCGATGCCCTCGGGTTTTTCACCCGATCCGGTCTGCACCAGCGCGGCAATCCGCCGCCCGGCTTCGCGCATGTGGCGAACCTCTTCGCGGCGCTCCACGCCGTCCTCGACCTCGTCGCCGGGGCGCGCCTGCTCGATCTGGCCCGCGAAGCCGAAGCGATCGAGCGCGCCGCGATCCGAGGCCTGGAGGACCCGCGCCACTTCGACGAGCTCGGCGAGAACCTCGCCGTCGTGCGCGGCGTCGTCTTCGCGTCGCGCGGGGCCTTGGAGCGCGAGGAGACCATCCGGCCGCGGGTCGCCAGGCATTACTTTCAGGCCTTCGCCGCCGCATGCGACGCGCTCTGGCGGGCGACGGACGAGTATCGCAGGCTCGGGCCGCCCGTCATCCAGGGCGTGAGCTTCGACGCCCGGCGGCCGGGAGGCCTGCTCCTCCAGAGCATCAAGGAGCTCGACATCGAGGGGCCGGCGGTGGTGATCGCCCCCGCCCGCGTGCTCGACTGGGCGCAGGGGATGCCGCCGCCCGCCCTCGACCGCGCCGACGACGAGGTGCTCCAGCGGTGGTTCGGTGTGCGGCGGCGCGAGCGCCTGCCCGCCGCGGTGGCGCTGGCGAACGTCCTCCAGCACGAGCTCACGCACGCGATGGTGGCGCTGCCCAACGACCCGACCGACGACGAGAAGGCCCTCGCGGCCGTGCAGGGCGATCTGGACCGCCGGACTCCGGCCTTCGAGGAGGGGATGGCGAACTTCGTCGCGGGGCTCGTCACGACTCACGCGCTGATGAAGGCGCGGCTCAGAGTGCGTGGCAATGACGTGGTCCCGCTGTCGACGCTCCGCTACCCGGAGGCCTTCGAGGCGTCGGAGCCGGTGCTGCGGTGGACCTACGCGGGCTACCACCGCGAGGCGACGGACGACTGGTTCCACGCGTGGGAGGCCAACGGCCGAGACTTCAAGGCCTTCAGCGGGCTCCTGGCGATGTTCGCGACGCACCCTGGCGCCAACGATTGGGGCCGCACGCGGCAGGAGCTCGCGACCGGCGTGATCACGACGACGAAGGGGAAGAAGTGAGCGCATCGAAGCGAGGCGTGGCGGAGCCCGCGCCGCTCTCGGCCGAGTCGTCGTCGGCGCTTCGCGCGTTCGCCGAGGCGCCGACGGCCCTGGAGCGGCTGACCGCGCTGCGGCGGCTGTTTACGGCGAAGCAGATGGCGGCGGTGCGGCGCCAGCCCGAGTACAAGAGCTCGCTGGACTGGTGCGCCGACGCCGCGCGCGCGGAGGGCGGCCGATCGGAGGCGGAGCGACTCCACGCGCTCGCGGTGCTCGTGGTGGTGCGGAGCGCGCGGGCGTCCCTGGACGAATCCCCCCCGGAGGAGGCCATTCGCGCGGCGGTCGCGGCGCCCATCCCTGCGATCGAGCTCCTGGCCGACACGGAGGATCAGGCGCGCGTCCTGGCGGCCTTGCGGGACTTCGAGACGCCGTGGCTCCTCGACTACGCGCTCCCGCGGGTAATCAACGAGGCCGCGAAGTCCAACGTGCGGCGCGAGGCGCTCGAAGCCGTCTTCGCGCGCGCCGAGGCCGTTCCCCGCGCCTTCGAACTCCTCGCCGCGCAGCTCGAACTGCACGCGTCGAAGCTGGCGTCGCCCGCCTTCACCCGGCTGGCCGTGCTGATTCTCGGCGACGCGCTGGAGGTCGTTCGAAGTCGCGCGGTCTCGTCGTCCAACGAGGCGCCGGCCGCGAGCCTCGTTCGCTTCGCTGAACTCCTCCGCGCGCGCGGCATCGCCGACCTCGCCACGGCGGAGTCCGCGTCGGCGGTCGACGCGTTGGCCCGGCTGACCCTGGCGCTCTGCGCGGGGCGGCTGCGATGGGCGCTCGATCCTTCGTCGTACCGGGCCCTGGGGGTGTTGCGCTCGGCCCTGCACCGACACTGGCCGGTGCTCGGGGTCAAGGCCCGGGAGCTCGAGCCGTTGCGCGTGCTGGTCGCGGAAGCGCTCTACGTGCAGGCACGGGCCGGCGTGCCGGACGGAGCGCTGCGGGACGCCCTGGAAGGGCTGTACGGGCACGACGCGGATTTCGCGGCGCGGCTGCGCATGATCGCGCAGGAGCCCGGGGTGTCGGAGTCGATGGCCCGATGGCTCCGCGGCGACGCCGAGCTCCCCGCCGCCGCCGCGGGCGTCGAGAGCGTCAACGCGGAGGGTGAGCGCGACCTCGTGTGCGAGATCGCCGCCGCCGTCGCCGGCGTTGAGGATCATCGCTTCGATCACCCTGACGCCCAGGACGTGCCTGCGGGGCTCGTCGACAAGCTCGTGCAGGCGTCCTCGTTGCTCGTCGCGCGCCGTCGGCTGCGCGTGGCGGCGCGGCGGGGGGACGTCCTCTCCTTCGACCCGCTTCGTCACGAGCTCGTCCGGGTGCCCGAGCGCGGCGTGACGCTGGTGCGGGTGTTGACGCCCCTGGTGGTCGAAGACCGCGACGACCGGGTGATCGTCGCGCGCAAGGCGATCGTCGAGCCGTTCACGCCGGAGGCGCAGGGATGAGCGACCCCAGGGCCTGGCTGCGTCTGGCGCACTGGTTCGCGCGGAAGTACCCGAGCGCGCTGCGCGACCTCGTCACGGACCTCCTCGCGCTTCCCGACGCGGACGCACGGCGCGAGCGCCGAGACCAGTCCCTGGCCCGCTTCCTCCGGGCGCGCGGCGAGCGAAACGTCTCCCCGAGCACGGCGAGCCGGCGCGTCTCGCAGATGTGGCGTCGGCCGAACGACCTCCTCGTGCTCCTCGCGGACGCCCACGCGGTCACGCTGATCGAGCTGTGTGAACTCTGGCTCGAACGCTCGCCGCCCCGAGCGGATGGCCAGGAGGCGTCCGCCACCACCGCGGTCGACGCCGCGCCGCCTCCGTCGGCGCACGAGATCGAGGCGGGCCACTTCGCGGTGGCGGCCGAGGGCGCACCCAACACCCGCGCCGCCGTGCTGGCGTTGATCTGCACGCGACGTCTCCGCGCCGATTCGCGGCCGCGGACCTCGCCGCCACCGACGTTGAAAGAACCCATCGCGGAGCAGGACGATCCTGCCGGTGAACCAGGTCCCATCGAGCCCGGAGGTGCATGGATGTTCCAGTCGAACGTACTCAACCAGATGCTCGATACGCTGCGCGGCCTCCCGCCCGACGACCCCGCCTGGGGCGAGTTCGAGGCGTGGCTCGACGCCGCCCGCGGGCTCGCCTCCACCGCGGCGTCGGAGCGCTCGGCGCTCCAGGCCCGCGCGCGCGTGGTCGACCTCCTGGCGCGATGGCGTCAGGAACACGGCGCACGCACGAAGCACCTCCGGCACGAGGTTCCTGCGGGCGAACAGATTCCGTCGGAAGGGGCGTCTCTGGCCGCGCTGGAGGCCGCCGTGGCGCGGGTGTTCGATGCGTTGCAGCGCGCGGTGGTGCTCGAGGGCCGACTTCGCGCCGACGTCGATGTGATGCTCGAACTGGCGGACGAGATCGCGGCGGTGAAGCGGGCCGCCGTCACGGCGATCGACGACGTGTGGGAGCTCTTGAACGGACCGGGCACGTCGACCGATGGCGCGACGCCACCCGACGGCGGACCCCCGTCCGACGGGGGCGGTCAGGTTGCGCGGATCACCGACGTTCCTGCACGTGTGGCCGTGACCACCCCGCCAGCGGCCTTGGCGGTGCAGCCCGTCACGCCGCCGCCACCGCCGTCCTCCGTCACGCCTCCCGCCGTTCGCGCACCCGTGGTGCCCGATGCTTCTGCGGAGGCGCTTCGGGCGCACCGCAGGCCGCACATGAAGTCTTCAAACGACGCGCTGCTGTGCCTCGACTTCGGCACGGCGCGGTCGAAGGCGATGGGAGTGGCCGCGGACGAGTCTCCCTGCTTCCTCGATATCGGCGTCGTTACCGGCTCCAAGCTCACGCATTCCATCGCCTCGTCGGTGTGGATCGATTCGCGCGACGGTCGGATGTATTTCGGTGATGCGGCCATCGATCGGAGCCTCGTCGCTGGACGGGTCAATCAACTGCGCATCGACTCCCTCAAGGATTTTCTCTCCGCCTCGCGCGCCATCAACGGGGTGCTGCCCGACCCGGACGGAAAGCCGCTCGACCGCCGCTACAACCCCACGGGGGAGCCGTTCACGCTTGGGGAGATCCTGGTCTTGTACCTCGGCTACCTGAGCTGGGCGACCGAGGAGGGCGCGCGCAAGCTGGGACTCGGGGACGGGGTTCGTCGGCGCTTCGCGATCCCGAGCTGGGACCTCGCCGAGCGCGGCGCTGGGATCGCGTTGCTGCGGCGCTACCTGGCGCGTGCGGTGCTCGTCGGGCGTAGCGTCGGGGGGTCCTGGTTGGGCGGCATCCCGCTCGGAGAGGCCCGCTCGCTCGCTCGCATGGCGCTCGACCTCGCGGACGACGACCTCCCGCTCGACCTCCTCGCCGAAGGGGTGACGGAGCCGCTCGCCGCGGTGGGGACCCGAGAGGACGAGCTCTCACTCCGCAACGGTCTGGTGCTCGTCATCGATGTGGGTGCGGGCACCACCGACTACGGGCTCTACTTCGTTCGCACGAACGGGGAGGGGGCCCGGTTCATCGAGGTCGCCACCCACAGCAGCGACCGCGCAGGCAACCACCTGGACAACGCACTGAGCCAGTACGCCCTCCGTACGCTCTTCGGCAACCGTCAAGATCCGGCACGCGAAGCCGCGAGCATCGAGCTTCAGCAGTCACAACGCACGCTGAAGGAGGACCTCTTCACGCGCCGCCAGGTTCGGCTCAGCCTTCAGGCCGGGTACCGCCTGTCGGTCGATCTCGATGGGTTTCGTCGCGAGGCGGACGTGGTCGACTTCGAGCGGCAGCTTCGCGCTGGCATCGAAGAGGTCTTCACGCGCGCCGAACGCGCGGTGGCGAAGGACGGTGAGAGCATCGACTGGACGCGCTATCCGACCGTCCGCGTGGTGTTGACGGGGGGCGGCGCCACGCTGCCGATGGTGCGGGAGATCGCGAGCCAGCCCCTTCAGCCGTACCGAAACCCCGGCTTCGAGCATGAACGCTGCACCGTTCAGTGTGAGGTCTCGACGCAACTCCCGCAGCGCGTTCGCGCTTCGGGGGTGGACGAAGCTGGGTACCTCCCGCTCGCCGTCGCGTGGGGCGGCGCGATGCCTGAACTGCCGATCCAAGGGAAGCCCGTCGGGCTGGCGACCGTGCGTCCGCCTGGGGGCGCGCCGCCCGTGGCGGCGGCCGTGATCCCACCGGCAGAGACCTGGATGAACCGAAAGTGAGGAGCCGACCATGGCATCACAGACGAAATCGTCGAGCGGGCAAGAAGGCACGCGGCGGGAGGTCGACCGCGCCGTCCGCGCCGTCCTCACCCGCTCCCCTGGCTATGCGGCGCTGCCGCCCGACACGCGCCGACGCCTCGCCGCGGACATGGTGAAGGTCACGGAGTTCGTCGCCGCGCACCACGCCCCGCAGTTGGTGAATTCCGTGGACTTCCCCACGTTCGTCGCGGGGCTGGTCCAGGGCGTGTTCCAGGCGGTGGTGGACGCGAGCGTCGAGCAGATGCAGGCCTACGCCGCGCTGGTGGGCGACGTGGCGCGCTCGTTGGAGGAGTTTGCGGGGGGCGAGCCCGACGCGGCCGACGAGGCGCGGCGCGCGCTGGCAAAAGAGCGGCGGCAGCAGCTCGCGACCATGGTGCTCATGGGCATCAACCGCATCGTGGTGACCAACGGCGAGGTGAGGGCGAAGGTGGAGTTCCACATCCGCGCCCACGAGGGTGCGCCCGAGGCGAAGGAAGGCGACGACGCGCCGCCGCGCAAACCCCGCCGCGGGTGAGACCTCGGGCACGCCTCCGCCTCCAGCGCGCGAGGGGACAACCTACGTCCGCCCCGCTGCGCTTCGCGATTCCATCCGCGCCGGGCGTCGTGGCATCGTCCGCGCCCGTCGGCCCCCATTGCGAGGAGGTGTCCCTTGTCGTTGTCGAACCTCGAGCGCGTCGCGCGTGCCCTGGAACTCGTGGACCAGGCGCTCCGCCCCTGGATGACCCGCGTCCTGGAACTTCCGGAGCCGCCGCCCTCCGCTCCCTCGGCCCTCTTCGAACTCCTCCTCGCGCGCTGGGAGCCGACGCCTGCCCGCCTCCTCGGCGACCCCGGCCGGCGCCTCGTCGACGACCTCCGCGCCGCACGGCTGCGGGCCGACGAGCGCGCCCGCTTCGACGTCGACGCCACCTACCGCTGCCTCGACGACAGCGTGCGTCTCCTCGCGGCCGTCTCCGCGCGCGACGACGAGGCCGAGGTCGACCGGCTCCGCCAGGACTTCCTCCGCGCCCGCTTCGAGGAGGAGGCCCGCCGCGAGTCCCGCCGCGGCGCCTCGCCCGACCTCAAGGGGACGCCCGCGGAGGGCCTCCGCCCCTGGCGCGACCTCGTCTCCCCGCACCCGGACGTCGCCCGCGGCACCTACCAGAAGGCCGAGTTCGCGGCCGACCTCTGGGCCGTGGTGACGGGGGACGCGTCGGAGGAGTACCGCGACCCGGTGGAGTTCTTCCGGCGGACGTACCTCACCGAGGGGCTCCAGCAGCTCCTGGGCAACGCGCTCACGCGGCTGTCGGGCGGCGGCGGCGACCCGGTCATCGAGCTCCAGACCACCTTCGGCGGCGGCAAGACCCACTCGATGCTGGCGCTCTACCACCTCTTCTCGGGCGTCGCGCCGGCCACGCTCCCGGGGCTGGAGCCCGTCCTCGCGCGGGTGGGCGTCTCCGACGCGCTGCCGGCGAAGCGCGCCGTGCTGGTGGGCAACAAGCTCTCGCCCGGCCAGCCCGAGCGCAAGCCCGACGGGACGGTGACCCGCACCCTCTGGGGCGAGCTCGCGTGGCAGCTCGGCGGCCCGGAGGGCTACGCGATGGTGCGCGAGGCCGACGAGACCGCCACCAACCCCGGCGACGCGCTGCGCCGGGTGTTCGCGCGCTTCGGCCCGTGCCTCATCCTCGTCGACGAGTGGGTGGCCTACGCCCGCCAGCTCTTCTCGGGGAGGGACCTCCCCGGCGGCGGCTTCGAGACCCACTTCACCTTCGCCCAGCAGCTCAGCGAGGCGGCCAAGGCCGCGCCGCGCACCCTCCTCGTGGTGAGCATCCCCGCGTCGGAGCACCTGGCGACCCGCGACCGCAAGGGCCAGCGCCGCGAGAAGGAGGGCCACGACATCGAGGTCGGCGGCGAGTACGGCCACGTGGCCCTCGAGCGCCTGAAGAACGCCATCGGCCGCGTCGAGTCCCCGTGGCGCCCCGCGTCGCCCGAGGAGAGCTACGAGATCGTCCGACGCCGCATCTTCCAGCCCGTCGCCGACCCGGGCAGCCACGCGGCCCGCGACGCGGTGATCCGGGCCTTCATGGAGCTGTACCGCTCGAACGGGGCTGACTTCCCCTCGGAGTGCCGGGAGAAGGACTACGAGCGGAAGCTCAAGGCGGCGTGGCCCCTGCACCCCGAGCTCTTCGACCGGCTGTCGGTGGAGTGGTCGGGGCTGCCGAAGTTCCAGCGGACGCGCGGGGTGCTCCGGCTGATGGCCACAGTGGTGCACCGGCTCTTCCACGACGGCGACCGCTCGCTGATGATCATGCCCGCGAGCATCCCGCTGGCGTCGATGGACGTTCAGTCCGAGCTGGCCCGCTACCTCGACGACCCGTGGGGCCCGGTGATCGAGCGCGACGTCGACGGCCCCGGCTCCCTCGCGCTCCGCGTCGACGAGGAGAACGTCCACCTCGGCAAGGTGAGCGCCGCGCGCCGCGTCGCCCGGACGGTGTTCATGGCCACCGCGCCGACGCAGCGGACGGCCCACGCGGGCGTCGAGGAGAAGCCGTCCGCCTCGGGTGCGTGCAGCCCGGCGAGGCCGTCGCGCCCTTCGCCGACGCGCTCCGCCGCCTCACCGAGCGGGCCCGGCACCTCTACACCGAGGGCTCGCGCTGCTGGTTCGCCACGCAGGCCACCCTCACGCGCCTCGCCGAGGACCGCGCCACGGACCTCAAGCCCGACGAGGTCGCGAAGCACCTGGTCGACTGCCTCCGCGAGCACTTCAAGGGGCAGGCGCCGCGCGGGGAGTTCCGCGCGGTGTACGTGTGCCCGATGAAGAGCGCCGACGTCCCCGACGAGCGCGACGTGGGCCTCGTCGTGCTCGACCCCGACGACCCGCACGTCCCCAACGCGTCGGACAGCCACGCCCGCGCCCGCGTCGAGGACATCCTCGCCCACCACGGCAACGGCCCGCGCACGTACCGCAACAGCGTGGTCTTCCTCGCCCCCGACCGCCGCCGCCTCGTCGAGCTGCAGGACGCGGCGCGGAAGTTCCTCGCGTGGAAGAGCATCGTCACGGAGGCGAAGGACCTCGACCTCAACACGACGCAGACCTCCCAGGCCGAGCAGCGCCAGAAGCAGGCCGAGGACACCGTCCGCCTGCGGCTCTTCGAGACGTGGTGCCTCCTCCTCGTCCCCGAGCAGGACCGGGGCGAGCCCGGCGTCCCGCCACCGGCGATGACCTGGCGCGAGCTCCGCCTCCAGGCCGGCGGCAGTGACCCCCTCGGCGTCCGCGTCAGCCGCAAGCTCGTCGCCGAGGGCCTCCTGGTCACGAAGCTCGACGGCACCGTGCTGCGCCTCGAACTCGACAAGGTCCCCCTCTGGCGGGGCGATCACGTCGCCGTGAAGACCCTCGCCGACGATTTCGCCCGCTACCTCTACCTCCCTCGGTTGCGTGGGACGCAGGTGCTCCTCGATGCCATCGCCTCCGGCCTCGCCAACGTCGCCTGGGACACGGAGACCTTCGCCTGGGCCGAGCGCCACGACGGCGCCCGCTACCTCGGCCTCCGCGCGGGCACCGGCGCCGTCTCCGTCTCCGCCGACGGCGAGTCCGTGGTGGTGAAGCCCGAGGTCGCCGCGGCCCAGCTCGCCGCCGACGCCGCGCGTGCCGCCGCCACCGCGAGCACGCCGCAGCGCAAGCCGTCGGGCACCTTCGCCCCCGTGCCTGGGCCTGCGTCGGGCGGGGTGACGGGCGCTGTCGGCGGATCGCGCGGCCCGGCCGCCCCGCCGCGCCCCGATGCGCCGCCGCGGCACTTCCACGCCAGCGTCGACCTGGAGGCCACGCAGCTCGCCGCGAAGGCCGCCCAGATCGCCCAGGAGGTGCTCCGCCACCTCGCGACGCTCCCGGGGGCGCGCGTCAACGTGACGTTGGAGATCCACGCGGAGGTGCCCGGCGGCGTCGAGGGCGACGTCGTCCGGGTGGTGCGCGAGAACTGCCGCACCCTCGGGCTCGACGACGCGCGCTTCGAGGGCGGTCAAGGGTAGCGCGCCGTGGCGGAGGGAGCGGACGACGTCGCGGTGGCGCTGGCCGCGTCGCTCGCGGCCGCGGAGCGTGAGCTCGCCCGGCGGCGGGCGCGCGCGCTCGCGTCGGCCACGGGCCGCGAGGTGAGCCTTCAGTGGCACGAGCCGCGGGAGTCTGTCGCAATGCTCGCGCGCCACGGCGACGCGGCGGCGACGGCGGTGACGGCGGCGCTGGCGCGGGTCGAGCCTGGCGCGTGGCGAGCGCGGTTTCCGGCGCTCGACGGCGTGGCGGACGAGGCCCTGCGCGCCGTGTGGCGTCGGTGGCGGAAGGAGCTCGACGCCATGGGCCGCGGCGAGGCCGTGGCGATGACGTCCGCGCCCGCCGCGACCGAGGAACCTGCGCCGGAGGTGATGGTTCCGCCGCGCGGTGAGGCGCCGCCGTCGCCCGACGTGGGTGACGAGCCGCAAGACGTCGGCCGCGCGCGAACCCGGCGCACGCTCTCGCCCGACGCGGTGGCCGTCGCGCTGGCGCGTCACGCTGAGCGGGTGTGGGCGGAGAGTCCGCGCACGACGACGCGAACCGCTGGCGGTGACGAGCCCGCGGTGACGGACGCGCGGAGCTGGTTCGAAGTCGCGCCTCGTGGCGACGGGGCGCTGGCGGTGTATCTGGTGGTGGAGCCCGTCGAGGGCTTCGCGAGCTTCGTGAAGGTGCTCACCGCGACCTCGTCCGCATGGCGCCAGGGCCTCCGCCGCGAGAACCTCGCCCGCCTCGGCGCCCGCCTCGAAGTCCCCCCCGCCTGCTCGCGGCTCGCCTGGACCACGGGCGACCCCGACGACGATGGGCCCTACGCGCCCTTGCTCGCGTCGATGGCCCCCGCGCCGTTCGCCGACGACGCGCCGACCGTCTTCCGCACCGACGTCACCGGCCGCACGCAGCGGATCGTCGGCACCTCTTTGGCCGCGGGTGCGCGCTACGCGGTGCTCCTCCCGCCGCAGCTCCTCGCGCCGACGGACGCGACGATGCACGCGCTGGGGGAGGGGTGGCGCCTGTGGGTGCTGGACGTGCCCGCGGTGCCCGACGACGCGCTCGCCGCGGCGCTCGCCGCCCTCGGGCTCTCGCTCGGGAGCGCCGCGCTCGACGCGACGTGGGTCGTCACCCCGCCGCGCCGCTGGGAGGTCACCCCGCGGGGCGATCGCTTGCCGGTGTTCGCCGTGGGAGACCACCCCTTCGTGCGGGTGACGTCGGGCGTCGTGCGTGGCGACATGGTGGCCTTCCTGTGGGGCCCCGGCGGGCTGGAGCGCCTCCCCCTCGCCACCACCGAGCGGACCGACGTCGCGCTCGACGCGCTCGCCGCCGGGCGCTACGTGGTCGAGGTCACCTGCGCCGACCGGAGCGTCGCGCCGGCCCGCCTCGCCTTCGTGGTCGACGACGACGCGCGCGGCGCATGGCCCACCGCGACGCCTGCGGTGACGCTCGGCGCGCAGACGCTCGCGCCGGGCGAGGGCTGCGAGGCCGACCTGTCGTCGCTCGGCGAGGGCCAACCATGGTCGGTCACCGCGCCCCCGGCGATGCCCGTTCGCGTGCGCTGGACGTCGCACACGGCGTGGGACTCGGGCTGGTGCTCCGCGGACGCGGACGGCGCGGTCGACCTCACGGCGGCGACGCTCCGCACCCGCACGCTGCGCGAGTCCGCGGTGCTCGGCGCCCTCTCCGTCGACTTCGGCGAGTGGGGCGAAGTCCGAATCGCCCACGCACGAACCGCCGCCCTCGCCGTTGCGAGCGCGCGTCGGGGTCTGCGGGATGCGATGGACGCGGCGGTCGCCCTCCTCGGCGCGGGCCTCGCCGACCCGTCGCTCGCCGCGTCGCTCTGGGGGCGCCCCGTGGCCGCCGCGCTCGGGTACCACGCGCGGGAGCTGCCCGACGGCGCGCGGCGCGCATGCGCGGGCCTCTCGGTGCTCCTCGTCGAGGGCATTGAGCCCCTGGAGCGCGCCTTCCGCACACGGCCTGCGGCCCTGCTGGCGTTGCTCCATCCGTCGCTCGGGCTGCGTGCGCGCGAGCCGGGGACGCCCCGCGCGACCCTCGACGCGATCGGCGCCGCGGTCGGGCTCACCCGCGCCCTCGTGAGCGACGGGCGTCGCTGGTGGGCCCTCGACCTCACGCGCTCGGCGCCGCCCCCGCCCGACGCGCTCGACGCGGTGATCGACGACGACGAGGCCTTCGAGGGCTTCCTCGTCCGCTACGGGGCCTGGAGGTGACCGGATGCGTGTCGCGGGCATCGACGAACTGACCACCGCCGCCGCGGGCCGCAGGCTCGCGTGGGAGACGGGCGACGACGCCGCCTGGCGCGAGTCGCTCCGCGCCCACCTCGCGGCGGCGGGGAGCGTGCTCCGGCGCTCACTGCTCGACCGCGTGTTGCGCTGGCACGGCGCCGAGGGGGCGGAGGCGCGCGAGCGGCTCGACGCGCTCCTCGACGGGCTCGACGCGGTGGGCGATGCGTGGGTCGGCGACGGAGGCACGGTCGGCGCGACGCCGCCTCGCGCTGCGCGGATCCGCGGGAGCAGCACCGTCCTCCTCGTGGGGAGCGCGCCGACGACGGCGTTCTCCGCCGCGCTGCGCGACGAGGTGGTGCGGGGTGGACGCATCCGGCGCGCGACGCTCTCCGGGCACGACGCGGAGGCGCTCGATGCGGCGATGAGTTCGCTCGGCGGCCGCGTCGTCGACGCCGACGTGTGGGCCGGGCTCGACCGCGCCCCGGCCTCGCTCGATGCGTGGCGCGACGAGCTCTCTGCGCGCCGCGGCGAGGACGCAATGCCCGAGGGGGAAGCGGAGGTCTTCGTCTCCGCGCCGCGCAGCCGATGGCGGCGAGACGCGGCGCTCGAGGGGGCCCCGCGCCTGGAGCGCTTCCGTCAGCCCGGCGGGTGGTTCCGCTTCGTGTGGCGCGGCGCGGAGGGGGCCGTCGCCCTCACGGCCGACGAGGCCACCCGAACGGCCCTCGCGTTGGAGAGCGAAGCAGGCCACGCCCGCCGCGTCGTGGCGGAAGCCAGCGGGGAGGGGACGGTCGCGTTCGCCGTGCCGGGGTGGATCCCGCGCGCGGAGTACCGCTACCTCCTCGGCTCGTGCGACCGCCTGGGGGACGGCGAGGGTGCTTCCCGCTACACCGCCGCGCGCGACGTGTGGCCGACGCTGGCGACGATGTTGCGCGATCGACTGGGGATGACCGTGGATGAGGCCCTGGACGGAGCGAGGGGGACGTGACGACGCGACGAGAGCTCAACCTCAAGCCCGCGTTTCTGCGCGAGCTCAACGCCTTCCCGCCGGCCCAGGCCACGGTGCTCTGGGAGAAGATCGGCTTCCTCGTCGACGACCCCCTTCCCGACGGCAAGCTCAAGAAGAAGCTCGTCGGGAAGGACGACCTCTACCGCCTCCGCGTCGGCGACCACCGGCTCTTCTACACCTTCGGCGACGCGTGGATCCGCCTCCTCGCGCTGCGCAAGCGCGACGACCGCACCTACCGCGACGGCGTCGAGGGCGTCCGCGCCGACGCGCCCGAGGCGTTCGCCCCCGCGCCCGACGACGACGCGGTCGACGCCGCGCTCGCCCGCGACGAGGGGCGCTCGTTCCGCTTCGACACCCGCGCGTCGGCGACGGGACGGGCGCTGCCGCGGGCGATCACCCGCGCGTGGCTCACCGGGCTCCAGGTGCCCGCGGCGCACCACGACGCGCTGCTCCGCTGCGCGCGCGAGGACGACCTCCTCGACGCCCCGGTGCCCGCCGAGGTGGCCGAGCGCGTGCTCGACGCCCTCTTCCCGCGGCCGATCGACGAGGTGGCGAAGCAGCCCGACCTGGTCGTCCGCTCCACCGACGACCTCGTCCGCTACGCGGAGGGCGAGCTCATCGCCTTCCTCCTCAAGCTCGACCCCGCGCAGGAGCGGCTCACGCGCTGGGCCCTCCAGGGCCCGACCCTCGTCAAGGGAGGCGCGGGCACCGGCAAGAGCACCGTCGCCCTCTACCGCGTGCGCGCCGTGCTCGAACGGAAGGGCGCCCGCCCCGACGAGACCGTCCTCTTCACCACCTACACGCGCGCGCTGGAGCGGGCGACGTCGCAGCTCCTCGACCAGCTCCTCCCGCCCGCGGCGAGGGCGCGCGTGCGGGTCTCCACCTGCGACACGATCGCCCGCGAGGTGGTCGCCGCGTCGCGCCCCGTGGGCACCTTCGCCGACGCCGGCACGCTGCGGAAGATGCTCCGCGACCTCCGCGCCACCTTCGAGCCCGCGGGCCCTTCCCCCTTCGAGCGGAAGCTCCGCGCCAAGGCCCTCGCCCGCCTCACCGACGACTACGTGCTGGAGGAGTTCGAATGGGTGATCGAGGGGCGCGACCTCGCGTCGCTCGACGAGTACCTCCAGGCCCCGCGGCCGGGCCGCGGCGTGGTGCTGGGGGAGAAGCTCCGCGCGGCCGTGTGGGAGCTGCGCTCGGCCTTCCAGGAGCGCGTCGCGTCGGCGAAGCTCGAGACCTTCCCCGACCTCCGCCGCGAGGCTCTCGCCCGGCTGCGCGCGGGTTTCTACCCGGCCCGCTTCGACCACGTCGTCGTCGACGAGGCGCAAGACCTCTCCCCAGCTTCGCTCGCCCTCCTCGCCGAGCTCGCCGCGTCGCCCGCGGGCATCTTCCTCGCAGCCGACGCGAAGCAGTCGCTCTACTCCCGCAACTACACCTTCGCGAGCGCCCACCCCCGCCTCGACTTCCGCGGCCGCACCGCCCTCCTCGCGCGCAACTACCGCTCCACCGCGGAGATCGACCGGGCCGCCTTCGCCGTCCTCTCCCCCGAGGCGGGCGAGGCGCTGGAGGCTTCGGAGAGCCCCCACTCCGGCCCGCTCCCTGTCCTCGCGCATGGGATGGAGCCCGCCGAGGAGGGCGCGTGGGCGGCGCGCTTCCTCCGGCAGATGGCGAAGCACCTGCGGCTCCAGGTGCAGGCCGGGGCCGTGCTCGTGCCCGACGCCGAGGCGGGCGTTGCGCTGGCTCAGTCGCTCCAGCGTGAGGGCGTGGCGGCGCGGTACTTCCCGGGGCGCGAGCTCGACCTGCGCGAGCCCGTGGTGAAGGTGCTCACGCTCCACGCGGCGAAGGGGCTGGAGTTCCCGATGGTGGTGCTCGCCGGGCTGCGGCCGGGGACGTGGCCGACGCCCGAGTCCTTCACTGTGCCCGAGGCCTGCGACGAGGCCATGCGCAACCACCGGAGGCTCCTCTACGTGGGGATGACGCGCGCGATGCGCGGCCTCCTCGTGCTCCAGCCGCGCGGGTGGAGCGACCCGGTCTTCGCCTCGCCCCCCGCCACGCATTGGAACCTCCAGGAGGCCGCCCCGTGACCCTCGTGAAGCTCGCGAAATTCACCGACGACGCTGACGACGTCCTGCGCGACGTGAAGAACGCCGCCTTCGCCCGTGAGCACCGCCTGCCTGGCGCCACGGCGCTCGACTTCACGGGCGTCGCGGGCGTCACGCTCGCCTTCCTCGACGAGCTCTTCCGCGGCCGTAGCCCCGAGTCGCTCCTGGAGCTGGAGTTCCCCAACACCACCCCCGACGTCGACGCGACCCTCTCCCGTTGGCTCGACCGAAGCTCGGCGCCTCCGTTACCGAAGGCGCCCCAACGCGCGGCCATGCCGACGGTTGCGTCGCGCCCGGCGGAGATCCGCTTCGCCGCGGCCGATGATCCCGGCGAGAAGTACACCCCGACCCGCCTCGCCCGCCGCCTCCGCGATCAGCTCCGCGGCTACCTGGAGGCCGCGTGGCCGCTCAACGACACCCGCCTCGTCCACGCGCGGCGCGCGCTGTTCGAGACGGCCGCCGGCGGGCACCTCCTCGCGCAAGATCCTTACGTCGAGACCACACCCCGCTACACCGCCGCGGAGGAGGGTTTTGGCGACCTCGGGATGGCCGCGCCCACGGCCGCGTTCTTCGAAGCCACCGCCGCCGCGGGGCTCATCTATCCGTCTCTGTACGCGCATCAGGCCGCCGCGCTCCGCGCTTTCCTCGGGCCCGCGCGGCGCGACCTCGTCGTCGCCACGGGGACGGGCTCGGGCAAGACGGAGTGCTTCCTCCTCCCGCTGGTGGGGATGCTCCACGAGGAGGCCCGCACGCAGCCCGAGGGGTGGAAGAAGCGTGGCGTCCGCGCGCTCATCCTCTACCCGATGAACGCGCTCGTGAACGACCAGGTGTCGCGCCTCCGTCGCCTCCTCGGCGACGAGGGCTTCGCCGCGCGCTTCCGCGACGACACGGGCGCCGCGCGCCACCCCGTGTTCGGCATGTACACGGGGCGAACGCCCTACGCGGGTCCGCGCGACGGGACGAAGGACAAGGCGCGCGTGCTCCCGCTGCTCGAGTGGTACCAGAAGCTCTCGCGCGAGAGCCCGGAGGCCGCCGCCGCCCTCCGCAAGCGCGGCCGGTACCCCGCGAAGGACCTCGACGCCTTCCTCGCGGACGAGCACGCCGAGGAGGCCGCGTACAAGAGCGGCAAGCGCAAGGGGCAGAAGTACACGAAGCACCACTGGGATCGCCGACTCCTCACGGGCGCGGGCGACCGCGAGCTCATCACCCGCCACGAGATGGTGCGCGACGAGGACTCCGGGCAGGGGAGCGCGCCCGACGTGCTCGTCACCAACTACTCGATGCTCGAGTACATGCTGATGCGCCCCTTCGAGCGGCCCGTGTTCGAAGAGACCCGGCGCTGGCTCGCGGAGCCGGGGAGCCGCTTCCTGCTCGTGCTCGACGAGGCCCACATGTACCGCGGCGCGAAGGGCGCCGAGGTCGCCTTCCTCCTGCGGCGCCTGTTCGATCGCCTCGGCGTCACCGACCACCCCGAGAAGGTCTCGGTCATCGCCACCAGCGCCTCGCTCGGCGGGAGCGGCGACGCGACCGACATCGCCCGCCGCTTCGCCGCCGACCTCACCGGCCTCGCGCCCGACCGCTTCGACATCGTCACGGGCCGCCGCCAGCCCGCCGTCGACCCGAGGCCCGGCGACGCCGCCACGGCTTCGGTCCTCGCCTCGGTCGACCTCGACGCGCTCCACGGCGCCCGCTCCGCGGATGCGCTCCGCGCGGCGACGGCGGCGGTGTTCGCCCACCTCGGCGCGTCGCCGCCGGATGGTGACGAGGCGCAGGTGCTCGCCGCGCTCCATCACCTGCTCGCGCCGCAGCCCTTCGTCCAGCAGCTCCTCCACGAGACCTCGGCGAAGGCCCGCAGCCTCGCCGCGCTCGCGGAGGCGGTGTTCCCCGGGACGGCGGAGGCGCGGCGCGCGACGGAGGCGCTCCTCACGCTGGGGGCCGTGGCGCGGACGGCGCCCGACGAGCCGAGCCTGCTCCCGACGCGAATCCACCTGATGTTCCGCGGCATCGACGGGCTCTACGCCTGCCTCAACCCGCGCTGCTCGGGGCGTCAGCACGACCCCGGCGAGGTCGCCCCGCTCGGGCGCCTCTTCGCGGAGGCGAGGACCTTCTGCGACGCCTGCGACTCCCGCGTGTTCGAGGTCGCCTCGTGCCGCGAATGCGGGAGCGCCTACTGCCTCGCCTACGCCCCCTCGCGCGACCTCGACGGGTGGGACTTCCTGTGGGGCGAGGCGGCCGAGGCCGACGGCGTCCAGGTGCAGCTCCTGCCAGGAACGCCGCGCCCCGGCCACGACCTGGAGGTGCTCTCGGTGCAGCTCCGCACGGGGAAGCTCCTCGGCGCGACGGAGTCGGCCGCGGCGCACGAGACCCGCGACCTCTGGATCGCCCACCACGAGGGCCGCCGCGCGCCGGAGTTCACCGTGTGCGCGGTGTGTCAGCCGGCGGGCTCGCAGCGCAAAGGGCGCATCAAGGACCACCGCACCCGCGGCGAGCAGCCCTTCACCGCGCTGGTGGAGGCGCAGTTCGCCGAACAGCCGCCGCAGAGCGACCGCGACGACCTGCCCAACCGCGGCCGCAAGGTGCTGGTGTTCTCCGACGGCCGCCAGAAGGCCGCCCGCCTCGCCCCGTCGCTCGCCGTCGGCCACGCGCAGGACGCCTTCCGCCAGGTGCTCGTCCTCGCCGCGCGGGAGTTCGAACGCCGCGGCGAGGGCCACACCCTCGCGATGCTCTACCCGGCCATCCTCCACGTGTGCCGCGAGCGGAGCGTCGACCTCTTCCCCGAGGGCGCGGGCACCGGCGAGTGGGCGCGCCACCTCGCGATGGCGTCGAGCAACTCCTTCGCGCAGCTCCTCAACCTGACCGCCGCGCTCCAGCCGCCGGAGGCCTACGCCCAGGCCCTCTTCAACGAGGTGACCGAGCGCTTCCTGTCGGTCACCCAGCTCGGCGTGGCGACGCTCGGCGTGGCGCCCTCCATCGCCCCGCTGTTCCTCAAGGACTTCCCGCGGGGTGTTCTCTCCGACGCCGACGCGCGGCTCCTCTTCGACCGCTGGATCCGCGTCCAGCTCGAGCGCCGCTGCTTCCTGCCGCCCAACGCCTCGCCGGGGCGGCTCGGGGAGGAGTTTCAGCGGCCCGCAGGCATCACGCCGGGGCGGCCCCTCGACCTCCTCCCGCAGCGCTTTCAAGACTACCTCCGCGCCGTGGTGCCCGACGACCACGGGCGCGCGGCGGTGGTCCGCTGGATCGAGGGCCTCCCGCGGACGGGGCTCTTCGTCTTCTTCGGCGACCAGCACTTCCTCGTGCCGCAGTGCCTCACGCTGCGCCTCCGCCGCGAGGGCCCGTGGTGGATGTGCGAGCGCTGCCACCGCGTCCACGGCGACGACCTCGGCGCCCGCTGCGACGACTGCGGCGGCGACCTCGCGCCCGCCGACCCCTCCGTCCTCTCGGCGCGGGCGGGGTACTACCGCGACGCGGTGCTCCGCGCGCTCGACGGGTCGTCCATCGAGCCCTTCGGCCTCACGGTGAAGGAACACACCGCGCAGCTCACCGGCCTCGGATCCGACGACGAGGCCTTCAACCTCACCGAGCAGTACGAACTCCGCTTCCAGGACCTCCGCGTCGACGGCGCGCCGCCCATCGACGTCCTGTCGTGCACCACCACCATGGAGGTGGGCATCGACATCGGGTCGCTCTCCGGCGTCGCCCTCCGCAACGTGCCCCCGCACGTCGCCAACTACCAGCAGCGGGCGGGCCGCGCGGGGCGCCGCGGGCGCGCGATCGCGTCGGTGGTCACCTACGCGCAGGGCGGGTCGCACGACGCCTGGTACTACGACCTCCCGTCGCGCATCGTCTCGGGCGACGTCCGGGCCCCCGTGGTGTACGTGGAGAACGTCCGCGTGCTCCGCCGCCACGCCTTCGCGTGGCTCCTCCAACGCTTCTTCCACGAGACCGTCCCGAGCGGTTCGGCCGCCTACGCGCTCTTCGAGAGCATGGGGACGGTGCGCGACTTCCTCGACGCGCGGCAGCCCTGCTCGCTCGCGCGGATGGCGTCGTGGCTGGAGGCTCACGAGGCCCGGCTGATGGCCGACCTGGCGCGCTGGGTGCCGCGCGTGGCCCACGGCGCCGGGGCGCCCGTCGACGTCGACGCCGCGCTGCGCGGGGCTGTGCCCGAGCTCCTCCGCGCGGTGCGCGAGGCGCTGCCAGTGGACGACGCGGCCCAGCTCGACGCGCTCGACGACGTCCGCCGCGCCGCCGTCGAGCTCCGCCTCGACGAGAACCTCCTCCAGACGCTCATCGAGCGCGCGGTGCTGCCGCGCTACGCCTTCCCCACCGACACGGTCGCGTTCTGGGTGCCGCGCCCTCGCCACGCCGGGACGCCGAAGTGGAAGACGGAGTTCGAGTACCAGCCGCAGCGCGACCTCCAGGTGGCCCTGACGGAGTACGCGCCGGGCCGCACGCTCACGATCGACGGGTTCCGCTTCACGTCGGCCGCGCTCTACAACCCGTACCAGCCGGAGGTGGCGCGGACGCTCGCGCGCCAGACGCCCTACGCCGCGTGCAAGCGCTGCGGCTACGTCGGCAAGGGGGGACAGGTGGAGGCCCTCCCCGCGTGCCCCGTGTGCGGCGACGCCGACCTCTTCCGGCGCCGCTTCGTCCGCCCCGAAGGCTTCGCGCCCGACGTGAACGCCCGGCGTGAGCCCGACCGCGGCGGCACCGTCTCGTGGGCCGGCGAGACCACGCCCGCGCGGCTCGAGGTGGTCAACGTCGACCGCTGGGACGACGTCCGCTACGACGGCCGCCTCCGCGTCAACGTCGCCGCCCGCGAGCTCATCGTGGTGAACAAGGGCGTCGGCGACCGCGGCTTCATGATCTGCCGCCAGTGCGGCCTCGCCGAGCCCACCCTCGGCGTCGGCTTCAGCGCGCCGGCTGAGCGGGAAGGGCGCGTCGAAGGCCCACGCGAACCCGACCCGCGAGGGCGTCACGTGCTCGGGGACGGCGGAGGGCCCGCTCTACCTCGGCCACACCTTCACGACGGACGTCCTCCTGTTGCGGATCCGCCTCGCGGCCCCAATGCACTGCGCGGTGGCCGACCGCCCGGGCCGCCCCGCCGCGCCCGGCCGCGCCGCGCTCACGTCGCTGGTCGAGGCGGTGGGGCTCGCGGCGTCGCGCTCGCTCCAGATCGACGAGGGTGAGCTCGCCGGCAACTGGAACCCCGTCCCCAGCGGCGACCCGTACGAGGCCGACGTGTACTTCTACGACCTCCTCCCCGGCGGCGCGGGCTACACTTGGCAGGTGCGGGAGAACCTCGCCCTCGTCCTCGCGGCCGCCCGCGAACTCGTGGCGGGCTGCGACTGCGCGTCGTCGTGCTACCGCTGCCTTCGCCACTGGGGCAATCAGCGGCTCCACGGCCAGCTCGACCGCCACCTCGCGCTCGCGCTCCTCGAGGCGATCACCGACGCGCGCGTGCCGGCCGTGGACGAGGCCGCCCGCGACCGCGCGCTCGCCCCGCTCCGCGAGTTTCTCCGTCTGCGCGGGCTCACCGCGCGCGACGCGGTGGTCGACGACGACGGCGAGCCGGTGCGGGTGCCGCTCGTCGTGGAGACCGCGGACGGCGGCGAGACCTGGGTCGACGTCCACCACGCACTGGTCGACGTCGACCTCCGCCCTGGCGCGGTGACGCGCGCTGCGACGGCGCGCATGCAGCCGGTGGTCGCGTTGGACCTCTGGACGCTCGACAACGCGCTCCCCCTCGCGATGGCGAAGCTGGAGGGACGCGGGTGAGCCACCCCTTCTACCGCCTCACCGCCCCCTCGCGCTGGGAGACCGCGGTGGAGTCACTGAGCTTCTCGTCGCTCCGCGCCATCGAGCGGTGCCCGCGGCAGTGGCAGCTCCGTCGATCGTCGTGGCCCGGCTTCGAGCGGCTCCCGACGCGCCCCCACGCCGCCGCGATCGAGGGCCAGATCGTCCACGAGGTGCTCGACCTCCTCTTCCGCGAGCTCTGCTTCGCGGGGGCGCCGCCTACGACGAGCCCCGCGTTCCGCGCCGTGGTGGCGCGGGTGGACGTCCCAGGGGAGATCCAGCGCCGCATCGACGCGACCCACGCCCTGCTGGCGGAGCACCCGCGGCGCCTCGCGCTCCGGCTGCCGCTCGACGCGCGGTCGCTCTACAACCGGGCCGCGGCGCTCTTCCAACGCGAGTACGCGGCCGTCGCCCGCGCCGACGCGGCGCCGCCTCCTCCCGCGCGGGGGCCGTCACCGCGCGTCGATCTGCTCGGCGCGCTCCGCGCCCGCGGCGCGTTGACGGAGGTGCCCGTGGCGCACCCGCGGCTGCCCGTGCGCGGGGTGATCGACCTCGTCCGCCGCGACGACGCCGGCGCGCACGTGGTGGACTTCAAGACTGGCGAGGTCCGCGACGAGCACGAGGAGCAGCTCGCGCTGTACGCGCTGCTCTGGTGGCGTGTGACGGGCGACCTGCCCGTGGCGCTGTCGCTCCGCCATCCGAGGGGGCAGCGTGCGTTCGAGGTGAGCGCGGCGCGCCTCGAAGCGATCGAGGCGGCATTGACGGTGCGCGTCGAGGCGACGCAGCGCGCAATCGCGGAGACGCCGGCGCCCGCGCGGCGGGGGGACCACTGCGCCCAGTGCGACGTGCGCCCCTTCTGCGACGACTACTGGGCCGCGTTGCCGACGCCCGATGCGCAGACGGCGGTGGGACGACGCGGGGTCGACGTTGCGGTGCAGGTGCCCGGCGAGGTCGAGGCCAACGGCTTCGTGGCGGGCGAGGGGAAGCGCCGGCTACCGCTGGTGTGGGAGGCGGAGGGGGGCGGCGCGCACGGGCCCTTCGTGGCGGGCGAGGTGCTGCGCATCGTGGGGGCGAGGTACGAGGATGGGGCCGTGCGACTCGTCGCAACGACAGAGGTGTTTCATCGGGCGTGATGGAAGGCCGCTCCTGGTAGGGAGGTGTGGCCGGTTGCAGCCCGACGCTGTTCGCCGGGGACAAGCTCACCTTCGAGAAGAAGAGATTATCGAAGGATACAGAATGCTCCCGAAGAGCCTTCGCCGCGCGGTTGAGGGCCGTCGCTCCTGCGCGTTGGCTCGTGGCGTTCGTTGGCCAGGCGGGCGTCAGCCGGCGCAGTAGCCGGACGTGTCGCCGGCCGAAAGGAAGCGGCACTGCTGGCCAGCCGGGCAGGTCGTCGTCGCCGTGCAGGAGAGGGCGCAGTACAGCACGAGGCGAGCACACACCACGCTCGCGTCGGAGCCGCCCGGTGCGTCGGGGCAGCGCGCCGAGGAGAGCGCGCAGGAGGGGACGCACACCCGCGGCCCCCCGCTTCCGACCGAGACGCAGCTGCGGCCGCCGTCGCAGCGGACGTCCGGCGCCGTACCCGCGCGGCAGCTCGCGTAGGTGTCGAGCGGGTCTCGCGCGACGCAGACGCCGTCGGCGCATCGCTGCTCGTCGACGCAGGCGCGCCCGCAGGCGCCGCAGTTCGCCGGGTCGTTGAGGGTGTCCGCGGAGCAGGTCGCGGCCTCCACGGCGGCGTCCTCGCCCGGAGGAGCGGGCGAGGGCGGGGGACTCCCGCAGGCCGAACACCACACCAGTGCCACGAGGAAACGCCGGGGAATCGTCATGTTGGCCTCCTGCTTTCGATCGTAGAAAGCAGATTTTTAATTACTGCCGCGGCTTCATTGGTTGCAACTCGATTCTGCGCTTCCTGCCCTCGATGAAGCGGCAGCCCTCCCACAGGGACATTTTCTACGATCGGCCGGAGTACCAGGATCTCCTGGATCGCATCGCCGCCAGCGTGAGGCGCCTTCGGGAGGAGCGCGGCTGGACGCAGAAGGAGGCCGCGCGGCGTTGCCTCGACCTGGCGATGCCCGTGTACGCGAGCATCGAGCGCGCGGAGAACAACGCGACGGCCGTCACCCTCGCCCGTCTGGCGATCGGCTTCGGCGTGGACATCCAGCAACTCCTCGCCCCCTCCACGGCGCCCCTCGCGCGAAAGCCCGGGCGACCGCGCCGCGCGGTGCGGGCGGTCGAGGGGGCTCCGAGCACGAACGAGGCGCCCACCGACGAGGCTCCGGGCGCGGTACAGCGATCGGCGCATGGAGACGCAGTCGCGAGCGTCGCGGCGATCGCGACGCCGTCGCCTCCGAAGGACGCTCGCCGCGGCCGACAACCATAGTCAGCGAGCCGAAGTGACGGCGCGGCGGCTGATCAGACGGTTGAAGCGGGGCCCGCGTGCCCGCCGCGCGGCTGGAGCGTGACGGGAGGACCGCTCCAGACCGAGCGCCCTGTCGGACTCGCTCGGTAGGACGCGATGGCGACCGATGACACGGTCGGGCGAAGCCCTGGATGGTCCACATCAGCCGACCCCGAAGGACCTGAAGCGGCGCGCCGCTTGAACCAGGTGTGGGACACCGCGGCCATCGCGGCGAACCCGCCCGTTGCGATCACGGAAGCCGTCCACGTGCGCCACCGGGCCGCCTCCGCGAGGGCCTCGTCGCGCGCGTGCTCTGCGGCCCGCTCGCGCTCGACGCGTTGCGCGGCCTCTTGCGCGAGGTGGAGGGACGCATCGCTCAGCTCGCGGAGTGTTTGGAGCAGCCCGGTGACCTGCGCTTCGAGCTCCACCACGCGCGCGTCCGAAGCGGGCACGGGTTGGGGCGAGGCAGGCTCGTGCGGGGGCGGGGCAGGAGGCGGGTTGGGGTGAAGGGGAGGGGCGGACGGTTGCGCTTCGACGCGTACACCGCGAAGCGCCCGTACCTTCGCTCGCGCGCGTGCTGCGGACCGTTCGGCGCGTTCGCAACGCCGTTGCTGAACCTCCGCGAACGCGATCGCGTCTTCTCGCTGACGCTCGGCTCGGCGCATCTTCGCGCGGGCGCCGCGAAGTTCGCGTCGGAGCTCCTCCTCGCGGAGCTGGCTCGCCTCGCGCTCGCGTTGGATCTGCGCGTCGCGTCGCTGGACCTTGCGCTGGAGTGCTTTGCGCTCGACCGCCTGTTCCGAGGCCCGTGCCCGCTTCCCTGGCTGGCCGCGTGGCTTCGAAGCGCGACCTGCGGCATTTCGTTCGTAGTCCCGGGGTGTGCGAGGGCGCGCGACTTTGGGGCGGCTGCCGTCCCCCAGGGACTCGACCACCCAGGCTGCGCCACGGAGAATCCCTCGTGGGCCGATGCATGAGCAGCGGAATCGACCTCCCGGCAACCCCCGAAGGACGCCCGCATGCTCGTCGGGCGACACGTACGCGACGCGCTCGCGATGCCCGCCACGACGGCCGGGCGAGGGGACCATCCGCTCGATCAGGATGCCGCGCGTCTCACGCGGAAGCGGGTTGGGCTGTGATGCAGAGGGCGATGCTGTCTTGGGGCGGCTCACACGACGTCCTTGCTCCTGTCCTCTGCCACGAGCACGCGCCCGGCGCATCCAGTCGCGCCGCACCGTGATGCCCGCGGCGCTGGGCGCACGAGCGGAGCTTTTCTGACGGAGTATTTCCGCCGGGCCGCCGCGGCCAGTTTCCCCGACCGTCGCCGGGGATTTTTCGCGCTCGCTCGCCAGAAAAGTCCCCGCGCTCAAAACGCCCGGCGTTCTTCGCGGTGCAGCCGGAAGCGGCGACCACGAACCTCGATTTTTCATGACCCCGCGGTCTGGGAAACTGGCCGCTCCGTCCGGGCCTGCAAGGGGCACTTCATGGGCCGTCGTGGACTTGACGACCCCTCGCCGGGAGGCGACGACGAGGGCATGGTCGACGCCCTGCTCCCCCTCGCCAGCCCCGCCCGGATCGTGCGCGCGATCGCGGTCGTCTCCAGCCCGTGGCGCAGAACGACGCCGCCGCGGTGGACGCCCTTCGATCTCTGCGGCGTGAGGCGCCGCGCGACCTCCAGTGTCCCCCGTGCGATGCGGGGGACGCCGAAGATCGGGGTGATCTACAGCGTGCGCAGCGACCTCCCGACGCTCACCGAGGTCGCGCGCTGGGAGCGCGACGTCCCGGTAGATGAGGGCGCGCGCCTCGTGGCCACGGTGGCGGAGCTCATCGCCGCCGCGGGGGAGCGGTCGTGAGCGTCCGCACGCGCGCGAAGGCCGAGATCCGACGCGTGTTTCTCTACGCGCGGGTGAGCACGGCGGAGCAGGCGGAGCGAGAGCTTTCGCTGCCCGCGCAGATCGACGCGATGCGGCGCTACTGCGTGCAACGTGGCTACGAGGTGGCAGCGGAGTACGTCGAGCCGGGGGCGAGCGGCACCGACGACAACCGCAAGGTGTTCCGCGCGATGCTCGAGGCCGCGCTCGCCCCGAGTGCCGACGTGCAGGCCGTGCTCGTGCTCCACACGAGCCGCTTCCTGCGCAACGCCACGCGCGCTCGGGCGCTCAAGGACACCTTGCGGCGCAAGGGCATCCGCGTGGTCGCGATCCAGCAGGAGACCGCCGACGACCCGATGGGGCAGCTCGTCGAGGGCATCTTCGAACTCGTCGATCAGTACGAGTCGGAGGTGAACGGCCTCCGCACCAGCGCCGCGATGCGTGAGAACGCGAAGCAGGGCTACTTCAACGGCTCCAACGCCCCCTTCGGCTATCGGGTCGAGCGCGTCGAGGTGAGGCCCGGCGTGCGACGAGGCAAGCTGTTGCCCCACGCCGACGAGGTGCCCGTGGTGCGGGAGGTGTTTCGCCTCTACGTCGAGCACCACGGCGCGAAGGGCGTGGCGCGGGAGCTCAACCGGCGCGGCATCCGGTACCGCAAGGACGCCCTCTGGACCAAAGACGCCGTGCTGCGTGTCGTCGGCGAGGAGGCGTCGGTCGGCACCTTCTGGTGGGGGCGCCGCACGACGAAGCGAGCGGTGAAGGCCGACCGCGACGACTGGATCGCGATCCCCACCGAGCCCATCGTCGACCGCGAGATCTTCGACCTCGCCCAGCGCGTGCAGGAAGAGCGCGAGCCCGGCCGCAACCCCGGTCGCACCAGCACGAGCCCGCTGCTGCTCGCGGGGCTCGTGAAGTGCGGCCGGTGCGGGGCGAGCCTCCAGCTCGAGACCTCCGGCAAGCGCGACCCGGACGGCGCGTACGCGTACCGCTACTACAACTGCCGCAGCACGCTGCGGACGGGGAAGGAGCGCTGCGACGGCTACCGGGTGCGCACCGAGGTGCTCGAGAAGGCCGTGCTCGAGCACCTCGTCACGAAGCTCTTCTCCGAGGAGCGATGCCGCAAGCTGCTCGACGACCTCGTCGCGAGCTCGGGGCTGCTCCGCGGCAGGATCGACGACCAGCGGGCCCTCCTCCTCAAGGAGCGCGACGACCTCGACCGCCGCATCGCCCGCTGGCTCGACGCCTTCGAAACGGGCGCCATGCCCGACGACCTCGGGGCCGACCGGCTGCGGGCGCTCCGCGCGCGTCGCGCCGAGGTGGAGGCGACGCTCGCCAAGGTGGTTCCGCTGCGCCCCCCGCCGCCGCACCTCTTTGCCGAGGCGGCGATGGCCCGCTTCCGCCAGACCGTGCGCGGCCTCTTCCTCGAAGGCAACGCCCTGACGAAGCACTACCTCCGCCACCTCGTCGCGGAGGTGGTGGTAACCGATGGGGAGGTCGTCATCCGCGGCCGTCGCGAGGCGGTTCTCGCGATGATGGCCGCAAATGCGCGAACTCCCTCGCCCCTGCTAACCCAGGGGGAGGGAGTTCTCGCTTCCGTTGGTGATTGGCTCCGACTGCTGGACTCGAACCAGCGACCCGGCGGTTAACAGCCGCCTGCTCTACCGACTGAGCTAAGTCGGATCGGTTGAGGCCGCGAAGAATACTCGCCGCGACATCCGTGTCAACCATTTCTTGCGAACGCGCGGTGTGATCACCGTCGCTTTCGGCTGGGAGTTGTGCCATAAACCGACCCCCCTTCGATCGACCCTTCGCGAACGAAGCGCACGGAGACGCAGCATGAGCAACGGCGAGACCACCTCCCCCACGCAGGACGCGACGCCCCCCGAGGAGAGTGCTCCCGCGCGCCCCGCCACGGAGGCGGTGGCCCAACCGCACGTCGTCGACGACGACGCGGACAACGTCGGCAACCGCCTCGCGCCCGGCGAACGCTCGCCGCACGCGCCCGAGCCGGAGCCCGAGGCGGGCGAGGAGCCCGGCGACGACATCGGCAACTCGATCCACGGGCCCGCGCCCGACGCCCACCTCCGCATGCCCGACGGCGCGCGCGGGCAGGGACAGGGCAAGCGCAAGCGCAACCGCGGCGAGGGCCCCCGGCCCGAGGGCGGCGCGCCGGCGCAGGAGGGCCAGGGCGGGCAGGGGCACAAGGGCCACAAGGGCCAGCACCACGCCGCCGAGCAGCACCGCGCCTTCAAGGTCGGCGACAAGGTGCGCGCGAAGGTCGTCGCCGTCGGCCCCGCCGGCGTGATGTGCGACCTCTGGGGCAAGGAGAAGGGCGTCCTCGACCTGCGCGAGCTGACCGCGGTCGAGGGCGGCGCCGAGCCGCAGGTGGGCGACGCGGTCGACGTGATCGTGCTGCAGGACGGCTCGCGCGGCGGCGGCAACCTCGTCGTCACGCGCGACCCGCACCGCGCCGAGCGCGGCATCGAGATGGTGACGTCGGCCTTCGGCGCGGGCGACGCGGTCGAGGCGCTGGTGACGGGCTTCAACCGCGGCGGCCTCGAGGTCGACATCGCGGGCGTGCGCGGCTTCTGCCCGAGCTCGCAGATCGACGTGCACATGCCCTCGCAGGCCGACCTGCAGGCGCTGGTGCTCCGCCGCGAGATGTTCAAGATCACCGCGCTCGACAACGGGCGCGAGGCGGTGGTGTCGCGCCGCGCGCTGCGCGAGGCCGACCTGCGCGAGCGCGCCCAGGAGGCGATCGGCCGCATCAAGGTGGGCGAGCGCGTCAAGGGCCGCGTGGTCTCCGTGCGCGACCACGGGATCTTCGTCGACCTCGGCGGCGTCGAGGGCCGCATCCAGCTCACCGAGCTCTCGCACGACCGGGGCGCGCGCCCGCAGGACGTGGCGAAGGTGGGCGACGAGATCGAGGCGCTCGTGCTCCGCATCGACGTGCCGCAGGCCCAGCCGGAGAAGCCCGCCGAGGAGGCCGCGCCCGCGGAGGCCGCCCCCGCGGAGGCCGCCCCGGCGGAGGGCGCCGCGGAGGGCGAGGCGTCGACCGAGGGCGCCGCGAAGCCCGAGAAGGGCGAGAAGGGCGACCGGAGGAAGAAGCCGCAGCACCGCTTCTCGCGCGTGCCCGACGGCATCCCCCGCGTCGAGCTCTCGCGCCGCGCGGTGGAGCACGACCCCTGGTCCGACGTGAACAAGCGCTACCCCCCGGGCAGCGTGCACAAGGGCAAGGTGGCGCGGATGCAGCCCTTCGGGGCCTTCATCGAGCTGGAGAAGGGCGTCGACGGCCTGCTCCACGTCAGCGAGATCGACCACGACGGCAAGCGCGTCCAGCACCCCAACGAGGCGCTGAAGGAGGCCCAGGAGGTCACCGTCCGCGTGGCCAAGGTCGACCGCGGGCAGCGCCGCATCGCGCTCTCGCTCCTGCCCGAGGGGGTCACCGAGGAGCAGCTCAAGCAGTCGATCAACCCGCGCCCCGGCATGGTGGTGATGGCGAAGATCGCCGAGCACGAGAGCTACGGCATCTGGGCGCAGATCGAGGGCACCTTCGGCAAGGTGGGCCGCGGCTTCATCGCGCCGCCCGACAGCGCGCAGCCCCGCGGCGCCGACCTGAAGAAGGTGCTCCCGGTGGGCACCGACGTGAAGGTGAAGATTGTCGAGATCGACCGCGGCCGCCTGAAGCTCTCGATCCGCGCCGCGCTCCAGGACGAGGAGCGCCAGGCCTACCGCGCCTACCAGCAGCAGGCCAACGCCACCACCGTCGGCGTCAGCCTCGCCGACAAGCTCCGCAAGCTCAACCTCGGCTCGCGCTGACCGCGGCCTCCGCCGTGCGAAGCGCCGCGCCCGCGCTCCTCCTCCTCCTCCTCGCCGGCTGCCGGCCGCGCGCGACGTCCCGCGACGACGCCCGCGCGGCGGCGCCCGACGCGTCTCCGCCGACGGCCGACGCGTCCGCACCCGCGGACGTCGCGCCCGCGCCCCCCGCGCCGCCCCCGAGGCCGTGGTGCTGGCGGCCGCTGCCGCGCGTCGACCTGCGCGCGATCGACGCGCAGGGCGCGCTCTGGTCGCTCGCGGGCGCGCGGCTCACCGACGAGTCGACGGGCGCGGCGCAGACGCTCGAGCAGGAGATCCCGTGCATCCTGCCGGGCGCGTGGGCGATGGAGTTCGCGCGCGAGGGCGCCGGCTTCCTGCTGGTCGACTCGCGCTTCTACGTGCGGGCCGACGCGCGCGCGGGCTTCGCGGTGACGCCGCTCTGCTCCGACCTCGGCGGCGCGCCGTGGTCGCGGCGGGCGGCGGGGGCGGGCTGGTCGTTCGTGAGCCACCGGAGCCGCACGATCGAGCCGACGCTGATGCTCTCGCGCATCCCGAACGGCGGCACCGGCTGGTACGCGGTGACGGGGATGGACGACACCACGCGCGCGGCGGTGCTCGGGCCCGACGAGTCGCTCGTCACGCTCTCGGGCGGCGACCACCTCATCTTCGTCGACCGGGTGAACACCGTCGCCGGCGAGGTGATCGCCGCGCAGGGCGAGCGCTTCGACGGGCTCACCCGCACGGGCGCGGGCGTGACGGCCTTCCGCGACGACCCCGACGGCGGGCGCGTGATCGTGTACACCGAGGCCGCGGCGGGGCCCTACGCGCGCGCCGTAGGGAGGCGCCCGCCGGGGCCGCCGGCGCTCTCGGTGGTGCGGCTCGACCTCGCGCGCTTCCTCGCCGTCACCGATCGCGCAGTGGAGCTCTCGGTCGACCGCGGCGCGACGTGGCGGCGGGTGTTCGAAGCCCCGGCGGGCGCGGCGCTCGAGCGGCCGCAGGTGGGCTGGCTCCCGGGGCACCACCCCGCGGTGGCGGCGCGCGACGGCGTGGCCACGGACGACTGCGGGGCCGCGGCGCCGTGAGGGGCGCGCGATGGAGGTGACCTTGCACGACGTCGCGGTGCTCGGCGGGGGCCCCGCGGGCAGCGTGACGGCGGCGATCCTGGCGCGCGCGGGGGCTGACGTGGTGGTGCTCGAGCGCGAGCGGTTCCCGCGGTTCCACCTCGGGGAGTCGCTGGCGCCGGCGTCGCTGGCGGTGCTCGAGGCGCACGGGCTCGCGGCGGGCCTCGACGCGCGGTACATCCGCAAGTACGGGGTCCGCTTCCTCGACTGCCGCACGGGGCGCGAGCAGCGCTACGACTACACCGACGCGCTGCCAGGCGAGCGCGCGTACGCCTGGCAGGTGCCGCGGGCCGACTTCGACGCCGCGCTGCTCGACCGCGCGCGCGAAGCCGGCGCCGACGTGCGCGAGGGCTGCGCCGTCGAGGACATCCTCTTCGAACAGGGGCGCGCCGCGGGCGTGCGCGGGCGGCGCGCCGACGGCGAGCGCGAGGGCGTGATGGCGAGGGTGATCGTCGACGCGACGGGCGCGGAGGCGCTGGTGGCGTCGCGGCTCGGGCACCGCCGGCCCGTGGCGGGCGTGGAGTGCACGGCGCTGTCGGCCCACTTCCGCCACGTCACCCGCAACACCGACGACACCGAGGGCGACCTCGACGCCGTCCTCTTCCCCCACGGCTGGGTGTGGAACGTCCCCTTCCTCGGCGACGTGAACTCCGTCGGCGCCGTGTGCAGCGCCACCTGGGCCCGCTCGCGCGCGCGCGGCGAGACCCCCGAGGCCTTCTTCGACCGCACCCTCGACGACGCGCCGCTCGCCCGCGCGATGCTCGCCCCCGCCGCGCGCCTCACGCCGGTGCGCGCCACCGCGGGCTACGCCCACCGCGCGGCGGAGCGCGCGGGCGACGGCTGGTGCCTCGTCGGCGACGCGGGGGGCTTCGTCGACCCCGTCTTCTGCGCGGGCACCCACCTCGCCATCGCGGGCGCCGCCGAGCTCGCCGCCGACCTCCTCGCCGCCCTCGCCACCGGCGAGCCCGTCACCGCCGCCCACCTCGCGCGATCCGCCGACCGCGTCGGGCGCGCGCTCGACCTCTACCAGGGCCTCGTGCAGGCGCTCCACGCCGGCGACCTCACCGACGCCCTCTTCGACGCGCGGACGCGCGCGGCGCGGCAGCCGATCGCCGCCGTGCTCGCGGGCGACGTGCTCGGCGACGACCCGCCGTGGCGCGCGGCGCTGCGGGCGCGCTTCCCCCCGCGCTGAACGCCCGTCACAGCCAGCGCTTCGAGCGGAACCACGCGACCATCGCGGCGGCGACGGCGAGCATCAGCCCGAGCGCGAAGGGGTAGCCGTAGCGCCAGTGGAGCTCGGGCATGCGGTCGAAGTTCATCCCGTAGATGCCGGCGATGAAGGTGAGCGGGAGCATGATGGTGGCGACGAGGGTGAGGGCCTTCATCACCTCGTTCATGCGGTTGGAGACGACCGAGAGGTAGGCGTCGAGGGCGCCCGAGAGCCCCTCGCGGTAGCCCTCGGCGAGGTCGGACACGCGGACGAAATGGTCGTGGATGTCGCGGAAGAAGGGCAGGGCCTTCTCCGGGATGAGTTCGAACTCCCCGCGCGAGAGGCGGAGCAGCACCTCGCGCTGGTGCATCGCCACGCGCCGCAGCCGCTGGAGCGAGCGCTTGAGCCGGAAGATGCGCTGGAGCACCTCGGGCTGCGGGTGCTCGACCACCGCGGTCTCGACGAGGTCGATCTCCCGGTCGAAGGCGTCGATCACCGGGAAGTAGCAGTCGACCGCGTGGTCCATGATCGCGTGGGCAACGAAGGCCGGGCCCTTGTCGAAGAGCCGCGGGTTGCGCCGGCACTCGCCGAGCACCTCGTCGATCGCCGAGAGGTCGCGCGGGTGGTGCGACACGACCCACTGCGCCCCGACGATCAGGTCGATCTCCACCGTGCGCAGGTCGTCGGGGGAGTCGTGCTCCAGGGCGATCCCGTGGATCACCACGTAGAGGTAGTCGCCATAATCCTCCACCTTGGGGTTCATCCGCTCCTGGAAGACGTCCTCCACCGCGAGGGGGTGCAGGTGGAGGGTGGAGATGAGGGCGTCGCGGAGCTCCGGGGTCTCGCCGTCGAGGTCGAGCCAGAAGGGGGTCTTCTCCGCCAGCAGCCGCGGCAGGTCGTCGAGCGAATGGCTGCTGTCGAGGCGGTCGAACGACCGGGTGTAGATCGTCAGGGACATCGGGTCGCCGAGCGTACACCCCCATTGAACCTATACGCAGAGCGTGTTGAAGCGCCCCCCGTCCGGTGTACCGTAGGGCCCCCACCGATGCCGGACGAACGCGCACCACCCCCGAAGGGCCACCCGGCCGACCCGTCGACGCAGCGCAAGGCCGCCCCCGAGTCGCTCCGCACGCTGCCGCTCGACGACGGGCTGCAGGTGCGCGACGAGCTGACCTCCGCGCTCAAGGAGGTGCGCCGCCCGGCCGTGGTGGTGATGTCGGGCAACGAGGTGGGCACGCGCAAGCGGGTGAGCGGCAACGCGACCATCGGCCGCGACCCGACCAACGAGCTGGTGCTCTCCGACGCGGGCATCTCGTGGCGCCACGCGCGCATCGAGGACCGCGGCGACGCCTGGGCCCTCGTCGACCTCGGGAGCACCAACGGCTCGGTGGTCAACGGCGAGAAGCGCGGGGAGACGCTCCTCGCCCACGGCGACAAGATCGTGCTCGGGCGCACCGTGCTGCGCTTCGAACTCATGGACCGCCTCGAGCAGCAGTACGACGACGAGCTGCAGCGCCTCCTGCACATCGACGACCTCTCGGGGCTCTACGTGCGGCGGCGCTTCGACCGCGAGCTCGCGCGCCTCGTCGAGGCCGGGCGCGCGTCGGGCAGCCCCGTCGCGCTGCTCGTGATGGACATGGACGGCATCAAGGCCATCAACGACCGCCACGGCCACCTCTTCGGCGCCTACACCATCGGCGAGACGGGCCGGCTCATCGGCCGCGTGGTGGGCGAGCGCGGCATCGGCTCGCGCTTCGGCGGCGACGAGTTCTGCGCGGCGCTGCCGGGGCTCGACACGGCCGCGGGGGTGGCGGTGGCCGAGGAGGTCCGCGCGGCGGTGGCGGCGTACCCCTACGAGCGCGAGGGCGTGGCGCTCAAGCCGGGGATCTCCATCGGCGTCGCCTCCGCCCCGGCCGACGCGCGCGACGCCGAGTCGCTCTTCCAGCGCGGCGACGAGGCGCTCTACCGCGCCAAGCAGGGTGGGAAGAACCGTGTGTGCATCTGAGCGCCCCCGCGTGACGGGCCGAGTGCCAAGGACGGAGTGAGATGTTCGAGGTCCGCTGCGAGCAGTGCCAGAACCCCTTCGAGGTCGACGAGCGCCGCGTCCCCCGCGGCGGCATGCAGATGCGCTGCCCGAAGTGCAACGCGTCGATGCTCGTCAAGCGCCCGGCCGGCGCCGCCCCGCCCCCGCCGCCCGCCGCGGCCGGGGCCCGCGCGCCGACGCCGCTCGACGCGGCGCTCCCCTCCCCCGTGCGGCCCGGCGCGAAACCGCCGCCCCCGCCGCCGTCCCGCGCCGACGCCGCGCTCCCCGCGCGCAAGGGAGACCCGCCCGCGCTCCCCGCGCGCAAGGGGGACTTCGCGCTCGGCGACGAGGTGGGCCTCCCGCTCCCGTTCGACCCCCACGCCGCACTCCCGCTCCCGAAGGACGTGAACGCCGCGCTCCCGATGCCGAAGGACGTGAACGCCGCGCTCCCGCTCCCGAAGGACGAGAACGCCGCGCTGCCGATGCCGAAGGACCCCGGCGCCGCGCTGCCCGCCCCCTTCGGCGCCGGGCGCATCGACTTCGAGGTCGACGCGGCGCTGCCCCTGCCGCTCGACTTCAACACCCCGCTGCCGGCGTCGCCCGCGAAGTCCGAGTCGCTCACCGTCCGCGACTTCGATTTCGACCTCCCGGCCGTCTCCGCGCCGCTGCCGGTGCCCGTCGACGTCGGCCTTCCCGCGCCCTCCGACGTCGGCCTCCCCGTGCCTTCGGGGGTGGGCCTTCCCGCGCCTTCCGGCGTCGGTCTCCCTGCGCCCTCGGGCGTCGGTCTCCCTGCGCCTTCGGGCGTCGGACTGCCGACCCCGTCCGCGGCGGGGCTGCCGGTCCCGTCGGCGGCGCTGCCCTCGGTGCGTGACTTCTCCGAGCCCCCGCGACCGCCCGTGGCGCCCGCCGCGCAGGGCTTCCCCGGGCAGCGCCCGCCCGCGTCGCCGCAGGCCACGATGGCGCTCGGCGGCGCGGTGCCCGCGGTCGACGAGCTCATGGGCTTCGACGCGACGCCCGCGTCGATCAACTTCGACGACGACGAGGCCGACCTCCCGCTCGCGGCTGACAACCTCCCGGCCTCCGTCGACTTCCCGATGGTCGTCGAGAACCTCCCGACCTCCGTCGACCTGCCGATGAGCGCCGAGGCCCTCCCGGCCGCCTCCGACCCGTCGAGCTTCGGCCCCGAGGTGCCCGGCCTCGACGGCGAGTCGCTTCCCCCGATCGTGACCTCGCCGACGATGCAGGCGAAGGAGCCCATGAAGCTCGGGCGCATCGGGCTCGAGCGCAAGGCCTTCACCGTCACCGAAGACCTCCCGGCCGTCTCCCCGGGCGCGGCGCTCCCGGTGGTGGCGGGCCGCGGCCGCCGCCGCACGATCGAGGAGGAGGTGAAGCCCTCCGCGCGCAAGGCCCCCGCGCCGGCGCCCTCGCCCTTCGTCATCGACAGCGTGCCGCCGCCCGAGCCCCCGCGCGCGCCCCCGATGGCCGCCGCGGCCCCTGCGGCGCAAGGCTTCGGCGACCTCGACCTCGGCCCGATGTCGCTCGACTCCGCGCCGCCCTCGTTCGGCTTCGCGGGGCCCTCCGACCCGCCGGCGCCCGCGGGGTTGGCGCCCCCGCCGCAGCCGCTCATGTTCAGCGGCCCGCCGGGCGCCGCGTCGCTGCCGCCGCTCGACAACCCCTTCGACCCGAGCGTGCAGAGCATCCCCGCGCCGCCGGGCGCGTCGATGCAGCCCGCGCCCATCGTCGACGACATCCTCGGGTCGTTCGACCGGGGCAACTCGCTGCCGTCGCCCGCGTCGGAGTTCGAGCCGCCGGCGAAGGCCCCGGAGGCCCCCGAGCGCGCGGCCGGGCGCTTCGGCAAGAAGGGCGCGCTCGACCTCGGCGGCCCCCCGGTCGACAACCCCGCCCGCCGCCGCCGCGCGATGTACGCGCTCTACGGCGCGCTCGGCGTGCTCGGCGTCGCGATCATCGGCGGCGCCGCCCTCGCCCTCACCCCCTACGGCGCCTTCGGCAAGAACTGGGTCGACGACGCCCTCCACGGCGAGGAGCGCCTCGCCGCCGCCAACCGCGTCATCCAGGAGGTCGAGCGCACGCTCGAGCAGGACACCTACGAGCGCGCCATCGCGGGCCTCCGCCGCCTCGACCAGGCCGCCGCGCGCGTGCCCCAGGTGAAGGACCTCCAGGCCTACGTCGTCTACGCCAACAACCTCGTCGCCGCGCGCTTCGGCCCCGAGCCCGCGCGCATCGGCCGCGCCCGCCAGGTGCTCGCCACCCTCGTCGAGGCCCCGCCCGGCACGCGCTACCTCAACCTCGCCCGCGCCTCCGACGCCCTCCTGCGCGGCAACGCCCGCGAGGCGCTGCGCATGGCCCGCCTCGACCCCGCGGGCCGCGACCTCGCCACCCTCGCCGCCGAGCGCGTCGGCGACCAGGAGCAGCTCCTGCGCATCGCGCGCGAGGGCCGCCAGCGCCGCCCGACCCCGCGCTCGCGCTACCTGCTCGCCCGCGCCGCCTCGGCCCGCGCCGACTACGAGACCGCCCGCCAGGAGGCCGAGGCCGTGCTCCGCGCCGAGCCCCGCCACGCCGGCGCCCGCGTGCTCCTCGCGCGGCTGCTCACGCGCCAGGAGTCCGAGCGCGACCGCGCCCTCGAGCTCCTGCGCGACCTCGTCGGCGGCGGGCGCGGCGCGGCCGGCGCCGCCAACCCCACCGGCGCGTCGGTCTCCGAGCGCGCCGAGGCGTGCGTCGTCGCCGGGCAGGTGGAGTTCCTCCGCGACCACGTGACGGCGGCGCAGGCGCGCTTCCAGCGGGCGCTCGAGCTCGACCCGCGCTCGGCCTCGGCCCTCGTCGGCATCGGCCAGATCCTCTCGCGCCAGGGCAACCACGCCGACGCCGTCGCCCGCTTCCGCAACGCCCTCAGCGCCGACCGCACCAACCTCGACGCGGTCGTCGGCATCGCCGAGGCCAGCCTCGCCCTCGGCCAGGCCGGCGACGCGCGCCAGGCCGTCGAGCCCGCCATCCGCGACAACCCCAACGACGGCAGGCTCCACTACTGGCTCGGCCGCGCGCTCGCCGCCACCAGCGACCAGCGCACCCTCGCGCAGCAGTCCTTCCGCGAGGCCATCCGCCTCCAGCCCACCAACCTCGACGCCTACGTCGCCCTCTCCGAGATGCTCCTCTCGATGCAGCGCGCCGACCAGGCCGACCAGGTGCTGATGGAGGCCCGCGCGCGCGTCCCCGAGTCGTCGGCCATCCACCGCGCCCTGGCCCACTCGCGCCTCGTCCGCCCCGACCTCGCCGGCGCCGAGGGCGAGCTCCGCATCGCCCTCCAGCGCGACCCGCGCGACATCCGCGCCCACTTCGCCCTCGGCGACGTCCTGCGCCGGATGCAGCGCCTCGACGACGCCCAGCACGAGTTCGAAGCCGTCGCCGAGATGGACGCGTCGTACCCCGGGCTCGCGATGGCGCGCGGCCAGCTCGCCGAGGCCCGCGGCGAGCTCCCGCAGGCCCTCCAGACCTTCCGCGAGGCCCTCGCGCGCGACCCTACCAACGTCGAGCTCATCGTGCGCGTCGCCACCACCCTGGTCGCCCTCGGCAACTTCGGCGACGCCGACCAGATGCTCCGCTCGGTGGTGGTCGACCACTCGAGCAACCCCGACGCGCAGTACACCATGGGCCGCGCGCGCCTCGGCGAGGACAACTACGTCGACGCCGTCCACTACCTCGACCGCGCGATCGAGCTCAACCCCACCAAGGCGGAGTACAAGGCCTACGCGGCCGAGGCCCACCGGCGCGCCGGCGACGTGCAGCGCGCGCTCCAGCTCGCCGAGCAGTCGATCGAGCTCGACCCGAGCTTCCCCCGCGGGTACTGGGTGCGCGCGGAGATCCGGCTCCACCGCGGCGACGCCTCCGACGCGCTCAGCGACATCAACCGCGCGACGCAGCTCGACCCGCGCTTCTGGGCGGCCTACGCCACCTGGGCCGACATCGACGACGCCCTCGGCCGCCGCACCGAGTCCATCCGGCTCTACCGCTTCGCCATCGAGCGCGACGGCCGCCACGGCGACTGGCACTACAGCCTCGGGCGCCTCCTCGCCGACGCCGGCGACGAGGGCGCGGCGCGCGCGGCCTTCCAGCGCGCCCGGGAGATCGGCAACGGCGTCGCCCCGGTGCCGTCGTGGTTCGTCCAGGCCACCCGCGCGCTCGCCGACATCGAGCGCGAGCGCCACAACCGCGCCGAGGCCCAGCGGCTCTACACCGAGTACCTCCGCTTCGTCCCCTCGGGCTCGGCCGCCTACAACTCCGCGGCGATGGCCCTCTCCGACATGCTCAACCAGTAGCCGTGCGCGCGCTCGCCGCCCGGGCGCTCCTCTCCCTCCTCGCCGCCGCCGCCCTGGTCGGGCTCTCGCTCCTGCGCCTCGCGCGGGTGCCGCGGCCCGAGGCGCGCGCGGTGGCCCGGTACGCCGGCGGCGCGGTGGTCGTCGAGCGCGTCTCGCTCCGGGGGCGCACCGTCGGCCACGCCGTCCGCTGCGGCGGCCGGGCCGTGTTCGAACGCTTCGGTGAACACGCCCCCGAGGCCCGCGAGGCGCCCGGGGTCGTGGCCCTCACCGACCGGGGGTGCCGGGTGACCGTGGCGGTGGAGGGCTGCCGGGTCGGGCGCTCGCCGGGGTGCGGAGGGCGGTGAAATCCCGGGCGATTTCCCCCGTGGCACGTCTCTTGACGGTCGGAAATCGGTGGCTAGGTTGCGCCGCGACCAGACGAGCGCTGGGCGCTACGCAACACGTCACATACCGGAGAGGAGAGAATCGTCATGGGGAAGGTGATCGGAATTGACCTGGGCACGACCAACAGCGTCGTGGCGGTGATGCAGGGCAAGGAGCCCGAGGTGATCGTGAACGAGGACGGCTCGCGCATCACGCCGTCGATCGTCGCGTGGGACGACAAGGGGGAGATCCTGGTGGGCAACGTCGCCAAGCGCCAGTCGATCACCAACCCCGAGCACACGGTGTACTCGGCCAAGCGCTTCATCGGGCGCAAGGAGAGCGAGACCCGCGAGGAGTCGCGGCGCGTGCCCTACAAGGTGACGAGCGCGTCCAACGGCGACGCGGCCTTCGACGTGCGCGGGCGCACCCTCGCGCCGCCGGAGGTGAGCGCGCACGTGCTCCGCAAGCTGAAGCAGGCGGCGGAGCACTTCCTCGGCGAGACGGTGACCGACGCGGTGATCACCGTGCCGGCGTACTTCAACGACTCGCAGCGCCAGGCCACCAAGGACGCGGGCAAGATCGCCGGGCTCAACGTCCGCCGCATCATCAACGAGCCCACCGCGGCGGCCCTCGCCTACGGCCTCGACAAGAAGAAGGACGAGCTCATCGCCGTCTACGACTTCGGCGGCGGCACCTTCGACATCTCGATCCTCGAGGTGAGCGAGAACCTCGTCGAGGTCAAGAGCACCAACGGCGACACGCACCTCGGCGGCGACGACGTCGACCAGGCCATCATGGAGTACCTGATGGGCGAGTTCCGCAAGGAGCACGGGGTCGACCTCACCAAGGACAAGATGGCGCTCCAGCGCGTCCGCGACGCCTCGGAGAAGGCCAAGATCGAGCTCTCCTCGATGCAGGAGACGACGGTCAACCTCCCCTACATCACGGCCGCGGGCGCGACGCCCCTGCACATGAACATCCGCCTCACGCGCGCGAAGCTCGAGCAGATGATCGAGCCCATGGTCGAGCGCTCGATCGAGGCCTGCAAGCGCGCCATCGCCGACTCGGGCAAGCGCTCGGCGGACATCAACGAGGTGGTGCTCGTCGGCGGCTCGACCCGCATCCCCCTCGTGCAGAAGCGGGTGAAGGAGTTCTTCGGCAAGGAGCCCAACCGCTCGGTCAACCCCGACGAGGTCGTGGCCGTCGGCGCCGCGGTGCAGGGCGCGATCCTCACCGGCGAGGTGAAGGACATGCTCCTCCTCGACGTGACCCCGCTCTCGCTGGGCGTCGAGACCAAGGGCGGCATCTCCACCCCGCTCATCCCGCGCAACACCACCATCCCCACCTCGAAGAGCGAGATCTTCTCGACCGCGAGCGACAGCCAGACGCAGGTGGAGGTGCACGTGCTCCAGGGCGAGCGCACCATGGCCCGCGACAACAAGAGCCTCGGCCGCTTCGAGCTCAAGGGCATCATGCCCGCGCCGCAGGGCGTGCCGAAGATCCGCGTGACCTTCGACATCGACGCCAACGGCATCCTCTCGGTGAGCGCGAAGGACGAGGCCACCGGCAACAACCACAAGATCACCATCACGGCGGGCTCCGGCCTCGCCAAGGACGAGGTGGAGAAGCTGGTGCGCGAGGCCGCCTCGCACGAGTCCGAGGACAAGCGCCGCCGCGACGAGGCCGAGGAGCGCAACAAGTGCGACGCCCTCGCCTACCAGATCGAGAAGACGCTGCGCGAGCACAAGGACAAGATCCCCGCGCAGGACGTGGCCACGCTCGAGGCCGCCGTGCAGGAGGCGCGCAGCGCGATCCAGCGCGAGGACGCCGCGGCGGTGAAGGCCGCCCACGACAAGCTCCAGGCCGAGTCCCACCGCATCGCCTCGGTGCTCTACCAGAACACCGGCGAGGGCGGCGGCCAGGGCGGCGGCGACCAGCCCCCGCCGGCCTCGGGCGGCGCGGCCGCGGGCGACAAGAAGCGCGACGACGTGATCGACGCCGAGTTCGAAGAGAACAAGTGACGCCGGCGCGCGCGTGAGCGCGTGACCGGGTGAAGGCCCCGCGGGGATGTCTCCGCGGGGCCTCCGCGTTTCGAAGGCCGTGATAGCGTCGCGCCGCCATGCGCACGCTGCTCCGACTCGCGCTCACCGCCGCGCCCCTCCTCGCCGCCCCCGCGGCCCTCGCCCAGACGTACTCCCTCGACCGCGTCGTCCCCGCCAACGGGATGGGGCGCAACCTCCAGGCGTCCTTCTACGACGCCGCGAGCGGCACCGTCGCCATCGTCGACTTCACCGGAACCTTCGTCCACCGCTACCGCCTCGACGGCTCCTTCGTCGGCGCGACGGCCCTCTCGCCGCCCATCCCCGTCGGCGTCGACGGCGCCGCGATCGCGCCCGACGGCGCCGCCGCGATCCTCGTCAACCAGTCGTGCGAGGTGTTCGAGGTCTCCCCCACGACGCTCGCCATCACGGCCCGCCGCGCGCTCACGGGCTCCGGCTCCATCGCCGCCCCCTCCACCTGCGCGGGCGTCGACGTCGGCAGCGACGGCGACCTCTACGTCTCCTCCTACGGCAACAGCTTCGTCTACGTCTACCCGCGCGCCGGCACCGCGCCGACGCGCCGCTTCGCCACGCCCTTCGCGGCCGACACCCTCGCGCACGTCCCCGGCACCTCGCAGCTCGTCGTCGCGTCCAACACCGGCGACCTCGCGATCTACAACGAGGACGGCACCGTCGCCTCCGCCAGCTCGCGCCTCGGCGGCGCGGTGTGGCGGGGCGCGTTCACCCGCACCGAGATCGACGGCGGCACCTTCATCCCCGCGACCGGGCAGTTCTTCTTCTGCCACCACGCCATCCCCATCGACAACTGCTACCTCCTCTCGCGCACCTGCGAGACGGACGCGCAGTGCCCGTCGCCCTACTTCGCCGCGTGCGACGGCGGCCAGTGCGTCCGCGCGACCTGCGGCGACGGCCGGCGCGAGGGGGCCGAAGCGTGCGACGACGGCAACGCCCGCGACGGCGACGGCTGCTCCGCGGCGTGCGCGGTGGAGGCCGACTTCCGCTGCGCCGAGCCCGCGGTCACCCTGCGCAACGGGAGCTTCGAAGCGCCCGCCATCACCACAGCCTTCGCCAACGCCACACCGACCGACTGGACGCTCGCCGCGAGCAGCGTCGACATCCACCGCGAGGGCATCGACCCCTCGCAGGGCCTCGCCCCCGCCGGCGCGCAGCTCGTCGACCTCAACGGCCCGTCGCCCGGGCGCATCTACCAGGACGTCGCGACCACCGCGGGCGCCCGCTACCACCTGCGCTTCCAGCTCGCCTACAACTCGGCCTGCGCGACCGACGCGACGATGCGCGTCGCCGCCCTCGACGGCGCCACGAGCCTCGCCAACGCCACCGCGGCCGCGCGGCACCGCTTCGTCGACCCGGTGTGGTCGACCCAGACGCTCACCTTCCAGGCCGCGGGCACCACGACGCGCGTCCAGTTCGAGGGGCTCACGCCGGGCGGCTCGTGCGGGGCCTCGATCGACGCGGTGAGCGTGGCCGGCGCGTCGGCGTGCGCGCCCGTCGACACCGACAGCGACGGCCTCCCCGACGCGGTGGAGCGCCGCCTCATGCTCGACCCGATGCGCGCCGACACCGACGGCGACGGGGTGAGCGACGGGGCGGAGGTCCCCGACCCGGCGATGCCGCGCGACACCGACGGCGACGGCTCCATCGACGCGCGCGACGAGGACGACGACGGCGACGGCGTCGCCACGCGCGACGAGCTCGGCGCCGGCGGCGCGACGACACCGCGCAACTCCGACGCGACCGTGCCGGCGGGCGAAGGGACGTCCGACGCGGTGCCCGACTACCTCGACGACGACGACGACGGCGACGGCATCCCGACGCGCGTCGAGGGGACGCTCGAAGGCGCGACGCCCGGCGACACGGACGCCGTCCCCGCGTGGCTCGACCGCGACAGCGACGGCGACGGCGTGCCCGACGCCACCGAGCGCGGCGCCGACGGACGGACGCCCGCCAACAGCGACATGGGCGGCGCGGGCGACCGCCCCGACTTCCTCGACACCGACTCCGACAACGACTGCCTCGCCGACGGCGACGCGCGCGAGGCCGGCGCGGCCCGCACCGACGCGGCGCGGCCCTCCGCGATGGCCGACGCCAACTGCGCGGGCGCGGCCTCCGTGTGCGACGTGACCCGCGGCGTCTGCGTGGCCCCGCCGCCGCCCGACGCGAGCCCGGACGTCCCCGTGGACGCCGTGGCCGACGCGGCGCCCGACCTGCCCGCGCCCGACGCGGCGCCCGACGTCGCCGTGGCCGACGCCTCGCCCGACGTCGCCGAGGACGCTGCCCTCGACGCGGTGATCGACGCGGTGGCCGACGCGTCGCCCGACGTCGCCCCGATGGACGCGGCGGTCGCCGACGTCGCGCCGCCCGACGCCGCGCCCGACGTCGCCGTGGCCGACGCCGCGAAGGACGCCGCGCCCGACGCGGGCGCGGACGTCGGTGCGGACGCGGCCGACGAGGCGCCGACGATGGTCTACCAGGGCGGTGGTTGCGGCTGCGACGTCCCGGGAGCCTCGGCGCCGCGCGGGACATCGCTGCTCGCGCTCGCTGCGCTGGTCGCGGTGTTGCGGCGGCGCCGTCGGTGATCGCGCCCGCGCGAGGGCGCCGTCACCGCGGCGTCAGCGTGATGGCCGTGCCGGGGACGTTGGCGACCGCGGCGCTCGCGTAGCGGACGACGCCCTCCGCGCGGAGGCGCACCTGCACGTGGCGACGGACGAGCGAGCCGCCCGGCGCCAGGCGGAGGCGGACCTCGATCGCGTCGCTCCCCTCGGTGAACGACACCGCCCAGCCGTAGATCGGCGCCAGGCTCGACCCGCCGTCGCCCGCGCCGCCGCCGCCGAACACCAGCCGCCGGCGCGGCGCGGCGCCGGTGATCCGCGCGCACACGCCGTCATCCCGCGGGCTGTCGAGCACGATCGGGACGTCGCCGAGGCGCACGTCGACCGACGCGCCGCCCTCCGCGCGGGGCGGCGCGCTGAGCCACGCCTCGCCCGCCGGCGACACCCGTACGCCGTACGGCACGCCGAAATACCGCAGCGTGAAGGGCGTCGCGGGCTCGACGATCGGGAGGTCGCAGGGGTCTTCGAAGGCCGCGCCCTGCCGGACGCTCATCGCGTAGTCGCCGTCCCCGCACGCGGCCGGCGCGGCCCCGGCGGTCGCGCACGCGAGCCCCTCGGCGCACGCGCCCTCCTCGCAGGCCGCGCCCCGCGCGATCGCCGCGACGCACGAGGCGCCGTCGCACGCGAGGCCCGCGTCGCAGGGAGCCCCGGTCGCGCGGCAGGGCGCGCCGCGGCTCCCCTCGGCGACGCACACGCGGCCGTCGCAAAAGAGCCCGTCGGCGCAGCCGGCGTTCACGGCGTCGGCGCAGCCCGCGCCCGCCCGCCCGCCGGCGACGCACGTCCCTCGGCCCAACGCGTCGTGCACGCACCCGAGCGGCGCGTCGCACGGAGCGCCGGTCGTCCGGCACGCGCCGCCGAGGCTCCCGCGCGCGACGCACTGCACGCCGCCGGCGTCCTCGGGCCACCCGCAGGTCGCCGCGGGGCCGCACGAGACGCCGGGGCCGCACGGCGCGCCGGGGCCCACCACCGGCCGGCACACGCCCGCCTCGCACGCGGCGCCCACGGGGCACGACGCGGGTCCGCCGCGGTCGCTGCTGCACGCGACGGCGGCCGTCACGGAAGGCGCGCAGCGCGTCTGACCTTCCGTGTCGAGCGGGAGGCACGCGAGCCCGTCGCCGCACTGTTCGCGGCCTTGCGCGCCCCCATTGCAGCGGTCGCCGGCCGCGAGCGCGCGGACGCAGTACGACGGGCTCCCGACCTCGCCCGGCACGCAGGTGAGGCCCGCGTCGCAGGGAGGCGCCCCCGGGCGGCACCAGCCGCCGTCGGCGCCGGTCGCGCGGCAGGTCAGCTCGCAGCGTTCGAAGCGCGCGCACCCCACGCCATCGTCGCACAGGGCCCCGACCGCCGCCGCGGGCGCGCAGCGCGCGGAGGCCGTGCACGCGAGGCCCGCGTCACACGGCGTCGCCCCGGCGCGGCAGCGGCCCTCGATCGCACCGTCCGACGCGCAGCGGCCCCCGCCGGCGGGGCCCGCGCACGACGATCCCGCGGCGCACGCCTCCTGCGGGGCCATCGGGTCGCACGCGGCGCCCGGCGGGAGGCGGGCGACGCAGCGGTCGGCGACGCAGCGGAGGCCGGGCGCGCAGGCCTCGTCGGCCACGCCGCCGCCGCAGGGCTCGCCGAGCGCGCCGGGCCCCGGGCCCGGGGCGCAGCGCGAGTCCCGCAGGCCGCAGACGAGCCCCGCGTCGCACCGCGGAGCCCTCGCGCGGCACGCCCCCGCGTTCGCCCCGTCGCGAACGCACCGCCACACCTCCCCCACGGCGAGGCACGACGAGCCCCGCGCGCACGAAACCTCCCGGCGCCGCGGCGAGCACCGCGCCCCGTCGGCGAGCGACCGCTCGCAGCGCTCGACGCTGCCCTCCGACACGCACGCGATCCCCTCGTCGCAGCGCGGGGCGCCGGCGCGGCACGGCCCGGAGAGAGCGCCCGCCGCGGGGCACTGGCCCGACGCCGGGCACGACCTTGTGGCGCAGGACGCGGCGAACGAACAGCGCTCCCCGGGGGCGGCGCGATGCAGGCACACGCCGGGGTACCCCTCGCGCGTCGCGAAGGCGCACGCGAGGCCGGGTTCGCACGCGTCGCCCGACCGCCGGCAACGCGCGCCCTCCACGCCGTCGGGGACGCAGGCGCCGGCGGCGGAGCCGACGCAGGTGGTTCCTTCGGCGCAGCGGTCGGCGACCAGGAAGGGGTCGCAGGTCGCGCCGAGGGCGCGGAGGGGGTCGGCTTCGGAGACGAGGAACGTGACGTCGGGCGCGTCGCCGGTGGCCGCGAGGTACACCGCCTCCCCGCGCGCATAGCGGCGCGGCGAGAGGAGCGTGCGAGGGAGCGGGAAGAGGCCGCTGCTGTTCTCGACGCGGCCCGCGCAGGCGAGGCGTTGTGCGCCTGCGCCGCAGCGGTCGAGCAGTAGGAGGCGTCCGACGAAGCGTTCGTCGCGGCGCTCGTACGCGTCGGCAACCACGACGCGCGCCGTGAGCCAGCCGTCGCCCTGCATCACGTAGCGGACCACCACCTGCCGGTCGCCGCTGGCGCCGGGGCCGCAGCTTTCCGACACGGGCAGTGACACGCCGCGCGCCCACTGCGACGACGCGACGAAGACCGCCGTCGTCCGCCCGAAGCGCCGCCCCGCCGCGTTGCCATCGATCGTCACCGCCACGGAGCACGGCGCGCCCGGCGTGACGCCGCCCGCGTCCGTCGCGTCCGCCGGCCCGCCGTCGCCGCGCAGGCCGCCGCCCGCCACCGTCTCCGCGCAGCCCGCGAGCGCCGCGCCCGCCAACACCCCCTGCCATGGTCGCATCGCCGCGCTCCTTCCTGCGACGACGCTAGCACCGCGGGGGCGCGGCCGTCCCTTCGGCGCCCTCGACGATCTGTCGCAGGTGCCACGCCTGCGTCACGAAGCGCTGCTGGAGCGCGAGGAGCTGGTCGCGCGTTCTGCCCACCAGGAGCTGCGGCACGATGGTGAACGCCACGCTCGTGTAGACGAGCGCCCAGAGCGTGCGCCGCGGGTGGAGCGCGAACACCCGCTCGAAGAGCGCGAGGTGCCCCTCCTCGATCACGAACGACCGCGGCACCAGCCCGACCGCCTCCGCCCCGAAGGGCGCCGCCGTGATCACCACGCCGAGCGCGAGCAGCGCCTTGCGCTCGGGCGCCTCGCAGAACGACGCCATCATCGTGAGCACCGCCGTCGCCGCCGCGGGCACCAGCACGAAGGGCCCCAGCCACGCCGACAGGCTCACGATCGCCGCCGCCATCGTGAGGGCCACCGCCACCTTGTGCCGCGGGCGCTCCTCCTTCGCGCGGAACATCCACCCCATCGCCAGCGTGAACACCACCACCGTCGCCGCCGCCGCCACCGCCGCGGGCGCGTTGCGCACGCCGAGGGCCAGCGCCGCCGGGATCGCCGCGCACCACGCCAGCAGCCCCCAGATGCCGAAGCGCAGCCCCTCGCGGCGCGTCTCCGCGGCCCACGCGGCCATGTCGTCGCGCACCGCGGCGGGGGGATCCTTCGGCGCCTCCACCAGCAGCCGGACGAAGGTGCCGCGCGCGTCGCGCTGCTCGGGGTCGAGCGCGAGCGAGCGGACCACCGCGCGCAAAGCGTCCTTCCGCAGCGACTCCTCCTCGGCGCCGTTCGCTTCGAACGCGCGCTCGGCCGACGCGCGGGCCTCGCGGGCGGCGGCGGCGGCGAGGTCGCGGCGGCGCTCGAGGTCGCGGTCGCCGTCGAGGTAGGCCTCCACCGCGCGGGCGAGGTCGCCGGCGGTGGCGAAGCGGTCGGCGGGGGCGAGCGCGGTGCAGCGCTGGACGAGCGCGTCGAGCTCGGGGGCGGTGTCGGGCGCGGCCTCCGAGGGGACGGCCCGAACCCCCAGCAGCGTCTCCGAGGCGATGGCCCCGAGGTTCTTGCCGGCGTGGTAGGGGCGCGCGGCGCAGAGCTCGTAGAGGATCATCCCGAGCGCGTAGACGTCGCTCCGCCCGTCGAGCGCGTCGTGGTCGGCGCGGAGCTGCTCGGGCGACATGTACGCCGGCGTGCCGAGCACGGCCCCCACCGCGGTGGCCTGCGGCCCGGTGCCGAGCGCGCCGAACGACGAGCGGGCGAGGAGGTCTTCGAGCGTGAGGTCGCTCTGCCCGCGGACGCGCGCGATGCCCCAGTCGAGCACGTACACCTCGCCGTACTCCCCCAGCATGATGTTGGTGGGCTTGAGGTCACGGTGCACCACCCCCCGCGTGTGGGCGTAGTGGACCGCCATGCACACCGACACGAAGGCCGTGAGGAGCTTGCGCCGCGACCAGCCCCGCGCCGCCGCCGCCTCGGCGCCGCCCTCCAGCACGTCGCGCAGCGTCGTCCCCTGCACGCGGCGCATGGTGAAGTAGGGGTTCCCTTCGGCGTCCTGCCCGATGTCGTACACCGGCACGATCGACGGGTGCTCGAGCTGCCCCTGGATGCGCGCCTCGCGGAGGAAGCGCTGCACGCTCTCGTCGCGCGCGGCGGCGTCGGCGTGCAGCTCCTTGGCCGCCACCTTGCGGCCGATGTGGCGGTCGTCGACGAGGCTGACGCGCCCCATGCCGCCCTCGCCGAGGAGCTCGCGCACCCGGTAGCGCCCGCGCGCGTCGAGGCGCTCGCCGCGCGGCGGGTCGGACGCGCCCGCGGGCGACGGGTCGACGAAGGGAGCGCCGGTGACGGGGGGGCGGTCGGGCGTCCAGGTGGGTCCGTCGACGTCCACGGGGGGCGCCGACGGGGCGGGGGCGGGCGGGTCGGTGGGGGTCATTGGGGGCGCGCGGTGCGTGCGGGCGAGTGTCGCGCGGCGGACGGGCGGGAGGCCAGCGTTGCGGCGGACGGAAGGAGGGAGGGGAAGTGCCGAAGCCCACGAGATGCGCAACGCCTCGCGCGGAAGTGCTTGTCTACCTGGAGATCGCGGAAGTAGGAACGGTTGGTCCGTCTGCTCGCGGCGCCGAGTGCCCAGGGTTCGCCCGCCCGCCCTCACTGAACGGGTTAGGCTCACCCTGGGCAACCGGCATGGGATCATCCGCCCGGTGGCGGATTCCGGGAGCCAGCGCGAGGTGAGGACGTCGCGCGTCGCCCCCGTCGCCTCGTTGGGAGCCCGGTACCGACCGGGCAATCCCATGCCCGTTGCCCAGGGTGAGCCTAAACCACTCAGCGAGGGCAGGCGGGCGAACCCTGGGCACTCGGGGCCGCGAGCAGATGAGCCAGATGCTCCACCTTCTCGAAACATCGAGCGCGCAAGCACTTCCGTGCGAGGCGTTGCGCATCTCGTGGGCGAAGCGCGGAGGGGAACTTCGGAGACGCGGAGGGGAAGTTCCGAAGCCGGAGGGGAAGTCCCGAACGCCGAGGGGGGGCTCCAGCGGAGCGTCACCCGCAGGCCCACGCGACCAGGGGGGCGCTCGACCGCGTCATGGATTCGCGCGTGCTCGGGCGCGGCGCTCCTCCTTGGACGCCAGCGCGCGAAGGATCGCGTACACGACCCCCGCGACGACGATCGCGGGGATCGCGAACACGAAGTCCGGGACGATGATCGGCTCGTGAAGACGGTCGGCCGCGAGACCGAGACCGAGGTACCCCAGCGCGTAGCCGGGCGGCCCACCGAGGATCATTGCGATCGTCCAGCGCGTTCGGTCCTTGATGCGCAGCATGAAGTTCAAGATGTCGCGGTCGCCCGGGTCCGCGAGGTCGAGCGCGCGCACCTCGCAGCGCTCGCACGTGACTGCTTCCTCGACACGGAAACACTTCGGACAGGTCAGGGGCATTGGTTCACTCCGTACCCATGCGGTCAGCGGCGAACAGCGTCCGCCTCACGGCGCCCCGTGCATGAGCAACTGTTTCAGATGGCGGAGACGGCGCTCTCGGACGGGTGGAGGTGCACGGCGAGTCGAGTCATCCGCGAGAAGCCACGCCGCGCCCGATGTCTACCCACCACACGAACGAACCCTGCCCGACGATCGCGGATGTCGCAAGCCCCCTCGGGCGCCTGCCGCGGGTTCGCGCGCCCGACGCCGCGCCGCCCGCGCAAGGCCGACGGCGACGCGAAGGGCGAGGGGAAGGGCGACGCGGCGAAGCCTGGCCCCGACGCGACGAAGCCCGTCACGCACTGACCTCCCACCACGGCCCGGGACGGCGAGCGTCGCCGCACCGGACGATCCGTCTGGCCTCGCGCCGAGCGCCCGCGCCACGCCCTCCCTTCCCGCACACCCCTCCCTCGATTCCTCGCGACCAGCCCGCGGAGTGTGGGACTCTCCGGCTCGGCGGTACGCCCGCTGTCGAAGCGGTGCACGCCCGCGGGGAGCGTTCTCCGCGACGCTCCCGACCGAGGGGACCTCATGCCGCACCGACGCGCCCCGACGCCCACCACGTTCCGCCCGCTCATCCTCGCCGCCGCCCTCTCCACCGTCACCGCCTGCGCCTCCACGAGCCCCGCCGCGGGCCTGCGCTTCCCCTCGCGCGCGGAGCTGGAGCGCCTCACGGCCGCGCCGCCCCCGGGCGCCGAGGAGGCGGCGCGGGCGCTGGTCGCGCGCGTCAACGAGCTCCGCCGCCGCCACGACGTCGACCCGGCGGAGCTCGACGAGGCGCAGGCCCGCCTCGCGTGCCGGCTCGCCCCGCGCTACCTCGCTGCGACGGCCCGCGGCGACGCGCAGGTGGCCGACGCCGTCGCGCTCGGGATGAGGGCGGGCTGGGAGGTGGACGCCGTCGTCCGCGAGGGGTGGTTCGCGGCCTCCGTCGGCGTGCGCACGCGCGACCTGGACGCGTGGCTGGCGACGTCGCTCGAGCACCCGACGCTGCGGCGCTCGCTGCTCGACCCGCGCGTGTCGCGCCTCGCCCCCTGCCCGCTGCGCGACGACGCGGGCGACGTCCGGGCGGTGCTCTGAGGCGCCTACGACACCGTCCAGCCCGGCGACCTGCGCGCGGACCTGCGCGCCTGGGTGCAGCGCGTCCTCCGGCGGCGCGCGGCGCTGGGTCTGCCGACGCCCTTCTACGACCAGGACCTCACCGGGCCCATCGACCGCGGCCTCGCGCGCCTCCAGGACGGCGCCGTCGACCTGCACGACGTCCTGCGGGAGGTGCTCGCCGAGGGGGCCTCGTCGGCCGCACAGTCCGTCCACGGCGTGGTCGTGCAGGGGCGGTCGGGCGACGACGCGGAGGTCCCGACCGCGTTGACCGAGGAGCCGCAGCTCACGATGGCGGTGGGCGGGGCGTACTGGCGCCCGGCGGGGCACCCGTGGGCGCGGCTGGTGATCTTCGCCCTCGACACGTCGGGCCGCTCGGGGCGGATGATGGTCACACCCTGAGCGGCGCGCTTCGTGGCGGCGCCGCGTCCGCGTTACCCGCCCCCCAACGCCCGGCGTAGACACGGCATGAACCCTCGCGCCTCGCACCTCGGTTGGGCCCTCGCGGCGTCGCTCCTCGTCGCGGGCGTGTGGTGCGCCGGGCAGCGCCGGATGCGGCTCCCGACGGCCGCGGAGGCCCTCCCCGGGCGCGCGACGCCGATGGCGCTCCCGGAGCCCCACGGGGTGTTCGGGACGCCGCTGCGCGCGACGCCGGCGGGCATGGGCGTGGCGGTGTTCGGGATGGGGTGCTTCTGGGGGGCGGAGCGGGTGTTCTTCTCGCTGCCGGGCGTGGTGTCGACGGCGACGGGCTACGCGGGCGGCGCCACGCCGAACCCCACCTACGACGAGGTTTGCACCGGGCGGACGGGGCACGCCGAGGTGGTGCGGGTGGTGTTCGACCCGGCGCGCGTGTCCTACGAGGCGCTCCTGCGGGCCTTCTGGGAGAACCACGACCCGACGCAGGGGATGCGGCAGGGCAACGACCTCGGCACCCAGTACCGCTCGGCCATCTACGCGAGCGACGACGCGCAGCTCCGCGCCGCCCGCGCGAGCCGAGACGCGTACGCCGCCGCGCTCCGCCGCGCGGGCCGCGGCGCGGTGACGACGGAGGTGCGGGCGGGCGCGACGTTCTATTTCGCGGAGCCCTACCACCAGCAGTACTGCGCGCGAAACCCCGCGGGCTACTGCCACCACGACGGGACGGGCGTCGCCGCGCCGTAACCCTTCCGCGCAGGCGTGTCCGCGCGCCCACGGCCGGGTGCGTCGCTTCGCACACGGCCGGCGCCACCGCGCACCCGGCGTCTCGCGCGGCACGCCGGTTGAACCGCGGGCGCCACCCCGCCATGCGCCCCTCGCTCCCGTCGCTCGCCGTCGCGCTCCTCCTCCCTTGTTGCGGGTTGCAACCGGCGCCCGACGCGCGCGTCGTGAGCGCACCCGAGGCCGCGGCCGGGCGCGCCGTTGCATCTCCACCCGACGCTTCGGTCGCGGGCAACGTCTCGGTCGCGGCCGACGCTGCGCCCCCACCCGTCGCGCCGACCGCCACGGCCTCCGCCGACCCCTGCGAGCTGCGCGCGCCGGTCGACCTCCGGCTGCGGCGAACGCTCTACGACAGGAACCCCACCACGGTCGTTCCCGCGGGCACTGCCCTGGAGCTGCTCGCGGTGAAGGACTGGACGCGCGGCACCCTCGAGCGCCTGGGCGTGCTCAGCCGCGTGCGGGTGCGAACGACGGGCGCGGAGGGCTACGTCTTCCTCGACGCGCAGGCCGTCCGCCGCTGCCAGGACCATCGCGCGCCGTCGCCCGACGTCCGCGAGTCGCGCACCGTCATCGTCGACGGCGTCGCGGAGGAGTGGCGCGTCCGCTTCGTCACGCCCCCCGGCGAGAACCCCCCGATCCCCGAGGACGAGTGGAACTGCATCGTCGGCTTCTACAACCGCTTCGACCGCGGCGACGCGGTGCTCGAGCGCCTCCGCGACGGCGTGGTGATCGACCGCTTCGACAACCCCTGCGGCCCCTCGGGCGTGAACGATTCCTGCGCGCCCCGCCTGCTGATCCCGCGGCACGTGACCCCCTACGTGCCCGGCCGCCGCACGCTGCCCGCGGCGACGACCGACCGGCACCCGTGGACTACCTGGCTCGACCTCGCGGACTACAACCACGACGGCCAGGCGACCGAGCTCGCGGCCTACGTCGGCCACCTCGCGTGCGGCGTCGAGGTGTCGGCCGTCATCGGCATCACCCGCGAGCGCCCGCGCCTCCACGTGCTCCGGTGGGCGGACGGCGCGGCCATGACCCTCGCGGTCGACGCGACGTGGTGGGACGCGGTCCGCGCGAGCCCGCGCGGCGAGCAGGTGACCATCGGGTGCGGCAACCACGGGTACGACGGCGAGCAGCGCGTGCGGTGGGGGCCGGCGGCGCGGGGGCTCTGGTGGCGCGTGATCGAGCGGGAGATGCCCCCGGACTGCGGCTGGCGGAGGGACGGGGCCGACGTCGATGCGCCGGACGCGGGCGAGGGTGGCGAGGTCGACGGCGGCGCGCCTCACCCCACCGGGCAGCCGACCCTGTAGCCCAGCGCGAGCGCGGCGGCCGCGGTGTCGTCGAGCGCGGCCACGTCGGCGCAGAGCAGCCGCGCCATCGTCGCAGCGGTGTTGCGCCACGCCCACACCTTCAGGTCCACCGGGTGGATGACGAACCAGTCCACCGCGAGGCGCCCGGCGGGGCGATCTCCGACGGGCATCGCTTCCAGCCCCGCGATCACCGCGGGGACGACGATGTCGATGTCGGGGTCGTCAGCGACGGTGAGCGTCACCTCCAGCGACGCCTCCGTCGACGGCGTGAGCGCGCCGCCGATGCGCGCGTAGAACGACCCGCCCGACGCCGTCTGGCACATGCGCTGGACGGCGACCGCCGCGGACGCGCCACGCGCCCCAGCGGGGAGCACGAGCCGCTTCTGCGCGACGCCGCGCGCGGCCCAGTGGAGCGACGGGGGCCACGCCTCGGGCGCGTCGGCGATCCACGCGCGGCCCTGGTACCAGGAGAAGGCTCGCATCGCGCGAGGGTCGCACGCGGTGGCATCGCACGGCCACCGCGGCTCGCCGGATTGACAAGCCGCCGTGGGGCGCGCGATCACTCTTCGATCACGATGAAGCCGCGGTGGAGCGTGTTCGGGTTGGTCCAGGCGGTCGGGTGCGCGGCCTCGCTGACGGCGACCGGAGGCCGCCTCGACGCCGGCCTTCCCCCTGACCGCGGCTCGGACCGAATGCAGGTCGCGGTCGCCCCCGACCTCCCCGTCGCCGTCGACGCGCGCGACGAACCGAACGTCCCCGGCGCCGTCGCCCCGTCGCGCTGCACGACGCTGGACGGCGATCGGAGCGCCACCCTGTCCCAGCTCGGCGCCCCCGGGAACCTCTCCTCTCTCGTGTGGAACGGCGTCGACTACGCCTTCACCTGGGTCGCGCTCGAGTCGAGGTCGCCGGGCCTTTTCGGGCTCTACTTCGGCCGCGCCGACCGCGAGGGCGCGCTCGTGCCCGGCAGCATCCACCGCGTCTTCGCGGCCGACCGTCACCAGACCCGAGGCGCGCTCGCCGTCGGCGACGGCGGGTACGGCCTTGCGTACCTCGACCTCCCGCCCGACGGCCTGACGGTTGGGATCCGAGCCCGCTTCGCGCGGCTCGACGCGGGCGGGGCGCTGATCCCGGGGAGCGACCGCGCGCTCAGCGAGCAGCACACGCCGCAACTGGCGATCGCGATCGCGTACAGCCCGCCGCTCCGGCAGTGGGCGGTCGCGTGGCAGGGGCACGTGCCGCTGGGGGGAGGCGCGGTCGAGACCCACGCGTACCTCACGCGCGTCGGCGCGTCGTGCGACGTCCTCGCGCCCGACGCCGTCCTGCTCGATGCGCTCCGCTCGACGACGGAGCCCTACCTCGCGCCCTCGCTGGTCTGGGCCCGCGACCGCTACGCGATCGCCCTCACCGAGTACGTCGAGATCCCGAACACGCGCGTCTCGATCGCCGAGGTCGACCCCGCGGCCGCCGCGGTGACGCGACGCATCGTCCTGCGCGAGGGGGGCAGGCCGTTGCGGGTCGCGCTCGCGACGGACGGGGCGATGTACGGCGCCGCGTGGATGCAGCTCGGGCTCGACGGGCCCGCCGCCAACGCCGTGTGGTTCCGGCGCGCGGCGGTCGGCGGCGACGCGCTCGGCGAGGCGGTGGCCCTCGCGCCGGGGCGCGGTTCGGGCGAGCCCGGCGTCCTCTTCGACGGCGACACGTTCCGCGTGGCCTACGACGTCGGCGGCGCGGACGGCGGCGTCTGGCGCGCGCGCATCTCCCGCGACGGCACCATCGTGGGGACGCCGGGGCGGCGCTTCGCGGGGGCGCCGCCGTACTCGACCTTCCCGCTGCCCGCGAGCGACGGGTGCAACGACGCGATCGGGTGGACCGCGGTCTCGGGCGATGCGCCACAGACCGCGTCGATGCGCCTGCACCTGCGCGCGGCCGCGGCGGACTGAAGCGCCGCGTCGTCGACAAACCTTGACCCCGCCGCCCTCCCTGTCGCTTCATCGCCCGCCATGGACGACGCGCACGACTGGGTCGACCTCGGCCCCGTGGAATCTCTCTCGCAGCGCGAGCTTCAGCCCGTGCTGGCCCGCCGCACCCGCCTCGCGCTGACCTACCGCGACGGTCGCTTCACCGCCATCTCGGGCGCGTGCAACCACGTCGGCGGCCCGCTCGGCGAGGGGCGGCTCGACGGCGACTACGTCGAGTGCCCGTGGCACTACTGGAAGTTCCACCACGCGACGGGGCAGGGGGAGCCGGGCTACGAGGCCGACGCGGTGCCCGCCTACGCGGTGGAGGTGCGCGACGGGCGCGTCTTCGTCGACCTGCAGAGCGCGACGAAGCGTTCGAAGCTGCCGCACGCGCCGCACCCGCTCGCGCGCCCGCCGAAGCGCGACGACGGCCCCGTGCGCGTGGTGGGGCTGTCGACCACCGCGATGACCGCCGGGCACCCGCGCTTCAGCACCTCCGAGGCGCTGCTCGAAGAGGCGCTCCGCCACGCCGAGGGGCAGGGCTACGAGACGCGGCTCATCCGCCTGCGCGACCTCGCCTTCCGCCCGTGCGAGGGCTTCTACTCGAAGTCGGCGCGGGCCTGCACGTGGCCGTGCTCCATCACGCAGATGGACCCGGCCGACCAGCTCGACCAGGTGTACGAGGCCCTCGTCCACTGGGCCGACGTGTACCTCATCGCGACGCCCATCCGCTGGGGCGCCGCGAGCTCGCTCTACTTCAAGATGGTCGAGCGGATGAACTGCATCCAGAACCAGGAGACCATCGCGGGCAAGCACCTCCTGAAGAACAAGGCCGCGGGCTTCATCATCACGGGCGGCCAGGACAACGTGCAGGGGACGGCCGGGCAGATGATGGGCTTCTTCGCCGAGCTGGGGGTGCAGTTCCCGCAGTTTCCGTACGTGGCGCACTCGCGCGGGTGGAGCGCGGAGGACATGGAGAACAACGTGAGGGTCGTGGCCGAGAGCGACGCGCTCCGCGAGGGGGCCCGCGCGCTCGCCGACCGCTGCGTCGAGATGGCGACGCTGATGATCCACGGGCAGATCGTCGACCGCCCGCTCGTCCGCGGCGGTCGCAAGGCCCAGCGCGCGCTCCCCCGCGCGCCGCAGGAGTAGCGAACGTCACGCCCCCAGCAGGCCCGCGGCGAGGTCGTTGGCGACGTGGCAGGCGACGCCGGGCCAGAGGCTCCCCCGCCACCGCGCGAGCGCGCCGAGGCCGAGTCCGTAGAGCGCGACCCGCGCCGCCGTGGCGAACCCTTGCTCCCCGTGGGCGACGCCGAAGACCACCGCCTGCATCGCCACCGCCACCCCCGCGCGCCCGGTGAACGCTTCGAACTGCGTCTGGAGGTACCCGCGGAAGGTCACCTCCTCGCAGAAGCCCACGCCCGCAGCGACGAGGGCCCACGTGAGGCGTTCCGGTACCGTCTGTGGCAGGAGCGCAGCCACGGACGGCGGCGTGCTGGCCCCCGCGACGTGTGACCACGCGTGCTCCACGCCCGCGACGAGCGCCCACGCGAGCGCGCCGAGCGCGAGGTCGGAGACACGCGCGCGCCCGCCGAGGAGCGCCCGCAGCGCCCACACCGGGCGCCCCACGCGGGCCACGTAGACGAGCGTCGCCCACTGCGCCGCGAGCATCGGGAGGTACGCGCCGACGATGCGGTTGGGCGCGACGGGCGCAGCGGCGGTGGGCGCGTCGTGCGCTTGAAGCAGCGCGCCCGCGAGCGCGACCGTGAGGTAGAGCGCGACGAGCGCGGCGGTGTGCCAGCGCGGGGCGACGTGGGCTCTGGGCATGCTCGGCTCGCGCGTTGCACTCCCCGAACCGTCGCCCCGCCCCGTGCGGGGACTCGACTTCCAAGGAGGCACCGCCATGCTCACCACCGTCGCCACCACGCTCCCCGTCCTCGCCGCCGGCTGGTCTCTTCTCTACCTCCTCCTCGGGGGCGGCCTCGGGGGCGCCGTGCTGCTCTTCATCGTGCTCAAGGCCTTCGGCCGCTGACCGACTTCCGCGCACCGCCGCGCCGTGCGTGTACGCGCGGCGCGGTCGCGTGCATCCTCGCGCTCGTTTCCAGCCAACCCGAGCCGAGGAGCCGACCGTGGACGAGATCACCCGCGCCGTGCGCGCCATGTACGAAGCCTTCTCCTACCCCGCGGGCGTGCCCGAGCTGCGGGTCTCTTCCAACGTCCGCCTGCTCTCGAGCTACGGGCGCCTCGCGCCGCCCGCCGGGCGGACGCTCACCGCGCTCGACGCGGGTTGTGGTCGCGGGCTCGACGCGATGGGGCTCGCGACGTTGCAGCCCGACGTCCGCTTCACCGCGGTCGACGTCAACCGCGTCGCGCTCGACGAGGCCGCCCGCGAGGCCGCGCGGCGGAAGCTCACCAACCTACGCTTCCAGGAGGTCGACCTCATGACCCTGGAGGGCCTCGAGGTGCCCGCGGGCGGCTTCGACGTCGTGTTCTCGTCCGGCGTGCTCCACCACCTGTCCGACCCGGCGAAGGGCCTCGCGCTCCTGCGCTCGGTGCTCGCCCCGCACGGCGTGTTGGTGCTGATGGTGTACGGCCGCCACGGCCGCGAGCCCTTGTACCGCATGGCGCGCGCCCTCGACGCGCTCGCGCCCCGCGCGCTCCCGCTCCCCGACCGCCTCGCCGCCGGCCGGCAGCTCGCGGCGTCGGGCGCGGGCGACGCGCTGCGGGCGGGCCCCTGGGGCGACCTCGCGGACGTGAGCGACGTGGAGTTCGTCGACCGCTACCTCAACGTCCACGAGACGAGCTACGACCTCGCGTCGCTGTGGTCGCTCGCCGCGGGCGCCGGGGTCCGCTTCCTCCGCTGGTGCTCGCCCGCCGAGTGGGACGTCGCGCGCGTGCTCGGCCCCGGCGCGCTCGCCGCCCGCGCCCAGGCGCTCGCCCCGCTCGCGCAGTACCAGCTCGTCGAGCAGCTCTGCTGGCGCCCGCGCCTGGAGCTTCTGCTCTGCCACGAGGCCAACGGCCCGCGCGCTCCGCTCGAGCGCCAGCGCGTGCTCGAAACGGTGCTCGCCGTCAGCCCCGAGGTGGCCTTCGAAGTGCGCACGCGCAGCCTCCACCACAGCCTCCGCACCGAGTCCGTGAGCTACCGCGAAGGCGCGGGCGAGCCCGTCGCCCTGGAAGCGCCCCTCGCCGTCGCGGCGCTGCTCCTGCGCGAGCAGACCGAGCCCTTCCCCGGCCGCTCGCTCGTCACGCAGCTCGCGCGGCAGGGGATGCGCGCCGAGGCCGCGGTCGACGTCGTGATGGCGCTCCTCGCGCGGGGCATCGTGTACGCGCCGCACGCGTAGTCCCCGCCGCCGCGCGGTGGTAGCCTCGGCGCGCCATGGCCGTCGAGCACCACGCCCCGAAGCCCTACCGCTACCCCACGCGCCCGCGGCCCGCGGGCGAGCTCCCGCCGGTGCACGAGGCCCTCCTCGCCGACGAAACGCCGTACGAGCTCTACGACGGCCGCCTGACGCGGGTGGCGTCGGCCAATCCCCCGCACGCGATCCGTCACACGGAGGTGTCCTTCGTGCTGCGGGCCAACACCGCGCCGGGCTACATCTCGGCGCTCGACCTGAAGACGCGCGTCGACCAGAACTCCGAGGTCGCCCCCGACGCGTCCATCTACCCCGCCGCGGCCGACCCCGACACGGCGGGCCGGCGGCTGGAGGAGCTGGTGGTGGAGGTCACCGGGCGCCAGTCGTTCGCCGTGGTGACGCGCAAGGCGAAGAAGCTCGCGGCGCGCGGCGTCCGGCGGATCTTCTGCGTGCGGGTGAAGCGCCGCGAGGTGGTGGAGTGGCTCCACGGCGAGGCGAAGTGGTCGGAGCCGCTCGCGGCCGGCGCGGTGATCGACGACCGCTGCCTGGTGCGCCCGGTCGCCGCGCTGGCGCTGCTCGACGCCGCCGCGGCCGACGACGAGGCCGCCCGCGGGCTCCTCGCGCGGGGGACGCCCGCGCTGGTGAAGGTGATCGACGAGGCGGACGCGCGGGGCCAGCGGCGCGGCCTCGCGCAAGGGATGGCGCAGGGCCACGCGGAGGGGATGGAGCGGGGCCTCGCGCAGGGCCTCGCGCAGGGCCTCGCGCGGGGCCTCGCGGAGGGCGTGCTGGCGGTGCTCGACGCGCGCGGGGTGCCGGTGTCGGAGGCCGCGCGGGCGACGATCGCTGCGTGCGAAGACATCGCGGTGCTGCGCGGGTGGATGGCGGGCGCCGCGCACGTCGCGAGCGGCGACGCCCTGGTGGCGCGCTAACGGGTCGCCGTCGCGCTGGCGCCGTCGAGGCGCGCCTCGGTCTCGTCGGGGTCGCGAAACTCCATCCGCAGCTCGACCCACGCCGTCTGCGGACGCGGCAGAACACAGCGGTACACCAGCGCCACCGTCGCGCGGTCGAGGTCGACGAGCACCGCGTCGACGCGCATCGGCCGCACGTCCGCCTCGTCGTCGCCGCCCGCCAGCAGGAACACGTCGTGCCCCGGCAGCTGGTGCCGCCGCGGCCCCGCGGGGTCGACGCCGTCGAGCTCGATCGCCTCGTCGCCCTGGAAGGGAGCCGGCGCGATGAGGTCGGGGTGGGCGAAGTTCCAGTAGGCGAAGTCGAAGTCCGTCGGGAGCACGGGCCAGCGCTCGCGCAGCCAGGCGTCGTCGTACGTGCCGGCGCGTTGGAGCCGCGGCGCCCACGTGCGCGCCCACACCCCGAAGCCCTCGGGGCGGTGCGCCTTGCCGATCTCCCCCACCGGGTCGCGCGGGTCTTCGATGCGCGGCGCGTCGACCCGCTCGCGTCGCTCGTGCGCGACCGAGGGGACGTACCCCAGGCCCCACGGGTTGCCCTCGCACGCGAGCTCGCGCTCGCCGTCGCGCACCGTCCCGCCGTACGCGAGCTCGTAGCGCAGCGGCACCTCCGTGCACGGCTCCGGCTCGGTGAGCACGTACCCGCGCGGGCCGCGCACCCACGCCCGCGGGCCCGTGACGCGGAGGGCCTTCTCGACGGGCCCCACCTTCACGCGCACGTCCCACGCGCGCGCCGCGACGCCGCCGGGGGCGCGCGCGCTGCCGACCACCACCACGTCCGCGCCGGGCTTCGAAGGCGCGAGGTCGCTCTCCGTCCGCACGCTCGAACGGGCCGTCTCGCCGTGCCACTCGTCGCGGAAGGCGAGCGGCGCCTGCTCCTGCGAGAGGCGCAAGACGCGGTGCGCGCCGAGGTCGAGCGTCACCCGCGCCACCACCGTGTCGAAGGGCTCGTCGTGCACCCCGCGGCCCTCGAAGCACAGCATCGGGAAGGGGGTGTAGTTGGTGACGCGCATCGCTCGCTCCGCCGCGTGGCACGCCACGAGACGCCACAACGCCTGACGCTGTCAAGCGCCGCCTCCGCGCCCTCACCGCCGCGGAGTGGCGCCCCCAACGCACCCCGTGCTACCGCGGGGCGCCGCCATGTCCGACCAGCTCACCGCCGACCTCAACGCGCTGCGCATCCACCGCGACGAGCCGCCGCCTTCCGGAGGCTCCGGGGCCGTCGGGCGCGCGGTCGTCTGGCTCGCCGTCCTCGGCGCCTTCGGGGCGGGCGGGGCGTGGGCCTGGCCGCGCGCGCAGGCCCGCATCTTCAAGACGGAGGTCCGCACCACGGAGGTTCGCTCGGTGTCGCCCACGCAGGCGTCCACCAGCGTGAGCGCCACGGGCTACGTCGTCGCGCTCACCCTCTCGCGCGTGCAGCCGAGGGTGCCGGGCCGCGTGCTGCGCGTGGCCGTCCGCGAGGGCGAGACCGTGCGCACCGGGCAACTGCTGATGGAGCTCGACGCCGTCGAGCAGCGGGGCGCCATCGCGTCGGCGCAGGCCCGCGTCGCGTCGGCGCAGGCCCGCGTGGCGGTGGCGCGCGCCAACCTCGCGGAGGCGACGGTGCAGCTCGAACGGCAGCGCCGGCTGGTGGCGTCGGGCGCGGCGCCGCGGCAGGCGGTCGAAGACCTCGAGGCGCGCCTCGTCCCGCTGCGCGCGTCGATCGAGGCCTCGCAGGCGGAGGTGCGCGCGGCGCAGGCCGAGGTCGCGAGCCTGCGGATCAACCTCGGGCAGCTCACGATCCACGCGCCCTTCGACGGCGTGGTGCTCAACCGACCGCCGCAGCCGGGCGAGCTCGTGGGCGCGGGCACGATCGCGGGGAGCGCCACCAACGCCGCGCCCGCGGTGATCGAGGTGATGGACCCGCGCTCGCTCGTGGTGGAGGTCGACGTGCCCGAGGGGCGCCTCGGGCTCGTGCGCGTGGGAGGCCCCTGCGAGGTGGCGCTCGACGCCTTCCCCGACCAGCGGTACCGGGCGACGGTGAGCGAGCTCGGGCGGCGCGTCGACCGGGCGAAGGCCACCGTGCCGGTGCGGGTTCGCTTCGCCGACGCGGCGCCTGGCGTGCTGCCGGAGATGAGCGCGCGGGTGAGCTTCCTCACCGCGGCGGTGTCGCAAGCCGACCTCACGGCGCGCGCGCGGACGGTGCTCCCCGCGGCGGCGCTCACCGCGCGGGGCGGGGCGCAGGCGGTGTTCACCGTCGAGGACGGGACCGCGCGCCTCCAGCCCGTGCGCGTGGGCGAGCGCGTGGGCGACGGGTTCGAACTGGTGCAGGGGCCGCCGCCGGGCGCGCACGTGGTGGTCAACCCCCCCGCGGCGCTCTCCGACGGGAGCCCCGTGAAGGAGACGGTGCAATGACAACGGCGTATCGCGAGCCCGAGAAGGGCTCTGCCATCGTGAAGATCGAGCACGTGGTGAAGCGCTTCCACCGCGGCGGCGAGGACCTGACGGTGCTCGACGGGCTCGATTTGGAGATCCCCGCGGGGGCCTTCGTGGCGTTGATGGGCCCGTCGGGCTCGGGCAAGAGCACGCTGCTCAACCTCATCGCGGGGCTCGACCGGGCCTCCGCAGGCAAGGTGACCGTGGCGGGCAGCGAGCTCGGCGCGATGAGCGACGGCGACCTCGCGGCCTTCCGCGCGCGGCACCTCGGCTTCATCTTCCAGACGTACAACCTCATGCCGGTGCTCACCGCCGCGGAGAACGTCGAGCTCCCGCTGCTGCTCACGAAGCTCCCGAGCGCCGAGCGGAAGAAGCGCGCCCTCATCGCGCTCCGCGTCGTGGGCCTCGAAGACCGCGTCGGGCACTACCCCCGGCAGCTCTCCGGCGGCCAGGAGCAGCGCGTCGCCATCGCGCGGGCCATCGTCAACGACCCGACGATCCTGGTGGCGGACGAGCCGACGGGTGACCTCGACAGGAAGAGCGCCGACGCGATCCTCGACCTGCTGGTGAAGCTCAACACCGACATGAAGAAGACGATCGTGATGGTGACCCACGACCCGGCCGCGGCCGAGCGCGCCACCGTCACCCGGCGGATGAACAAGGGGGTGCTCCAGTGAACCTCGCCTCCATCGCCGTGCGCAACGTCTGGCGCAACCGCTTCCGCGCGCTGATGACGGTGCTCGGGGTGGCCGTGGCGGTGATGGCCTTCGTGATGCTCCGCACCGTGGTCACCGCGACCAACGTGGCCGTCACCTACGCCGCGCAGGACCGGGTGGGCACGCGGCACAAGGTGTCGTTCGTGCTCCAGCTCCCGCGGCGCTACATCGACACGGTGCGGGCGGTGCCGGGCGTGCGCACCGCGACGTGGGCCAACTGGTTCGGCGCGAAGGAGCCCAACCACCCCAACGACTTCTTCGCCACGATGGCCGTCGACCCCGACTCCTTCTTCGACGTGTACAACGAGATGGCGGTCGCCCCCGACGCGCTCGCCCGCTGGCGCGAAGACCGCCGCGGCGCCATCGTCGGCGACGTGCTCGCCCGCAAGATGGGCTGGCGCGTCGGGCAGCGCGTGGTGCTCCGCGGCACCATCTACCCGGGCGACTGGGAGTTCAACATCGCGGGCATCTACAACGCCACAAGGCGCTCGGTCGACCGGTCGCAGTTCCTCTTCCACTACCGGTACCTCAACGAGTCGATCCCCGTCGGGCGCCGCGACCAGATCGGCTGGATGATCGCCCGCATCGACAACCCCTCCCAGGCCGCGTCCATCTCGCGCGCCATCGACGCCGCCTTCGACGTGCAAGATGTCCAGACCGTCTCGATGAGCGAGCGCGCGATGAACCTCTCCTTCATGGGCATGCTCTCGGGCATGTTCACCGCGATCAACGTCATCTCCCTGGTGATCCTCGGGATCCTCGCGCTCCTCCTCGGCAACACCATCGCGATGGGCGTGCGTGAGCGCACCATGGAGTACGGCGTGCTTCGCGCGTTGGGCTTCCTCCCCAAGCACGTCGCGGCCTTCATCCTCTCGGAGGCGGCTGCGCTCGGGGCCTTCGCGGGCCTCGCCGGCGTCGCGCTCTCCTACCCCGTCGTCCAGCAGGGCCTCGGCCGCTGGATCGAAGAGAACCAGGGCGCCACCTTCCCCTACTTCCGCATCGAGCCCGAGACCGCCGCCGTCGCCTTCGCGCTCGCCGTCGCGCTCGCGCTCGCCGCCGCCGCGCTCCCCGCGTGGCGCGCGTCGCGGCTCACCGTCACCGACGCCCTGCGGCGCCTCGACTGAGGAGACAACCGATGGTCCCCCTCTCCTACAGCGTCCGAAACCTCCGCGTGCGCGCCACCACCACCGCCGCCACCGCCCTCGGCGTGGGGCTCGTGGTGTTCGTCTTCGCCACCGTGCTGATGCTCGGCCAGGGCATCAAGAAGACCCTCGGCCGCGGCGGCTCGCCCGACGTCGCCGTGGTCCTCCGCGACGGCTCCGACGCCGAGATGTCGAGCGGCATCGAGCTCCCCGCGGCGGGCATCATCACCAACGCCCCCGAGGTGCGCCGCCGCCCCGACGGCCGCCCCGACGCGGTCGCCGAGACGGTGGTGGTGATCGTGCTCGACAAGCTCGGCACCGACGGCGTCTCCAACGTCACGGTGCGCGGCGTCACCGACGACGCCTTCGCCTTCCGCCCTTCGGTGCGCGTGGTGTCGGGCCGCGCGCCGCGCCCCGGCAGCGACGAGTGCGTCGTGGGCCAGGCGATCCGCGGGCGCTTCCGCGGCCTCGACGTGGGCCAGTCCTTCGAGGTGAAGAAGAACCGCCGGCTCACCGTGGTCGGCGTGATCGAGGCGGCCGGGTCGAGCTACGAGAGCGAGGTGTGGGCCGACCGCGAGGCGCTCCGCACGGCCTTCGGGCGCGAGGCGTCCGTCTCCTCGGTGCGCGTCCGCCTCGCGAGCGCCGGGAGCTTCAACGCGCTGCGGACGTCGCTGGAGTCCAACCGCCAGCTCTCGGTCGACGTGAAGCGCGAGGACGTCTGGTACGACGAGCAGTCGCAGGGGACGAGCATGTTCATCCAGGCCGTCGGGCTGCTGGTGGCGGTGTTCTTCTCCTTCGGCGCGATGATCGGCGCGATGATCACGATGCACGCCGCGGTGGCCGCGCGGCAGCGGGAGATCGGCACGCTGCGCGCGCTGGGCTTCTCCAAGGGCGCGATCCTCGCGTCCTTCCTGCTGGAGTCGGTGGCGCTCTCGCTGGCGGGCGGCGCGGTGGGCGCGCTGGCGGCGACGGGGATGCGCTTCGCGCGCTTCAGCATCGTCAACTTCGCGAGCTGGTCGGAGATCGTGTTCGAGTTCGCGCCGACGCCGGGCATCCTCGTGGCGTCGCTCGTGTTCGCCGGCGTGATGGGCCTGGTGGGCGGGATGTTCCCCGCCGTCCGCGCCGCCCGGATGAACATCCTCGAAGCCCTCCGGGGCTGAGCAGGCGGGACATGTCCAACCCGCCCGACCCGCGCTTCCCCAACCTCCGCGCCGACGTCGTCGCGGGTTACCTCGACGCGCCCGAGACGATGGTCGTCGAGGTGATCGACGGCGAACTCTCGCTGATGCCCCGCCCGAGGCGCCGGCACGCGCGCGCGGCAGGCAAGCTCGGCGCGCGGCTCGATGGCCCCTTCGACGTCGGTGAGGGGGGGCCCGGCGGGTGGATCTTCCTCCCCGAGCCTGAGTTGCACCTCGGCCCGAGGCCCGACATCGTCGTGCCCGACCTGGCGGGGTGGCGCCGTGAGCGTGTCCCCGAGGACTTTCTCGCGGACGATGCCCCGGCCCATATCGACCTCGCGCCCGACTGGGTGTGCGAGGTGCTCTCTGAGAGCACGGAGGCGAAGGACCGCGGGAAGAAGCGCCGCATCTACCGTCGCGAGAGGGTCGGGCACTACTGGCTCGTCGACCCGCGCGAGAAGAGGCTCGAGGTGGAGCGCCTCGTCGACGGCAAGTGGGCGGAGGTCGACGACTACGAGGGCGACGTCGTCATCCGCGCCGAGCCCTTCGACGCGGTCGACTTCGACCTGTCGGCGCTATGGCGGGCGTAGGGGAGGCGATCAGCGCGCGAGGCGGGCGCGGACGGCGGCCTGCACGTCGGCGGGCAGCGTCGCGAGGTAGGCGGGCGACAGGCCGCGGAGCACTTCGTCGGGCAGCGCGAGCACCGTCTGCGCGACGGGGAGCCCGGCGAGGCGCGCCTCGGGGGGGAGCCCGGCGAGCCGGTCTTCGGGGGAGAGGGAGGCGAGGAGCTCGCGGAGGGCCTGACTGGCGGAGGCTTTGACGAGTGTGGCGTCCTTCATGATGACCTTCCAGCGGGGGTCGTTGACGAGGCGGTTGATGCGCTGGAGCAGATGGTAGAACAGCTCCCGTTCCCTGTCATCGAAGGTGAGGATGCGCCCGGGGTCCGTCACGCACTCCAGCGTCATCGCGTAGAGCAGGTGCTCGCCCTCCGCGGGCCACGCCACGGTCGTCTCCACCACGCGCAGCGCGAAGCCCTGGAGCGCCCCGGTGTGGACGCCGCGCTCTGGGGTCTCGGCGAGCGCGCCGCCGAGCGCCTCCACCTGCGCGCGGAAGCGCGGGGTGAGCGTCGGCGCCACCACGCGCAGCGAGAGATCGTGGGGTCGCTCGACGCCTTCGAGCGCCATGTATTGGAAGGCGTAGGAGAGCAGTTGGAGGGCGTCGCTGCGCTCGAGCGCGTCGGTCGCGCCCTTGAAGTGGACGACGTTGTGCGGGAGGAGGTCGTCGAGCACGCTGCGGAGGTAGTCGGGGTGCCAGCGGCTGGCGGCGTCGGCGACGCGGCGGACGATGACGGCGTCGATGCGGCGCGGCTCGCGGGTGAGCACGTACTCCGCCGCCACACGCCACAAGTCGCCCGGGAGCAGCAGTTCCAGCAGGATCACCAGCACCGGGTGCCACGCCGTCCGCAGGTGCGTCAGCGCGTCGTCGTCGGGCGCGGGCGGAGGCAGTTGCTCGTCGTCGGGCATTGCGCCGCGGGCCTACCGCGCGGCGCCACAGCGCGGCAAGTTCGTGGACGTCGGCGATGCGGCGAGGCGTCGCCCGACGTGACCGGCGGTGGTCTCGGCGGATGGCGACGACCTCCCCATTTCACCAGCGCTGGTCTCGACGCACGGTGACCCACCTTCCCCGGTCACCAGGTGTGGTGATCCGGCGAGGTGACCCACCTCGATCCGTCACCACGGCGGGTGACTGGCGATGGTGCCGGCCTCGGGACTTCACCGCGGCTGGTGAGATTCGGAGCCTCGCGGCCGGATCGGACACCGAGCGACGTGCCCCGCCGTTCGCGGAGCCTCACGGCGGGTTACCACCGCAGCGTGCTGGAGAGGAAACGGGTGCTCCCTGCGGGGCGGCGGGGGAGCGGGCGGCGTGCGGCGTCGCTCACCCCGCCAGCGACGCGCCCGTCTCCGGGTCGAACGCGTGCGTCGCCTCCGGTGCCACCGCCAGCGCGATCGTGTCGCCCGCGCGCGGGAGCGCGGCGCCCCCGTCGAGCCGCGCGACGAAGCCCTCCGCGCCCACCTTGCCGTGCGCGTAGGCCTCGAAGCCCATCGCCTCCACCACCTCGACGCGCATCGTGAGCGACGCCTCTCCCGCCGCCGGCGTCACGTCGTGCGGTCGCACCCCGAGCACCGCCGCGCGCCCCTCTGTCACGCTAGCGAAGCGCGCCGGGTCGAGCTTCACGCGCACGCCCTCCGCCGTCGCGACGCCGCCCGCGAGCTTCACGGGGAGGAAGTTCATCGCCGGGGAGCCGAGGAAGGCGGCGACGAAGCGCGAGGCGGGGCGGTGGTACACGTCGAGGGGCGCGCCCTGCTGCTCGACGCGGCCCTGGTTGAGCACCACCAGCCGGTCGGCGAGGGTCATCGCCTCCACCTGGTCGTGCGTGACGTAGAGCATCGTCGCGCCGAGCGTCTGGTGCAGGCGCTTGATCTCCACCCGCACCTGCGCCCGCAGCGCCGCGTCGAGGTTGCTCAGCGGCTCGTCGAAGAGGAACACCTGCGGTCGCCGCGCGATCGCCCGCCCCATCGCCACGCGCTGCCGCTGCCCGCCGGACATCTCGCGGGGGAAGCGGTCGAGCAGGTGCCCGATGCCGAGCATCGCCGACACCTCCTCGACGCGCTTCGCCACCGCGGCCTCGTCGGCGCCGCGCAGGCGCAGCCCGAAGGCGACGTTGTCGCGCACCGTGAGGTGGGGGTAGAGCGCGTAGCTCTGGAAGACCATCGCGACGTCGCGGTCGCGCGGGGCGAGGCGCGTCACGTCGCGGTCGCCGAGGTGGAGCGTGCCCTCGTCGGGCTCCTCGAGGCCCGCCACCGTGCGCAGGAGCGTGCTCTTGCCGCAGCCCGAGGGGCCGACCAGCACGGCGAGCTCGCCGTCGCTCACCGCGAGGTCGATGCCGCGGAGGATGGGGTTGGCGCCGAGCTTCTTGCGCACGCCGCGCAGCGTGAGGGATGCCATCGCGGCGCGGAGCATCGCCCAAACGGGCGGCGCGCGAAACGTTTGAGTGGGGAGTGGCGGGGGAGGGGAGGAGGCGGAGAGACTTCAGGACGCGGCGGACGCGGCGGCCTCGGCGGCGGCGGGGATGACCGTCACCTTCTGGCGGTCGCGGCCCTTGCGCTCGAACTTCACCACGCCGTCGACGAGGGCGAAGAGCGTGAAGTCCTTGCCGGTGCCGACGTAGCGGCCCGCGTGGATCACGCTGCCCACCTGGCGCACGATGATGTTGCCGGCGCGGACTTCCTGCCCGCCGTACACCTTCACGCCGCGAAACTGCGCGCTGCTGTCGCGGCCGTTGCGGGACGAACCCTGACCCTTTTTGTGTGCCATGGCGCTCTCAGCCCTCGATGCCGGTGATCTTGAGTTCGGTGTACGACTGCCGGTGGCCGTGCTTGCGGCGGTAGTTCTTCCGGCGCTTGAGCTTGAAGACGATGATCTTCTTCGCCCGGTCCTGCGCGACGACCTCGGCGGTGACCTTCACCCCGGCCACGACCGGCGTGCCGACGCGCGCGTCGCCCTCGCCGCCCACCATGAGAACCTTGTCGAACGTGAGGGTGGCGCCCCGGTCGCCCGGGAGCTTCTCGACGCGGAGTCGATCGCCCGGGGACACGCGGTACTGCTTACCACCCGTCTGGATGACGGCGTACATGACTTGAATCTTCCTCCAGGTTGTCCCGGCAGCGGCTGTGACGGATTCACAACGGCCACCGGCGAAGGGGGGCGGGAAGCTACGGGAGCCCCCCGCCCGCCGTCAAGTGGCATGCGCGCCTTGACGCAGCGCCCGCCCTCCGGGCAGCGTCGGCCCTCATGAACCCCGCGCGCCCGCTCTTCGCA
>JAXLYI010000034.1:0-137656 GCA_046351555.1 Polyangiales bacterium
ATGAGGGCGCAAAGCCGCCAGGGGAAGGGGCACCAGGGCGACTGGGATGCATCGACGTACGGACGCATCGACGCACTGACGCATGGAGCGCCGCGCCCCGGTGAGTCCCAGTTGCTCCAGAGCCCCTTCCCCTGGCGGCTTTGCGCCGGGGGAAGGGGGCAACGCGCGAGGCTCGGCGAGCGGGGGATGGAGGCTGCGAGCCCCAGCGAGCGGGATGGGCGCTCAACGCCCGCGGGCGCTACTCCCCGCCGCTACAGCACGAACGGGATCACCGCGCGACGCCCCGCGGGATACTCCGCGAACCGCCCCCGGTACCAGCGGTGGTGCGCGAGCGCGCGCGGCAGGAGGTTGGCCACCGTCCACATCGCAAACGCCGCCGCCGCGGGGCTCCACGTGCAGAGCGCGAAGCCCGCCCACTCCACCATCTCGCCGAGGTAGTTGGGGCACGACACCCAGCGGTACAAACCGCCGTGCGGGATCTTGTACCCGCGCTCGCCGTCCCCCCGCAGCGCGCGGAGCGTCGCGTCGGCGTGGAGGTTCACCGCCATGCCCACCACGAACAACGCCACACCCACGATGAATCGCGCCCCCGTGAACCACCCGGGCGCGTAGCCCGGCGTGAGTTCGAAGAGCCAGCGCCCGTTGGTGTAGCCGTTGACGAGGTTGAAGCCCGCGCCGCTGAGCGCGATGGCCCAGGGCATCGGCGTCGGCGCCGCGCGCCAGCGGAAGGGCTGAACGAACGCGCGGTTGACGTAGTGGGCCAGCCAGAGCGCGAGGAAGAGCCACGCCCAGGGCTCCCCGCGGTGCCGCCCGGTGACGAAGGTGAGCGCCATCAGCGCGGGCGAGGCGGCCTCCATCAGCACCCACCCCCAGCGCGCGTCGAGCGTCGGGCCCGCGGTGGTGGTGGCGTGCCGCCCGTACGGCGCGCGCCGGAAGAGCAGCACGACGAAGATCACCGCCGCGAGGCCCGCCCACGCGGGGAGGAGGCGCGCGAAGAGCTCGGCCTCGGTCACATCACGGCTGCGTGGCGGGCGCCGGGCGGCGCTCGACGCGGAGCACCAGCGTCCCGGGGATCACCGGGCGCGCGGCCGCGGGCGGGCGAACGGGCGCCGGGCGCGTCGCGGGCTGCGCGGTGATGAGCGCCGCGGGGATGCGCTGCCCGATGAGCACGTCGCGCACCACGTCCGCCTGGCGCTGCGCTGCGGCGCGCGCGGGCACGCCAATGCCCGGCATCACCTCGACGAACACCCGCGCCACCTCGTTGCCCCGCGCGCGGATGCGCTGCGCGGCCTGACGCACGCGCGGCAGGAGAAGCGGCGGCATCGCCTGCGCGCCCGGCGGGAGCACCACCGGCACCGTGAAGCGGATCGCGTCGCCCGTCGCGTCCCACGTCACCGTCTCGGGCCCAGGGTCGGGGCAGCCGTCGGTGTCGTTGACGCCGTTGATGGTCTCGGGCTGGTCGGCGCAGCGGTCGGCCTCGCCCATCACGCCGTCGCGGTCGGCGTCGGGGTCGGCGCAGCCGGGGCGCCAGCGGTCGGGGTGGTCGCCCTGGGCCGCGTTGGGGCAGGTGTCGCGGTCGTCGCGGACGCCGTCGCCGTCGCTGTCGGGGATGGGGCACCCGGCGCGCTGCGGGTCGGGCGCGCTGCCGGCGGCGACGTCGACGCACTGGTCGTCGGGGTCGAGCACGCCGTCGGAGTCGGTGTCGGGGATCGGGCAGCCGTTGCGCGCGGTGTCGGGGTGCGCGCCGGCGGCGACGTCGGGGCACTCGTCGTCGGCGTCGGCCACCGTGTCGTTGTCGTTGTCCTCGTCGGGGCAGCCGTCGGCGTCGTCGTGGTTGTCGGCGTCCTCGGGCTCGTTGGGGCAGCGGTCGGCGGTGTCGGGCACGCTGTCGGAGTCGTTGTCGGGGTCGACGCAGCCGTCCTCGTCTTCGAACTCGTCGCGGTCCTCCGCCACGTCGATGCAGCGGTCGTCGGCGTCGATCACGCCGTCGCGGTCGCGGTCGGTGCCGCGGGGCGCGTAGGAGATGCCCAGGAGCCCGCGCCAGCCGGGGTTGAGCGGGTCGTTGAGCACCGGCACCGCGACGCCCGCGAGCAGCTCGACGTCGCCCGCCGCGTCGGTGGCCACGCGCGCGCCGCCGAACACCTCGCCGGTCATCGGGCTGGTGTAGCCCGCGGCCGACGCGAGGCCGACGGTGGTGAAATACTCGAAGGTGAAGTTGAGCCGGTTGATCGGGCGGATCGCGACGCCCGCGCTCGCCACGAGGGCGTGGCCGACGATCATGTCGGCGAAGCGGCGCTCCTCGCGGAGCCGCGCGCCGGCGTTGACGGTGAAGGTGAACTTCCGCAGCCGCACGTCGGCCGCGAGCATCGGCGCGAAGGTGAACGACCCGGCCGAGTTGAAGCCCGCCTCGTCGCCGAAGGGGATCGCGCCGCCGAGGTCGAGCCGCAGGCCGAAGCCCGTGGCGTCGGGCTGGCGCTCGCGCTGGACGATGGCCCAGGCGACTTCGAAGCGCAGGTCGCGCAGGGCGGTGTCGCCGAGCGCCGCGCCGCGCGCGCCGAGGACGGGCTGCGTCCCCTCGCCCGACTGCGCGATGACCACGGGGACGGCCGCGCTGAGCTGGAAGCGGTTGAAGAGCCCGACGTTCCAGACGAAGTCGGTGGTGACGGCCCAGTCGACCGCGGGGCGCGCGCTCTGGGCCCCGAGGGGACGGAGGAGCAGGGGCTGGCGCATGAAGCCCGCGACGAGCCCGAAGCCCACGGCCCCCGACGGCGACACGGTGCTCCCGCGCGACACCAGGTGCTCGCTCGGGCCGCCGGTGGGCCAGTACGTCTGCACGTCGAACGCCGTGTCCGTGCCCGGCGTCACCTGCGCGCCTGCGACCGACGGCAGGCAGACGGCCGTTGCGGCCAGCGCGAACCCGACACGAAGCACCCTGCTCATCGACTCGTACGCTCCCACTGAGGCACCGGGGGGTTTGATCGCGGTGAGATGCGCCGCCGGCCCGTCGCCGGTGCACGCGCGCGGACATTTCACCAACGCGGTCGCGACGGATAACCCGCCGCCCGCGGGCCCGTCTACCACGAACGGCGCCCGCCGTGGGCCCCTCAGCCCCGCCGCGCCGCCCGCACCCCCGCCGCCTCCGCCGCCTCCGCCGCGGCCTCCTCGACCCCCTCCCCGGCCTCCCCTGTGTCGTCCGCCGCCACCCGCACGCCCGTGGCCCCGCCGCGCAGCCCCTCGATGCGCGCGCGGAAGGCCTCGGCCCCGGCGAAGCGCGCCCAGGTCTTGCGGGCCCGGCCCTTCTCGTCGCGCCACTCGACCGCGAGCACCTCGCGGACGCCGAAGGAGGCGTAGTCCCGCTCGCGGCGCAAGATCACCCCCGCGAGGGTGGCCTTGGAGGTCCACGGGCTCATCTCCTCGGCGGTGACCCGGGTGACGGCGGCGAGCGGGATGTCGTCGGCCCAGAGCCCGCGGTGCACGCGGAGGTGCGTGGCGGTGAGGGTGACGCGGGTGACGTGGTCGATGACGGCGGCGAGCAGCGTGGTGGCCACCACGAAGAGCCCGTAGAGCGCGGACGCGACGAACACCGCGAGCGCCAGCGGCGTCACCGCGCGCTGCCAGAGCCACGCGAGGGTGACCACGAAGTTGGCCATCACCGCGAGCAGGAGCGTGAACACGACGCCCGGCACCCACGCCGCCTGGCGCTGCCGGGCGCGGAGGAGCGCGCGGTCGCCGTCCATGAAGCGCCGCTCGTAGTCGTCGGGGGCGTCGACGTCGGCCATCGCGGCCGAGCGTACCACTACTCCGCGGCGTGGTCGCCGTCGCGCTCGATGCGGCCGTCGCGCATGGTGATGACGCGGGGCACGCTGCGGGCGAGCTCGGGGTTGTGCGTCACGATCACCATGGTGGTGTTGTGCCGCTGGTTGAGCTCGTGGAAGAGGCGGTGGATGGCGGCGCTGTTCTCGGTGTCGAGGTTGCCGGTGGGCTCGTCGGCGAGGAGGAGCTTGGGCTCGAGCACCAGGGCCCGCGCGAGGGCCACGCGCTGCTGCTCCCCGCCCGACATCTCGCCGGGGCGGTGCGTCTTCCTGTGCCCGAGGCCCACCTCGTCGAGCAGCTTCCCCGCGCGCTCGCGGAGCTGCGCCTTCGGGATGCCGCCCTGGATCATCCCAGGCATCATCACGTTCTCGAGCGCGTTGAAGTCGGGCAGCAGGTGGTGAAACTGGAAGACGAACCCGATCGCCCGGTTGCGCAGGCTCGCGACGCGCGACGAGGAGAGGCGGGTCACGTCCTCCCGGTCGATCACCACGGTGCCGCGGGTGGGCATGTCGAGCGTGCCGATGAGGTGGAGCAGCGTGCTCTTGCCCGCGCCCGACACGCCCACGATGGAGAGCATCTCGCCGGCCCGGATGGTGAGGTCGATGCCCTTGAGCACCTCCAGGGGCTTGCCCTCGTGCTCGTACACCTTGTGGACGTCGCGGAGCTCGACGAGGGGCGGGGCGAGCGCGGGCGCGGGCTCGACGACGGGCGGGGCGTGGGTGTCGACGGTCATCCGAAGCGGAGCCCTTCCACCGGGCGGAGCCGGCCTGCGAGCCACGCGGGGAAGGTCGCCGCGAGCAGGCAGATGGCCACCGACGTGACGAACACCAGCGCGTAGTCCGCGGGGGCGATCGTCACCGGGAGCCGTTCGATGTAATAGACCTCGGGGTCGAGGGGGATGCCGACGCGCTGGGCCACGAGGCACGTCACGAGCGCGCCGGTGGTGCCGAGCAGCGCCCCCACCACGCCGATGAGCGCGCCCACCGCGATGAACACCCGCATGATGAAGCCGTCGCTCGCCCCCATCGCCTTGAGCACGGCGATCTCGCGGCCCTTCTCGGTCACCAGCAGCAAGAGCGTCGCGACGATGCTGAAGCTCGCCACGATGATCGCCACCGTGAGGAGCAGGAAGATCATGAGCTTCTCCAGCTTGAGGGCGCGGAAGAGGTTCTGGTTGAGGTCCTTCCAGTCCCTCACGCGGAGGTGGCGCGAGCGGGCGAGCTCGGCGACGCGCGCGGTGACGGCGTCGGAGCGGTCGACGTCGGCGACCCGGATCTCGATGCTGGTGATCGCGTTGTTCTGGTGGTTGAAGAAGCGCTGGGCGACGGGGATGAGCACGTAGGCGTACTTGGTGTCGTACTCGTACATCCCCGAGTAGAAGATCCCCGCGATGCGGAAGGCCTTGGTCTTGGGCATCGGCCCGAGCGGCCCGATCGAGCCGAAGGGCGACACCACCGTCACCTGCTCGCCGACCACGAGGTGGAGGTTGTTGGCGAGCTCGCGGCCCACGATGATGCCCGGCAGCGGGGGCTCCGGGGCCGCGGGGTCGTTGCCGTAGCGACGGTCGATGTCCCCCGTGGCGCCGCTGATGCGGGTGACGGTGGCGCCGGGCGGGGGCGGGGGCTCCTCCTCGCCGCGCGCGCTCACCGGGCGGCGCTCGAAGGGGGAGGCGTCGCCGATGCGCTCGGGGTGCTCGAGGTACTCGACGCGGCCGCGGATGAGGTCGTGGCGGAGCGTGCGGACGACGCCCGTCGAGGCCGGGTCGACGCCGCGGAGGATCACGCCCGAGAGGTTGGTGGCCGAGGTGATCATCACCTCGCCGTGGACGAAGGGCGTCGCGGAGGTGACCTCGGGCACGCGGCGGATCGCGGCGAGCAGGGGCTCCCAGTCCTGGAAGCCGCCGCGCTCGCGGTCGACGATGACGTGGGCGTTGTTGCCGAGGATCTTGCGCTTGAGGTCGTTGCCGAAGCCGCCCATCACGGAGATGGTGAGGCAGAGGGCGAAGGCCCCGAGGCCCACGCCGAAGAAGGCGAGGAAGGAGATGACCGTGAGGAAGCCCGACTTGCGCGCGCGGAGCTGCCGCACGGCCACGGTCACCTCGGCGACCGTCGCCTCCATCCGGTCGAACAGCTTCGGCAGCCAGAGGAACGACGTGAGGAAGTACACCTCGAGCAGCGCCGCCACGCCCCCGACGCGCAGCCCCGCGACGGCGCCCGGGTTGGTGGCCCACGGCTGCGCCGCCACGCGGAACGACCACGCGATGAGCCCCGCGCCGAGCAGCGCCGCGGCGGCCATCCACGCGATGAGCAGCGCGGTGCGGCGCCCGGGCGATCGGACCTTCCCCGAGATGAACCACAGCAGGAGGAGGTCGACGCCCATCGCGCGGAGCCTACGCCTCGGGCCGGAGCAGCGGGAAGAGGACGACGTCGCGGATGCTCTTCTGCCCGCAGAGCAGCATCACGAGCCGATCGACCCCGAGGCCGAACCCCGCCGTCGGGGGCATCCCGTAGGAGAGGGCGCGGATGTAGTCGGCGTCGAAGTCCATCGCCTCGTCGTCGCCCTTCTCGCGGTTGACGAGCTGCGCGCGGAAGCGCTCGGCCTGGTCGTCGGGGTCGTTGAGCTCGGAGAAGGCGTTGGCCAGCTCGCGGCCTTCGACGAAGAGCTCGAAGCGGTCGGTCAGGGTCACCGGGAAGTCCGCGCCGTACCACTGCGCCTGCTTGTCGGCGTCCTTCTTCCGCGCGAGCGGCGACACGTCGAAGGGGTAGTCCGTGACGAACACCGGCACGCTCTTCGAACCGTCCGCGGTGCGGTAGTCTTCCGTGAGGTGGGGCTCCACGAAGTACTCGTACATCGAGTACATGAACTCCCCCGCCGAGCTGCACCGCGCGAGGGCCGGCAGCGCCTTCGCGCCGCCCGGGGTCGCCGCGAGGATCGCGTCGCGCGCGGGCTCCCAGCGCCCGAGGCACGCGCCGAGGTCCCAGAGATCCTCGACGGCCTTGTGCTCGGGGTGGACGCTGAGCGCGCGGGTGATCGCGTCGAACATCCGCACGCGCTTCCAGGGGCGCTCCAGCGAGAAGGCCCTGCCCTCGGCGAAGCGCGGGTACCGGGCGGTGAGCCGCGCGTCGGCGTGGGTGACGAGCTCCTCGGTCTCGTCCATCAGCACCTCGTAGGTCGCGTACGCCTGGTAGAACTCGAGGATCGTGAACTCCGGGTTGTGCCGGGTGGAGATCCCCTCGTTGCGCCAGACGCGGCCGATCTCGTACACGCGGTCGAGGCCGCCGACGATGAGGCGCTTGAGGTAGAGCTCGGGCGCGACGCGGAGGTAGAGGCCCATGTCGAGCGCGTTGTGGTGCGTGGTGAAGGGCTTCGCGTTGGCCCCGCCGCGCATCGTCTGGAGCGTCGGCGTCTCCACCTCGACGAAGTCCCGCGCGTCGAACCACTCCCGCAGCGCCGTCACGATCAGCGCGCGCCCGCGGAACACCTCCGCCACCTCGGGGTTGGCGATGAGGTCGGCGTAGCGCTGGCGGTAGCGCGTCTCCACCTCGCCGAGGCCGTACCACTCGCTCGGGATCGCGCGCTGGCTCTTGGTCAGCGGCCGCAGCCGCCGCCCGAGCACCGAGAGCTCGCCGGCGCGCGTGCGCATCGGGCGCCCCTCGACCATCACGATGTCGCCGAGGTCGAGGTGGGCGAGCAGCGCGAAGTCGTCGCCGAGGTCCTTCTTCGAGAGGAAGAGCTGCACCTCGCCCGAGCCGTCGCGGAGTTTTGCGAACACCAGCTTGCCCGTGTCGCGCACCGCGACGAGGCGCCCGGCCACCCGGTACGTCGTCGCCGCGTGGTCGCGGTCGAGCGTGGCGGTGTCGTGGTCCTTGTGGGCGGCGAGGACGCGGCCGACGGGGTCGAGGGGCCCCGGGTCGTTGCCGAAGGGGGAGTGGCCGGCGGCGCGCCACGCGTCTGCCTTCGCGCGGCGCACCTCGTCGAGATTCCGATGCGAGTCGCTGCTCATGGGGAGGGGTGTTGCTTCGGAGGGGGGAGAGGAGTGGGGGGACGGCGCGCTACGAGGACTTCGCGCGCTTGTTCATCATGTCGAGGAGGTAGGCCTCGATGAAGGGGTCGAGGTCGCCGTCGAGCACCGCGCTCACGTTGCCGGTCTCGTGCTCGGTGCGCAGGTCCTTCACGAGCTGGTAGGGCGCCAGCACGTAGCTCCGGATCTGGTGCCCGAACGAGATGTTGGTCAGGTGCTCGTAGTACTTCTCGAACTCCTTGTCGCGGCGCGCGCGCTCGAGGGCCCAGAGCTTCGACTTCAGGGTCTTCATGGCGATGCGGCGGTTCTCGTGCTGCGAGCGCTCGGTCTGGCACTTCACGATCACGCCCGAGGGCTTGTGCGTGATGCGCACCGCCGTCTCCACCTTGTTGACGTTCTGCCCGCCCTTGCCGCCCGAGCGGAAGGTGTCGACCTCGAGGTCGCCCTCCTTCACCTCGATCTCGAACTCGTCGTCGAGCTCGGGCACGACCGTGACGCCCGCGAAGGCCGTCTGGCGCCGCGCGTTGCCGTCGAAGGGGGAGATGCGCACGAGGCGGTGCACGCCGTTCTCGGCCTTGAGGTAGCCGAAGGCGTAGAGCCCCTTGATGGAGAGGGCGACGCTCTTCAGCCCCGCCTCCTCGCCCTCGGTCTGGTCGCGGATGGTGACGGTGAAGCCCCGGCGCTCGGCCCAGCGCGTGAACATGCGCAGGAGCATCAGCGTCCAGTCCATCGCGTCGACGCCGCCGGCCCCCGCGTTGATCTCCATCACGCAGTCGGCGCGGTCGACCTCGTCGGCGAGCATCTGCTCGAGCTCCATCTTGCGCACGCGACCTTCGATGGCCGGGAGCTTGAGCTCGACCTCCTTCGCGACGGAGTCGTCGTTCTCCATCGCGGCGAGCTCGAGGAGCTCCTGCTCGTCGCGGACGTCCTTGGCGAGCGCCTCGACGGTGGCGATGAGGCCCTCCTTCTCGGCGCGCTCCTTCAGCAGCTTCTGCGATGCGACCGCGTCGTCCCAGAAGCCGGGGCGGGCGGAGAGGGCGTCGAGCTCCTCGATTCGCTTCTTCAGTCGGGGGAGGTCAAAGATGCCTCCCGAGGTTCTCTGCCCGGCGGGCGAGATCCTCTAGGTGGCTACGGGATTCGGGGATCATGGCGGCGCGCTAGATACGCCGCCGCCCGCGCCGGGTCAACCGCCTCGCGCGGCGCGGCGCGCGGGAGGGGGTGCGGCTACAGGGCGCCGCCCGCCCGGGGGAGGGCGTCGGCGTTCGCGTCGAAGCAGCCGGCGGCCGTCCCCTTGAAGCCCGCGATGAGCCGCCGCCGCATGTCGGGGTCGTCGGCGAAGACGGTCATCCAGACCGACCAGTAGCCGCGCGACCGGGCGAGTTCGACGATGGTCTCGCGGAGGGCGTCGCTCGGTGCCACGCGGAGCCGCTCCCGGTTGGCGACGGCGATCGTCCAGGCGTCCCGGCGGTGGCCGCGACGGCGCAGGGCGGCGGGCGTCATCTCCCGGGGGTCGAGGCCGATCATGTTTCGGGTGCGTAGCGCCCTCCGGCGCACGTCGGCGGCGAGCCAGTCGGCCACATGCATCCGGCCGCCCTCGTCGTACCGAAACGCGCGGGCGGTGTTGTCAAGGTGGGGCCACAGGTGCTCCTCGAGCCGACGCAGCGCCTTGCCCTTCGTGGGGTTGCAGTGGTTGCAGGAGAGCAGGAGGTTGTCCCAATCCCGCTCGCGCTCAGTGTCCCGAGACTTCGGGGCGATGTGCTCAACGTTGGGGGCGTTCTCGATGCGCATCTCGCAGTACGAGCAGAAGCACCCGAGGCGATTGAGGAGGTCGCCTCGCGCGTCTTCGTAGCAGGCGAACACCTTCGGCAGACCCGTGATCGGGTCGACCGGCACTTCGCCGCGCTCGACGGGCCTCACGCCGCGCGCTCCGCGGGGAGCGGGAGGCGCTCCAACCCCCGCGCCGCGCGCTCGACGTTGAGGAAGGCGATAAACGCCGGGTCGTCCGAGAAGGGCGCGCTGAGCGCGTCGAGCTCGCGCTTGAGCCGCTCGCGCTCCTCCGGCGGCGCGGCGGGGACTGCGTCGAGCGCGCGGTAGTACGCCTCGGCGGCCGCCACCATCTCGCGGAAGCGCAGGCTGCGCTGCGGCACGTCCACCCCCATCCCCTCGGCGATGTCCTCGATGCTGCCCTTCGCGTCTTCCTGCGTGAGGCGCTGGTCGAGGTCGATCAGCTCGCCCGGCCGCAGCGACTGGATGATGAAGGGCGAGTGCGTCGTGGCGAAGAACTGCACCCTCGGAAACGTCCGCCGCAGGTCCTCGACCACGCGCCGCTGCCAGCGCGGGTGCAGGCACATGTCGATCTCGTCGATCAACGCGACGCCGGGCGTCTGCTGGGGGGCCGCGACCCCCAGGTGCGGGTTGAGCTCGGCCGCCCGGTGGGCGAGGTCGCCGACGAGCGCGCAGAGCCCCCGCTGTCCGTCGCTCAAGTCGCGGAAGGGGATGCGCCGGCCGTCGTCGAAGGTGAGCACCAGCTCGTCGAGCTTCGCCAGCCACACGAGGTCGACGCAGCCCTCGACGCAGGCGACGACCGCGGCTCGGACGGCCTGGAGCAGCGCGGATTCGACGCCTTCCTGCCACGCGGCGAAGTGCTGCGTCTTCATCCACGCCAGCCAGCGACGCACCCGCGCGTCGGGCGCGAACCAGGACTCGTAGCCGCGCAGTCGACTCCCGGGCGCGTCGCTCTCGTCGCGGTCGAGCGTGGGCGAGCTCCAGAAGCGACCGGTGCCGAAGTACGCGAAAAGTGGAAGCGCGGTCGTCCCCCCGCCGTGGGCCGACGTCCTCGCTGTCTCCAAGGAGCGCTTCTGGTCGAATGTGGCGACGGAGTGGACCTGCCCGCCGCCACGCGGCTGAACGTCCTGCGTCCAGCGCTCGCGATGCTCTCCCAACGCGATTTGCCACGTCAAACGAAGGGGATATTGCGGCTCAGCAAAGGCCACTCCGCCGGCCTCCCCCACGACGCGCCGCACGTCATCGCGTGCGTGCCGAGGGCGATGGAGATCCGGCTCCAAGGCCAACATCGCCAAGTCGATCGCCTGCGCCAGCGCATCGAGCGCCGTCGTCTTCCCCGCCCCGTTCTCACCGACGAAGACATTGAACCCGGGCGCGAACTCGAAGTGCTTTCGCTCGAAGCCCCGGAAGTTCTCGATGTCGATCGCCTCGATATGCACCGCGTGCCTCGCGCGGGCACCCTACCGCGAGGCGCTCCCGATCGACAACGCCTCGCGCGGCGCGGTGGTACCCTCCGCCCGTGGTCGACCCGTCGCGACGGCGCTTCCTTCAGGGCCTCTCGCTCCTGCCGCTCGCCGGCTGCGGGGCGCCGCCGCCCGAAGACCCGCCGCTCACGCCGCCCGGCGCCACCCCCTTCGCGCACGGCGTCGCCTCGGGCGACCCCAGGGCCCGCTCGGTCACCCTCTGGACGCGCGTCTCCGCCCCCGGCGAAGGCCCCGTCCCGCTCACCTGGGAACTCTCCGAGCGCTCCGATTTCGCCGCCCTCGCCGCGCGCGGTGACGCCGTCGCGGAGCCCGCCGCCGACCGCACCGTCCACGTCACCGCCGCGGGCCTCGCGCCGGGGCGCACGTACTACTACCGCTTCCGCGCGCTCGGGGCGCTCTCCCCCGTCGGCCGCACGCGCACGGCGCCCGAAGGCCGCGTCGACCGCCTCCGCCTCGCGGCCGTGTCGTGCAACAGCAAGGGCCACGGGTACTGGCACGTCTTCCGCCGCCTCGCCGCGCGCGCCGACCTCGACGTCGTCCTCCACCTCGGCGACTCGATCTACGAGTACGCGTCGTTCCAGTACGGCGCGGTGCGCCCCGTCGACCCGCGCGGGCCCTGCCGGACGCTCTCCGACTACCGCCGGCGCTACGCGGACTACCGCGCCGACCCCGACCTGCGCGAGATGCTCCGGCAGCACCCGCTCATCCCGGTGTGGGACGACCACGAGTTCGCCGACAACGCCTGGACGTCGGGCGCTGGCAACCACGACCCGCGCGGCGACGGCGACTGGACCGCGCGCGCCTCAGCCGCCGCGCAGGCCTGGCGCGAGTGGCTCCCGGCCGAGCCCGGCGAGCGGACGCGCATCTGGCGGTCGTTCACCTTCGGCGACCTCGTCGAGCTCCCGATGCTCGACACGCGCCTCTGGGGCCGCGCGCATCAGGTGGCCATCAGCGACCCGATGACGATGGACATGCGCCGCCAGCTCCTCGGCGACGACCAGGAGCGCTGGCTCTTCGACCGCCTCACGCGCTCGACCGCGCGGTGGAAGGTGCTCGGCCAGCAGGTGATGCTCTCGCCGCTGCGGGAGTTTCGCGACCCCGACCAGTGGGACGGCTACCCCTCCGCGCGCCAGCGCCTCGTCGACCTCATCCGCCGCATGAACCTCCGCGACGTCGCCGTCCTCACCGGCGACCGCCACGCATCGTGGGCGATGGACGTCCCGGTCGACCCGGCGCAGTACGACCCCGCGACGGGCAACGGCGCGGCGGCGGTGGAGTTCGTCACGCCCGCGGTGAGCTCGCCGAGCATCTACTCGATGCCCGAGAGCCTGCGCCCCACCTTCCTCGCGCAGAACCCCCACGTGCGCTTCCTCGACCTCGTCGAGCGCGGCTACGTCGTCGTCGACGTCACGCCCGAGCGCTTGCAGGGCGCCTTCTTCCACGTGCGCGATGTGGAGCGCGCGGACGGTGGGGAGGAGCGCCTCGCGGCGGCGCTCTCGGCGCAGACGGGCGTCTCGCACCTCCGCGAGGACGCGACCGCCGCCGAGCCGCGGGCCGACGCGCCGCCGCTCGCGCCGGCGTGAGCTGGGGGAGCGATTGTTCGCCGAGCGATGCGCTACGCGCGCCCTGGGGGGTTGGTACGCCGCTTCCTCATGCGCGGCAACACGGCGCCCTACATGGTCGCGTGCGCGGTGCTCTTGCCGATGCGCTCGCGCAGCGATCTCAGGCGTGCTTCGCGTGACGCCGCGCGACGGAGGGCAGACCGCTCGGAGGGGCCGAAGCGTGGTCGTCTACCGACAGCAACGCCGATCTCATCAAACGACCCCGCGAACGGTTACGCTCCCCGCCGTGGCGAACGGCGCCTAGAACCGGCTCCAGAGGAACTGGTTGGTGACCTCGTGGTGGAACTGGATCTCCGGCACCTTGATGATGGAGCCGAGGGCGCGGGCGCAGCGGTCGGCGGAGGCCTGCTTGAGCTCGGCGTACTTGCCCTGCACCGTCTCGCCGAGGAGCGAGCGGGTGTAGGCGCTCTCGCCGAAGTGGCGGATGGCGTCGCCGATGTTGTCGGGCAGCGTGCGGGTGCCCGCCTTGGCGGCCTCGGGCGTGGTGCTGGTCGACGGCTCGAGCGCGGTGCGCGCGAGGGTGTAGAAGACCATGTAGGGGTTGGCGTCGGGCGCCACCGAGCGGACCTCGATGCGGGCCGAACGCTCGTTGCCGGTGGGGATGCGCACCATCGCGCCGCGGTTGTTGGCCGAGGCCTTGATCTGGTTGGGCGCCTCGTAGTGCGGGTCGAGGCGGCGGTAGGCATTCACCGAGGGGTTGAGGACGAGGCAGAGGTCGAGGGCGTGGTCGAGGATGCGCCCGATGGAGAGCCAGCCCGCGTCGGAGAGGCCGTCGGCGCCGTCCGGGCCCCAGAAGAGGTTCTTGCCGCCCTTCTGGAAGGACATGTTGGTGTGCATGCCGTTGCCGTTGACGCCGGTGACGGGCTTCGGGAGGAAGCTCGCGGTCATGTCGAGCTTCGCGGCCACCTGGCGGCAGAGGAGCTTGTAGAGCTGCACCTGGTCGGCGGTGATGAGCACCTCGGCGTACGAGAAGTTCATCTCGAACTGGCTCGGGGCGACCTCGGGGTGGTCCTTCTCGTTCTGGAAGCCCATCGCCCGCTGCACCTCGGCAGCGGTGTCGATGAAGGTGCGGAGCGAGTCGCCCGGCAGCGAGTGGTAGTACCCGCCGGTGGAGACGTACTCGAAGTGCCCGGTCTCGTGGTAGCGCCGCTCGGCGTCGCGGCCCTTGAAGAGGAAGCCCTCGATCTCGGGCGCCACGTGACAGACGGTCTGCTGCTCGGCCCAGAGCTTCTCGGTGTAGCGCTTGAGCTGCGCGCGGAGGTCGGAGGGGTACGGCGCGCCGTCGCGGCCGAGCACCTCGGCGAAGAGCAGCACCTTGCCCGGCCCGAAGACGTCGGCCGGCAGCCAGTAGAAGGCCGACCAGTCGAGCGCGAGGCGCAGGTCGCTCTCGTACTGCGCCGAGAAGCCGCGCACCGAGCTCCCGTCGAAGGTCAGGTTGTCCGCGCTCTTCAGCAGGAACTTCTTGTCGTAGTCGAGCATGTGCAGCCGGCCCTCGAGGTCGGTGAAGCACACGGTGATCGCCTTGATGCGCTTCTCGTCGGTGAGGTACCGGACGCGCTCCTCGCGCAGGGCGTCGGCCGAGCGGCGCTCGGTGCGGGCCTGCTTGACGCCGAGGTTCATCTCCTCGAGCTGGTCGTAGGGGATCTCGAGGAAGTCACGCAGCGCAGTCGTCGTCATGATCGTCGGTCTCCGGCGGGGTGAAGGGCGATGGGCGCGCCCCGTGATGGCGGCGCGGCGCGGGAGGGAATCTCACGTTTCGAAGTCGCCAACAAGGGGGAGACTGACGCGGCGTGTCAGCCGCGAGGACACGGCGCGGACGTCACGGCGGGAGGACGGCGACGTGCTGTGGTTTCCTCCCACCCCCGCTCGCTTCGCTCGCGCGTTTGCCCTCCCTCCGTCGCCGCGGCGGCGCCAGAGGGAGGGGCCATCTGCTCCCGCGAGGCGCTCATTGGCGTCGTGGCGTCGTGGCGACGTGGCGTCGTGGCGTCGTGGCGTCGTGGCGTCGTGGCGTCGTGGCGTCGTGCTGACAGAAATTGGAAGTCGTCCTCGATGACCTTCGCCTCGTCGATCGTCGCCAGGGAGAGTCGATGGCGGGAGCAGATGGCCCCTCCCTCTGGCGCCGCCGCGGCGACGGAGGGAGGGGGAACGCGCGAGCGACAGCGAGCGGGGGTGGGAGGAAACCACGGCCCACCGCGCACGACGGGCAACGCAGTCCTGCGCGGACGTCACGGCGGGAGGACGGCGACGTCGAGGCGGTACTCGCCGCTCTGGGCCGCGCCGCAGCCGGCGGCGAAGATCCAATAGCGCCCGGCGTCGAGCGTCACGTCCACCTGGGGGTCGGTGCTGTACCAGTCGTCGACGCAGGCCACCTGGTCGCGGATGGTGCGGCCGGGGCACGGGTCCATCCGCGTGAGCGAGAGGAGCGCGTCGAAGCCCGTCCCGTCCATGATCGCGACGACCCGCCGGCGCTCGGTGAGATCGAGGCGGTAGAGCACGCCGCGCGAGCCCGCGCAGCCCGTCATCGTGGTGGCGCAGAAGGGCGAGGCGACGGCGGTCGACCCGTCGGTGGTCCCCGTGAAGATGCCGCCGCCCGGCGGGAGCACGTAGGCCGTGTCGCAGGTGGTGTTGCCCGTCACGGCGACGGGGTCGACGTGGGGGACGCGCACCTCGCGGACGCTGAGCTGCCCGCCGACCGCGGAGGTGGCGGCCTCGACGGTGTACGTGCGGCCCGGGGTGAGCCCGGCGTAGCGGCCCCACACCGAGTTGGCGCTGCGGTCGAGCGGGCTGACGCACGCGCCCACCGCGTCGCCGCCGCACGCGTTGGTGAGCGTGAAGGCGACGTCGCTGCGCGCGGCGTTGGTGGCGACGTTGACGAGCACGTCGCCGGGCTCGCTCGGCGCCGCGAAGGTGAAGTAGGCGTTGGCCCGCGCGCGGGTGAGGCACATGGGGGGATCGCCCGGCGCGAGGTTGTCGACGTCGACCTGCGCGGTGTTGCTCGCGGGCAGCGCGACGCCGGGGCAGCGCGCGGCGGGGCCGGGCGGCGTGGGCGCGGCGGTGGTCACCGTGACGTTGAGCGTGTGGTCGGGGCGCGCCATCGGGCGGTAGTCGACGACGGCGTAGTAGGTGCCGGCGGGGAGGTTGCGGAGGGTGCGGCGCGCGGGGAGGCCGGTGTCGCAGCCGGGGATGACGTAGGCCGCGACGCCGCACACGCGGGTGACCTCGACGTTGAGGTCTTCCATCCCGTCGCCAGCGACGTTGACGGTGACGTCGCGCGCCTCGCGGATGGTGAAGCGGGCCACCGCGTCGACCCAGCCGAGGGAGCCCTGGCCGTTGTAGCCGCACGACGTCCCGTGGTCGGCGGTGCTGGAGAAGGTGCGGGTGTCGATGGTGACGGGCGGCCCGTCGGGCGCGACCTCGACGCCGGGGCAGAGGTCGCCGGGTGCCCGGGGACGCGCGGGGGTGACGGAGGTGACCACGCCCACCGGCGCGCCGAGCACGGTGCCGACGATGAGCGCGTAGCGGCCCGCGGGGACGCTCGACACGCGCAGCACGCCGATGCCGCCGATGGAGGAGCTCCCGTTGACGCAGGAGAGCTCGCGGGTGGGCTGGCCGCAGGCGTCGGCGGGGACGAGCGCGGCGACGATCGAGTCGCCGGGGCCGGGGTTGACGGTGATGCTGACATCGCTCGTGGCCGCGAGGGTGAGCGGGAGCACGGCGTCGGGGCCCATGGAGGTCTGCCGGCCGGCGCAGCTCACGACGTGGTCGCGCGCGAAGCCCGCGAAGCGGACGGTGCGGGCGCCGCCGGAGGCGAGGTCGGGGCACGGGCCCGGCGGGTAGTTGAGGCAGCGGTCGGTGCCGCCGTTGGCGCAGAGGGGGTCGGCGTCGTCGGGCGGGGGCGGCGCGTCGGGCGCGACGTCGGGCGCGGCGTCGGGCGGGGACGTCGGGACGTCGAGCGGGGCGAGGTCGTCGCCGGCGTCGCCCGCGTCGCGGGGGGCCGAGGTGACGGTGTCGCTGCACGCCGCGGCGAGCGCGGCGGCGGCGGCGAGCGCGGAGGCGCGCCTCAGTAGTGCCACGGGAACCTCTTGAAATCGCGCGGCCGCTTCTCGAGGAAGGCGTCGCGGCCCTCGCGGGCTTCGTCGGTGCCGTAGGCGAGGCGGGTGGCCTCGCCGGCGAAGAGCTGCTGCCCGACGAGCCCGTCGTCGCAGAGGTTGAAGGCGAACTTGAGCATCCGGATCGCGGTGGGGCTCTTGGTGTGGATCTCGCGCGCCCACTCGAGCGCGACGTTCTCGAGCTCGGCGTGGGGGACGACGGCGTTGACCATCCCCATGTCGTGGGCCTCCCGGGCGGAGTAGTTGGCGCCGAGGAAGAAGATCTCCCGCGCCCGCTTCTGCCCGACCATCCGCGCGAGGTAGGCCGAGCCGTAGCCCCCGTCGAAGCTCGCGACGTCCGCGTCGGTCTGCTTGAAGATCGCGTGCTCCTCGGAGGCGAGGGTCATGTCGCAGACCACGTGGAGGCTGTGGCCGCCGCCGACGGCCCAGCCCGGCACCACGGCGATCACCACCTTGGGCATGAAGCGGATGAGCCGCTGCACCTCGAGGATGTGGAGGCGCCCGAGGCGCCCGGCGTCCTTCGCGCCCTCGTCGCCGACGTACTGGTAGCCGTCGGCGCCGCGGATGCGCTGGTCGCCGCCGGAGCAGAAGGCCCAGCCGCCGTCCTTCGGCGAGGGCCCGTTGCCGGTGAGGAGAACCACCCCGACGTCCGAGCTCTGCCGCGCGTGGTCGAGCGCGGTGTAGAGCTCGTCGACCGTCTGCGGGCGGAAGGCGTTGCGCACCTCGGGGCGGTTGAAGGCGACGCGCACCGTCCCGTGGGCCTTTGCGCGGTGGTAGGTGATGTCGGTGAACTCGAAGCCCGCGACGGGCTCCCAGTGCGACGGGTCGAAGGGGTTGGGGGCGGTCATCGCGGTGGCGGCGCTCTCTACCAGAGCGCGCCCGGCCGCAACAGGGGGGCAGTGGACGTCGCGGGTGCGGGCTACATCGGGCAGGTGCCGCCCTCGACGCAGACGCCGGCCGTCCCCGCGGGCGCGGGGCAGCAGGCGTTGCCCGAGGGGCACGCGCAGGGGCAGGCGGTGCAACCCGCGGGGGCGACGTAGTTGCGGCACTGGCCGTTGACGCACACCTCGTCGCGGTTGCAATTGTTGCCGCAGCGGCCGCAGTTGAGGACGTTGGTCTGCTGGTTGACGCACGCGCCGTTGCAGTTGGTGAGGCCGCCGCGGCAGGCCATCTGCGACACGCACATCCCCGAGAGGCACACCTGGCCCATGTTGCAGCGGGTGCCGATCGAGCCGCAGTTGAAGGGGCTGGTGGCGACGTCGACGCAGTCGCCGCCGCCCGAGCGCTGGAAGCCGTCGCGGCACACGCACATGCCCCCGCTGCACGCCTCGGTCGCGCGGCACGTGCGGCCCGCGCCGCCGCAGTTGTTGGGGTCGCTCGCGGTGTTCACGCACACGCCGCCCGCCGAGACGGAGCCCATCGGGCAGCGGCACGAGCCCGCCTGGCAGGTCTGGCCGGTGCCGCAGGCGCGGCCGCAGCCGCCGCAGTTGCGCGCGTCGGTCTGCGTGTCGACGCAGGCGCCGCCGCAGGTGGTGCCCGTCATGCACTCGCAGCGGCCGGTGGCGCAGCGCTGGCCCGTCGCGCAGGCGCGGCCGCAGCCGCCGCAGTTGGCGGCGTCGGTGGCGGTGTTGGTGCAGCGGCCGGCGCAGAGCGAGTCGCCGGGCGTGCAGAGGCAGCGGCCCGACTGGCAGGTCTGGCCCATGGTGCAGGCCATGCCGCAGCCGCCGCAGTGGGCCGAGCTCGTCCGCGTGTCGACGCAGGCGCCCGCGCAGAGCGTCGTCCCCGCGGCGCAGCCCCCGTCGACCGGCGGGGGCGCGTCGGGCGTCACGGGCACGTCGGGCGTCACGGGCACGTCCATCGTCACGGGGACATCCATCGTGACGGGCACGTCCATCGTCACCGGCACGTCGGGCGTGACAGGCACGTCCATCGTCACGGGCACATCCGGCGAGACGGGCACGTCGGGCGTCACCGGCGCGTCGGGCGTCACGGGCGAGTCCGGCGAGACGGGCGCGTCGGGCGTCACCGGCGCGTCGGGGCTCACGGGCGCGTCGGGTGTCACCGGCGCGTCGGCGCCTCCGTCCGCGGCGCCCGGCGTGAGGCGGTCGGGGTCGGCGCCCACGATGAGCGAGCAGCCGAGGCCGCCCACGAGGATCAGCGAGAGAAGCAAGCGGGGCGAGGTGTGCATCGAAACCCTCCAGGGGAAGTGGCGACCCGGTGCCGTCCGTCCGCAAGAGATTTATCACGGCCTGCGCAACGCCCCGGCGTACAGAGATTGCGCACGGGGCGCTGCGAACACGGCCTCCGGCGCGTGGTGGGCGAGCGCTGGGGCGCGACGGCCGCGGGCGTGTCGACGGAATCTTCGCACCCCGCGGGCGGCGGTGGTTTAGCCTCCGGCGCATGCGAGCCTCCTCCGTTGCGCTGCCGCTCGTGGGCGCGGCGCTCGTGACCTCCGTGGCGTGGTTCCCCCTCGGCTGCGACCCGCCGCGGCGCGCGCCGGCCGGGCAGCGCTTCGAAGACCGCTTCGACCGCGCGGAGCTCGGCCCCGAGTGGCGCGTCACGGGCTCGGGCTGGGCGATCGAGAACGGCGCGCTCCGCGGGCAGAACGTCCACAACCACCCGCTCTGGCTGCGCCGCAAGCTCCCGCGCGACGCGCGGATCGAGTTCGACGCCTGGTCGGACTCCCCCGCGGGCGACCTCAAGTGCGAGGTGTACGGCGACGGCGAGTCCTTCGCGCACGCCGCGAGCTACACCGCCACGAGCTACGTGGTGATCTTCGGCGGCTGGCACAACCGGATCAACGCGATCGCCCGGATGGACGAGCACGGCGCCGACCGGCAGGTGCGCGACACCCCGAAGGTGGAGCTCGGGCGGCACTACCACTTCACCGTCGAGCGCCGGGGCCGGGAGCTCCGCTGGCTCCTCGACGGGTCGGGCGTCCTGGATTTCAACGACCCCGACCCTCTGGCCGGCCCGGGGCATGAGTACTTCGCGTTCAACGACTGGGAGGCTCTGGTACACTTCGACAACCTCGTCGTCTCCCCCCTGTAGGAATGAGGTTGCCGTGACCCCCGCGGAGATCCTTCGCGAGCTCGAGGAGCTCGACAGCCGCCTCGAACGTCTTCGCGTGAAGTACGACCAGTTCTTCACCGGCACGGAGAAGGCGATCCCGTTCGTGCTGCGGAAGGACGTCGACCGGCGCTTCCAGGCGCTGCACCGCGAGCAGATGCGCAACACCGGCGCGCGCTTCCGCTTCCAGACGCTCGTCCAGCGCTTCACCTCGTACCAGACGTACTGGAACCGCATCCTGCGCCAGATGGAGGAGGGCACCTACCGCCGCGACGTGATCCGCGCGCAGCGCCTCGGGCTCGGGATGCAGGCCGTCCGCGACGCGAAGCGACAGGGCGACGACGAGGAGCTCGACGCCAGCGACCTCGAGGAGGTCGAGCCGATGGAGCCCGAGCCCGAGCCCGCCCGGCCCGCCCAGCCCGTGCAGTCCGCGCCCCCGGCCGCCGCGGTGACCTTCAAAGACCCCTTCGAAGACGTGAAGCCCGCCGCGCCGCAGCCCGGCGTGCCCCGCCTCGAAGGCATCAAGGAGCCCTCGATCGCGCGCCCGCTGCCGCAGCGCGAGTCGATCCCCTTCCCCGCGCAGGTGTCGGCCTCGGTGCCGCAGCGCCCCGCGACGCTCCCGCCGGGCGGTCGCCTCTCGGCCCCGCGCGTCGCGCCGCCGGCCGCGCAGGGTGGTGACGCGCCGCCGCCGGGCACGCGCCCCTCGTCGCCGGGTGTTCCTGCGGTGCAGGGCCCCGTGCGCCCGCCCGCGGCGAGCCCGGTGCGTCCGCCGGGCGCGTCGGTCCCCTCGCCCGCGGCGAGCCCGGTGCGTCCGCCGGGCGCGTCGGTGCCGTCGCCCGCGGTGCGCCCGCCCGCCGCGTCGGTGCCGTCGCCCGCCCGCGCGAGCGCGCCGCCGGGCGAAGACGCCGCGATGCGCCACCTCTACGACCGCTACGTCGCGGCGCGCAAGGAGACCGGCGAGGCCGGCGAGGTGCGCTACGAGACGGTGGCCAAGCAGGTGCGGGAGACGCTCCCGCGGCTCGCGGAGAAGTACCAGGGCGCGGACGTGCGGCTCGACGTCACCATCAAGGACGGCAAGGCCATCCTGCGCCCCGTCGTCACGATGAAGAAGTGATTCGGCCGTGACGTTCGCGGCCGGGTCGCGATAGACCCGCCGAGGCGTAGTAGAGTGCCGTCATGAGCGTCGCCCTGCCGCGCCCCAACCACGCCGACGACCACGATGACATCGTGCGCCTGCACGGGCTGACGTGGGCCCAGTTCGAGGCGATCCTCGGCGCGCGGGGCGACCGGCCCACGCCGCGCCTCACGTACCTCGAAGGGGAGCTGGAGCTGATGAGCCCGGGTCGGAGCCACGAGCGCATCAAGAAGCTGCTCGCGCGCATGTTGGAGGCGTGGGCCCTGGAGGTCGGCGTGCGGGTCGAGGGCGTCGGCTCGTGGACGCTGAAGCGGGAGGCGTGGCAGCGCGGCGTCGAGCCCGACGAGTGCTACCTCGTCGGCCGCGGCGAGGGCGACGCCCCCGACCTCGCCATCGAGGTGGTGTGGAGCCACGGCGCGATCGACAAGCTCGCCGTCTACGGGCCGCTCGGCGTCCGCGAGGTGTGGATCTGGGAGGAGGGCCGCGTGGACATCCACGTGCTCCGCGGCAGCCAGTACGTCGAGGTCGCACGGAGCGAGGTGCTCCCGACGCTCGACCTCGCGGAGATGCTCCGCCACGCCGACCCGCTCGCCCAGGATGCGTCGGTGCGCGCGTGGCGTGACGCCCTTCGCGCGCGAAGGGGGTGAGCGCCGCGCACGGCGGGTGACTCCCCGCGCGGCCCGGTGCACACTCGCGGCCCCCGACATGGCCGACGAGATCCTCCGCACGCCCGACGAGCGCTTCCACGACCTGCCCCGCTTCCCCTGGGCGCCGCGCTACACCGACGTCGACGGCCTCCGCGTCGCCCGCATCGACGAGGGCCCCGCCGACGCGCCCGTCGTGCTCCTCCTCCACGGCGAGCCGAGCTGGGGCTTCCTCTACCGCAAGATGGTCGACCCGCTCCTCGCGGCGGGCTTCCGCGTGGTGGCGCCCGACCTCGTCGGCTTCGGCCGGAGCGACAAGCTCGCCGACCCGCGCGCCTACACCTACCAGCGCCACGTCGACTGGATGAAGGGACTCCTCCGCGCCCTCGACCTGCGCGACGTCACCCTCTTCTGCCAGGACTGGGGCGGGCTCATCGGGCTCCGCCTCGCCGCGGAGGAGGGCGGCCGCTTCGCCCGCGTGTGCGCGGCCAACACGTACCTCCCCACCGGCGACGAGCGCGTCCCGCGCGCCTTCCACGTGTGGAAGACCTTCGCGCTCCACGCGCCGCTCTTCCCCGTCGGCCGCATCGTGTCGTCGGGCTGCGCGCGCGGGCTCCTCGCCGACGCGCGCGCCGCGTACGACGCGCCCTTCCCCACCGCGCGCCACAAGGCCGGCGCGCGGGCCTTCCCGGCGCTCGTGCCGGTGCGCCCCGACGACCCGGCGAGCGAGGCCAACCGCGCCGCGTGGGCCGAGCTCGCGCGCTGGGACAAGCCCTTCCTCACGCTCTTCGGGCGCAACGACCCGATCACCCGCGGCGCGGAGAGGCGCCTCCAGGAGCGCATCCCCGGCGCCGCGGCGCAGCCCCACGCGCACCTCGCGGGCGCGGGGCATTTCCTCCAGGAGGACGTCGGCCTCGAGCTCGCCGAGCGCCTCGCGAAGTGGGCGACCCCCGCGCGCTGAAAGTCCAGGCCCGCCCGCGCGATTTGGCATCCGCGCCGAACGGTGGTATCCGCCGCGTCGCTCGCTTCCACCAGGAGGCGCGCGGGGCTCCGGCGGGTGCGCCCGCGCGCCGTTCACGAAAGGCCACTTCATGACGCTTCGGAAGATCACGTACGCACTCGCCATCGGGGCGCTCCTCGGCTGTTCGAGCGACCCGCCGGCCACCGGCAACCAGGACTCGGGGACGCCCCCGAAGGACGCGCCGGCCACGCCTGACACGATGGAGATGCCCGACACCTCCGTCCCGCCCGACCAGACGCCGCCGCCCCCCGACGCCGCCCCCGACGCGGGCGAGGACGCCGCCCCCGACGCCGCCCCCGACGCGGCGCCCGACGTGGCGAAGGACGTCGCGCCGCCCCCCGACGCGACCCCGATGTGCAACCCCGGCGAGATGGTGTGCGGCGGCGGCTGCGTCGACACGCAGACCAGCCCCGTGCACTGCGGCATGTGCGACCGCGCCTGCGCCGCCGGCGAGGTGTGCCGCACCGGCGCCTGCGCGCCCGCGGTCACCTGCATGACGGGCCAGACGCTCTGCGGCGGCGGCTGCGTCGACACCAACACCGACAACAACCACTGCGGCCGCTGCAACAACGCCTGCCCCACCGGCCAGGCCTGCACCGCCGGCGCCTGCGTGGCCCCGCGCATGTGCCCGACGGGCCAGACCGACTGCGCGCCGATGGCGTCCGCGCCGATGTGCGTCGACCTCCAGGCGAGCACCTCCAACTGCGGCGCCTGCGGCACCGCCTGCGCCGCGGGCGAGACCTGCGCGATGGGCGTCTGCCAGCCGCCCGCCTGCCCCGCCGGCCAGACGCGCTGCACCGCGATGGGCGTCGCCTCCTGCGCCGACACCATGACCGACAACGCCAACTGCGGCGCCTGCGGCACCGTCTGCCCCGCGGGCCAGGCCTGCATGGCCGGCGCCTGCCGCTCCACCTGCGCCGCGCCCCGGCGTGAGTGCACGGTCGGCGGCATGACGGTGTGCCTCGACGTCCAGAGCGACAACGCCAACTGCGGCGCCTGCGGCACCGCGTGCTCCGGCGGCCAGACCTGCCAGATGGGCTCGTGCCGCTGCCCGACGGGCCGCACGGCCTGCGGCTCGGCCTGCGTCGACACGATGACCGACAACGCCAACTGCGGCGCCTGCGCCCGCGCCTGCCCCGCCGCGCAGACCTGCCAGGCCGGCACCTGCCGCTGCCCGACGGGCCAGACGCTCTGCGGGACGGCCTGCGTCGACACCAACACCAGCACGGCCAACTGCGGCATGTGCGGCCGCGCCTGCACCGCCCCCGCGACCTGCAACGCGGGCGTGTGCAACTCGCTCTGCGGCACCGGCACGACGAGCTGCGGCGGGCGCTGCGTGGCGCTCACGTCGTTCCTCACGGACAACGCCAACTGCGGCCGCTGCGGCAACGCCTGCGGCGCCGGGACCTCTTGCGCGGCCGGCACCTGCCGCCCGACCAACGACGTCCGCACCAACGCCCTCGTGATCGTGCCCAACCCGGCGCGCGAGGTCACCGTCTCGGGCAACACCACCAACGCGACCAACGACGGCCCCACCGTCCCCTGCGGCTGCACGACGAGCGGCAACGTCTGGTACCGCTTCACGCTCACGGCCGAGAGCCTCGTCTACCTCGACACCGCGGGCTCGGCCTACGACACGTCGCTCTACCTCACCACCGCGGCGGGCGTCGCGGTGCCGGGCCAGGCGACGGCGGGCAACGGCAACCTCGGCCTCTGCAACGACGACTCGCTCTGCGGCACGGGCGGCGGCTTCACCAGCGGCCTCCAGTCGCGCACCGCCGGCATCCTCCCGGCGGGCACCTACTACGTCGCGGTCGGCGGCTGCGGCGCCGGCGCCTTCATGCTCCGGCTCCAGGTGGTGGCCCGCACGGTGGGCCAGACCTTCGTCAACGCGCGCCTCACCGGCACGGGCAACACCGGCGTCCAGACGCTCGCGACGACGAGCGTGGCGGCGGGCGTCTGCGGCGGCTCGGGCGGCGCGGAGAACGTCGGGTGGTTCATGACCTGCGGGGCGGCCGAGCGGCAGCTCTTCAGCGTGTGCCGCAGCGACCCCGGCGCGCTCTTCACCCGGCGCCTGAGCACCTCGTCGACGACGAGCTTCGACCCGGTCCTCTACGTCCGCAGCGCGCAGACCGGCGCGCAGGTGGCGTGCGACGACGACAGCGGCCCCACCGACGGCGCGGGCATCGACTGCCGCGGCGTGATCCCCTTCATCTCGGGCACGACCGTCGGGGCGCTCGACACGCTCCACCGCGGCACGCGCCTGCCCAACCTCAACACCCCGCGCGGCCTCGGCCTCATCTTCGTCGACACGCTCGGGACGAGCACGGGCATGCGCTACAACATGCGCTACGAGACGCCCTGAAGCGCCCCCTCGCGGGGCGGCCAACGGCCCACGTGGGCGGCCGCCGCGCGATCCCCCTCCCTCTCTAAAACCTGTACTGCGCCCCGAGCCCGACGATGTTGAGCGACGGGTCGTACGTCCCGCCGTTCACCGTGTAGCGCGGCGCGTTGGGGCCCGTGCGGAAGGGCGCCGTCGGGTAGAGCCCCTGGCAGCGCTGCGGCGCCGCGGGGTCGTACGCGCAGGGGGTCGTCGTCACCGGCCCCCAGAACGTGTGCGAGAACACCGCGTCGACCCGCAGCCCCCCGCGCGCGAACGACGCGCCGAGCGACACGGTGGACTTGTCCGCGTCGAAGGTGAGCACGTTGGTGTACGCCGCCGGCGTCGCGCTCGTCTCGTAGGAGAAGCCCCCGCGCACCGTCAGGGTGTTGGTGCCGAGCGGGACGGCCTGCTCGGCGCCGACGCGCACGCTCCAGACGTCTTCGAAGCGCCGGTCGATCTGCACGGCGCCGACGTCGTAGGTGCCGATGCCGCGGACGTCCGTGATGCGGATCCCCTGCGGCGCGAGGCGGATCGCGTCGTGGACGCTCCAGCCCTCCCACACGCCGGCGACCTCGACGCGGGTGTTGGGCGTGGGGCGCACCTCGACGCCGAGGCGCGCGATCGGCGGGAAGGTGAAGTCCACCCGCGCGGCGTCGCCCTGCACGCGCGCGCCTTCGAAGTACGACGCCGACGGGAGCCGCACCTTCAGCGACGCGTCGGCCGACACCCACATCGGCAGGTTGAACGACGCCCCCACCGAGACCATCCGGTGCGGATTGATTCGCACCCCGAACGACCCCGTCGGCGAGAGGATCGGCGCCGAGAGCTGGGCGAGCGAGTCCCAGTCCGGGTCCTCCGGCGTGCAGAGCACCGTCGCCGGGCACGCGGAGAACGCGAGGCGCGACACGAACGACCCCGCGAGCACCTGGAAGCCCGCGCCGATGGACACCACCGGGTGCGGGCGCCACGCGGCCCACACGCCGCCGATGAGCAGCGCCGACCCGTCGAGCGAGAGGAGCGAGTAGCGCTGCGGCGCAGTGGCCGACTGGTCGTAGGTGGTGAGGGCCGCGTTGGGCGCGTACACCGCCGCGGCGAAGCGGAAGTTGCGCAGCCCGAAGTCGTGCGTGAAGGCGAGCGTCGGGATCGGGAGCGGCGCGGCGCTCCCCTCGCTCGGGCGGAGGGTGACGGTGGGGCCGCCGGCGACGGGCTGCGCGGTGCGCGTGTACGTGTTGCTGAAGAGGACGAGCGAGGCGTCGAGGAGGACGCCGTTGCCCGCCTCGGTGAGACCCGCGGGGTTGTACCAGACGGCGTGGGCGTCGTCGGCGCCGGCCACGAAGGCGCCGCCGCGGCCGAGCGGGCGCACGCCGCGGTCGGGGTAGAAGAAGCCGCCCGCGGCGCAGACGCCAGGAGCGAGCGCCGCGGCGAGCGCGACGGTGACGGCGAGGGATGGGCGCGTCACTGCGGGAGCCTCCGGCGCTGAACGATCTGATAGAACTGCTCCATGCTCCGCCGGTCGTCGGTGAAGAAGTCGGCGACGGCGCGGAGGGCGAGCTGGAAGTCGGCGGCGGCCATCGGGCCGCGGTCGCTCGGGGTCTGGCGGTTGGTGTCAGCCATCGCGTCGAGGAGCACCACGAGGGGCTCGGGCGCGAGCGCGTCGCCCGTCGCGGGGCGCCGCGCGAGGTTGCCGAGCACGCGCGTGAGCACGCGGTCGGGGTCGTAGCCGCGCGACCGGTCGAGGAAGCGCAGGCCCAGCGGGACCGTGCCCGTGCGCGGCGTCATCACGGGCGCCATCGCGCGGAGGAAGGGGTCGATGTCGGCGTCGGCGCGCAGCACCTGGAGCAGGTCGGCGACGGCGGTGAGGGCGATCGCGTGGTTGGTGCCGTTGCGCTCCTGGTCGCCGATGATCGTGTCGGAGAAGAGGTAGCGGGTGAAGGCGGCCATCGTGGCGCGGGCCGCGGCGTCGTCGCGGACGGCGAGGCCGAGGTCGAGCGCGCCCGCGGCGGTGGGCGTCCGCATCGAGCGGACGAGGCGGGCGGCGAGGCCGGCGTCGGGGTCACGGGCCCAGCGCTCGAGGTCGCCAGCGGTGCGGTGGGCGGCGAGTCGGTCGAGCGCCCACGCGAGGGTCATGCGGGTGATCGGGCCCATCGCGCCGTTTTGAAACCGCGCCGACGTCCCCGTCCCCGTCACGGTCATGAACTGGTCGACCATCGCCGAGCGGGCCGACTCCCAGCTCTGGCGCTGCGCGGCGTCGCGGGCGAGGAGCGGGTCCATCGCGTTGAAGCCGTCGGCGAAGAGCGTGAAGAGGGTGACGTCGGTGGGCGTGGTGCCGTCGCTCCAGGTGGTGCGGGTGACGGCGCTGCCGCGGGCGGTGGGCGGGGCCGCGAGGCCGGGGGTGCCGTCGAGCGCGCGGGGCGAGGGCTGGACGAGCGCGCGGACGACGGTGGCGAGCGCGTCGACGCCGGTGCAGCGGGCGGGCGCTGTGCCCTGGCGGCGCTGGCACATGCCCGCGTCGGGGTCGACGTCGCGCAGGGCCGCGGTGGCGGCGCCGAGGGCCGGGAGCAGGTCGCCCTCGAGCACCTCGTGGAGGATGGGCTCGTAGCGGCTGGCGCCGTCCTGGTAGCTGAAGTTGCGCCCCGCCGCGCAGGTGGCGCAGCGCGTGGCGGTCTGGAAGTCGCCCGCGCGGCTGGTGGCCCAGTGGCGGTGGAAGGCGACGAAGAGCTCGGCGAAGAGCTTCGAACCGCGCGACGAGTCGATGTTGCGCGGGGCCATCTGCGCGAGCGTGAGGCCCTCGCGGCCCACCGCGGGGTCGAGGATGTCGTTGGCGGTGTTGCTGTCCCGGTGGAAGCGGTCGTGCCGGGTGAAGGCGGAGGCGATGGGGCGGACGGAGTCGTAGAAGCAGTACGACTCCCACGCGAAGAGGGTGCCGCGGTGGTAGTTGCGGACGACGCGCTCGGGGGTGACGCCGGCGCCGTCGCGGTTGCGGATCACCACCGGGTCGAGCAGGTCGGAGACGAACTCGTTGGGCGACGGGTGGAAGACCATCCGCGCCACCGCGAAGGGGGTAGGCTGCGAGTTGAAGCCCTGGATCTCCGACTGGCTCTGGACGATGCCGTCGAGCGTCGGGTCGAGGTTGAGCCCGAAGCGGCGCGCGATGTCGGTGACGGTGCCCCCGAGCCCGGGGAGGGCCATCGGCATCGCGGCGCGCCCGCCGCCCACGACCGTGCGGAGGAAGAAGGTGGCCGCGTCGGGGATCTCCACGAGCCCGCACTCGGCGATGTCGCCCGCGCCGGGGATGGTGATCGCGGTGGGCGTGTTGAGGATCGGGATGTTGAAGTGGATGCGGGCGGCGGCGTGGTTCTTGTTGCACATCCGCGCGCCGTTGAGGTCGTCGACGAGGTGGAAGATGCGCCCCATCGCGCTGCGGTTGTCGGCCGCGGTGCCGGGGCTCTGCCAGCTCTGGGTGTCGGGCTGCGCGCGGTCGACGGGGCGCGAGAGGGTGACGTCGACCTGGCGGTTCCACGCGGGGAAGCCGTTGACGACGTCGCGGCTCGACCAGTCGGGCTCGACCCGGTCGCGGTAGCGCATGTAGCCGTGGAAGGCGCGGGAGAGGTTCTCGAGGGGGACGGTGCCGGCGCAGCGCGCCTGCCAGAGGCCCGTCGCCGGCAGCGGGCGCAAGCTCTCGACCACGGCATCGAGCACGTCTTCGAGCAGGCCGGGCTCCTCGGCGATGCGCCGGGCGACGTCCATCACGTCGTCCCAGATCACCGAGCGGCCGTCCATGGTGACGTCGGGGTAGCGGTCGGCCACGGCGTCGACCGCGAGCGCCGCGCCGAGGAGCCGCGCCGTCACCGCCTCGCGCTGCGGGGACGTCAGCCCCTGGAGCGTGCGCAACACCGCCGGCGCGTCCTCGTGGGTGAGCAGCACGCCCACCGCGTGGAGCAGGTCGGGCAGCGGCGAGCCCTCCATCGAGAACTGCCGGTACGCCACCGGGCCGCTCGCGTACATCTTCGTCGCGTCGACCCGCGCCCCGAGCAGCGCTTGCATCCCGTGCATCAGCCGGAACGCGGGCGGGTCGTCGCCCGCCATCAGCCCCGGCACCTGCCGCGTCATCGCCCCCACCATCGACGTGTCGAGGTTGGCGAACTGGTACCGCAGGTCGCCGCCCGCCGTCGCCGTCGCGCGCCCCGCGGCGTCGCGCGTCGTCGTCGACGTGTTGTATGCGGGGAAGGGCGACGGCAGGTCGCGGATCGTGCGGCGCTGCGCGTCGACCGGCACACCGCGCACCGTGTCGGCCGCGCCGTCGCCGTTGGTGTCGACGAAGGGCGCGCTCACCGGCCCGTTGAGCAGCGCGAAGCCCGCGGCGTTGCGGCGGACGAGCTCCACCGGCGCGCCCGACGCGAGCGCCATGTCCTGGCGGAACATGAGGTCCAGCGTCGCGTCGAGGGTGGTGCCGCCCACGGACTCGGCGGCGGTCGCGGGCCCCGCCTCGCCCATCTCGCCGCGCATCACCGAGAGCACCTGGTTGAACTGCGCGTTGGCCGTCCCCGCCGGCGCCACCAGCGTCGGGTCGCGGAAGAGACGGAGCGTCGTGTCGAGGAGGTCGTCGACGCGGTCGTAGGCGAGCACCGGGCGGCCGATGCCGAAGGCCACGCGCGCCGGGCGATACCCACGGCGCAGCGACATGCGCTCCAGGGCCGCGAGCGCGTCGGCGTTGCCCGCGAACTGCGTGAGGAGCGACGCCACCGCGCGCGTGGTCTGCGGCAGGAGGTCTTCGGCGACGGTGGTGCCGCCGTCGGGGGCGTCGATGAGCGGGCGGCGCATCGCGTCGACGCGTCCGGTGCCGTCGGGGCCGTAGAGCGGCAGGAGGTTGATGAGCAGCCGGTCGAGCGGCGTGTGCGTCTCGCGCGGCATCGCGACGTCGAGGCTCGCGGCCACCTCGCGGCGCATCCGGCCGAGCGCCACGGTGCGGGGCCCGACGCCCGCGGGGGCCGGCGCCGTCGCGCTGAGCCCCTGCGTGCACGGGACGCGGCCGCGCTCGAAGGCGAGGTCGGTGGGCGTCTCGCCGAAATGGACGCGCTCGCACAAGGCGCGGTGGATCTCCTCGCCGAGCGTCCCCTGCGCGCCCGGCGCGACCTGGCGCGTGGTGTCGAAGTCGGGCGCGCACGACGAGGCGAAATACACGACGAGCGCCGCCCCCAGCGGGGCGCGCGCTCCATGGCGGGGTGTCATGGAGATGGGGCTCCTGTCCGCCGCGGACACTACCCCGGCGCGCGCGCGGGACGGAAGGGGCCCCGTCGCCCTCTCGCCTCGCGAACTTCGCCCGCCGCGGCGCTGTCTCGACGCAGCGTGGGGCGCCGCCACGGTACCGTGCGCCCCCGGAGAGGATCACCCCGTGAACGCCCCCCGCCTGCCCCCCGGCCCCCGCTCGTCGCTCCCGCAACTGGCCGCCCTCCAGGACCCGTTCCCCTGGATGCTCTCCTTCGCGAAGCGCTACGCCGACCCTGCGACCACGCCCATCCTCGGCGGCGACCCGCTGGTGCTCACCTGGGACGCCGAGGGCGCGAAGGCCGTCTTCACCGCCGACCCCGACTCGTTCACCTCGGGCGTCAACGACGCGCTCGCGGTGATCGTCGGCGACGGGTCGATCTTCCTCATGGCGGGCGAGCGCCACCGCCGCGCGCGCAAGCTCCTCGCGCCACCCTTCCACGGCGAGCGGATGCGCGCGTACGGCGAGATCATGCGGAGCGCGGCCCGGCGCCAGGCCGCGCGGCTCCCGCGGGGCGCCGTCTTCCCGATGGTGGAGGCCACGCAGGCGATCACCCTCGACGTGATCATCGAGGCCGTGTTCGGCGTCCGCGACGAGGCGCGCGTGCGCACGCTGCACGAGGCGATCGTGGGGCTGGTGGCGTCGTTCGGCCCCTTCGTGGCGATGAAGGGGCTCCAGCGCGACCTCTGGGGCCTCTCGCCCTGGGCCCGCTTCAAGAGGAAGGCCGACGCGCTCCACGCGCTGCTCGACGCGCTCATCGCGGAGAAGCGAACGAACCCCGGCGAGGACATCGTGAGTCTGCTCCTCGCGACGCGCGACGAGGCGGGCGACGCGCTCTCGCCGCGGGAGGTGACCGAGCAGCTCCTGAGCTTCGTCGTCGCCGGCCACGAGACCACCGCCACCACGCTCGCCTGGGCGATGGACCAGCTCCACCGCGACCCCGCCCTCCTCGCGCGGCTCCGCGCCGAGCTCGACGCGCTCGGACCTGTGCCCGCGCCCGACGCGGTGGCGAAGCTCCCGCTGCTCGACGCGGTGTGCAACGAGACGTTGCGGCTCTTTCCCCCGGTGCCGATGGTGCTGCGGAAGCTCGCGCGCGACTTCGAACTCAAGGGCTACGCGCTCCCCGCGGGCACGACGGTGGCGGTGGCGACGTACATGGCCCACCACCGGGAGGAGGTGTTCGCCGACGCAGGGAGTTTCAAGCCCGAGCGCTTCGTGGGGAGGTCGTACACGCCCTTCGAGTTCATGCCTTTCGGCGGCGGGGCGAGGCGCTGCCTCGGGGCGGCCTTCGCCCACTACGAGCTCAAGGTCGTGCTCGCCGAGCTCCTCGCCGCGGGAACCTTCACCCTGCGCGAGCCGAAGCCCCTCGGCCGCGCCTTCCGCATCGGCACCTTCGGCCCCTCGACCGGCGTCCGCATGACCTTCGCCCCCGCGGGTTGAACCTCCCCCGCGGTATCGTCCGCGCGTGACGGCCCCCTCCCCCGACCGCCGCGCCCTCCTGCGCGACCCGACGCTCCACGTCGTCGTGCTCGGCGCGGCCCTCTTCGCCGTCGACGCCTGGCGCCGCCGCCCCGCCCCCGACGCGCGCGAGCTGGTGGTGCCCGCGGCGCACGTCCGCGCGGCCCGCGAGGAGCTCACCCGCCGCCTCGGTCGCGCGCCCACGAAGGTCGAAGTGCGCGGCGAGCTCGACGGCTTCGTCCGCGAGGAGGTTCTCTACCGCGAGGCCCTCGCGCTCGGCCTCGACCGCGGCGACACCATCGTCCGCCGGCGCCTCGTGCAGAAGATGGAGTCGCTCGCCGAAGACCTCTCGGACGACGGCGCCCCCACCGACGCCGAGCTCTCCGCCTGGCTCCGCGCCCACGCCGACCGCTACGCCGCCCCGGGGCGCGTGAGCTTCCGCCACGTCTTCTTCGACCGCGGCCGCCGCGACGCGCGGCTCGACGCCGACGCCCGCGACGCCCTCGCCTCGCTTCGAAGCGGCGCGGTGGTGGCGGGCGACCCCTTCGCGCTCGGGGCGGCCTTCACCGACGCCGACGACGGCCGCGTGGCGCGTGATTTCGGCGAGGACTTCGCCCGCTCGCTCGCGGCGCTCCCCGCGGACGGGCGGTGGCAGGGCCCCGTCGCCTCGCCCTTCGGCGCACACCTCGTCGCGGTCACCGCGCGAACTCCGAGTGAGCTCCCGCCGCTCGACCGCGTGCGTGAGCGCGTCGCCGCCGACCTCGCCGAAGCGCGTCGCGCGGAGGGCGGACGCTCCGCGTGGCGCGCGCTCGCGCGGGGCTACCGCGTGCGTGTGGAGGGGCTGTGAGGCGGGCGGGCGTGATCATCGCGCTCATGGCGCTCCCGGCGGCGGCGTGGGCGCACGGGTTCGAACCCGGCCACCTCGCGCTCGTCGAGCGACGCGACGGGCGCGTCGAGGCGCGCTGGCGCCCGCCGAGCGGCGGCGAAGGGGTGAGCGACGGCGGCGCGCGGGTTCGATTGCCGCGGTGCCGGGCGCTGCCGGGGGCGTCGGCGGAGCGAGCGACGTACGACTGCGGGGCCGGGGGCGTCGGCGGCGCGGCGGTGGCGTTCGAGGGGCTGGGCGAGGCGGCGCTGGTGTCGGTTCGGTACGCCTCGGGGCGGCGCTTCACCGCGGTGGTGCGGGCCGACGCGCCGTCGCTCACGGTGCCCGAGGACGTGGGTACGTCAGCGCTCGCGGTCGCTCGCTCATACGCGGCCCTCGGCGCGCGCCACGTCGCGGGCGGGCTCGACCACCTGGCGTTCGTGCTTGGGCTCTTACTGCTCGCGCGCAACGGCGGGGCGGTGGTGCGCGCGGTGACGGCGTTCACGGTCGGGCACAGCGTGACGCTCGCGCTCGCGGCGCTCGGGTTCACGCGCGTGCCGCAGGCCCCGGTGGAGGCTGCGATCGCAGTAAGCGTGGCGCTGCTCGGCGTCGAGCTCGCAAGCGAAGGACGCGGCGGGGAGACGCTCGCGCGGCGGGCGCCGTGGGCGGTGGCGGGGGGCTTCGGGCTGCTCCACGGGCTCGGCTTCGCGGGCGCGCTCACCGAGGCCGGGCTGCCCGAGGGGAGTGTGGCGACAGCGCTCGCGGGCTTCAACGTCGGCGTCGAGCTCGGGCAGCTCGCGTTCGTGGGCGCAGCGGGGCTCGCACTGCGGGCGCTCGGGGCGCACGCGGGGACGGCGCGGCGGGCGCTGGCGTACGCGATCGGCGCGGCGGGCGTGTGCTGGACGCTCCAGCGCGCGGCGGCGGTGTGGGGGTGAACGCCGCCTCGTCTGGCCCCACCTTGTCCGCCTCCAGCTCGAAGTGCACAATCCCAACGACACGGAGCCCTCGATGGTCAGCGAGACCCACCGCATCTACAACGAATGGCTCGAGACCCAGCAGCGCATCGGCATGGAGCGCGGCTTCGCCCAGGGCGTTCAGAAGGGCCGCGAAGAGGGCCTGGAGACCGGCCTCCGCCCGCTGCTCCGCCAGTTCGAACGCCGCCTCGCGCGACCGCTGACCGACGCCGAGCACGCGGCCCTCGTCGACCGCCTCACCGCCCTCGGGCCCGACCGCCTCGGCGACGTCGTGCTCGACCTCGACCCGTCGGCCCTCGCCGCCTGGCTCGCCGACCCCGACGCCCGCTGACGCGCCCTCAGGGCGGCGCGGCGATCATCGCGGCGACGCGGCGCTGCGCGTTGGCGCGGAGGTTCATGTAGAAGAGCTGGTACTCGACGGGGTGGAGGTTGCCCTCGCCGAGCACGCGGTCGAGCACGCGGCTCATCGCGTCGCGCGGGATGTCCCCCGTCTGCGTCACCACCAGCGCCTCGCCGACGCAGCGCGCGTCCGCGTAGCCCCGCCGCACCCGACGGTCGTCGCTCTCCAAGAACACCGCCCCGAGGTGCAGCGACGTCGGCCCCGGCGCCCCGTCGTCGCGCCACGTCAGCGGGTTGGTGCAGAGCCGCCGGGAGCCGTCGCGGCGCGCGAGCTCCATGTCGCTCGCCACGTACCCGACCCGGCGCGCGTTGAAGGCGACGACGCAGCGGAGGTCGTCGGCCGCGCGGCAGGGGAGCAGGTCGGGCGCGCGCGCGGCGAGGCGCTCGGCGGAGACGTTGGCGCCGAGCAGGTAGGCCGCGACGAGCCGCGCGCGCAGGGGGCTGTTGGACACCTCGTCGACGAGCAGCCGCTCGGCCAGCACGCTCCCCTGGCTGTGCGCCGCGAGGAGGAACGGCCGCGACGCGCCGCGGCGACGGAGGAAGGCGCGGAAGGCCCGGCGCACGTCGTCGTAGGCCACGTCGATCGCGCGGTCGCCGTCGGCCGAAGGGCGCACGAAGGCGGTCCCGTTGGCCTGGCGGTAGCGAGGCCCGTACACGGCGCAGCAGGCGTTGAAGGCGCTCGCCTGGAGGCGCGTGGCGACGGCGTCGGTGGCCTCGTTGAGCGCGCGGTCGTCGACGGGGGCGTTCCACCGCGGGCCGACGTAGCTCGTCGGGTGGACGTAGAAGACGTCCGCGGGGGCGCGCGCCGGGTCGACCGCGGGGGAGCCCGGCGGCGCGTCGTCGGCCGAGTCCGCGCGGCCGGGGAGCGCCGTCCACATCGCGTCGTCGGCGTAGTCGGGCGCCTCCGGCAGCGCGACGGCGGAGAAGGGGCCCGCAGGCCGCATCGCCCAGAGGGACAGGGGCTTGACGTTCCACGCGGCGAAGGCGAGGCCGAGCCCCACCACGCCAGCGACGACGGCCGCGGCGCGGCGGAGGCGACGGGGGCGCGTGGAGGCTGCGGACGTCATGCGGTCGCGGAGGAACGCCCGAGCCGGCCCCGCGCTTCCCATGGCGGCGCGGTCACGGCGAGGTGGCGGCGGTGCGGTAGACGACGCGGACGGTCGACCCCGCCTCGGGGATCGCGTCGGGCGAGAGGGTCACGCGATTCATCGCCGGGTCGTACGTCCAGCCCGTGGTGAGCAGGCGCTCGGGGGCGCCGGGCGACGTCACCCACACCTGGATGGTGTCGACCCGCGGGCGCTGCGAGAGCACCCACGACGTGACGCGGCTCACGATGTCGCGCGCGAACGCGGCGAAGATCGACGACCAGTCGCTCGCGCACACCTTCGCCCGCTGGCCCCGCGTCCGCTCGGTGAGCGTGAGGTAGGCGGTGCCGCGGGCCACCATGGTCGGGCAATCGGCGCGCGTCTCGTAGCCCACGATGCTGTGGAAGACGTAGCCGTCGAAGCCGCCGAGCGCGCGCACCTGGCGGTCGAAGTCGTCGGCCGTCAGCGTGCTCTCGTCGTCGGTCACCACCACGAAGAAGCGGGCCGAGTCGGGGCGGAGGAAGTCGCGGTAGCTCGCGTGGCGCGCGACGATCTGCGTGAGCGCGTCGTGGCTGGCGACGTACTGGTCCACCGCGCGGAAGCGGGCGCTGTCGGCGCAGGCGGGGCCCCCGAGCGGCGGCGGGACGCACACCCGGAGCGTGCCGGTGCCGCGCCGCGCGACCATCACCACGCGGTAGTCGAGCCCGCTCCCGGCCATCACCGACGCGAAGCGGTTGAGGTTGTCGTTCACGTAGGCGGTCTCCTGGGTCATCGACCCGGAGGTGTCGAGCGCCCACACGATGTCGACCGCGCGCCGCGAGACCGCCGTGTCGGAGAAGGTCTCGCTGAACTGGCACCGCCGGGCCGCGTCGGGCAGCCACGAGCCCACGCACTCGCCCCAGGCGCCGCCGGCCCCGCAGGACTGCGTCCCCATCCGGCACATCCCGTTGAACAGCGAACCCGGCCGCTCGAAGCAGCGCTGCGTGGAGCCCGCCGGCGCGCAGGGGCAGCCCTCGTTGGCCATCCCGTCGCCGTCATCATCGAAGGGCGTCGCGCAGTCCTCCTCGACCAACGGCACCTCGGGGAGGTCGGGGACGTCGTCCGCATCGGGCGCGTCCGATGCGTCGGGCGCGTCGGGGACGTCGTCGACGTCGGGAGCATCGTCCGCGTCGAAGCCGCCGTCGCGCGCGTCCCCGTAGCCCACGACCGTCGACGCGCACGCCCCCGCGCCGAGCGCGACGACGCACAGGAGCAGCGCGGGCAGCGGCGGACGGCGGACCATGGCGCGACTCTGCCGCCCGCCGCGTGCGCTGTCTACGCGCGGCGCGCAGGCCGCGGGGAGCGGGTGCGACGGGCCGGGACGTCCCCCGCCGCGTCGCGATACGCTCCATGCCATGCGACGCTGGCGCGGGCTCAAGGCACTCGTTCACGACGCGGTCGACCGAACCGCCGACCTCGTCGAGGAGGCCAACGGCTCGGTCGCCCGCGACGTGCTCCGTTACGTCTCCCTCGTCGAGCCGCTCGCGGGCCCGGCGGAGGTCGTCGAGGCCGTGCGCGGCGCCGTCACCGGCGGCGTCGTCGCCACCGTGAAGGCCGTCAACCGCGCGGTCGAAGTCGCCACCGACGCGGGCCTCGACCTCGCCGCCGACCGCACGCCCCCCGGCGGCGACGCGCCCGTTCCGCTCCGCTCGGACGTGACGCGGAGCGCGCGCTGGCTCGGCGACGCGGCGCTCGGCGCGGTCAACGCCGCGGTGGGCGACTACCTCGACGCGCGCGGCAACGGGCTCGCGCTCGGCATGACGCTCCGCGCGGGCGACCGCTACCTCGCGGGCGACCTCGCGGGCCTCGCCGACGCGCTCCCCGACGCGAAGCCGCGCGCGGTCGTCTTCGTCCACGGGCTCGGCACCACCGAGTGGTCGTGGTTCGTCGGCGCGGAGGCGCACTGGGGCGACGCCGCGGAGAGCCTCGGCACCCGCCTCGCGCGCGAGCTCGACGTCACCGCCCTCTACCTCCGCTACAACACCGGCCGCCACGTCTCCGAGAACGGCCGCGACCTCGCCGCCCTCCTCGAAGCCCTCGCCGACCGCTACCCCGCCCCCCTCGTCGAGATCGTCCTCGTCGGGCACTCGATGGGCGGCCTCGTGCTCCGCTCGGCCTGCCACTACGGGCGCGCCGCGAACCACCGCTGGACGGGCCTCGTCCGCCGCGCCTTCTGCCTCGGCTCGCCGCACCGCGGAGCACCCCTGGAGAAGCTCGGGCACGTCGCCGCGGCCGTCCTCCAGGGCTTCGACGCCCCGGGCGCGTGGATCCCCGGGCGCGTGCTCGACGGCCGGAGCGCCGGCATCAAGGACCTCCGCTACGGCTACACCGTCGACGAGGAGTGGCAGGGCCGCGACCCGGGCGCGCTCTTCGAAGACGGCTCGCTGGAGGTTCCGCTGCTCGAGGGCGTCGACTGGCACTTCGTCGCCGCCACCGTCACCCGCGACGCCGCGCACCCCGTCGGCCGGCTCGTCGGCGACCTGCTCGTCCGCGTGGAGAGCGCGTCGGGGCCCCGCGTCGCGCGCGAGCTCCCGGCGGCCCGCCACCTCGGCGCCGTGCTCCACCACGAGCTGCAGAACCACCCCGCCGTGTACGAGCTCCTCCGCGACTCGTGTACTACGCCCGCGGGACCCTGACCCACGCCTCGACGCCGTCGCCCGCGGGCTCGACGCCGGCGTCGCCGCCGAGGGGTCGCACCAGCCACGCCACGTCGGGGGCGGCGGACTCAGCCGCGCGCGGCGCCCGCACCGAGAAGCGGATCGACCGCTCGCGCTCGGCCGCCGCCACCGCCACGCGCCCCTCGCGGCCCGCGCGCTCGATCGCCCATCGGAGCACCGCGCGCAGCGCCCGACGCGCGCGCCCGTCGGCGTCGACCGCGGGGCCGTCGCCCTCGCGCGCTTCGAAGGTGAGCCGGACCCCCGCGGCGTCGGCGAAGGCCGCCACGTCCCCCGCCGCCGCGTCGTAGAGCGCGCGCGCCTCCACCGGGGCCACCGCCTCGGGGGCGAGCGGCGGCGGGGGCACGGCGTCCTCGGCGCGGAGCGCGTCGCCCGCGGCGCGCGCGGCGAGCTCGGCGTCGTCGGCGAGCGGCGCGAGCGCGCGGACGTGGGCCGCGAGCGTGGCCACCGACGCCTGGAGCGCGTCGGCGCGGCGGGCCTCGGCCTGGTCGACCGCCACCAGCGCCGGGAGCCTCCGCCCGTCGGGCGCGAACACCGCCACCCACCGCCCGCGCAGCGCCGCCTCCGGCCGCCACGGGAGCGCGAGCGGCGCCTCCACCGTGAGCCCGTCACGGAGCGCCCGGGCGGCGGCCTGGGCGCAGCCGGGGAGGCGCGCGATCTCCGCGGCCCGCTCGAGCTCGGCCTGCGGCGCCAGCCCGCAGAGCACCCGCGCCGCCCCGTTGATCGCCACCGCGTGCAGGTCGGCGTCGTAGAGGATCACCCCGACCGGCAGGTCGTCGAGCAGCGCCTGGAGCGTGGCCCGGTCGACGCCCGCCGTGAGGAGCCGCGCGCGGAGCTGCGAGGCGAGGGCCTCGAGCGCGTCGGCCACCTCGCCGATCTCGTCGCGGGAGTTCACGTCGATCGTGGCGCCGAAGTCCCCCGCGGCGAAGGACCGCGCGCCGGCGGCGATGCGGCGCAGCGGGCGCGAGGCGGCGAGCGCGGCGACCAGGCTCAGGAGCACGGCGGCCGACAGCCCCACGGCCGACGCGTTGCGCACGACGTCGGTCGCCTGGTCGGTGGCGGCGTTGATCTCCGACTCGGGCCGCGCGAGCCGCGCCACGCCGCGCACGGGCCCCGCCGCCGGGAAGCGCCGCGCCACGTAGAGCATCACCTGCCCGGTGGTGGCGCTTCGGCGGAGCGCCGAGCCCTCGCCGTCGCGCAGCGCCGCGCGGACCTCGGGGCGGTTGGCGTGGTTCTCCAGCGGCGCGCCGGGGCGGAAGGAGTCGCCGAGCACGTTGCCCGCCGCGTCGACCACCGTCAGCCGCGTGGGCAGGGCGTGGAGCAGGAGGTTGACGCGCGGCGCGAGCTCGGCCGGCCCCGCCTCGCCGAGCCGGTCCGCGATGCCCGTGAGCTCCCCGGCGAGCTGCGCCCGCGCCCGCGCGTGCTGGTCGCGCTCGAGCGTCGTGCGCAGGTAGACGACCGTCGGGCCGAACACCAGCCCCACGACGAGGAGGTAGGTGCCCATGAGCTTGAAGTGCAACGGGATCCGCACGCGCGTCCTGACTGACCTCCCCCTTGTGGGGGGCGACGGGGTCATGGTACGCGCCCCGCGATGAAGCTCGCCACCCTGCGCAACGGGACGCGCGACGGCGCCCTCGCCCTGGTCTCCGCCGACCTCCGCGCGTTCGTCCCCGCCGACGACATCGCGCCGACGCTCCAGGCCGCCCTCGACGACTGGGGCCGCGCCGAACCGCTGCTCCGCCGGCGCGCCGACGACCTCGCCGCGGGCCGCGTCGCGGGCTCTCCCTTCGATCCCGCGGCGTGTCACAGCCCCCTGCCCCGCGCGTACGAGTGGGTCGACGGCTCCGCCTACCTCAACCACGTCCGCCTCGTGCGCAAGGCCCGCCACGCCGAGCCCCCCGCCACCCTCGAGACCGACCCGCTCGTGTACCAGGGCGGCTCCGGCGTCCTCCTCGGCCCCACCGACGACATCCCGCTGCCCGACCCGGCGTGGGGCCTCGACTTCGAGTCCGAGGTCGCGGTGATCCTCGGCGACACGCCGCGGGCGACCTCCGCCGGCGACGCGGCGCCGTACGTGCGGCTCGTGATGCTGGTCAACGACGTGACGCTCCGCAACCTCATCCCCGACGAGCTCGCGAAGGGTTTTGGGTTCTTCTGCTCGAAGCCGGCGTCGGCCTTCTCGCCGGTGGCGGTGACGCCCGACGAGCTCGGCGAGGCCTGGCGCGGCGGCCGCGTCCACCTCCGCCTCCGCACCGAGCACAACGGCGCGCTCGTCGGCGACACCGACGCGGGGCCCGAAATGCACTTCTCCTTCTACGACCTCATCGGCCACATCACCAAGACGCGCGCCTACACCGCCGGCACCATCCTCGGCTCGGGCACCGTCTCCAACGTCGACCGCGCCCGCGGCATCTCGTGTCTCGCCGAGCGCCGCACCATCGAGACCATCGACCAGGGCAAGCCCTCGACGCCCTTCCTGAAGGCCGGCGACACCGTCGCGATCGAGATGCTCGACGCGGCGGGCCGCTCCGTCTTCGGCCGCATCGCGCAGAAGGTGGCGGCGGCGTGAGGCTCCACAACTACTGGCGCAGCTCGGCGAGCTGGCGCGTGCGGATCGCCCTCGCGCACAAGGGGATCGCGTACGAGTACGTCGCGGTCAACCTCGTGAAGGACGGCGGCGAGCAGCGCGGCGACGCCTACCGCGCGCTCAACCCGATGATGCAGGTGCCGACGCTGGCGTGGGAGGAGAACGGCGAGACGAGGCTCCTGACGCAGTCGATCGCGATCCTCGAGTACCTGGAGGAGACCCACCCCGAGCCCGCGCTCCTGCCGCGCGACCCGTACCTCCGCGCGCGGGCGAGGCAGCTCGCCGAGCTCATCAACTCGGGCGTCCAACCCCTCCAGAACCTCGAGCCCCAGCGCTACGTCCGCGAGGAGCTCGAGGGCGACGCGACCGCCTGGACGCGGCACTTCATCGTGCGCGGGATGGCGGCGCTCGAAGAAGAGGCGAAGCGCTCGGCGGGGGACTTCCTGGTGGGCGACGCGGTGAGCTTCGCCGACGTGTGCCTGGTGCCGCAGATGTTCGCGACGCGGCGCTTCGCGGGCGGGGCCGACGCCTTCCCGACGCTCGCGCGCATCGAGGCGCGGTGCCTGGAGTTGCCGGCCTTCCAGCAGGCCGCGCCCGAGCGCCAGCCCGACGCGCCGCGCGAGGGCGCCTGAGCGATCGATGGTCCCGCGGCTGACGCGCGCGCTGAAGTTCCCCGACCCCGAGCGGGCCGACGCCGAGGGCGTGGTGGCGTGGGGCGGCGACCTCTCGCTCGAGCGCGTGCTGCTCGCGTACAAGAGCGGGATCTTCCCGTGGCCCGTCGAGGGCTACCCCCTGCTGTGGTTCTCGCCCGACCCGCGCTGGGTCATCGAGCCGGCGAAGGCCCACCTCCCGCGCTCGCTCCGCAAGGAGATGCGCCGCGGGACGTACACCGTTACCGTCGACCAGGACTTCGCCGGCGTCATCCGCGGCTGCGCCGAGTCCGCGCGGCCGGGCCAGGAGTCCACCTGGATCACCGACGACATGGTGGCCGCGTACACGGGGCTGCACCGCGCGGGCTTCGCGCACAGCGTCGAGGCGCGGCTCGACGGGCTGCTGGTGGGCGGGCTCTACGGCGTGTCGCTCGGCGGGGCCTTCTTCGGCGAGTCGATGTTCGCGCTGGAGCCCGACGCCTCCAAGGTCGCCTTCGCCACGCTGCTCGGGCACCTCGTGGCGTGGAAGTTCGACCTCGTCGACTGCCAGACCAAGACGGCCCACCTCCAGCGCTTCGGCGCGGTGGCGTGGCGCCGCTCGCTCTTCCTCGCCGCGGTCGCCAAGACCCAGGAGCGCCCCACCCGCCCCGGCCCGTGGCGCTTCGAACTCACGCCCGCCGAGGCCGAGAAGCTCATCGCGGGATGAACCTCGCGCGCGTCCTCGCTCAGGGGAAGACCCCGCGCGCCCTCGGCTTCGACGACGCGCCCTTCGCGAAGCGCCCCGGTGCCGCTGTCCCGCTCGTCGGCGTGCTCTGCTCCGGAACGCGCTTCGAAGGGATGCTCTGGGGCCGCACGCGCCGCGACGGCTGGGGCGCCACCGAGGCGATCGCGCGGATGTTCGAGGGGAGCAAGTTCCGCGACCAGGCCCACGCGGTGCTGCTCGACGGGATCGCCGTCGGCGGCTTCAACGTCGTCGACCTGCCCGCCCTCCACGCGCGGGTGGGCGTGCCCTGTGCGGCCGTGATGCGCCGCGCGCCCGACCTCGCCGCGGTGCACCGCGCGATCGGGCGGCTCCCGCAGCCCGCGCGACGTCTCGCGGTGCTGGCGAAGGCGGGCGCGGTGCACGAGCTCGGCGGCCACGTCTTCCAGGTGGCCGGCGCGGTGCCCGCGGTGATGGCCGCGGCGCTGACGGCGCTGACGCGCGAGGGCGCGGTGCCCGAGGCGCTCCGGCTGGCGCACCTCATCGGGTCGGCGGTGATGCTCGGCGAGAGCGGGCGACGGGCGTAGCGCTCGCCGCGCGTGACACCGGCCCCGGGCGCGGTGTACTCTCCTCACTGCCGCCCCTCTCTTCCCCGCGCGGCCCCACGCATGGCGCTGAGTCTTCACGCGGAATACCTCCTGGGCTACCTCGCCGGCGCGAAGAACCTCCCTGCCCGCGACGTGATCCCCTTCGCGCGCTTCGAACCCGGCGCGCGGACGCAGCAGTCGTCCGCCCTGGTCAACGCTCTCGCGCTCGGCGTCTCCGACGGCCGCCGCGGGCGCCCGGTGCGCGACGCCAGCGAGGTCCGCATGCGCGTGATGGCGATCATGAACCCGCGCGCCGTCACCGGCTCCTACGCCGCCGCGACGCCGTCGGACAGCGAGGTCGCCGCCGTCCTCGCCGAGCACCGCGACAGCGACCCAAACCTCGCGCTCGACGCCATCCTCGCCCGCATCGCGGTCGGCGAATAGCTCACCACCCGCGGCGCGCGAGGTCGCAGTCCCACAGCGCGAGGTCGCTGTGGTCGCGCCGCGGCGCCTCCACCGCGTCCTCATACGGGACCCACGGGAGCATCCGCCACCCGGCGCCTGTCAGCACCAGCCCCTCGACCCACAGCGCCCAGCGCCCGCCGGGCTCCGCGCCCACCAGCAGCAGCCGCTCGACGTAGAGCGTCCGCGACGCGAAGCCCTCCGCGCCGCCGCCCTCGGCCACGCGGACCCCGCGCGCGCACCAGCCCACCAGCGCTTGCCCGCGGTGCGCGGCGAGCATCTGCCAGCGCGGCTCGCGCGGCGACGGGGTGATGCCCGCCACGCTCCCCGCCACGCGCCGCCGGCCCGCCTCGGTGAACACCGACTCCACCTCCGCGTGCCGCAGCCGAAGCGCCCGCATGCCCCCCGCGCCCTCGCGGATGAGCCGTTCGAGCACCACGGGCGCGCCCTCCGCGATGCGCGCCTCGGCCCACCCCGAGCGAACCGCGTCGTCGGGGACCTCCACCGCCGGCACCCGCACCGCGCCGGCCGTCGTCCCCGCGCACGCGAGCGAGCACGCCGCCACGAGCACCACAACGCGGATCAAGGCGCCCCTTCGGGCGCGTCGGGCCGCACCGCATGAGAAAGAACCGCGTCGGTCTCGGGCGCCGTCGAGGGCTCGGTTCGAACCTCGAGCTGGAGGCGCTCGGCCGCCGCGCCGCAGCGGGTGACCACCGCCGTCCCCTCGCCCTCGCCCGCCGCCACGCGATCACCGCCGGGGCCGCGCAGCACCACGCTCACCCACGGGAGCCCGTGGCCTGCAGAAGCCGTCCACCGCACGCACTGGCCCGCGGCCCGCTCGACCTCACGGACTCGTCGCGCCCCCGCACCGACGCGAACCTTCTCCGGCGTCCCCTCCGCGCGCCACGCCCCGTCGGTGCGGGCCCACGCGTCGGCCAGCGCTTCGGAGACGGCCACGCGGTCGACGCCGGCGATCCACGCGGGCTGCGCGGCGTTCTGGAAGGTGCGAACCATCGCCTCGCCCTGCCCCGTCGTCGCCGTGAGCGCCGCGCGCAGCGTCTCGGCCGCGGGCGGGCACACCACCGCCACCGCCGCACCGCCGCGCTGCGGGCCCCGCGCGACCAGCTCGCCGCGCGCGTCGAACACCTCCACCCGCGCGCCCGCCACGCCGCGCCCGAGGAAGGCCGCCACCGCGGTGCATCGGCCCGCGGGCGCTTCGACGGTCTCCTCGCGCGACTCGCCGGGCCCGAGCACCGCGGTGACGCCGCGCCCGAGTCGGTCGGCGCCGGGGACGTAGCCCGCGGCAGCGAGGCGGGCGACGGCCGCGGGCGCCGTCTGCGCGAGGGGCTCCGCGCGCGCCTCCCACGCGAGCCGCTCGCCCAGCCACAACGCGTTGGCGCCGCCGAGCGACGCCGCGTCGGCCTGGTACGCCTGGAGCGCGACGACGCCGGGCCCCGAGCGCGCCCGCACCTCCACCGCGAGCGTGGCGGCAACGGGTGGGCAGAGCTGCACCGTGGCGTCGCGCGCGTCACGAACGTCGCGTGCGATCGCGTCACCCGCAGCGTCGTACACGACGAGGTCGGCGTCGCGCACCTCGCCGTCGGCCACGGCCGCGAAGGTGTAACAGCGGTCGGGGGTCACCGGGACGGGCACACGCCGCGCGCCGGCCGCAGCGAAGTCCGAGCGCGTCGGGCCCCCGACGGGCTGGAAGCCGCGGCGCGCGATGCCGTCGCGGAGCTCGTTCATCCGGCGCTCGATCTCCGAGCGCTCGCCGCCGGTGCCGACGGCCATCGCGGCCTGGCCGCCCATCGCGCGCGCCACCTCGGCGAGGCCCGCGCGGTCGGCGACGAAGGCCGCCACCGCGAACGCGCCGTTGCCCTCGTAGGCGTCGAGCACGTGGTAGACGCGGCGCGCGGCCGTGGTGCAGATCTGCACCGTGGGGTGCGGGTCGGTCTCGACGTCCTCGACGAGGAGGTCGCCCGCGGGGTCGAAGAGGTGCGCGTCGAGGTCGCGCAGGCCCGTGGAGCCCAGCGCCACGAGCGCGAGGCAGCCGTTCTCGGGGACGTCGACCGCGGTGGTCACCGACGCCTGGTGCGAGATGAACCCGTGCGCCACCAGCCCCGCGAGCCGCACGCCCGCGCCGCGGGTCTGCTGCTCCACCTCGCGGACGCGCGCGACCAGCGCCTCGGCGGGCGCGACGCGCGACGCGGACTGCGCGGCGACGGCGGCGCCCGGGGCGGGGCAGGCGCCCGATCCCCGCGCGGACGCGCACGCGGCGAGGAGGGCGAACGGGGCGAGGCGCGGGGTCACACGCACGGTGGGCCTCGGAGGTACCAGCCCCGGGGGATGTGGGTCAACGGGCCGCCACGGGGCCCTTGCGCCGCCCCTCGTTGCGGGCGGACAACCGAGCGATCCGGCCGCGGTCCCTTCCGCCCGCCCCCCGCGCCCCTCACGTTGCCGCCTCGAACGGAGGTCCCCGATGATCACCCTGCGCCCCGCTGATGCCCGCGGCCACGCCGACCACGGCTGGCTCGACTCCCGCCACACCTTCTCCTTCGCCGACTACCACGACCCGCGGCACATGGGCTTCCGCGCCCTGCGCGTGATCAACGACGACCGCGTCGCGCCGGGCCAGGGCTTCGGCGCGCACCCGCACCGCGACATGGAGATCGTCTCCTACGTGCTCGAAGGCGCGCTCGAGCACCGCGACTCGATGGGCAACGGCTCCGTCATCCGCCCCGGCGACGTGCAGCGCATGAGCGCAGGAACCGGCGTCACGCACAGCGAGTTCAACGCCTCGCCGAAGGAGGCAGTGCACTTCCTCCAGATCTGGCTCCTGCCCGCGAAGCGCGGCGACGCGCCGGGCTACGAGCAGCGCAACTTCCCCGCCGAGGAGAAGCGCGGGCGCCTGCGCCTCGTGGCCTCCGCCGACGGCCGCGACGGGTCGGTCACCGTCCGCCAGGATGTCGCGCTCTACGCCGGGATCTTCCGCGCCGGCGAGCGCGCCGAGCACCCGCTCGCAGCGGGCCGGCACGCCTGGGTCCACGTCGCCTCGGGCAAGGCCACCGTCAACGGCCGCGCGCTCTCCGCCGGCGACGCGCTCGCCCTCTCCGAGGAGCCCGCCGTCGTCGTCGAAGGCAGCGACGAGGGCGAGGTGCTCGTCTTCGACCTCGCCTGACCGTCGCCCTCTCCGACGCACCCGCGATGACATCGCCTGTCATCGGCCTTCCCTGATTTTCCGGGCACAACCCGAGCTCACACGACGCCCGCGAGGCGCCGTCAGGAGCTACGCCGCCCGATGAACGCCCCCGCCTTCCCCCGCACCTTCTCCCCCTCCGCGTCACCGCTCGACGAGGCCCTGCGCCACCTCGGGATCATGCAGCGCGCGCCCTCCTCCTGGGTCGACTCCCCGCGCCTCGCGCCGATGCCGCGCGGCCCCGGACGCCACCCCGCGCCCCCGCCCGAGCCCCCGCGCGGCGTCCGGGGCCCGTGGCCGCAGCGCGCCGTCGTCGACCCCGCCTTCTACGCGCCCGTGCTCAACGTGCCCCTCGAAGACCGCGCCGACCACGTCCGCGGCATCGTCTCGCGCTACCTCCGCCAGCTCGTCACCGAGGCGCCCGGCGCCGTCCAGCGCGCGCTCCACGGGCCGCGCCTCGTCCGCGTCGACGACGCCGCCTTCACCGCCACGCTCACCGAGACGAGCCTCGGGCAGTTCGTCCGCCCGGTCGACGCGCGCGACCTCCCCGCGACGTTCGCCTCGCACGCGGCGGCGCCCGAGGGCCTCGCGCTCGCCGACTTCTCCTTCGCGCCGACCGACACGCTCCTGCCCGACATGTTCGCCGCGCCCGTCCTCGTGCTGCTGCGTGCCGAGGAAGGCCGCTGGCGCACGCGCGCGATCGCCGTCGACGGCCGCGCCGTGGCGCCCGACGAGGGAGACACCTGGGAGCTCGCGAAGTGGTTCGCGCTCCAGGGCGCGTCGCTCCGGCTCGTCACCTCGGAGCACCCGCGGCTCCACTTCCCCGCGGACGTCATCCACGCGGTCACGCGCTCGGTGCTGCCGCGGCACCACCCGGTGTACCGCCTCATCCGCCCGCACACGCGCTACACGCTGGGCCTCCACGAGGCGGTGATCCACCACGGGCGGTCGAGCATCCACAACTCGCAGCGCGAGGTGTACAACGGCTTCCCGTACACCACCGAGGGGATGCACCGGATGGTGGCCAGCGGCCGCGTCGGCGTCGAGGGCAACGCGCGCTGGCCCGCGTGGCGCTACGGCGATCACTTCGTCGGCGGGCACGTCCCCTACGGGCGCTACCGCCGCGCGTGGCTCGACGCCTGGACGGGCTTCGCCGCCGAGATGCTCGCGCAGGTTCCCCGCGGCGACGCGAAGGTGCGCGCCTGGGCCGACCACATCGCCGCGTGGCTGCCGGGCTTCCCCGACGGGCGCGCCATCTTCGAAGACGGCGCGCTCGCCGGCGCGGTCGCGACGTGGCTCTGCACGGTGACCACCTTCCACACCGGCGACCACCACAGCTACGCGGCGATCCCGCTGGAGCACGCGCCGCTCCGCCTGCGCGCGCGGATGCCCGCGGCGGGCCCGGTGGGGCCGCTCGACCCGGGCGCGCTCGTGTCGCCCGAGGACTCCTTCCGCCACGCGATGGCGCACGCGATGTTCTTCCGCCCCGGGGTCATCACCTCGCTGCGCGACGTGGCCTACGACGTCGCCGACGCCCGCGAGCGCCGCGCCGTCGCCCGCTGGGACGCCGCGATGGACGCGCTCGACGCGCGCTGGGCCGGCAGCGGCTTCCCCCGCGCCGACGAGATCGCCTCGGGCGTCCACTACTGAGCGCGACCGAACGTCAGCGGTAGGGGTCGGCGTCGGGGCCGAACACCCGCCACGCCACCGCGTCGTCGAGCAGCTCGCCGAGTTCGAAGTGGCCGCCCTTCCACTCGTACTCACGCTGCATGCGAAGGTCTTTCACAGCGTCCTTCGAGATCGACACGCGGCGGATCTCCTGCTCGGGCATCGCCGCGCTCATCCGGTCGAAGCGCGGGAGCGACGTCGCCCCCCGCAGCTCGCGCGGTTCGAAGCGGACCTTCACCACCGCGGTGCCGCTGCCGTCGAGGAAGCGGTGCGCCCCGTGCTCGGCCCACAGCGCGAACATCGCGGGGCCGCCCGACACCGACAGCGCGGCCCCCTCGGGGATGGGCGCGTGCGTGACGGGGGGGTATCCCTCCTTCCACTTCCACACCTCGGCCGGGTCGTTCTTTACGGCCGTCGGCGGGCGGTTCTCCTCGGGGACGAAGAAGCAGGTGTAGCCCTTCACGGTGAGCTTCTGCTTCTCGGCCCAGCGCGAATACATCATCGCGAGCTCGGGCACCCGGTGCCAGGCCGAGCGCCCCGCCGTCAGGTACACCGCCACTCCCTCCACCATCGGGAACATCGTCGCGAACAGCTCCAGCTTCCGCGGCTGGAGCGCCGTTCGCAGCGCCTTCACCTCGCCGAGCAGCGTCGCGGCGTTCTCATCACGGCGCTCGTACCACGACTCGAACGCGAGGTCTTCGAGCGACTCGCACTGCGCCGCGAGCCCGTCGATGCCCTCCAGCATCGCCCGCGAGCGCTCGGCCGAGCGCGCGGTCTCCTCGGCGAGCCCGCGCTCCTTCCAGAAGCCCGGCGACTGCGACGCCTTGGTGAAGAAGCTCACGTCGCTGCGGATGGCCTTCACGAGGTTCGAGCGCGTCCACCGCCGCACCTCGGCCCGCAGCCGCGCGGCCTCCTCCAGCGCGTGGAGCGCCCGCGACGCGCCGCCCTCGTCGCGCGCCGCCAGCGTGGTGGCCCGGAGCGAGAGGTGCTCGCCCTCGGCCGTCACGTCGATCCGCGCGTTGCCGTGCTCCGCCCGCGCCGCGAGGTGGGTCGCCACCGGGAGGGCCAGCTCGCGCTCGAGCGTGCGCTTCAGCGGCCGCGCCCCGTAGCGCGGGTCGAAGCCGTGGTCGGCCAGCACGTCGAGCGCCCGCGCGTCGACCCGCAGCTCGACGTTGTGCCGCCGGATGCCCTCGCGCGCGGAGACCTTCTCCACCTCACGCGTCACGATCTCCCGGAGAACCCCCTGCCCCAGCGGCGCGAACACGATGAAGTCGTCGATGCGATTGAAGAGCTCCGGGCGGAAGAAGCGCTCGGCCTCGGCCCGGTAGTGCTGCCTCACCACCTCCGCTTCACGTGCGGCGTCCCCCTGCGAGAAGCCTACCCGCGCGCGGAGGGTGTCGGCGCCGAGGTTGGAGGTCATCACGATGATCGCGTTGCGGAAGTCGGTGAAGCGCCCCGCCGCGTCGGTGAGCCTGCCCTCGCCGAGCACCCCGAGCAGCGCGTCGAACACGACGGGGTGCGCCTTCTCCACCTCGTCGAGGAGCACCACGCAGAAGGGCTGGCGCCGCACCGCCGCCGTGAGCTGCCCCGCGCCCGCGCCGTCGCCGATGAGCCTCGCCAGCGCATCGCCCCCGGCGTACTCGCCCATGTCGAGCCGGATCATCCGGTCGCGCGCCCCGAACACGAACTCCGCCAGCGCCTTGGAAAGCTCCGTCTTCCCCACGCCCGTCGGGCCCGCGAAGAAGAGAACCCCCACCGGGCGACGCACGTCGGCGAGGCCGGCCTTGATCACCGCCACCACCTCGGCCACCCGCTCCACGGCCGCGGCCTGGCCCTTCACCCGCGCCGCGAGGAAGTCGCGCACGGCCCCCGCGTCGAGCGGCAGGTCGTCGCGCAACAGCACCTGGGGGATGCCCGACTCGCCCGAGAACCACGTCACCGCGTCGGCGCCCGACACCGCCGCGGCCCTGGCGTGCGCCCGCGCGTCGACCACGCGCCGCAGGAAGGCCACCGTGTTGCCGACGAGCGCCCCGTACGGGCGGAAGCGCCGCGTGAGTCGCACGGCGGCCTCCACCGCGTCGGGCGCCACCGTCACCCCGCGCCGCGCGCCGAGCTCGCTCGCGACACGCTCGAGGATGCGCCGCCCCGCCGCGTCGCTCACCTCGGGCAGCCGCACCACCGCCCAGTGCTGCGCGAAGCTCGCGTTGCGCCGCTCGACCCGCGCCCACTCCTCGGGCGTGGCCTCGGCGAGCAGCGTCACCTCCCGCGCCGCCAGCGCCGGCCCGAGGAGCTGCGACACGTTGTGGTCGCTGTGCGCGCTCTTGCCCGCGTCGAGCACCTCGATCACGTGCCCGAGGTAGAGGATCGCCTCCGCCCGCCGGCACTCCTCCAGCACGTCGTAGGTCTGCTGCTGCCAGTCGCCGAAGAACCCCTCGCCCGCGATGAGCCGCGAGGCGTCGACGTGGAAGAAGGGCCGCCGCTCCTCCGGCGTCTTCGCGCGCTCGTGGAGGCGCGCGGCGAGCTCGTGGACGACGGCGGTCTTGCCCGCGCCCGCCTCGCCGACGATCACCACGGGCTCCGGGTCCTTCGCGGAGACGCGCGCGAGGAGGTTGTCGACCACCGCGTCGACCTCCCACGCGCGCCCGAGCTCGCCCTTCTCCGCCAGCTTGTGGAGCGCCACCCCGAGCCGTGAGGCCGTGGGCGTGGCGGGGCGCTTCTTCTTCTTGCGCGCGGCCTCCTCGTCGTCGTCGTCCTCGTCGTCGAGTTCGTCCGCGGGCTTCTCGTCGAACTCGTCCTTCTTGCGCGTGCGCTTCTCGGGCGGCGGCGCGAGGTCGTCGGGGAGCGGCGGCGGGCGCTCGTCCTTCTGCAGCTCGCGGCGCTTCAAGGCCGAGAGCGGCGTCGGCGTCGCCTCCACCACCAGCTCACGCAGGCTGTCGTCGCCGTCCGAGCGAAGCGCGAGGCGCCGGTGGTCGCCCATCGTGTCGAGGTGCTGGCGGAAGATCGCCGCGGCCCGGTCGGCGAGGTCGTCGCCCGCGGGCAGCCACACCCGCAGGTCGAGCGCGAGCGAGCGGACCTCCACGAAGGGCTTGTGCGCCGGCGACACGACCAGAGAGAGGCGCATCGGCGCGCGCTCGGTGCCGGCGGCGTGCCACACCGTGACCGCGTCGACGTAGACGGTCTTGAGCTCCGCGCGCGAGGGCCGGGCGTACTGGTGGACGAGGCGCGGGTGGGCGCGGGTGATCCGGTCGTCGACGGCGAGGGCGAGGTCCTCCTCGGCCACCTCGAGCGAGGGGGCGTGGTAGGCGAGGTGCGGCAGCTCGAGCGGCGCGTAGGTGACGCGCCCGCTCGCGTGCTGCGTGACGAGGCTCTGGATGCGGAACTCCATGCGCGCGCTCCGAGGCGAAGGCGCGCGAGCGTAGTCGACCCGGGGGGTGGGCGGGCTAGCGGAATCGCGCGGCGGGGGCGCTCAGCCTTCGCAGCGCCCGCGGAGGCAGAAGGTCCCGTCCGGGCAGGCGTTGCCGCAGGCGCCGCAGTTGGCGTCGTCGGACTGGAGGTCACGGCAGGGCGCGTCGTAGCAGCCCTCCGCGGTGGGCCGCGACGCCGTGCACGCCGTCTGGAGCGGCGGGCACCGCACGTCGGTGCACGTCCCAGAGAGGCACCGCAGCACCCCGCAGCACCGCACCTCGCAGCGCCCGCAGTGGAAGGTGTCGCCGAGCACGTTGGCGCAGATCGTCGCCCCGCCGTCCTCGGGGCAGAGCATCATCGGCGCCGCGCACGCGCCCGCTTCCACTGCGGCATCGGGCACGACAGCGTCGGGCGCCACGGCGTCGGGCGGCACGGACGCGTCCGGCGCGACGTCCGTTGCGGGCGGCGCGTCCATCGCGGAGGGCGCATCCATCGCGGGCGGCGCGTCCGTCGTGGGCGCGTCGGGCGGCGCGGGAGCGTCGGCGGGCGCAGCGTCGGGCGCGGGCGCATCGGGCGCAGGCGGAGGCTCCGCGGTCACGTCGCCCGCGGGCGCGTCGGCGGGGGCCGCTTCGGCGGCGAGATCGACGACGACGTCGCGCGGCGGGGTGTTGGTGGACGGCCGGTCGCCCGACGAGCACGCGACGCCCACGAAGGCGAGCGCCCAGGCGCCCCACGCGACGATCCGGGGAGGTGGCGACATGGCCCCGAGGATAACAGCCCGACGCGACGTCGAGCGCCCGACTCTGCTAGAAGCGCCCACGTCGCATGCGCGCCCGCACCCTCCTCGCCTTCGCCCTCCTCACGCAGTGCAACCCCCGCCGCGTCACGCCCTCCGCCGACGCCTCGCGCCCCGAAGATCGCCAGCGCATCGCCGTCACCGAGGCCGCGCCGCTCGGGCCCTCCCCCGACCGCCGCGAGGTCGACGTCCCCCTGACCTGGATCTACCTCCTCACCGACCCCGCCCCCACCGGCCGCACGCCCTACGCCGTCGTCGGCGCGCGCCTCCCCTGCGGCTACGAGCCGCTCTACCTCACGTCGCAGAAGGACGGCGCGCGCATCAAGATCCGCTTCCGCGCGCGCTGGAGCGCCCCGACGCCCGTGCCGTCGCCGCTCCCCGCGTGCCCCGAGCAGCCCGCGAAGGCCTGGCTCGTCTCCGAAGGCGCGCTCCGCCTGGGCGACTGGGAGGTGGTCGACATCGTCCCGCACGGCCCCGGCGACCCCCCGCAGCCCGCGTCGCGCGTGCAGCACGTCGTGCCCGAAGACGCCCGGCTCCCGCCCCTCGCCGCCCGCTGGGTGCGCGGCTGCGCGGCCGACGCCGACTGCCGCGGCGGCGGCGTCTGCGCCGAGGTCGACGGCGCGCGGCTGTGCCTCCCGGAGGTCGACCCGTGGCTCGCCCACCACCGCCCGTGTGTCGACGGGGCCACGGAGGCCGACGCGCGCCACACCCGCGACGGCGCCGCGCGCACGTGGCGGGCCTGCGTCGCCGCCTGCGAAAACAACGCCTGCGCCGCCGGGCTCACGTGCACCCCGGCCGGCCACTGCGTCCCCGCGCATGGGGCTTGAAAAGACCCAAAGGAAGCGTCGCCCGTCGGGATTCATCCACACGCTGGGACGAGCCCGACGCGGTCGTTCGTTCGTCGTACGATCGACCCCTCACGCCGTCGCATCGCCCCCGAGGAGAGTCCCCCATGCGCAAGCCCGAGAGCATCCTCCACGCCGCCGCCGCGCGGCTCGACGCCGTCGCCCTGGCCTGCGCGATCCAGCGCCTCGCGCTCCGCCCGCTCGGCCGCGACGGGCTCATCCTCACGGGGACCCGCGGGGGCGTCACCGTCACCGTGCGGGTCACCGGGGTCGGCTCGCGCGCGGTCCGCACCACGGTGCTGGTCGAGGCCGCGGGCGCGCCGGTGGAGCTCTCGCTCCGCCCCGAGCTCGCCGGCGAGCGCCTCGACAAGGCCCTCGGAATGACGGTCGACGTCGAGGTGGGCGACGCCGCCTTCGACACCCGCTTCGTCGTCGAGTCCGCGCCCGCCGAGGCCGCCCGCAAGGTGCTCCCGCCGGCCGCGCGTGGCGCGCTGCTCGCGTTCCCCGTCGACGACGAGTCGCCGCGCGTGCGGCTCGGCGAGGGGATGGCCTCGGTCACCTGGGGCCGCGAGCCCGACCCCGCCCTCCTCCAGCACGCGCTCACCGCGCTCGGGGCCATCGTCGAGGAGGCCCGCGCGCTCCACGAGGGGATGCGCGACGTGGCGCCGGGCCACGCCTTCCGCCAGGACGCCGGCGACGCGCGCAAGGTCGACCCCCGCGAGCGCGAGGCCGCCCGCTCGAAGCTCCGCGGCGCGAAGGCCCGCGCGGTGGTGGTGATCGGCTCGGCGGTCGCGGCCGGGGTGGGCTTCCTGGCGACGGTGATCCTCGGCCACGCGGCCTGATCACCGGCGGGGGGTTCAGGGCGTGTCGAAGCCCGCGTCGCGGATGGCCTCGCGGACGCGGTCGAGGGAGACGCGGGCGCCGTCGTAGCGGACGGTGGCCCGGTGGCCCGCGAGGTCGACCGCGACGGACTCGACGCCGGGCAGCGCGGAGACGGCGCGGGTCACCGAGCGGGCGCAGCCGTCGCAGGTCATGCCCTCGACGGCGACGACTTCCTCCGACGCGCTCACGGTTCCCTCGCGATGCGGACGGCGCCCTCGGCGAGGAGCCGGCGCGCGAGGGTGAGGCGGCCCTTCTCGTCGAGGTCGTCGCCGAGCGAGCGCGCGGTGAAGCGGTCGCCCGCGAGGGCGTTCTCGAGCGTGGTGGCGGCGTGCGCGGGCCACCGGGTGGCGCGGCCCTGCACCGTCAACACCACCGCGTCGCCCTGGCGCTCGAGCGCGGGCTGCGCGCCGTCGCGGCGGGCCAGCGGGGTGTCGAGGGTGAGCTCGGTCGCGGCGTCGAGGAGCAGGCCGCCGAGGCGCTCCTTGTGGCCGAAGAAGTACTGCGCCTCGACCCGGTCGCGCACGCGCTCCCAGCGGACGCCGTCGAGCACGCGGGCGGCGTGGCCGCGGAGCTGCGCGGCGAGCGCCTCGTCGGGCGTGCCGTCGACCAGCGCGCCGAGCGGGATCCCCTTGCGGAGCTCGACGTCGTCGACCGCGGCCCGCGCGATGGCCTCGAGCAGCACCTCCGACCAGCGCACCGCGTGGAAGCCGATGGTCACGTGGAGCGACAGCTCGTCGCCCTCGGCCAGCGCTTCGTGCATGAGCCCGCGCGGCACGTAGAGCACGTCGCCGGTCTCCATCACGAACTCGTCGGTCTTCGCGCCGGGCTTCGTCACCGCCGCTTCGAAGCGCTCGCCGCGCATCGGGAGCACCTTGGGGGACTCGAAGAGCCGCCAGCGCTTGCGCCCCTCGCACTGCACGATGATGACGTCGTGGTTGTCGTAGTGGATGGGGAAGCCCTGCGCCGTGCGGGGCGTGAGGTACATGTTGGCCTGGACGTGGATCCCGAGCTCGGTCTCGAGCCGGGCCAGGAGCTCGCGGACGCGCGGGGCCTGCTCGTCGAGGCGGTTGAGCACGATGGTCGCGCCGGCGGCGAAGCGCTTGACCGCGCGCACCGGGTCGATCGAGTCGTCGTCGCGGGCGTACTCGTCGACCTCCACCGTGCGGGCCGCGTCGACGAGCTGCAGGTCGGGGTGGTGGTGCGGGCGCCCGGTGAGCACCGCGTCGATCTCGGCCAGGGTGACCGGGGCCTCGGTGGGCCCGCGGTCGGTGGCCGGGACGCGCAAATAGCGCTGCTCCCAGTAGTGCGCGAGGAAATCGTCGACGGACACCGGCGCGAGGAGCCGCGCCAGGGCCGGGAACTTCCCGTGGGTCTTCATGGCTGTCTTGGGGGTGTTACGAGGCGGTGGGACGGGGGGAGTCGGAGAGTGGGGCGATGGCCCCGACTAGCAGGGGTGGTTCGGGGGGTCGCTGCCCTGGCCCGAGTCCTGGTCGGTGCAGGTGCGCCGGCGGCCGCCGCGACGCCCACGACCGCAGTTGACGCCGTCGCTCGGGTCGCTGTCGGTGATGCCGGAGCGGCCGCGGCCGACGCCGTCGCTCGGGTCGCTGTCGGTGCGGCCGGTGCGGTTCGAGCAGGCCTTCGCCTCGCCGGGCGCGAGCACGGCGGCGCCGAACACGGCCCCCGCGAGGGCGGCGCCCACCGAGGTCAGGGCCGAGCGGCGGGTCGGGAGGGACACGTCCTCGATGTCGTTGTCGTCGAGGGTGCCCTGGGTCTTGAGAGACGGATCGTTCTTCGCGGTCATGTGATGGATCGCTCCTCCTGTGCGAGCGAGAACACCACCATCGGCTCCCGCGCGCAAGAGGTGTTACGGACGGGTGCGGGACTTTCTTCACGCCCTTTGTGCGACCCGCAGACGCTTGACGTGCGCGCGGGTCTGTTGCTTCAAGTCGCGACACCCGATGCACCTCACCCACCTCCGCTACGTGCAGGCGATCGCCCGGCACCGGAGCCTCTCGGCGGCGGCCCGGGCGCTCGGCGTGTCGCAGCCGACGCTCACCGGCGCGGTCAAAAGTTTGGAGGAGGAGCTCCGCACGACGATCGTGCTGCGGGGCCGTGACGGCGTGCGGCTCACCGCGGCGGGGGAGGCCCTGGTCCGACACGCCGGCGAGGTGCTGGCCACCGTCGAGCGGATGGAGCACGAGATCCGCGGGCTCGAGGGCGACGCGCAGGGGCGCTTCGTGCTCGGCTGCCACGAGTCCCTGGGCGCATATTTCCTCCCGGGCTTCATGCGCGGCTTCCTCGACGCCTACGCCCGCATCGAGCTCACGCTCTGGAACGGCACCTCCCCCGCCGTCCGCGACGCGGTCCTCGCCCGCGAGGTGCACTACGGCCTGCTGGTCAACCCCATCGCGCACCCCGACCTCGTGCTGGTGAAGCTCTTCCACGACGCGATGGACTTCTTCGTCTGCGTCGACGAGCCCCCGACGCCGAGCCTCGCCGAGGCCCGCGCGCGCGTCCGCCGCGGCCCGCTCGTCTACGCCGGCCGCGTCCCCCAATGCCAGGAGCTCATCCAGCGATTGAGCGCCGACGACACGCCCCCCTCGCGGCTTCTCTCCTGCGGCGACCTCGAGCTGGTGAAGAGCCTCACGCTCGGCGGCCTCGGGGTCGGGGTGATCCCGCGGCGCGTCGCGGCCTACGGCCACCCGGGGCGCCTGCGCAGGCTTCACCCCGAGCTCCCGCACATCCCCGACACGATCTACCTCGCGTGGCGCGCCGACCTGCACCGCACCGCCGCCGCGCTGCGCGTGAAGGAGTCGATCGTGGAGTACGCCCGCACGCTGCCCGAGGCGTGAGCGGTCACATCAGCACGCCGGTCGAGAGCACGCCCCGCGGCGGCGCGACGGCCGTGCCCAGCGCGAGGATCTCGATCAGCACGACCTTGTAGATCACCGCGACGGCCTCGAGGTCGACGTCGGGGGGATCGCCGTCCTCGTCGGGCTCGAGCGAGGCCTCCACCTGCTCGCGCACGAAGGCCATCAAATGCGGCTGCCCGATCGCGACCAGGTCGTCGCTCTCCAACAGCTCGTCGACCGCGCCGCGGCGCAGCTCCTCGTCGTAGTCGAACGTGGCCCGCGTCGTCGCGAGCCCGCTCTCGTCGACGCGCCGCAGACGCTGCCCGAAGGCCTCCCCGAACGCGCGGTGCACCGCCACCCCGAGAAACTGCCCGAGCGCCAGCGCCGTGTCGTCGGTCACCCCGTCGAGCTCGGCCCGCAGCCACGCGCCGAGCGCGGGCTGGGCGAGGTCGAGCTCGCGCAGCGCCACGTGGATCCGCGCGTCGAGGTCGTCGGCTTCGTCGAGCTCGGCCTCGACCTGGTCGATTGCGTCGCGCGGGACCACCGCGTGCGGGGGGACGGGGCGGATGGCGGAGCGGGCGGGCCACATGGCGCTTGCAGCGGGCGGAAGGGGGCGCTCAGCCCTCCTCCTCCTCGATCTCCCAGCGGTAGAGCGCCGTCATGCTCACGGCCAGCGCGCAGCGCTCGCAGAGCGGCGGCTCCTCGCGGAGCACGTCGTCGCCCCGCACGAAGAGCAGCAGCCCGCGCCCGGCCGGCTCGCCCTCGATCGGGGCGTTGCACGCGTGGCAGGTGAGCTCTTCGTCGCGCATCGGCATTGTCGTCGCGGCGGACCATACCACCGGCGCCGCCCCCGTGTCTCCCCTTCAGCGACCCGTGACCTGCTCGAGGCGCTCGAGGTCGTCGCCCGTCACCCGGTACGCGCGCCCGAAGCCCTGCACGAACGACGCGCTCCCCGCGAGCGGCGCGAGCTCGCAGAAATGGAAGTCGCGCAGCCCGAGCAGCGTGTCGGCGACGGCGAAGCGCGCGCGGTACAGCGCCTCCGCCCCGCACGCGCGGGCCTCCTCGCGCGTGAGGAAATTCGCCACCGACCGCGCCGTGAGCCGCGCGAGCCCGTGGCCGCCGCGCGGGTCGCCGTCGCGCTCGGGCTCGTGCACCATCCACCCGCAGCGGGGGTCGGCGCGGAGCGCGGCGGTGTGCGGCGCGAGCTCGCTCACGAGCACGTAGAGCCGCGCGGGCCCGAAGGCCGCCGCGTAGGGGACGAGCGAGACCGCGGGCGCGCCGCCGTCGAGCGTGGCGAGGCTCAGCGCGCGGGCGCCGGTGAGGAGCGCACGGAGGGCGTCGGCGGGGTCGGTCATCGAGGGCGCTTGTAGCGGGCCGCGGGTTGCGTTTCAATCCGCGCCATGCGCCGCTACCGCCTGCCTTGCCTCTTCGCGCTCGCCGTCGCCGCGGGCTGCGACGAGTCGAACCCCGCCCCCGCCGACGCCACCACCAACGCCGACGCCGCCGACGCCCCCAACGCCGACCGCAACGACGCCGCGCCGGATGTGGCCGCGCAGCCGCCCGACGGCATCCCCGCGGCGGTCGGCGCGCACCCGCTGTCGTCGCCCGCGGCGCGGGTGATGGGCCTCGACGGCGCGGTCGACGTCGTCTACGACCGGATGGGCTGGCCGCACATCTACGCGTCGAGCCTGCGCGACGCGGCCACGGTGCAGGGCTACATCATGGCGCGCGACCGCATGCCGCAGATGGAGATGCTGCGCCGCGTGGCGTCGGGCACCCTCGCCGCCCGCTTCGGCGTCCTCTCGGCCTCGCTCGTCGGGCAGGACCTCGCCGCCCGCGTCCTCGGCCTGCGGCGCGCGGCCGAGGCGATGTGGGCCGCGACCCCCGCCGGGCGCTCGCGCACGATGCTCGAGGCCTACGCCCGCGGCGTCAACCTCTACCTCACCGACCTCGCCCGCGGCGACGCCTCGCTCCCGCCGGGCACCGAGCTCGTGATCGACCAGACCACCCCCGAGTGGACGCCCGTCGACTCGCTCGTCATCGGCCGCTACCAGTCGTACTCGCTCTCCTACGACGCCAACAGCGACATCGAGTACGCCGCCATCGCCGAGCGCGTCACCTCGGTGTTCGAGCGCGACGGCTCTGCGCGCCGCGGCATGCTCGCCGACGTCATCCGCTGGGCGCCGCCCGCGCAGGTGGCCGTGGTCGCCGACTTCCTCCCGCGCCCGACGGGCATGATGAGCACCTTCCGCCCCGACGTCGACCGCCCCGCGGTCGGCTCCCTCTACGGGCGGGCGGCGGGCTTCCTCCAGCACTCGCGCGCGATCGCGGAGGTGTGGGGCGACGACTCGCGCGGGAGCAACAACTGGGTCGTCCACCCGTCGGCCTCCGCCACCGGGCACGCGATCCTCGCCAACGACCCGCACCTCTCGCTCACCAGCCCGGCCATCTGGTGGGGCTCGCAGATCACCGTCACCCGCGGCCCCGACGCGCTCGACGTGACCGGCACCACCTTCCCGGGCATCCCCGGCGTGATCATCGGCTTCACCCCGCGCGTCGCCTGGGGCGTCACCACCGCGGGCTACGACGTGACCGACGTCTACCTCGAGACCATCACCCCCGGCACCGGCGGCGCGCCCGACACCGTGCTCTTCAACGGCCGCCAGGTGCCCATCGAGGTCCGCACCGAGGCCGTCGAGACCGGCACGGGCACGTACATGGCCCGCTACGAGTACGTGCCCCACCACGGCCCGATCATCCCCGAGATCCGCAACAACATGATCGTGCCGCGCACCGCCACCCGCGCGCTCTCGATCAAGTGGACGGGCCACCAGCCGACCACCGAGCTCGACGCCTTCCTCAACGTCGCCTACGCCCGCAGCGCCGCCGAGGCCAAGACCGCGGTCCGGGCGTTCGGCGTCGGCGCGCAGAACTGGGTGATCGCCGACGTCGACGGCAACGCGGAGTACACCAGCCACGCCAACGTCCCGATCCGCGCGGCGGGGGCCTTCACCTGGTCGCCGACGATGCTCACCGGCACGCACCCCTGCGCGGTGCTCCCGGGCACCGGCGAGGCCGAGTGGACGGGCAACCTCCCGCCCGAGCGCGTCCCGCAGGCCACCCTCGGTGCGATGCGCCCGTGGCTCGAGTCGGCCAACCAGGACCAGGCCGGCGTCACCTTCGACGGCAACCCCTTCAACGACCCGGTGTACCTCGGCTGCGAGTTCGACCGCGGCTTCCGCGGCGAGCGCATCGCCGAGCGGCTGCGGGCCCTCGGCACCCGCATCTCCGTCGACGACATGAAGTCGATCCAGGCCGACGCGCACAACTCCGCCGCCGGGCGCTTCCGCCCCTTCCTGGCGCAGGCGATGGCGCGGCTGGAGATGGAGTGGGCCACGCCCAACTCGCAGCGCGACCTCTCGGCGCTGGCCACGGAGCTCCGCCCCCGCCAGGAGCGCCTGCGCGACGCGGCCCGCCGGGTGATGGCCTGGTCGCTGGAGGGCGAGTCGGGGGTCGAGGCCGCGGCCACCGAGGCGCAGCGCAACGACTCCGTCGCCACGTCGATCTTCCACGGCTGGCTGGCCCAGGTGTTCAACGCGACGCTCAACGACGAGATCAACGCGCTCAACATGGGGCAGGCGACGGGCGTCGGGTTCGACCGCGTCCGCCTCGTCCTGCGGCTGCTGGAGGAGGCCTCCACGCTCCGCACGCGCGACATGGCCACCGGCCAGAGCACCCTCTGGGACGACCTCGGCACCGCGGACGTCGCCGAGACCCGCGACCTCATCCTCGTCCGCTCGCTCGACCGCGCGCTCACCGCCCTCGCGGGGATGTCGGTGTTCGGCACCGAGGACGTCTCGATGTGGCGCTGGGGCGCCGTCCACGCCGTGCGCTTCGGCAGCATCATCCCGGGCCCGGGGTCGGTCCTCTCGATCCCGCGGGACAACGACATGATGTTCCCGCGGGGCTTCCCCCGGCACGGCGGGCTCGACGTGGTCGACGCCTCGCAGCCGGGCCTCGGCGGCACCAACTTCACCTTCGGCAGCGGCCCCTCGCAGCGCTTCGTGATCGAGCTCGACCCGGCCGGGCCGCGGGCCTTCAACGCCATCCCCGGCGGCCAGTCGGCCGACAACACCTCCCCCCACCACCGCGACGGCGCCGAGCTCTGGCGGCAGAACCAGTACCACGAGGTCCCGCGCGCCGAGACCGCCGTGGTGGCCGCCGCCACGCGGCACCTGCGCTTCCTCGCGCCGTGACGCGCCGGGCCCTCGCCACCGCCGCGCTCCTCGCGCTGCCCGCGGTCTCGCTCGCGCAGCCCGCGCCGTCGACACAGACCGCGGCGACGCCCGCCGCCGAGCCGTCGCCCATCGAGGTGGAGACGGCGCGGCGGCTCTTCCGCGAGGGCGTCGCGTTCGCGCAGCAGGCGCGCTGGGCCGAGGCGCGGGTGAAGTTCGAAGGCGCCCTCGCGATCCGCCCCGCCCCCATCGTCCGCTTCAACCTCGCGGTCGCCTGCCAGAACACCAACCAGCTCGTCCGGGCCGTCTCGCTCTACCGCGACTACCTCCGCGAGACGCCGCGCGAGGACGACCCCGCCCGCGTCGACGCCGCCGCGCGCGAGATCGAGGCCCTCGGCCGGCGCGTGGCCCGGGTGCGCGTCGAGGTCAGCGGCGACGCGGTGCGGAGCCTCTCGCTCGACGGCGTCGCGCTCAACGTCGCGCTGGTCGGCTCGGACTTCCCCGTCGACCCGGGGCCCCATTTCGTCGAGGTGGTCGGCGCCGCGGGTGATCGCCAGCGCGTCGACGGCACGCTCATCGAGGGCGACGCGACGGTGATCCCGATCGCCCTCTCCGCCGCGCCCCCGGCCTCGCACGCCGCGCCCGACTGGCGGCCGCCGACGCGCACCTTCGGCCGGCAGATCACCCGCCCCGGCCCCGACGGCCGCTGGGTCGACTGGGCCGCGCGGGCCACCACCACCCCCATCTCGCTCTGGCGCCAGCGGCCCTTCACCGTCGCCGTCCAGGTGGGGTACGGCGCGCCCGCGGGCGTGGTGGCGCTGTCGTTCCGCTACGCGCCGCAGCCGTGGTTCGCGGCGGAGCTCGCGGCGGGGGCGTTCGGGGCGTACGGGCCCTCCGGCGTGGCCCTCGCGCACCTGCGCTACCCCGGCGAGCGCTTCGCGATCGGCGCCTTCGCGGGCCTCGGCGTCGGCCGCGCGGCGGTCACCACGTCGTGCACCCCGACGACGCCCGCCACCAACGCCACGTGCCCCGCGGCCTCCTCGCAGGACGTGAGCTTCTACGCCCTCACCGTCTCCGCGGGGCTCAGCGGGGAGCTCCGCCTCGGCAGCCGGCTCACGCTGCGGGCGCTGGCGGGGGCGCGCTTCCTCACCAACCCGGCCGACGCGCGGGCGATGGACGACCGCGCCGTGCGCCCCGACTGCGCCCGGAGCTCGACCGAGGGCGACGTGTGCCCGGTGTACCGCAACGCCTCCGACGCGGTCACGGCCAACGCCCTCGTCGCGCTCGACCTCGGGTACACCTTCTGACGTCAGGCCCGGCGTGGCGAGCGCCCGGGGCCGCCGCGCCGTTGCCCCGCCCACGCCGTTCGGGCAGAGTCCGCGCGTGGCCTACAACACGTTCACGTTCGACGAGATCCGCCGCGTGCTCGGGCTCGACGTGCGCGAGGAGTCGGGCACCTTCGCCGCCGTGGCGGCCCGCCCGATCAGCGCCCTCCTGCGCCAGACGCTCGACGAGGGCGCGCCCCTCGCCATCGCCACCTCGACCGAGAAGGCGCGCTCCGAGCTGATCGTCGCGCCGGTGCTGATGGAGGTGCGGCGGCAGTGCGGCGGGCGTGTCGGGCTCTTCTCGGGGATGGAGTTCGCCGTCGACCGGGAGAAGGGGCTGACGGGCTTCTGCGACTTCCTCATGACCGCGTCGTCGTCCCAGATGGACCTCCGCGCCCCCGTGCTCGCCGTCGTCGAGGCGAAGAACGACAACATCCGCAGCGGCGTCCCGCAGTGCATCGCCGAGATGCACGCCGCCGCGATCTTCAACGCCCGCGACGGGCAACAGGAGCGCCCGATCTTCGGGGCCGTCACCACCGGGAGCCTCTGGACCTTCCTCACGCTCCGCGAGGCCCGCGTCGTCGTCGACCTCGACGAGTACTACCTCCGCGAGATCGAGCGCGTCGTCGGGGTCCTCGTCCACATGGTCACCCGGGCCGCCGGGTAGCCCACGTCCCCTTCGCCGCGCCCAACCGACGGCGCCCCTTCTTTGAGCGCTTCTCATCGGCCGCGCGCGGTGGCACAAACGCCCGCGTGAAGCGCGCGTCCCTCCCCTTCCTCCTCGCCTCCCTCGCGTCCTGCGCCACCACGGGCACGACGCCCACCTACGCCGTCGAGCCCGAGCCCCAGCTCCCCAACAGCACGCCGCAGACGGCGCTCCCGCTCCCGACGGGCATCGAGGTGTCGGGCCAGCTCGGCTGCGGCCAGGTCGCCTGGTACTCCCTCACCCTCCCCGACACGCGCGTCATCGCGATGAACGTCTACGGCCAGGCCCTGGAGAACGCCCTCGGCGCCACGGTGACGCTCGCCATCACCGTGCCCACCGGGCAGGAGCTCGGGCGGATGACGCTCCCCGTGTTCGCCCGCTCGCCCAACTGGGACCCGCGCGAGCAGCAGTTTCAGCCGCCCGCGCCGGGCCAGTATTTCGTCCGCGCCGCCGTCGACCCCAACGGCTGCCAGCGCGTCGCGATGCGCCTGATGCTGCGCTGAGGTTCAGCGGCGGTTGCAGGCGTTGAGCGCGGGCTGGAGCGCGGGCGGCACCGTCGGCGCGCCGAGGATGTTCTGGCCGAAGCGCTCGTAGCGCATGCCGCAGCCCGAGCCGGGCACGTTCGACCACCAGATCCAGAGGGCCTTGCCCTTGATGTTGCGCATCGGGACGAAGCCCCAGAAGCGGCTGTCGTAGCTGTTGTCGCGGTTGTCGCCCATCACGAACACATGCCCCGGGGGCACCGTGCAGGGCTCGCGGACGCAGTACTCGGCCGACGACGACTCGCGCTCGGACGGGTCGCGCGAGTAGAGCGTCAGGTAGCTCATGCGGTGCTGCGCGTCCCACTCCATGAAGGCCCGGCGCTGCGGCTGCTCGCCGACCGTGGCGCCCTCGCCGTCGTCGCCCGCCCATGCGCCGAGCTCGCAGCGGTCGAGCGGGCGGCCGTTGACCTGCACCGACCCATCCTCGCGGATCCACACCCGGTCGCCGGCCACGCCGACCACGCGCTTGATGAAGTCCTTGCTCGGGTCGACCGGGAAGACGAACACCACCACGTCGCCGCGCTGGGGCGCCGCCCCCTCGAAGAGCCGCCGCCCCGTGAAGGGGAGCAGCGGCCCGTACACGAACTTGTTGACGAAGATGTTGTCGCCGACGCTCAGCGTCGGGTACATCGACGGCGAGGGGATCTTGAAGGCCTCGATCACGAAGGTGCGGATCACCACCGCCACCAGCACGGCGAACACGATCGCCTCGACGTACTCGCGCACCGTCCCCTTGCGGACGTGCCCGAGGTGCTTCGTGATCAGCGCGTCGTAGGCGCGGACGGCCTTCACCGCGGCGGCGCCGTCGCGCGCTTCGAGCGCCTTGTTGACCTCCGCCGAGGCCGCGTCGAGCTCGTCGCGCTTCTCCTTGGGGAGCTTCGCCTTCTCCAGCAGGCGCCCCGCTTCGCGCTGGAGCTCCCGGCCCTCCGCGGAGACGGTGCGGAGCTCGCCGGCCCCGTCGCCGGCCTTGGAGCCGTAGATCCGGTCGCGCACGCCGAGGACGACGATTTCGAAGACCGCGAAGGCCAGGAGCCAGCGCCAGGGGTCGGGGGCGTCGATCACCTTGACGGCCGAGAGCCCGAAGACGAGCGCGGTGGCGAGGACGGCCGGGATGAGGATGTACCAGGTGAGGTACCAGAGCCTGTCCTGCCAGGAGGGTTCGTTCATCGTGCGGTCTCCGCGGCCGTCGGGGGCGTCGTATCAGTCCACCTTGAGGATCGCAAGGAAGGCCTCCTGCGGGATCTCGACGGAGCCGACGGACTTCATGCGCTTCTTGCCCTCCTTCTGCTTCTCGAGGAGCTTGCGCTTGCGGGTGATGTCGCCGCCGTAGCACTTGGCGGTGACGTTCTTCCGCAGGGCGCCGAGGGACTCGCGGGCGATGATCTTCCCGCCGATGGCGGCCTGGATCGCGACCTCGTACTGCTGGCGGTGGATCACCTCCTTCAGCTTGAGGGCGAGCTCGCGGCCGCGCTTCTGGGCCTTCTCCTTGTGGAGGATCACGCAGAGGGCGTCGACCCCCTCGCCGTTGACCAGCATGTCGACCCGCACGAGGTTGCCCTCACGGTACCCGATGAGCTCGTAGTCCATCGAGGCGTAGCCCCGCGACGCGCTCTTCAACTTGTCGAAGAAGTCGAAGAGCACCTCGTTGAGGGGCATCTCGTACGTGAGGATCACGCGCTCGGTGCCGACGTACTGCATCCCGGTCTGGACGCCGCGGCGGTCCTGGCAGAGCTGCATGATGGCCCCCACCGCGCTCGCGGGCGTGTGGAGGGTCATCTTGAGGAAGGGCTCCTCGATGGCGTCGATCTTCCCCGGGTCGGGCATGCGGGCGGGGTTCTCGACGTCGACGTACTCCCCGCCGCGGAGGCGGACCTTGTAGACCACGCTGGGGGCCGTGGTGATGAGGTCGAGGTCGTACTCGCGCTCCAGCCGCTCCTGGATGATCTCCATGTGGAGCAGCCCGAGGAAGCCGCAGCGGAACCCGAAGCCCAGCGCCTCCGACGTGTCGGGCTCGAAGCGGAACGAGGCGTCGTTGAGTCGGAGCTTCTCGAGCGCGTCGCGGAGGTTGGGGTAGTCCGCGCTGTCCGTCGGGTAGAAGCCCGCGAACACCATGGGCTTCACGTCCTTGAAGCCAGGGAGGGCCACCTCGGCGCGGCGCTTGGCGCCCGTGACGGTGTCGCCGATCTTGGTGTCGTGCACCGAGCGGATGTTGGCGGCGACGAAGCCCACCTCCCCCGGCCCGAGCTCTTCCAAGGCCACCGGGTGCGGCGAGAAGACCCCGATCTCGGTCACCTCGTACTCCCGCTGGGTGGCCATGAAGTACACCTTGTCGCCCTTGCGCAGGGTGCCGTCGATGACACGGAGCACGATCACCGCGCCCCGGTACGAGTCGTACCAGGAGTCGAAGAGGAGCGCGCGGAGGGGGGCCGCGGGGTCGCCCTTCGGGGGCTTCACCCGCTTGATCACCGACTCGAGGATCTCGCGGATCCCGATGCCCGTCTTCCCGCTGGCGAGGACGGCGTCGGCGCAGTCGATCCCCACGACGTCCTCGATCTCCTCGCGGGTGCGGTCGGGGTCGGCGGACGGGAGGTCGACCTTGTTGAGGACCGGGATCACCTCGAGGTTGGCCTCGACCGCGAGGTAGACGTTGGCGAGCGTCTGGGCCTCGACGCCCTGGGTCGAGTCGACCACCAGCAGCGCCCCCTCGCAGGCCTGGAGCGAGCGCGACACCTCGTAGGTGAAGTCGACGTGGCCGGGAGTGTCGATGAGGTTGATCTGGTACGTCTGCCCGTCGTCGGCCTTGTAGGCGAGGCGGACGTGCTGGGCCTTGATGGTGATGCCCCGCTCGCGCTCGATGTCCATCTTGTCGAGAAACTGCTCGACGAGCTCGCGCTGGGTGAGCGCGCCGGTGTACTCGAGGATGCGGTCGGCCAGGGTGCTCTTCCCGTGGTCGATGTGGGCGATGATCGAGAAGTTGCGGATGCGGGAGGGGTCGGTGGGCATGGCGGAGCGTCGGGGAGCGCGTCTCTAGCACCCCGCGACGGTCGCCGTCACGCGGTCGACGGGCGCGTCAGCCGTTGTTGCCGGAGGAGGACGTGGGGGCGGGGCCGCGGCGGGCGGAGGCGGCGTCGAGCGTGATCTGGCCGGGGAGCTTGTCCTGGTGCTTCTGGAGCACGAGGTCGATGCCCTCGCGGATGTACTCGGCCATCGGCACCTTGGTGCGCTCGTTGAGCAGCTTGAGCTGATCGAGCTGCTCGGGTTCGATGTAGATGGTGGTCGAGACCTTCTTGCGGGCCATCGCTCGTCGTTCCGGTCTCCGCCACGTGTCGGGCGGCGAGGAAGGTACCGTCGTGTCTGCCACGGAATCCCCATCAACGGGCAGCGTTCTCGTGCGCTCTCGGAGCTTTTCGTCGTTGCCGCTCATGGGTTTCCGGTGACGTGAACCTACCCTAGATGCCGGTACGTGCACTGTCAATGCGCTCGCCCGGTGATGACAAAATCCACGGCAATCGTACCGTGACAGCGGAAAAGCACCCTTGACACCCCGTTGAGGGTTGACGGGCGTCGGGGGGTCGTACGGTGGCTTCGAACGGCCGTCGGGGGCTTCGCGTCGCTTGCGCGCGGGGCGCGCGAAGTTCTAGGGTACCGCCTCGCCCCGTGGCGGGCGACTTGCGACGGAAGGACGTGGCTTCGACGATGAGATGGTGTGCGCTCCTGGTGATGGTGCTCGGCGCGGCCGCGTGCAGCTCGACGGACTCGGCCGCCGCCTCGGGTCGCCGCTCCAACAACCCCGACCGCCCGCGCGACCCGGTGGGCGAGGCGATGCCGCACGAGGAGTGCGTCGGCGGCGGCGGCGACGTCACCGGCCAGGACGCCAACCACGACGGGCAGCCCGACATCCGCACCGTGATGGAGGGGGGCCGCCCCCGGTGCCGCGAGGTCGACGCCAACTTCGACGGGCGGGTCGACATCTACCGCTGGCTCGACCCCGCCACCGGGCAGACGACCCGCGTCGAGGACGACTACGACTTCGACGGGCGCATCGACGTTGTGGCCACCTACGAGGGGGGCGTGGTCGTGCGCGACATCCTCGACACCAACTTCGACGGGCGCACCGACACCTGGCGCGACTACCGCGGGGGCCAGCTCGCCGAGCTCCGCCGCGACGCCGACGGCGACGGCCGCGTCGACACGTGGGAGCGCTTCGACGCCGAGGGCCGGCTCACCTACGCCGCCCACGACAACAACCACGACGGCGAGCCCGACCCCGAGCCCGGCGCAAGCGACGCGGGCCCCGCCGCCCCCGCCGCGGCCGACGCTTCCGTCCCCCCCGCGGCCGGCGCCGCGCCTACCGCACCTGCCGCGCCTGCCGCGCCTGCCACGCCCGCTTCGAAGCCCCAGGAGGCCCGGTGATGAAGCCGCTCTACCTGACCGTGATCGCGGGGCTGCTCGCGGCCTGCTCGTCGTCGACGCAGCCGGCCCGGCGCCTGAGCTTGCGCAACGCGTCGTCGCTGGCCTCCCGCGACTCGCGCGACGACCACCGGCGGTGCGACGCCTCGGGGGCGGGGCGCTCGTCGAGCGAGTACGACACCAACGCCGACGGCGTGCCCGACGTGCGGAAGGTCTTCCAGGTGGTGGGCGAGGGCCAGGAGGCCCACCCCGTGCTCGTGTGCCGCGAGGTCGACCTCAACCACGACGGCACCAAGGACGTCTTCCGCTTCTACAACGACCAGGGCCGCACCCTCCGCGAGGAGGAGGACCGCGACTTCGACGGCCGCGTCGACGTGATCACCTACTTCGACAACGGCGAGGTGGTGCGCCGCGAGTTCGACCTCAACCACGACGGCATGGTCGACCAGCGGATGTACTACCGCGAGAACCGCCCGTACCGCGCCGAGCGCGAGCTGCAGAGCGACAACGCCGCGGACTTCCGCCCGGACTACTGGGAGTTCTACGACACGCGCGGCCACGTGGTGCGCATCGGCACCGACTACGACCACGACGGCCGCGCCGACCGCTGGGACCGCGTCGACCGCATCGCCCCGCTGCGCGCCCCGACCGCCGCCGCGCAGGCCGCCGCGCAGAGCCCCGCGCCCGGCGCAGCCCCCGCACCGACCCCCGAAGCGCCCGCAGCCCCCGCGCCCGGCGCCGCCCCCGCGGCGACCCCGCCGGCCCCGACACCGGGCGCGACCCCGGCCTCGTAACGCCTCCCCTCCCCCACCCCACCCCGAAGCGACTCCCCCAATGCCCGTCGAACGTCTCCAGAAGGTGCTGGCTCGCGCCGGCGTCGCCTCCCGCCGTCACGCCGAAGCCTTCATCGTCGAGGGCCGCGTCCGCGTGAACGGGCAGGTGGTCACCGAGCTCGGCACCCGCGTCGACCCGCGCCGCGACAAGGTCGAACTCGACGGCCGCCGCATCGTGCTCGAGGGCCCGGTGTACGCGATGCTCCACAAGCCGCGCGGCGTGGTCACGACCCTGAGCGACCCCGAGGGGCGCCCCGCCCTCGGCGAGCTCGTGAAGGGCCTCGGGGCGCGGGTGTTCCCGATCGGGCGGCTCGACTTCCACACGTCGGGGGCGCTGCTGGTCACCAACGACGGCGCGCTCGCGCAGGCGCTGCTCCACCCGCGCCACCACGTCCCGAAGGTGTACGTCTGCAAGGTGCGCGGCGTCCCCTCCGACGCGCAGCTCGACGCCTGGCGCCAGGGCGTGATGCTCCACCCCACCGAGTCCGACCCCGACGAGCGCGCGGTGAAGACGCTGCCCGCCCAGGTGCGTATCCTCCGCAACGCGCCGCCCGGCGACGACGCGGGCGCCGGCGCGGGCTCCACCTGGCTCGAGGTCACGCTCCACGAGGGCCGCACCCGGCAGATCCACCGCATGGCCGAGGCCACCGGGCTCTTCGTGATGCGCCTCGCGCGGATCTCCTTCGCCGGCATCACCACCGAGGGCCTCCGCCCTGGCGACATGCGCGCGCTCTCCGACAAGGAGGTCACTGCGCTCCGCGTCCAGTACCTCCGCCCGCTGGAGACGGGCGCGATCCCCGCCGCACCCACGGAGGAAGCACGCGACGAGGCGCCCGCGCGCCCGAAGCGCCCCGCGCCGAAGATGAAGAGTGAGCCGGGGCACTCGAAGCGCGAGTCGGGGCCGATGAAGCCCCCCGCGCCGAAGATGAAGAGCGAGTCGGGGCACTCGAAGCGCGAAGCGGGGCCGATGAAGCGTGACGAGCGGGCGACGCGTCGGCCCGAGGGCGCGCGTCCGCCGACCACGAAGGGCGCGCGGACGTCGACGCGTCGCGGGTGAGATTTTTTTCTTGCGCCAGGGAGCGGCCGGACGTAGATAACCGCTCCCCCTGACGCGGGGTGGAGCAGCCTGGTAGCTCGTCGGGCTCATAACCCGAAGGTCGTAGGTTCAAATCCTACCCCCGCACCCATCGCTATATACGGCCGGGCCTGGAACATCCTCCAGGTCCGGCCGTTGCGCATTTGAGGGCTGGATCCACGTGGCGAGGGGGAGGAGTTCGCCACGGGCGATCCAGGACCCGTCGGGCTGCGGTTGAAGTCGCACGCCACCGCCCCGGAAGTAGTTCCGGAGTTCTTCGCGACCGCGGAGGGGATCCTGGGCAAGTCGTGCCTCCAGGTCGAAGACGCGCGCCAGGACGTGATCGACGGAGGGCAGCCGGGTCGGCTCCCGCGCCTGCTTCTCGAGGACCGCGACCATCGCCCGCTCGTCGCGTGCTTGCGCCTCCAGGTCGCGGAGCTTCTGCAGCAGCGCTTCGGAGCGCTCCCCGTCGGCGATGATGTCGGTGAGGCGGTCGATGCGCTGGCAGGTGCGTGCGAGCCGCTCGCGCCGCGCCGCGAGGTCGGCGCGGACCTCCTGCGTCTGCGTCCCGAGCCTCTCGGTCAGGCGTTCGCGCACGTAGGCGACGCCCTCGGCGGTGGCGAGCATGCGGTGCATCGCCGCCAGCAGCCCCGCCCGAACGACGGGCTCCCGAAGCGACGCGCGGCTGGGACACGTGCGGCGCTTGTGGGCGTCGCCGCAGCGGTAGTAGCGCGTCGATGAGCCGCCGACGATGACGAGCGGCGCGCCGCAGTGATCGCAGACGAGCAGCCCCGAGAAGAGGTAGTCGTTCTGGCGCCCCGGCGCGGCTTTGCCCTTCGGCTGACCGTCGGATGCGCGCGTGTAGGTCGCGCGGACGATCGCGAGCCGCGCCTGGACCGCGTCCCACAGCTCCTGCTCGACGACGCGGAGCTGCGGACGCGCCAGGTGGAGAACCTCGCCGGGGTCACGATCGCGCGGGCGCCTCCTCCCGGTGCCGGGGACCTTCACCCACTCCCGCCGCTTGAAGGTCCACTCGCCGATGTACGAACGATTGCGCAGCATTTCACGGATCGTCGAGGCGACCCACCCCTCGCGCCGAGCGAGCGTGCGGGCGCGCGGCGGCGGCACACCGTCGCCGTTGAGGGCCGCGGCGATCGCGGCGAGCGAGCGGCCGCCCGCGTAGTCTTGGAAGACGCGCCGCACGACCGCGGAGGCCGCCTCGTCGACCTCGATCGCGTACCCGGTGACATCGCCGCGGGGGTTCCTGACCGGCGTGCTCCGGTACCCCGTCGGCAGGCCACCGGTGGAGTAGCCGGCGAGCGCGCGCCCCTCGAGCCCGCGCAGGGTCTTGTCGCGCAGATCGTCGAGGTACATGTCGGCCAAGAGCGACTTGACCGTGAACCCGGTCTTCGCGCCTCGCGCCGACGTGTCGATGCCGTCCGCCACGCTGAGAAGCGGGACACGGTGGTACTCGAGCTCCTTGAAAAGGCGGGCGGAGTCGGCGAGATCCCGACTCACGCGCGAGAGGTCCTCCGTGACGACGGCGTCAACCTCACGACGCTTCGCGCGGACCATCGCCATGAGCTTCTCGAACGCGGGCCGGTTCAGGCTCGCGCCGCTGATCGCGTGGTCGGCGAAGACGAGGTTGGTGTCGACGACGCCGCCGAGGCGCTCGATGTGGGCGCCGCACCGTCGGACCTGGTCTTCGATCGACGCCTCGCGCTGACGATCGCTGGAGTAGCGCGCGTAGATCGCGACGCGGAGGCCGGTGAGGGTGCGGGTGCTCATGCGCGGAGTGCCATGTCGATGAGGTAGTCCAGGAGGCGTCGATCGGAGTCGGTCAGCGGCAGAGCATCCGCCGGTGTGTGGGCGAGAAGCTCGGGCGCGCCCGAGCTTCGAGGTGGTTCCGCCCCATCGTCGTCGCTGCCCTCGGTCCGATCCGCGCGCCGCGTCGCGGCCCGACGACGAGGAGACCGTGCACGAGCGCGTGGGGCCGTGCGCGACGTGTTCTTGGGAGCTTTCGATGGCGATGGCGCCCGCTTCGTGCGCGGCGGAGCAGTCGCCCACGGGTCCGTCGGGCCGCGCGCATACTTCGCGATCAAGACGGGGGTTGCTGCGATGGGCTCCGAGGGGACGGGCAGTCCTGCGGCCCGGAGCGCCGCCGCCTGTTGCGCCCAGATCTCCTGCGCTCGACGGAGGTCGCGCTCACGCGCCTCGTGACCGACGGTAATCGCCTCGCGGACGACCATGGCGATCGACACCGGCGAACTCGCGGCGCGCTCGAGCCGATCTCGCAGCGCCTTGAGCTGCCGGATGAGCGCCTCGGGCAGCGCGAGAGGCGACACCAGCACGAACGCATGCGGGGCGCTTACGGCGCGAGGAGCGCCTGCCTTCCGACGCCCACGCGGTGGATGGAGCGCCCTCCATGACACCGGATGCCCCTGCGCGAGCGAGGCATCGAGCACGGCACTGCCGCGCGCGATGAGCTCGCGCGCCGCCGCCGCGAAGGAGATCGGCGCGAGGGCGTTCGACATCGCGGTAGCGGTCGCGGCCACGACGTCCACGAGCACCTGAGCGGCGAGAAACGGCTCGATCTTTCGGAGCGACACTGCTGCGGGGCGAGGAATCATCATGCGCATTTAAACCATATCTAACAGGCATACATATTTCAAGACGCCGCAGGCACGACTCCTAGGGTCTTCACGCACACCGCGGGACAGCGACGATCAGCTCGGCGCCGGCCCGGAGGTCCCGTTCGCACCTGCGCTCAGGACGATCGGCGGCCCCGTCCACTGCCCTCTCGCGAGAGACGCAGCGCTCCACGAGACGATCGCCCGCGTGCCGGAAGCCGCGCCGGTGCCACCGTCCGCGGTGGGTCTTCCTGCCGTGGCGACACCATCGGCGTGCCCCCCCGAGCCGGCGCGGCGCAACGCATTGTTGGAGTGCAGTGCGATCGCGACCAAGGCCGCGCCCCCGACGCACCACTTCACCCGATCGAGGAGCACCCCGCGCTGGGCTGCCACCGCCTGCGCGGCGTCGCGCGCGGTGATCGCGCGGCGGAGGAGATCCTCGAGCCGGGCCGTCGACCGTTGCATGGCGGCGCACTCGGCCGCGAGCCTGGAGACATGCGCGCGGAGGTGCACTTCCTCGGGGCTCGGCTCGGGAGGTCGTGCTGGCGCCTCGGGACGCATCGCAGGGGGCGGAGGCGTCTGCCGCGGCGGCGGAGCCTCTGCCGTCGCGCGGGATGTGGCCGCAGCCGACGCGGCCTTCGCCGCTCGTGGGCGCCGCGGGGGAGCGGGCCGAGACGAGGTGTGAGGCTCCACGTTCTTGAGCGCCCGGAGCTCCGCGCGGAGCCGCACCACCTCGGCGTCGGCCGCCGCGCGGGCCTGGGCCTCCGCGAAGGCCCTCCGCTCCGCTTCGGCCCGCGCCCGCTCCTGGGCCTCCGCGTACGCGTACGCCCCGTCACGCGCTCGCGTCGCCGCGCGCGCAGACCGGCGCGCGGCGCGCACCTCCGCCCGGAGCTGCGTCTCCCGGCGCGCGTGGTCGGCGCGCTCTCTGAGGATCTGAGCGTCCCGGCGACGCACCTTGCGTCCGGCGCCGCGCTTCGCGCGTGTCGTCGCGTGCAGACGCGCGTACGCCGTCTTCAGGCGGGCCCGCAGACGCGATCGCCTGCGCGCCCGCGCCGTGCGCGGGTAGTCGCGCGGAGTCCGCGGCGGAACGACCTGCGGCAGCGCCCCGTCACCGCGTGCCTCGACGACACGGGCGCCGTCTTTGATGCACCCACGCGCGCCAACGCAGGCGATGCGATAACGCCCACGCGCCAGGCCGCGCAGCCAGGGGGAGCACGCCTCGGGGACCACGTAGGCGAGGCGCTCGCGGCGGCCGCCACGCCGTCCGGGCGACGGGATCAACCGCTCGATGAGGATGCCGCGCGTGTCCGGGGGCATGGTGCCGCCGAACAGCACACTGATTTCGGTGGGGCGTGGTGTCGACGACATGGCGTGCTCCGCAGCCGACCTCTGCCACGTCGGCCCGCGCGGCGCATCTGCGCGAGGGCGAGGCTGGTCGTCACAGTCGACAAAACGATGCCAGGCCATTTCTCCGGCGGCTCGTGGAGTTCCCCGGCAATTTACCCGGTGCGCCGGATTCGCCCGTCTTCGCCGGCATTTTTCGGCGAATTGCTCCGGTAATTGCTCACGCTCGCAAACGCCTTGCAGACAGCGATCGCGCGACCGGCGGCGTCGGGTCTACCGGGATTTTCCCCAGCCCCGCGTCGCGCGGAAACCGGCCCTCAGTTCTGTCGACCATCGAGTGACCGCGCCAGCCCGTCACCTCGCCGCGAGCGTTCGGCCGCCCTCGCGGGGTCGCACTTCATGCCGTCCCGGCCTCGTGGTGGAGGAGGACGAGCGGGTTAGAAAGCGCCCTGGAGCGTGATCGCGGCGCCGCTCGAGCCGAGGGACGCCCCGGGTACCATGCGCTCCCACGCCGAAGGCCGATGCGCGCGGAGCTCGGTCTGCGGGCGCGAGACCCTCTCGTGCGAGAGCACGGCCACGTCGATGACGGCGGCGATCAGGGCACCCGTCGCGGCGCCGAGCCCCACGCCGATGGAGTCGATGTTGAAGCCCGACGCGTCCTGAATTCCAGCGGCGGCGAGGCCGCCGAGGAGCGGGCCACCGACGCGCAGTCCCAAGGAGCCGAAGCCGGCTCCGACGCGACCGTGCATCCAGTGGATGGTGGGCGGCCCGACGAGTTGGACCGCTCCGCCTGCGATGACGAGGCCGGACTCGTTCGCGAGCGCACCGGCGCTCGAGAGGGCGCCGCCGACCACGTCCGCGAGGAGCACCTGCCAACCGTACCAGCGGGAGGTCTCGACCATCCGGGTGGGTTCGCCGCGACGAGCGAGGTCCGACACGGAGACCTGCGGGGGCGTCGTGCACACGCAGGGATCGAACGCGGTGCCGCCGACGTTGCAGACCTGAACCCCCTCCCCCGCGCCAGGGCACGCGCACGCCACCTGGGCTCCGGGCACGCAGAGAAACGCAGGCCGGGCGGTGGGCACCTCCACGGGCGCGAGCACGTCTGCGACGCGAACCGGCGGTGTCACGGTTCGCGCGCGCCGCCCCTGGGCAACGGCGCTCGGCGGTGCGACGACCACCAGCAGAGACACGACGGAGAGGAGCCGAAGAAGCCCCCACCCGAGCGCCGACTTCTGCTCGCCTCCGCCGCGATACGCCTGAAATCCCGCTCGAACGGCCTGATCCAGCATGGTGCTCACCTCGGCCGAGACATACGTCTTATGTGACGTGTTTTCAATGGCGTGTATTTGAAACGCGGACCGTCCCTAGCGTCCGCCATGCGACGCCCTGGCACCGAAGCGGACGAGGCGACCCGGCGAGCCGTCGAGGCCCTCAGGGTGGAGCTGGGACGGCGTGTGGGGGCCCACCTGACGCGCCTGCGGGCCGCCAGGCGGTGGAGCCAGGAGGAGGCGGCCTGGCGATCCAACCTCGCGCTTCGCGCCTACCAGCGGCTGGAGTCGGGCGGCGACGGGAACCCCACGTTGGTCACGCTCGCTCGACTGAGCGTCGCGTTCGAAGTCGGCGTCTGCGACCTGCTCGAACCCGCGCCCACGCCGCCGCCACGTCGACCCGGACGTCCAAAGGCCGGGGCCGATGTCCAGGCCTCTCACGCGGTTGGCAACGAGACCGCCGAAGCTCCTCCGCCAGACGGCGCATCAGGAACGACGCGGGCGCCCCGGTCCGAGTGACCCGATCGACGGCGTAGCGCTCGCCTGCGCGGCGACGCAGCGAGTCGTGAGTCTGTCCCCGTAGCGGTTCGTGAAGACCAGACCGCGGCGTGAGAAGACGTGCTCCGAGCTCCGCCCCACCTCTTGCGTTGCCGCGACGCCGAGACTTCGTGAAGCTCGCGTCGCCGTGGACCTCACCCCCTCTCAGCAAGCGGCCGTCGCCTACCGCGGCGGACACCTCCAGCTCCTCGCCTGCGCCGGCTCGGGCAAGACCGAAGTGGTGGCGCGCCGCATCGCGCACCTGCTCGATCCGTCGCGCCCCGACCGCCTCGCGCCCGCCAACATCGTCGCGTTCACCTTCACCGAGCGCGCCGCGGCCGAGTTGAAGGCGCGCATCGCCCGCCGCGTTCGCGAGGCGCGCGGCGAGGTGCACGGGCTCGCGGAGATGTTCGTGGGGACCATCCACGCCTTCTGCCGCCGCGTGCTCCAGGAGGAGGAGCCCGAGTACCTGCGCTTCGAAAGCGTCGACGAGGCGCGGCAGCTCATGCTCGTGCTCCGCGAGCCGGATGCGTCGGGCTTCTCGGCCGCCCGCACCGCCGAGGGCGCTCCCCTCCAGGCCCCCGGGGACGTGCGACGGTACCTTTCCGCGCTCGACGTGCTCCGGCAGGCGGAGATCGATCACGGCCGCCCGGGCGACCTCCCGCTCGCGACGTCCCTCGACCGGTACCGAGGCCTCCTGCGGCGCGAGTCCCTCCACGACTTCACCGCGCAGTTGGAGCTGTGCCTCGACGTGCTCCGACGCAACGTCGACGCCGGCGAGCGGCTGGCCCAGCGCATCCGGCACGTCGTCGTCGATGAGTACCAGGACACCAACGAGCTCCAGGAGCAGGTGGTCCGCGCGCTCGCGGATTTCGGCGCCACGCTCACGGTCGTCGGCGACGACGACCAGACCATCTTTCAGTGGAACGGCGCCGACGTGCAGAACATCCTCGGCTTCGTCGACCGCTACCCCGACGCCCACACCATCCGACTCGAGGAGAACCACCGCTCGAGCGCCACCATCGTGAACTTCGCGCGGGGCTTCGCCTCCCGCATCTCGCGGCGGCTCGAGAAGGCGATGAAGGCCACCGACGCGCAGCCCGCCGAGCCGGGCGACGTGCTGGCCCTCTCGTTCCAGAGCGAGTGGGAGGAGGCCCGCTTCATCGCGAGGAAGATCAAGGAGCTGCGCGGCCTCGCGTTCACCGAAGGCGGGCGCACGCGCGGCCTGGCGTGGTCCGACGTCGCCGTCCTCTTCCGCGGCGGCATCCAGTGGGCCGGGAGGGCCCTGCTCCGCGTCTTCGACGAGCAGGGGATTCCCTACGTGGTCAGCGGCGTGAAGACCCTCTTCGAACGCCCCGAGGTCCGCGCGGCGGTCGCGGCCTTCGCCTTCCTCGCTGGGGCCCCCGACCTCACCGCCGACGGGCTGCGCGACGCGTGGCGCGACGCGTCCCTCGGGGCCGGCGCCGCGGGCATCGACGCGCTGGTGGCCTACCTCGCGGAGCGTCGCAGCGCGCTCTGCGCCGACGCTCCCGACGACCGAACGGGATGGTCGGAGCTCGGGCTCCAGCGGACGTGGCTCGGCGCGCTCGGAGCGCTCCAGCTCCGCGAGGAGGCCGTCCCCGGCGGGCGTGGCGAGGAGGTGTTCTTCAACCTGGGGCGCTTCAGCCGCGTGCTCGACGACTTCGAGTCGCTCCACGCGCAGAGGCCCCCGCTCGCGCGCGTCGTCGACTTCAACATCTACGCGACCACGGCCGCCCTCCACGAGCACGAGGAGGGGATGCAGAGCTCGGAGTTCGTGAGCGTCGACGCGGTCCGCGTCACCACCGTTCACCGCGCCAAGGGGCTCCAGTGGGCGGCGGTGTTCCTTCCTGCGCTCGGGGAGGGGCGCTTCCCGTCGGCGCCGCGGCCGTGCGCGCTGTGGGAGCTCGTGCCCCGCGCCGCCGTCCGCGCGCCCGAGCGCTACGAGAGCAACGAGGACGACGAGCGGCGCCTCTTCTACGTCGCCGTCACGCGGGCCCAGCGCTTCCTCTTCGCCACCTGGGCGCTCGGGCGCAACGGCCGCTCGGCGCGGCCCGGCCCCTATTTCAACGCGCTCGCGGGAGCGACGGGCGTCCTTCGCGAAGACGTCCCGCTCCACCGGCGGCCGCGGGCCCCGTCGGTGCCAAGGCCGGGGGCCACCGAGCTCCAGCTCACGTTCAGCACCCTCAAGCCGATGCTCGAATGCCCGCACCGCTTCAAGCTGGAAGGCGTCTTCGGCTTCCGCCCGCCCTTCGAGGACGCGCAGGGCCTCGGGAAGTGCCTCCATGACGCGCTCGCTGAGGTGCACCGGCGCGCCGTAGACGGCGACGTCGTCGGCCCGGAGGCCGTCCCGCGCCTCCTGCATCGGCACCTCCACCTGCCGCGCGCGTCGCCCGCCACCGTCGACCGGATGCGCGCCGTCGCCGCGGGCGTGCTCGCCCGTTACCTCGAACGCAACGCCGCACGCCTCGCCGAGGTGGAGCTCGTGGAGAAGCCCGTCGAGGTGATGCTCGACGCCGACGTGATCGTCCAGGGCCGGATCGACGTCGTGGTGAGACGCGGCGACGGGTCGGTCTCCGTCGTCGACCTGAAGACCACCCACCGGGCACAGGCCGAGGCCCTGAGCGCCGCACAACTGCGGCTCTATGCGCTCGGCTACGAGGCGCTCACGGGCGCGCGCCCGAGGCGTACGGAGGTCTGGGAGCTCGACAGCCTCGCGGAGCACCCGTCGGACGTGGACGACGCGTCGCTCGCGGACGTCCGCGCGCTGGTGGCCCTCGTCGCCGGCCGGATCCGTCGGCGGGAGTTCCCGCCAAAACCCGCCGAGGAGCGTTGCGGTGCCTGCCCCGCGCGGGGCCTCTGCGGCGCCGCCGCACCGCTCACTCCGCGAGAGCCTCCCGCGCGCCCTCCGGGTCCGTGAGCACCTCCGCGAGGTACGCGTCGAGGAGCGCGGGCGGCAGGCAGGGCTGAAACTTCGACAGGCGGAGGTGCGTGAAGGCCCCCGCGATCAAGACCGCGTCGGCGCGCGAGGGTCGGCCCTCGGCCCGAAGCGAGGCCACCCACTCCCGGATCGCGACGTCGCTCCGCCCGGAGTCGCTCGTGAAGCCCAGGCTCAGGTCGTTCGAGGTCACCTCGCCCCCCATCGCGCCTTCGGCCAGGCGCGCGAGCAGGCGGTTGGCCGAGCCGCCCGCGAAGGTCCAGAGGCGCGTCTGCGCGCCGTCCGAGAGGAGCTGGACGCCCGCGGGCTCCAGAAACCCGTGCTCCTCCCGCGCGGCCTCCACCGCGGCGCGCGCGCGCCTCGACCACCACGGGTCGACCGCGTCGTCGGTCAGCACGTCCCGCATCGCGCGACACAGCGCCCGCGAGAGGAACCCGCCCTTGCCCCGCCACCGCGCGTGCCCGGCCCGCTCCGCCGGCGCGACGTGGACGACGCCGCGCCCCCACTCCACCAGCGTGACCCGCCACGCGCGGCCGCCGAGGGTGAAGGTCAACGGGCGGTCGCCGGCCGCCTCGACGAAGCGGGTCTCCACCTCGCCGATGTCCGCGCCGGCGTGGACCACGCGCAGCGTCGCGGCGGTCGCGAACACCGCGTACAGCTCGGCGAAGTTGCGGCGCCCGTAGAGACGCTCGCCCGCCTCGCCGAGGCTCAGCCGGGCCCCGTCTTCGTGGAGGATGCGGGCGTCGAGCATGTGGGCCACGAGGGCCTCCCGCTCCGCCTCGCCGAGCCCCTGAAAGGGCGTCGCGGCCGAGACCCACGCCCACCAGTCGGCGCGCGCCACCCCGGCCTCCTGGAGCGCCAGCGCGAGGAGCTGGTGGGCGAGCAGGTGGGCGCCGGCGCGCACCGGCTTCACGGGCTCCACGTAGCCCCGGGCGTGGAGCCGCAGGATGGCGGCGGCCTGGACCACCGCGTCCTGCTCGGTCGCGAGGAAGGTGCAGTTGGGCGTCGTCCCCGCCCGGCGGCCGGTGCGCCCCATGCGCTGGAGGAAGGAGGCCACGCTCGACGGCGCGTCGATCTGGAGCACCTGGTCGAGGTCGCCGACGTCGATGCCCAGCTCCAGCGCGCTCGTCGCCACGATCACGCAGTCGCGCCCCTCCGCGAACGCGGCCTCCGCGGCGGCCCGCTCCTCCACGGACAGCGACGAGTGGGTGACGAAGGTGGCGACCCCCATCGCGCGGAGCGAGCGCGCCACGGCCTCCACGCGGCGGCGCGACTCGACGAACACGAGGCGCTTCTGCCCCGGGTGGAGCGCGGCGATCACCCGGGCCGCGTTGTCGTCGTCGCCCACGTGGTCGAGCGCGAGCGCGGGCCCCGCCCCCGCCGGCCGCGCGGGCCCCCGCACCACGCGCCCCGGCCGCGCCGAGCTCCCCGCGAGCCACCCGAGGATCTCCTCGGGGTTGCCCACGGTGGCCGAGAGCCCCACGCGCTGGACGTCCGCCCCGGCGCAGCGGGAGAGGCGCTCGAGCACCGACGCCAGGTGCCCGCCGCGGTCGTCCCGCACGAACGCGTGGACCTCGTCGATCACCACCGCGCGGAGCCCGGCGAACATGCGCTTCGCGGGGACGCGCGGGCTCAGGAGCATCACCTCCAGCGACTCCGGCGTCGTCAGGAGGAGGTCGGCGGGGTCGCGGAGGAAGCGCCGCCGCGCCGCCTCGGGCGTGTCGCCGTGCCAGGTGAAGGCGCGCCGACCGATCATCTCGGCGTAGCGGGTGAGGCGCGCGTCCTGGTTGTTGAGCAGCGCCCGCGTCGGGGCCACGTAGAGCACCGACACCGGCGCCCACGAGCCCGCGTCCATCGCGCTGAGCAGCGGGAAGAGGGCCGACTCCGTCTTGCCCCCGGCCGTCGGGGCCAGCACGACGCAGTTGCACCCGTCGAGGATCGCGTGCGTGGACAGCGCCTGCACGGGGCGGAGCGAGGTGAAGCCCAGGGCGTTGACGATCTGGTAGCGGACCGCAGCGGAGAGGCGGTCGAAGGCGTCCGCCCCGTCGCTCATGCGTCGCCCGCGGGGCCGCCGTCGCGCCCGGGCAGCGCGAGCTCGATGTCGTCCACCGAGCGGACGACCCCCGCCGCCTCGCACTCCTCCGCCGTCAGCTCCGCGGCCGAGAGCGTGAGGGAGAAATGCGCCGCGGGGTCGAAGTCCGAGAAGGCGTCCACGCGGTCGAGGACGCCCGCGACGAGCTTCTTCAGGAAGATCCGCGGCGCGATCCCCACCCTGCCCCCGAAGCCCTTCGTCACGTCGGCGGCGAGCGCCGCGACGAAGTCGTCGCCCACGCGCCGCGCGAGGCCCGCGGGGTCGCCCGCGGGGTAGAGGTCGCGCACCTTGCGGCCGACCTCCGCGAGCCGGGCGGCGTCGAAGGCGGGGAGCCGCACCTGCACCGCGCGGGCGTTGTCCCAGCGGGCGTCGTCGCCGAAGTCCACGTGGAGCCGCTGGGCCAGCGGCGGCAGGCGCTTCACCCCCTGGTTGCCCTCGAAGAACGCGGGCGTCCCCGTGACCGCCAGGTAGAGGCCCGGGTACACGCCCGCGTCGATGTCGTCGATCCACTGGCGGAGCGCGCCGAGGCTCTTCTCCCGCACGTCGGCGCGCATCCGCTGGAGGGTCTCGGCCTCGTCGAAGACCAGCAGCAGCCCCCGGCGCCCCGTCTCGCGCAGCATCGAGAGGAGGCCGCGCAGGAAGGCGTTGGCCGCCCGCGTGTCGACCTCGCCCTTGAGCCCCGCGGCGCGCTTGATGTCGGCGCTCACGTGGGGCTGCCCCATCAGCCACGCCAGGAGCCCCTCCTCGGTGGCGTGGTCGCCCGCGGCGCGCGCCCGGTGGCAGGCCCGGAGGGCGGCCGCGAAGGCGGGCTGCGAGCGGCTCACCACCGCGAGCCGCTGCTCGAGGAGGGCCGCCACCTCGCGCGTGAGGGCGGCGGCGTCGTTCGGGTCGAAGCCCTCCCGCGCGCACACGTCCTCCTCCAGGGAGAAGAACCACCGGCTCACCAGCGAGCGGAAGGCCCCGTCGTCCCACTCGCGGGTGCGGAGGCTCTCCATCGCCCGGCGGTAGACGGCCTCGGTGCGGTGGAGCGGCGTCTCGGTCTCGTTGATCTGCACCTCCGCCGTCGCGAAGCCAGCCGCCTGCGCGCGGTGCTGGAGCCAGCGGACGAAGAAGGTCTTGCCGCTCCCGTACTCGCCGCGCACGGCCTTGAAGACGCCGCCGCCCGACGCCGCCGTCGCGAGCTCGTCGTCGACCGCCCGCGCGAAGCGGTCGAGCCCCGTCGCGAGCGCCTCGACGCCGCGCCGCGGGACGGTCCCGTTGCGGAGCGCCGCGACCACCCCGCGGCGCACGGCCAGCGACATCCCGCTCATCCGAAGATCTCCTTCAGCGCCGCCACGTCGAGGCGCACCGTGCGGGCGGCCGCGTCGAAGCGGACCACCTGCGTCCCGTCCGCGTTGAACACCTCGCGCATCCGCTCGACCATGCCCTCGACGCGGGACGGCATCACCCCGACCTCGGCGCCGAGCCGCTCGACCGACAGAACGCCGCCCTCCGCGTCGAGGGCCGCCACCGCCGCCACGAAGCGCGGGTCGACCCGCTGCCCGCTCCCCTGGAGCGCCTTCGACTTCGCGAAGAACGCCGCCCACGGGGACTCCTTCGCCGCGACCGGCGCGGCCGCCGCAGGGGCCTCGGGCCGCAGCTCCGCGGCCATCGTCGGGAGCGCCGGCTGGACGGGCGCGGCCTCGACGCGCGCCGGGCGGCGCCCTTGAGCCGGCGCGCGCGCGGCGCTCTCCGGTCGGAGGCCCCACCACGCGGGGCGGGCGAGCGGCTGGACCTCCATCGCCCCGTCGACGGTCTCCCGCTCGTTCACCGTGCGCATCCGCTCCGCCAGCGACTCGTGGGCCACGAGGATCGCGGGCGCCACGACCTCGGCGAGCGTCGCGCCGCCGTGCTCCCCGGCGGTCGACGCGAGCCCGTAGGTCTCCGTCTCACGCGCGAGCAGGGCGACCTTCTCCACGCCCGGGGGCCGCCAGACGGAGGGCCCCGTGAGCACGACCTCGCCCGCGTGCGCGGCGTCCTGGGCGCGGTGCGCCCGCCAGCGCGTCCCGGAGACGTCGTCGGTCGCGCGGGGGACGCGCGCCATGCGGGCGGCGGCGATGTGCCCGTGGTCGGCCACGAGCAGCACGGCGCGGTTGGCGAGCGTCGCCTGCTCCAGCAGGTCGCGCAGCGGCCGGATGGTGTCGAGCGTGTGGGCCACGCGCGTCTGGGCGCCGGCCTTGAGCTGGTCGTCGATGGCGTTGATCACCAGCGCGACGAGCCGGTCGCCGCGGCGGACGAGCTCCAGGGCGTCGGGGGACGCGTCGCCCGCCTGCGTCTGGAGGTCGCGCTTGAGCAGCAGCGGGGCCTTCAGCCCGAGGGCGCGGAGGCCCTTGTGGTTCTCCAGGCGGAGCGGGTCGCGCGAGGTGTCGAGGGGGTCGCCCGGCCGCAGCAGGTGCCCCGCGAAGAAGGCCGCCCGCGACACGTCCGTGATCGTCGGGAGCGCGGCCACCACCGGCGCGAGGCCCGCGTCGTGGGGGGACGCGCGCCAGCGCAGGGGCGCGTAGCGCGCGGCTTCGAGCGACTCGAGCAGCTCGACCGCGCGGTCCCACGACATGCCGTCGAGGAGCAGCACCAGCAGCTTGCGCGCCGGGTCTTCCTTGAGGAATCGCACGGCGAAGCGGTCGAGCGCGCCCTCGATGGGGACCACCCGGTCGGCGGGCCGGCCGAGCTCGCACCACCGCACGAGCCGCTCGCCGAAGGCCGCGTCGTCGGCGTCGCGCACGGCGTCGGCGCGCGCCACCACCGCCTGGACCGCGGCCCCGAGCGGCTCCGCCTCGCTGCCGCGGGCGACGCGCCGGGCGCTGTCGGCGAAGGCCCCCTGGCGCACGAAGTCCTCCGCCCGCACCGACAGCACCAGCGCGTCGCTCTCGGTGGCGGAGAAGGCCTCGTCGCGCCCCCGCGCCGCGAGCCAGCCCACCAGCCGCGTCGCCATCAGGGCGCGCTCGTAGAGGGCGGCGTGGCCCGCGTCGATCGCGCGGGACCGGTGCTGCCCGAGCGCCTCGAGGGCGGCGACGGCGGAGCGCCAGGACGCGTCGTCGGGCGATCCCGCGGCGCGGCGCAGCGCGTCGGCGAGGTTCGCCTTGCGCCGGTCGAGGGCGACGCGGAGGTAGCGGCTCCCGGCCAGCGCCTGCGCCAGGGCGTCGCGCGCCGGCAGGAAGGCGTCGGCCGCGTCGAGGACGCGCTGGAGGAGCGCGGCGTCGTTCTCGCACTGGGCCGCGAGGAGGTCGGCGAGGTCGGCCCAGGACGCGAGCAGCTTCGGGTCCCGCGCGGCCTCGTCGGCCAGGGCCGGGGACAGCTCCGCGAGCCGGGCGGAGAGCGCGCCGTCGAGGAAGTCCTGCGCGCCGAGCGACGCGCGGGCGCCGTCGAGCACGAACGCGAGCGCCGCCGCCGTGAGCCCGTGGCCGTCGAGCCAGAGGCGGAACGAGCGCCGCGCCACCGGCCCGATCGCGTCGCGGAGCCACCCGTCGAGCGCCGCGCCGAGCTCGGGCCGCGCGGCGAGGAGCCCGCGGAGCCCGTCGGGCGGCGCCGCCCGCGCGAAGCGGAGGAGGAGCGTCACCTCGCGCTCCCCCGGGACGCCGAAGGCCTTGCGGGCGACGAGCCACGCGCGCCACGCCTCGTCGAGGGTCACGATGCCGCCGGGCGGGACGGGGGCCTTCAGCCCGGGCTCGCGCAGGAGGGCGTCGGCCAGGGGGCGGCACTGCTCGACCTCGGCGGAGAGCTGCGCGTTGGAGAACACCGCGCGGAGCCGCCGCGCGCGGGCGATGGTCTGGTGCCGGCCGGTGGCGACCCGGCCCGCGACGTCGGCCGGCAGGCGCCCGGGGTCCCAGTCGAGCAGGACCACCACGGGCGGCTCGTCGAGGGCGGCCGGGAGCGCCGCCCGGAGCTCGAGCTCGCTCCGCGCCGTCTCGACGTGGAAGGTCACGAGGCCCTTGTGGGTCTTCACGTCGAGGGCGTCGAGGTGCGGCGACATCCGCGCCAGCACCAGCGTGTTGAACGATCGGTGCTCCTTGCGGTGGAGCTGCTCGAGCTCGACCGCGAGGTCGTCGCGGCCGAGCGTCGGCACGTCCACCGCGGGCGACGGCTCACTCACGGCTCAGGCTCCAGGTCAGCCGGACCGCGCCCCCCTCGCCCGCGACGCGCTCGACCTCCGCGCGGAGCGCGTCGAGCGCGCGACGCGCCGCCTCGACCGACTCCGCCGTGCCCGAGGAGAGCAGCCGCTGGCCCGCCGCGCCCGCCCCGGCCGGCGACGCGCCCGGGGCCCCGCGCGCGCCGTGCGAGACCGCGACCGTCACGGCGGGGGCCTGCTCGATGAGGAGCCGCCCCACCTCCTCGCGGACGGACGCGAACTCGCGCGCGAGGGACAGGGTGACCTCGTCGGCCGAGAGCGCCCGCCGCGCCCTCGCCACGACCTCGCGGGCGTCGCCGTCGTCCCGGCGCGCGAGGGCCTCCACGGACTGCCAGAGGAGCCGGTCGGAGAGGCACTGGCTCACCGCCCGCGCGGACTCCACGCAGCGCCCGAGGGCGGCGTCCGTGGCGCTCGTCGCGAACGCGGCGAGGGCCTCCACCCGGCCGACCGCGTCGCCCCCCTCCACGGCCTTGAGGAGCCGCACCAGCTCACCGGCGGTGGCGGCGCGCGGGGCGCCGGGCTCCAGCAATGCGCTCCGGGCGTCGAGGAGCGAGGGGAGCTGCAGGGCGCCGGCCTCCACCGTGCGCTTGTGGGCCTCGCGGACGGCCTCGGCGAGGGCCCGCACGTTGCGCGACCGGAGGGCCCCCGCGGGCTTCGGCAGCGCGAGCCACGCGACGGCGCGGTGCATCGCGCGCTCCCACGCCTCGGCGCTCGGGAGGCGCGGGAGCACCAGCTCGGCCTCGTCGGAGAGCGAGCCCGGCGCGGCGTCGTCGACCAGCCGGTCGCCGCGCGACACCTCGCGGTTCGACCACGCGGCGTAGGCCAGGGCGACGAAGTCCTCCACCTCGCGGGTGAGCCCCTTCGCGCGGCGCGGGTCGAGCACCGAGCGGACCGCCTCCACCGTGACCACCCGGCCGACGTCGACCCCCTTCGCGCGGAGGTCGCGCTCGATCTCCGCGAAGGGCTCGTCGCGCATCACCACGTCGGCCTCGCGCAGGACCAGGAGGTTGAGCGCCGCGCAGAGCTCGGCCTCCCGCCGCTCGGCCTTGTCGAGGGCCATCTGACGTCCCGGCGCCTCGGCGAGCCGCGCGACCAGCTTCGCCGCGGCGGCCAGCGCGCCGCGCCCCGCCTTCGACGGGAACTTCGGGTGCCGTGGGTAGCACTCGTGGAGGAGCGCCGCCGCCAGGGCCTCCGGCGCGTCGGCGAGCCGCGTCACCGTGAGGTTGGGGATGCGCCGCTCGGGCAGGAAGACGTGGAAGTGCTCGGCCACCTGGCAGGCCGGGTCGAGCATCCCCGCGCCCGCGCCGGTGATCCCGTAGGCGCTCTCGATCGCGCGGAGGACGCGGTTCTGCTTCTGCGAGCGGAGCGACTCGAGGCTCTGCCGCGCGCGGTGCTGGTCGTCGGCGCGCAGGTCGGCGAGGTGGGCCTTCCATGCGTCGCCGGCGAGCACGGCGTCGAGGACGACGAGGGTGCCCAGGTCGGCCTGCACGGCCTCGCTGAAGAAGTCCGGGAGCCACACCACCGTGCGCTCGTCGAGGCGCTCGCGGAGCGCGGCCACGCGCATTTCGTCCTCCTGCGGCGTGTGGCCCGGCTCGTCGAAGGGGTAGTCGATGACGACGCGGAAATCGTGGCCCGCGGGCACGCGCAGCCGCGACTCGTCGACCTCGCGCACGTTGGCGAACACCACCGCGCCCTCGCGCGCCGTCCCCCGCCACTCCACCTTCAGCGGGAACTCCGTCGTCTCCCACCCCGTCGTCCCGAAGGCCGCGAAGAGGAGCGCGCGGAGCTTGAGCTTCCGCGCCCCGGGCTTGTCGTGCTCGCGCGCCCGCTCGAGCACCGGCCGCAGGTCGACGGTGCTGAGCTCGACGTGGACGAGCGGGTCCTTCTGGTCGCCGACGCGCAGCGACCCCACCTGCGAGGCGAACTCCCGCAGCCGCGTCACGGCCGTCGCCACCTCGTTGCCGGGGATGGTGCTGCGGAGCGTGCCGTGGTTGAGGGCCACGAGCCGCGAGGCGGTGAGGTCCTTCAGGATCGAGATGCGCGGCAGGAGGGCCGCGAGGAGGAGCGTCTTCACGAGGCGGTTGTCGGCCCGGCACCGCGCCTCGGCGCAGCCCGAGCAGCCCACCTGCGGGGGGTGGTCGTCGCGCAGGCGCTGGCACTTCTCCGCCGCCTGCGTCTTGTTGGTGAGCTGGATCAGCGGGAGATAGTCCGACTGGTAGGCCGCCCGCATGTCCTGGAACTTCGACCGGAGCACCCCGTCCATCGGCTCCTCGCCGCCCGCCAGCGCGTCGAAGAGGTCGCCGACCGCCACGAGGCGACCGAGTTCGAAGTCCCCGAGGTGCTCGACCAGGATCTCCATCAGCACCTTGAGGGCGGTGCGCTCGCGCTGGAGCGCCATGCTCATCCCCACCAGCACCTGGATCAGCGCGGGCGAGAACGGGTACACCGCGCGGAAGGCTTCCTCGCCCTCGCCGATGTCCCCGAGGAGCGTCTGCCACGCGGTGTTGCCGAGCCTCCGGCGCATCGCGTCGAAGGCGTCGGCCAGGCGCCGCTCGGCCTCGGCGTTCTTCGGGCGCACGACGCGCTTGCGCACGATGGCGGGCAGGTTGCGGTCGGGCAGGGGGATGGTGCCGAAGCGCCCCTCCCAGAAGCGCTGGGCCTCGCGGAGCGCCTGGAGGTCGCCGCCCGCGAGCTGGTCGCCGACGAGCTCGACGATGTCGCGCTGCCGGGCCAGCAGGCTCACCAGGGCAGCGGGGCGGTCGGCGTCCTGCGCCTCCACCATCTTCGCGAACTTGCTCATCTCGCGCGTCACCCAGGCCCGGTCGCTCGCCCCGTTGGCCAGCCAGAGCACCGCCTCGTCGAAGAAGAGCACCACCGCGTCGAAGCCGAGCGAGCGGGCGTGGCGCGAGATCTCGCCGAGGCCCCGGTCGAGGTCGACGTACGCGTGGGTGGTGCCGAGGTAGGCCGTGAAGTGCGTCTTCACCAGCGCGTCGAAGAGCCGCTGGCGCTCCTCGGGGTCGATCGACCCGAGCGCGGCTTCGAAGCGCTCGGGCGACCAGACGCCCTCGACCGCGCGCGTGCCCCAGCCCGCCCGCGCCGCGCGGCCGCCGTTGAGCTTCGCGAAGAAGGCCGCGTCGCCGAGCTGCGCGCGCAGCTCGCGGGCGTTGGCGAACAAGGCCTCGTCCGCGAAGAGGGCCGGTAGCACCCCGTCGGGCGCCGCCGCCCTCGCCCGCGCGAGGTACTCGGGGAAGACCTTCTCCTCCAACGACTTCGCCCCCACCATGTGCAGGTGGAGCCGCAGGACCTTCTTCTCCTGCAGCCAGCGGTGCTTCTCCCGCAGCGCGTGGAACTCCTCCTCGCGCCAGGCGTGGGCCTGGTCGCCCGCGTCGGGCGAGAGCATGAGCGACAGCACGCTCAGGAAATGGCTCTTGCCGCTGCCGAAGGAGCCGTGGACGTAGGCCGCCGCGCTCCGCCGCCCGTCGAGGGCGGCCTTCACCAGCGCGAGGGCCTGCTCGAAGGCGCGCACGAGGTCGGGCGTGACCGCGTAGTCCTTGAGCATCGCCTCGGGGTGGCGCACCCCGTCGGTGAGCTGCACCACGAAGGCGCTCTTCACCACGGCGTCGGGCAGTTCGAGGAGGTCGTGCAGCTCGCTCATCGGGCGGCGGTTATAGCGCCGCGCGACCGGGGGGCAGAAGGCGAATCCTTCGCAGCGCCCTGCGCCCCGTGCAGTCTCCTCGCAGCCCGGTTGAGATCGCGGAGGGCCTCCGCTAGCCTCGCTTCATGACCGCGGTCGGCCGTCGGAGCGAAGAGGCACTCAAGGGCGCCTTCACAACCTTCGAGGCGCAGTGGCCACGGTGGAGTTGGCTGCGCGACAAGCTCCGGCGGGCGGGCCTCGACCCGACGAGCGCGCGCGAGCTCCGCACCGCCGACCCCCGGAGCACCTGGGCGATCCTCGCGAAGCCCTCCACCGCGCTGCAACGGCACTTCGAGCTGGCCCCGGAGGTCCTCGTCCTCTGCGCCCCGTGGGACGAGGTCCACGCGAAGGACATCGCGCGCGTGGAGCAGATCTTCCGCGAGGAGGTGCGCCTCGACCCCGGCTTCGTGCTCGTGGTCGCTCACGACCCCGACGCCCAGGCGCGGCTCGGCCCCGCGGTGCCCGAGAGCCGCATGTACCTCTTCGTGAAGGACGACTCCTTCGAGCAGGTTGAAGATCCCCAGGCGTGGCTGCGCGGCCTGCTGCGCGACACCCTCGGCCGGCGCAGGCTCTTCGACCACCGTCTGCCCGCTGCGGGGCCGCAGTTCTTCGGCCGCGAGCGGGAGTTCGAGGCCCTCTCGCGCGACCTCCGCCAGGGCCACTGCGTCGGCGTGTTCGGGCTGCGGAAGGTCGGCAAGACCTCCCTCCTCCGGCGCGTCGCGGAGACGTTCCGCACAACCGGCGCAGTCGCTCACCCCGTCGTGCCCGTCGAGGTCGACCTCCTGGAGACGCCCTACCACCGGCGCAACCTCGCGGGCGTCGCGGAGCTGATCGGGCGGCAACTCAACCGCGAAGTCGAGCGGGCCGGGCTTCGCGCTTCCCCCGCGTCGGACCCGCTGCAGCGACTCGTCGAGACAGTCGCCGGAATGTCGAACGGTCGCCTCCTGCTCATCGTCGACGAGTACGAGGTGCTGCTCAACGGGCGGATCCCGCGGCGCGACGGCCTCGACCTGCTGACGTGGCTGCGCGGCGTGGCGCAGGGGAACCCCGCGCGCTTCGGCTTCGTCCTCGCGGGGCGCAACCATCGGCTGCTCGCCCCGGCGCGCATCGACGGGGTCGACAACCCGATGTACCGCTTCCTGCGCGACATGCCCCTCGCGGGCCTCGCCCCGAACGAGTGCCGCGCGATGGTGAACCGCATCGGCGCCCGCATGGCCCTCCAATTCGAGCTCGATGCGTTGGAGCTCGTCGCGCAGGAGTCCGGCGGGCACCCCGCGCTCGCCCGGACGCTCGGCGACCTCGTCGACCAGCACGTGCCCGCCGCCGACCGCGCGCCGTTCACCGTCACCGCCGCGCTGCTGCGCCGGGTGCTCCCGCGCTTCGCCCGCGAGGTCGACGAGGACATGCGGGAGCTCGTCAACGCGGCCGACGACATCGACCCGCGCGGGGGCGACTACCTCGTGCACCTCGCCCACGACGTCCCCTGGATCGGCGGCGCGCCCGAGTCGCGCCTCGACGACGCCCTCGCGCGCTACGGCATCCTCCACGCTGGCACCCGGGGGTTCCGCGTCGGCCGCCTGGCCGCGTGGCTCCGCGAGAACCACGCGCGCCCGGCGGAGGCCGCGCATGCTTGAAGGCGTCGAGAACCCGTACCGTCGTGACCGCATCGCCGACGCCCTCTTCGTCGGCCGCGAAGCCCTGCTGGCGGAGCTCGCCGACGCGGTCCGCTCGGGCCGCAACGCGATCCGAGCGGTGATGGGCGGGCGTGGCATGGGCAAGAGCTCGCTCGCGCGGCAGCTCCAGAAGCGCCTCGGCGCCGAGGCGCTCACCGTCGTCGCCTCGGGAGATGTGCGACGGACGGCCGCGGGGGTCGGTCAGGCGCTCGGCGTGGCGCTCGACGCCGGCGACCCCGTGGAGACCCTGGTCGCGGGCGTGACGGCGCAGTCCTCGCACCGCGTCGCCGTGGTGCTCGACGAGGTCGAACGGCTCCTGCGGGACGGCGCGGGCCTCGCCTTCCTCGACAACCTGCGGGAGGCCTACGAGCGGTCGGAAGGCCGCCTCGCGGTGATCGTGCTCGGCGGCACGGAGGTGCGCGATCTCCTCGTCGATCAGGCCTCGCCCTTCCTGCGCATCGCGGGCGGCGTCCACACGCTCGCCGGCCTGGCGCGGGGCGAGACCGCGACGCTGCTCCGCAAGCCGCTCGGGCTCGACGTCCCGGACGAGGTGGTGGACGCGCTCTGGGCGGAGACGGCGGGGCACCCGTGGCTCCTTCAGGCGTTCATGGAGATCGCCATGGAGCTCGCGCCCTCCCTCGACGAGGTGGTCGCGCACCTCCCCGCCGCGATGCGGGCGGCCGAGGCGCAGGTGCTCCACTCGATCGCGTTCCCCATCTGGTGGGGCAACCTCCGCGACCGCGGGCAGGACGTCTACCGACGGCTCGCCCGTGAACCCGCGCCGCTGCCGAGCGCAGCGTGGGTCGCGCGCCTCGGCGACGACCCGCGCCCATGGCTCAACGTCCTGGCCTCGACCGGCGTCGCCGTCCTCGACGAAGGGGCCGTGATCGCGCGCGGCGCGCTCTTCCGCCGCTGGGTCTCGGACAACCACCCCGAGCCTTTCACCGCAATGCCGAACGATGACGCCCTCGGGAAGTGGCTGACGGACGTTGGGGTCGACGCCTTCGAGCGACTCGTCGTCCGGGCCCTCGCGGCGTGGGCGCGTGCGATGGTGGAGTTCCCCGCGGCGGCGGTGCGGGGGGGCGAGTCGAAGAGCGACAACAGCGCCCTGCAACCCGAAGCCTTCTTCCAGATGCACGCCATCGTCGCCCTCCTCCAGCACGAGCGCGACCTGACCGCCGAACCCGAGGCGCTGTCCATGAGGGCCGCCGGGCGTACCGACATCAAGGTGCGCTCCCGGCACGACCCGACCCGCCGCGCGTGCGTCGAGTTCAAGATCTTCGGACGCAAGGACGAGGAGGTCGTGAAGCAGGTGGTCGGCTACGCCACGCCTGACGACACGTTCGCCGCGGTCGTCTCGGTCGATCGCTGCAAACGCCCGCTGCGCCCGGAGTACGAGGCGCGGTGCTTCACGGACGCGACGCCCGACGGCCGTCACGATGCCCCGAAGCCGCTCCTCCACCCGGCGTACTACACCGACCACCCCCGCGCGGGGTTCGGCCCGCTGCGCGTGTGGCACTTCCTCGTCCAACTGCGCGACGCCTGAACCACCGCCCCCGCGCTACCCCTCCGCCGCCTTGCGCGGACGTCCCCGCTTCTTCGGCGCCGCGGCCTCGTCCCCCTCCCCCGCGGGCGCCGCGGCCTTCGCCTTCGTCTTCGCCGCCGCGCGCGCCGCGGCCTTCTCCGGCGGGCGCCACGCACCGAGCTGCGGGCGCGCGAGCCCGAGCGCGTGCAGCTCCGTCGTGAGGAAGGCCTCGTAGGCGTCGCCCGCGCCGAGGTCTTCCCCCGCCTCGGGCGCGTTGTGCCACTGCTTCAGCCACGGGATCAGCTCGTCGAGCCCCGCCAGCAGCGGGTGCAGCCGCTCGGCGCCCCAGCCGTCGTCGTCGCGGCGCCGCAGGTAGAGCGCGGTGAGCGCCTCGGCCCGCTGCCGGTGGTTCCAGCCCGCCCAGCCGTAGAGCGGCGACGGCGCGTCGTCGGTGGTCGCGCCGGGGTACGCGATGAAGCGCTCGCGCGGCACGTCGAGCTTGCCCCGCAGCGACCAGTAGCGCGGCTGCCGGTAGTCCTCGCGGTCGTACTTCGGCGGCACGGGGATGTCGCCGACGGCCTCGCCCGCGTCCTCGCGGCGCTGGAGGTCCCAGGTGCGCTCCCAGAGCGCGCGCTTCTCCAGGCCCGCCAGGGTGAAGCGCCACACCAGCAGGTAGGGGACGGACTCCGCCTCGACGAGGTCGGCGAGCGACTGCGTGAGGTCGTCGTCGCCGGGGAAGCGCAGCGCCGCGACCGCGCGGACCTTCGCGTCGCGCAGCGCCGTCGTCGCCAGCGCGCGGAGCGACTGCACCGCGGTGTCGCCCTTCGCCGCGCCTTCGAGCGCGTCGAGCAGCGCCGCGGTGAGGGCGCTGCGAACGTCCTCGTCCCAGTCGCGGCGCGTCCAACGGCGCTTGTGCTCGGGGCGCTCCAGCAGGCCGAGGGAGCGGTTGTTCTGGAGGATCTCGACGCGCGTCTCGACGAGCTCCCGCGTCGCGCGGGGGAGGCGCGCCATCGCGGCCTCGTCGGGCACCACGTAGCCGTTGCGGGAGAACCACGCCGTCTCATCGCCGGCGAGCACCATCGCCCGCTCGAAGGCCCGCAGCCCCGCGGGGTACGGCGGGACGGCCCCGTCGACCAGCGCCGCGTCGCGCCGCGTCGCGTGCTCGGCGCGCTCGTCGTCGGTGAGGAGCCCGAGGTGCTCGTACCACCGCCAGTCGAGCTCCTCCTGCGCGCTGACCATGGCCTCCAGCGTGGCGTCGGCGCGCTCGCGCGCTTGCGTCAGCGTGTCGGCGAGGGAGCGACCGTGCGCGGGGTCGAAGCCCGCGAAGCACGCGACGGGGGCGTCGGCGGCGAGCGTCGCGGCGTGGGCTTCGAGCGTACGGGCAAAGGCCAGGGCGAAGTCGGCAGAGGGCGTTGGGAGCTGCGTGAGCTTGGTGGCGGCGAACTGATGGAACTGCTCCCAGGATTCCGCGGTGAGCCCGCCGGCCTCACCACGAATGCCCTTGTTCATGCACACCTGCTTCATCCAGAAGCACACGACGCTGCTATTCAGCCAAGAGAGCAGCGCGAGGTGGTCGTCCTCCGACGACATCCCGGGCAGCTTGATGATTGGCGCAGTCTGCTTGAACACCCTTCCACCGCGGTCGAGCGCGAAGTGGTTGTGCGTCGCGACTTCGGCGTACGCAATTGCAAGCCTCGTTCTGAGCTTCGCCGTTGTGAGCCTGCCATACTCGAACCACCGGAGGCCGCCCTGAACTTTGGTCCTACCGCCGAAGAGCAGATTGTTTGAAATGGTCGTCTTGTTTGGCCAAAGATAGCGTAGAGCTGCACTTCTCGGCGACGCACATGGGTGCAGATCGGTTTCGTACGGGAAGAGCGCTTCCGGCACTTCACCCATCGACCAATCACGGATCGCCTCCCCGATGACCATCTGTCGGATGTAGTGGTCTTCGACTCCTTGGCGTTTCAGTCCGCCTAGTTCTCCAAGGTAGGCGTCGTCTTCGAGCGTGAACGACGTGATACCAATGCTGTCTGCGATCTCGCCGAGTTGATCTTCACATCGTTTCTCGATGAGTTCCTTGAGCGCTCCCGCGCCACCACCACCGAGGCTCCACGGGTGCTTCGCCAGCGTCGTCCTGGGTATGTCTGCAACAGTGATGAAGTCGTCTTCGAAGCCGGATTCCACATCGTGTTTGACAATTGATGACCATACTTTGCCTTTTGCGGGATCATCGATGGTATCAGCGGCTCCACGCCGAGCCATTACCGCGCGGACGCTATCGCACGCTGGTGCGGCGTTACGTCCGAAGAGGATGACGGTCGGCGTGTCGTGCCCTGGGATGTTCGCCATTGACGTATCGACGACCCTCGTCAGGTCACGGTGCTTGAGTACCTTCTCTATGAGCCCCTTGCCGAATTCCCGCTTCATGAAGGAGTTCGCGTTGATGAGCCCGACGCGGCCGCCGTCCACCGCGAGCTCGAAGAAGCGCTCGGTGAAGGGCGCGGCCAGCGCGAACTTGCCGCTCGCGCTGTCGGGGTACTGCGCCCGGTACCGCTCACGGAGCGCGCTGTCGCGACAGACGATGTACGGCGGGTTGCCGACGACCGCGTGGTAACGACGGCCGAAGAGCTTCGTGGCGGCGTCGACGTCTTCCAACACGAAGGCGTCGCCGCTGAGTAGCCGCCGTTGTACGTTGTCACGGCTCGCGCTGGCGAGCGTGAGGGTCTTGCCGCCGTAGAGGAGCGAGTCGGCAACGACGACGTGGGCGTCGAGCGCGAGGTCGGAGGGCGCCTCGCGCAGCAGGCGGAGGCCGGCGGCGCGGACGTACGCGACGAGCAGGCGGAAGCGCGTGATCGCGACGGCGAAGGGGTTGAGGTCGACGCCGTGGAGGTGCCGGAGCGCAGCGACCGCGTGCTCGCGCGGGTCGGTGGCGGGCGCGGCGCGGCGGTGCACTTCCAAGAGGCGGTCGAAGGCGCTGAGGAGGAAGTGGCCCGACCCGCAGGTGGGGTCGATGAGTCGGAAGTCGTCGAGGCCGAAGTCCTTCAGGGCCGGGTCGAGCGTCCGCTCGAGGATGAAAGCCTCGACGAAATCGGGCGTCTGGAGCAGCGCGTAGCGCTCGCGGACGGAGGCAGAGAGGTCCTGGTAGAGGTCGCCGAGGACGCGGGTGTCGTCGCTCTCGAAGCGCCAACGGAGCGAGCCGTCGGGGCGCTGCTCGCGGAAGAGCCGGAGGAGGTCGGCGGCGACGGAGGCGCTCGGCCCGAGGCGGCGCGCGAGGTCGTGGCGGGCGCCGAGGAGCTCGCGCGCGCCGGGGAGGTTGCCCGCCTCGCGGAACGCCGCTAGGAGGTACTCCCGCGCGTTGCCCGCGAGGCCAGGGAACGCGGCGTGGAAGCGCTCCTGCGCGTCGACGGCGCCGTCGCCCGCGAGGCGCCGGTGGGCGACAAGCCCGCGGTCTTCGAGAAAGCGCACGAAGACGCAGTCGAGGAGCCAGGCCGCGCCGATCTGCTCCAGCGTGCGCTCGCGGTAGGCGAGGACGTCGTCCGCGGTGCGCCCGGCGGCGCGCTCGGCAGCGTGGGCCGCAGCGAGCGCCCGCTGCACGGCGGGCGACTCGGCGACGCGGGCGCGCAGGTCGGGCAGGAGCGTGCGGTCGAGGAAGCGCCCGAGGGTCTCTGCCAGCGTGTCGTTGTTGCGCTTCGTTCCGCGGGCCATCGGGCCGCCACGACGCAGCAGTGCCCTGCATCAAGTCGCAGGAGCTCCAGTGCTCTCCGTAGGGGGCGGCGACATAACACACCCGCTCATCGCGCGGCGAGTTGAACGTTTGCTCAGTTTCCTCGAACCCGAGGGCGAAGGCCTACGCCGCCATTCGCTCAAAACCGGGGAGCAGCGGACTCTGCCAAGCACCCTTGAGGCGCTTGAACACAGCGAGAACTTCGCGTCGCCAGCGTCCCTTCGGATACGCTTCGAGGAACGCATCACGCATTGCGTCCAGCGCCGGCACGCACACCGATCCGCTATGCTCTGCGAGCAGGTGAAAGGCATGTGCCACGTGTTCGGGGTGTCTGCTGCACAGGGCCGCAATGGCGTCACCAACGTTGCGACTGCCAGCGATCACCCGCTCCCGTTCTTCGTCAAAGGAGGCAGACCGAGATGAACCACTGGCCGGCTTGTACTGACTGCTGACGGTCCAGCGTGGAGACCGCTCGATGCGCCGGGCGAGGTCCTCAGTGTCGTGCTTGAGGCCTCGAAGCACGGGTCCGGGCGACGGAGTATACTGATCGTCTGCACGGTCACGCACGTATCCAGCGTCACGCCGAGCTTCCGGCTCATCAGCTTCGCCGAAGAGCGAGCCGATGGAGCAGTAGAGCGCGCAGTGCGCGGCTCGGTCTATCGCTGCTTGGATGGGTTTGGGCGCTTGTTTCGACATCGAACGTTTCGCCGGGGAGCTTCCCTCCCGTTCATCGGATCTAGCATCGACCGGCCAACCTTGGCAATTCCGTGGCAGGGTGTTGGGCGCCCAATCAGCGTTGCTCGTCGTTTTCTTCGCGTTGGAGTTCGGCGACGTACCCAGGCTTCGCCTCTTTCAGTTCATGAAGATCACATCGAGTCGCACTTCGCAGGGATTGACAACTTGGCCGTCGCGATCGGCAGCAGCGAGCCCCAACGGTGTAGAAGTGTGGACGACCTGCGCGCAGAGCGTTGCAATACGCAGGGTTCAAGCGGACGACCTCTGACAAATATCAAGGGTATCGGAGGGTATCGAACGTCGTCGTTATCCCCTCCCTGCTCCCGGCGCAAGCAGCCATATGCCCGCAGTGGACATTCCCTGACGCATTTGGACGCCCGGCCGGGCACACTATCTTCGGCGCGCCGCGCTACGCCGCGAGGGCCTTGATCCACGCGGAGGGGGCGATGAGCCGCGGGGCGGCGGTGGGGTTGGGCAGCGCGAGCCCCGGCAGCTCGCCCCCGTCGATCGGCGCGTCGCCCTCCTGCTGGCGGCACGCGAGCACCACGAACACCGCGGGCCCGTCGTCGCGACGCGCGAGCTCGGCGACGCCGTCGACCAGCTCGCGGAGCCCGAAGCGCGCGCAGAGCCCGAGGTCGCAGAGCACGAGCGTCCGGTTGTCCGCGCGCCAGCGGTCGAGCAGCGCCGACGCCGCGTCGCGCACCAGCGCGCGGAGCGTCTCCCAGTCCTCGCCGCGCGGCCCCGCGCGGTCGGCCTCGACCACCACCGACCAGTCGACCCCGTCGCGCTCGGCCAGCGCGCGGAGGCTCTGCCACAGCGCCCGGTCGACGCTCTGGACGGGCGCGCCGAGGCGCCGCGCCACCGCGTGCGCCGCCGCCGTCGCGTCGGGCAGGGCGACGTTGATCACGCGGAACGCGCGCCGCTGCGCCGCCACCCGCAGGCGCTCGTCGAAGTCGCGCGCGCCGGGGTCGTCGAGCTGGACGGCGCGCGGGGGGCCCACCCCCGCGAGCGCGCGGACGACCGGCGTCCGCCGCGCCGAGGGCGCCTGCGTGGCCGACGAGAGCGGGTCGGCGACGGGGGCGCGCGCGTAGTGATTCGCGACCGGGTCGAAGCGGAAGCCGAGCACCTGCTCGACGAGGGCGTCGAGCGCGGGCCGCTCGGGCAGCGGGAGGGCCTCGGCGTAGCGGCTCGCCACCACGTTGCGCAGCCGGGCCTCGTCGTAGGCCGCGTCGGTGAACACCCCCGCGCAGAGCCGGAGCGCGCGCTCCGCGGGCATCGCGCGGGGGTACAGCTCGAGGCGCGCCGAGCACGCCGCGCCGGCGCTGGCCCGCGCCGCGAGCGGCAGGAGGCGCTCGACCCCGAGGCGCGCGAGGTCGCCGCCCTCCGCGAGCCCCCGCAGGCGCTCGCTGGCCTCCTCGGCGCTCGGGAGGACGTCGCGCGCCGCGAGGGCGTCGGCCTCCGCCCCGAGGCGCCGCGCGGCGTCGACGAGCGCCCGGTCGCTCGCGACCCACCGCACGTCACCGATCACCGCGTCGACGAGCCCGTCGTCGGTGGCGCGGGCGACCTCGACGAGGGCCTCGGCCTCGGCGCGCGTGGCGGCGTCGAGCGCCTCGGCCGCCGGGGCGCCGCAGCGGCGGGCCACGGCCTCGGCGACGAGGGGGACGGGCGCCACGCCGTCGAGGGCGCCGAGGGACTCCGCCACGCGGAGCTGGAGCTGCCCGAGCAGCGGCGTCGCGCGCCATACGCCGCGCGCCTCGCTGGCGTGGATGAACACCGCCTGCCGGCTCACCCCGCGGCTCCGCGCGAGGGCCGCGCCGTCCATGGGCGGCTCGCCGTCGAGCCCGAAGCGGGCCCGCGCGTAGTCGACCCACGCCTTCACCCGGGCGCCGCGCCGCCGTGCCGGGATGAACGCCGCCAGCCACGCGGAGACGGAGGTCGGGGCGGCGGGCTCGTCGTGCGCGGTGGGCGGGGACGCGGGCCCGGGCGGCGGCGGCTCGACGCTCTGGGCGTTGCGCCAGGCCTCCCGGAACGCGAGGAGCTCGCGGGTGGTCTCGCGGCCGACGCCGCGGAGCTGCGAGAGCTGCGTGTGCGACACCCGTCGGAGCGCGCCGAAGGTGAGGATCTCGTTGCGGTCGAGGGCGTTGCGGGCCCGGTTGGAGAGCGGGAGCGCCTCGACGGGCGTGGCGTCGCGGATGCGCGCGAGGGCGTCGCCCGGCCAGGTGGGCTTCGGGGCCGCGGCGCGCTCGGGCTCGACCGCGGAGACGGGGGCGACGGCCGCGACGCCGCGGGGGACGAAGGCGACGACCCACGCCTCGCGCATCGCGCCGGCGCCGTCGAAGCGCCCGGCGAGCTCCCGCGCGAAGCAGCGCTTGAAGAAGGCGGTGAGGGCGTCGCGGACGGAGGGGTCGAAGCGCTCGGGCTCGAGCACGACCTCGGCGTCGGGGCCGAGGGTTACGTCGTCGGCCCACCGCGGCGCGTGGCCGGTGAGCATCTCGTAGAGGGTGACGGCCGCGGACCAGCGGTCGGCGGCGGCGTCCCAGCGCCCGCGCAGGAGGAGCCCGGGGTCGCGGTAGAGCGGCGTGCCCACGAGCACGTCGGCCTCGCCGGCCGAGGCGAGGCTGAAGTCGAAGAGCATGAGGTGCTGCGGGCCCCTCGGGTCGCGCTGCACGAAGCCGATGTTGGCCGGCTTGATGTCCTTGTGGACGACGCCGAACTCCTCCAGGCGCTCGACCGCGCGGAGGAGGTCGTCGCCCCAGCGCCGCGCCTGGTCGAGGCCCACGGCGCCGGACGTGCCGAGCTTCGCGGCGAGCGTCTCGCCCGCGTCTTCGAGCAGGAGGGCCCACTGCGAGCGGATGCGGAGGATGCGCTCGAGGCCGACGATCCGGTCGCCGCGGGCGCGCTCGAGCAGGCGCCCTTCGGCCTCCAGGCGCTCTTCGAACTCGGGCTCGAGGGCGACCTTCAGCGCGCCGCTCACGGCGTCGCCGATGACGCGGAACACCTTGGCGGTGCTCCCGGTGCCGAGGACCTTCTCGACGAGGAGGACGGTCCCGTCGTCGGCGCGGAGCTCGTCGCCGGAGACGGCCTCGCGCAGCGGCGCGTCGTCGTCGACCTCGCCCACCTGCACGTGGCCGAGGAGGTCGACGAAGCCCGCCGCGCTCTCGCACCGCGCGGCGCGGGAGACCTCGGTGGCGAACTCGATGACGTCGTTGAGGGTGCGGTGGCGCCGGGCCTGGCCGCGGCGGCTGAGCTCGAGCCCGGCGAGCTCCTCCCCGGCGTTGGCGAGGGAGAGCTTGCGGTCGCGGTCGAGGAGCCGCTGCCGCTCGGCGAGGGAGGCCGCGGGCGGTCGCCCCACGAAGACGAACCACGCGAGGGCCCCGAGGGAGAAGACGTCGCTCTGCGCGTCGGCCTGCTGCGGCGCGTCGAGCAGCTCGGGGGCCCGGTAGAGGGAGAGGTCGGAGAAGGCCGACAGGTGGACGGTGCCCGCGTGGTCGACGTGCTGGGCGAGCTGGAAGTTGAAGAGGCGCGTCTCGACCGGCGCCCCCTCGCCCCCGCGGACGAGCACCGCCGTCGGGTCGATGCCGCGGTGGAGCACCTTGCGCCCGTGGCAGTACGCGACGGCCTCGCCCACCTGCCGGGCGATGGCCATGCGGTCGGCGAAGGGCAGCTTCGGGCGCTGCTGGAGGTAGCGGTCGAGGCGTTCGAAGGCGGGGTCGTGCTCGAAGACGAGGCAGGGGCCGCCGGTGGGGCCGTCGGCCTTGAAGTCCACGCACTGGAGCACGTTGGGGTGCGAGAGCGCCGTGAGGATGCGGGCCTCGCGGGTGGCGGCGCGCCGGAGCTGGTCCTGCCGCTCGGGCGTGGACGAGTGGGCGACGAGGTACACGCGGACGCGCCGGACGAGGCCGTCGAGGGACTCGTTGCGCCCGAGGTGGTCCTGATAGCCCGACTGCGGGTCGAGCGATTCGTCGATCACCTCGCCGATGGTGAGGTCGCCGAGCTTGCGGTGCCCCTTGCTCTCGACGATGCCGAGGGACTGGAGCGCGCGGATGGTCTCCTTCGCGGTCGCGGGGTCGATCACCCGGTCCTGGAGCGACGACATCGCCCCCTCGAACTGCCCCTGGGTGATGGCGCGGGCGAAGGTCTTGCGGGTGACGACGCCGGCGCGCCCCTGGGCGTCGAGGCCGCTCACGTCGGCCTTCTCGTGGGCGAGGAACACGAGCGGCTCGACCCGCGGCCGCCGCCCGCTGAAGCGCTTCTGGAGCAGCGACGCGAGGGCCCTCGCCTTGCGCCCCGCGCCCGTCATCGGGCACTCCATGATGTGGGAGCGGTGGTCGTCGACGAAGGTGTACGTCCAGTTGACCCCGTTGCCCGAGAAGTGGGCGGGGTGCGACTTCACCTCGACGAGGTAGAGGGCGTTGTGCCCGAGGACGAGGGCGTCGATCTCGTGGCGCCTCCCGCTCGGCTCGACGAGCTCGACGAGCGCCCACAGGACGTAGGGGTTCTCGTTGGGCAGCGCCGACTTGATGAACTCGACGGCCTGCCGCTCCCAGGGGTGCGGGGTGTGGCCGTCGGCGAGGACGCGGTCGCGGGGGAGTCCCATGGCGGCAGCTCGGCGGGGCTTTACGGGGCGTCGCCGGGCGCGACGCAGCGGGGCCCTCGCAGCTCCCCGAGGCAGAGCGCGGCGAGGCCCGCGAGGTGCCGGAGGCCGGGCTCCGCGGTGACGACGGTGACCTGCTCGTGGAGCGACAGGTCGCGGTTGGCGGCGAAATGATCGACCACGGCGAGCAGCGCCCCGGCGTCGCCGACGCGCACGCGGGTGGTGGGCCCGATGGGCGGCAGCGCCGCGACGTCGCCGAGCGGGATGCGCCAGAGCCGCGCGGCGGCCTCGAGCATGGCTCGGGCGGAGGCCGGCGCCGCGGGGGCGCGCGGAAGGTGTCGCGGGCGAGGTGCGGCGCGGGCGCGTGGGCCCACGCGCCGAAGGGCTCGTCGTCGGTGAGGCCCGCGAGGGAGAACACCGCGCGGGGGCTGAAGGCGTCGGGGTAGAGGCTCGCCGCGTCGCGCAGGAGGAGCTCGAGGCGGTCGCGCTCGGTGAGGTCGGCGGGCGTACCCGCGTAGGTGCGCCACGTGGCGTCGGCGGCCGGGCCGAAGCGCCGGGGCGCCGACTCGTGCGCGTCGAGCCACGCGGCGCCCAGGGCCGCCGCGGCGTAGAAGGCGTCGGTCTGATCCTCGGTGATGGGTGCGATGGGGGTCATTGGGCCGCGCGTCCTCCGCCGGGCGGCGGAGTGTCGTCGCATCGAGGGCGGCAGACAAGAGCGCTGCGCAGGGCGCCGCGGGCGATCGAGCGCGGGCCCATCGCGGCGCATTCCGCGCCTCGACGCGGAGCCTGCGAGCCCGGGGCCGCCGTGGGCGCTGGCCCTCGACGCGGCGTCGATCGTGTATGGGTGGGCCTACCCGCACTTCCTCGAGTCGAGGCCGGCCTGGACGTACCTGTTCGCCGCGCCGACGGGGTTGATCCCGTGCCCCACCCTCGCCACGGTCGTCGGGTTCGCGCTCGGCGGCGGCCTCGGCTCGCGCGCGACGGCCGCCACGCCTCCGGGGAAGGGCGCTGGGGCGGCCCCGGGGTCACGAGGTGTGGGGGCGAACCGCGAGCACGAAGGGAAGTTCGTTCGCTACCGAACGACCGCTCTGCGCGGCGATGCCCCTCGGGCCGTCCACCGACGGCGCCGTGGTCGTGGGCGGTCAGCGAACCGGCGCCCCGCGCGTCGCGTGGAGGAGGTTGACCGCGGCCGCGAAGAGCAGGCACCCGACGGTCTGGTGGGTGACCGCGGTGGCGAGGTCGACCGACGTGAGGACGGTCGCCACGCCGAGCGCGAACTGCACGGACGTGAGCGCGCCGACGAGCCCCAGCGCGGCCCGCGCCCGATCCCCCGCGGCGCGCCCCCGGAGCCCCGCCGCGAGGGCGAGCGCGGCGACCCCGACGAGCGCGCCGAGCCAGCGGTGGACGAACTGGACCGCCGCGGTGTGCTCGAACACCGCCCGCCACGCGGGGGCGCCCACCCAGAACGGCGACGGGACCCAGGCGCCGTTCATCGTCGGCCAGGTGGGGTAGCCGTAGCCCGCGCGGAGGCCCGCCGTGAAGGCGCCCCAGGCGACTTGTACGGTGACGAGCGCGGCGAACGCGCGGGCGGCGCGGCGGAGCCGGCGAGGGGCCTCGGGGCGTGTGGGGGTTGGGTGCAGGAGGTCGAGCGCCGTCCACGCGAGCCACGCGAGCGTGCCGAAGGCCATGAGCAGGTGGGCGCAGAGGCGGTAGTGGCTCACGCGCGGCAGGTCGACGAGGCCGCTCTTCACCATGAACCACCCGAGCGCCCCCTGCGCGCCGCCGAGCGCGAGGCCGACGGCGAGGCGCGCGCGCAGCCCCGGCACCGCCCCCGCGCGGCGCCAGAACCAGAGCATCGGGAGCCCGTACGCGAGCCCGATGAGCCGCCCGAGGAGCCGGTGCGACCACTCCCAGAAGAACAGCCGCTTGAACTGCTCGAGCGAGAGGGCGCCGCGGAACTGCACGGCGAACTGCGGGAAGCGCCGGTACCGCGCGAACTCCTCGGCCCAGGCGGCCTCGGTGAGCGGCGGCAGGGCGCCCGTCACCGGCTTCCAGTCGACGATGGACAGCCCGCTCTCGGTGAGCCGGGTGACGCCGCCGACGGCGACCATGGCGACGACGAGGGCGCACACCGCCGCGAGCCAGCGGGCGATGGCGCGGCGGTCGCCCTCCTCAGAACTGGACGGTGCGCGCAGCGTAATCGGCCTCCCGGATGTTCGCGCGGCTGCCGTAGAAGCCGCGCCACAGGTCGAGGTAGCCGCGCAGGAGCCGCTCGGGCGACATCTTCGCGGGGCGGAAGACCACGTCGGCGTCGTTGTACTTCGACCAGTCGCGGTGGAGGATGCGCCCCTCGCCGAGGAGGCGGTGCCACGCGGGCGTCCCGGGGTAGGGCGTGAAGATCGCGAACTCCGCCTTGCGCACGCCCGCGTCGTCGGCGAAGGCGAGGATGCGGTCGAAGACGCCCTCGTCGTCGCCGTCGTTGCCCACCATGAAGGACGTGTACGGGTCGATCCCGTGGTCGACGGCGCGCCGGATGGCCTCCCCCGCCTTGCGGAGGGCGACCGGGTCGTCGCCGGAGAAGGCCCGCCGGGTGATCGGGTCGAAGCCGCCGACGAGGTAGAACATCCGCACCCCCGCCCGCGCGAGCTTCTCCCAGAGCCAGTCGGGCGTCGCGAGGATCATCGGCATGCTGACGCCGATGTAGCTGATGCAACGGAGGCCCTCGGCGGCGGCCGCGTCGAGCACCTCGCCGAGGCGCTGCTGGGCCCTCCCGACGGGGAGGAAGCTGGTGTCCTCCGTGAGCGACGCGAGCCGGCCGTGGGCCGCGATCTGGCGGAGCTGGGCGACGACGTGGGCGACGGGCAGGTGGCGCATCGCGCGGCCCATGCTCGCGGGCAGCGCGCACGCGTCGCAGCGGAGCGGGCACCCGCGCGTGAGCTGGACGGGGAAGTCGTCGGGCCGGTACGCCGCCGTCTCGCGGCCCCAGTAGAGGTCGAGGCGCGGCGGCGGGAGCGCGTCGAGGTCGGCGGGCGATGCGCCCACGTACCGGGGCCGCAGGGCGCCGCGCGCCGCGTCGCCGAGGACCTCGCGCCAGGCCCCCTCCCCCTCGCCCACCACCACGGCGTCGGCGTGGGCGCCGGCCTCGTCGGGCATCATCGTGGGGAAGATGCCGCCCATCACCACGCGTCGGCCGCGCGCGCGGAAGGCGTCGGCGAGGTCCATCGCGCGCACCGCCGACGGGGTGAAGCAGGAGATGGCGACGAGGTCGACGTCGTCACCGAGGCCCACGTCGTCGACGCGGTCGTCGCGGAAGTCGACCTCCCACTCGGGCGGGGTGACCGCGGCGAGGCTGGCGATGCCGAGCGACGGCGGGCCGAAGTACTCGTTGGCGGGGACGTGCCGGCGCAGCTCGGGGTGCGCGTCGGCGTGGCGCTCGAAGCGGGGGTAGACGAAGCGGACCTTCACGATGACCTCACAGAAGCGGCGCGTTCGAGCGCGGCGGAGCAGACGTCGGCCGCGGCGCGCTCGTCGGCGTCGAGCGTGGCGAGCGCGTCGAGGGAGAGGTGCGCGTCGCGGAGGAGGAGCGTTTCGGCGAGGGCGACGGCGGGCGTCGCGGGCAGGCGGCGCACCTCGCGGGCCGCGGCGAGCGACACCGCCGCGCGGGCGACGCGGAGCGCCAGGAGCTGCCGCTGGGTGGCCCGGACGCCGTGGGATTTCCGGTGGGCGGTGACGGTCGCGTCGAGGCGGCGCGCGAGCTCGTCGAGGGGGTCGAGGGCGCCGCCCCGGGGGTCGGCCGGCGCGCGCCCGAGGAGCGAGGCGCCGAGGTGGACGAGCAGGACGTCGTTGGCGCCCTCGAAGATGCGCGTGATGCGGGCGTCGCGGAGCGCGCGCGCGACGCCCGTCGGCTCGAGGAAGCCCATCGCCCCGTGGAGCTGCACGGACGCGTCGCAGACGGCGTCGGCGCCCTCGGAGGCGACCACCTTGGCGGCGACGGAGAGCAGCGCCGCGTCGGCGTCGGGGCGGGCGCCGTCGAGGGCGTCGGCCGCGGCGCCGACCAGGGCCTCCATTGCGAGGAGCGTGGCGTCCATCGTGGCGACCTGGAGGCGAACGGCGTCGAAGTCCGCGAGGGCGCGGCGGAACTGCCGGCGCGTGGCGACGTGCGCGAGGGCGGCGTCGAGGGCGAAGCGGGCCGTCCCCGCGCAGCCGGCGGCCATCACGACGCGGCCGCGGGCGAGCGACTCGTGGGTGAGGTCGAGCCCGGCCCCGGGGGCGCCGAGGAGGTGGTCGCGGGGCACGCGCGCGTCGTCGAGTTGGAGCGGGACGGTGGAGGACGCGCGGATGCCGAGCTTGTCCTCCTCGGGGCCGACGGAGAGGCCCGGGGTCTCGCGGGGCACGCACACCAGCGAGGTCGCCCGCTCGCCGCCGAGGCCGGGCGTGCGGACGAGCACGGTGAAGATGCCCGCGAAGCCGCCGTTGGTGACGTAGGCCTTCTCGCCGCACAGGCGGAGGACGTCGCCCTCGGGCGCGGCGATCGCGCGGAGGCTCTGGAGGTCGGAGCCCGCGCCGGGCTCGGTGGCGGCGAAGGACGCGACGCGCTCGCCGGCGGCCATCGCGGGGAGCCACCGCGCGCGCTGGGCGGGGGTGCCGTGGCGGCAGAGGGCGTGGGCGCCGAGGCCGGCGTGGAGGCCGACCATGATGGCGACGGAGCGGTCGGCGCGGGCGAGCTCGCGGACGACGGCGCAGGCGCCGCGGAGCGGGAGGCCGAGGCCGCCGTACGCCGCGGGGATCGTGAGGCCGAAGAGGCCCGCCTCACCCGCTGCGGCGACGAGGGCGTCGGGGATGCGCCCGGCGGCTTCGAGCGCGGCCGGGTCGACGCGCCGGGCGAACCGGCGCACGGTGTCGAGGAGCAGGGGGAGGGCCTCGTCGGCCGCGGGGTCGCTCATGAGGGGCGCACGCGCGAGGCCACCAGCGCGACCACCTCGTCGAGGGTGGTGAGCCCGAAGGCGTCCTCGACCTCGAGGTCGATCGCGAACTCCTGGCTGAGCGACGAGAGGAACTCGAGCGCGTTGAGCGAGTCCATGCCGAGGTCGGCGCGGAGCTGCTGGACGTCGGTGAGGGACGCCGGGTCGCGCTCGAGGATGGTGGCGAGCAGGCGGACGACGCGCGGGCGGATGTCCGCGAGGTCGGGCGTCGGGGGTGCGGGGACGTTGGGGCCGAGGGGCGGGGAGGCGTTCACGTGGGGGAGGCTCCGGGGGCGGGGGTGGAAGGGGGCAGGAGGCCGGTGCGGCGGAACCACGCGACGCAGGCGTCGAGGGCCTCGTCGAGGGGCCGCGGCGCGAAGCCGAGTTCGCGGCGGGCGAGGTCGTCGGAGGCGGGGCAGCCGGCGAGCGCGATGTCGACCATCTCGCGCGGCAGGGCGACGCGGAGGTGAGCCGCCGCGGCAGCGCGCTCCTCCTCGGTGGCGCGGGCGCGGGCGTCATCGGCGCGGAGCACGAGCGCGGGGCGCGCGCCCCCGTGGCGCGCCGCGATGCGCTCGAACAGCGCGGGGGTGCGGACGGCGTGGCCGGCGAGGTTGTACGTGCGCCCCCGTGGGCACCACGCGGCGACGGCGTGGGCGCGCGCCACGTCGCGCACGTCGACGAGGTGGACGAGCCCTTCCGCGATCCACGGCAGCTCCCCGCGGATCGCGGCGGCGATCAGCGCGCCGGTGCCGGCGCGGAGGTCCCAGGGCCCGAGGCAGCCGCCCGGGCGGAGCGTCACGACGTCGAGGCCCGCGGCCCTGGCTTCGCCGACGACGTCTTCGAGGTGCCACTTGACCGCGCGGTACACCGAGTCGCGCGGGGGCTCGACGGGGACGTCGCCCTCGCGGGCCGAGGCGCCGTCCGCGCGCGAGAGGACGGCGATGGAGGAGGTGTACACCACGCGCTCGACCCCCGCGTCGCGCGCGGCCTCCAGGGCGTTGCGCATCTCCTGCCGCGCGAGCACCACCGCGTCGCCGCCCGCGAGCGAGTACCGGGGGTAGTGCCCCGCCGCGTGGAACACCACCCGCCGCCCCCGCATCGCCGCGCGGAGCGAGGCCGGGTCGCCGAGGTCGGCGCGGCACGCCTCGTCCACGCGGCCCCGGAGGTGGAACGGGAGCGTCCGCCCGCGGTGGGCGACGGCCACCCGTCCCCCCTCGGCGCGGAGGGCGTCGACGATGTTCGTGCCGAGGAAGCCGCCGCCGCCGAGCACCAGGGCGGGGGCGGGCGTGGCGTGCGGAGTCATCGCGGGGGGCTCTACCGCGGGCCGACGCGCACCGGCGCTGACCGTCGTCATGTCGGGGCCGCTCGGCGGGCGCGCACGTGACCGTAGACATCTGCGCCGGGGCCGCGCCGGGGTATCGAAGCCGCCATGCGCCGACTCGCTCTGCTCCTGCTTCTCCCGTGGCTCCCCGCCTGCGCCCCCGCGCCCTCCAGTACCGCGGACGCGCAGGCGCACGACCACGCTCACCCCGACGCGAGCGCGGACGCGGACGTCGCCCTCGAGGCCACCGCAGACGCGGCGACGGAGGCGGGCTTCGACGCGGCCCGCTCGACCGCGCGTGACCTCACCGTGCGATACACAGCCCCCGCGCACCCCGACCGCCTGAGCGAGTTCGCGCTCGTCGGCGAGGGCGGCGGGCTCCTCGCGCGCGCGGTGCTCCGCGGCAACGCCACGGAGGAGGCCCTCACGCTCCGCAACGCGCTGCCCGTCGGACCGTCGCGCGTGGCGTGGTTCACTGATGACGACGGCGACCTCGCCTACGACGCGCCGCCGACCGACCGCGCGGGCCGGCTGGACATCCCCCCTCCACCGGGCCCGCACACGCTGACGGTGCTGCCTGTCGCCCCATGGGTCGACGTGGGGGCCTCGTCGACGGAGGGGACGCTGCTGGGGCGCTTCTCGGAGTTCGACGTGCACATGGGGGTGACCTTCGAGCTCAGCCTGTCACCGGAAGGAGAGGACCTGACGGTGGCCCTCTACCGCTACCGCTCGCTGAGCGGCGCGGGGGCGTTCGAGTTCGCCTTGCACGGCGTGCTGCAGGAGGGGCGGCGCTACGTGGCGCGGTGGTTCATCGACCTCAACGACAACGGCGTCTACGACCTGCGCGGCGACCACGGCGGCGAGCTCGCCTTCGACGGCCGGGCCCGCGGCGTCACCCTCTTCCACCAGCACCACATGAACCGCGCCTGGGTCGAGTAGGGGCCGCGCGTCACCCTCCGCCGCACACCGCGCCGGGCGTCGGCCGCGTCGGCGCGCGCTCCCCGCTCCCCGCCTGCCCCGACGCGTTGTCGCCCCAGCACCGGACCGCCCCGTCGCCGTCGAGCGCGCAGGTGTGCCCCTGCCCGGTGGCCACGTCGTCCACGCGCCGCGCCTCCGGGAGGGCGCGCGTCGGCACGCGCCGCGTCGACTCGCCGCCCGTCACCCCGAGCTGCCCGAGCTCGTTGTTGCCCCAGCACCAGAGCGTCCCGTCCGCGCGGACCCCGCAGGTGTGCTCGAAGCCGCCGGACACGAGGCGCCAGTCGACGTCGGCGCCGACCCGCTGCGGTGTCGTCGCGCTCTCCGCCAGGCCCGTGCCGAGCTGGCCGTAGTCGTTGAGCCCCCAGCAATGGAGGGCGCCGCCGGTCGTGATCGCGCAGGTGTGGAGCGGCCCCATGCGGACCATCGCCCACCGCGTCCCCGCGCCGACCTCGACCGGGGCGCGTCGGTCGGCGGTGTCGCCCACGCCGAGTTGCCCGTCGGAGTTGTCGCCCCAGCACCAGAGGCTCTCGTCGGGCCGGAGGGCACAGTTGAAGCGCGCCTTCGCGGCGAGCCCCCGCCACCCCATCGCGTCTCCGACGCGCTGCGGGGACGTGCGGTCGCCGCTCGCAGCGCCGAGGCCGAGCTGACCGGCGGGGTTGGCGCCCCAGCACCACAGCGAGCCGCCCGCCCGGATGCCGCAGGAGTGGAGGCCGCCGCAGGTGACCTCCACCCAGTCGGTCTCCGTCCCGACACGCCCCGGCGTGGTTCGGTCGCGGGTGTCGCCCGTGCCGAGCTGCCCGTGCACGTTGACGCCCCAACACCAGAGCGAGCCGTCCTCGCGGATGCCGCAGGAGTGGCGCGATCCGCCCGCCACCACGCGCCACCGCGAGGCGCCGCGCTCCACCGTTTCAGCGCGCGGTCGGTCGGTGCTGTCACCGAGCCCGAGCTGACCGCTCCCGTTGGCGCCCCACGCCCGGAGGGCGCCGGCGCGCTCGACGGCGAGCGCGTGGTTCCAGCCGGTGCCCAGGGCGCGGGCGGTGAAGGCTTCGCACGGTCGCGTCGCGTCGCCCCCGTCGTCACGGCGGTCGTCGACGAGGTCCATCGCGACGTCCGCGGCGTCCGTTGCGGCGTCGAGCGCGGGCGCCTCCGCGGCCCCATCGAGCGAGGCCCGGTCAGGCGTCGTGGTGGCGTCGGCGGGCGCGGCGGGGTCGCCTTCGCACGCGACGCAGACAACAGCCGCCGCGAGGGACGCCGCGCGCTTCACGGCGCCCTCCGACGCGACCGCGCGACGAGCAGCCCGAGCAGCCCGAGCAGCGCGGCCGCCGACCGAGGGTCTCTGACGGGGACGCCGACGGCCCGACAGGCGCAGTCGCTCGGCGGAGGCGGTGGCGGTGGCGGCGCGGTCGTGCCGTCCGCGGCGGGCGCGTCCACGGCGGCGTCCAGCGACGCGACGTCCCGCGCGGCGTCCGTCGGCGCGTCGACGCCCACGTCGGCGACCGCGTCGCGCGCGGCGTCGCTCGCGTCGAGGCCCGCGTCGGTCACCGGGACGAGGTGGGAGAAGTCCCAGGTCTCGTTCCACCACGAGCACGTGCGGGGCTGGCAGCCGCCGAGGGAGATGACCTGGCGCGTCGCCTCGTGGACGATCGTCTGGTGGAAGGCCCGGATCGTGAGCGCGCTCTCCGTCGCGGCGAAGGCGCCGCCGCGGGGGTCGAGGAGCTCGTTGGTGAGGTCGCATTGGGTCCGGGTCTGGCACCCTTGCGCGACCATCAGCGCGCCGTCGGGCAGGCGGACCGCCTGCGCGCCGAGCCGGACCGCGCGCATCCGCGGGCCCGCCGCGAAGCGCCGCGTCGACGGGTCGTAGCGCTCCGTGCTGTCGAGGAAGGTGGTGCACACGCGGTCGGGGCAGCCGCCGCCCAGCACCACGGTCCCGTCGTCGCGCCGCGCCGCGAAGTGGCCCGCGCGGGCGGTGCCCATCGGCGCCTCCGTCGCGCGCCATGTGTCACTCGCCGGGTCGTACACCTCGGCGCTCGCCAGCACCGACGCGCAGGTGATCGAGGTGCAGCCGCCCGCGACGAGCACCGTCCCGTCGGCCAGCAGCGTCACGGTGGCCCGACCGCGCGGCGTGCCGAGGTCGGCGCCGCGCCGGAGCGTGCGCCCCGCCGGGTCGAAGAGCTCCACGCGGGCCGTGCAGGACGACGCCCCGCAGCCCCCCGCGAGCAGCACGCGCCCGTCGCGGAGCCGCACCGAGGCGACGCCCGCGCGCGCCTCGGAGAGCGCGCCGGCCGCGCGGAACTCCTGGCGCGCGGGCTCGTACACCCGCACGTCGGCCGTGGTCGTCGCGCACTCGGGGTCGGTGCAGCCGCCCGCCACCAGCACCGACCCGTCGGCGAGGCTCTCGGAGGCGTGGAAGAAGCGCGGCACGGGGTCGTCGCCGGCCCGCGACCAGGTGCGGGTCGCGAGGTCGAGCGCCTCGGCCGAGGCGACCAGCGTCCGGCACGCGGGGATGGTGAGGTCGCCGCTGCACACCGAGGCCGAGCAGCCGCCCGTGACGAGCACGCGGCCGTCGGGGAGCACGTGCGCGCCGTTGTAGAAGCGGCCGTAGGCCATGTCCGCGGTCGGGCGCCAGTCGGGGTCGACCAGCACCGGGAAGGTCGCGCCCCGCAGGTCGACCGAGAGCACCACCGTGCCGCCGACCACGCGGATGTCGCCCTCCACCCGCCGCCCCGCGGCGTCGATCGCGACCGGGCGGTTGGCGCGCAGGCGCGCGGCGCGGCGGGCGTCGAGGGCCTCCACCGCGCCGGGGGTCTGGCGGAGCCACCGGAGCCCGGGCCCGAGCGCCACGCGGTAGCGCCAGGTCGTCGGCGCCCGCGGGCTGCGCAGGTAGAGGTACTCGTCGACGTGGGTCGGGGTCGATTTGAACATCACGTCGGTGTCGACCCAGGCCCCCGGGTACACCACCAGGCCGTCCTCGACGCGGGCGCGCGAGGCGGCGGCGGCGAGCGGGGTCACGTCGAGGTACAGGTCGCCGTGGCCCGCGATGGCGACGCGGGCGGCGTCGCGGAAGCTCGCCGGGAAGGTCGGCACGACGGCGTAGCCCGCCGCGTCGTGGGCGCGCACGCGCGGGTGGTGGAGCGCGCGGTGGTCGGGGGTCAGCCCGCCGCGCGCGTCGACGTCGAAGCGCGCGTCCTGCACGAGGCGGAACCACCCGCGCGTCGGCTCGAAGCGCGCCCGCACCTCGCCGACGACCGGGGCCGCGGCCCTCGGCGCGGCGTCGGGCGCCCCGGGCGCCGTGATCGGTTGGGCGCCGACGAACGCAGCCGCGCCCAGGCACCAGAGGGTCGCGAGCAGGAGGGCGGTGGGTTCGCGTCGCATGCCGCGGACGTTGCGCCCGCGGCGAACCGCCGGTGGTGACGACCGTCATCGCGGCGCCTGCCCGCGGGGCGCAATCATCCCTCCCGTGGCGCCCATCGCTCGGCACGACGTCGGGTCGGTCGGGGTCGACGTCGGCTCGACCACCGTGAAGGTCGCCGCGCGCGACGCCCCCGACGCGCCGTGGCGGACGCGCGTGACGCGCCACCACGGGCGGGCGGCCGAGGCCGTCGCGGCGCTCGTCGGCGAGCTCGCGCCGCCGCGCTTCGGCCTCGGGGTCACCGGCTCGGGCGCGGCGGTCGTCACGCGCCGCTGCGCCGCCCTCGCGGCCCACGAGGTGTTCGCGGCGATCACGTTCGCGCGCGCGCTCCACCCGACGGCCGCGACGCTCATCGACCTCGGCGGGCAGGACGCCAAGCTCGTCCGCTTCGACGGCCCCGCCGGCGCGCCGGGCCGGGCGCGGCCCGCCGTCGTCATGAACGACCGCTGCGCCGCGGGCACCGGCGTCACGATCGACCGCTGCCTCGCGCGGCTCGGGGTGTCGCACGACGAGGCCCGCGACGTCGCCTACGAGCCCGACGCGGTCCAGGCGCTCTCCGCCCGCTGCGGTGTGTTCGCGGAGACCGACCTCGTCAACCTCGCGCGGCGCGGCGTCCCCGCGGCCTCGCTCGTCGCGAGCCTCTTCGACGCGGTGGTCCGCTCGAACCTCCACGCCCTCGCCCGCGGCCTCACGCCGCTCGCCCCCGCGCTGCTCCTCGGCGGCCCCCACGCCCACTTCCCAGGCCTCGCCGACGCCTGGGCGTGGCACCTCGCGTCCCTCTGGCGAGTGCGCGGGGAGGTGCCGGGGCTCGTGTTCGTCCCCCCGGAGGCCGCCTTCGCCTCCGCCCTCGGCGCGGCCCTCGCGGCCGAGGGATCACACGCCGAGCCCCACCAGCGCGACGCGCTGCGCCGCGCCCTCGCCGCGGGCGACGGGGCCCCCGCGGCGGCCGTCGACCCGCCCCTCCCGCAGGAGACGCCGACGGCGGTCGAGCGCCCTGTCTGGCGCGCGCACCCCGACGGCGACGCGGGCCGCCTCGTCCTGGGCGTCGACGCCGGATCGACGGTGACCAAGGCCGTGCTGGTCGACGGCGCGCGCAACGTCCGCATGGCCGTGCGCCTCGCGAGCGGGGACGCCGCGCGCGACGCCGCCGCCGTCGCCGAGGCGGCCCGGCGCGCGCTCGACGCCGCCGCGCCCGGCACCGCGCTCGAGGCGGTCGCCGTGACGGGCTACGGGGCGGCGTGGATGGGCCCGCTGCTCGGCGCCTCGCACGCGGTGGTCGAGACGGTCGCGCACGCGGTCGCCGCCCGCGCCGCGGCCCCCGACGCCGCGCTGGTCTGCGACGTGGGCGGGCAGGACATCAAGGTGCTCGCGCTCGACGGCGCGGGCGAGATCGAGCGCTTCTGGGTGTCGTCGCGCTGCGCCGCGGGCCTCGGCCTCGCGCTCGAGACGACGGCGCGCGAGCTCGGGGTCGCGCGCGGCGGGGTCGCGGCGGCGGCGCTCTCCGCGCGGCGCGCGCCGCGCTTCGGCGACGGGTGCGTGGTGTTCCTCGACGCCGACCGGGTGTCGTTCCAGCGCCAGGGGTTCGCGCCGGAGGAGATCCTCGCGGGGCTCGTGCGCGCGCTGCCGCGGGTCGTGTGGGCGCAGGCCGGCCGCGCCGCCGCCGCCGCCTCGGGCCGGGCCGTCGTGCTCCAGGGCGGCGTCCAGCACAACGAAGCCGCCGTCCGTGCCCAGGCCGAACGCCTCGCGGTCGACGCCCCCGGGGCGCGCGTCGTCGTCCACCCGCTGCCCGACCTCGCCGGCGCCCTCGGGGCCGCCCTCTTCGCGCTCGCGCGGCCACCCGACGGGCCGGCGCGCCCGCCTGCCCGGCGCACGCTCCCCACCGTCGCGCCCCAGCTCCGCGACGCCCCGCCCTGCACCCTCTGCGACAACCGCTGCCCGCGCGCCGCGATCTCGCCCGGCGGCGCCCCCGCCGACGTGCCCGCCGCGCTCGCGGGCTACGGCTGTGAAGCCGGCGCCTCGCTCGACCCGGGCGCGGCCGCACGCTCTCGCCAGGCCCGCCGCCGCGCCGTCCCCGACCTCTACGGCCACGAGGCGGCGGCCCTCTTCCGCGACGACCCCGCCGTCGCCCCGGCCGTCGCCCCGAGGCGCCGGGTGCGGTTCGCGATCCCGCGCGCGCTGGCCCTCTACCGCGCGGCCCCGCTGCTCCGCGCCTACCTCCGCGCCCTCGGGGCGGAGCCGCACGACGTCCGCTTCTCGCCGCCCACCAGCGAGGCGCTCTGGCGGCGCGGGGCCCACCACGGCGCCACCGACCCGTGCTTCCCCGTCAAGGCGCTGCTCGCCCACGTCCACCACCTCGTCGAGCGCGGGGGTTTCGACGCGCTTCTCGTCCCGCGGGTCACCCGCGCCACCACCTGCGTCCGCCACGCCGTCGACTGCGCCTCGTGCCCGGTGGTCGCTGCCTCCCCCGCCCTCGTCCGCGCGGCGTTCGAAGCGGCCGTCGCGGCGAGGGGGGCGCGCCTCCTCGACCCCGAGCTCGACCTCGCGCGACCCGACCTGCTGGCCGCGCAGCTCCACGGCTCCCTCGGCGAGCTCCTCGGCACCACGCGCGACGAGAGCGACCGGGCGCTCGACGTCGCCCGGCGCGCGGCGGCCCGCTTCGACAACGCGCTCCAGGCGCGCGGGCGCGTCGTGCTCGACGGCGCGCGCGACGGCCGGGGCGCGGTGCTCATCCTCGCGCGGCCCTACCACGTCGACCCCGGCGTCTGCCACCATGTGGGCGCCGAGCTCGCCGCCCTCGGCTACCCGAGCCTCTCGATCCGGGCCCTCCCCCGCGACGAGGCGTACCTCGCCGCCCGCTTCGCCGACGACCTCGCGCGCGGCGCCATCGCAGACCCCTTCGACGTCCGCGACCTCCTCCCCGAGGCGGACAACTCCGGCGGCGCCGAGCGCCTCTGGGGCGCGCGCTTCGCCGCCCGCCACGGCGTCCTCGGGGTGCTCGACCTGTCGAGCTTCAAGTGCGCGCAGGACGCCGCCACCGCCGCGCCCGTCGCCCGCCTCCTGCGCGAGGCCGACGTCCCCACCTGCGCCCTGCACGACCTCGACGAGACGCGGCCGCGCGTCTCGCTCCGCATGGCGCTCCAGACCTTCGCCCACGCGATGCGGCGACGGGGGCTCCGGCCGTGGACGTGATCCTCGGGTTCGGCCCCGCGCACGACCGCCTGTTCGCCGCGGCCCTCCGCGGCCTCGGGCGCTCGGCGGAGGCCGCCGCGCCGCCCGACGACGGCGACCTCGCCCTCGGCCGTCGGCTCATGCCCCGGGGGCACCCGAGCGCGATGTACTACCTCGCCGGCGCGGCGGCGCGGCACGCGGGCCCTCGCCCCGACCGCCGCTTCGTCGTCCCCGGCGACCGCTGCGGCGGCTACGCGTCCGACCTCGCCCGCGCCCTCGTGGACGCGGGGGTCCCCGGCGCCGCGGTGCTGGCGCTCGCCCCCGAGCGCGCGACGTCGCTCTGGCGTGACCTCGAGCTCGACCCCGGGCGCGCCGCGCCGGCGCTCGCGGAGGCCGTCGCGGTGGGGGACGTCCTCGACGCCGCGGCCGCTCGCGCGCGCCTCGCCGACGTCGCCGCCGAGCGGGCCGTCGACGCCGCCCTCGCCGACGCGGAGCGGGCGCTCACGGCGGGCGCTTCGGCGGAAGGCGCGTTGCGACGCCACGCGGCCGCGCTCTCGCCGGGAGCGCCGCCCCGCGCGCGCGTCCGCCTGACCGGCGAGCTCCTGGCGACGCGCTACGACCGCGCCGTGGGGGCGGGCCTCGCGCGCTGGCTCGCCGCGCGCGGCGTCGCGGCGGAGGCCCCGACGCTGACCGAGTGGCTGCTCTACGCCGCGTGGCGGGCCGCGTCCGACGGCGCGGTCCTCGCGTCGACACAACGCGCGCTCCTCGACGCGCTCCGGCGCGCGGCCGAGACGGCGGGGGTCGCGCCGCCGTCGCCGATCGACCCCGCGGCGTGGGCGGACGCCGCGCGGCGCTGGCTGCCGGTCTCCCTCTGCGCGGGGTCGGGCTTCATGGAGCTGGCGACCTGGCTCGCGGTCGACCGCGACCGCGACGCCGACCTCGTCCTGTCGCTCAAGCCCTTCGCCTCCATCACGTCGAGCGCGGCCTCCGACGCGGTGATCCAGACGCTCGCGCGCGGCGCCGCGACCCCCTTCCTCGCTCTGGAGCTCAACGGCGACCTCCAGGCGCAGCTCGAGAGCCGCCTCGAGCTCGCCCTCCAGGTCGCCCTGTGGAGTCCCCCATGAACCGCACCGCCCTCACCGCGCTCCGCCCCCTCCTCGTGACCGTCGTGGTGCTCGGGCTCGTCGCGCTCGCTGTCCGCGACGCGCGGCCCCGACCATCTTCGCGCGCCGACGTGACCCTCGGGGCGGCCGCGCTCCGCATCAGCCTGCCGGTGTTCGTCGCGGCCGAGCGCGGGCTCTTCGCGCGCCACGGGCTGCGCGTGACGCTGCGGACCTACCCGACGGCGCAGCCCATGGTCGACGACGTCGCCCTCGGCCGGCTCGACGCCGGCGGCTTCGCGGCGTGGCCCATCGTGCTCCTGGCCTCGGCGCGGGCGCCGGAGGGCCTGCGGGTCGCCGGCGCGGTGCAGGAGGACGGCGCGCACCGGCTGAGCTACGTGCTCGGGCGGCGCGGCGCCGGGCTCCGCTTCCCGCGCGACGTCGCGGGGCGGCGCGTGGGCGTGCTCCCCACGGTCGCGTACCGCCGGTGGCTCGCGGCCATCCTCGCGGGGGCCGGGGTCGACGCCGCGGGCGTGACGGTCGTCCCGGTGGAGCCGGCGATGCAGGCCTCGAGCCTCGCGGCGGGCGCCGTCGACCTGATGTTCACGGGGGACCCCATGGCCACCGCGATGCTCGCGCGCGGCGTGGCGGAGGTCGTCGACGACGGCCCCCCCTGCGCGCGCCGCGTGGCCGACCCATTCCCCTTCGGCACCGTGGCGTACAACGGGGCCTTCGCGCGGCGCTCGCCGGACGTCGCGCGGCGCCTCGCGGCGGCGCTCGACGAGGCGATCGAGCTCGCGCGGCGCGACCCCGCGGCCGCCCGGGAGGCCCTGCGCAGGCACCTCCGCGCCGACGAGCGGCCCTTCGTCGACCGCTACCCCGACACGCGCTTCGAGACCTCGCGGGAGTTCCGCGGCTTCGCGTCGGTGGTGGCCGCCAACCGCGCCCTCGGCGTGGTCGACGGCGCCCCGAGGGTCGACCCGCTGTGAACGCCAGACCCCTCGTCGCCGCGCTCGACGCCGTCCGCGCGCTGCCCACGTCGGCGCCGCTCACCCTGGAGCTCCGCGCGGGCGAGCGGGTCGCCCTCCTCGGCGCGAACGGCGTGGGGAAGACCGCGCTCCTCCGCGTGCTGGCGGGGCTCCGCGCGCCGGCCGCGGGCCGCGTCGTGCACGCGCGCGCCGTGGGGTACTGCGCGCAGGACTACCGCGGCAGCCTGTTCCCTTGGCTCACGGCGCGGGAGAACGTCGCGCTCGGCGGCCGCGACGCCGCGCAGGTGGCCGCCGCCGCCGCGATGACCGGCCTCACCGACCCGCTCCTCGCGCGACGCCCCGGGCACCTCTCGGGCGGCGAGCAACAACGGATCGCGCTGGCGCGGGCGGTCGCCGGCACACCAACGCTCGTCCTCCTCGACGAGCCGCTGTCGGCGCTCGACGTCACGGCCCGCGCGGCCACCGTCCGCCGCCTCGCGGAGGCGCTCTCCCGCCGGCCGTGCGCGCTGGTGGCGGTGACCCACGACCTCGACGACGCGCGCGCGCTCTGCCCCCGCTGGGTGGTGCTCGCCGCGCCGGACGGCCGCGTCTGCCACGACGGCCCGCCGCTCGCCGACCGCGCCGCGCTCGCCGGGGGCGCTCGGTGAGGTGGCGCGCCGCGCCCCTTTGCATCCTGCTCGTCGCCTGGAGCGCCGCGTCGGCGACCTCCTGGGGCCGGGCCCGCTCGATCGCGACGCCCCTCGCGGTGGCGCGCGCGACGGCCGCCGACGTGCTCGACGGATCGCTGCCGCTCGACCTCGCGGCCACCGCGGCGCGGGCCCTCCTCGGCGCCACCGCGGCCGTCGCGCTCGGAGGCGCCGTCGGGGTCTCGCTCGGGGCGCGGCCGTCGACGCTGCGGGCAGCAGAACCGGCGCTCGACCTCGTCCGGTCGGTGCCGCCGATCCTGGTCTACCCCCTCCTCCTGCTCGCGCTCGGCTACTCGGAGCTCTCGCGCGCCGCGGCGATCACGTTCGGGGCATTCGGCGCGGTGGTGGTGCCGGTGGCCGAGGCGCTCGCCCGCATGCCCGTCGAGCGACGTGACGCGGCGCGGCTCGCCGGCATGCGCGGCGCCGCCCTCGCCCGGAGGCTCCTCGTGCCCGAGGCCGCGCCCGCGTTGGTGACCGGCGCGCGCCTCGCCCTCGCGCAGGGGCTCGTCGTGGCGGTGGTGACGGAGATGCTCATCACCCCGGCGCACGGCCTCGGCGCCCGCGCCCTCGCCGCGCTGCAAGAGTACCGGCCCGAGCGGCTGTGGCAGGTGATGCTGGCCGCCGGCGCCCTCAGCGCGGCCTTCACCGCGGGGGCCCGCGCGATCGAGGCGCTCGCCCTGCCGGACAGCGCACGCGAGCCGCCGGGCGGCGGGTGACATTGATCATGAGGCGCCGGACGTCGTGACCGTCGTCACCCCTGCGTGCAAGCCTTTGGGTGCCAATGCGCCCTGGGAGCCGCGCGCCGAAGACGCCGCCGCGAGCGCCCGGAGGTGCAGGCCATGGAAGGCGACGAGAGGCTCGATCGACGGAACTTCCTGAAGTTCGTCGCGGGGGCGGGGATGGGCGCGCTGGCGGGGACGGCCCGCACGGCCTGGGCGGTCGACAGGATCGAGAACCCCCTGCGGAGCTACCCCCTCCGCGACTGGGAGCGGACCTACCGCAACCTGTACCAGACCGACGGGTCGTTCGTGTTCACGTGCGCGCCCAACGACACGCACAACTGCCACCTGAAGGCGCTGACGAAGAACGGCGTCATCGTGCGGATCGCGCCCACGTACAACTACGGCCTCGCGCGCGACCTGCAGGGCAACCAGGCGTCCCACCGCTGGGACCCACGCTGCTGCCAGAAGGGCCTCGCCCTCACGCGGCGCTTCTACGGCGACCGCCGCGTGCGCTACCCGATGATGCGCGCGGGCTTCAGGCGCTGGGTGGCCGAGGGCTTCCCCCGCGACGCCGACGGGCGCCCGCCCGCGGAGATGATGCGCCGCGGCTGGGACACCTACGTGCGGGTCTCCTGGGCCGAGGCCGCCGACGCCGTCGCGAAGACGCTGAAGAACGTCGCCGAGACCTACTCGGGCGACGCCGGCGCGCAGAAGCTCCGCGCGCAGGGCTACGTGCCCGAGACCGTGGAGGCCGTCGGGGGCGCGGGGACGCAGGTGCTGAAGTTCCGCGGGGGCATGCCGCTGCTCGGGGTGACGCGGGTGCTCGGGCAGTACCGCGTGGCGCAGTCGATGGCGCTCCTCGACGCGAAGGTGCGCAACGTCGGCCCCGACCAGGCGAAGGGCGGCCGCGGCTGGGACAACTACTCCTGGCACACCGACCTGCCCCCGGGCCACACCATGGTGACGGGCTCGCAGACCATCGAGTTCGACCTCTACTCGGTCGAGAACGCGAAGATGGTGCTCGTCTGGGGGATGAACTGGATCACCACCAAGATGCCCGACGGCCACTGGCTCACCGAGGCCCGCGTGAAGGGCACCAAGGTGGTGGTGATCGCCTGCGAGTACAGCGCGACGTGCAACAAGGGCGACCAGGTGCTGGTGGTGCGGCCCGGCGTGACCCCCGCGGTGGCCCTCGGGCTCTCCGCCGTGATCGTGCGCGAGCGCCTCTACGACGAGGACTTCGTCAAGCGCTTCACCGACCTGCCCTTCCTCGTGCGGATGGACAACCTCCAGCTCCTCCGCGCGGCGGAGGTGTTCCCCAACTACATCAACGCGACGCTGCGCAACCGCACGACGGTGATGCCCGCGGGCCAGCAGCCTCCGGCGCCGCACCTCGAAGACGGGGGGCAGTACATCCCCCAGGGACTCCGCGACGAGTGGGGCGACTTCGTCGTCTGGAGCGGCACGCGCCGCGCGCCGGTGGCGGTGAGCCGCGACCAGGTGGGCGCGCTCTTCAACCACGCGGCCATCGCGCCGACGCTGGAGGGCGAGGTGGAGGTGCGCCTCGCCGACGGCCGGACGGTGCGCTGCCGGCCGGGCTTCGACCTGATGAAGCAGTACCTCGCGGACAACTTCAGCGCCGAGGCCACCGAGGAGATCACCTGGGCGCCGCGGGCCGCGGTGGAGTCCCTCGCGCGCGAGATCGCGGCGAACAAGGGCCAGGTGCTCTTCGCGCTGGGCATGGGGCCCAACCAGTTCTTCAACAGCGACCTGAAGGACCGCGCGGTGTTCTTCCTCGCGTGCCTCACGGCCAACATCGGCAAGCCCGGGGGCAACATCGGCTCGTACGCGGGCAACTACCGCATCGCCCTCTTCAACGGCATCCCCCAGTACATCAACGAAGACCCCTTCAACCTCCAGCTCGACCCCGCGCAGCCCGCCCGCGTGAAGCAGTACTGGGTGCAGGAGTCGGCCCACTACTACAACCACGAGGACAAGCCCCTCCGCTACGGCAACCGCATGCTCACCGGGCGCACGCACATGCCGACGCCCACCAAGACGCTCTGGTTCGCCAACGCGAACTCGATCCTGGGCAACGTGAAGTGGCACTACAACGTCGTCAACAACGTCCTCCCCAAGATCGAGATGGTGTGCGTCAACGAGTGGTGGTGGTCGACCTCGTGCGAGTACGCCGACGTGGTGTTCGCCGTCGACTCCTGGGCCGAGCTCAAGCACCCCGACATGACGGCGTCGTGCACCAACTCCTTCCTCCACATGTTCCCGGCGACGGAGATGCAGCGGGTCCACGAGACCCGCGGCGACATCGAGGTGGCGGAGATGGTGACGAGCCGCCTGGGGCAGCTCTGCGACGAGCCGCGCTTCGCGGACGTGTTCCGCTTCGTGCGGGAGATGCGCACGTCGGCGTACCTCCAGCGCATCGTCGACTACTCCACCAGCACGCGCGGCTACCAGGTGCCCGAGCTCCTCTCCCGCGCGGCGCAGGGCGTCCCGTCGATCATGATGAACCGCACCACCCCGCGGGTCGGCGGCTGGGAGCAGATCCACGAGTCCGCGCCCTTCTGGACGAAGTCGGGCCGCATGGAGTTCTACCGCGACGAGCCCGAGTTCCGCTCCGCCGGGGAGAACCTCGTGGTGCACCGCGAGCCCATCGACTCGACCTTCTACGAGCCCAACGTGATCCTCGCGGCGCCCCACCCTGCCATCCAGCCCGAGGGCCCCGCCGCGTTCGGCGTCGACCCCAACGACCTCTCCAGCGAGGGACGCCAGGGGCGCAACGTGGTCAAGCCCTGGAGCGCCCTCAAGGAGACCCGGCACCCGCTCCAGCACCACGACCCGGCGTACAGGTTCGTCTTCCACACGCCGAAGTACCGCCACGGCGTCCACACCACGCCGATCGACCTCGACATGATCGCGGTGTGGTTCGGCCCCTTCGGCGACATCTACCGCCACGACAAGCGCATGCCCTTCGTCACCGAGGGGTACGTCGACATCAACCCCGCCGACGCGCGCGAGATCGGCGTCGACGACGGCGACTACGTCTGGATCGACGCCGACCCGGAGGACCGCCCCTTCCACGGCTGGCGCGAGAAGCCCGAGGCCTACAAGGTCGCGCGGATGATGGCCCGCGCGCGCTACTACGCGGGCACGCCGCGCGGGGTCACGCGGATGTTCTTCCACATGTACGGCGCCACCCCGGGCAGCGTGCGGGGCCAGGAGACGCGCCGCGACGGCCTCGCGCAGAACGCCAACACCCGGTACATCGCGATGTTCCGCCACGGGAGCCACCAGAGCGCCACGCGCGGCTGGATCAAGCCCACCCAGATGACCGACTCGCTGGTGCGGAAGAACATGTTCGGCCACTCGATCGGCAAGGGCTTCCTCGCCGACTCGCACTGCCCCGTCGGGGCCCCCCGCGAGGCCTTCGTCAAGATCACCAAGGCCGAGCCCGGCGGCGTCGAGGGCCACGGCCGCTGGCGCCCCGTCGAGCTCGGGCTCCGGGCCACCAACGAGAACGACAACTACCGGCGCTACCTGCAGGGCGCGCTGATCGTGAGGAGGTAACGACATGGCACGCGTGTTCAACTGGCAGCTCGGTCGGGAGATGGACTACCCCCACGAGGGGCACCGCCCGCGGAGGCAGTTCGCCGGGCTCTTCGACATCAACAAGTGCATCGCCTGCCAGACGTGCTCCATCGCCTGCAAGACCACTTGGACGAGCGGCCGCGGGCAGGAGTACATGTTCTGGAACAACGTCGAGTCGAAGCCCCGCGGCTTCTACCCCCTCGGCTACGACGTCAACGTCCTCAACCTCCTCGGCGACCAGGCCACCTGGAACGGTGAGCGCTACGAAGGGCGCACGCTCTTCGAGGCCGCGCCCCCCGGCGAGCGCGTCCTCGGCTGGCGCCCGGCGGAGGAGGACTACGCCCACCCCAACCTCGGCGAGGACGAGATCCAGGGCACCATCGAGCGCGGCGCGGCCTACAACCTCCCGCACGAGAACTGGATGTTCTACCTCATGCGGACGTGCAACCACTGCACGTACCCCGCGTGCCTCGCGAGCTGCTCGCGCAACTCCATCTACAAGCGCGACGAGGACGGCGTCGTCCTCATCGACCAGGAGCGCTGCCGCGGCTACCAGGAGTGCGTGCGGGGGTGCCCGTACAAGAAGGTCTATTTCAACCCGTGCACGGGCACGTCGGAGAAGTGCGTCGGCTGCTACCCCAAGATGGAGCAGGGCGAGGTCTCCCAGTGCTTCTCCGCGTGCATCGGCAAGGTGCGGCTCCAGGGCTGGGTCTCGCCGCCCGACCGCGTGCGCGAGGACAACCCCGTCGACTACCTCGTCCACGTGCGCAAGATGGCCCTGCCGTACATGCCCCAGCTCGGCCTCGAGCCCAACATGTTCTACGTCCCGCCCATCCACGTGCCGGAGCCCTTCCTCGTGCAGATGTTCGGGCCCAACGCGCCGGAGGCCGTCCGCCAGTACAAGGCCGCCAAGGACGACCCCGTGCTCCGCGGGCTCTTCGCGCTCTTCGGCAGCACCGACAAGATCATCTCGTCCTTCCGCGTGGAGGGCGACGTCGCGATCGCCTTCGACGAGCGGCGCAACGAGCTCGTCCGCGTCCCCGCGAAGGAGCCCTTCTTCACGCGCCCCGCGTCCGAACAGCTCTACCAGATCCGCCGCAGCAACACGACCTGAGCCCCGAGGAGACGAAAATGAGCCAGGAAGAAGAGACCCCCGGCGCGGCCGCGTCGAGCCCGCTGTCGCGCCGCGTCGCGCTCGCCGCCCTCGCGGCCGTCGGCGCCGCGTGCCGCCGCGGCCCGAAGCCCGCCCAGCGCCTCGACCACGTGCGCGTCGCCCGCGTCGACGGCCCCCTCCCGAAGCGCGACCCCCTCGCCGAGGCCTGGGACGAGGCCACCGAGTACGAGGCCGCGCTCGCCCCGCAGAACGTCACGCCCCCCATGCTCCAGCGGCCCGCCGTCGCGCGGGTGAAGGTGCGCGCCCTCCACGACCTCAACTGGGTCGCCTTCCGCCTCGAGTGGGAAGACCGCAGCCGCGACGAGCTCCTCGGCCCCGCGATCTTCAGCGACGCGTGCGCGGTGCAGCTCCCGCGCGACCCGGGCTCGACGCCGGGCCCGATGATGGGCCACCCCGGCGCCCCGGTGCGGCTCATCTACTGGAAGGGCGCGTGGCAGACGCCCGACATGCTCGCGGCGCTCCACCCCAACAAGCCGCCGACGGACTACCCCTACGAGGCCGCGCGGCCCGAGCATCGGCGGGCGCTCGAGCTCCAGTACGCCCCGGCGCGCGCCACCGGCAACCCCAACCTCGTGCGCCGCGGCGACCGGCCCGTGATGGTCGGCGAGGCGGAGATGTTCGGCAGCTTCACCGCCGTGCGCGACCGGGAGGCCGACGGGTTCGGCGTCCACCAGGACGGGCGCTGGCGGGTCGTCCTCGGCGCGCCGGTGGGCGTCGTCAACGGCGCGCTCAACGTCGGCGAGTCGCAGGTCGCCTTCGCCGTGTGGGAGGGCGCCGCGCAGAACGTCGGCGGGCGCAAGATGCGGAGCGAGGCGTGGGTGCGCCTCGTGGTCGCGTGAGGGCCGCCGCGATGGACCCGTCGACGCAGCATCTCGCCCGCGCCGCGCGGTACCGCGCCCTGGCGCTCCTCTTCGCGCCGCCCGACACGCACGCCGCGGGGGAGCTCGCCGCCCTCGCGTCCGACCTCGGCGACGCGGAGCTCGCCGCCCTCGCGTCCGACCTCGGGCCCGACGCCGAGGGCGAGTACCACCGCGCGCTCGGCTTCACCGGCGCCGTGCGCGACGGCGAGTCGGACTACGAGGTGAACCCCCTCGGCGGCAAGGGGCCCCTCCTCGCGGACGTCGCCGGCTTCTACCTCGCCTTCCGCTACGAGGACGCGACGCTCGTCGGCCTCGCGCCCGACCACCTCTCGATGGAGCTCGGCTTCCTCGGCTGGCTCGCGCTCCGCGCCGCGTTCGCGCGCCACGAGGGCGACGCGGCGGGGGAGGAGGTCTGCGTCGCCGCCGCCGAGAACTTCGCGCGCGACCACGTCGGCCGCTGGGCCGCGACGATGCTCGCCCGCCTCCGCGCGGCCGCCGAGGGCGGCTTCTACGACGCCGCCGCGGCCTACGCGCAGCGCGCGCTCGAGGCCCTGGAGCCCGGGCGCGTCGCGCCGCCCGTCGTCGACCGGCGCCGCGTCGCCCTCCCCACCCTCGACGACTCCGACGCCTGCGGGCTCCCGCCGGACGCCTGAGCCGCCTTCACGGCTCCGGCGGCGTCGTCCCCTCCGCGGCCGCGAGCAGGCCGGCGGGGTCGACGATTCGAACCTCCCGCCGCGCCAGGACGATCGTGCCCGCCCGCACGAGCGCGCCGAGCGCGCGGGAGAGCGTCTCGGGCATCATCCCGAGGATCCCCGCGAGCACCCGCCGCGGCAGGAGCGGCGCGTACTCGCCGCGCGACTCGTCGACCAGCCAGCGGGCGACGCGGCGCGGCGCGCTCCCGTCGGTGGTCGAGGGGCGCGGCACTGTGTCGATGCGCGCGCGGATCACCAGCTCCATCACCACGCAAGCGGCGCGGGAGCCGTCGCGGGCGACCCAGTCGCGCACGTCGTCGCGGCGCCCCACGCAGGTGGCCGACGCCGTGACCGCGACGGCGGTGTCGGTGAACTCGTCCTGCAGCAGCGCCTCCTCCCCGATGAGCGAGCCGGGCTTGCGGAGCACCCACGGGAGGCCCTGCCCGCGGTCCTCCCCGGCCTCGCGGAAGAGCGCCACGGTGCCGTGCCGCACGTACCAGACGTGCTCCGCGGCGGAGCCCTCGTCGCAGAGCACCGCGCCCGCCGCGTAGCTCCGCGGCGCGAAGGGGCAGCGCCGGCCCTCCGCGCACCCCGCGGCCTGCCCGATGACGCAGCGCACCTCGTCGGGCGCGGCGCCGACCTCCTGCACGACGGGCAGCGATCCCCGCCGGCGTCGAGAACGACCCATGGGAACACCTCTCCTCCGAAGACACCCGAACGGTGCGCCCGGCGACGGCGCGGCTCCATGACATATCGCAGCCCGCGCGCCGCAAACGCCTCCGCCACGCGCGCCCCTTGACGGCCGTCACGTCGCGCGCGCCGCGCGGGCTCAATCCTCGAGCCCCATGAAGCGCGCCGCGTCCGTCCCTCTGTTCTTGCTCCTCGCGGCCGCGGCCACGCCGGGCCAGCCCGCGCCGCCCCTCGACGCCCCCGCGACGCGCGGCGGCGCCGTCTCCCTCGCGCGGCTGCGCGGGCGCGTCGTCGTCGTCGACTTCTGGGCGAGCTGGTGCGAGCCGTGCCGGCGGTCGTTCCCCGCGCTCGACGGGCTGGCGAGGCGCTACGGGCCGCGGGGCCTCACCGTGGTGGGCGTCTCGGTCGACGACGACGCCGCCAACGCCGCGCGCTTCGCCCGCGAGCTCCGCCCGTCCTTCCCGCTGGTGCACGACGCGTCGCACCAGATCGCCGAGCGCTGGGCGCCCCCCGCCATGCCCACGACCTACGTCGTCGGCCGCGACGGCGTGGTCACCGCGGTTCTCACGGGCGACGCGACCGCACAGCTCGAAGCCCACGTCACCGCGGCGCTGGGGAGGTGACGCATGCGACGCCGGACGCTCCTCCTCCTCCCGGCCGCGCTCGCGGGCGGCGCCGCCCTGCGCTCGCTCGACCGACGCGACCGCTCGCCGCTCCCCCAGGGCCACACCGCGCAGCGACCCGCGATGGGCACCCTCTGGCAGGTCGCCCTGCCCCCGGGCGCTCCGGCGTTCGCGGCCGCCGCGGCGGAGCGCGCGCTCGACGAGGTCGCCCGCCTGGAAGACGTCCTCTCGGAGTTTCGCCCGCACACCGAGGTCTCCCGCATCAACGCCGCCGCCGGGGGGCGCCCCGTCGCCGTCTCCGACGACACATGGTTCGTCACCGAACGATCGCTCCACCACGCCGCGCTCTCCGACGGCGCCTTCGACCCGACCTGGGCCGCGCTGCGCCCGCTCTGGGACTTCAAGTCGCCCGACCCGCGGCCGCCCGACCCCGACGCCGTCCGCGCGAAGCTCCCGCTCGTCGACTGGCGCGCCGTCGAGATGGACCCCGCCGCCCGCACCGTCCGCCTGCGCCGCCCGGGCATGGCCCTCGGCTTCGGCGGCATCGCGAAGGGCTACGCGCTCGACCGCATGCGCGACCTCCTGCGCCGCGAGGGCGTGCGCGATTTCGTCCTCTACTCCGGCGGCCAGGTGCTCGCCGAGGGCGCGCGCGCCGGGCGCCTCTGGCGGGTCGGCGTGCAGCACCCGCGCGACCCCGACGGGCTCCTCGGCGTCCTCCGCGTCACCCACGCGTCGGTCTCCACCGGCGGCGACTACGAGCACTTCTTCCTCCACGGCGGCCGGCGGTACCACCATGTGCTCGACCCCCGCACAGGCTGGCCCGTCGAGCACACCTCCTCCGTCACCGTCGTCGCCGAGAGCGCGCTCGACGCCGACGCCCTCGACACGGCGCTCTTCGCCATGGCCCCCGAGGCCGCGATGGCCCTCGCCCGCGCGCGCGGCCTCGCCGTCCTGCGCACCGACCCTGCGATGCGCAGCGAGACGACCCCCGCCATGCGCGCTCGGCTCGCCGGCCCCACGGAGGCGACGTGAACCCCCTCGGCCGCGGCCTCGCCCTCGCGTCGCTCGCGGCCTCCTGCGCCGGCCCTTCCCCCCGCGAGCGCTTCGACGCCGACGTGGCCCCCGTCCTCGCGCGCCGCTGCGCGAACAGCGCCTGCCACGAGGCCCGCAGCGACGGGCGGACGCCGCGCGCGCTCACCCTCCGCGTCGACAGCGACGGGCGGCTCACGGGCAACGCGCTCGACGACGCCTACGCCGCCGCGAAGCGCTTCATCAACACCGCCGAGCGCCCGGAGTTCTCGTCGCTCCTGCGCAAGGCGCTGCCCCCGGAGACCGGCGGCCTCCCCCACGCGGGCGGCGCAGCCTTCTACGGCCGCGGCGACCCGGCCTTCGTCGCCGTCCGCGCCTGGATCGCCGCCGAGCGCGGCGGCGGCGAGGACGGCCGCCCCGAGGAGCTCACCGAGGGGGAGCGCTTCTTCGCCCGCGAGGTGCAGCCCCGCCTCGCGGAGGCGCAGTGCATGTCGGGCCCCTGCCACGGCGCAGCGTCCGGCGTGCCGCTCCGCTTCGACCCCGGCGTCGACGGCGCGTTCAGCGTGGCCGCCACGCGGGCCAACCACCGCGAGGCCGTCACCCAGCTCGCCCTCGGCGGCCACCCCGAGCTCTCACGGCTCGCGCGCAAGCCCCTGCGCGACCTCGCCCAGGCGCTGCCGCACCGCGGGGGCAACGGCGTCGGCGCCTTCCCCCGCACCCTCGACGACCCGCTCCCGCGCGCCGTGGTCGCGTGGGCCGCGCTCGAGCGGCGGCTGCGAACCGACGGGGCGCCAACGGGCGTCGCGGGCATCGCGTTCGTCGGCGGCCCGATGGGCCCGGCGCGCGTCCACGAGCACGCCGCCTTCGTGCCGGGGAGCGACGTCTTCCTCCTCACGCCCGCCGCGCCGGGCGGCGCCCTACGGAACCTCACCGCCGCGCTCCACCCCGCGCCCGCCGACGTGCGCGACCCCGCCGTCGACTCCGCGGGCGAGCGCCTGGCCTTCACCCTGCGCGAGGCCCCGGGCGCGCCCCGCGTGGTGTGGGAGCTCGACCTTCGCACCGGCGCCGGGCGCGCCCTGACCCGCGGCGTTCGACTGCCCGACGGGGGCGGATCGTCCGACCGCTGGCCCGCCTACGCGCCGGACGGCCGCCTGTGGTTCGTCTCCGACCGCGCGGGCGTGCTCGCGGAGCACGGCGACGGGTACGACACCGACCTCTACGTGCTCGAGCGCGACGGGTCGCTCACGCGGCGCTCGTTCACGCCGAGCCCCGAGCTCGCCACCACCTTCTTCCGCCAGGGACGCGAGACGAGCGGCGCGGTGGCGTTCACGGCGATCCGACGCCTCGGCGACGGCTACAAGGGCGTGGTCTACCGCTTCCCCAACGACCTCCACGCCGAGTACCACCAGCACGTCGGCATCACCCTCGGCGACGACGTCACCTGGCACGTGCGCGAGACCGCCGACGGCAACTACGTCGGCCTCCTCCTCGACCGCGACGCCGTGTGGTCCGCGGGCGCGCTCGTCCACATCGACCGCAACCTCGGCATCGCGCTCCCCACCTCGGTCGCGTCGAGCAGCTCGCTCACGGGCTACCAGTCACCGATTGCGTACCTGGGCCCCTACGGCGACCCGGCCGACTCGATCCTCAACCCCTACGCCGCGGAGACGGTGCAGCAGCCCGTGCGACGCCTCCAGAGCGACGGCGCCTGGCGCGACCCGCACCCTCTCCCCGACGGCCGCGTGCTCGCCGCGTGGGCCGACGGCCCCGTGCGCCTCCGCGACCGCGACGCCGCGCCCGACTTCGGGCTCTACGCCGTCACCCTCGCGCGCGACCCGGCCTCCGGCGTGCTCCACGTCGAGCGCCGTGAGCGCCTCGTCGATCTGCCTGGCGTCCCCGAGACGCAGCCCGTCCCCGTGTTCCGTGACGTGCCCGGCGTGGTGTACGGAGACGCAGCGCGCGGAGACCGGGGCACGATCCTCTACGGTGGCGTCCCGATGGTCGAGTCCCTGCTCCGGCAGGTGGGCCCCTTCGGACTCCGCGAACCACGTGACGACCTCCGCGCCGTCCGCATCCTCGGCTGGATCCCGCGCGCCGCCGACCCCCTGCACCCGCCCGCGCCGGGCCTCCCCACGCCGCAGCGCCGGAGCGGCGTCGGCCCCCACCTGCCCGCCCGCGTGCTCGCCGAAATCCCCTTGGAGGAAGACGGCACGCTCTACGCCTCGCTCCCCGCGGGGACGGCCTTCCGGCTCCAGTACCTCGACGCGCGCGGGATGGCCGTCGGCGTCCAGCACAACCGCTGGTTCGACCTCCAAGGCGGTCAGGAACTCCGCCAGGGCGTCTCCGCCTCCGTGTACGACGTCCGCTGCGCGGCCTGCCACGGGGCGCGCTCGGGGCGCGCGGAGGCGGCCTTCCTGCCGGTCGACGTCACCGCCCGCGCGTCGCGCTCCCTCGCACGCTTCGAACACGACGACCCCGACCGACCGCGCGCCCCCTTCCGCGTCGAGGGCGCGCTCCCCGCGGGATGGTCGACCGTGGTCTCCCCCGCCCTCTCGCGCTCGTGCGCGGCCGCCGGGTGCCACGACGACGGGACGCGCGCGGCGGGCCTCTCGCTGACGGCGACGCCGACGGCGCGGTACGACGTCGCGTACGAGTCCCTGGTCGCGCTCGGGGAGGGCTCGCGCCACGGCTTCCGCTACGTCGACGTCACGGGCACCTCCGCGCGGGGCAGCCACCTCGTCGAGCGCGTCCTCGGCGAGGAGCTCGACGCGCCCCGCTCCACGCGAGGGGCCCCGCCGCACCGCGGGTCGCCGCCGCTCGACGACGCCTCCCTCCGCGCGCTCGTCCGATGGATCGAAGCCGGCGCCGCGTGGCGCGACGAGGTGACGCCGTGAACATTCGCCAGGCCGCCGCCCTCCTCCCGCTCCTCGGCTGCTCGGAGCCCGCCGCGCCCGTCGATGCGTCCTTCGACGCGGCGCTCTACGAAGCCTCGATCGCCGCCCCCCACACGATCAACGGGTACCAGCCCTTCGGGGCCGACGCCGGGGTCGAGATGCGGCTGGGCTTCCAGGGCTTCCGCTACACGCGCGTGGTGCTGGTGGCCTCGCGCGGGGTGCCGGAGCACACGCCGGGCCGCGCCCGCCTCGACATCGACGGCTTCGACCGGGCCGAGCAGCGGTTCGCCGCGCTCGCCTTCCGCGAGTTCAGCCCCGGCGTGTTCGTCAGCACGCCGTTGATGGTGTTCGCCAACGACGTGAACCTCGCCCGCGCCGTCGGCCGCCGCGCGACGCTCACCGTCGACCTCGAAGACCGCTGCTGCCGCGCCACTGCCACCTTCGAGGGCCCCGTCCGCTTCGACCCCGACTGCGTCGAGGACGCGCAGTTCCGCTGCCAGCCCGCGGCGCGCCCGGACGGGGGCGGCCTGTGAGGTCTGCGCGCGTCGCCGTCACGCTCCTCGCCGCGCTCGCCGCGTGCGACGACGCGCCGGTCGACCGCGACCCCGGGCGCCGCGCGCTCGCCCCGTACCCCCGCGCCTTCGGCCCGGGCGACCCCCTCTGGACGCCGCAGCCGCACCGCGACCGCCCCCTCCGCGTCGCCGTCACCCCCGACGGCGCGCGCGCCCTCGTCACGCTCCAGGGCCTCGAAGACGAGCCCGGGCGCGCGGTCGCGCTCGTCGACCTGGCCGCGCGCCGCGTGGTCGAGCGCATCGACGTCGGCGCCAGCCCCACCGGCGTCGCCGTCCACCCCGGCGGCCGCTTCGCCGTCGTCACCGCGCGCTACGAGAACCGCGCCCACGTCGTCGACCTCGCGACCCGCCGCGTCACGGCCTCGGTGCCCGTGGACTTCTACGCCACCGACGTCGCCTTCACGCCCGACGGCCGCAGCGCCTGGGTCACCAACCGCTGGCGCGACGAGGTCGTCCGCTGGGACCTCGACGTCACCGCCGAGCGCTTCGCCGTCACCGACGCGCGCGCGCAGTCGCTCCGGGTGTCGACGCACCCGCGGGACGTCGCCGTGTCCTCGGACGGCGCGCGCCTCGCCGTCGCCGCGCTCGACGGCCTCACCGTCTCGCTCTTCGCGCTCCCCGAGGGGCGCCGCGTCGCCGACGTGAACCTCCGCGCCCCCGTCAACGACGTGGTCTTCGCGGGCCGCTGGCTCCTCGCGCTCACGCAGGGCGCGGGCTCCGGGCACCCGCCGCTCGTCGGCCCCGACACCGACGAGGACGGCCGCCCCGGCGACTCCACGGCCAACTCCAACTTCCAAGACCAGCAGAACGAGATCGCCGTGATCCGCGCGGACGACGGCGCCGTCGCGCGGCGCTACACGAGCGACACGGCGTGCTGCCGCGACTGGCGCGACGTCCCCCCCGACGACCCCGCGCTCGGGGCCTTCGTCCCGCCGCGCGAGCTCTGGGTCGTCGGCGGCGCCGTCCCCGAGGCCGCCGCCCTCTGCGGCGACACGCTCTGGGTGGCCTACCTCGGCTCCTCCGAGGTGGAGACCTTCGCGTTCGACGCGTCGCTGGGCACGCTCCGCCCTCTCGCCCGTGGGCCCGCGGGCCACGCGCCCACCGCCGTCGCGTGCACGCCCCGCGGCGCCGCGGTGGTGGCCTCCCTCGGAGAGACGCTCGGCCTCTTCACCGCCCCCAACGCGCCGCGCGCGGACGTCGTCGTCGGCGACCTGCGGGGCGGCCCCTTCCCCGCCACCGACCAGGAGATCGGCGAGCTCATCAACCTCTCCACGGCGGCCTTCACGGTCGACGGCGACCAGTCGTGCGTGATGTGCCACCGGGAGTTCGGCAGCCCCGACAAGGCCTTCTCGATGCCGCTCCTCGCGCACCCCGAGGGCACGCGGATGACGCTCGCGCACCGGGGCCTCGCCGACACGCGGCCGTGGTTCTTCGAAGCCTCGATGGACGAGAACAACTTCTTCCCCGTGCTCAACGAGTTCGCCCGCGTCGAGAACTTCTGCTGCACCGACCCCGCCCTCTGGCCCCCGGGCCGCCCCGCCCCCGACGACTGCGAAACGTCACCACCGCCCGTCTGCGCGACGCGACCGTGGCCCCGCAGCCTGCCCTCGCGCAACGCCTTCTACGTCGAGGCCGCGCGCCGCGTGCTCGGGCGCACCCGCACCTTCGGCGACGCCTTCGACGCCCCGCTCAACTTCCAGGGGATCACCCGCGCCCTCGGCCTCTCGCTCCTCCACCGCTCGCGCCTCCTGCCCAACCCCAACCCGCGCGACGCCGCGGCCGTGCGCCGGGGCGATGGGCTCTTCCGCTCGGCGCAGGTGGGCTGCGCGGGCTGCCACGACGGGCCCGGCCTCGCGGCCTCCGCCTCCGCGCGCGCGAACACGCGCCTGCGCTTCGGGCCCGTGGTGAGCCCGCTGCGCGCCCCCGACGGGCGCAACCTCGACCTCGTCACCGAGGGCTTCCGCGTCACCTTCCCCGACACCACCCAGGACGCGCGCGCCATCGAGTTCGGCGCGCCCTCCCTGCGCGGGGTGTGGGCCCACGCGCGGCGCTTCCTCCACGACGGCCGCGCCCGCTCGCTCCGCGAGGTGCTGCTCACCCCCGGGCACCCCGCGCGCCGCGACGGCGAGCGCGGCTTCAACGAGACCGACGGCGCGCCCGACACCCACGGCGCCACCTCGCACCTCTCGCCCGCCCAGATCGATGACCTCGTCGCCTTCCTGGAGGCCCAGTGACGCCCCGTGCGCTCCCCCTCGCCGCCGCCCTCGCCGGCTGCATCGACAACGCCCCCGCCGCGCCGCCCCCCCTCGACCGCGCGCTCTTCGCCGCCGTCGTCCAGCCGCACCTCGCCGCGCGCTGCGCCAGCCCCGCGTGCCACGGGAGCGAGCGCCGCCGCCTGCGCGTCTACGCGCCGGGCCTCTTCCGCGCCGACGCGACCCGGACGCACCGCGACGAGCCGCTGACCCCCGCCGAGCTCGCGGCCAACGAGCGCTCCGCCGCGGCCTTCGCGCAGGAGGCCCCCGCGGCGGCGGAGAGCCTGCTCGTCACCAAGCCCCTCAACCGCGTCAACCACCTCGGCGGCCGCGTGTTCGACGAGACCGACGAGGCCCACGCGGCGCTGGTCGAGTGGCTCCAGAGCGGGGGGCTGCCGTGAGGGCCGCGCTCGCCCTGCTCGCGCTCGCCGGGTGCGCGACCGTGCGGCCCTGGCAGCGCGAACGCCTCGCGCGGCGGTGCATGGAGCCCGACGCCCCCGCGGCGAGCGGCGCCTTCGACGCGCACGTGCGCGCCGTGCGGAGCGCCGACGTCCCGGCCGCGGGTGCCGGCGGCGGGGGCTGCGGATGCAACTGAGCCGGCGCGCCCTCCTCGCAGCCGCGGCCGCGCTGTCGTGCAGCGGAGGGGCGCCCCCGCCCCAGCGGGCCGAGCTCACCCTCCACGGCGGCTACTACGGCGACAGCGACCGCGTCTCGGTGTGGAACCCCTCCCTCCGCGCCCGCGTCCCCCTCTCGCGCCGCGTCGCCGCCACCGCGAGCTACGGGGTCGACGTCATCTCCGCGGCCTCCTTCGACGTGGTGTCGAGCGCCTCCCGCTCCGTCGAGCAGCGGCACGAGACGGGCGCCGGCGTGCAGGTCGCCCTCGACCCGCGCACCGTCGTCGGCGCCTCGGCGCGCGACTCCCGCGAGCCCGACTACCTCTCCCACGGCGGCGCCCTCACGCTCGACCGCGAGAGCGAGGCGCGCGACCGCGCCCTCCACGTCGAGCTCCGCGGCCGGTGGGACCGCGTCGGCCCCGGCTGGACCCTCCAGGAGCGCGCCGACCTCCACACCGCCACCGCCGCCGCCTCGCTCACCCAGGTGCTCGACCGCGCCACCCTCCTCCGCGTCGGCTTGCAGGCCGACGCGCTCGTCGGCCTGCAATCGTCGGTGTACCGCTACGTCCCCGTCGGCGACGCGTGGCACGTCGAGCGCGTCCCCGAGCTACGCGTGCGGGGCGCGGCGTCGGCGCGGATCCAGCGCTCGCTCTCGCCCTCGCTCGCCGCCGTCGCGGAGTACGGGCTCACCGTCGACACCTGGGGCGTCGTCGCCCACGCCGGGGAGCTCGCGCTCCGCTGGGAGCCCGCCCCCTGGGCCCTCGTCGAGCTCCGCGCGCGGGCCCTCGCCCAGCGCGGCGCCGACTTCTACCGGGGGCGCTACGACGCGCCCACCGCCTTCCGCACGCGCGACCGGCTCCTCGGCCCGATGGGCACCCTCTGGCCGCAGGCGACCGTCCGCCTCACCTGGCCCGCGTGGCCCGCCCCGCCCGCCTGGGAGCTCGGCCTGCGCGCCGGCTGGATCCACCAGGAGTTCGGCGAATACGCCCCGCTCCGCGCCCGCGACGCCGGCACCGGCGAGCTGTGGATCACCCGGTGGTTCTGACCCCACCCACGCCAAGGAGTCCCCCGATGCACGCCCCTCCCTCGCCCGACGCCCCCACGCTCCTCCCGGTCCGCTTCCGCGAGGTGGCCGGGCGCGTCGTCGTCACCAACCCCTGGGGCGACTGGGCCGCGCTCACGCGCGAGGAGTTCGACGTCCTCCGCCGCGACGAAGGGGCCCTGCGCGCGAAGCTCCCGCGCAACTTCTTCCGCGACACCCTCGACGTCGCCGGCGTGGTGGCCCGGACGCGCCAGAAGCACCGCTTCCTCCAGGCCGGGCCCAACCTCCACATCCTCGTGGTGACGCTCCGCTGCAACCAGAGCTGCGTCTACTGCCACGCCAGCCGCGCCCCGCTCGACCGCCCCGGCTTCGACATGACCCCCGAGACCGCGCGGCGCGCCGTCGACCTCGCGCTCATGAGCACGTCGCCCGCGATCACCCTGGAGTTTCAGGGCGGCGAGCCCCTGGTCAACTACCCCGTCGTGCGCGAGGTGGTCGAGTACGCGCTCGCGCGCAACGCCGAGGCGCGCAAGGCCCTCGACTTCACCCTCGTCTCCAACCTCAGCCTGATGGACGACGAGAAGCTCGACTGGCTCGCCGAGCGCCGCGTGCAGATCTGCACCAGCGTCGACGGCCCGCGCCCCCTCCACGACCGCCAGCGCCGCCTCGCCGGCGGCAGCGCCCACGACCTCGCCGCCGGCTGGATCCGCCGCATCAACGAGCGCTACGCCGCCGCGGGCCTCGACCCCGACCTCTACCGCGTGGAGGCCCTGCTCACCACCACGCGCGAGTCGCTCGCGTACCCGCGCGAGATCGTCGACACGTACGCCGAGCTCGGGTGCCGCGCGATCTACCTCCGCCCGGTCGACCCCTTCGGCTTCGCCGCCCACGCCGAGGGCCGCGTCGGGTACCGGGGCGACGCCTTCCTCGACTTCTACCGCGCCGCCCTCGAGCGCGTGCTCGAGCTCAACCGCGCGGGCACCCAGATGATCGAGCGCTTCGCCGCGATCTTCCTCACCAAGATCCTCTCCGACGACGACCCCAACTTCCTCGACATCCGCTCGCCCTGCGGCGCCGGCATCGGCCAGGTGACCTACAACCACGACGGCGCGGTGTACACCTGCGACGAGGGGCGCATGCTCGCCGACGCGGGCGACCCCTCCTTCCGCATCGGGCACGTCGAGGGCTCCACCTACAACCAGCTCGTCGGCCACCCCACCGTGCGCGCCCTCCTCGCCGCGTCGAACCTCGACGCCCAGCCCGGCTGCGCCTCCTGCGCCTACCGCCCCTACTGCGGCGTGTGCCCGGTGTACAACCACGCGACGCAGGGGCACGTCCACGGCCGGATGCGCGAGAGCCGCTGGTGCGCCAACCACCTCGGCATCCTCGACCTGCTCTTCGAAAAACTCATGGGGGCCGACGAGGCGACGCGCGCGCTCCTCACGCGGTGGACCACCGTCCGCCCGCGCTCCCACTACGTCCACGAGTGACGCCGCTCAGAGCGCTTCGAACTCCGCCCACCCGAAGCGCGCGGGGTACTCCCGCCACGGCCCCTCGCAGCGCGCCCGCGCCGCGCAGCCCTCGCACGGCGGCCCGTGCGCCTTGCCCTCGGCCACCCGCCAGCGCGAGTAGTCGCACACCTCGCCGCGCATCTCGACCACCGTCGTCGCCGGGATGAGCGCCTCGACGCACATCTCCTCCATCCCGCGGAGGAAGCAGTACGGGACGCCCTCGGTCACCAGCGCGACGCCCGCGGCGAGCGCCACCGCCCGCGCCCGCACCAGCGCCGCCGACACGTCCGGCAGCCGCGGCACCACCGCGTCGAACTCCACCGCCGCCGTCCCCACCGGGTGCACGAACGCGAGCTGCGCCCGCCGCACGCCCAGGCGCCCGAGGAGCGCCACGAGCGCGGGCAGGTCCTCCGTGTTGCCCCGCGTCACCACGGAGTTGGTCACCACCGGGAGCCCGGACGCCGCCGCGTTGCGGATGCCCTCCACCGACTGGGCCCACGAGCCCGCCGCGCGCGTGAGCCCGTCGTGCACCGCCGCGGTCGAGCCGTGGAGCGCGGGCGACACCTCCGTCACGCCCGCCCGCACCAGCGCGTCGAGGACGTGCGGATAGGCCAGCGTGCGCCCGTTGGTCTGGAGCTGGATCGGGTCGAAGCCCAGCGCCCGCGCCGCCTCGACGAGCGCCACGATGCGCCGGTGCACGGTGGGCTCGCCGCCCGTCAGCACCAGCGCGCGCGTCGTCCGCCGCACGTCGGCGAGCCGCCGCAGGAGCTCGTCGAAGGGGACGGCCCCGCAGGCGTCGCGGCGGTCGCCCTGCGCGCAGAACACGCAGCGGTTGTTGCAGGCGAAGCCGACCTTCACGTCGGCGCGGGGCGGTGGTTCCATGGGCGCTCGCTCCAGGGGGGGAGAGTCTGCGCCCGAGCGTCGCAGCGCGTCGCGGGGGCGGCGTTGACATCCGTCATGGCGACGCGCCGCGACGCGTGGTGCTGTGGCGCCGCGCCGACGACGGCGCCCACCGGGAGACACCGATGCCCGCCCGCCCGCCCGCCGTGGCCGCCCTCGCGCTCGCCGCGCTCGCTCGCTGCGCCGACGAGCCCGCCGCGCCGCCCGCGCGGCTCTTCGTCGCCGACGAGCGCGGCGGGACGGTCACCGTCGTCGACGGCCGCGCCCTGCGCGCGACGGCGACCGTGGACCTCGCCGAGGCGCGCGAGGGGCGGGCAGTCCGCTACCTTCCGCACAACGTCCAGGCGACGCCCGACGGGCGCGAGGTGTGGGCCACGGCGGCGTCGCAGGCGTTCTACACGAGCGGCTTCGCGGGGGCCGACGACGAGCAGGTGGTGGTGATCGACGCGGCGCGCGCGGCGGTGGCGGCGCGCGTCCCGCTGACGGGCGTCCTCGCCCACGTGGTGTTCGACGCGGCCGGGCGGCGGGCCTACGTCACCGCCTCGCAGGCCGGCGAGGTGGTCGAGCTCGACGTCGCCGCGCGCGCGGTCACGCGGCGCTTCCGGCTCGGCCCGCGGCGCCTGCCGCACGGGGCGCGGGCGTGCGCCGGGCGGCTCTTCGTCGCGTGCACCGGCGGCAGGAGCGTGGCGGCGATCGACCTCGCGACGGGCGCGGTCGACGAGGTGCCCGTCGGGGGGCAGCCGATCCAGGTGGCGTGCGCGCGGGACGGCTCGGCCGCGTACACCGCGCTCCAGGACGCGCGCACCGTCGTCCGGGTCGCCTTCCCGTCGCGCGCGGTGAGCTCCGCGCCGCTGCCCGACACCGCGCGGGGGCCGGCGCAGGTCTTCCTCAGCCCCGACGGGGCGCGGCTATGGGTGGCCGACCAGGGCCTCCTCACCTCGACCTCGTACCTCGGCAACCGCGTCTACGAGGTCGACGCGGCGACCCTGCGCACCGTCGGCTCGGCCGAGGTGGGCCGCGGCGCCCACGGCGTCGTGCTGAGCCGCGACGGCGCGGTGGTGTACGTCACCGGCACCCTCGACGACAGCGTGGCGGCGCTCGACGCGGCCACGCGCCGGCGCCTCGGGGACGTCCCCGTCGGCGCGATGCCCAACGGGATCACCCTCGTCGACGCGAGCGGCGGCGTCCCGTAGGCGAAGGGCGCGTCACGGGCAGTCGTCGTCGCACCACGCCGCGCCGGCCTCGATCCAGCGGACGAGCGCGGCGAGCGAGGCGTCGTCGAGCGGCGGGGCGCCACGGTGCGGCGCGGCCGCTGGCAGTGGCCTC